>CAWIRZ010000034.1:0-15760 GCA_963838695.1 uncultured beta proteobacterium | reverse complement strand
CTGTCCTGCTGCTTTGGTTCGAGTACCGTATTGCTGACTCGCGCCGAGGCCGATAGATGCGCACCGACAAGGAACCACCAGGCCCCGCGATCGTGTCGTTCTCAACTACGACGTCGGCGGGCTCGACGTCGTTTTGCGGCGAGGATGTGCCGATACAACGCACGTGCGCCGTCCAGCGGCGGTCGGCTAGATCGGGCGCGCCGGCGGCGCTCGCTTGCGTGACGATGAATTCAAGACTTTTGTCGAGTGGCATGGGAGGCAGTAGTCGGCGAGCAGTTCGTTTGTCGAGTATGAGAACACGACATAATTGTTATGTCGTATATCTATGATAGGTGAACTGAGCCACCATCCCATCCGTACAAACGCGCATGCTGCGCAACACCTCATTCCGGCAAGGCGTCCTCGCGGATCAGCTTTGCGCCGGACAGCCTTGCGCGTGCTGCCTGGTTTTCAAGCGCATTTTCAAGGTTGCGGTGCGCGATGCGTGCATGCTCGCGCATCAACGCTTCGGCCCGCCCGCCTTCGCGACGCTCGATCGCGTCGAGCACCGCGCGATGCTGCGCCTGCGCAACGACGAGCACTTGGTAGGCGTCGCGAGCGACAGACTGTACCTCGACGAATCCGCTTGGCGACGCAAACGGCAATGCGACGGCCTTCGCAAGCTGCCGTTCCACCACGCTGCTGTTGCACGCCGAAGCGAGCAGCCGATGAAACCGCTCATTGAGTTCGACGTAGCGCGAAAACTTCGCCTCGCTCATCTTCGGTGAAGCAAGCAAATCATCGATCCGACCGACACATTTCTGCAACTCGGCCATCAACGCCGGCTCCACGCCCCGCTCGGCCGCAAGCCGCGCAGCCATGCCTTCAAGCGTGCCGCGTAGCTCGATCGCGTCGTAGATCTCCGCACGGCTGAATGAACGCACCGCGTAGCCGCCCGACGGCACGGCGTCGAGCAGCCCTTCGTCTTGCAGCCGCATCAGTGCTGCGCGGACGGGCGTGCGCGACATACCCAAGCGATCCACCGCCCATAGTTCAGTAATGCGCGCGCCAGGCGCCACTTCGCCCGCGAGAATCAACTCGCGCAGCCCCAATTGCGCCTTGACCGTTTGCGACGCACCGGATGACGCAGCCGCATCGCCCGATGTTCCGTCGAATGACTCCATTCGAATCCCCTGCTTGTTCCTTCGTGCGATGCGCGGCTATCCTCGCTGCTTTAAAGATCGAGTACCAGCATCGGCGATTTCGATCGCGAGCAACACGGCAAAAACCGATCGTTGGCGGCCTTCTCGTCGTCCATCAAATAGACATCGCGATGATCGGGTTCGCCCGACAACACACCCGTAAGACACGTGCCGCATACGCCTTGCTCGCAGGAAGTAGGAACGTCGATACCCGCCTCCGCGAGCGCGGCAACGACTGTAACGCCGGCTGCGACATCGATCACGCGCCCGGTGCTCGACAACTTCACTTGGAACGCACCACCGCACTCCTGACTAGGCGCAGCCGCAAAAAACTCGCGATGTACGTTCGCCTCATCCCACCCGGCAGCCTTGGCGGCCTCCATCGTCGCTGCGATAAGACCCGAAGGACCACATACATAGAGATGTCTATCGGGATGAGGGTGTGCGAGCAGCGTGTCGAGGTTCAACCGCTCACTTTCGCCAGCGTCGTCGAAGTATAGATGAACGCGCCCCGCGAAACGCGGCTCGGCAAGGCGATCGCGAAACGCGGTACGCGCCACGCCGCGCGTGCAGTAGTGCATCTCGAATGACGCCCCCGGCACGATCGAGCGCGCTCGGCCATGCGACAGCAATCGGCGTCACGCCGATGCCGCCGGCCAGCAGCACAGCTGGCTCGCATGCGGGTGCGAGCGGGAAGTGGTTCTTCGGCTCGCTGATCTCGAGCACGTCGCCCTTCCTCGACGCGTCATGCATGGCGACCGAGCCGCCGCGCGACTGCGCGCTCGCGCAGCACGCGCGATCAGGTAGCGGTGGCTCTCGCCGGGGTCGTTGCACAGCGAGTACTGGCGCGTCAGGCCGCCGGGCAGCGTGCACGTCGATGTGCGAGCCGGCGGAGAACGCCGGGCAGCGGCGCGCCGTCGGCGCTGCACGAGTTCGAAGCTGCAGATGTCGGTGGCCTCGGCGTCTTGCGCGGCGACGCGCACGTTGCAGTTCGATGGCGTCATGGCCGGCGCCGCCGCGGCGCGCTAGCGGTGTCTGCTGCGCCGATCAGGCGCTCGAGGACGCGGCGCGACTGCACGCCGCCGGCGTCGATGTTGAGCCTCAGCAGGCTGCGTTCGGGATGCGCGAGCAGGTTGCGCTGCTGCGCTTCGAGCATCGCCGAGGTCCTCGCCGAAGATCTTGCCCTGGCCTTCGCGGATCGTGCTCGGTCAGCGCCGCGTCGTCGACGTTGAAGTTGCGCGCCATGCCCCAGAAGTACCAGATCGAGGTGTCGGTCTCGGGCGTGATGAAGTCGACGACGATGCTCGACGACCTTGTGTCCGGCGTCGGCGTCGTAGCCGCCCTGGCCGGCGTGGGCGACGCCGACCTCGATCATCACGTGGCTCGGCGGCGTGAAGCGGCAGATCTGCCAGCGGTCGACCGGCACGTCGTCGGCCAGGTGGTTGCCGCGCAGCGCCGCCTGCCAGAACGGCGGCGGCATGATGTTCTCCATGAAGCGGCTGGTGATCGACCGCGTCGCCCTCGACGCGCGTCGTCGGTGCCGGCGTCTCGTCGATCTCCGTCTGGCCGATGCTGGTCGCGTGCACGTAGGTCTCGTGCGTCAGGTCCATCAGGTTGTCGATCATCAGCCGGTAGTCGCACTGCGACGTGGTACAGGCCGCCGCCGTAGGCCCACTCGGGGCTTTCGGCCCATGTCAGGTGGTGCAGCTTCGCCGGGTCGGCCGCGCCGCATCGCCCGGCCAGACCCAGACGAAGCCGTAGCGCTCGACCGCCGGATAGCGTCGTGATCGTCGGGAAGCCGCCACGCGCTGGCCCGGCATGCGCGACGCATCTTGCCGTCGCCGCCCATCACCAGGCCGTGGTAGCCGCAGACGAGCTTGCCGTCGCGGACGCAGCCGAGCGACAGCGGCGCGCCGCGGTGCGGGCAGAAGTCCTCGAGCGCGGCGACCTCGCCGTCCGGCGCCGCGGAAGAAGCACCATGCGCTCGCCGCAGATCGTGCGGCCGAGCGGCTTGTCGGCGATCTCGTCGGGCGTGCAGGCGACGTACCAGGCATTCTTCGGGAACATCGGATCGCTCCATCGATGTATACAATTAATCGAGAGGCCCCACGTCACAGTGCCTCGCGTCAAGCTCAGCACAGCAACAAATCCGGCTTTTGCGGGGATTTTACGAATAGTCATGCAACCGACGACATTCGATCATCGACCATCACGACGGCGATTGTATACAACGACAAGAATATCACCAGCCTCGAAACGCATGACTCGGGTAAACGACTACTCATGACGCGACTCAGGGAAACGTCTGCGCGCCGGTCGACCGCGGAAGCATCTCCCTCCCGGTCCTCGGCGAAATCGATAGTTGACTTATTTGTTATGTGATATAACTTTCTAGACAAGCATGAACGCCGGCACGCGCGATGCACTCTAGCAAGTGACGCGTAGTGCGCTTGCCGCACAGATAACAACGAAGAACCATTTCAGACATGGAGACATCGAACATGGCAGATAGCCAGAACCACACGCTTATCGATCACGACGTCTGGACCGGCCGTTTATTCGGCGGACCGGACGGCACGTGGTACACGGCCGGCGAGACGCGTGACGTCGTCGAGCCTGCGACCGGCGACCGACTGACGAACGTCGGCCTCGCGCGCGCAACGGACGTCGCGCACGCGGCACGCTGCGCCGCTGCCGCTCAACCGGCGTGGGCCGCACTCGCGCCGCGCGAGCGGGCCGCGATCATGCGGCGAGCAGCGGCCGCACTCGAGCGTAGTCTCGAATCCGCAGCCCGCTATATCGCCCGCGAAACGGGCGGGATCCTAGCCAAAGCTCAGCTCGAAGTGAGCGAAGCCGCGACGCAACTCCATATCGCAGCCGGCCTCCCGCTACAGCCTCAGGGCCTCGTACTGCCGTCGGTCGCGGGGCGCACAAGCTACGCGCGGCGCGTGCCGCATGGCGTCGTGGGCATCATTTCGCCCTTTAATTTCCCCCTGATTCTTTCGATGCGGTCAGTGGCGCCGGCTCTCGCGATGGGCAACGCTGTCGTGTTAAAGCCCGATCCGCAGACGCCGGTCAGCGGCGGCTTCTTGATCGCCCGTGCCTTCGAAGAAGCTGGGTTGCCGCCCGGTGTGCTGCAAGTCGTGCCCGGCGACGCCGATGCGGGCGCGGCCGTCGTCGAAGCGCCGCAGGTGCGGATGATCGCCTTCACCGGCTCCACCGCTGCGGGCAGAAAAGTGGGCGAGCTCGCCGGACGGCTGTTGAAAAAAGTCTCGCTCGAACTCGGTGGCAAAAACACGTTGATCGTGCTCGACGACGCGGATCTCGACATCGCCGCCAGCAACGCCGCGTTCGGCGCGTTCTTTCATCAAGGACAGATTTGCATGGCGACGGGCCGCATCGTTGCGCATCGCTCGATCGCCGCCGAGCTGACGCGGCGTCTCGTCGAGAAGGCCAAAACGTTGCCCGTGGGCGACCCCGCAAGCGGCACCGTCGCAATCGGGCCGCTCATCAATGAACGGCAATTGCAGAACGTCGATTCGATCGTGCGGGCATCGGTCGAAGCCGGTGCGGTGCTGGACGCCGGCGGCACCTATGAGCGCCTCTTCTACAAGCCGACCGTACTGTCGAACGTACGGCCCGGCATGCGTGCATTCGACGAGGAAATTTTCGGCCCGGTCGCCGTCATCACGCCTTTCGATAGCGATGATGAAGCTGTCGATCTCGCCAATCAGTCCGAGTACGGCCTCTCGTGCGCCGTGATCGGCGCGTCGCTACCGCGCGCGACGGCTATCGGCGAGCGGCTCAAATGCGGCCTGCTGCACATCAATGGGCAGACGGTTGCCGACGAATGCGTGAATCCCTTCGGTGGACGTGGCGATTCCGGCAATGGCAGCAGCATGGGCGGCCCGGCCGATGCGGAGGAATACACGCAATGGCAATGGGTGACGGTCAAGGGCAGCGCGGAACGCACGCCGTTTTAAGCGGATACGGCAACCGCGGCTGCGGCACGGCAAGCGGTCGCCAATGTCTTGACCGCATTAGACGGTCCCAAATGAGATTGGAGACAGACGAATGAAAATCAAAGCTGCGGTGGCGCGTCAGAAAGGCGGTCCGCTCTCGATCGAAACGCTGGAACTCGAAGCGCCGCGCGATGACGAAATCCTCGTACGCGTCGTGGCGACAGGTGTCTGTCACACCGATGTCGTGGTGCGCGACGGCTTGATGCCGACCCCGCACCCCGTCGTCCTCGGCCATGAAGGGGCAGGCGTCGTCGAGCGAGTGGGACGCAACGTGCGCAAGGTAGTGCCTGGCGACACCGTCGTCATGACCTACGATTCGTGCGGCGGCTGCCCTGCTTGCGCCGCCCATGCGCAAAGTTACTGCCATGAGTTTTTCCCACGCAATTTCTTTGCGGCACGCGCCGACGGCACGAGTGCGCTCTCGAAGGACGGTGAACGGATTCACGGCAATTTCTTCGGTCAATCGTCGTTCGCGAGTCACGCCCTGTGCCATGAGAACAATGTCGTCAAAGTGCCGACCGACGCGCCCCTCGAATTGCTGGGGCCGCTCGCGTGCGGCGTGCAGACCGGCGCAGGCGCCGTCATGAACGCACTACGTGTGCCGCCGGGGGCTTCGTTCGCCGTGTTCGGCAGCGGGTCGGTCGGGCTATCGGCCGTCATGGCCGCACGGGTGGTCGGCGCGACGACGATCGTCGCGATCGACTTACACGATTCACGGCTCGATTTCGCACGCAGCGTTGGCGCCACGCATACGCTCAATCCCGCGCGCGACGACGTGGTTGCCGCGTTGACGGCTCTAACAGGCTATGGCGTCGACTACACGCTCGACACGACCGGCAACGCGAAGGTGATTCGCCAAGCGGCCGATAGCTTGGCTCCGCGCGGCACCTGCGGCATCCTGGGCGCGTCGGCGTCCGGCACGGAGATCGCGCTCGACGCCGTGCACTTCATGAGTGGGGGAGACGCGTGATCGGTATCGTGGAAGGCGAATCCACACCGGATACGTTCATTCCAACACTGATCCGATTGCATGGGCTCGGCATGTTTCCGTTCGATCGCATGGTGAAGTTCTATCGCTTCGATGAAATCAACGAAGCGATCGCCGATTCGCTCGAGGGAAGGACGATCAAACCGATCGTGAGGATGGCGTAGACCAACAAAAACCGCCGCGCGGTCAGGCATTGCGCGGCGGTTTTGCAGTATCTCCAGCTGCCCGGCAACGTTTAGCGCGGTGGCATTCTCAGCGCACCGTCGAGGCGAATCACTTCACCGTTGAGTGCGACATTGCCGACGATGTGCAACACCAGATCCGCGAACTCCTCCGGCTTGCCTAGCCGCTTAGGAAACGGAATGGATGCGGCGAGCGACTGCTGCGTCTCTTCGGGCAGCGCATAAAGCAAAGGCGTCAGAAACAGCCCCGGCGCGACCGTCATGACGCGCACGCCGAACTGAGCGAGATCGCGCGCGAGCGGCAGCGTCAGCGAGACCAGCCCGCCCTTGGAAGCCGCATACGCGGCCTGCCCGATCTGACCATCGAAAGCCGCGACCGACGCTGTACAGACGATAACGCCGCGCTCGCCGTCGCTCAGCGGCTCTGCACGGGTCATACGCGCCGCCGCCAGTCGGATCGCGTTGAACGTGCCGAGCAAGTTCACATTGACGACGCGGGCGAAGTCCTCCATCGGCATCGCGCTGCCATCGCGGCCACGAGCCGCTTCGCCCCGCCGATGCCCGCGCAATTCACGAGTATCCGCGCAACACCGTGTGCGCGCTCCCCCGCCTCGAGCGCCGCTTCGACGGATGCGGGATCGGTGATATCGCAGCGCACGGCCTGCGCCGCGCCATGCCCTAGCGTCTCGACGAGCGCTTGAAGCGCGGCCTCGTTGATGTCGAGCAACGTGACGCGCGCGCCCGCCGCGACCAAGGCGCGTGCCGTCTGCGCACCGAGTCCTGACGCCGCACCCGTTACGAGTGCTGCCGGGCCTTTTACTTGCATGGATGGCTCCCGTTCAAACTTCAATATGCAGATCGTTTCACGCGGCAGGCGCCGCCGAGGCACCGCTGAGCGCGAGCAGCTTCACGGCATTGTCCTTAAGCAGCAACTGATGCACCTCGGGCTTGAACCCCGCCTTCTGAAAGTCTTCCAGCCAACGATCCGGGCGGATCAGCGGGAAATCGGAAGCGAACAACATGCGGTCCTTCAAGAGCGTGTTGGCGTACTGAACCAATTGCGGGGGAAAGTACTTCGGCGACCATCCCGACAAATCGATGTAGACGTTGGGCTTGTGCAAACAAATCGATAGCGCTTCGTCCTGCCAGGGCCACGACGGATGTGCGATCACGACCTTCATGTCGGGAAAGTCGGCAGCGACGTCGTCGAGATAGATCGGCTCCGAGTACTTCAAGCGCAAGCCACCGCCTCCAGGCATGCCGCTACCGATGCCCGAATGGCCGCTATGAAACACCGCGGGGAGTCCATATTCGGCGATGACTTCATAAAGCGGATAGGCCATTCGATCGTTGGGGTAAAAACCCTGCACGGTCGGATGAAACTTGAAGCCGCGCACGCCGCATTCCTCGATGAGACGCCTCGCCTCGCGCACTCCCATCTTTCCTTTATGAGGATCGATGCTCGCAAACGCGATCATGATGTCGCGGTTGCCCGCGGCGAACTCTGCGATTTCCTCGTTCGGAATTCGGCGACGCCCCATTTGGCTTTCCGCATCGACCGTGAACATGACGAAGCCGATCTTGCGCTCGCGGTAATAGGCGATCGTTTCGGGGATGGTCGGGCGCCGCCCTTGACGCAATACCGTGCCGAAATACTTATCGGCCGCATCGTCGAATTCCTTGCCGAACAAGTCCGGAGGCTGGCAGCACGACACTTCCGCGTGTACGTGCGTATCGATTGCGACTAAGTTGTCGATGTCCATGCGTTCAGATCCTTCGAAACCAATACTCAAATGTGTCCAGTCCCTACCCGCGCGGCAGCCAGATAGGCATCGTGCCGCTGCCGCTATGCAGCGCCTGCACGAGCGCCACACGGTGCGCGAGCACGACCCGCTGGTTGATCGAGCCTTTATCCGTGACTTCCCCGGTCGCCAGAGAAGGCGGCGGATCGAGCAGCGCCGCGCGCGCCACTCGGTTCGCGCTCCCCGTGCCTTCGGCGTGGAGCCGATCGACGATCGTCTGAAATGCCTCGCTCACGCGCGCATCGGCGAAGACCTCTGCCGCATCGGCCTGCGGCAGTTGCGCAAGCGCGCGGCAAGCCGATAAGTTAGGGACGATCAATACGCCGATTTCGTCGCGATCGTGTCCCGTGATAACAGCATCGGCAACATACGGGCTGCCCACGGCGATCACCCGTTGCCGCAAGGGGCCGACGCTCACCCATGTTCCGGTGCTGAGTTTGAAGTCTTCGGCCACACGACCGTCGAATACGAAGCCCCGGTTCGGATTGGACGGGTCGAGCCAGCGCACTGCATCGCCGGAGCAAAAGAATCCGTCTTCGTCGAATGCCTGCTGAGTCTGCTCCGGTGCGCGCCAGTATCCCGGCGTAACGTTCGGTCCGCGATAGCGCACCTCCAGCTTGCGGCTCGCGCCCTCGCCGATCGGCACGAGCTTCAACTCGATGCCGGGCAACGGCACACCGATCTGCCCTGCAGTCACCTCCGTCTCGACGATCATCATCGCCGAAGGGGCCGTTTCGGTCATGCCGAGGCCCGTATTCATGACGATCCGCTCTCCGCAATGTGCGACTGCACTCGCATGAAGCCGGTCCCACACAGGCTGCTCGAGCGCAGCGCCGGCATAGAACTGCATACGCAAGCGAGCATAGAAGCGCTCGCGCAACGCGGCGTCGCCTTCGAGCGCTCGCGCGATTTCTTCCCACCCTTTCGGCACGTTGAAATAGACGGTCGGCGAGATTTCGCGCAAGTTGGCAAGCGTCGTCGCCATGCCGTCGGTGGTGGGCTTGCCGTCGTCGATATACAGCGTGCCGCCGTGCAACAGCGTGAGCCCAAGATTCTGATTGCCGCCGAAGGTGTGGTGCCACGGAAGCCAATCGAGGAAGACAGGCGGCGTCTCGGCGAGGAACGGCCATGCCGCGGTCTCCATCGCGAGATTGCTCGACCACATGCGGTTCGTATTGATCACGCCCTTGGGCATCTTCGTCGAGCCCGAGGTGAAAAGAAACTTGACGATCGTGTCGCCGTTCGATGCGGCGCGTGCGTGATCGATCGCCGATGTGGGGCTCGTGCGAAGCAGTGAAGAGAACGACGTGTACGCGCGCCCAGCGGGCGCTCCTTCGCTGGCGACGACTTCCATGTTCTCCGGAACCGCTTCGGCAATCGCGGCCGAAAAGCGCGCGCCGTCATCGGCGAAAACGAGCCCCGGCGTAATGAGCGAGACGATATGGCGTAGTTTGCCGAAGCTCTTGTCGAGCAGCGAATAAGCCGGTGAAATAGGCGCATAAGGCACGCCGCGCACAGGCAACCGAGCGCGAGGAGCGCATGCTCGATCGAGTTGCCGGAAAGGATCGCTACCGGCCGTTCGGCGCTGAGCCCGCGCGCGAGTAGCGCCTCTCCGATGCTGCGGGCAGCGGCGGCCGCCCGCCCGTAGCTCAAATGCCGCCATTGCCCATCCGCAGCCCGGCGCGCGATAAAGGTCCGCTCGGGCGCGGCCGACGCATGCTCGAAAAGCCGGTCGATCACGCGCTCCGGATACGCAGCCAGTGGCGTCGTCGAGCGAACCCGCAAGCTTCCGTCTCGGCTTTCGATCACTTCGAGTGGGCCGACGCCGAACTGCACGCGTCGATAGGGGTGAGCTGCCATCGAACGTCTCCTTCCATCGTGCTCTTGACTGCGGTCTGACCGACCGTCTTGTCGAGCGAATTGACTCTTACGCTACGCCACGGTGCGCGTCGCGCACACCGCGTCCGAATGCGTGACCTTCATTTCGGCCAAACGCGGGCCGCCCTATGTTCGAGAAAGTCGGCCAGCCGATCTTGCGTTTGAGGATCGCTCAAGGCGACCGAAGCCATCAGCGATTCGGTCAACAAACCGTCTTGGATCGATTGATCGGCAATGCGGGGCAACACCTGCGTGACCGCATAATTCGTGGTGGGCGAATTCTGCGCGATACGCTCGGCCAATTCGCGCGCCTTGGCGAGCCCCTCGCCGTTGCCGACGAGATACTGGGCGATGCCGGCGTCGTAGCCTTCCTGCGCATCGTAGACTCGCCCCGTGAGCATCATGTCGGTCATGCGCGCCACGCCGATAAGCCGCGGCACGCGCACGGACGCGCCTCCGCCCACGAATAATCCACGGCTGCCCTCGGGCAAGGCGAAGAACGCCGACGCTTCGGCCACGCGTACATGGCACGCCGAAGCGAGCTCCAAACCGCCGCCGATCGTTGCCCCTTTCAAGACTGCGACAACGGGAGCCCGCCCGAACTGAATTTGTTCGAACGCCGCATGCCACATGCGCGAGTGATGCATCGCTTCCACGGTGCTGCGCTGGCGCATTTCGGCGAGATCGAGTCCAGCGCAAAAATGCTCTCCCTCGGCGTGAAGTACGATCGCTCGCACGGTATCGGGCATCGTTTCGAATGCCCGGCGCAACTCCGCCACGAGCGGGTCGCTGATCGCATTGCGTTTCGAGGGTCGATTCAAACAGACGAATGCCAAAGAGTCGGCATATTCGACCTTCAGGAATTCGTACGAGGGTTGCATCATGTCTACCACCACGCAGTTGTCCGTTGCCAATGGAAATAGTTATAACACATAACTAGATGAGGTGGCAAACGATCAGGCGCGAGCCGTTGCCCGGTAAAAGGCGCGTGAGCGTGCATGCTATGATCGCCGCGTTTATTCCCGTGTTTTCCATTATCCTGCGCGTACCCTCATGCCTTTGATGCTGCCCTCGGCCGACGACGACACAAGCGAGCAGACGGATCAATCCGCGCTGCTCGAACTCGTCGGCTACAACGTCCGGCGCGCCTATCTCGTCATTCAGGCGCTGTTCGACAAGGAGATGGAAAAGCACGACTTGCGGCAAGCCGAATTCGCCGTGCTATCGGTCGTGAGGGGCAACCCTGGCATCAATCAACGCGCGCTCGCCGACGCGCTCGCCGTCGCGCCGCCGAACCTCGCGACGCTGCTCGATCGCCTTGAAGCACGAGGCTTATTGACACGCCAGCGCAGCACCGAGGACAAGCGCGTGCAACACGTGGCGCTGACGACGCAGGGCATTCGGCACTATGGCCGGGCACTGAAGGCGGCGGCCGTTGCCGATGGGATGGCGCTGGAGCGGCTAAGCGAGTCCGAGCGCGAGCAGTTGAAGGCTTTGCTGCGCAAGATATTCGTGGAGTGAGCGAGCGGGCTCGTAGCCGGTACGGCATGGCGAACGAGCCCCCCTTCCGCATTGAGCAACTGCGCCCGAACAACAAGACCTGAACAACCCGCTCAGAAGCGCGTCTGCAAACCGATACGCCCAATAAACTGCGACGGGCTGCTCGAAGCGACCGGGACGTCGTTGATCTGCGCGTTCCCTCCTGCGCTGGCCCGCTGATAGACCGCGGCGATATAGACGTTCGTCCGCTTCGAGAAGTTGTATTGCAATTCCCCTGTCAGTTGGTGCGCATGATTCTCGTTGACGACATGATTGCCTTTCATGTACGAATAGACGCCGCTCAGGAGCCACGGGCTGTTGAACGAGTATGCCGCGCCCACCTCCCCTTGCCACACGCTCGCTCCGTTCAACTCGTTGCGCACGGTCGTGAAGAGTGCGGTCGTGACCAATCGGCCAATGTGATAATGGGCACCGACGCCCCAGTTGCGCACGCTGTCCTGCACGCCGCCGACATCCGTCTTCGTGAGCGTGTAGGCCGCATTGGCGCCGAACGGCCCATTGCTGTAATTGAGCCCGAAGCTTTGCGCATTGCCCGCGCCGATCGAGCCGGCCACGTTGCCGAATCCGTACATCACACCGGCCGAAAACCCACCGAAGGTCGGGCTCAGATACTTCACGGAGTTCTGCACGCGCTCGCCGGCCATGCGGTCCCAGTCGAAGGCACCTGTCGGGTTATTCGGTAAAGCCAATCCGGCGAACGGCCCATTGCGGAAATCGTAGACGCCTTGAGCGTAGAAGGCCGCATCGTCGAAGCCGAAGAACAGCGAGTCGACCATGAAGTCGTATTGATTGCCGAGCGTCAGGCGCCCCCATTTCTTATCGTCGAGTCCGACGTACGCATTACGTCCGAATAAGCTTTGTCCGGGCATGAAGGAACCCGAGCCGAGCTGAAACTGATTCGTCAAATCGAATACCGCGGTGAGCCCCCCACCCAGATCCTCTCTGCCGTCGATCTTTAGCAGATTCGGCACTTCGATGCCGTCGTCGAACTTGACGACGCTCTTGCCGCCCTGATTGCTGATATAAGACACGCCGCCGTCGATCAATCCGCTCAACGTCACGCTGCTTTGCGCGAACGCGTGAGAGGCGAACAGCACACCGGCGGCTGCGAACACTGCTTTGCGCTTCATCGATTGTCTCCTTGCCTGATGACGAGTCCCCGCGGTCGTTGCCGCAGGGTGGTTTGGTATGGGTCAAGCAGCGTCGCGCGAGGCGACGAAAGCACCGTCCGCGGCGGCGGCCCGCTTACGCGGTGCCGTTTCCATGAGAAAGATCGACACCACTGCGCCGCCCACGAGTCCCGCTAGCGCAAAGTCGAGCGTGACGGGTAGCCGCAATGCTGCGCGATGTATCCGGCAATCACGGGGGCTAGCCCGCCGCCGAAGATTTCGCCGGTTCCGGACACGAGTCCAACGGACGACGCAACGAGGCCGATCGGTGCCGCCTCCGTCGCGATCGGACCGCTCAGGAGGCCGAGTAACCCGAGCGCGAACACGGAGATGCCGAACAGCAGCGCGAAGAGAAGCTGTGCACGGGTGCCGTGCGCGAAAAGATATAGAGCAGCACGGCGGCGCAGACAAAGGAGATGACAGCCGAGTTGCGGCGCCCGATGAAGTCGGACACGCCCGCGATGCCGAACGAACCGATGAAGCCACCGAAGCCGATCGCGGACACCACGAAGCCCATGCTTTGCGTATCGAGGTGAAGCACTTCGACGAGATAGGTCGGCACCATCGCACTGACAACGAAGATGCCCGCCATCGCACAGAGAATGGCGAGCGTTGCGAGCAAGACATTGCGACTGCGAAAAGAGCGAGGCGGTCCAGCGCGCTTTCACGTACGCGCTATCGGCGTGCGGCAGCTCGTTTCGCGGATGCTCGCGCAGCATGAAGGCGATCAACGCAGCCACGATCAACCCGGGCACTGCCGAAATCATGAACACCCAATGCCAAGACGGAACCACCGCAGCAACTGCGTCGCGATGATCGGTGCGAAGCCGAGCCCGAGCAGCGAGAACATGCTCAGTTGCAGCCCTTGATTGAAGCCGCGCCGCGAGGGTAGCGACGCTTCTCCCGTGGCCGCAACGCTCGCCGGGGTGAACGCGCCTTCCGCAATGCCCATGACGGCGCGAATCAGCATCAGGCTCCCGAAGCTGGCCGCGAGGCCGGACAAGCTCGAAAGCAAAGAGAAAGCCACCATCGTTGCGACGAGGATTTTTTTACGGCCGATGCGGTCGGAAACGGGCCCCATGGCGATTGCCCACACGCCCCACGCAACACTGAGAATGCCGATGAGGCTGCCGAGCTGCTGAAAATTGAGCCCGAGATCGCGCATCATGTGGGGAAACAGCGGTGCGACGATCCAGCGGTCGAGGCCCACCAGGCCGAAGCCTAATGCGAGGAGGATCAGCGTCTTCCGCTCGATAGGCGGTGTCGTGCGGTGAAGGCGTGCTTATCGTGCTCATGAGGGTGTCTCCCATTGTTGTCGCCGTCGATATAGTTATCTATGATATTCATTATGTAGCATAACTTATAGAGCGACGATTGCAAGCGTCGGGCGCTAGGGGAAAACACGGAATGAGCGGCACCCTCGGCTACGCGAGGGCACGAGGTCTTGCATTGCACGGGTGAGGTGGGCGCAGGGACCAGTGGGTGGTCCTCTGCCTTGCGTTAGCTCCGCTTTCTCAACGCGTTCGGCGTGTTGCCCGTGAGCCGCTTAAAGAAACGCGTGAAGTAAGCCGGTTCCGAAAAGCCCAGCAGATCGGCGATTTGGCTGATGTTGAGGGTCGTATAGATGAGATTGCGCTTCGCCTCGAGCAGCAGGCGCTGATGGATGACCTCCAGCGCGCTCTGTCCCACGAAACGGCGGCATACGGCGTTCAGATGCACCGCGGTAATACCGAGATGCGCGGCATAGTCGGCGATGGCCAGATGTTCGCGATAGTGCTTTTCGACTAGTTCGGAGAACGCCTGGAGATGCGCCTGGCCGCGATCGCGCCGCTCGCCGGCGCTCGCTTGCCGGGCGTCATGCCGAGCCACCCAAACGACCAGCGCGCTGACGAGCGAGCGTAACAGCAGGTCGCGCCACGGCGCGGGCGTAGCGTATTCGCGATCGAGCGTGCTGCATAACGTATCGAGATAGGCGCGATCCTTGCCGGCCGCGTAACACGCCGGGTGTTGCAGAACCGGCTGCTGCGCGTCGATCTGCTCCCGCAGCCACGCAACGAGCGGCGCGGCGAGCGTGACGACGAAGCCATCGACGTCATGGCTGAACCGAAACCCGTGCACACATAGCGGCGGCACGATTTGAATTGAAGGTTTCGCGATCTCGATTCGCTCGCCTTCGATGTCGACGATCGCCGATCCCTTCCGCAGATAAAGAATCTGTGCCAGATCCGCATGCCGAGCCGGTGAATCTCCCAATCATGCAGCCTGCTGCGCGCCGGAATCGATTCGCAATGCAAAAGATCCGGCGTGGGCCAGTCTGGGCCCTCCCCGATATAGCTTGAATACCGGAATGTCCTTGATCGGCGAATAGTCCATACGAAAGCGGGTGTCGGTTTCAAGCCTCGAGCGTTGGACCACATACCAAGGGTAAAACGAACGATCTTTGAAAAGTCCTATTCTATTGCACAAATTTGCCTTCTCCGCAGGCAGTTAAACGTCGAAAAATACAAGAAAACGAGACATCGTCAAAAGGAGACACAGCCATGAAGACACGCGTCGCAATCATCGGTGCGGGGCCATCCGGCCTGCTGCTGGGCCAGTTACTCGAGCGTGCGGGCATCGAGAACGTCGTGCTCGAGCGGCAAACCGGCGACTACGTGCTCGGGCGAATCCGCGCGGGCGTGCTGGAACAGGGTACGTCGGACCTGCTGCGCGAGGCCGGCGTCGGCGCGCGCATGGACGCCGAAGGGCTCGTGCACGAAGGCGTCGAACTAGCGTTCGGCGGCGAGCGAACCCGAATCGACCTGAAAGGCTTGACCGGCGGGTCGACCGTACTCGTCTACGGCCAGACCGAAGTGACGCGCGACTTGATGGCCGCGCGCGCCGCCAGCGGTGCCACGACGGTCTATGAAGCGCGCAATGTCTGATTGCACGACGTCGACGGCAACGCGCCTCGCGTCACGTTCGAAAAACGGTGACGG
>CAWIRZ010000033.1:0-77386 GCA_963838695.1 uncultured beta proteobacterium | reverse complement strand
AGAGGTCGTCGGGTTGGCCGAGGGGCAGATCGGCGTGCTTGCCGTGCGGGGGATGGGCGACGCCCTATGGCACAGTAGCGGCGACATCGTTGAGGTTCTCGGTACCGGCCAGATGGCCCAAGGCTTTCGCCATTCGATCGCCATCGTCGGCCGCGCCGATCTCGTGGTGAACTTTGCTGACGGCAGTGCAATTTCGGAAGCGCAGGTGCGGCAGATGTTGACCAATTTGTCCGAATTGGCAGCGCTGCAGATTCAGGTCTTTTCACCGGATGAGAGGGGCGACGTGGTACGAGTGGTCTGTGTTCCCAAGGGGCCTGTAACGAGTATCGACTTCGAGCGCGTGAGGAATCTCGTTCGGAATCTGAACGTCGACGTGGCAGACAGTTTCCACGCTGGCGTCATCCGAGACTGCATGGTCGATGTCTACCCGACAGAGCGCGCACTTGTGGAAACGGCGCGCGGCAAGCACCCCCTTGTCGTTAGGATGGGGTAACCCATGAGACTTCTCCATACCCTCCTTGAACATCCTAGCTTTTCCAGCCGCGAAAGCGACTATATCCGGTGGTACCCGAAGTCGTTGACCGACATCGACGTGAGCCGGATGCACATAGCAGCAAAGCCGAGCGGGATTTACATTCACGTGCCGTTTTGCGACAAGCTGTGCCGCTTTTGCCCGTTCAACAAGCAGCAAACTCGGGCAAGCGAGGTCGACGCGTACGTAACGGCGCTCATCAAGGAAATCGAACTTTACGCCGCGCTGAGCGACGGGCCGCCGATCGAGTTCATCTATTTCGGAGGCGGCACGCCTTCCACGCTTGCGCCGCAAGTCCTGCATTCGGTCCTATCGGCGATTCAAAGGTCATTTCCCTGTTCTGACACGATCGAAATATCGGCGGAGTGTCACCCTTCGCATCTTGTACCGGAATGGGTAGGAAGCGCGCGTGATATCGGCATCAACCGCATCAGCACCGGCATCCAGTCATTCGACGATGTCATGCTCGCAAAGCTGGGGGCTCAACATACGGCCGAGCAGGGATTGAAGGCCATCGAAACAGCAGGCGAGGTGTTCGGCTCGATAGCCATTGATCTGCTGTTTCGCTGTCCGGGCCAAACCGTCGATAGCTGGCTAGGCCAGCTTGATCGCGCGCTGAAAATGAACTGCGTCGATCATCTGAGCTTATACAGCCTGGTTGCGAAAAATCCCGAGACGCTGCCAGCGTCGGAGGTTGAAGCCCATATGACCGTTGCGGCATACGAGCGTGCTACCGCGGCGGGCTTCGAACACTATGCATCGTGCGCGAGCGGTGGTTTCGATTTCGCGAAGGCTGGCCGCCGTTGCCGTTACGAGGAGCGGCACTGGGGGGCGCCGCAGGCTGAGTTTCTAGGATTGGGCCCGGGCGCGCTCGGATTCGTGGGCGGATATACGACCGTCAACGGCCTCGGACTCGATCGCTACGTCCGTGAGCTGACTTTCAATCGCTTGCCGCTCGTATCCGCCACCTACGCCGATGCGGACGAAGCGCGCAGACGCTATTTCGTGCTGGGCGTAAAAACTCTCGACGTACCTCTTGGGCCGTTCGAAGCGCGTTTTGGGGGCGATGCGCGATCGATTTTTGCCCGCGAGTTTGCAGAGCTACAAGAGCTCGGGTTCGCCACGTTCGATGCCGAGCATCTGTCACTCACAGCCCTCGGGCGCTTGTTCGTTGACTCCGCGAGTGCTGTGTTCTTCAGTGACGAGCAGAGGCATGTTCCACATCCCGAAGAGCCGGAAATTCGTCGTATGGAGGTGGCGGCACTAAAACGACGTTCGCCCCCAACTATCCCAGGGTAGCAGTTACGAGCGCCATTCGCTCAACTGCACATCTTTGACAGCTCGCATTCGACAATTGCCGACGATGGACTTCTTGACCGCTCTCGACTTGCTTCAAAACGCTCCGCTGCATGAGCTTGGACGTATGGCATTCGATGCGAAGCGAAAGCGCTTTGGCGATGTCGTCACCTACACCGTGAACCGGCACGTCAACCCAACGAATCTTTGCGTGCATGAATGCAAATTCTGCGATTTCGCCGCGAAGCCGAAGGATAGCCACGGTTATTCTCTCGACGAAGCGGGCATACTCGATTCACTTCACGATGCGGACATCGACGAAGTGCACGTTGTGGGCGGTCTTTGGCCAAGCTGGGGGCTCGATCGCTCGGTGAGGCTGATCGAAGCGCTGCGAGCTGCGCTGCCCGATGTCTGGATAAAGGCGTTTACCGCGGTCGAAATCGCGTTCTTCGCCAAGCTATCGAAGCTGTCGATCGAAGAGACCTTGCTGCGTTTGAAGCAAGCGGGTGTGGACGCGTTACCCGGCGGAGGTGCAGAAGTCCTGAGCGAGCGCGTGCACCAAGCGCTTTATCCGGAGAAGATCGCCCCGCAGCAATGGTTGGACATACATCGAAAGAGCCATACGGTGGGGCTACCGACGAACTGCACGCTGCTGTTCGGCCATATCGAGACCGACGAGGAAATCGTCGAGCATCTGTTCAAGCTGCGGGCGCTGCAGGTCGAGACGGGAGGTTTCGACGCGATGATTCCGCTCGCCTATCAACCGGGCACGACGAAACTGACGGAGCGAATGGCGTCCCCGGATCGATGCCTGAGAGTTGTGGCCATATCCAGACTCGTACTCGATAACGTGCCGCATATCAAAGCGTACTGGCCGACATTGCAACTGGAGACAGCCTGTACTGCGCTGACCTTCGGCGCAGACGACTTGGACGGGACGCTCGGGCTCGAACGGATCATGCAACTAGCCAAGAGCGGGGCACCCGCTCGCATGCATGCCAACAACATGGAGGCGCTGATTCGAGAGGCAGGACAAATCGCTCGGCGGCGAAGCGGCTGGTTCGGCGATTCCGTGCGAAGCGGGCGGCGAGAGGGCTTTGGGGAGGCAGGTCGCTAACGGGCCTGAACAACCATGACTCGGATTGTTCTCGTGAACAACTTATCCGCTGAGCCGTTCCGATTGATCGTGCCGCCGTTTGCGACTGCGTTCGGCGAATTGCCGCCGTCGCAAACGTGGCATGCCGCAAAGGACAGACTGGTCGATGTCGCACTGGTTTCGGTCGCGCGAAGACCGGATGTCGCCAACGTCATGGAGCCGGCCGGCAATTTCGGGGTTGCCTGCCGGGGGGCAGTCGGCAGCGTGTTGCTCCTGTCGCAGATCGCGCCGCGCGAGGTTGCTCGCAGAGGTTTGGCTATTCACTTGACGACGCAGTCCGAGACATCTGCAGTCCTATTGAGCAGGTTATGGCTCAACGAATTCAGCGCCCGGCTCATCACCACGACTTGTGTATCGGAAGCAGTCGGACGGCTATGCATCGGCAACGAGGCGCGCACGCAGCAACTATCGGGGGGGTGGCCATTTACAGTCGATCTTGGGCAATGGTGGCATAGCCAGACTGGACTCCCCTTCGTATTTGCCCGCTGGATGATCAACGCGTCGTTGAGCCGGCGGCAGAAGGATGACGTGCGCGCCTGGCTGTCGGAGTCCGCGGCGCTCGCCCGTTCGTACAAAGGGAGGGACCGCATGGTCGGACGCGCTATGCAGCAGCAATTGTTCAACGATCGGGCTGCGGCGGAGGTGTATTTTTCATCGCTGATTAGCCGGTTCTCGCAAGCAGAAGAGCAAGCAGAATCCCATTTTCTTGAATTGATAGTCAACGCCAAATGACCATGGACATCTCTAGGGAGCACGCCGCCGGGTTGCTTCAGCATACGCCGATCGGCGAGCTTATGGCTAGAGCCGATACACTTCGGCGCAAGCTGTATCCGGCAAGAGAAGTAACGTTTGTCGTCGACACGAATCCGAACTACACAAATGTGTGCCTGACTGATTGCACCTTCTGCAGCTTCTATCGAAAGCGGAACGATGCAGACGCTTACGTGTTGTCGCCGGGCGAGCTTGCCGACCGAATCGAGGCGGCGTACGCCAACGGTGCCACGACGGCGCTGATCCAGGGCGGCCACCATCCGGATCTGAGGTGGCCCCACGCCCGTCAGCTCGTGCAAGCTATTCGCGAGAGGGTGCCTGCCATGCATATCCACCCGTTCTCGCCATCGGAGATTCATCACTTTGCAGTGACCACGGGTATAACGATCGAAGCCGTGTTGGCAGACCTATGGGCACTCGGCATTCGCTCGATTCCTGGCGGTGGCGCGGAGATTCTTGCCGATCGTGTCAGGCGCAAGATATCACCCAAAAAGCTCAAATCGCACGAGTGGCTCGATGTCATGCGCAAGGCGCACAGGATCGGCTTCAAAACGAGCGCCACGATGACGTACGGTCACGTCGAGACGCCCGAAGAGATCGTCCACCACTTATTCGAATTGCGCGCGCTTCAGCGCGAGACGGGTGGATTCTACACGTTCATTCCGTGGAGCTTCAAGCCGGGACAGTCGCCACTCTCCAAACTCGTCGCAACCGAAGCCAGCGCGGCACTGTACCTGCGCGTAATTGCCGTTGCGCGTCTCGTTCTCGACGAGATTCCTCATATTCAAGCATCTTGGTTCGGCGAAGGTGTGCGTGCCGGCCAGCTTGCATTGTTCGCGGGCGCGGACGATTTCGGCGGCGTGCTGTTGGAGGAGAACGTATTACGCGAAGCCAATCACGCGGTGGCGACGAGCGTGGATGCGGTGATCGAGATGATCCAGCAGGTTGGCTTTACAGCCGTGCAACGCACGACGCTTTACGAACGCGTGCGTGCCTATCAATGCGGGACGTTGGCGACGAAGTCTCCTGGCGTGAAGGATTTCGTCAGCCGGCGCGCAAAGACGATTCCGATTCAGGCATTATCCCCGGAGATACCCTTATGACTACAACTACCAAAGGACGAATTCTGCGGATTGGACACAGCCCCGATCCTGACGATGCCTTCATGTTCTATGGCTTTGCGTCGGGCGAGGTCGCCGTTGCCGGTTGCCGGATCGAGCATGTGCTTCTCGACATCCAAACACTGAACACGATTGCCGCAGGCGAAGATCCACTCGAAGTGACGGCTATGTCGGCACATGCGTACTTTGAACGCGACGCGCGCTATGAATTGCTCCCTGTGGGAACGAGCGTGGGGCGGCGCTACGGGCCGAGAGTCGTCGCACGGCGGCCGATGAAGCTGGACGAACTTGCCGGAGCCAAGGTCGCGATGCCGGGGCCGCAAACCACGGCTACGCTCGTTGCGCGCGCTCTGCTACCTGAGTTCTTTGAAGTCCACATGACGTTTACCGACATCATGGATACAGTGCGGAAGGGCGCTGTCGATGCGGGCGTGATCATCCACGAGGGGCAGCTCACGTACCGCAAACTTGGCTTGCATCTGGTTGCGGATCTCGGCGAAGAATTCGCCGCCCGACACGGCGGCCTGCCATTGCCGCTAGGCGTTAACTGCATCTTGCGCTCGCTGGAGCCTGCATTGCGCGACGAAATTGCCACGGCATACGCGCGTTCCGTTCGGTATGCGATGTCACATCTGACAGATGCGATCGAATACGCGATGCAATTCGCTCGGGGGTTGCCTTTCGCAGATACGAGCGAATTCGTCCAGATGTACGTGAATCAGGACAGCCTGCAGCTCGCGCCCGACGTGCGCAGTGCACTAGACATACTCCGCGGCTTCCATCGCAAGTCGCTTGCCGTACCGACGACGCGCGAGAAGGTGAAGTATGTCGATCAGGCGTGAACCTGGCGCTCGCGGCTTCGGTCTTCATCTGATCGCCGACCTCGAGCACTGCGATCGAGCCGCGCTCGAAGATCTTCGCCTCGTGCACGACACGCTCGGTGAGGTCAGCCGAGCCATCGACATGAAGCCGCTTACCGCACCGTATGCCTTCTTCTACGACGGCGGCAACGATTGGCGAGGCCACGGTGTGACCGGCTTTCTCGTCATTGCGGAAAGCCATATCTCCATCCATACGTTTCCCGAGATGCACCACGCGTTTGCGGACGTGTTCTCGTGCCGCTCGTTCGACGTCGCGCGGGCTGCACAGATGCTCAAGGCTGCGTTTCGTTCGACGCACGCCGAGTTGCAGGTCGCCGAGCGAGGCAGGAACTTCGTCTGGGGCGCCCGAACCGCGTCGAACCTGACTCAGGAACCGACGAAGTGACACGTCGCCAGCTATCGAAAGCGGACGTAGCGGCCGAAATTGCCGCATTGCGCCGCCTTGCCATCTCGGAAGACTGGTCCACGAGGGAGTCCGGAGGATTCGGACTTCGGGATCTTATCGAGATGAGCTTCGACGAGGCTATGCGATTGACGCAGTCGTGGCCGTCCGATTCGTCGTATTACGTGCGCCGCGCGGCGTGTCTCGGCTGTATGCAACGTAAGGCGTTTACCAACGAGCGGCGCCTGCTCCGCGTTCTCGAACGCCTGTGGACCATCATGCACGACGACGATGTGTACGTGCGCAATTGCTGTGGCCCGTTTGTCGTCGGGTATTTGGGATATACGTACCCGGCCATTACGCTGCCGTGGCTCAGGGAAATGGCCGATTCGGCCGATCTCAACGTACGTGCTAACGTCGCCAAGGCGTTCAGCCAGGCATTGGGCCGGCGTCATCCCCACGAAGGTCTCGAGATCCTGAACTGCTTGGCCGACGATGATCGACATCGCGTTGCCTCGGCGACGGGCGCGTCGGTTCGTAACATCGCGCGCGCCTACAGCGGAGGGTTGTCGTCCATCGCAGACGCATTTCCGCGCCTCGCCGGGCGCGCAGCCCGCTAACGAAGAAGGGAGGACAGAAGCCATGAAACATGCCGGTACCGCAGCGCTGGATCAGTTAGAAGACCTGCTTTCCAAAATTCGAGGGCTGCCCGATCTTAAGGAGAAGTCGCGCGGCGTCTTCTATCTGCGTTCGAAGCCGTTCCTGCATTTTCACGACGATCCCGCTGGGCTCTTTGCCGATCTGCGTCGCGGAGTTGACTTCGAGCGTTTCAGGGTCAGCTCCACTTCCGAGCGTGCGATGCTTCTGAAGGCGGTGCGTGCCGAACTCGCGGCCTGACCCATGAATTCCATCTCGCCGCCCGTCCACGATCGACCCCATGATGGTGGGACGGGCTTCGCACTCAAGCCCGGTGCGACGCCGGCGGCTTCGGTATCAGTACCAAGCATGAGGGCCCTGCGGGCGTTGTCTTCGCTCGACGCGTTTGTCGAATGGGCAGAGGCGGCCTTCCGCAGGCAGGTGCCTCATCAGCACGCGATCTATGGCGTGGCCATGCGTCATTCGCTCGGATTCAGCGTTCAGCGGCTCTTGCCGCTTAACATGCCGCCCGCGTTCCTCGAAGTCATCAGCGGACCACCCGGCACCATCGTCTGCCCCGTCGTCGATGACTGGTTCCGGATGCGGTGCCTTCAGACATTCGATGCAAGGGAGCCGGGCCACCTGGAGCATAGTGTCTGGTTGACCGCATTCAAGCGGCAAAATTTTCGCACACAGTTGGCGCACGGGCAGGCATCCGACGACGAGCAGTCCGTTTCGTTCATCAGCCTGTATGCCGATGCGCCGTTCAGCCGTTCGGCATTGCTTGCGTTAGAGCAATTCATGCCCGAGATCGCAAATTGCCTCATGCGCCTTCTGCTTGACGTATGTTCGCCGGAGTCCAGATCAGGCAAGGAGTCAGCGCTAACCCGGCGCGAAATGGAGGTCATCGACTGGATCGCCGTGGGCAAGACGAACTGGGAAATCGGGCAGATTCTCGGAATCAGCGAGTTAACGGTAAAATCGCATCTGCAGCGCCTGTTTAGCAAAACCGGCACGAAGTCTCGCGCACAACTGGCCGCCAAGGCATCCGCGCTGCGGCGGAAATGGTGACGGCGGGCGTCAAGCCACGATCGTCTTCCGAAACCCCAACTTGCGCATGGCCCTTAGCAACGCCTTCGCGGTCGCATCCGATTGTTCGGGCGCATAGCGGAAGTCGCTCGTGCAGTACTGGGCAAAATTGCGTATACCCAAGTCGATGATCTTCTCGAATGCGGGGCGGTCGCGCTGCATCAATGCCGTCCAGTCGGCCGCTTCCCGGTCCGTGAACCACGATGCGACGTTTTCGTCACCGATCGCGGGGTAGCGTTCATCGAACAGCTGCGCGCGCAGCGGCAGACGCTGACGCTTGACAGGGGCGTCGGCGGGATAGCCGAGCGCGAGGCTCGTGATCGGAAAGCAGCCGCGCGGCAATTCCAAGAAATGAGCGATTTCAATGCACGCATCGAGCGTGGTACCGAGAAAGCAAATGCCGACCCCCGATGCCTCAAGGCCCAGTGCGATCGATTGAGCCAACAGGCATGCGTCGACCGCTCCCAGCGCCAATCCGTGCAGGTTCTCGAAATTGGTGCGTGCTCCGCGCGAATCGAGCCAGCGGCAGAGGCGATGCACGTCCGCACACATGGTCAGGATGATGGGGGCCGACCTGACCGTCGGCTGATTGAAGTGGAGTTGCCGCAGCGTAGCGATTCGTTCGGGATCGGCCGTCAAGATAACGGAAGCGCAATTCAGATTTCCGTATGAAGACGTGCCGGACACGGCATTGGAGATCGCTTCCTCGATGACGTGGCGCGGCACTTCGCGATCCGCGAAGTGCCGCATCGAGCGGTGCTGGTCCAACACCTCAGATACGCTTGCGCGCAGACGATGCGCCGTGATAGGTTCGCGTATCGCGTCACGCTTGCAACTTCCACCGTCAGACATATGCGGCATCGATACTGTCTTCGAAGACGGCGGATTGAGGCGGCTCCCGACGCAGCTCGATCAGCCGCGCGCAGCACTGCCCGAAAGCCGCCCTGAGTGTCAGCAGCGGTTCGCAGGTGACAACCGTGTCCGGAAACACTTCGCAATTTTTGACATGACTCATAACTTCGGCTTGCGAACCGCATCCAATCAGAATGCCAACTTGACGTCCCGCGGGGTTATGGTCGGCGAATTCCAGTCGCCTGTTTTCGTGTGCGTCCTGAGAGCGTACCGTGCGCCGGTAAATGTCGTCCTGAACCGCTTCGGACAGAAGTGGGCTGAACGGACGAACCTCCTTCCACACGAAGTAGTACGTATGTTCTTCCGAGGCCCTTTGCTGCGGATGCACGAGTGTTGCCGCGCGGGAATCGGAGATAATCTGCTCTCCAAGATGGTCCTGCGCCTCCTTGATCAACCATTTAGTATCGATCAAGGGTAAGACGTCGATCTGCGAATAGGGAAAGAGCGGGTCGCGTTTGATCAGCAGATCCAGATCCTGATTGGTTTGCGCGAGCGCCAGATGCAGGCCGCACGGCCGGTCGCGCAGATGAAAGGCGTAGCCGAGCTCCCCTTGTTCCAGCCGTTGCGCGCGATAGTCGAGCGCCGCAGCGCGAATTCGCAACATCGCCGCCTCTTCTTGCGCATCGCGGCATTCGCGTTCGGTCATTCGAATGAGGTACGGTTGTGCAGTCATCGGTCGCTTCCCTCTTCCGTGGAGTCTTGCACTAGCAGTTCGTTGAAGTGAATTCTCTCGCTCGGCGAGAGCACCTTGATCATGCCATCTTCCAGCGCGGCTCCTGCTTGCTTCGAACTCAGACGACGAATGAGATCGATATGAAACGCGAGATAGGAATCGGAAGAGAACGAAAAGTTGCCGTCCAGCAGGCGATTGAGCCGTGGCAGATAGCGCGATGGCAATCGCGGGAACATGTGGTGGTCTGCGTGGAAGTTGCCGTTCCAGTACAGATACGACACCAGAGGATTTGATCTTACCGAGCGCGTATTGCGTCGCCAGTTCGAACTCTGCTCGCAGCCGTAATGCTCAGGCAGGCTGAAGATAAAGACACATGGGAAGAATGATAGGAGCGGAATCCAATACACCTTCAGTACAGTCACGGGCCAGACGACTGTGGATCCGACCATGGCGACGAACCACAATGCCAGCCCCGCGTTATCGAACAGTACTTCGCGGCGTTGCGACTTATTGCGGATGAAATGCGGAAATCGCCCTTGCATCGCGCGTATCGACATGCGCCAAAACGTCATGAAGAAGTGAACCGTTGGCAGGCTTCGGAGATAGGAGCCCAACGAATCGAATTCGCCGGCGGGCTCGGTGTCCTTACCTGTTCCGACAAACTGATGATGGTCGAGGTGGAAGTGTTTATAGAGGGTGAAGTTCACCGATGTCGCCGCCCCCCAGAACATGCCGGCGACGCGATTGGCGATAGGCGAGGCGTAGTGAACGCGGTGCGCGCAATCGTGGGCCGCGCCAAGGAAGCCGGCAAGCAGGAACGCTAGCATGGGCCAGGCGAGAACCCAGACGAACCAGCGGTCCAGCTTCAACCCAATCGCGGCGATTGACAGATAGCAGCCGACACAAACGAGAGTCTGGACCACCGTATACAAGTTGGAAACCTGGAACCAATCTCGCCGTTCCAGCTCTTCGTTGACTTCTTCGAGTGCTCTGATTTTGCTCATGCCGGTTCGGTGCTCCATTCGCAAGGTTGGTGTGTCCACCGGAGGCGTCGCTTCGATACGATGCAATCTGAGCTGCTACTTCGCGGCTGACTCGCAGGCGAGCGCCACGCAGCTTTGCGGTTCGTTGAACAGATCGAGCGGCTGGGAAAGGCAAGCGAGCCGTTGTTCAGCGCAATCCCAGTCGGTATCGCGCCATTGCTGGTCGAGCAAATCTGCCCGGGACAGATTGGCCTGCTGCACGACCAGTGGGTGAGCACACCAACTCAGAATAGGCGCCACACAAAACGGTGCCTCGTTGAGGGTAAGTGGGAATAGGTGAAGCCGAAAATCTTGGAAGCTCAAAGCGAGGACGAGCCACGCGGCGGTCTCGTCGGACGCCGCGCTGCACCATGCCGCGTGCAGCGCTTGCCTGCCGCCGAAGTCCCTGTCGACGATACGCCGCAGGATGTCGCCACCGTCCCGCGGCTCGTGGAACTGCTCCATAAAGAAGCTCGCTATGAATGCTTCGTTGTGGGCCGCAAGCGACCCGCGGTCAAGTGCGGTCGGCGAGGCCCCTTCCGTTCGAGGAAAGCGGCACATGTCGACAAGGACGCGGCGGACGCCATCGGTCAACCAGGCGGCCATGACGTTTGCAAACATCGTGTTCACCCTGGTGCCCGGTTATGCCTGCATCGATTGGAACTGCCAAGTTTCCATCGTGGCGAGGTTCATTGAAAGGACTTGAGCTGTGTTCAGTGGGACAATGTCCGGACGCTCCCAGAACTCGAAGATGTTCCCTTCGTAATCGGTGTAAGCCAAGCGACGGCCCCGCTCGTCGGCTTCGAGCCGCTGGGGATCGAGCGGCTTGATTCCGAGGTCGGACATTCGCTGCTCTGCTGCCGCAATGTTGCGCACTTCGAACATCGGAATCCCGCCGTGGCCCTTTCTGAAGAGGTTGGAGTCCCTGACGTAGGGATCCTCAGCGTGCAATTGGCGAAACTCCAGAATCGTGCCGTCGGCGTCTACGCGTAGACGTTCGCTCGATTCGTACGCGACGGGCAAGCCGAGGACGCCGTGATAGAACGCCTTGGCTGCCTTTAAGTCGTCGTCGTAGAAGGCAGCGCTGTATGCCAAATTGCGACCGTCGCGCAAGTTGGAGCCGGCGCGAATTTCCCGCGCCGTGATGTACCCCCACCGGCTCGTGGGATCGCTTGGGCTTAACCCGAACGACGCATCTGCCTCGGATTGCGGGAAGCCGGTTTTCAACAGCGCACCTTGCGGCGTCGATGGACGCTGCAGCGATACACCGCCGCGCACCTGCATCATGACGGTCTCGTTCCCGGTCCCTACGCGCGCCTCATAGAGTTGCACGGCGCGGCCGGTATGATCTTGAAAAATCGATATCACTTCCTTGCCGCCGGTGCAAAGCAGGGGCTTCCCAAAGAACTTGCAGCCGCGCTTCGTCAATGCGTCGATCGTTTCGTCCGTATTTCTCACTTCGAACGAAATCGTCACACCGCCGCCGGGCTTGCACTCGAGGAAATCACTGGCTGCGCGGGGGTGGACCTGGGTCGTCGCCTCCGCCTTCCGAAACGAGCACTCCATGCCACCGATCGGGATTTCCGCCCACATGAGGCCCGGTCCCTCGACCTGAGCGCGTCTCGCGGGGACATTCAAAAGATTGCCGTAGTAGTTCGACAGCTTTGCCACATCAGGTGTGACGAAGAACACGTTGTCGACGCGTAGGATCATGCTTTGCTCCTGCTGGTTCTGCGATTAGCTGGGCACGGATCAAGAGAAGGTGACGACGCCCGCGGGGTAGTTGGCCGAGACGGACGCGGCGCCCGAACGCATGAGTGCGGCGAGGTCCGCCGGGACACCCAATCGGCGCACACGTGTTTCCTCCACGAGAAATTGTGAAGATGCACCGGAGCGCTCGGCTTCGCGCATTAGGCTTTTGACCTGATTAAACTTCGCTGGATCGGCCAACGCTTCGCAAGATGTCGGGACTGCGACGCCCATGTGGGCGCCGAGTGTATTCAGATTGACGAGTCCATCGGGTACCACTGCGGCCAGGCAGCGATCTCCGCCGAGCGCCACGCTCGCGACCATGAGCGTAGCGCTGGCGGCCTTTGGATCGGTCGCGCCGAGCGCGGGGGGGGCCACGCTCGCTGCCGGCTGCGGGTGCTGAGCGCGATCTGCGAGAATCCGGTTGCGGCGCTTAGCGCCACCCAGGACTTTAAAGCACTGCGACGGTTCATTCGTATCTTCCTCCAGTGGAAACTGGGCGAGGAGATGCGGCGGCCAGTTTGTTGACATGCTAGTGCCGAAGCGGAGCGTTGTCGTTACTCCGTACGGAGTACGTCAGAGTCGGCCGCCTCGATGAGGAGCGCCTTTTCTAGTGGGATGAGCGGCGTCATGCTCCAAGTGATGTCCTGGCCCACCGCACACTGCGCGACGTAGCGCGATACGGCCTCACGCGTACCTTGCCCGATCAGATAGCCGGCCATCCTGCCTACGGCGTTGAGATCGGCGAATTCGATTGTAGTGTCGACATCGTTCTTCGATTGAACAGTGCGCTCGAGCGTGTCACGTTGATATTGCTCGCTTACCGTGGGTGAGAAGGGCGGGACTTCTTTATATATGAGCCAGTAGTGGCCTTCGGCCGTCGGTGAACGGTGCGAGGCAGCTTCGGGAATGGTCAGCGCCGATGGCACGGCGCCGTCGCGCGCCAGGTTGTTCAGAATCTCCCTTGCAACGGCTCGGGCGCCAATCGTCGGCACACATGACACATCAACATGAGGAAAGGTAGGCGATGCCTTGATCAATGCGTCGAGCGATTCGAGCGAGTTGGCCTCGACGAGATAGATGGTCGACGTGCGATCCGACGAGGCGAAGGCCCAATCGATTCGGGCGCTCGCAGCGAGTTGCTGAAGATGGCGAAGGCCTCGCAGGCGCACGCTCAGCGTAGCTTGTCGTTCCTCGTCGGTTTGATAGGAGCGTTCGGTGAATGTCACCAGAAATTTCACATTAGCCTCCAGGCGTCCGGATGCGCCATAAGCGAAAGTGCGGCGCCCTGCCGATGCTACGGAAGACATCAACCCGCGTCATTGCTCCATTCGGAGCACGGCGCTACCGAACTGCCGCGGGACGGCCCACGGGGCCGATCCGGTCGATCTGCGGTTACGGTCGCGTATCGTTGTCGTGCTGCACGCGCACGGCATCCGGACGCTGGCTGGCTCGATCGTGCGGATTGCACGACGGCGTCGCCGGCGTGCGCCGCGTCGAGGCATTCTTTGCCGCCCGTGCTGCCCTAACCGAGCGCGCCCGTGCGTTGATCGTCGCTACGGCGGCTGTGAGTATCGCGCCGAGGGAGCCGTTGCGTGCCAGACGAGGTCGTCGGCTCGTTGCGGGCAGTATCGCGCCCCGGAGAGCGCCTGCTTGCTTAAGGCGTCGAACGACTATGGGGCGGTTCAAGCCCTGGCCGTCACTGCACGAGCCGGCGGCCACGTAGCTCACTTACCGGAAAGAAGCCGAGCGCTCGATCTTGTGGGCAATCGTGTGTCGGGCTTTCCTGCGGCGGCCGACGCTGCTCGAACGCTGGGTCGGGCCAGTGCGGCCGCGGCACAGTGTGGAATGCCGGCACTTCAACGATGCGCTGTCGCCCCCTCGGCGGGGTAAGCGTGGAACGTTCTCCCGGCGATGATTCCTTGCTGGTCGCGCGACGCTACGTGCTCGCGGTTCCGTTCGCGGGCATCAAGGTCAAGAGGCACAGCCGCGTGCGGGACTGGACGTATCCCGCGGCTTCTCCGAGGGCGAGCCGCAACTGATCCGCACGCTTGCTGACGGCCTCAAGTGGTCGTACGGCGGGGGAAGCGCTGCCGAGCAACGCTTGCGATTTCTGCTGGACTTCGGCTAGCATCCGCTCGGGGCGCCAACTGATGGAGCAGGTGCAATACAAATTGCTGCTTCGCCGGTTCATCGGCGTGGCCATGGATGATGAGGTCTGGGGGCCGACGGTCTTCACGAAGAACCGCGAGCATTTGATCAAGCACGATGCGGTGATCGAATTATTCAACGAAGTGGTGACGATGGCCGAAAAGAAGCGCGTGCTCTCGGGCGCGCACTTAAGCGTGGACGAGACCACAAGAGCCTCGTGCGCAAGGGCAAGGGCAAGGGCAGCGCCGATGATTTCAAGGGGGAGAAACGCAGCAACGAGACGCACGAGTCCAAGAGCGATCCCAATGCGCGGCTCTATCGTAAAGGCACGACAGCCAGCGAGTTGCGTTACATGGGCCATACGCTGACCGACAATCGGCATGGGCTGGTGGTAAACGCGCGCGTGACATGCACTGACGGACATTCCGAGCGAGATGCGGCCAAGATCATGATCGACGACGCGCGGCAAGCGGAACACGATGCGAGGTCGGAGAGCACGCTAGGCGCAGGCAAGGGCTTCGACGCACAGGAATTCATCGAAGCGTGCCAGCAGATGAAAGTTACGCCACACGTTGCGCAAAACACCTCGGGGCGGCGTTCAGCCGAGCCTTATACGATTGCTTCGAGTGTGGGCTACGCCATTTCGCAGCCAAGGCGTAAGCTGATCGACAAGGCTTCAGGTGGACCAAGACCGTTGGGCGCATGCGCCAAAGTGATGGTGCGCGGGTAGAAGAAGGTGGGCCAGATGTCCGTGTACGCCTCTCCGGTGAACACTTGGCATTACGTGTGCTTCAGCCATTGCCAGACCACCTGTTTATCCGATGGGTCCACTTTAGGCGGAAAGACTCTCCGACTGGCACCGGCGTCTTCGGACCCATATCTCGTCAGGAATCGCAGGACGTTCCATCGCATACAATGCGAGAGCCGGCCTTACCGGCGTTACGCTAAAACGCTTCGCCTTTTAAAAGCGCCGCCGCCAGCACCGGATTCGACGGCCAATAGCCGTGCAGATACGTCGCGGTAATCGCACCCGAACGGAACACCGGCTCACCCGCGTCGCCGCTTTGCGGCCGCGAGGCGTAACGTTCCGCCTGCATATCGGTGCTCATGCTGGAATAGTGAAACGCGTGCCCGGTCATCGTGCCGTGCTTCGAATCCAGCATCTGCATCCCGAGCGCGCGAAGTCGCGCGTGCATCGTCGCGTGCCCCGCAAGCAATCCAAGCATCGGCGTGCGAATGCCTTCGCTATCCGTCAAGCTCTCGAGCAAGTACAGCATCCCGCCGCATTCGGCCAAGATCGGCTTGCCCGAGGCCGCGTGCGACCGAATCGCTTCCGCACTCACCGTGTTGCGCGCGAGCATAGCCGCATGCAGTTCAGGGTAGCCGCCCGGCAAGAAAACGGCGTCCGCTTCGCTTGGCACCGCTTCGTTCGCCAGCGGAGAAAAGAACGTCACGCGCGCGCCAAGCGCGTCGAGCAGATCGGTATTGGCGGGATAGATGAACGAAAAGGCCGCGTCGCGGGCAATCGCGATATGCCTACCCGCGAGCAACGGCGGCAGCGCCTGCCGCGGCGGCAGCGCGAACGAAACAGGCGGCGGCAGTTCGGCCAGCGCCGTATCGGCAAGCGCATCGGCTGTCAGCGCGATGCGCTCGGTCAGATGATGGATCTCGCTCGCCTGGTGCAAGCCAAGGTGCCTTTCCGGCAGCGCGATTCGCTCCGAGCGGGAGAGGTGCCCGAGCCAACGAATATCGCCCGGTAGGCTCTCCTGAAGCATCTGCGCGTGACGTGCCGAACCGGTGTGATTGGCCAACACCCCGTGAACCGATAGGTCGGGCCGATAGTGCGCGAGGCCGTAGGCCACCGCGCCGAAAGTCTGCGCCATCGCCTTCGCGGAAATCACCGCGGCAACGGGCACACCGAATGCCACGGCCAGGTCGGCACTGCTCGGCGTGCCGTCGAATAGCCCCATCACGCCTTCGATCAATATCACATCGGCTTGCTCGGCCGCTTCGGCCAACAACCGGCGGCAGCCTTCCTCTCCCACCATCCATAAATCGAGCGATCGCACCGGCATACCGCTCGCCTGTTCGAGGATCATAGGGTCGAGAAAATCCGGCCCTGTCTTGAATACGCGCACCCTTCGGCCCAGCCGCCGATGCAACTGCGCAAGGCCGGCCGTCACCGTCGTTTTACCTTGCCCGGAAGCGGGGCCGGCAATCAACAGAGCGGGGCAGGCCGGCATCGTCAGAACTCCACGCCGCGTTGCGCTTTCACCCCTTGCTCGCGATAGGGATGCTTGACGAGCCGCATCTCGGTGACAAGATCGGCGGCTTCAACCAGCGCGTCGGGCGCGTGGCGGCCGGTCACGACGATGTGCTGCATCGGCGCCCGGGCCGTCAACACGCCGAGCACTTCGTCGAGCGGCAGATATTCGTACTTCAGCACGGTGTTGAGTTCGTCGAGGATCACCATCCGATAGTTGCCGCTCTCGATCATCGCGACCGCTTCGTTCCAGCCTTTGCGGGCGGTGGCCACGTCGGCTTCGCGGTTCTGCGTGTTCCAGGTATAGCCGTCGCCCATCGTGACGAAATCGCACTGCACATGAGCGCCCAGAAAATCTCGTTCCGACGTATGCAAGGCGCCTTTGATGAACTGCACGATGCCGACACGTTCGCCGTGGCCGAGCATCCGTACCGCCATGCCGAACGCAGCCGTGCTTTTACCCTTTCCGTTGCCGGTGTTGACGATCAACAACCCTTTCTCGAGCGTGGCCGACGCCTGCTTTTTCTCATGCCCTTCGCGGCGCCGCTGCGTCATACGCAGATGCGATTCGTTGTCGGTTTTCATGTCGATGAAGCTCCTTGCACTTATGCTTGGTTTCGCGCTTGTTGTTGCTCATGTGTGGCGCGTTCGATCGCGCGTATCCAGGGCGGCCACGGCTACCGTCACGCCGTCCAACGTGTATTTGGTGTGCACCAGCGTCCCGCCTGGCGAAGCCAGCAATGCGCACGGCTCGCACACACCCGGCACGCCGATTTGCACTTGAACGTCGACCGAACCGTGCAACGAGGGATGATCGGCGTAACACGCTTGCACCTCGTCCACCGAAAACGTGACCAACGGCAAATGGTAGCGTTCGCAGAACGCAACGAGCGCGGGTTCGTCCATCTTCGATTCGAGCGTGGCCACGCGCGCGATATCGGCGATCGTAGGCGACATCGAAATCGACGCCGAGGCCAACGCCGCGCGGACCGCGGCTTCGATCTGTTCGACGGTGGCACCTCGCCGACATCCGAGCCCGACCGCCAGCGACGGCGCTCGCACCGCCACGTCCTGCGGGGCGGCGAGCGCCGCGACAGGGCCGATGACCAAAATCGCCGGCGACCCGAGGCCCATTCGACGCACTTCGGCCGGCAGCGTTTCCAACGATGCCATCGTTTGACGCTGCGTGGGAAGCGTGGCCGATTCGATGGCGACGCAAGGCGTGCCGGCCGCCATCTGGGCGCGTAGCAGCGCGTCGACGATATCGTCGAGCCGGCGCATGCCCATATAGATGACGAGCGTAAGGCCGGTGGCCGCCAACGCCTGCCAATCGGGTTCGTTGTCGCCGGCGCTGTGCCCGGTGACAAAAATCGCACCCTGTGCCATCCCCCGATGCGTGACGGGGATCCCCAGCGTGGCCGGCGCCGCGATGCCGGCTGTGATGCCGCTGACGATCTCGGTGCGAATGCCCGCGGCGCGCAACGCCAGCAACTCTTCGCCGCCCCGGCCGAAGACGAACGGATCGCCGCCCTTGAGGCGCGCCACGCTGCGGCCTGCTTGTAGATGCAGCAGCATCGTTGCCACGATTTCGTCCTGCGGCGTGGACGCGCTGCCGCCGCGCTTGCCGACGTACAGGATCTGCGCATCGTCGCGCGCCATCTTCAGGATCTCGGGGTTAACTAAATCGTCGACGAGCACGACGTCAGCCAACGCGAGTGCGCGCATGGCTTTGACGGTAATCAGTTCGGCATCGCCGGGACCCGCCCCGATCAGCCACGCCCGAGTCATCGCCGACGCCCCCGGGCGGACCGATCGACCGACGCGCGCGCGCAGCGGGCCGCGCCGGCTCGCGTATGGCTCGAGGAGACGGCCCATAAGGCGCCGAGGCGAGGGGGCATGGTTGCAAAAAGCCGGATGGGAAGGGCACCGAAGATACCACAGGGCTCACTGCCTTTCGCGGCGTTCGCCGCGTTCCTGCTGCCGTTCCTTGACGGGCTCCCCGCCGATACCTACACTCGCGACTAATCTGGTGCTCGCGCGTGCGTTCCGGTACGCGCAGTTAAACGGGAAACAGTGGTTCGACGCAGCGATGCGCCGCGGCGAACCTACCTGTGCTGCCCCCGCAACGGTAAGCGAATGTGTCGCATGCGTGCGATACACGGCCGGCTTCGGCACCTGCATCGCCATGCAGGTGCAACACCACTGCGCTCAAGCCCGAAGGCGGCGTGGGAAGGTGAAGCGGTACGTTCGCCAGCCCGGATACCGGCCGGAGAAGACGACACGCGCTGCGGGTAGGCGGCGTGCTGTCGACGTATCCGTGCTTCGTTCCCTTTCTCCATTATGTCGACCCCCATGCGCAAGATCCCCGTGACCGTCATCACGGGCTTCCTCGGTAGCGGTAAAACCACGCTGCTGCGTCATATGCTGTCCCAGGCGAACGGCCTGCGTATCGCCGTGATCGTGAACGAGTTCGGCGAACTCGGAATCGACGGCGAAATCCTGAAAGGTTGCGGCATCGGCTGCGACGAAGCGGGCGACGAGCAAGCCGGGCAGTTATACGAACTCGCCAACGGCTGCTTGTGCTGCACCGTGCAAGAAGAATTCTTTCCGGTCATGGAGGCCCTGGTCGAGCGGCGTTCGACGATCGATCACGTGCTGATCGAAACGTCGGGCCTCGCGCTGCCCAAGCCGTTGGTGCAGGCGTTCAACTGGCCGTCGATCCGCAACAGCTTCACCGTCGATGCCGTGGTGACGGTGGTGGACGGGCCCGCCGCCGCCAGCGGACAATTTGCCGACGATCCGAGCGCGGTCGACGAGCAGCGCAAACGCGATCCGAATCTCGATCACGAATCGCCGCTGCACGAATTGTTCGAGGATCAACTCGGTTCGGCCGATCTCGTCGTGCTGAACAAAATCGATCTGCTCGACGAAGCGGCGCAAACGGCCGTCTCGGCGCTCATCCGCGAAGACATCCCCCCGCACGTCAAAATCGTGCCGGCCTGCAACGGCAAACTCGATCTGCCTGTCTTGCTCGGCTTGAATTCGGCGTCGGAGGCGACGATCCACGAACGGCCCGACCATCACGGCTCGGCGGACGATGCCGATCACCATCACGACGATTTCGATTCGGTCGTCGTCTCGGGTTCGCCGGCCACGCGCGAGGGGGCGATCGCCGCGCTGACGCAGCTTGTCGAGCGGCATACGATTTATCGTGCGAAGGGGTTCGCAGCGTTACCGAATGCGCCGATGCGGCTCGTGATTCAAGGGGTGGGCCAGCGTTTCGACAGCTATTTCGACCGGCGCTGGCGCGACGACGAACCGCGTGCGAGCCGGTTCGTCTTGATCGGCGAGGACTTGGACGTCGCAGTGCTGCAGCGCGAGTTCGACGCGGCGCTCAGCGGTCATTCGGTTGCGCCGGCTCCGGCCGCCTGAGCCCCGTTCAGGCACGCCTCGCATGCACTTGCTACGTACGATTCCGGGCGGCTTTGTCGATGACACGGCCGGGGTTATCCGCATCGATCAACGCCCGGGCGAGATCGTCGTTCTCAGTTCGGCCGATACCACGCTCTCGTTGCTGGCGGGAGTGGTCGATCGGCTCGGTCCCGGCTTTCCGAGCTTGCGCCTGACGAACGTCACCTATCTGCGTCAACCGGCGTCGGTCGATTTCTATCTCGACGATGTCTTGCAGCACGCGCGCGCGATCGTGATCGATCATCTCGGCGGCGAAGCCTACTGGCCATACGGGATCGAACGCGTCGTCCAACTGGCGAAGCGCAAAGGACAAACGCTCGTCATGTTCTCGGGCGATTTGCAGGAAGACCCGAATCTGATTGCGCAAAGCACGGCGGCTCCCGAGTTTTGCACGCGGCTGTGGCGCTATTTGCGCGAAGGGGGGCCGGCCAACGCCGAAGCTTTCCTCAGAGCAATCGCGTGGCGCGCGCTGGGATGGGGTGAGGAACCCCCGCTCGCCGGTCTCGGTGCCGAATGCGACGCTTTATCATCCACGACACGACCGGCCGACGATCGCCGAATGGCAGGCACGCTGGCGAACCGATGCGCCCGTCGTGGCGATTCTCTTTTATCGGGCGCATCTGCAGGCGTCGAACACCGCGGTATTCGATGCGCTCGTCGATGCGCTCGAAGCACGCGGGCTGAACCCACTGCCGATCGCGATTACTTCGCTGAAGGATGCGATCAGCCAGGATTTGGTGGCGCAATTGTGCGCGGAGCACCGCGTGGGGCTCGTCCTCAATACGACGGCATTCGCCGCTTCGGCGCCAGGTGACGATACCTCGCCGCAATTCGGCGTGGACGCCCCCGTCTTGCAGGTCATTCTCAGCGGCGGCAATCGCGACGATTGGAGCAAAGACGAGCAGGGCCTCAATTCGCGCGATATCGCCATGCATGTCGCGCTGCCCGAAGTCGACGGCCGGATCATCACTCGAGCGATCAGCTTCAAGGGCTTGGCCTATCGGTGCCCGCATACGGAAGTCGACGTCGTGCGCTATCAACCGGACGCCGAGCGCGTCGCGTTCGTCGCGGAGTTGAGCCGTCGCTGGTGCAAGCTGCGCACGCTGCCCAACGAAGACAAGCGGCTTGCGCTGGTGCTGGCCAACTACCCCGTGAGCGAAGGGCGAATCGGCAATGGCGTGGGGCTCGATACGCCCGCATCGGTCGTCGAAATCTTAACGTCGCTGCAAAACGAGGGCTATTGCCTCGACGCGCTGCCGGCCGACGGCGATGCGCTCATGGCCCGCTTGACGCAAGGCGTGACGAACGATCCGGACGTCCGCGACCTGCGTCCGGCCTTGCAGAGCCTGTCGCTGGCCGATTACCGAATCGCGTTCGACGCGCTACCGGCCGAGATCCGCGAGGCGCTCAACGATCGCTGGGGGCCACCGGAAAAAGACCCGACCGTTCGTGCCGGACGCTTCATGATTGCCGGATGGCGATGCGGTCGGGTTTTCATCGGCATTCAGCCGTCGCGTTCGCGGGTAGCGGGCGATTACGCGAGCTATCACGATGCCGACCTCGTCCCGCCGCATGCGTATCTGGCGTTCTATTTCTGGCTGCGCAACGTGTTTGGAATCGATGCGCTCGTGCATGTCGGCAAGCACGGTAGCCTCGAATGGCTGCCGGGAAAGAGCGTTGCGCTCAGCAACCGTTGCTGGCCGGACCTCACGCTCGGCCCGTTGCCGCATCTTTACCCCTTCATCGTCAACGATCCCGGCGAGGGCAGCCAGGCGAAGCGGCGCGCGCAGGCGGTCATCATCGATCACCTGATGCCGCCGCTCACGCGCGCCGAATCGTATGGGCCGCTGCAAGATCTCGAGCGGCAGGTCGACGAGTACTACGAAGCGCTGATGGTCGATGCGCGCCGCGCGAAGCTGCTGCGCGGCACGATCTTGGAGACGATCGTCAAGCATCGGCTGCATGAAGAGTTGAGTCTGACCAAGCCGAGCGGACAAGACGAAGAAGACGCGCTGCTGACGCGCGTCGATGCGTGGCTATGCGAATTGAAAGAGGCGCAGATTCGGGACGGCCTGCATATATTCGGCCGGTCACCGAGCGGGCGCGAGCGGCGCGATACGTTGCTCGCGCTGGCGCGCTTTCCCGTTGGCGACGGGCGCGGCAAAAATGCCGGCCTGATCGATGCGTTGGCGGCCGATCTGCAACTCACTCAGTGGTTCGATCCGTTGACGGCAGAGTGGTCGACCCCGTGGGGCGGGCCGCGCCCCGCGATTCTGGGCCAGCTCAGCGATGCGCCTTGGCGTCACAACGGCGATACGCGCGAGCGGTTGGAGTGGTTGGCGCAGCAGTTGCTGGACGCGCTGACGGCCCCGGTTCCTGCGAGCGGCGGAATCGACGGCCCGCCCATCTCGGCGTTACCGCTCGCCGCGCAAGTGCTGGAACGCGTGCGCGGCGATCTCTTGCCGCGTTTGGATGCCTGCGGCGGTGAAGAACTGCGGCAACTGAAACGCGGCCTAGAAGGGCGCTTCGTGCCGCCGGGGCCGAGCGGGGCCCCGTCGCGCGGGAGGCCCGACGTCCTGCCGACCGGGCGCAACTTCTATTCCGTCGATACCCGTGCGATTCCGACTCAAGCCGCTTGGACGTTGGGTTTGAAATCGGCACGACAATTGATCGAGCGCCATTTGCAAGAGCATGGCGATTACCCGCGCGCGGTCGGTTTGTCTGTCTGGGGCACCGCGACGATGCGCACGGGCGGGGACGATATTGCGCAGGCGTTCGCGCTGCTCGGTGTGCGGCCGAAATGGGCACCGGGCAGCCATCGCGTCACGGATTTCGAAATTCTGCCGGCGGGTGTGCTCGAGCGGCCGCGCATCGACGTCACATTGCGTGTATCGGGATTTTTCCGCGATGCATTCCCGAATGTCATGCATTTATTCGATGCGGCAGTGCAAGCCGTTGCCGAACTCGACGATGAGCCCGACGACGTCAATCCGATCCGCGCCCGCGTTCTGCAGGAGCGCGATGCATGGATCGCACGCGGGCTCGATGCAACGCAAGCCCGGCGACGGGCAGGCTGGCGGGTCTTCAGTTCCAAGCCCGGGGCCTATGGCGCCGGATTGCAGCAGATGATCGATGCCGGGACGTGGGACACCGATGCGGATTTGGCAGACGCGTACCGGGCGTTCGGCGGGTACGCGTACGCATCGACGAGTGCCGGCGAGGACGCGCATGGCGCCTTTGGGACGCGGTTGGCCAGCATCGACGTCGTCCTCCAAAACCAGGACAACCGCGAGCACGATTTGCTCGATTCGAACGACTACTACCAGTTCCAGGGCGGGATGGCGGCGGCTGTTCGGCACTTCTCGGGCCAGCAACCGCGGATGTACCACGCCGATCACAGCAATCCCGCCGCGCCGCGCGTGCGTCCGTTGAGCGAGGAAATCGCGCGCGTGATTCGTTCCCGTGTCGTGAATCCCAAGTGGCTAGACGGCGTCAAGCGTCACGGATACAAGGGGGCGGCGGAAATCGCGGCCACCGTCGATTACCTGTTCGGCTACGACGCCACGGCACGCGTCGTTTCCGATCATCAGTACGCGCTCGTCACCGACGCCTACGTGAACGATCCCGATACGCGGGCTTTCATGCAGCGACACAACCCCCATGCGCTCCATTCGATTTGCGAGCGTTTGTTGGAGGCGGTCGGCCGAGGGCTATGGCAAGCGCCTGGCCCTTATCGTATGCAGATTGAGGAACACCTGTTGAGCGCCGAGCAGCAGATCGAAGAGAGGTCGTTTTGAATTTGAATCAGACGAACGGGCCCGCACCCGCCCCCGGCGAAATGCCGCCGCCGTTTCCGCTCAGCGCATTGATCGGGCAAAACGCATTGCGCGAAGCGCTGTTGCTCGTGGCGGTGGATCCGTCGATCGGCGGCGTGCTCGTCAGCGGTCCGCGCGGTACGGCGAAATCGACGGCGGCTCGTTCCCTTGCCGAATTGCTGCCCGATGGGCACTTCGTCACGTTGCCGTTGGGTGCCAGCGAGGACCGGGTGATCGGCACGCTGGACCTTGACGAAGCGCTGCGAGGCGGCGAGATCAAGTTTTCGCCGGGCTTGCTGGCGCGGGCGAATCATGGCGTGCTGTATGTCGACGAAGTGAATCTGCTGGCCGATGCGTTGGTCGACGTTGTGCTGGATGCCGCCGCGAGCGGCATCAACGTCATCGAGCGCGACGGGATTTCTCATAGCCATCCTGCGCGTTTCGTGTTGATCGGTACGATGAATCCCGAGGAAGGCGAGTTGCGCCCGCAATTGCTGGATCGATTCGGTTTGATGGTGCAGTTGGAAAACTGTTTCGATGCCGACGTCCGGCAACGGATCGTCAAGGCGCGCATGGCATTCGATTTGGATCCTCACGCGTTCCGTCGCTCGTATGCGACCACGCAGCAAAGCCTGGCCCATCGCATTCGCGAGGCTAGATCGGTGCTGTCTTCGCTGCCGATCGGCGACGATGTCCATGACGCCGTGAGTGCGCGCTGCGTCGAAGCGGCGGTCGACGGCATGCGTGCCGATCTCGTGATGCTGCGGGCGGCACGCGCATTGGCGGCCTTGGAATCGGCCACGGCAATCACGCGTGAGCATGTCGAGCGCGTAGCGGATCTGGTGCTGCGGCATCGAAGACGCGAGCCTGCTCAAAGCATGAACGACGCACCGAGCCGTTCGGCGCAACCGAATCGAGAACGCGGCGAAGCAAGGCGCAACGGGCGATCGGAAAGGGCGCGCGCAATATTCCGAGGCAGGAGCGCCGGACGGGCTCGACGGCTCAGGCCAGGATAATCGAGACTGGGGCTATCTGCCGCCCGAGCCCGCGGGCATGGTCAACGTCAAGGGCGTGATCCCGCTTTCGACAAAAAAACGCTGAGCCATCGAAAAGGCGCCTCCGCTGATACACGAAGCGGATTTCGATGGCGATCGGGCGTATCCGGCGCTTATGGCGTGTCCGGCGTTCATGGCATGACGGGCCGCAAGATATCGGCGGATACCGGCCGCCGTATTGCGTGGGGTCGCACCCTGACAGCTAAGGGGCGAGCGCCTTTGCAAAGCGGTCACCTTCGTTTCATCGCTCCGGAGCCCCAGCGGGGTGCCTTGCATTGCTTTTTGCTCGATTGCTCGGCTTCGATGCTGGGCGGGGAACGTCTATCGAAAGCCAAGGGCCTTGTGCTCGCGTGCTTTGACCGAGCGGCCGTGGAGCGGGTGCACGTCGCTTTGATCTGTTTCGGCGGCGGCCGTGCCGATCTGCGGTTCGGGCCGGCGATACCCCGATGGTGGAACGAACGCTGGGTGCAACCGATCGGCGGAGGCGGGGGCACGTCGTTCGAAGTCGGGGTAACCGCTGCGGCAAAGTTGCTCGATCGAGCCAAACGAAGCCATCCGGGCCAAGCTCGCGTGCTTTGGGTGCTCGGCGATGGACGCACCCGTGAGCGGCCGGCGAAACCGCCCTCGGCGGATCGGGTTGTCATCGTCGACTGCGATAGCGGGGTTGCGCCCCTGCAGCGTTGGGCGCAGCTTGCCGGCGAATGGGGGGCGCATTGCTTGCGCCCCGAGGACATCGCCGTGACCGCGTAGCCGATACGGAAAAATCGGGCGCCATTTTCAGAAAATCCCTACACGTCATCCCCCTTCAGCGCGCTCCCTAGTGTGCCGTATACATAGTGAGTCGCCTACGTAAGCTCCCGCCTGTCACGAACATTCGGGCGTGTGCGTAGGGAGCAACGTGCCGCACGGTTAGCCGTTGCCATCGTGCGGCACGTTATGCATCACACGAAATGAGCCCGCGGTAGTCAATGCTGAGAACTGATGTCGCCCCCAAGCACGCGCGACGCGTCCCGCGCGCACGCGCTTGCTAAAGTCGAATTGGCTGCCGTTGGCGGCCTGGGCCGCGGTCATTATCGGTCTCGCGCCGTTCGTCTTCATCAAGCTCGATCTGAGTGCGCAGTTCAAATTGGGGTTTGCCGTCCTCGCCGCCATGCTGGTGCTAAGACACTGGGCGCGGCTCGAAGGCGCACGTCACGAGCGCACGCGTCTGTTCTTCCTGCTCTGTTCGGCGTTTCTCACGCTGCGCTACCTCTACTGGCGCACGACCGACACGCTCGGCTACGACGGTTTGGCCGATTGCATCTTTATGTTCCTGCTATACGGTGCCGAACTCTATGGCATCGTCGTCACGTTGCTCGGCCTGTTCGTCAACAGCCGCCCGCTCGAACGCACGAGTGCGCCGCTTATCGTCAATGGCGTGCTGCCGCGGGTCGACGTATTCATTCCGACCTACAACGAAGAGCTCGATTTACTCGAAGTGACGCTGCGCGCGGCACTGAACATGCGCTATCCGCGTGAGTACTTGAACGTCTATCTGCTCGACGACGGAGGCACCGAACAGAAGTGCACGCAGCCTGACGCGGACAAAGCCGCAGCCGCTCGCGAACGCGCCGTCGCGCTGCGCAACCTTGCCGAGCGCCATGGCGGTATCTATTTGACTCGGGCGCGCAACGAGCATGCAAAAGCCGGCAACATCAATGCGGCATTGACGCGCACGCAGGGCGACCTCATTGCAATCTTCGATGCGGACCACGTGCCGACCGTCGATTTCCTCGAGAAGACCGTCGGCTTCTTCCAACGCGACGACAAGCTTTTTCTCGTGCAGACGCCGCACTTCTTCATCAATCCCGATCCGCTCGAAAAAAACCTCGGCACGTTCGGAAAGATGCCGCCCGAGAACGAGATGTTTTATTCGGCCGTGCAAAAGGGCCTCGATTTTTGGAATGCCGCGTTCTTCTGCGGCTCCGCGGCCTTGTTGCGACGGCGCTGCCTCGAAGAGATCGGCGGCGTGTCGGGCATGTCGATCACCGAAGACGCAGAGACGGCGCTCGCGCTGCATGCACGTGGCTATCGCAGCGTCTATCTCAACGAGGCGCTCATTTCCGGCCTGCAGCCGGAAACGTTTGCGAGTTTCATCGTGCAGCGTGCACGCTGGGCGCAAGGCATGATCCAGATCTTTCTGTTGCGCAACCCGCTGCAACTGAAGGGGCTATCGCTGCCGCAACGGCTTTGCTATTTCTCCAACGCGTTCTTTTGGTTCTTTGGCTACGCGCGACTCGTTTTCTTGTTTGCGCCTGTGATGTATCTCGTGTTCGGCCTGCAGTTCTACAACGCGACGATTCCGCAGTTCTTTGCCTATGGCCTGCCGCAACTCGTTGCGTCCATCTTGACGAGCGATTTCTTGTTCGGCCGTTACCGCTGGACCCTCATTTCCGAAGTCTACGAACTGCTCCAGTCGATGTTCTCGCTGCCTGCCGTCATCTCGGTGGTCCTGAACCCGCGCGCGCCGAGCTTCAAGGTGACGCCGAAGGGCGAGCGCATCGAGGAGGACACGATCTCCGAACTCGCCGGGCCGTTCTATGTCGTCTATGTCTTCATGGTCATCGGTGCCATCGTCGGTATCTGGCGGCTGTCGAATCATGATCCGCATGCCGATGTCGTCACGGCATCGCTCTGCTGGCTCGGGCTTAACCTGCTGCAACTGAATGCCTGCATCGGTGTGCTTAATGAGCGAAAACAGCGGCGCAACGTGCCGCGCGTGCCGGCCAATCTCGCCGCGCAGATCGAAGGCGTCGATGGTCTCCCCGCACTCGCCTGCGAAATCGTCGACATGTCGGCAGGCGGCGTCAAACTCGTCGTCCCGGAGGGCAATGCGGCGAAGCCCGCGCCTGGGAGCGTGGTGACGATCGAAGTTTTCTCGGCGGCACTCGGGCGCAAGTGTCGCGTCCCGCTGATCGTGCGCAACCTGCTACCCGCGGCAGGCGGTGCGTTCGCACTCGGTACGCAGTTCTACGACGACAGCGTGGAGGGCCGGGCGGAACAGGTCGCGCTCGTCTTCGGCGACAGCAGCCGTTGGCGCGATTTTCGCGCGAGCCGCAATCGGCGCATCGGCATCCTGCGCAGTCTTGCGATGGTCGCCTCGCTCGGGACCGTTCACGCGTGGCTCCACTCGCGTCTCTTCTTTTCCGGTATCGGTCGCCATCTGCGCGCGCCTTTCTTTCTGTCCGCGCGTCTTTGTGCGCGCCTCTTTCGAAGCCAGCCAATCCAGTGATGAACGTTGTCCAGCTCCTGCGTGCGGTGCTCCGCGCGCGTTCGCCGTTGATCGTGTGCTGCGCCGTATGGCAGTGCGCCGGCGCATTCGCCGCGGCGGGATCGACCGTCCCAACCCATACGCCGCCGACGGCGGCGGCATCGCTTGCCGCGTCTGAAGGGCAGGCATCGATTTCGACGGCGAGTAAGGGCGCCGCGGCGATCTCGCTCGCGACGCTCGACAACCTGTCGGGGCCGTTGCGGCTCGCCGGCGTGCGAGCGTCGGCGTCGATCAGCCTGCCGCTCTCGGCACGCGAGCATGTGGAGAGCGCGACGCTGCATCTCGTCGTCACGAACTCCGTATCGCTCCTAACCGATCGGTCGCAGTTGGCCGTGCGCCTGAACGGCACGACGATCGCGCAGCTTGCTTTGTCGTCCCGGCAGCCGGAGACGACTGCTGACATCCGCATCCCGCCCGAGCTGTTGCGGCCCGGATATAACACGCTTGGCTTTGCGGCCGCCCAGCATTCGACCGAGAACTGCGAGGACCCGAACGCGCCGGAACTGTGGACGGAAGTCGACACCAGCGCGTCCACGCTGCGGATGCAAACGACGCTCATGCCGCTTGCCAACCCGCGCCTGTCCGATCTCGACGATCTCATCGATCCGAAGCAGTGGGCTACGCGCTCGTTCGCGATCGTGAACGCCTCGCACCCCGTCAACGATTCGCAGTTGGTCACGGGCAGTCTCATCGCACAAGGTATTGCTTTGCGCCTGCGGTATTTGAGCGCGCCCCCGCGTGTATCGGACGCGCGGGCGGGTGCCGGCGACGGCGTCGCACCCGGGCTCGCGCTGGATAAGATCGGCGGTTCCGACGTATTTCTCATTGGGACGCGCGACGCGTTGCACGGTTATCTGAGCGAGCCGTTGCTTGCGCGGATCTCGGGCGCCTTCCTTGGCCTCTATCCGAAGCCAGGCGATCCACATCGGTTCGTGCTCGTGGTGAGCGGGCGAGACGACGCCGAAGTCGAGCGCGCCGCGCGCGCATTCGCTCACCGCGAGCTGCCTTTGCCGCGGCTCGGCGAAGTTGCCGTCGATGGGCTCGACGAGACCGCCGCTGCGCCCTGGTCGACGCCGCGCGTGTTGGCAGGGAGCGCGCCACGCACATTCCGTTCGCTCGATTTCCGCTCGCGTACGCTCGGCCCCGACGATCGCGCCGAAATGCGCATCGCGTTGCCGGCAGACATCTACGCGCCCGAGGATGCCCAGGTGTCGTTCGACCTGAACTTCACAGAAGGCGCCAAGATGCGCGGCGATTCTGTGCTCAACGTTTATCTCAACGATCGCTTCGAGCAGGTGATCGCGCTGGATCGCAGCGAGGGCGGCGTGATCCGGCACTATCGCGTGAGCATCCCGCTGCGCAGTTTCCGAGCGGGCGAGAACACCCTTTCGCTGCGGCCAGCGCTCGTGCCGCTGATCTCGGACCGCTGCACGCTGCTGCAGTCTGAAAACCTGCGGCTCACGATCTTCGACGATTCGACGATCAAATTGCCGCCCGCTTCGCATTTCACGACGCTGCCCGACCTCGCGCGCCTTGCCGAAAGCGGGTTTCCGTATACCGCGGATCCCGATGGCGGCAACCTGGCGCTGACCGTTGCAGGGCATGACGACGATACGATGGCCGCTGCCTGGGCGCTGACTGGAAGGTTGGCGCAACAGGCTGGCGAGCCGCTTTCCCATGCACAAATTACGTTTGGCGCGCCGGTGCCGGCGCGCCAAGTGATCGTCGTCGGCGCGGTGCCGGCGCTTGCGCCGCAGGTACTCGATGGTGCGCCGTGGAAGCCGGGACACAGCGAACGCCTTGCCGATGTCGGCACGCCAGGCCAGACTCGCGCCGAGGGTTGGCTACCCTGGGGCCTGGCTGGGCGCGCCGACGCAGCGCCGCAAGGCACTGCGTCGGGGGAAGTGGTGTTGCGCGGGGGCTTGCCGCTCGCGGGGCGACTGCTCGTCATGCAATACCGGAATAAGTCGGGACATGCGATGACACTGCTCACGGCGGCCAGCACGGCCGAACTTGCGCAGGGTGTCGGCCGGCTCGTCGAGCCCGGGCTTTGGAGCGGCCTCGACGGCGATGTCTCGCTGCTCGATGTCGGACAAGGGACGTGGTGGACAGCCCGCGTGGGTCCCACGTTCGAATTCGGCAGTACCGGCGTCTGGGATCACTTGGGCTTCCTGATTTCGAACCATCCCTGGCTCGGCTACGCTGCGCTCGTCGTGCTGCTGGCGGTGCTGGCCGCGACCACCGCGCTGCTGTTGCGGCGACAGACTCTGAAGCGGCACCGTGAAGCGCGCAAGTAAAGCATTCGACCGGCACGCGGCGCTCGCGCCGCTCTTGCTCGCCTTGCCGATGGGTGCGCTGGCCGCGCAAGCCAATTTGGTCGACGTGGTCCGGCAACCGCGGGTCGTAACCGAGCATGAGACGCAGACGGGTGAAGCCATCGTGCGAGATGGGCAGCGCGACCTGGCTAGTCACCGCGCGGCGCCTGACCTGGCACGCGTGACCCAGGCGCCGCAGCGCAATTTGGCGGCGGCCGAGGCCGCGGGCGCCCCTGCATCGGCGTCGGAGGCTGCTGCGTCGGCACCGGTATCGGACGCCGCCCCTTCGACCGGAGCCGACATCGCGTCAGGCCCGGATGAACGGCCGCTTTGGCTGCTGTTGGAGGCCGATCGGCTCGAGGATTACAGACAGGCGCGCGCCGCGCTGCAGCGCCGATTCCCGAACTGGCAGCCAGCGGCGGCACTTGCCGCCGACTACGCGAGGCGAAGCCGTGACGCACAGGTAGCGGCCATATTGGGCGGAGGCGATGCCGAGGCGATCGCTCGTCTGCTCGCGCAGGCACCGGACGTGTTCGGCTGTACACACATCGACCGCGTTTGGCGGGCGGGCGAGGTGCTTTCGGCGGCGGGCCGAACCGCTGACGTTGCATCGCTTTACCGGTCGATCGTGCCCGCTTGCACGCCCGATCGTAACCGCATCGCGACGCTCTACCATGCCGAGCGCGAACTGCCTGCTCAGGAGGCCGACGCACTGATTGCGCTCGAAGCGGCAGCGGGCAAGCGCAACGCCGAAAGCGAGGCTGCGTTCGAGAAGCTGCGCTACGAGCGTGCCGTCACCGAACTCGCCGCTGCGCCGGCCGACAGCGCGGAGGCAGCACGACAACTGGCTCAGATCGCCACCGCGATCCGCGCCCGGCACGACGCCGGCACGGCCGCATTGGCGGGCTGGATTTCGCTCGCGCAGCACCGAACCGACGCAGCCGGCGAGTGGTTCGAAACCGCACTGACGTTCGATCGAGCTTCAACCGACGCCGCGCTCGGCCTCGCAGATGTCCGCATCGAGCAGCATGCCTATGACGAAGCGAGCATGTTGCTTGCGGGAGCCGCGCTGCACGACGATCCGCGCGCACGCGAAGCCCGGGCGCGTATCGCGCAGGCGCAGGCAAGCGATGCTTATCGTCGGGGGCAGTACGCGCGAAGCCTTGAACTGCTCGATACGGCGGAGCGAGAGGGCATGGCACAGTCCGATACAGAACTGCAGCGAGGTTGGGCGCTGTATGCGCTCGGGCGCTACCGAGAGGCCGCCACATGCTTCGCGGCCCGGTATGCGCGCCAGCGCGACGAGGACAGCGCGGAAGGGCTCGCGCTCGCAAGGCAGGCGTCGGGCGCGCCCGCCCGCCCGGCGGACGACGACCGCGGACCGCTTCGCAATTACGTCGAGGTGCTCGAGGCCGAGCGCGATTTCTACGCGAAACGGTTCGTCGAATCGGGAGCGGCATTGCAGGCGGCGCTCGACGGCCCCGTCGACGCACAACGCGTGCTGCACCGAGTCCCCGCCGATCTGACCGGCATCGGTGCACCGTCGGTCGCGGCCGGCCTGGCTTGGAGCGATCACGTCGGTGCGGCCGCGCAAGGCAGGCTGAGCATACTTGCGCCGACTGTGCGCGGTGAGTGGATCGACGGCTCGCGCCAGTTTCAGTTGCGCTACCGGACGCTCTTTCTCGATGCGGGGCGCGCTTCGCTCGACGAGACCGTGCCGGGGCTGGCAGCGGTGGCCGACAATGGCCCACTGAAAGACTACGTGCGGAACAAGGCGCTCGGCGGCAACGTGCGGGCGGACGAGCTGCAGGCCATGGTGTCCGATACGGTGCGTCTCGGGGCAGACCGGCGCTTGAATGTCGATCTTGGCGCCGGCGTTGTACAAGGCGGCCCAGGCGGGCTGGCGTCGAACTTTCGATCGACGGTCGGCCAACAGGGCGGATGGGGCGGTTGGTCGGCATTCTTCGGGATTGGCGAGCCGGTGCGCGATTCGCTCTTGTCGTGGCGGGGTATGCGCCTCGCAGACGGCGCGTCGTGGGGCGCCGTGCAGCGCACGGAAATCGGCGCGCGCGCACGCTGGCAGGTCGCTCCACGCTGGAATATCAGCGCGGGTACCCAGTTGCAATGGCTGACCGGAATGAACGTCGTCCGCAACTTCGGGGTCTCGACCGACGTTTCGGCAGCCTACGATCTGCGACTGAGGCATTTCGATTACTTCAGCGTCGGTCCAGCACTCCACTATCTCGGCTACGACCGCAACGAGAACTTTTATAGCTGGGGGCAGGGCGGCTACTATAGCCCGCAATCGTCGTTGAGCACCGGCATCGCGCTGCAATGGCTTTCGCAGGAAGGGCGACGCTGGCAGTGGCAAGGCAATGTCGAAACCGGGTGGAACGTCTCGCGTCAGAGCAGCGCGCCATGTTTTCCGAACTCGCTGCCGACCGACTCGCTCCTCGCGCAGGCGGGTAGCGCAGCCGCCACGCTGACCTGCGCCGGCAGTCACGATCGGGGCGCTTACGCTCACGTGCGGCTTGCCGCCACGTTCCGACTGTCGTCGCGTTGGCAGGCGGGCGTGCTCGGCGATGCGAATGTGACGCCGGGGCGCGACAAACAGTTCGCCGCGCTGGCGTTCTTGCGCTATTTTCTTGCGCCGCGCGCCGCGGTCTTCAGCCGCGACGTGGCCGGCAGCCCACGCGACTTTTATCTGCGACTCGATGACGATCACGACTAATCGTTCTCTTCTCGGCCCGTGCTCCATGACGGCGGTGCGGCCTGTGTTTGCTGCGCGGCCGCTACGCATCCTGAGCCTGTGGTTTGCGCGTCTTGCGGGCGTTGCCCTGTGTCTCGCCGGAACTGCCTCGCAGGCTACCGCGCAAACGGGGTGGTCGGCGTGGGACGCATTCGCGAAGACGCAGATTCAGGCGGACGGTCGCGTGATCGATCACACCACATCGATTTACCAGAGTACGTCGGAGGGGCAGTCATACGCGCTGTTCTTTGCACTGGTGGCAAACGACCGGACGACGTTCGACAGCGTCCTCAAATGGACGGCCGACAATCTATGCGCGGGCGATCTCGACCAACGGCTACCCGCCTGGCAGTGGGGCCGGCGGCCCGATGGCAGTTACGGCGTGATCGACGCGAATTCGGCGGCCGATGCCGACGCGTGGATCGCGTACGCGCTGTTCGAAGCGGGCAGGCTCTGGCGTGCCCCGCACTATGCGAATACGGCGCGCGCGGTTCTGTCGCACATCCGCGGCACCGAAACGATCGATGCGCCTGGCCTGGGCCCCACGCTGTTGCCGGGGCCGCACGGTTTCGCGACAGGCAACGGCGCCTGGCGGCTCAACCTCAGCTATATGCCGTTGCCGTTGCTGCGCCGCTTCGCCGACGTAGATGCCGCGGGCCCGTGGCCGGACATCGCTGCTGGGATGGTGAAGCTCGCCGCCGCGGCGTCGCCGCACGGCTTTGCACCCGACTGGCTCGCTTGGCGGGCGCAGGGTGGGGTGGGCGTCGATCCCGTGAAGGGCGACGTGGGCAGCTACGATGCGATTCGCGTCTATCTGTGGGCGGGTATGACTTCGCCGCGCGATCCGCTCGCGAAGCCCTTGCTCGCGGCGTTGCATGGCATGCGCCAAGCCGTGGACGAGGCCGAGGCTCCGCCCGAACGCGTAGAGACGCAAACCGGCGCAACGGCCGGTACCGGGCCGGTGGGCTTCTCGGCGGCTTTGCTGCCGTACCTGAGCGCCCTTGCCGACGATGCCGGTGTGGCCGCCCAGTCACGGCGGATTACCGCGATGCAGGCTGCGGCAAACGGCGCGAAGCAACCGCCCGCCTACTATGACGAAGTGCTGCAGCTATTTGGCGTCGGCTGGACCGAACACCGTTACCGTTTCGACGAGCATGGGCGCCTGATACCGGACTGGCAGCGGACAGACCGTTAGGCGGCGCGCGGCCCTTCCTCACGCTTCATACCAACGCGGCGTATACACCCATTCGCCGTGCGGCCCGCCCGCGATGCCGCGTGTAGTCGACGATCCGACGATGACCATCGTCCGCATATCCACCTGGCTCGATTGCAGCTCGCCTAACGTCGTCGTGCTCAACTTCTCGCCGGGGCGGCCGATGTCTCGCCCGAGGACGACGCGCGTGCCGGCACTGCGATGGACTCGCACGATTTCCAGTGCGCGATCGAGTTGCCAAGGCCGCGCCCGCGAGATCGGGTTGTAGAACGCCATGACCAAATCCGCCGCGGCTGCATGCTCCAGCCGATTCTCTATCACGCTCCACGGTTTCAAATTGTCGGAGAGCGAGAGCATGCAGAAGTCGTGGCCCAGCGGCGCACCGGCTTTAGCCGCCGTCGCCATCGCCGCCGAAATGCCTGGCACGATTCGTAGATCGACTGCTTTCCAGCGCGGATCGTCGCTCTTGTCCAGCGCTTCGAAAACGGCGGCGGCCATCGCGAATACACCAGGATCGCCCGACGAAACGACGACGACTTGCCGGCCTTCGCACGCCAGCTCGAAGGCGTGCCGCGCGCGCTGCAGCTCCTCCCGGTTGTCGCTGCAATGCAAGCGTTGATCGGCACGAAACGGGCCGGCCATCTTCACGTAGGTTTCGTAACCGAGCACGTAGCCGGCTTCGTTCAAGGCTGCGCGCGCGTCTGGCGCGATGAGCCCCGCATCGCCTGGGCCAAGCCCGACTACAGTCAGGCGTCCTCGCGCACGCCCGATTCGCGCCGCGTCGATCGGGCTTGCCGCTACGCCGAGCGCAATATGGCTACCGTTCGAGCTTCGGACCTCATGGCTTACGTCGAGCGAATCAGCCAGCAGTTGCGCCGCGTCTCGCACGCTGCCGGCAGCGAAACGGAGCGGGACCCCGAGCTTGCGCGCCACCGCTTCGATCCCGGCATCCCCGATGCACTTGGCCGGAGCGAGCAACGCCGCCAGCGAGGCCAGCGCGAATCCGTGTTCGCGCAGCGCTTCATAGACGATCTCCGCGGTAACCGCGCTGTCTTCGGAAACCGCGGCTACGATGCTGCGAGGATGAATGACGAGTTCGTCCCGACGTCCATCGGAGATGAACGGCGTCACACGGATCGTCAACCGCGCGGTATCGCTTTGCGGAACCTGCGCGTCGCCGATCCAAGGCGCTTCGCCATCGATACGCGCGCTTTCCCCCGCGAGTAAGTCGGAAACGAAATGCTTGCCTTGCTCCAAGTCGGCCAGAAGATAGCCCTCGGGCGGGTTGAGCAGGCAGGTGCCGAATCTCAGTTCGCCGCTCGTCGTCACGGCGGGGGCGACACCCAGGGCTTGCGCGATATCGCGCGCCATCACGTTCACGCCGGCAAGACCGCCCAGCAGCGGAACGACCGCGCTGCCATCTTCGGCCACCGCGAGCACGGGCGGCTCGATCCCTTTGTTCGCCAGCATCGGCGCGACGCATCGAATCACGATCCCCGCCGCGCACAATGCAACGATCGGCGTGCCTTGGGCATAGAGCGCGCGTAGATGCTCGCTGAGCCGCGTGTAGTAGACCTCCGCGCCGTCATCGACGCGCGTTTGCAACGCATGGATCAGCGCGCCCGAACAAGCGGCCTGAATGCGCCGGGCGGTGGGCAGCGCACTGGGCCCCAGCACGACGATCGCCGGGGGTGCCGTTACGCCTGCCATTTTTTCCCCGGGACAATCAGCAGCGAGAAATAGGGCGACGACATGGGATCGACATCCGCTAGCGATACGACACGTTGATTCGGCATCGTGGCGCGCTCGACATAGAGCGCCCGCGCGGACAGCCCGAGTTCGTCCAACACGCGCCGGACTTTGTCGAAATTGCGGCCTAGTTTCATGATGACGGCGGCATCCGTATCGGCGAGCTTGCGCCGCAATTCGTCCTCGCTCATTACGCCGGAAAGAATGGACAAGCTCTGATTGCGATAGACGAGCGGCGTGCCGAGCACCGCGGTTCCACCGAGCATCGAGCAGACGCCGGGGACGACTTCGACCGGAAACGCCGGCGCCAACCGATCGTGCAGATACATATAGGAGCCGTAAAACAGCGGATCGCCCTCGCAGACGACGGCTACATCGCGTCCGGCATTCAGATGCTCGCCGATCACGCCGGCGGCGGTATCGTAAAAATCGGCGATGACCGCCTCGTAAGAGAGCGGCGGCTCGAGCGCTTCGGTCGTGACCGGGTAGATAAGCGGCAGTTGAACCTGCCCGTCCGACAGGTACGTTTCGACGATGCTGAACGCGTTTCCTTTCTTCCCTTTCGCGGCGAAGTAGGCGACGACGGGGGCGGCCTTCAACAAGCGCAGCGCCTTCAGCGTCAGCAACTCCGGATCGCCGGGACCGACGCCGATGCCATAAAGATGTCCGCGATGATTCATCATTCGTTTTCCGATGCGAGGGCGTTGACTGCCGCTGCCGCCATCGCGCTGCCGCCGCGCCGGCCTTGGACGATCACGTAGGGCACGCCGCGGCTGTCGGCGGCCAACATAGCCTTCGACTCCGCGGCGCCGACGAATCCCACCGGGAAGCCGAGAATCAAGGCCGGGCGGGGCGCGCCGGCGTCCAGCATTTCAAGCAGGTAAAAGAGTGCGGTCGGGGCATTGCCGATCGCCACCACGCTGCCTTCGAGCCAGGGCCGCCACAGTTCGAGCGCAGCCGCCGATCGCGTATTGCCGATCTTTTGGGCCATGTCGGGCACGGCGGCATCGCCGAGCATGCAAAGCACCTGATTCGATGCAGGCAGACGTGCGCGGGTAATACCGTCGGCCACCATCCGCGCATCGCAGAGAACCGGCGCTCCGTTTGCCAATGCGGTGCGGCCGGCTGTGCCCGCGCCGTCGGAGAATCGGATATCGCCTGCTACATCGACCATCCCGCACGCATGAATCACGCGTACGACGAGTTTTTCGAGGTCGGCGGGAACGCCGGATAGGTCCGCTTCGGCGCGTATCGTCGCGAACGATTGGCGGTAAATGGCTTGTCCGTCTCGGACGTAGTCAATCATGAGGTAGATTCCTGGGCGATTCGGCAAGTCGCTGCGCGGCCTCTTCGATGGAAAGACAGATGCCGATGCGCTCGCCGAAGCGAGCCGCATTGTCGCGAGCAGGGATTGAGTCGGACTGGGGCGCCTGCGCGCGGCGATAGACGTCGTAGCGCGCCGGCGCCACGGCCAGTAATGTGTAGGGTGCGCAATGCGCGGCGGCGCACGAGCGCGTGCATCCGCTCAGATGCACTTGCTCGATGCCGGGGGGCAGTCGTTCGACCAAGCCGAGCGCATCGGCCTTCGTATCCGCCAGACCTTTCGCGCAATAGGCGGAGCCGGCGCAGGCGATGATCCGGGCGAGCGGATGATCCGCATCGAGCACGAAGCCGAGCGAGCGCAGCGCGTCTTCGACGTTCGATACGGCGTGCTCCGCCACGTTCGGCACGAGGATGCTTTGCCAAGGCGTGACGCGCAAGCTGCCGTTGCCATCGCCGTGAGCCAATGCGATGTGAGCCAAGCCTCTTAACGTGGCGGTGTCGATGCGCCCCAACGGCGGCTGCGCTCCAACGTACCAAAGGCCGCTCTGGCGCTGTGCGTGGGCGCCGAATCGTCGAGCCGGTTCGGCGGCTGTTCGTCGCCAGGTGCCGACCGCCTGATCGCGCTGCAGCTCGATGCCGGCGCGAGCGGCCGCCCGTGCGAGGACAGCGTCGCCATCGCGTGAGCGCAGCACATCGCGCATGCGGTGCTCGTCAGGCGCCGCAAGATCGAGAAAAGCATGAAGCAGCGCTTGCATGAAGGGCACGACTTCATCGGCGCGAATGGCAGCGCATGCGAGCGTTTCCCGAACCGAGGGTTGGCCCGCCAGGCCGACCGCAAACCGGGGCTCCGGACCGCGGCCCATCGCGGGCACGGCCGGCATGGGCATGGCGGCGAACCATACGTCGTGCGGATGATCGAGCGCCGCCAATCGTTCGCCGCCGTCGAGCAATACGGAGAATTTCGGCGATAGCTCGGCAAGGCGCGGCTCGTTCTGCAGCAGCCCGAGGATGTGCTGAGCGAGCGGCGTCGTGTCGTAAAGGGCGTAGGCGTCGAGGCCCGCCGTGGGGCTGAGCAGCAGGTTGCGCGCGTCGTCGGCGACAGCAGCTTGCTGCGCGGCCAGTTCGGGATCGAGCGATGCGCCGGCCGCTACCCGAGGGCCGAGCCCAGCGTCCGACAAATGCCGGCTGAGCGACGCCTCGGCGCCTGCTTTCACGCCGCGCAATTGCAGATTCGCGCGATTCGTCAATTCGACGAGACCGGAGGCATGGGCATCCGCAGCATCGGCGATGGCAAGCGCCTGCCGCGCCGAGCAATTGCCCCCCGGGCAGCTTGACGCGGCATAGCCCGCCGTCGCGCGCGGCGACGATCCGCGTCAGTGCGGGGCAAGCGGACGGCCGAGACGGAGATGACGAAGGGTAGCCCAAGGTTCGACGAAGTTGGCGTCGCGCGACGGCCACGTTGTCTCGACGACGAGAGAACATCCCCCGGTGCACCCCGCCCGGTTATGGCTTGCGCGAACGATTAGCGCCGGCAGGTCTCCTGGCTCGCAGGTTCTTGCCCGCACCGGCCTTCCCGTATGAACAGTGGCATCGTGCAGTGCGGACTCGCTGCTTACAGTTGCGGGGGCAGCCACAGCATCGACTGTGTTCCCTTTTGAGCCCCGAAGGGCACCGGCAAAGCGGGTATTATGCCCTTCTTGCAACGTTACGAATACCGCGCGCATGCGGCAAGCGATTGATACAAACAGGTATGGCTGACGAGGGAGCAATGGTGCCTTGGCTGACGGTTGTCGGCGTCGGAGAAGACGGCTTTTCCGGATTGAGTCGGGCGGCCCGCCGGGCCCTGCTGGAAGCCGTGGCGGTGATCGGCGGCGATCGCCATCTCGCCATGTTGCCGGCCAGGATTCGCGCGCAGCGCATCGCGTGGCCCAAGCCGTTCGATCTCGCGCCTGTGCAAGCGTACCGGGGCCGCCCCGTTTGCGTGTTGGCCAGCGGCGATCCGATGTGGTTCGGCGTGGGGGCGACCTTCGCGCGCACCGTCCCGCCCGACGAAATGCGCGTCATCTCCGCGCCTTCCTCGCTGTCGTTGGCCGCCGCACGGCTGGGCTGGCCATTGCAAGACGTGTCCGTGGTCTCGCTGGTCGGGCGGCCGCTTGCGGGGCTCAACGCGTACTTGCACGACGGAGCGCGCGTGCTGGTATTGAGCCGCGACGGCAACTCGCCGTTCGAGATCGCAGGGCTGTTGAGTCACGGTGGATTCGGCGATACCTCGATGACAGTCTTCGAAAACCTCGGCGGCCCGAGCGAACGCCGCATTGACGCGCGGGCCGACGCTTGGCGGGAGGAGTCGATCGGCCCGTTGAACGTCGTGGCACTGCACTGCCGGGCGCGCTCCGGGCGTTCACTGCCGTTGACGATAGGCTTGCCCGATAGCGCCTTCGCAAACGACGGCCAACTCACGAAGCGCGATATCCGTGCGGTCACGCTTGCGCGTCTTGCGCCGTCCCCGGGGGCCTTGCTGTGGGACGTCGGTGCGGGCTGCGGATCGATCGGGATCGAATGGATGCGTGCGCATCCCACATGCAGGGCCATTGCCATCGAATCGAACGTTCGTCGGCAGGCATTCATCGCACAGAACCGGGACGCGCTGGGCGTACCGGGCCTGCAATTGATCTCGGGCCATGCACCCGGCGCATTGGCTGGCCTGCCGGCGCCCGATGCCGTATTCATCGGCGGCGGCGTGACGGTACCGGGTGTGCTCGATGCCTGCTGGTCGAGCCTGCGCGAAGGCGGGCGGCTGGTAGCGAACGCCGTGACGCTGCAAGGCGAGGCGACGCTCGTCGAATGGCGCAATCGTCACGGCGGCACCTTGACGCGTATCGCTATCAGCGAAGCGCAGCCGCTCGGCGGCTTCGATACGTGGCGCCCCGCGTTGCCGATCACCTTGCTCGACGTGATGAAACCCGCCGCGGCCGAACGAGCTGAATCCAGCGAATGTAGCGACTCTAGCGACTTTAGCGAGCCGAACTGACGATGCGCGACGAAACGCCCGAAGACGCCCGCCCGCTGCGCAGCGGATACACGACGGGAAGCTGCGCCACGGCCACCTCGCTGGCCGCGGCGCGGTTGCTGTTGGGCGGGATCGGTAGCGACGTCGCCGACATCGTCCTTCCGAAAGGCAGACATGTTTCGCTACCGCTCGCCTTTTGCCGTTTCGTCAACGGAGCGGACGCGTCAGCCGGCGCCGAGGCCGGAACCATCAAAGATGCCGGCGACGATCCCGACGTCACGCACGGCGCGCTCGTGTTTGCGCGCGTTGAACTCGGTGCGGAGCCGGGCGTCCGTTTTCATGCGGGACCGGGCGTGGGTACCGTGACGCGAGCGGGCTTGACGTTGCCGGTCGGCGAACCGGCGATCAATCCGGTGCCCCGCCGAATGATGCGCGAGCATCTGACGGAACTCGCCGCCGAATACGGATACCAGGGCGGATTCGACGTGACCATCGGCATCGAAAACGGCGAGGCCCTGGCCTTGAAGACGATGAACCCCAGGCTCGGCATCGTCGGCGGTTTGTCGATTCTCGGGACGACGGGCATCGTCAGGCCGTTCTCTTGTTCGGCTTATATCGCGTCGATCCATCAAGGTATCGACGTCGCCCGTGCGAACGGCTATTGGCATGTCGCCGCGTGCACCGGCAATGCGAGCGAGGACGCTATGCGCGCGCATTACGGCTTACCGGATATCGCCCTGATCGAAATGGGCGACTTCGTGGGCGCGGTGCTGAAGCACTTGCGCCGCGCGCCGGTGGCCAAGCTTAGCCTGTGTGGCGGCTTCGGCAAGTTCAGCAAGCTGGCTGCGGGCCACCTCGATTTGCACAGCCGCCATTCCAGTATCGATTTGCCCTTGCTCGCTCGATGGGCGGCCGAAGCCGGTGGCGATGCCGCGTTGCAGGCGCAGATTCACGCGGCCAACACGAGCCAGGAAGCGCTTGCATTGGCGGCAAAGCAAAATATAGCGTTGGGCGATATCGTCTGCCGACACGCGCGTGAGGTCGCTCGGGGCATCGTGCCGCCGGAAGTCGAGGTTGAAGTGTTCGCGATCGACCGCGAAGGACGCTTCGTAGGAGCCGCACAGTGAGGCGCATTCTCCTCTTGGGCGGAACGGGCGACGCATTGAAGATGGCGCGCCGGCTGGGCGCGAACGATGTCTATAGCCTTGCGGGGCTCGGCAAGATCGCCGAGGGCTTGTTTTGTCACGTCCGGGTGGGCGGCTTCGGCGGTGCCGACGGCCTCGCTCGATATGTCGAGGCCGAGCGCATCGAATTGATCGTCGATGCGACACATCCTTACGCAGCGCAAATCAGTGCGAACGCCGCATTGGCCAGCGCGCTCACCGGCGTCGAGTGCTGGGCGCTGCGTCGCCCTGCATGGCAGCCGCAGCCGGGCGACGATTGGCGCTTCGTCAGCGGGTGGGATGACGTTGTGCGTCCGATCGACTTCATTCATGCGACCGTTTTTTACGCTTGGGCGCGCGCCGTTGTCTCATCTGGATGCCGCTGCCCGCGCATCAATATTGGACCGTCCGCTGCCTCGATGCGCACCCCGGCAACGAGCGGGTACGCGTGATCGGCGCGCGCGGCCCATTCACATTGGAAGCTGAGCGGGCGCTATTCGAACAGTACAAATTCGACGTGGTGATCAGCAAAAACAGCGGCGGCGCCGCGACGGAAGCCAAATTGGAGGTTGCACGCGAGCGCGGCTTGCCCGTTCTGATGCTAGAGCGGCCGAGATTACCCGACGTGAATCGAACCTTCGACACGACGGATACGCTGCTGGCTGCGCTCGACACATTGCGTGTCGAAAACGATGCCCGTATGATCCCGGCCGGTTCACGACGGAGCGAAGCATGACGGTTTATTTTATCGGCGCCGGCCCTGGCGACCCGGAACTCGTGACAGTGAAAGGGCAGCGATTGATCCGCACCGCCCCGGTCATTCTCTATGCCGGATCGCTGGTGCCGGACGCGGTATTGGCCGGTCATACGGCCGAGCGCGTGGTGAATACCGCCGAGCTCGATCTCGATGCAATCGTGCGCTTGCTCGCCGAAGCGCATGCCAAAGGGCAGGACGTGGCACGGGTGCACTCCGGCGATCCTTCGCTGTACGGCGCCATCGGCGAGCAGATTCGGCGGATTCGCGCATTGAGCATTCCTTACGAGATCGTGCCCGGCGTCACGGCGACGGCGGCGTGCGCAGCCACGTTGGGCTGCGAATTGACGCTACCGGGCGTCTCGCAAACGGTCATTCTCACGCGCTATGCCACCAAAACGGCGATGCCGGCTAACGAGCGCCTAGGCGATCTCGCTCGACACGGCTCGACGATGGCCATTCATTTGGGCGTCCGTCATTTAGCACGCATCGTGGCCGAGTTGAAGCCGCACTATGGAGACGATTGCCCCGTCGCGGTGGTCTATCGCGCGAGCTGGCCCGATGAAGAGCGGGTGATCGGCACCTTGGCGGATATCGTCGCCAAGGTCGAGCAAACCGATATCGAACGCACTGCATTGATTTTGGTGGGGCGTGTGCTTGCGGCCGAGCACTTTGCCGATTCGACGCTGTATGCGCCGGATTGACAGCGTCATCGGTTACCGTTTGGCGCACTGGCAAGGGTCAATTGGGTTTGTTATCCAATCGTAGCGGAGCGGGCTAAAAGGGAGCGTTACCTCATGAGCGATCGCAACGAAGCGAAGCAGCGCCTTATCGACCGATTTCGGCTGGAGCCGCACCCCGAAGGCGGTCACTACCGGGAAACGCATCGCGATCCGGCACGCGTTGCTCGAATCCTCGGTCCTGTGGCACCCGGCAACCAGGCCGGAGGGATCGCACGGTCGGCCTCTACTTGCATCTACTACATGCTGTGCGATGGGGCCTACTCGGCGTGGCACCGAATCCGCTCCGACGAAGTCTGGCATTTCTACGCGGGGGATCCGCTCGATGTGCATGTGATCGATGCGGCCGGGCAGTGCATGACGCATCGGCTCGGGAATGCGTTAGTGGATGACGATGCCGCATTCCAAGTGGTGGTGCCGTCGGGTTGCTGGTTTTCAGCCGAGTGTTCGGTGCTCGCCGGCGCGGACGATGCGGCCGGTTTTGCGTTCGTCGGATGTACGGTCGCACCTGGGTTCGAGTTCAGCGATTTCGAATTGGCGGATGCCGATGTCCTGGCGGCGAATTATCCGGCGCACGCAGGGATAATACGGCGCTTGGCGCCGCGGTCGAGTGGCGGTATCGATACGAGGGGCGGCCAGGGTTCGTAAATATCTGAAGCTTCGGCTATAGATGAATCCCGGTCGCCCACGAAGATGACAGCGGCCAATGCATGCACCGCCTTGGTCGGCAACCGGTCGGCAAATCGGTGGCCGAGATAAACAGCTGGGACATTTGCGAGCATCATGCCCAGCGTCGTCCCTGCGACAGCGCCGAAGAATTCCACCCTGGCTGGCGGCCTCCGCTAAGGTTTGGCAGCATGCCAGACCCCGCCGAAGCCATCGCCGTTCTTCTGGCCGGACGTTTTGTCGCCCGAGAAGCGATAGAGCGGATGCCCTTCATAAGTCCACTGGTGTTTGCCTTCGGCGGTGGCGATGAGCCCCCATTCGCCGCTCGGCTTGTCGTAAGAATCGGCGAGTGCGGCGGGCCACTTGGTCGCGCAGCCGCCCGTGCAGGCGCTGGCGCCCCGCACCGTGTCCCGGTCGAACGTATAGAGCGTCATGCCGTCCTCGTCGACGACCACGCCGTTCGCGATCTTCGGCGGTTCCGCGAACGACGCGGCCGATAGGGCCGATGCGGCGCAGGCAGCGAGGCATAGCAAGGTCTTGATCATGGTCAGTCTCCTGATGCAAAGCGGGAACGCAATGGTTAGGGATTCGGCCGTTCCCTGACGAATCTCTCTTTGCCCAAGTACCGAAAGCCCGCATGGCCGTCTCGTCGCCGTGCCGCTATTCGGTCCCGTGCGCCTCTATCGCCACTGCTCGGGGTGTCCGCCCAGATCGCCGCAGACATCAACCGCGATTGCACGCAGCCGATCGCCCGCGATTTGTCCCGACAGGGCATAGGCCGTCTGGCGGCTCACCCAGTAGAACGTGCGGCGATCGTCCTGGCGCAAGAGCCTGACCGGCGCCTCGCGAGGCGAAGCCGCGCTCACGTAAAGCGCGAGTCGTTCGCCGTTGCGGTTTTCGTACATGAATTGCGCGGCCGGGCCGGCCGCGCCCGGCAGCAGCCGCCCGCCTAGGAACGAATAGCCGTACTCCCCGAGGGACGGCACGGTGAGGGGACGATTCAGGCGCTTCGAGAGCCAATCGACGAGCGTTCCCTCGTGCTCGGCGGCCATCTCGACCGCGTGACGCTGCTCGGGGGCGTAGACCGAATAGGCGAGGTCGGCCTGCCGAGCGAACGCGATCTGCGCTTGCGGCGGCGCAAGGTACGCCGGGAGGCCGCCGGCAAGCCACGCGAGCGCGACGCCGGCCGCGAGCGAGCAAGCGGCCACCGCGGCTTGCCGCCACAACGGCGTGCGTATGCGCAGCACGATGCACGGGCCGTTCGTTTGCGCCGCGGGATCGGCGAACAGTGCGCGCAAGGCTGCCCGTTGCGCACGATAGTGAGTCACGCGGCTCGCCGCGCGCGGGTCGGCGGCGAGCCGCTCCGCGACGGCCCGGTGTTCCGCTTCCGGCAGCTCGCCGTCGACGAACGCCGATAGGGCGTCGAGATCCGGCTCGCTGAAGCCCCCCGCGGGTGTGTGGTCGGGATCGTTGCTCATCGGGTGTTTCTCACTGCTTTCAAAGGGGGGGCGTGATGCGGCGAACCACTCTCCAGCATCGACCGCATCTGCTCTCGGGCACGCGAGAGCCGCGACATCACGGTGCCAATAGGCACGCCGAGCACCGACGACACCTCCTGATAACTCAGCTCCTCGACACAGACGAGCAGGAGCACTTCGCGCTGCTCGAACGGCAGGCGGTAAAGCATGCGCTGCACGTCGCGCAGCACGAGCGAGTCCACTTGGCCGCAAGGTGCTTCGAGTGCTTGCCACGGCGCATGGTCGTCGTCGACGGCGATTTCGCGGCGCGCGCGCAGTTGATCGAGGTAGAGATGGCGCAGGATCGTCAGAAGCCACGCACGCAGATTGCTGCCCGGGCGGAAAGCACGCACGCGCGTAAGCGCACGCTCGGCCGTATCCTGCACCAAGTCGTCTGCCCAAGCCGGGTCGCCCGTCAGCGCGCGCGCATACCGCCGCAACTGCGGGAGCCACCCGACGACGTCGGCATCGAAGCTCATGGACGGGCGCTGCGCTCAGTAGCCGCCGCTCCCTCCACCGCTACCGCCGCCATAGCGGCCGCTGGTCGAATGCCCGGACGAGTCCATGCCGCCCGAGGACGTGCAGCCCGCGCTCAGCACGAGCGCAAGCGCCGTGAATACGGCGAAAAGCATTCGCATCGATTTCATGTCCTCCTCCCGATGGTCCAAGCACATGAAGAAAACGCTTCGCACGGGCACTTTATTCCCTCGCTGCAAGAGAAAGATAGACCGATTCGCGTCGGTGCGACCGCCAGGCGAGCGAGACCCGCAGCGCGAAGTATCGAGTGGTTCAGGCCGCCCCAGGAATGAGCGGCTTGCGGAGGACGTAGCGCCGCCCGTGCAATACGCGCGCACGCGAGCCGAAGTCGCGAACGGCCAAGCCCGATCGAAGACTTCAAGAGCCGGCTTTGCCGAGCGCCGAACGTACGGCTTGCGGCGTCTTTCCGGTCCATGCCTGAAATGCCCGCGCGAAGGAATTCGGATCTTCGAAGCCGAGCAGAAATGAGATCTCCGCCCCGGACATCGATGAGTTGGACAGGTAATGTTGCGCGAGCGACTCGCGCAGGGTGTCCAATGTCTCCTGAAAGCTCGTGCCTTCCTCTTTCAGTCTGCGCTGGAGCGTCCGCGTACTGACTCCCAGCTTGCGGCTTATGGCGCTCATCGAACAGTCACCGGCCGGTAGCGCCTCGAGCAGGACGCTTCGCAGGCGTTCCGCCATGCTGGCGGTTCTGTCCAGCTCCGCCAGCCGCTGACGCAGAGCGGGCTCGAAATACGACCACATCTTGTGGTTCTCTGTCAGGAAGGGGCGTTCGACGTCCGCTGCCGAAAATACCAGGGTCGTCAATGCGGTGCGGGCGACCGGTACCCCGAAGTACGCCTCGTACGCCCGTAAGTCCGACTCCGATTCCGGCGGCGCCGGCCACCCTACCCGCAAGGGTTGCACGTGGCTGCGCGTAGCGAGTCGTGCGAGTTGGACGAAGAACACCAGCTTGAACGCCTGGAATACGCTCGGCGGAGACTGCGTGCGGTCGAGGAAGTCGATCGTGACCGTGCAGTGCGTCGCCGCGCGTCCCACGTTGATCTCGATCGGCGCGACCAACCTCACGTACGTCGCGATACGGCGCAGTGCCCCCTCCATGTTGGCGCTGCACAGCGCGGCAAAAAGCTCCGGGTCGAACCAATCGGAAGACATCACCTTAGCCACGCGCAAGGGAGCCGGGCACTCCGCCTGGATAGCCTGCGCTTCGGCCTCGATGGCCTCCCAGAGTTTGAAGAAATCGGTCGAATCGAGGCGCACGCTTTCGCGTGCGAATAGGTCGCCGGGGAGTTGCGCGCGGCGCAGGACGCTCGGCGTCGCCAATCCTGCGTCCTGCATCAACAGCCGCCAACCTGGCCACACTGCGTACCCTAACGCGGGGCCACGGTAGGCATTCGGCGGGGTTTTGTGTTCTGTAGACATGAACGAAGTTTAAGCGGTGGATCGCGACAGCGCACTCGCCGAATGCGCCAATAGCGAACATCGCTTTTGGCGCGCTTCGCAGCTTCATTGGCGCGTTTGGCGAGTGCATGTCGCGCGCCGGAACGGCAAAGTGCTGCTTAACCGTGCGGCGCCTTGAGGGCAGGTGTGTCAGACGGGTTGCACTTCATCGCCGAAGCGGCGAGGGGGCCACTTGGGGCGTTTGCTGCACCCGTTGCAGTCGTCGGCACGCTCGACGCCGCTGGCGTCGGCAGCGAATGCCTCATCTTGGCGTGCATGGCAGAGAAAATAGGCGCTATTTTTGGAGAAGTACCAATGAAAAAGACAGTCCTGATTACCGGTGCATCGTCGGGTTTTGGATTGATGCTGGCGGAGCATCTTCATCGGCAGGGCTTCACGGTGATCGGCACCAGTCGTGAGCCGGAAAAGTATGCTGATAGCGTGCCATTCAAACTACTGCGCCTCAATCTCGATGAAGATGGCTCTATCGGATCGTTTTCCGAGGAGTTGTTTCGACACATCAAACAGCTGGACGTACTGGTCAACAACGCCGGTTACATGGTCACCGGTATTGCGGAAGAAACGCCGATCGAACTGGGTCGGCAGCAGTTTGAAACTAACTTCTGGGGTACGGTGAAGGTGACGAATGCCTTGCTGCCGAAGTTTCGAGCTCAGAAGCACGGACAGATCATCACCGTTAGCTCGATCGTGGGATTGATCGGTCCGCCGAATCTTTCTTATTACACTGCTTCCAAGCACGCGGTTCAGGGTTTCTTCAAGTCGTTGCGGTTTGAGTTGAATCAATTCAATATCAAGGTCAGCATGGTGGAGCCGGTCTGGTTCAAAACTAAGCTTGGCCACCATGCCGTCTCCGCAGCCATCGGCAGCATCGCCGATTACGACGCCTACCGGAAGCAGGCGAAAGCTGCGACGCAAAAAGGCATAGACGAAGCGGAAGCACCGGATGCGGTGGTTCGTACTATTGCTAAATTAATCAGCACGAGAGAGCCGAAATTCAGTAACCCCGTCGGAAAAATGACAGGCATGATGCTGTTCCTCCAAAGCTATGCGCCGAGGATGTTCGAGAACGCGATACTGAAGAGCGTGCGAGTGGCTCGATAAGGTTTGGGCATTCGTTGGCCCATTCAATCCGGATCGATGCCGAGATCGCGACGCCTAACCAAGAGGACATAACGATGAAGTACTACCTATGCAAATTCATTCCGCCACGTGCGGATTTCCTCGCGACCATGTCTGCCGATGAGCAGCAATCGATGAGGCAGCATGCCGCTTTCATGAACGACTGGCTCGCCAAAGGCGTGATCGTCGCCCACGGCCCCGTGATCGATGACGCGGGAGGCTATGGCGTCTCGCTCTATCAGATTGCCGACGACCAGGATATTTCCGCGCTGACAGCGGAGGATCCCATCGTCAAGAACGGTGTTGGCCATTACGAGCACTACACGATGCTTCATCTGACGGCGCGTGGTTGACGCAGAGCGTAGCGTTCGCGACGCATTGCGTCGAGGCAGCTACCGTGGCGTGCCGGCACGCCGCCGACGACTGCATCGCGATGCCGCCCAATAACCCGATCAAGAATCCGCAAGAATCGATTTCGACTAATTCCCCGCCGCGGAGCCGGAAGCGGGCGCAATCGGTGACGTCGTCGGCGTTGCTGGCGTCATCGTTTCCGCCGCACTCCCGGGCGAAGCTACACCTTCCGTATCGGCGGGCTGAGCGCCTGTGTTGCCCGGCGTGGAGGCCGGTGCCGCAGAGGCAGCGGGCGCGGGTGACGCAACCGCCGACGCCCCAGCCCGCCGACGCCCCCGGGAACGCGAATGCACCGATCGCATCGACCTCCGACGCGGCCGTGGCCTCACTGCCGCCCGAAGCGACAGCCGCCTGGCTAGCTGCGCTCGCAATCGGCGCACGCGGCCGGATCGGGCGTGAGCTGCTCTCCTGTCGCGGCGCGCCCCCGAACAGCGCCTCCCGCCATGCTTGCAGACGCTCGGTCAAGCGCGTGCGGAACTGCTCGAACGCCGAGGGCTCAACCGCCGTATCGAACTTCGCGCGGGTATCCACCAGTCGCGTACGCAACGCTCGCTGAAACACATCGCCGATGATCGGCAACGCCGTATGAGCGCCTTGCCCCCAGTAATCGCTGCGAAGCGTGACGCGCCCATCGTCGAATCCGACCCATGCCCCGGCCACCAATTGCGGGTGCATAAGGATGAACCAACCGTCCGCACCGTCTTGCGTCGTGCCCGTTTTGCCGGCGACGTCGGCCCGAATGCCGAACCGGCTGCGGATCGACGAGCCCGTCCCGTACGCCACCACATCGCGCATCGCATCCAGCAGGGTGCGATCGGCGTCGGAGGAGAGCGCGCGCGCACCCGGCTCCGGACCGAATTCGGCGAGTACGTTGCCGCCTGCGTCGTCGATGCGCGTCACCATCTGCGGCGCGCGGTATACGCCGTCGTCGGCGATAGTGCTATAGGCCGTCACCATCTCTTTCAGCGTGACCGGGCTCGTACCGAGTGCTAGCGAAGGCACTTCTTCTAACGGGCTCTCTCGCACACCCATCGCGCGAGCCAATTTCGCCACTTTCGCCGGGCCGACGCGTTCGATCACTTGCGCGGTAATTCGATTGCGCGAAAGCGCGAGCGCACGCTCGAGCGTAAACGTCTGGCCGTTGGGTGGCGTTTCGTCGGCCGGGCTCCAGATCTCACCCCCCTTGAGCGCGATCTGGACAGGTTGGTCGACGAACGTATCGTCCGCTTTTGCGCCGGCGGCGAACGCGGCGCCATAGACGAACGCCTTAAACGTAGAGCCCGGCTGGCGGCGGGCTTGGTCGACGTGATCGAACGGCTCACGCGCAAAGTCACGGCTGCCGACCCATGCGCGAATCTGGCCGTTACGCGGATCGATCGCAAGCAAGCCTGCCTGCACGTCCGTCTTGCTGGTGCAAAGGCTGCGCATGAAAGCGTGGTTCCGCGCGAGCTGCTTGATCGAATCGGCGTCGCTGAGTCCCGCCGTGCGGGTGGCGCGATAATCGGGCGTCTCGCGCATGAATGTGACAAACAGCGGATTAGCCGCAGAACAGCCGTCGCGTCCCGACCAAGCGCGATTGGCGACCGCTTGCAACTGGTTGGCCTGCGATGCGACGGCCTGTGTCGCCATCGCCTGCAGCCGCGAGTCGATCGTCGTATGCACGACAAGGCCGTCGGAGTAGATGTTGTAGTCGTGGCTGTCGGCCCAAGCAATCAGCCACTTGCGCAACTGTTGCGCGAAGTGCGGCGCAGGACCAGGCGACTCCTTCTGACGCTCGAAATCGATTCCCAGCGGCCGCGTTTTTAGCGACGCAAATTGAGAGGGCGTGAGCCGGCCATATTTGACCATCTGCGCCAGTACGGTATTACGCCGTAGCAGTGCGCGATCGGGATTGAGCCGTGGGTTGTAATAGGCATTGCCTTTCAGCATCCCGATCAACGTTGCCGCTTCGCGCACATCGAGATCGGAGGCCGATTCGCCGAAGTAGGTACGAGCGGCCATTTCGATTCCGTATGCGTTGTAAAGAAACGGAACGGTGTTCAGGTAGGTTTCGAGGATCTGCTGCTTGCTGTAAACCGCTTCGATTTTCAGCGCGGTAATCGCTTCTTTAATCTTGCGCGTGAGCGTTGGCGCGCGGCCGATTTCGTCGGGATAGAGATTGCGGGCAAGCTGCTGGGTAATCGTCGAGCCGCCTTGGCGGTCGCCCGAGAACGTGTGCAGCGCCGCGCCGAGCGTACGCCGCCAGTCGATCCCGTGATGCTGATAGAAGCGGTGGTCTTCCGTTGAGATCAGCGCATCCACCACATGCGGCGAAATCTCGGCCAACGTCACCCACTCTCGGTTCGACGGCTTGAATTCCGCCAACAGCTTTCCATCAGACGATAGGATTTGGGCTGGCCGGTCGACACGTGCTTTCCGGATGTCGCCGATGCTAGGTGTAAAGGGAATCAGCACCAACACATAGAGCGCCAATAGCGCGGGGGGTACGGCGAGCGCCAGCAGCACGCCGCGCCGGGTAGGGTGGCGCAGGCGTGCGAGCCCAGCAAGCGTTAGCTTGCGCGCGGAAAACAGCAATCGTTGGGCGAGCTCGATCATCGATCAGTGCGAAGGCGAAAGGGGCGATCGTACCAAATGAACGAGCACGGGCGGATGACTTGGCCGGCGGATACGGTAGTCTCGTGCGGCCAAGTTTCCGGAAACGCAGCAGGGCGCAAGGCCCTTGCCGCTTTAGGATTTCATGGTTTCAGGACGCGAAATCCGTGATGACGGTCACGCCGGCACCTTCGAACCGATCCATGTTCATGAGCGCATCGACCGATTCGCCAAGACTGATTTCTTTGCCGATCAGCCGCTCCGGTTGCAGCTTGCCCGTACGAACCATATCTAACATTGCGCCGTAGCGGTGTGCCTGCATACCGTGGCTGCCAAGAATTTCCAACTCGTAGGCGATGACTTTGCTCATGGGCACCTGCGGCGTCGTGTGCTCACCCAGCATCAGCCCGACTTGCACATGTTTGCCGCGACGACGCAAGTTACTGATCGAGTTGAAGCAGGTTGTCGGATGGCCCAGCGCATCCAGCGAAACATGCGCGCCACCTTGTGTGATTTCCTTGACGGCCTCCACGACGTTGGCCACGCGCGATGCATTGACAATCGCGACGGCGCCCAGCGACTTTGCGAGTTCCAGTGCGCGATCGGAGATATCCACCGCGACCACATTCGCACCGATCGCATTCGCGATCATGATCGCCGAGAGGCCCACCCCCCCGCAGCCGTGCACGGCCACCCACTGGCCGGCTGAAGTCTTGCCCTGATCGACCACGGCGCGGAACGAGGTCACGAAACGGCAGCCGAGGCTTGCGGCAGTCGCGAAGCCCAGCGCGTCCGGCAAACGTACGAGATTGAGATCGGCGTAATGAATGCCGACGTACTCGGCAAACGAACCCCAATGCGTGAACCCAGGTTGAAACTGGCTTTCGCAGACCTGCTGGTTGCCCGAGTGGCATTCCGGGCAGTGGCCGCAACCGGCGACGAACGGAACCGTTACGCGATCGCCAACCTTCCAGCGTGTGACGTCCGAGCCGACCGCGGAGACAACGCCCGCCAGTTCGTGGCCAGGCACGTGCGGAAGCACGATATCGGAATCGTGGCCCATCCAGCCGTGCCAGTCGCTGCGGCACACGCCAGTCGCCATGACCTGGATCACGACACCGTGCGGAGCCGGCGACGGATCGGCGACGTTCATTAACTTCGGCACAGCGCCGAACGATTCGTAGACTACGGCTTTCATTTTTCTCCTCTCCTACCGCATGATCGATGCACTATACCGCGGTACATCTGAATGGATCTTTCTGTTTTTATAAGCTGTCGCGCTGGTTCCGAAGTAGTCGTTCTCGTCCGTGCGAATAGGTGAACGGAGACTTCATTGAACGGCTGGGCCCCGTCGACTCGATCGCCGATGAGCGCTACGAATCGGATTTCGGCCTGCGTCTGCGCATCAGCGACTCGACTAGAGCGTGAGAGGTGAAATGCGCCATCAACCGCTCCTTTTGGGCGGTTGTCAGCGGCGCGATTTCGATCATCGCGGGCCATGCCCGAACGGCGTCCGCGACCGACTTGCGAATCACCGCTGCCGCCGGCTTCTCCGGAATTCCCAACTGCGCACAAAACTGTCTAATGACGTTCGGACCGATGTGAGGCTTCGCCGCTTTCGCTTGGCGGGCATTGTCGATCGACATCCGCGGCTTTTCCTGTCCGGCCGGCAGGAGGTGGAGGGCGTGGCCCGTGCGACGATGGTAGGCCGCGTAGGCCACTATGTCGTATGCGGGCGGCATTTCTGGGGTGTGCCCGTCCGGATACCAGACGCCGATATTTTTGAGGTGCATGTCCGGGTTGCCGAGCATTTCGTTGACGACGATGCGTCGCAGCAACTCATGCACGGCCGGTTCGCCTAGAGAGGGGAACGCCATCATCACACTCGCGATGTCCAGATAGCTGGCGCCGAGATACTTTTGCTCCGGCGGGATCCCGAGCACCTGTGCGAAGTCCTCGCAGTGGACTCGGCCCTCTGGCGTGCGATCGTAGCGTGTCACGGCAAGGAAATTCGTCTTGTTGTCGGTTTCGCCGAGGTCGTAGCCGTGTTCGACCGCCAACGTCTCGAGCGGTTCGAGATGTGCCTCGGTAACACGCACGCCTGCGGCTGCGGCCAAGCGCAGCGAAACATATTCGAGTTCGGGCAGAAGAGGCTGGCCGACGACAGGCAACTTGGCGATGATGTGCGTGTCCTGCATTTTCGTGCGACCGACATAACGCCCACCTTGCTTGATCACGCCGACTTTCGGCTGCACGCCGGACAGAGAAACGCCGTCGTCGAGCGGCTCCGCAGTCACGGACATCTCGAGCGAATCGGCGTCCTGCGTCACGTAGCGGGCGAGTTCGCCGCGAGTGAGTTCGAGCGGAAGGGCGTACACCTTGCCAGGCAAGTCGCGCCCACACGCGGCCAGCATCTCGAAGTGGTCCTTCGGATCGCAATGGCGCTGCGCCGCGACGTGATCGCGGAAAACGCCCTCAGGCAGCAGGTTTTGAAAAAACGCCGGCAGCAGCCAACCGTTCGCGTGGCTGTAGGAGCCGTTGAAGAGTGTCGATCCGACGTCCGCCCACAGTGCTTTCTGTGCTGCGGGCTCGTCTGCCAGCATCGATAGCGACAACACAGGGGCGTGAGCGGCGTTGATGAACGTGTCGTCAGCAACGAATCGGTTAACCACCTGGCTGTTGCCTAGCGCGTATTGAAAGAGCACCCCAATACGCTGCGTCGTTCCGATGAAGACACCCAGTGCTTTGACGTTCATGTATTTCCTAGGTCTGACGGTGTCATGCACCCGCTATCGTTGCATTTCTTTGCTCTTTATTTACTCTGCCTTCCCGCTCTTCGGAGGCGTCGCAGCCGCGGGGGACTTGACTTGCTCCCGCGCCCGCTCGACACGGGTCTTGACTGTCGGAGACGTTGGCGCCAGCGATGCTTGCGACGTCAAACCGACAGCCGCCTGCTTGGGTACGAAGGTGAGTTCGTAACCTAGGCGATCCAGCACGGCGATGAGCGTCGTAACCTTGTAATCGGCTTGACCGCTGAGCACGCCGGTGAGCGTACGTCGCGCGAGCCCGGCCTCGACACCCAGTTCCCGCTGGGTGATCGATGCCTTTTTCAGCTGCTGCCGAAGAAAAGCGGCGATGTCGGTGAGCGTTTGCATGAGCATCAAAGTAGGATATATGACGAAAATCATACTCTGTTGCTCACGGTCCGTCAAAATAAAGCGCAGCAAAGTAGGTTGAATGATAAAAATCCTACTTTGTTGCGCCAAGTATTCGGTAGACTATTAGCCCGTCCGTTCGACGGGTGTCGTCCACTCTGCACCTGAAGCGATGAACTCGAAAATCAACGTAATCCTTATCGCCTTGACGGCGGCTGCCTTGTTCGGCGCTGCCACGCCTGTGGCGAAGGCATTGCTCGGTTCGACGTCGCCGTTCATGGTGGCCGGCCTGTTCTACCTCGGAAGTGGCTTGGGGCTCGGCATCGGCATCGTTATTCGTCGACTCCGCCGGCCGGCGGTGCGGATCGACACGGGCCAACGTCTGCAAAAGGCGGAAATCCCGTGGCTGGCCGGTGCAATCGCGGCGGGCGGGGTTGCGGGTCCCGCGCTGCTGATGGTCGGCCTATCGAGCACACCGGCTGCGACGAGCGCACTGCTGCTCAATCTCGAAGGCGTGCTGACAGCCGTCATCGCCTGGGTCGTTTTCAGAGAGAACGTCGACGTGCAGGTGTTCCTCGGCATGGTGGCGATCGTCGCGGGCGGCGTATTGCTATCGTGGCCTCGCGGCGAAAGTGCCGTGCCGGTAGGGGCATTGCTGATCGCCGGCGCTTGTCTATGCTGGGCGATCGACAACAACCTCACGCGCAAAGTATCGGCGAACGACGCGATGGTGATCGCCTGCCTCAAAGGTTTGATCGCCGGCCCGGTGAATATCGCGATCGCTGTCGCAGCGGGCGCGACACTGCCGACGTTCTCGACTACGACGGCCGCCATGTTGACGGGGCTTGCCGGCTATGGCGTCAGCCTTGTGCTGTTTGTTGTCGCGTTGCGCAACTTGGGAACCGCGCGAACCGGCGCATATTTCTCGGTCGCGCCGCTGTTCGGTGTCGCGCTATCGCTGCTGATTTGGCCGGAGATGCCTCCCGTCACCTTCTGGGTCGCCGCGGGATTGATGGCGCTAGGCATCTGGCTGCACGTACGCGAGCGGCACATGCACGAGCATACGCATGAAAGGATGGCGCACACGCATCGGCATCGGCACGACGAGCACCACCAGCATGCGCACGATTTTCCGTATGAAGGCGACGAGCCGCATGTGCATCCGCACACGCATCTGCCCATCACCCATTCGCACGCGCATTTTCCGGATATTCACCATCGGCATCGGCATTAGTCGGTAACAAGCAAAGAGGTCAATCCTATGTTGGTCAAAGTCGCCCACCCCCGGGGAATACTCGGGCTTATCTCATTGCTCAGCCTCACGATCTCGACATCGGCCTATGCTGAGGACGCCCAACCGTGCGATAGCGGGACGATATCGGCGGTTGCGCATTGGGCGGGAATCCAGGGCAACCTAGTGTCCTGGAACAAGCCGAACGGCTTGATTGCTGCCGCGGCGTGCAAGGCCATGCCGGACGCATCGAATACGACGATTGCGGCCCTCGCGTTTGATACAAAACACGAGGGGCCGAACCCGGAAGAGGGGACGAAGGTGCAGGTCGTGGCGTTGGTCGAGGGCGGGAAGGTGGTTGCCGCCAATCGCTCGATCATTGAAGAAGATGCTGCGACGGCCGTCGGCAGTTACCGAATCGATACTGCGCGATACCTTCTTTCACCGACGATCCGTGCATTCGGCGTGGTTTTCACGAGCGACGCACGTGGCGCAAGCTGCCCGGACGCTAACGCCGGCAATGAATTGACGCTGTGGGTCCGGGAGGGCGATTCGCTGCGCCCCGTTTTCGGCACCAATCTGTATGGCTGGATAGCCTTAGATGACCATTCTTGCGGAAGCGGCATGGTGGGATCGCACGAATCGGCTGACATGACCATCGCAATCGAGAAAACCGCGAGTCATGGTTTTGCCGATCTATCGATTACGGCGCATACCACGCGGACGGAGTCGAAAGCGGATGGGTTTGTCGATGACGGCAAACGGATTAAACGCACCGTTGTGAAGTACGACGGGAAATCCTATGGCATCGACATGTTTCGCACGTTCTGGTATCCGAAAGTATGTCCTGCGTGTTCTGGTGGGCAGTGAACGCATCGGCTATGTCATCGCGGCCGCGGCGACCGTAACAGACGATGGACGCCGGTGCCGCACGAATCGAGCCGTGAACTACGGCGCCAGGCGCAGTCCAACATGGCGTCAGTCCGCTCGCGCCTCCCGAGGCGGGCATGAATAGACTATGAAATAGCCTTTGTGCCTCTGCCAAAGGCCGTTATTCGGAACTTCAAACGCTTGCAATGCGCGAGCGACCTTCTCCGTAATGCAGTGGCGAATGGGTAGCCACTTTGGGGAGAGGTGTTTAGGCGTCTGGAACCGGAACCCGCGACGAAAACTTCACCTCGCGTAGCGCAAGGCTGGATTGTATCGACGCGATGCCTGGCTGCCGTCGTAGTACCCGCTCGACAAATTCACCGTATGCGTCAAGATCGGCGGCAACCACCTGCAAGATGTAGTCCGCATCGCCTGTGATTTTGTGGCATGAGAGGACCTCCGGTCGACTGCGGATGACGGCTTCGAAGTTGTCCGCGGTCTTGTCCGAGTGCACGTTAAACCGGAGATGCACGAACGCAAGGAGATTCAGTCCGACCGCGCGCCGGTCGATGTTCGCCTGGTAACCGGTAATGACACCTTCGTCTTCCAGGCGTTTGCGCCGCCTCCAGCATGGCGTCACGCTCAGCGAGAGTTTCTCGCCGAGCGCCGCATTCGATACGGCGCCATCGTCCTGGAGCAGGCGCAACATTGAGCGGTCCAGCGCGTCCATTTCTGCTTTTGGGCGATTTGTGCTCATATCTCATTCCTGTTAGACGAATTTCACAAAATTCTAGGCTTTTCCGCACCCGAAAGCAAAATCAATGCGGGGGCCGCTGAATAAACTGTTGGCTATCTTCAATGCGGTAGTCAACCATGCTCACCATCTACAGTAGCGATCATCGCTTGCACCATGGCGTCGAACTCAAGGACGGTGCAATCTCCGATTCCTTTGAGAACCCGCTCCGCGCCGAGACGGTGCTTGCACAAGTCACGGCAACCGGCCTCGGCGAGGTAATTAGCCCGAATGCCTACAAACGGGCGGATTACGTAGGCGCGCACAGCCAGCGGTACGTCGAGTTTCTGGCAGGAGCGTGGCACGAATGGTTTGCGACGGGCAGGACGTGCCAGGCCCTGCCGCTCGTATGGCCCGTGAGGGGTTTGCCTAGCCACGCGTTGCCTGAATTCATCGATGGCAAGCTTGGCTTCTTTTCGATGGACGCCGGTTCCCCCATCAACGCAGGTACGTGGGCCGCGATCAGTTCGAGTGCCAACTCAGCGTTGACTGGGATGGATGCGCTGTCGACTGGCGCACGCGCCGCATTCGCGCTTTGCCGCCCACCCGGCCACCACGCGGGCCGTGAATACATGGGCGGCTATTGTTATCTGAACAACGCGGCAATTGCGGCCCAGCATTGCATCGATGGCGGCGCAAAGCGTGTAGCCGTTCTCGACATCGACTTCCATCACGGCAACGGCACGCAGGACATCTTCTACGATCGACCTGATGTTTTGTTCGTGTCGATTCACGGCGATCCGACGGTGTCCTATCCATATTTCTCGGGGCATGCCGACGAACGCGGCATCGGCGCAGGAGAGGGATTCAATCTGAACCTTCCCCTTCCGAAGGGAACGGGATGGGAAGGCTTCGACCACGCGTTGCGCTACGCCGGTGCGGCAATCGGACGCCACGCACCCGACGCGCTGGTTATTTCTCTCGGGGTCGACACGTTCGAAGACGACCCTATCAGCCACTTTCGCCTGCGCACGCCAGACTTTCTGCGCATCGGCGAGGCAATCGCAAGGTTCAACGTTCCCGCACTTTTCGTGATGGAGGGCGGGTACATGGTCGACGAGATCGGAGTCAACGCGGTCAACGTTCTGTTGGGCTTTGAAGGTCGAGCCTGAAGTTGTTTCACCAATTCGTTGCTACGCGATTTGAAGTCGCCTGCACACAAGGAGCGAAAAGCATGACGAGATACATAGATGTGAAAGACGTTTCAAAGCTGGTCGCAGAGGTCGGCATTACACAAGTTTTGACGACGATGGCGTCTTACATCGAACAGGACTATCGCCGTTGGGATACGTTTGAAAAGACCGCCCGGTTGGCAAGCCACTCGACCGATGGCGTGATTGAACTCATGCCGACGTCGGATAACCGGCTGTACTCGTTCAAGTACGTCAATGGGCATCCGAAGAATACACAGTCGGACATGCTCACTGTCATGGCATTCGGCGTGCTCGCGGATGTGGATACGGGCTATCCATTACTCCTGAGTGAGATGACGTTGACGACGGCGATTCGGACGGCCGCGACATCGGCGCTATTTGCACGCTTCCTTGCTCGACCGGGTTCGCGCTCGATGGCCATGATCGGCAACGGTGCTCAAAGTGAATTTCAGGCCATCGCGTTTCACGAGATGTTGGGCATCGACGAAATCAGAGTGTTCGACGTGGACGAGGCGGCGACGGAAAAGCTGGTGCGCAATCTCGCACCGTTTAGGACGCTCAGAGTGATTCGCAGCGCCTCCGCGGCGGATGCGGTCCGGGGTGCGGATATCGTGACCACGGTCACCGCGGACAAGACAAACGCGACGATTCTGACGCCGGAGATGATCGAAGACGGCATGCATATCAATGCAGTCGGCGGCGACTGTCCGGGCAAGACGGAGTTGCATGCGGATGTCCTTCGGCGCGCACGTGTCGTGGTCGAGTACGAGCCGCAGACGCGCATCGAAGGCGATATTCAACAGCTCACGGCGGACTTTCCTGTCGTCGAGTTCCACCGAATCGTATCCGGCGCAGAAAAAGGCCGGGAATCCGCCGCGCAGGTCACCGTATTCGACTCGGTCGGTTTCGCCCTGGAAGACTTCTCCGCGCTGCGCTACCTCAATGCCGCGTCACGCGAGCGGAACATCGGCATCGAACTCGATCTTATTCCCACGCCGGTTGACCCGAAGAATCTCTATGGCGTGGCGATCGGCAGCGCACCGTGTGAAACGCTGAAGCGCGCCGATACCGAACTGACTGACACGATTCGTCATTGATTGAGCAGGCGCATCCTGCGCCTGAAGAAGAGGAGGGGACATGGCTCGACATCACAAGGAAGTGGCGGTTGCGGTTGCTGCAATCGCTTGCTCGTTCGCTGTTCACGCCGAGGAGGTCGTGCGAATCGGTCACGTCGCGCCACTCACAGGCGCGATCGCGCACCTAGGCAAGGACAGCGAAAACGGCGCGCGGCTCGCGATCGAAGAAATTAACGCACAGGGTTTGGTAATTGAAGGAAAGCGAATCACATTGCAGCTCGATGCACAAGACGATGCAGGCGATCCGCGTACCGCTACGCAGGTTGCGCAGAAACTGGTCGACGATAAAGTGGCTGGCGTCGTCGGTCATCTGAATTCCGGCACATCGATTCCAGCGTCGCGGATTTACAAGAATGCCGGCATCGTGGAGATCTCGCAGGCAGCGACGAATCCCACCTATACGCAGCAGGGTTTCAACACGACGTACCGGGTTGTCGCGACTGACGCGCAACAAGGGCCCGCGCTGGCCATCTACGCGGGCAAACGCCTCGGCGTGAAGACCGTTGCAATCGTGGATGATTCGACAGCCTACGGACAAGGTCTTGCCGACGAGTTCGAGAAAGCGGCCAAAGCGGCCGGAATGAAGGTTGTGTCACGCGACGCCACGAACGACAAGGCCATTGATTTTCGCGCTATCGCCACGAAGATCAAGGGCGAAAACCCGGATGCGATCTTGTACGGCGGAATGGATGCAACGGGCGGGCCGTTCGCAAAGCAGGCGCGGCAGTTGGGCGTGAGGGCAAAGATTTTGGGCGGGGATGGCGTTTGTTCGGCGGAGCTCCCCAAGCTGGCGGGCGCCGCAGCGGATAACGTGGTGTGTTCGGAGGCCGGCATGGCTTTAGAAAAAATGCCGGGCGGCGCGGCGTTTGCGCGGAAGTACGAAGCGCGTTTCCATCAGCCATTACAGGTTTATGCGCCCTTTGCTTACGACGCGGTGTACATCATCGTCGACGCGATGAAGCGCGCAAACTCGGTCGACTCGGCAAAGGTAGTGGCCGCCATGCCGTCTACCGACTACAAGGGCGTAATTGGCGAGACAAGCTTCACGGCGCAGGGCGACCTCAGGCACGGAGCCATCTCGGTGTTCTCGTACAAAGACGGGAGGAAAATTCTGCTCGATGTCGTTCAGATGTGAAGCGACGACCTGCGCTCTGGCACAATAGCGAAGCTCGCTTTGCCACTTCCACGCACGTTGGTGCGAGCTAATGTTGACTGTCGCTGCCGACGTACGACGAGCCGTGCCGAAGACGGCAGCCGAATTCCATTCTCCCTGCGATCGCAGGGCAACCATCACAGCTGACATGAGATGGCACACGCGCGATGTGAACAATGCGGCAACCTGACGCCGCCGTGGGACACTATCCACTGCGGCTCCGGTGATGGCAGCTACCAGTTGCTTTGCAGTCTGTGCTTCAACGCCCGGATTGCCGAGTCAACCGGCTTCACCGATTTCGAGAATGTCCGGCTTGACCCCATCCGCATGATCGACTGCGGCGGGGAATCCCACCAGTTCCATTTCCAGGTCCGGCTGCTGGGCGACCGGGTCGCCCTGGATGCCTTTGAGCTCCGCGGCGATCTTCCCGCCGGCTATCGGTTCCAGCTGATCGGCGAGTGCGACGACGATGTGCTCGTACTGCTCGGACGCCTCGTCGAAAAGATTCGCCGCGCATTATCGGTCATGCACATTGATTTTCGTGAGCGCCAGATTATCGATAGTACGGTACGCGGGCGCATCGAATGGGACGAGTCGCAGGAGGGGCGCTTGCCACTTGTGGTGGTCGACGGCAAGGAGGTCTCGTGGAACGATCTGGGGCGAATGCTGATGAGCATGGAAGGATGGCAGTTTCGGCTCGATATCGCCGACCCGAGCGACGAGCTTTGAGTCGCAGCACCGGCGCCGCAGAACCGCTGTCGCGCGCAAACTGGCGATTCACGCCCGTTGCCCTGCAAAAGCGGGCAACCTGTGACTCGGTTGCCGGTTGACAGCCCCCAGAGGGTATCGTCGGGGGCGACGGGAAATGTGCGAGACGAAAATCCCGCAGTAGCGCCCCTTGCTTGACATCAGTGCTGAGACGTCATGCTCGGCACAATATTGCCCACGTGGCGGCGCGCGTACAAAGCCGGTTTCAGTAATCGGCGATACGTAGCGGACGCTGTGTTGGCAAGAGCACAAGTCGTTTTGGATCGCAGCTCGTTCGCCCGGGCACCCGGCCAATAACCGCCGCTCGGGTCGCTGGCCAGATCGTCAACAATTGTCGAACCGCGACGAGGCCGCCGGTCGGCGGCTCAAGTGATCTAAAATCGGCGCTCATTTCTGAAACGATCAAAGTAGACCATGAGTTGCTTCCCGATCGTCCGCGTAGCGGACCGCACAGACGCTGCGGCTCTCCAGTCGTTGTATTGTCAGTTGGTGGACGATGTAAACGTGAATGTTACCGAGTCGCAGATTCAGATGGTTGCCGAAGGGGCGCGCACTCGGCTGTACGTCTGCGAGGTTGATGGTGGTGTGTGTGGCACAGTGCTGGTTTCTCTTTGCGCAGACGTGATGTACGCCGATCAGCCTTTCGCCGTGATCGAGAATCTTGTCGTCGATCATCGATGCCGCGGACATGGAATCGGACAGGCTCTGTTACATGAGGTCGAGCAGTACTGCTTATCGGGGAATTGTTCAAAGATGATGCTGCTTAGTTCGGCCTCCCGCACCGACGCCCACAGTTTTTTTGAACGTGTTGGGTTCCGGGCCGACCTCAAGCGTGGCTTTGTGAAATACCGCCGACAGTTCACCCCGGCCATTTGAGGGACGCCATCGCTAGCCGACCAAGATCGGTATTACCGTGCTGCCTTGATTTATGCCGAGCGCAGTTGTCGCCAGCCGGCCATGAACGGCCGGTCGACCACGTGGCTCGAATCGGTGACTATCTCGGATAGATTCCTACGAGCCACTCGCGTATCCAAGGCACCCCATTACGCTAAAGAGCGCAATTGCCATCAGGAACAGCCCCAGAAAGCGGTGCGGGAGGAGAAACTGGATGGGCGATTTGGACTTGTATACGACGCCGCCGCCGTAGACCGCAATAATTCTGTCACTACACCGGCCAAATACTAAGATTTCGGTTTGTGTGTCAATTTGGCGGCGCAAACTCTTGACAAATCAATGCCTTGGCGCTTGTTGCAAGTGAGGCTACTAACTGAAAATTTAGACTACGGTATTTGGGGCAATCGCCGGCAACTGTATCGCTGGCTTGAGCGGGCCCAGGTGCCGCATCCGGACGGGCGGCCCTTCGGCTTTCGAGCGCTCATTCGCTACCTGCGCATCGCGGAGTATGGGAGAGTGCGCGATGTGCAAGTTCGCGGCGAGCGCGGCAGCCGTGGTGCGGCGGGCGCGCTGTCGCAACTGCTCGAGCGTTACCCCGCGTTGGCGGGCTGGCTGCTCCTTCAGGTCAAACAACGCAAGGTGATGCTCGAGCAGCTGCACACCGAGGGGAGCCTGCGCACCCGCCTGCGCGGTTTGCAAGCGCTGCACGACGATTTCCTGCGCCAATGCCGCGCGGCTGGTTTGACGGCGGCCGACTACCCGTTCAATACGGAAGGCCACGCGATTCGCTCGCTCTCGCATCGGTTGAAGGCGGAATTGTTGCGCGGCTGCGGCGCGGCAGCCCGCTCTGCGGGCGCGTCGCACCTCAAGGGCTTGCCACGCACCGACGACTGTAGTTCTTCTTCATCGCAACACCCTATCTCATCGAAGGTGTTGCACTTGGAACTAGAGACTAAGAAGCCAAACCGATTTTTTCATGGGAATTGATAGTGTATGTACGGCGCTACGCGGCAAGTTTTCGCTGGTCCATTCAGACGCGACTTATGCTTCTTGCATGAGACTCGCGGGTAGGGCGATCGCGCCCGTTAGGCGGAAGCACGCCATTCGCCGAATCGCTCAAATACCCGAAATCCAACGTAGTCGAGTTTTCGCTTGTAGAGCCAGCGATAATAGCAGTCCCAATAACTCACCATCCGATCGTGTGTCCGTTTCAAGAACGTCGCGTTTTCCCGGAGGAACACCCCGTAGACGCACTGATCCATTGACGACAAATACGCTTCGATCACGGTGAGAATCTCGATGACGTACTCACCGCAGAGGTGCACGACGAACGGCGCTACCCAAGGTTCGGACGAAGTGACCAGCCGTTCGATATGGCGTTGGCGTACGTGTCCGTCGTGGTGCCTCGTCAGCACACACGCATAGATCGCCGCCTGAACCTCGTTCAGCCGAGGGAATAGTATGTCGTCGCAATCGTGGTGAATTCGATACGGAATATTGAGTGATTCGCCTCGAACAACGACCGACGATCCGGGGTGAGTCGCCGTGTTGGGTCGAACCAAATCCGTGACGACGGTCACTTCGGAGCGAAGCTCTGCGGGAAAGGCCGCCGCCAATGGGCTGGTTTGAACAGCGTTGCCCGCAGCTTGAGTGTTTGTCATACGGTGTCGCCGTCGGCCCAAATAAGTCGATTGTGTCATACATGGACCGGCGGTCGATGGTCCACGCGAATGTCCGCATTGGGTTTCCGCTACCGGTTCTTCCGGCGTCGACCTGAGCCGGTCGGCGTCGGACCGCGTTCGGCCAGTTGCGGACCTTCGGCAAGCGCGCGTGAATGGTTGACAGTCCGGACGGGACGGTCAAATGTGGGTTTGAAGCGTGGCGGGACGCAACACCACAACACCACAGAATCTCGTGGATCGTGCATTGGCCAAATGGACCGCGAATCCAGCCGCCTGCAGACCGTCGACTAGCCAGTACCAGTTGTACGTCGATTCGACCACGACGCCGGCCAACTCGAGTACCGACCGGTGTTTTTCGAGCGGGCTGAACGGCATCATCGCATCCAGCCGTCGCTCATAACCCTAACTCGCTGTAGCCACCACACCGGCCCGCGCCATATGCAATTTTTTGTAGCTGTCGATCAGGCGGTGGTGCCTATCGAGACCCTCCAGTTTCATACTCGTTGGCGTTAAGCCATAGAAGCGCACGCTGCCGTCCACTGATCCCAATACCGCGTCCATCCGGGCCTTGCCAAACATCCGACAGAAATTGACCGCGTAATCGTCCAGTTCCAGGTCTTCATCGAGCAGCACCTCCAGTACGACATTCAGGGCCTGGTAAAATAATCCGCGCTCGACCGTGTTGTCGTTGTATTGCAGGAAGGCTCCCACCAGTTCTTGCGCCGCCTCAAATTGCTGCAAAGCGAGATGAATCAGCAGCTTCAACTCGAGAACTGTTAGCTGCCCCCAGCCCGAATTCTCGTCAAATTCGATGCCGATCAAAGTGGCAATATCGGAGTGCTCGTCTAGTTCATTGTTATCCAACCGTTCAAGCATTGCTGCGAGGCCGGCATCGTCCAGGCGATGCAAGTTCAAAATATCGGCGCGAAACAACAGCGCCTTGTTTGTGTTATCCCAGATCAAATCCTCTACCGGGTAAACTTCCGAATAACCGGGCACTAAGATCCGGCAGGCTACGGCGCCCAGTTGGTCATACACCGCCGTGTAAACCTCTTTGCCCATGTCTTCGAGAATTCCGAACAACGTTGCGGCTTCATCGGCATTGGAGTTTTCGCCCTGGCCAGAAAAATCCCACTCAACAAAGTCGAAATTCGCTTTGGCGCTGAAAAAACGCCACGACACCACACCGCTGGAATCAATGAAGTGCTCAACAAAGTTATTTGGTTCAGTCACCGCGTTACTGACAAAGGTAGGCTGAGGCAAATCGTTCAGGCCTTCAAAACTGCGCCCCTGTAGCAATTCCGTCAGGCTCCGTTCCAGCGCCACCTCGAAGCTCGGGTGCGCGCCGAACGAGGCAAAGACACCGCCTGTCCGCGGGTTCATCAATGTGACGCACATCACCGGGTAGGTCCCACCCAGCGACGCATCCTTTACCAGCACCGGAAAGCCCTGCGCTTCCAATCCCTGAATCCCGGCCAGAATGCCAGGGTATTTCGCCAGCACTTCGTGCGGCACATCGGGTAATGCGATTTCACTTTCCAGAATTTCACGCTTTACCGCCCGTTCGAAAATTTCGGACAGACATTGCACCTGCGCTTCGGCCAGCGTGTTACCGGCACTCATGCCATTGCTGACGAACAGGTTTTCGATCAGGTTGGACGGGAAGTACACCACTTCGCCGTCCGACTGCCGCACAAATGGCAGCGAACAGATACCGCGCTGCACATTACCGGAGTTGGTGTCGTACAGATGCGAGCCATGCAACTCGCCATCGGGATCATAAATTTGCAGGCAGTACGCATCCAGAATTTCAGCTGGCAGCGCATCCTCAGGGCCAGGCTTGAACCAGCGCTCGTTCGGATAATGTACAAACGCCGCATTGGCGATGTCTTCGCCCCAAAACGCCCCGCCATAGAAATGGTTGCAATTCAGGCGCTCGATAAACTCTCCCAACGCCGACGCCAACGCGCTTTCTTTGGTCGCCCCCTTGCCATTGGTAAAACACATCGGCGAGTGCGCATCGCGGATATGAAGCGACCACACATTTGGAACGATATTGCGCCACGAAGCGATCTCAATCTTCATGCCCAAGGCCGCCAGAACGCCCGACATATTGGCGATGGTCTGCTCCAACGGCAAATCTTTACCCGCAATATAGGTGCTGGCATCAGAGGCCGGCTTCAACGTCAGCAACGACTGAGCATCGGCATCCAGATTTTCTACCTCTTCAATGACAAACTCGGGTCCGGCTTGCACCACTTTTTTCACCGTACAACGGTCGATGAAGCGCAAAATACCTCGGCGGTCTACTTCCGAGATATCCGGTGGCAACTCAACCTGAATCTTAAAAATCTGTTGGTACCGATTTTCCGGATCAACGATATTATTCTGCGACAGGCGGATATTCTCGGTGGGAATATTGCGATTTACGCAATACAACTTCACAAAGTAAGCCGCACACAAGGCCGATGACGCGAGAAAATAATCGAAGGGACCAGGCGCCGAGCCATCACCCTTATAACGGATAGGCTGGTCGGCCACTACTGTGAAGTCATCGAACTTGGCTTCAAGGCGTAGCTTATCGAGAAAGTTGACTTTAATTTCCATGTGCGATCCTAAAAATGGTATACCCGCTATTATCCGTCGCCAGTCCGGTTGCTGTTAGCGGACACCGTGGACAGCAACACCTTGCGGCGATGATACGCGACGCTCGGGTTCGCTAGCGATTGCAGCAGGAATTGTGGTCGGGCCCGACCCGGATCGTTGGTCCCGATTTGAACGGCTGCTATGGAGAAATCCGACCGGCTGCTGTGGGTGGGGTACGGAAGTCTGGCGCTGGCCGGCTGCGGCGACCTGCTGTGCTGACCTTGGCACTTCCGGGATCGGCCATTTGGCCGATCGGCATCGGCACCTAAATCGCTGACAATCGGCATCTGGCGCCGCCTCATCACGGCCGCACAGTACGTGTTTTGCGCAGATTACTCGCATGTGTCAGGTGCTTACGGAAAAACGCGACCACTTCAGCGTTGAATTTTCTGTGAAAAGAGATACGGTCGAAGTCCGGTCCATCGATACAGATTTCGCGTGCGGACTGCATCAATTCAGCCGGACAGGGCGCCATGAAGGAAAAATGCTGGGAATTGGGCACGAAGTGAACATCCGGTTTCGTCGGTATGTCGCCGATGATGATCGATACGCTCTCGGGCGTCAGAACGAGCTATCATCGCTCAGCAGCCACGCCGGGATGTCGCGCTTGCCGTTGAGCACGCGCCAGACCTCGACGTAGTCGTCACGCTCAATGTAGAAAATCAGATGCGGATAGCGATCAAGTGGCCACGATCGCAGGCCCGGTACGTCCAGCTCGTACGCATAGCGCGGAGACCCGATGTTCGGGTGCTTCGCGAGACGCGTGTACGCCTGTTCGATCTCGGCAATGAACCCAAGTGCCGCCTGTTCCGAGCCTTCGTCCACGAGGTAGCGCGTCAGCTCGTCTTCCATGTCCTGCTTGGCCAGGCGGGTCGGGATGACGGGCTTGGCCGTCATTTGCGCGAAGTACGCACGCGTGCGCGTAGCGATTCAAAATAGTCAGCATCGGCCGGAGCCGAGAGACCGGACGTCGCTCCTTGCAGGATAACCGCTCGCAAATGCTTGCGCTGCTGATCCTTACGGATTAGTTCACGGACGTATTCGCTGCTCGTGCCGTAGCCGCACTCGCCAACCTGCTCGTCGACGTAGTCTTTCAGCGAATCGGGAAGGGAAATGTTCATCGTGCTCATGTGAGTCAGTCTATCAAGCCTTGGCAAATTTTGGCAAGGATTCGATTCGGACGTTGTGGGCGTCCTGTGTTGAAATCCTGATTTGCCGACCGACGTGACCTCGCGCACGGCCGTTGTACCTTGGAAGCGGTCGTTGCGGTGGCGCGGCTTCGAGCGGCGGTTGAGGGTCGAGTGCGGACACTTAGGGCTGCCGTCCGCAGGTTAGAGCATGCGAGACATCGCACTCGAGGGATCTGACCAAGATCCGGTCAAATTACTATCATGAGCCTGAAAGTTATGAAGCGACGGATCTCTATGCTTTGATGGAATAAGGAACTCGGGCCGTGAATGCGTCCCTGAGCTATCGCGTCCGCTTGCGCGTCGGCATGCAGACAGGTCAACGTGGTCAGCCAGCGCGGGACGGTCGCGTCCTTAGCTGACTGGTCTGAATGTGCGGTCTCTTACGTGGACATCGTTCGCAGCAAACCCCGCATGACATCCTGCAGAGTATCGTGCCGGGGACCGTCAGACGCCGCCGCTACGACCCGGAGTACGTCACCTTCGAGCCTCGCCTCCCACGAGACGATACGGCGGCGGTCATGGGGAAAACGGGCCACTTTTTCCTCAATCAGGCGCTCGATGCCCTGTGTGACCTCACGCCGTATTTCGGGTGGAACACTTTTGTCGAATCCGATCTGATCACGTAGCGCTTCAGCACGCTCGCTCTCGGGCAGGAGGCTGGTATTCCACGCCGCAACTATCGCCGTCAGTGCGCTCTGATATTCCTCCAGTGTTGGATGATCGGAAACCTCATCCTGAAGCAGTTGGGCGAGGGGCCAGGAGATTTTCTGCTCCGGCGGCAGGTCATTACGATCGAGAACGATAGCGTCGGGGATCCCTGACTGAACCGCTCCCCGTCGCAATGCCTCCAGGTCGCGCGTGCCCAGCTTGCGGGCGCGCGACGATTTTTTCTGCTGGCTGGCTTTGCCCATGTTTCTGTCCCCTTCGCTGCGTTCTGAATCCGAAAATTATAGCGGCCAGCTGGTTGCACAGACTGGCACAAGTGTGACGGCTTTGCCGGATTTTTTGCGCTACACTGGCCAGCCCATTCGAGATCCGGAATCCGGCATGGCGACCATCGAACGTACCGCGTATCCGAGGTTTCCCAAGGGTTTTTCACCGGAAGAACTGCAGGCGTTCTATACGCCGGACGTCGAAGAGCAGCTCGCGCTGTCGATCCAGTCTGGAGCGATTTCATCGCCCCTTCTACTGCGCCGTTTCGGTGCGGCCAGTCCGAAAAATCGCGTGTCCCTGGCGGCCGAGGAGCTTGGCAAGGTGGTTCGCACGGTATTCCTGCTTGAGTGGCTCGGCAGCAACGAACTGCGACAGGAGATCACCGCCACAACCAACAAGGTCGAGTCCTATAATGGCTTTGCCAAGTGGTTTTCGTTCGGCGGAGATGTGTTGCCAATCAATGACCCGGACGAGCAGCAGAAACGCGGGCATCCGGACCCTGGCTGATCTCACGGTAGGGATTCCCCGCCGTCGTCAGTGGTGGAGTGCCGTTCCTGGGCTCGGCCCGGCCAGTGCAAAGCGGATCGAGGCACTCTTTGTCGCGCATCCAGCACTCACGGAGCGGGCTCGCGCACTGATCGTCGCCGACCGGCAGTCAGTCGTGACGCCATGGGAGCAACTCCGGCTACCGCATGAGGTTGACGGATCCGCAGGCGCGTTCCGCGCACCGCTGTCGACCTGTATCCTGGGCGTCGACAACGATTACGACGCCGTCCAGGCATGGCTTGCGTTGCACGAATCCCCGGCCACGCAGCGCGCCTACCGTAAGGAAGCCGAACGGCTGATCCAACTTGGTTCTAACACTAGCTCCGTTGATTCTTGGCACCTATGGTTGAGTGTTGCGTCGGGTTGGTTTTTTAGGTTTTGTTATATTTAACTGGTAAGGCGACCAACTTATCCACAGGATATCCACTTTTCTGACTCCTCTCTGTTGCGTGCCGATAGTGGTCATGTCTGTTGCGTCGAGCGAGGCAACAGAAGGACGCAGCGAGCACGGCCGTTCGCGGCGTGGGTGTTGCGCTTGATTGCGTGCCAGTCCCGCGTGCGACGCTACCGCGACTGACCTTCGGTAGGTGCGTAGGTTCTCTTATCTTCGATGAACTCCGCTGGCATCGACGTCTCGATTACCGCGTCTTTCTCGCGGCCGACCCGGTACGCCGTTGCACCATGGTGCCAGGAGACGACGCGGTCGATGTCGATACCCTCGAACAGAACTGCCGCGTGGTCATCTATCGCAATCGAGGCTGGGACGGTGTTCGATTTCAGCGCTTGATGCAGACTGGCGCGGCGTTTCTGGTCCGAACTGTAATGAACTCCGCAGGCACCTGGTAGCAACCCCAAGCACTGCAGGGGGCGGTAGTCAGCACCCCAGAACGAGTCAGTCAGGCCCGATTCGAACCAACACATCGCTCCCGCGCTCATTCCCGCGAGTAACACGCCATTTTCCCAAGCTGCGCGCAGCGCCTCGTCGACAGCCCACTCTCGCCATACTGCTAATGCCGATTTGGTGTTTCCTCCGCCAACGAAGATGGCATCCTGCGTGAGCAGGTGTCGTGCAAAGTCAGTTACCGAGATGGCGTTGTGGCTTGGTAGACGGAAGAACGCGAGATGAGACGTCTCACAACCAAGCGCCGCGTAAGTCGTGTAGAACTTGTCGATGTGGGCCGGGAGGTCACCGCTCGGCGTAGCGATGAAGCACACCTTGGGTTTCGACCGCCCAGTGAGGTCGCATATGTAGGCGTCAATTGCGGAGATACCGTCTTCCATCATGAAGCCACCGCCACCAATTGCTAGGATTCGGCGCGCCAAGTTCAGCCTCCTTTTCTTGTACCGACCGTCTGTCCTTCGGGTATGCCTTCGAGTATCGACACCAGGTTCTCCGGCCACACCGTGTCCAGTGTTTCGCGTAATTCATTCAAAGACCACCATTTGTGGTCCGCCATGATTTGCTGTTCCTGCCATGTCCATCCCTCGCAGGAGATGTTCAGCGTCGCGGTTTCGATTGCGAAGTAGCATTCGTCGGCAACGACGTATTCTCCGTCAGGGAGCTGCAACTTAACTTCGCGTCGTGCCACGGCGGGACCGACGTGATGTACAACAATCCCGGTCTCTTCCTGCAGCTCCCGAACTGCCGCGTCTTCGAAGGTTTCACCTTCTTCAACGCCACCCCCTGGGGTCGCCCAATAATCATTGCCTGTTAACGGTCCCTGCTTGTGAACGAAGCGAAACAGCAGCACATCATGTGAGGGGTTGAGAATCAGCAGTCTGGCAGATTTTCGGCGGCGCATTGAGACTCCTTACTCAACTCTTCTTCGGTTTGTTGGGTGCGCCGCTCTTGTCCGGGCGCTCGTCGGCAAGGGAAGACACGGTTGCAATCGGTACGGCGCCGAGCGCAATCAACTTGTCACGCGCCTCCCGGTGATGCTCATAGAACTTCGCCCATTTGCTGAAGCCACCCAACTCGCCAACAGCGCGCAGCATGGCGAGGTGAGAAGCCGTCAACAATTGCACCGTGGCTTCCAGTTCTGCAATCCGGATGTCCTTGTCGGCAAGCGATGCGGCAGTGTCGGCGCCAGACCGTTTGGCAACACGACCACGCCAGCGTCGGTATTCCGTCTGGCGTTGCTGATACTCGGCAAGCAACTGGCTTCGCGATTCGCTGCGGGTGATGGACGATGCCGCTTTGATGGACGGATGCAACCGAGCAACAGCGCGCGCCGTGATGTCTTCATCATTGGCGAGCAGCGTTTCAAGAATCTCGCGCATCTCGTTATCATCGACTTGCGCCGTATCGTTGGGCTTAGTCATCAAGTACTCCACGTTGCGGCGGCAGCGACAGGTCGCGGCCATCAGGGAAGGGGCGTTCGCCCGCAGGCGTGGCCAGCAACGTGCGGACACCAACCAAGCGCTGCTCCGCATGTTCGAGCTGGTTCTTCCAGCCAACGCTGGTCGACGGCCTGGCCTTGATTTCCTCGACGGCAATTTTTAGCTTGCCCTCAAGTCGAATCAGGTTTTGCCGGTTCTCAGGTAAATCGGTTGCCGAGAGATGGCGGCAATCGTTAAAGCATTCGAGATGGTTAGGGCAGGGGTCAACCGTGAACGAACTCAAGCAATGGCCATATGGCGTGGCATGGAAGCCATCAGCTTCGACGCGCAGATACTCGTACGCGGCGGTGTCGCCCTCGGTCGCCTGGATGCGGCGAAACGCCTCCACGATAGGGCCGCTGGCTCGGCCGCCCTTAATGAGCTTGGCCACCGTGCTCGCTTTCTCGCCGAGCATAATCTCGATGTCCGGCGGAATTTCTATCTGGTCCAGTTCCTCGGCAAGACTGCGGTGGTCGTATTCGTAGCTTTGAGCGACACTGCGCCGATTGAAGCGCTTCGAGATGATGGTATCGGCTACGCCCAGCCGGAACAGTTCGGTGTTCTGGAGGTGGCGAAGCATGTGTGACTCGATTTTCAACGCCCGGTCTTCGTCCGTTTCGCCGTACTTTTCGAACAGTGACGGCAACTCCTTCGCGTCACCAAGTGCGTACCCAATGAACGAAGGGTCGGGCCGGTTAACCGCCATGTACCGCGTGATATCGCACAGTCCGTCGTTACGTTCCTCGGCAAGCGAACGCTTGGGCTGCAGGAACAGCAACTCCCACGGTTGAACCGAACCATCGGCGAGCGGCAGCGGGGTGGTGTCCGACACCTTCGTCGGCGTTGTCGAGCGAATGTGGTCTTCAAGCTCGCCGGCGCACAGATAGGTGTTTTGCCAATTCATGCGCTCCGTCACCCCGATAACGGTGCCGTCAGCACGTCTGAAGCGCAGTGCAATCTGCTCCGCGCGCATCTTGTCCAGCAATCGCTTGCCGAACTGATATACCGCCATATCGAGCGCCACAGGACCTGCCTGCTGTTTCGTCCGCTGATGCGAGTACAGTTCCGCCAGAACCGTGGGAGCGAAGTTTTCGCGGTAGCGCTCAATGAAGGGTTCCCGCTCTATATTCAGCCAGAACGGATTGCCCATGACGCGCGTGTAGAGTTCAGTGAAGGGAACGATGTCGTCAGCCGCATACCACGGGAGCACGCGCCCGGTCTCGCATTGAAGCTTCAGCGTCGCACGTAGCGGCTCCGTCAGCGTGGCAACATGGTCGAGCGTTTCGGTCAGCAACAACCGGAACATGTCCGGCACGGGCTGACTGTTTTCCCGCAAGATACGGCTATCTGAGTCCTCATCCTGCTGCTTTTCCGCAAAGTGCCGGACCATCAGCGATGTCGAGATACCTCCCGCTTCACCAGCTGGCCGCCCCTTTGAATCCAGGTACACCCGCTCCCGCTTCCAGTCGAGCGGCAACAGCGCAGCTTCGCCGGCGCGCATGCCGGTCACAATCATTGTGCGCCCAGCAGCGAACCGTAGGTCGTCGATGAACGTACGCGGCTTTTCGGTCATCACGATGCGCGTCAGTTCCCAGAATGCGCGACGCTCAGGCAAGCGCTCCGCGCGTTTGCGGGCATCGAGGTCAGCTCGCAGTTCGTCTTGAGACCAGATGTGCCGAGCCTTGATTGCGCTCTTCATCTTCATGCGAGGAACGGCGAGCGACGAGTACAGTTGGCCTGCATCACAGATGTGCTGGGCATCGAATACCACCTTGACGATGCCGGCGACCAAGTCCCCCAGTTTGCCCGTCGCCTGGACTGCTTTCCCGGTACGCACCGACAGACGCAGGTCATCAACCGTCAGTTGCCATGGCTCCTTGTCTATGCACGTGGCAATTACACGCAACGGACGTGCGATGCTCTGGGTCACATATCCCGTGGTGTTCCGCTTGAACAGCAACTGCTCGGCGACCGCAGCCTTGACCAGGTCCTGCCATGCGGCCGTCAACGGCTGCCGCATCCGCAGCGGCAGCCCCCGTTCGGCGCGCTCGGCGTTGACGATGGCTAGCACTTTGACGTCGAGCCCAAGGTCCCGCAGGTAATGGGTCGGAGGTGGCACGTCGCTAGCAATGGCGGTAAGGTTCCAGCCGATGCCGTCGCGTGCGGCACCAGTGTCGTCGAGGTCCATTTCCCACTGCAGGCCTTTTTCCTGAGCCAGCGCTTTTCCCAGTTCAACGTACGCGGAGTAGTGTGGGTTCATCGGCCCTCGCTTTCTAGTTCTTCAATGACGGTCTGTACCTCGGCGATGGTCCGCTGCAGTTGAAGGTAGGCAGGCGAACGAACATCCCCGCGAGAACTCCGTTCGAAGAACAGAACCACGTCACGCATTTCGGCAAGCACTCGCTCATGCATCGCTTTGTCGTGCAAAGGCATGAACTTCCGGCATCCGTAGCACGACGTGATGGGGTTGTAAGGGCAGGCAGGCTGACCGGATTCACAGCCGCCGATGCCGGCAATTGGAATTCCGTGAGGCACACCGGCAATCTGCTGCTCGCCTTTGAGTTGTGCAAGCTCTTCGGCGGAGATGAAGCGGTCGTGCGCGATTTTCGCCACGCGCCGATAAACGTCGGACGCGCCGAGCGCACGGTTCACCCGTTCCGCGTGAGTGGCCGACGTTGCAAAGTACACCAGTCCCGTTTGCACATGCGCGTGGCCCATGAATTCGGCCAGTTCCTCGTGGCTCGCACCTGCGTCAACAAGTCGCTGGGCCGCCGTATGTCGCAAATCGGTGGCCGTGCCGAGGTCATCGGACCCGATCAGTCTGCGCACCAACGCGGCGATGCGGATTCCTACCTCAGCAACTGATTGGACACCAAAGAAGCGAGCGGCACCGGCAGCTCCTTCGGCCTTGCGCCGCTCATTGAACGCAACGAACAGGGGAGCCCACTCGCGCTTGACTCGACGCGTAAGTGGCCGTCTCTTCGAGTCGCTTTGCTGCTTGGCCATGTGGAAGGTTAAGTGAACGGTCGGCGACTCATCCGGAGTGTCATGCCAGATGCGAACATTGCGCATGGGTAGCATCGCAATCTGGATTGGCCGCATGGCAAACTGATAGGCGCACAGCATCATTCCTGCGTCGCGGACTTCTTCGTTCGACGGAGCTGCGGTTGCCGACGACCCAAGGGCGGCAACCACTTCATCCAGGTGCCGCACGTGCTGCCTCCTCGTCGACCGATAGAAAGACATCGCCGGAATGCACCCTGCATGAGAGTCGTTTGCCGGACCCGGAGGGAAGAGCGTATGAATTCGCCGTATGTCGGCGACCATCCGCAGAGCCTGTGGATGACGTAACGCAGCCGGTGTTTATAGCCAGCGATCGATACGCGTCCTCGTTGTAGAACGAGAAGTACTGCGCCAGCCCGATCATCAGCTCGGCCATGTTGGCGTACCCTTTCAGGTACACGTCCTCGTGCTTCACGTTGCGCCACAAGCGCTCGACGAAGATGTTATCCAATGCCCGGCCGCGCCCGTCCATGCTAATGGCGATTCGCTCACGCTTGAGCACGCCCGTGAAGACGTGGCTCGTGAACTGCGAGCCCTGGTCGCCGTTGAACACCTCCGGTCTACCGTGCTCGCGCAACGCATCCTCCAGGCAGTCCACGCAGAACGACGCGTCCAGGCTGTTGTGATGCGCCAGGACAGCACCTTGCGGCTGTACCAGTCGATGATCGCCACCAGATAGGCGAAACCGCGCGCCAGCCGGATATACGTCACATCGGTCGACCACACCTGGTTGGGCCGCATCACCGACACGCCGCGTAGCAGATACGGATAGACCTTGTGCTTCGGTATGCCTGGCGCTCGTCGCCGGCCCCGGCGCCATGCCCGCCAGCCCATCTCGCGCATCAGGCGCTGCACGCGCTTGCGATTGACCCCATGGCCCAGCCTGCACAGTAACACCGCCATGCGCCGGCTACCGCAGAACGGCCGGCTCGTGTATTCCTCGTCGATCAGGCGACACAGCAGCAGATCCTCGGCGCGCTCTTCCTGTTCCGGCTTGCTTTTTCTCCGGTACACCGTTGCGCGCGCCACTTCCGCCAGTTCGCACTGCCGGCTCAAGGGCAGTTCGTCCGCGCTGTCTTCCGACCCGTTCTGGCTTCCCGGCGCACTCCCCCATCTTTTTTTAGGCCTCATCCATCTTCAGCCGTCCCAATCTGTGCATACGCTCCTCGCCGCTCTTGTCCTCAGCCGGCTTCGGCCCGCGCTCCCTTGAATAGCGCCCCGGCAGTCAAATCTCTTTCTTCCACTGCCCGACCAGCACCGGATGCACCCGTACGCCTGCGCGATCTCACTGATTCATCCCCGCACGGGCTTCCAGGCCCACCTTCGCCTTGAAGTGACCGCCGTATGCACCTTGGCTTCTCGCCTTCAGTATTTGCCATCATCCCTTTACCGACGACAGCAAACTACCGCCTAGTCACTGCCTCAAATCATGGGTCCACTTTAATGAGTACCTCGGGTCAATCGACTCGTCAGCGTCGTCGTCCTCGTACTCGCTTTGTTGCACATTGAGCCAATAGCGAAGCGCCTGCCGCTTCTTGTCAAGGCCGGATTTCACGCAGTCGGCGGGCAGCAGCAGCAATTCCCCACGTCTCAGTCCCTGGTGCAACATCAACCAGAACGCCACATAAACACGCCAACGCGTCTTCACATTCTTGAATGGATTAGGGGCGACTCAGGGTCCAGCAGTTCGTAGAGCGCCTCGACGACAGAGGACGGCAGTGAGCGAATGGTTTCGACCGGGTTGCTCTTGCGAACACGCAATTGACCGTACAACGTCGACAACCTGTGCAAGCGCGCCTCGATATCCCGTATCCGACCGTCCGGGACTCGAGCCCTGGATAGCCAGGTCAGCACATCGGTCACAAACCCGAGGCCCGCGTGCCAGCGCAACTCGTCGGCCCGGGTGGCTCTTGGGCGATTCCGAATCGCAACAAACCATGACTCCAGGACATCAGCTAGCGCCTGGTCATTCATGTCCGCCAGCGCATCGTCTAGGCCGTTGATGCCCAGAATTCCGTCCGCATGCCGGTACAGGTCCTCGACGTACCGGAGCGCGCCGGCTTGCGTGGATTCGGCCAGATGCCCCATGGAAACCAGCAACCACACGTTGGCCCAATATCGCGGGACAGCCGAGTCACCGACGAGCGTCGCGCTACGCAGGCGGCCAGGAACAAGCGCATCCGTGAGTT
>CAWIRZ010000032.1:0-10083 GCA_963838695.1 uncultured beta proteobacterium | reverse complement strand
TCTAGCTTTCGCGATTGGGCCAGCGAACACGGTTACGCGCGCGAAATGCGGCTCATCGCGCGCCTTCCCCATGGAGCTTCGTGCGGCAGACGGTGCTTAACGTTCCCGGCTCAGAGTACTCTCAGTCACGACTCGTTGAGCGCCGGACGCGCGAGCAGCCGATGGCAAGCTATCGCTAAACGGTCAAATTCCATACCAGGAATGCGGTCGCAAAGTTGGATGCGTCGAACAAGACCGCAGCAGTAGTCCGCGCCGCATTTATGGGCTTATTAGCCTAACGCATTAGACCGACTATGCTGACAAAGCGTCAAAAGTGCAACGAACACTGCTGGATACCCGTCGCACGCGACATTCCGGAAGGCCCCGATGCGTTTATTCTTTACGGGACGGGATGTTACAGAGGAACCTCTCTTGCAGTAATACGCCAGCACACCAAACAGCAGCGAATACCGCATTAATCGCCGCACACGACGCCTTCGGCGTCCGCCCTATCCTTCCCCCTGAAGGGAGAGATTTGACTCACACCTGATTCAACCGCCCGACAGCCCCAGCGCATTCGCTACCAGTTCTTCCACGGTGCCGTCGTTTCGGAAGCCCAATGCGATCGCACGGCTATCTGTCAACGGAGGCTGGCGCCCGAATAGTCGCTCGACGGCTTCCACCGGTGCATAGTCGATCCGCGCTGCCCCAAAGCGCTGCGCCAACGCATCGACCACGGTTCTCACCGTCAAATGCAACACGGGCGGGGTCCAGACGCGCACTCCGCCAAGCCGATCCGCAGGCAGCCGTGCCGCATGCAGCAGGTTATCGACGCAACGCCGTTGCGACATCCACCAGGCGGTGGCCGAGCGCGAAACCGGGCAGGTATAGGCTTGGCCCTCTTGCGCGGCGCGAAAGACGGCGCTCATGAAGGCCGAACCGTGGCCGGCAGACAGGCCCGGCCGCGCCACGATCCCCGGCAAGCGCAACGAGCGCCCATCGAGCAAACCGCGCCGCGACCAATCCCCAAGAACGTGCTCGCCGATCAGCTTGTGCACGCCGTAGCTGATCGTGGGATGCGCTGCCGTATGCTCATCCATCCGCTCCGGCAACGGCGCGCCATAGACGGCGACGCTGCTTGCAAATACGACGCGTGGCACACGGGCACATCGCTTCGTCTGTTGGGCAAGGTTTTCGAACAACGCCAGCATGCCGTGCAAATTGACGCGATCGCCCAACTCCGGATCGGCTTGGGCCTGCGCGCCCGGCACGCTAGCAAGGTGGAAAACGAGATCGACGGTGTCCGCAAGGCCAGCCTCAAGTGTTTCCGGCGCACCAAAATCTCCAAGGAGGACAGTGATCCGATCGTCCTCGGGAACGCCGTCCATCTCCCGATCGAGCAGCAACAGCGCCTTCACGTCGCCCGCGCTCGCCACGCCATCGCTGAGCAGCCGCCGAACCAATGCCCTGCCCACGAAACCGTTAGCACCGGTCACCAGTACTCTCATCGCGGCCCCTCGTCCGCATTGCATGCACCGGCGCAAACTACCCGCTGATCGATGACCCCGAACGGCTGCGCATCGTCCGCGTCCCGCGCTGCCATCCTCACCCGATCGCCGAAGCGCATGAACGCCGTCTTGGCCTGTCCTTCGTCGACGATCTCGATGACTCGCCGCTCGGCAATGCAAGCCGAGCCCGCGCTGCGGTCCACATTCGATACCGTGCCGGACCCAATCACGGTCCCCGCTGACAAACAGCGCGTCCTGGCCGCGTGTGCAATGAGGTCCGCAAAGCTGAAATTCATCTCGCCGCCGCTAGGATGACCGAACCACCGGCCATTCCATTCGACATGGAGCCGCAATTGCACGCGGCCATCGCGCCAGTCGGCGCCCAGTTCGTCAGGCGTCACTGCGACCGGGGCAAAGCTGGTCGACGGCTTGGCGTGGAGAAAGCCGAAGCCAGTCTTCATTTCACGCGGGCCGAATCCGCGCAAGCTCCAATCGTTGATCTGCACGATCAACCGGACATGCGTCAGCGCCCGCTCCGCCGCCACCCCCATCGGCACACGGCCGACAACCACACCGAACTCGCCTTCGAAGTCGATACCGTCTGCCTCGTCGGGCAACGGCACGTCCTGCGTCGGTCCGAGAAAGTCGTCGCTGGCCCCCTGGTACATCACTGGGATGGCGTCGAAATCAGGAATCGGCGGGGTGTTGAAAGCGCGTTCCATGAGCCGACCATGGTTCAGGAAGGCCGATCCGTCGCACCATTGCGGAGCGCGGGGTAATGGCGCCCTGCAAGCTGCCGGATCGAAAGGAAACGCATGGGCGACGCGCCCCGCATTAAGCGCGTCGTAGCGCACCCGCAGCTCGGGGCCAACGTCGTCCCACCGATCGAGCGCCTCGATCAACGTGGCCGCAATCGGCGCCCCGTCGCAAGCGAAGCGAAGATCGCGCGATACCAAGACAAGTCGTCCATCGGCTGTCGCACCAGGCAAAGTGGCGAACTTCATTGCGCCCCCATAGCCGTGCGTGCTTGCAGTGCCTCGGCAATCGCCGGATCGTAGACGCCGTCGATCAGCACGAACAACATCCGGCACGGCCGGCCGGAGCGGTTGGCCCACGCGTGATTCGTCCCGCGTTGAACGACGACACTGCCGGGCGCAAGCGCAACCTCGGAATCGTCGAGCACAAGCGTCATCTCACCGTCGATCACCACCCCGTAGTCGATCGATTCCGTACGATGCATGAGCGGATGCGGAGAATCGGCACGCACGGTCGACGCGTGGGCATCCCCCACTTCGGTAAACGCCTCCTGCATTTTGGTCGCGCCACACGCGAGAAATTCCGAGGTATCCGGCGGAATATCGACGAAGCGAAAGCGCGTGCCGTGCTCTGGCGGCGGCAACATCAACGCGCCTACGGTCGGGTCCCGGCCATTGTCGATAGGCGCCGGATTGCCCGACGTGCTCCATACCTCATGGAATACGGTGCCGGGAATGGCGGCAAGTTCAAGCACGGTCGGCAGCGGCCCTCGCGAGACGATCACCGCACGCCCCCGTTCGTCATGGCCGGTCACGATACGCTCAATGATGGGAAAACTCATGCGACGTCCTTATCGGCATCGAAGATGGCGACCGCGCGCGTCCAGCCGGCAGACGCGCCGCGAATCTTGTGGGGAAAACAACTAATGATGAAACCGTGCGGTGGCAGCGCTTCGAGGTTATGCAGCTTTTCAAGGTGGCAATAGCCGATGTCGCGGCCGGCCTTGTGCCCTTCCCAAATCAACGACGTGTCGCCCGTCTCGGCGATTTTCTTCGCGGTGTAGGAAAACGGCGCATCCCAGCTCCATGCGTCGGTGCCGGTCAGGCGCACGCCGCGCTCGAGCAGATACATCGTGGCTTCGTACCCCATGCCGCAACCCGCGTTGACGTAATCGTTGTGCCCGTAACGCGAGCCCGCCCGCGTGTTCACCACCACGATGTCGAGCGGCAGCAGCGTATGGCCGATGCGCCCGAGTTCCGCCTCGACGTCCGCGGCCGTGACGACATAGCCATCGGGCAAGTGCCGAAAATCGAGTTTCACGCCTGGCTGGAAGCACCATTCGAGCGGCACCTGATCGATCGTCATCGAGGGTTTCGCTTCGCCGAGGCTTGCATCCATCGTCGAATGGAAATGCCAAGGCGCATCGAGGTGCGTGCCGCTGTGAGTCGTCAGCGTGACCCACTCCGCGGCAGCCGCCTCGCCGTCCGGATAGTCCTCCGGCTTCGTGCCAGGCAGCATTGCCATGAATTCAGGCAGCGTGTCGCCGTGCTTCTGGTAAGTGATTTTTGGCGCGAGCGGCGGCGGATCGGAAAGGACATCGTTCTCGAGATAGATCGAGAGATCGACGAATCGGCGAATGGGTTTCAAGCCTTGACTCCTGACAAAGTGGGACGGCGTTCGAGGCGTGAGAAGCAAAGCACGGCCGCGACGGCGATCAGCATCGCTGCGATTCCAAGACTGCCGTAGCCCAACTGCTTGACGAGCGTGCCGCCAAACACGGGGCCGATCGCCGCGCCCGTCATCAACATTGCCGGTGTCGCGGCGGCGGCGCGGCCGGTTCGGTCGATCCGAGCCAGCATCCCGAACGCGAAGGTGTGAGAGAAAATCATGACCGCGGCGAACACCGAGGTAGCCGCCGCATACGGCGCGAACGCCACGCTTTGCGTGATGATCAGGGCGAGCGCCGCCTGCGCAACAGGCCCCGCCTGCAAGACCGTGCGGCCAGGAATCCTCTTTTCGAGCAGCCCTGCGACGGGGGCCGGAAACAGGTTCACAAAACCGAGGGCGATCAGCGTCGCCGTCACGGCGTTCATGCCGAAGCCGCGGTCGAGGCCGATGCGCTGGACGAAGCTGAACAGCATCGCCTGCGTCAAACCCATGCATCCGACGCCCACCATGCCGAACCAGATGGCGCGCTCGAAGCGGGGTTCGTCCGCCTTCGTCGCGCTGCGTCGGGCGCCAAGCGACGGAAACCCGAACGCACAGGCGATCGTCGCACCGCCCATGACGCCCGCGAAGACACGAAACAGCGTGGGACCACCATGCGTCTCGATAAGCCCTGGCGTGGCGCCGAGAAACACGATGGCGAAGACACCGAGCGCGAGGCCGGCGATCGCGAACAGGCGATGCGGATTGCGGCTGCGTCCGATCGCGCCGTGCGCGAAGCTCAAACCGCATCCCACAGCGAGGCCCGCGACGATGTGCAGCACGGCCATCACCGCATAGCCGCCGCTCGATACGACGCCGATCGACACGACGCCAAGAAACGCGAGCGTCGCGATACCGAAGCCGGCCGTCGCCATCGCGCGCGCCGGCAGGCGGTTCAGACGCGGCGAGAAGAACAGGCTGCTGAGGACGGCGCCGGCCAGGAACAGCGTGGCAAGCAAGCCGGCTTGCTGCGGATCGAGCCGATACGAGCCGATCAGCGCGCCGACCCAGACCGGCAAGGCCACGAGATCGATCATGCCCGCGCAATGCGCGATCAACAACGCTGCGGTACCGACCGCACCGAGCGGGGCGGCGAGATGGGCCCCGGGAGCCAAGTCCACATCCGCCGGGACGGTGCGGGAAAGATTCGATTCCATCGTGCCTCCGCTTTGGTTAGATCGGTTGCGCGAGACGCATGTGCGTTTCGCGCATGATGCGTGTGTGCTCCGCTTTGTCGCCGCCAGCAATCTCGATCTCGCCGAGACGGCCGGAGTTTTCCACGACCATCCGGCAGCGTTCCCAACGGCGCGTCTGGAATGCCTCCAATGCGCCCTCCACCGCGGTGGCCCGCTCGAGTTCCTCGGCGAGAACGATCGCGTCCTCCAGGCCGATGCCGGCGCCCGCCGCCATATGCGGCGTGGTGGCGTGCACGGCATCGCCGAACAGCACCACGCGTGAGTCGAACCATGGCTGCGGCAGCAGCAGACTTTCGAGCGGGCGATAGTTGCAGTGCGACTGCGGCCCGAGCTGCGAGCGGATCGACTGCAGCAGCGGCACGGCGAACGGCGCCAAGAGATCCGCCAGCATGCGCGGCCACGCGCTCGCATCGATATGTTCGTTCGTTGGTCTATCTTCGGTGACGAAGAGGTACATCTCATCGTGCGAGACCGGATTCACGCCCGCCTTGACCTTCTGATCCAGCCACATCGTCGCGCAAACGATGTCCGCGGGCCGCGGCACCACGGCACGCCACACCCCTTGCCCCGTGTAGCGAGGCTTCGGCGCGTGCGGAAATGCCGCTTCGCGCACTTTCGAATACAAGCCGTCTGCCCCGACCACAAGGTCGTAATGGCCCTGCGTACCGTCCGTGAACGACACGTGTACTTCGGTTTCCGCGCTGCTCGATTTGCGTGAAGGTGCAGCCCAGCCTCACTTGGACGCCGGCCGCTCGCGTGGCTTTGGCAAGAATGTCGGCCAGCACCGGGCGCATGATCGCTCCGCCGCCGGGTACATCGTCGCCGGCTACGCGCGGCGTCGCGAGCGTGCCGATTGGATGGCCGCCGGCGGTGAACAGGTTCACGCCGTCGCCGCCGTAGCCGCGTTCGAAGAAGGCGTCGAGCACGCCGATCGTCCGTAGCGCGCGCAGCGTCGGCCCACCGATGCTGATGCCGGCGCCATACGAGCGCCAGCCTTGGTCGATCTCGACGAGCTCGACGCTCAAGCCGAGCTTCGCGCATTGGATCGCCGTCGCCATACCGGAGAAACCACCTCCGATGACAAGGACGTTTTGAAGAGAGGCGATCATTGGGTGTCTCCTTACATCTGGTTTTGGTGTACGAGTTTCATTCTTATGTCGACAACAGCACGATGTCGCCGTCGCTCGTCACTTCGATGGCACAGGCGTGAGACGCTGACCAAGGCATGGCCCGAGCAGGCATTCGCCGCTCGCGATGTCGAACTGCGCACCGTGCGCGTGGCAGACGATGCGGGTGCCGTCGCCGTTCAGGTAGGCGTCTTTGCGCCAAGCCATCGGTGTGTCGCCGAAATGAGGACATGCGTCGCGATAGGCGCTAACGTCGGAGCCACGGCGCACGACGAACAGCGTGTCGTGCCCGGCGCCATCGGGATCGAAGCCCTGCGCGCCGGGGTCCGATAGATCGTCGACATTCGCCAGGCGAATCGATGGGGATCGGTTGGACATGGCCGTCTCGCGCACGCGATCAATCCGCCTTGGCACCTGCCGGGGGCGGACCGCCCGGCGCCCATTTTTCGCGATGCTGGAACAGGAACAGCTGCGATGCATCGGCGCCCATCGGTGCCTCGCGCGCGGTCCACGCCTCGTCGTGCAAGTCCATGTCGGCGTCGTACTCGACGTGGCAGCCGAGCGGGCTGTTGAAGTACCAGAACCAGTTCGAGCCGAACCGTGACGTCCCGGCCCCCAGAACGATTGGTAGCCCTTCTCTACGAAGCGCGTGCCGGCTAGCATCACTTCGGTCGGCACCGCCCATATGGAAGGTGAAATGCTCGCAGCCCTTCATGAACGGCGGCGTCTGGATCATGAACAGCGTGTGATGATCGAGCGTGCCTGCCGGCTGCATGAACGGGCCGACGCCGGTGAAGCGGTCGGTGCAGCGAAAGCCGAGGCGCTCGACGTAGAACGCTTCGGCTTTCGCCGCGTCGGGCACGAAGTAGCACGACGTGCGACAAGCGTGCGCGGCATGAGCACCGCATCGTCTCGCACCGCCACCACGTTCGGCGCGCGCTGCGCCGGCGCGCCCGGCGCGTTCACGGGTTCCGCCGCTAGCGAGAGCGAGCGGCGTACGATACCTGGAAGCCGCAGCGCGAAGCCCATATCGTCGACGCGATTCGATCGAGCCATCGGCGAGCTTGCGCACTTCGCGATCGCGTGCGCAGCTCCTGTGGCGATCGCCTCGAGCGCCGCGATATCGGCAACGCCATAGATCGTCTTGCGCAGCATGCTGGCCGTGCCGAGCCCGGGCGGCAATGCAGGATCGTCGCGATGTGCGATTTCGATGCCCGTGCCGTCGAGCGCCTCGAAACGCCCGCCCGTCTCGCCGTGGTGAACCGGCAGCAAGCCATAGTCGATTAGATACTGCATGCAGGCAGCGGCGTCGTCTACGCCGAAGACGAGTGTATCGGGTCCGATGATGTTCATAAGATATGTGTGCAGATGAATAGGTAGATAGTTCAGAGCGCGGTGCGTCCGCCGAGCGTTTCGGCGATCCAATCGGCGATGAAGTGCCCTGCGTTGATTGAGTTGTCGAAGCTGGAGTGCTGCACACCGCCCTCGCGCTCGGTAAAGATCTTGAGTTCTCGCTTCGGAGAGTTGATCAGTTGCTCAAAGGTGCGAAGCGCCCAAGCCACCGGGATCTGCGAATCCTTCGACCCGTGCGTGACGAGGAACGGCACCTTGATGCGATCGAGTACGCCATCGAGATGCACGTCTTCGGCGATACGCATAAAGTCATCGATATCTTTCGCGCCCCACACCCAGCAGACGTGTTTCCAGTAATGCGGCACCGGGAGATTGCCCTCGCGCTGCAGCCGCCGTTTCTGTACCTCGCGCCAATCGTGATTGGCACCCCACACGACACCGCATGCAAAGCGCGGTTCGAAGGCCACTGCACGCGGACAGTAATAGCCGCCCAGCGAAACGCCCTCCATACCGATTCGCGCGGGATCGATGTCGTCACGGCCTTCGAGCCAATCGACAATACGGCTGGCCCAAACCTCCGAGTTGTAGACCGCGTGCATGCCATCGAGACGCAGCGCTTCGCCAGTGCCGGGCTGATCGACAATCAGCGACGACACGCCGCGCTGCGCGAGCCACGCCGGCAGGCCCACGAAGTACTTCATTTCCTTGGTCGAATCCAGCCCATTCACCTGCACGAGCAACGGGCTACGCGCGCCGGCATGCTTCGCTTTCACGAGTAAGCCCGATAGCTGCTTGTCGCCGTATGGAATCGCCACGCGTTCGCAGTTGTCGCCGGAAAGCGCGATCGCTTTGCCGAAGGTATCGAGCGAGCGGCGGTACAAGTCGATGCGTCCTGGCGCATCGTGTGCCAGCATGCGCTCTGCCGTAATCAAATAGATTGCGGCTCGCTTGTGTTTCTCGCCGGCCGATAGCAGCCGCCCTTGCGCCTCGTCTTCCCGCGCGAGATCGCACAGGCGATCCGCGGTATTGACCCACGCTTCGCGAAACGCGCGGGTGCCTTCCGCGTCCGGCTGCTTGGCCGCCTCTTGCAGCGGTCCGCATATCTCCGCTATCTCGCCGATGCGTGCGCCCATTTCGATGGCGAGATTGACCGACAGGTCCCAGACGTAGTTGGTAGGAAAGTAGCGAAACATGCCTGATTGCCTTGGTTGAAATGACGAATTGCTCGATCCCGCGCGTTTACCGATGCGCTGGGTTTCGGCAAGCTAGCCCTTGCGCCCGAAACCGGGCCACAGCGGGACGGCGATGTTCAGCCAGACCGTGCTGCTTTTAGCCGTATTCGCGGCATAGACGCCTTGTTGATAGTTGAGATTGACGTTCCAGGTTCTGGCGTCGTACACGATCGAAGGACCGATGCCGAATGTTTTCATGCGGTTGCCCACGTTCACGCCATTCGATTGGTCGTCGCCGAACTGATTCAGATACGCGCCCACCACGCCAAGCTTCCACGGGCCGAAGTTCCATCCTGCTTCGAACTCGCCGACATATCCGTCACCCGAGCGGTAGTGAGTCGTGCCGTTCTTCGTATTCAGCAGCAGACGATTCGAGAGCCCTACGTCGATGCCGTTGGGAACGTCGTAGCGCACCGAGAACACCGGCTGGATCGATGTGTAACCTGCCGCGACGCTCGATTTGACGGGGCTGTAGGAGCCCGTTTCGAATGCGAAGTCGATGCCCGATGCAATCGCCAGGTTTTGGGAGAGATGCCACTCCAGTAACACTGGCGTCAGTGTGATATTGGACAGGCCATTTTGCGTACTCGACTGCCCGAATACGCTCGTGTGAAGCGACACGATCGGGATGACCAACTGCGTATAGACGTTCGCGTCGAGCAGGTGAAACGGATAAGACACCAAGAGACGCGTGGTGGCCGACGGCACCGACGTACTAAACGGAATCGGCAGTTTTTTGCCGTCGTTGCCATAGAGGCCATTCGAGAAGGAATAGCCGAACTGCTGCAGCGCAAACAAACCGGGAATGGGCGGCAAATTGGCGATGTTCGTGCTGACGGCCCCTGCGGGATACGGGGAAGACCCTCCCTCGAATGCTTGCGCTTCGTTGATCGAACCGACGGCCAACACCACGCAGCCGACGACGGCTGCAGTCAGTTTCTTGGACATGCTGTCTCCTCAACCTAGGGGCGCTCGCGCCGCCTGGTATCTCTTTAATAGTCGAAAGCGCGGTGCGGACGGACGGCGTACGGTGATACGTTCGATCCGAAAGTGCCCTGACGCAGGTCTCTCGATGCGATGTCGATTACGTCATCGCTTCGAGATGGAGGCTAGGTTAAGATAGGCCGACGTATCCTAAAAATGGATTCGATCCATTGACGATATCCACGGCATCAATACTTTCAGGTTAAACCCTGATAAACGCGTGGGCGGAGACAGCACGCAT
>CAWIRZ010000031.1:0-214650 GCA_963838695.1 uncultured beta proteobacterium | reverse complement strand
CCTATGCACGGTGAAACTCACAACCCTGTCTTGCGGAAACCTTCTCCTGTACCCAGGAAAATCGGGGCGTCGACCCGCTGGAAAGTCGCAGAGCTTCGCGCCATCCTGGCAGCCAATGCCCGTCAGGAACAATGAATCCGCTGCTCTGGATCGGCCTCGCGAAGGAACGCTACCGTCGCAGCACTCGCGCTGCCGGGCAACGCTTACCCCTAACGGCAGGAATTTCGGATGTTCTGACACCAATTTCGATGACGCAACCGTATACCGATCATTGCCTCCCTCGTAAGGCGTACGGCACATGACGCCAGAGAACTGCTCACTGTCTGTCTGGTGGCAAAATCTGCTTAGAGAGGTAGAATGCTCAGGACGGGAAGGCAACACGCGGAGGTTAATCGTGCCTGGAATCAAGCAAGTAGCGACGGCATCGCCGAAGCCAGCCAAGACAAGTGCAGGGAAACGCCTACCGGCGAAGCGGCCGGGCAAAGGCGAGAGTGTTGCTGTAACGACCAAACATGCCGGCAAAGGCAAGGGCGTTGTTGTGGCAGGGAAGCGTGCGAACAAAGCTGCAAGTGGCACAGTCCTGATAGCGCATCGTGCAGCAAAAGGCGTGATGCCTCTCGTGGGAAAACCGTGCGGGCACGTGTCGGTGTCAGTGCAGCAACCGACCGCAGCCAATGTCAAACGTGCCGTGACAGCAAGTAAAAAGGTGGCAAAGGGTCTTGGTGAACGTCTGGTCAAACCTGGGGTGACCCTGCGTCACCCGCCCGGGGTGCCCGTATTCACTGCTGATCCACTTGACCCGCAACGGGTTGTCCGCCGTCTGCATGGGAAGGTGGAACGGGGCCATTTCGTGAAAGGCCAGTTCAAACCTGAAAAGTCTCCCGCGTAATTTCCGTATGGCGCGAAAAACTCCAATACAAAAAATCAGTCAGCGACATCGTCAAGCTCGCCGTTGCGTCCGGCAACTGAGCCGATCGTCCTGGCAGGGCACAATGGTTCAGGAAAATCGACCATGTGGTACAAGCACATCGTCGACGACATCCAGATTCCGCTGATCAACGCCGACCGGATGATGCTGTCGATACTTCCGGAACAGGACAACAGGGGCAAGTTGCGACCCTGGGCCCAGCGCCTGCGCGATACGAACACCATGTGGATGCAGGTCGCCCAGAAAGGCGTCGAGAGCTTTGTCGCCCAGGCCATGGCCGACAAGGGTGCCTTTCGCGACTGAAACCGTTTTCTCTCACTGGAAGCCCTTGCCCGGCGGGGGCCACGAAAGCAAGATCGACCTGATCCTCAACCTGCAGGCGGCGGGCTATTTCGTCGTACTCCTCTTTGTGGGGTTGAGCAGCGCGGCGCTCTCTCTGGGGCGTGTACACACGCGCGTAGCCGCCGGCGGTCACAATGTCGGTCCTGAAAAAATCCTCGCACGGTTCCCCCGCACGCAGCAAGCCATCGGTGCCGCATTGACAGTCGCTGACGCCGCGGTACTCATCAACAATAGCCGGGATCTGGCACGAGCATTTACGCCGTGTTATGTCCGCACACGCACTGACGTCTTGTTCGATATCCGCCCAGATGGCAAGGCACCTCAGGAAATCACCGCGTGGCTGGATATTGTGGCGCCTTGAACGACACCACTGCGGACAACTGAGTCGCGCAGCAAAATCCGTTCAGCAGCGTCAACGCCACCGCTTCGCCGCCCCGGTACAGCCTCACTCTAAGTGGTCGGTGGCGCCCCCTCAGCGGCCGCCTGCCCCTGCCGTGACGCGCAATCGCGTACAGGCCATCGAACGAGCGTCGCATGTCGACCGGCGCACCGTACAGGAACACACGCACCTGTTGCTCCGGGAAGAACATCAGCCCCTCGCGATCGTCAGAACGATGCCGCCGGGCAAATCAAGGCGGATCGTCAGATTCGCCGCGCTCGCCGCTGCGGTCGATTCGATGCGCGTGCCGCTGGCGGTGATCGCGCCCAGATCGACAAAGGCCGCTGGTTCAGCGCCCCCGCCGCATGGCACTGCTGGCTGCTGCAAGCGCCGTCGCCAATGGTAGAAGCTGCACGTCGATACCGACTCCTCATGGCAAAACGTCTTCACCGTCTGCCCGCTCTGCGCAAAGCGCGACAGCCTCTGACGCCACGCCGATTCCACTTCTGCTCTTGTCGATGCCGTCATCGCGCTGGGTTAATACAATGACGGCATTGTGCGACTGCCTTTATGCGAGTTCTATAACGCCCATGGCTTACCGCTTACGCGTGGCGCACGCTCGACGCAGCGACGCATTTCGGCTGCCTTGCCCACGCCCGCAGAGCGTTCGTCGATGCACTTAAAGGGCAGAAGAAACCCGGGGGTCGTGCGACACAGGCTCTGGAGTATTTCAAGGCGTTGTATCAGGTCGAGGCGCTCGCCAAGGACGATCCGCCCGAAGGAGAAACGCCAGATGATTACACGTACCGATTACGCCAGGAACATAGCGTGCCGTTGCTAACGGCATTCAAAACGTGGCTGGACGAGCAGACGCCACACGTGTTGCCCGAAAGCCTGTTGGGCAAGGCGATCAGCTATACGCGCAATCAACGGGAGTATCTCAGTCGCTACGTCATCGACGGCCGCGCCCCTATCGACAATAACGTCATCGAACGCCACATCAGGCCTTTCTGTATAGGCCGCAAGTCTTGGACTGTTCAGTGACACCGTCGCTGGCGCGAAGGCGAGCGCAATGGTCTACAGCCTTATGCTTACGTGTCGCGCATGCAACGTCGAGCCGTTTGCCTACCTGCATCACGTGCTCACCGAATTACCGCAGCGGGCATCGGATGCTGACGTCTCGGACTTGCTGCCGTTCAACTTCGCGAAACGGCAAATCGCTGTGCCCCCATCGCCCTGAAGGACCGAGCGCATAGCTTTGGCCCGGCCGTCAACGTGTGGCGAATTGCACGCTTACGTTCTGTCATAAGGTGTCCACTGATTTTCAGTGGACACCTTATGACAGAACGTAAGCGCGCAATTCGCCACACGTTGACGGCCGGGCCAAAGCTATGCGCTCGGTCCTTCAGGGCGATGGGGGCACAGCGATTTGCCGTTTCGCGAAGTTGAACGGCAGCAAGTCCGAGACGTCAGCATCCGATGCCCGCTGCGGTAATTCGGTGAGCACGTGATGCAGGTAGGCAAACGGCTCGACGTTGCATGCGCGACACGTAAGCATAAGGCTGTAGACCATTGCGCTCGCCTTCGCGCCAGCGACGGTGTCACTGAACAGTCAAGACTTGCGGCCTATACAGAAAGGCCTGATGTGGCGTTCGATGACGTTATTGTCGATAGGGGCGCGGCCGTCGATGACGTAGCGACTGAGATACTCCCGTTGATTGCGCGTATAGCTGATCGCCTTGCCCAACAGGCTTTCGGGCAACACGTGTGGCGTCTGCTCGTCCAGCCACGTCTTGAATGCCGTTAGCAACGGCACGCTATGTTCCTGGCGTAATCGGTACGTGTAATCGTCGCGCGTTTCTCCTTCGGGCGGATCGTCCTTGGCGAGCGCCTCGACCTGATACAACGCCTTGAAGTACTCCAGAGCCTGTGTCGCACGACCCCCGGGTTTCTTCTGCCCTTTAAGTGCATCGACGAACGCTCTGCGGGCGTGGGCAAGGCAGCCGAAATGCGTCGCTGCGTCGAGCGTGCGCCACGCGTAAGCGGTAAGCCATGGGCGTTATAGAACTCGCATAAAGGCAGTCGCACAATGCCGTCATTGAGTTCGCCCAGGAGGGGCACGCGATGACGGCATCGACAAGAGCAGAAGTGGAATCGGCGTGGCGTCAGAGGCTGTCGCGCTTTGCGCAGAGCGGGCAGACGGTGAAGACGTTTTGCCATGAGGAGTCGGTATCGACGTGCAGCTTCTACCATTGGCGACGGCGCTTGCAGCAGCCAGCAGTGCCATGCGGCGGGGGCGCTGAACCAGCGGCCTTTGTCGATCTGGGCGCGATCACCGCCAGCGGCACGCGCATCGAATCGACCGCAGCGGCGAGCGCGGCGAATCTGACGATCCGCCTTGATTTGCCCGGCGGCATCGTTCTGACGATCGCGAGGGGCTGATGTTCTTCCCGGAGCAACAGGTGCGTGTGTTCCTGTACGGTGCGCCGGTCGACATGCGACGCTCGTTCGATGGCCTGTACGCGATTGCGCGTCACGGCAGGGGCAGGCGGCCGCTGAGGGGGCGCCACCGACCACTTAGAGTGAGGCTGTACCGGGGCGGCGAAGCGGTGGCGTTGACGCTGCTGAACGGATTTTGCTGCGCGACTCAGTTGTCCGCAGTGGTGTCGCTCAAGGCGCCACAATATCCAGCCACGCGGTGATTTCCTGAGGTGCCTTGCCATCTGAGCGGATATCGAACAAGACGTCAGTGCGTGTGCGGACATAACACGGCGTAAATGCTCGTGCCAGATCCCGGCTATTGTCGACGAGTACCGCGGCGTCAGCGACTGTCAATGCGGCACCGATGGCTTGCTGCGTGCGGGGGAACCGTGCGAGGATTTTTTCAGGACCGACATTGTGACCGCCGGCGGCTACGCGCGTGTGTACACGCCCCAGAGAGAGCGCCGCGCTGCTCAACCCCACAAAGAGGAGTACGACGAAATAGCCCGCCGCCTGCAGGTTGAGGATCAGGTCGATCTTGCTTTCGTGGCCCCCGCCGGGCAAGGGCTTCCAGTGAGAGAAAACGGTTTCAGTCGCGAAAGGCACCTTGTTGGCCATGGCCTGGGCGACAAAGCTCTCGACGCCTTTCTGGGCGACCTGCATCCACATGGTGTTCGTATCGCGCAGGCGCTGGGCCCAGGGTCGCAACTTGCCCCTGTTGTCCTGTTCCGGAAGTATCGACAGCATCATCCGGTCGGCGTTGATCAGCGGAATCTGGATGTCGTCGACGATGTGCTTGTACCACATGGTCGATTTTCCTGAACCATTGTGCCCTGCCAGGACGATGGCGAACGGTTTGCCGGACGCAACGGCGAGCTTGACGATGTCGCTGACTGATTTTTGTATTGGAGTTTTTCGCGCCATACGGAAATTACGCGGGAGACTTTTCAGGTTTGAACTGGCCTTTCACGAAATGGCCCCGTTCCACCTTCCCATGCAGACGGCGGACAACCCGTTGCGGGTCAAGTGGATCAGCAGTGAATACGGGCACCCCGGGCGGGTGACGCAGGGTCACCCCAGGTTTGACCAGACGTTCACCAAGACCCTTTGCCACCTTTTTACTTGCTGTCACGGCACGTTTGACATTGGCTGCGGTCGGTTGCTGCACTGACACCGACACGTGCCCAAACGTAACTTCCACGAGAGGCATCACGCCTTTTGCTGCACGATGCGCTATCAGGACTGTGCCACTTGCAGCTTTGTTCGCACGCTTCCCTGCCACAACAACGCCCTTGCCTTTGCCGGCATGTTTGGTCGTTACAGCAACACTCTCGCCTTTGCCCGGCCGCTTCGCCGGTAGGCGTTTCCCTGCACTTGTCTTGGCTGGCTTCGGCGATGCCGTCGCTACTTGCTTGATTCCAGGCACGATTAACCTCCGCGTGTTGCCTTCCCGTCCGAGCATTCTACCTCTCAAGCAGATTTTGCCACCAGACAGACAGTGAGCAGTTCTCTGGCGTCATGTGCCGTACGCCTTACGAGGGAGGCAATGATCGGTATACGGTTGCGTCATCGAAATTGGTGTCAGAACATCCGAAATTCCTGCCGTTAGGGGTAAGCGTTGCCCGGCAGCGCGAGTGCTGCGACGGTAGCGTTCCTTCGCGAGGCCGATCCAGAGCAGCGGATTCATTGTTCCTGACGGGCATTGGCTGCCAGGATGGCGCGAAGCTCTGCGACTTTCCAGCGGGTCGACGCCCCGATTTTCCTGGGTATGGGCAGCTTTCCCGAGCGGGTGTGGCGCCATACCGTGGGAACCGAGATGCCGAACAGGCCGGCGACGGTGCGTACGTCCACGTGGGCTGCGTCGGGCAACTGGTCGAACTGCTGGAGTGCGCGAGGAAGGGAGGGGTGCTGGGAGGACGGAATCATGGGCCGCTCCTGGATGATCAATACGCGTCAGCCGGCGGGATGCCGTTGCATCGCGGTACAACCAGAATCGGAGATATCGGGCGGCACAAGGTGCTATAGCGGAGGAAATAGCGAAAATTTCTCTATTTCATGGCAGTCCCCATGTGCCGGGTCGCTCGGGGATGCGTCATACCGCCGTGGGCGAGCTATTTCCTCTGTCAGGTACTCAACGTCCCGCCTGTCTGAGGTGGCTAACGTCACCCGGACGTGGCAATCGGTCGCTCAGGAAGTGGGGGCCAGGCGCGCAGAGATTGCCCGCATGGCGAGTGCCTTCGAGCACGATGACCTGAGCGCGGCATTACGGTTGTGACGGCATCGCGGATAGCGTTCGAACCCAGCATCACGGTATCAGCGGTCAGGTACGGCCTCTCGAGCGCGACCTGATTCTGACTTCATAGAAGCGACCGCGTATCGACGTGGGCGGCGGCGCCTCCGCCTATATTGGCCACCCTTCTGCGGATGGCTATTGGCGCCCACACCGCCCACCCAAACCCGCGACAGCGCCCATATCACTTCGCGCGCTGACGCCGCCCCCCAAAAAAAGTGCATTCCCGGCCCTCACATCACTCACTTAGGGCAATCGCCTAGTTGACAGCGCGAATTTTGACTTCCTAATATGCATGCAGCGTTGCACACAACAAAGCACGCATACATGTGTGGTGTGAATCGCTCGTCTACGGGATTACCCTTTATTGGAGAAGTCACTATGGTTCGGCTGTCTCGTTTTACCCGTCTAGCCCTTGTGTGCCTTGTCGCCACCGGCTGCGTCGTCGCCAGCGCACCGTCCCACGCTGACGACACCAACACATGGCAAAGCGTGAGGAAGGCCGGCGTGCTCCGTTGCGGCGCTGCGGTGGCGCCGCCCTACGTGATGCGAGACCCGAAGTCAGGCGAATACAGCGGCTTCTTCTCGGAGCTTTGTCGGAACTTTGGACAGAACGTCTTGAAGGTGAAGGTCGAGTTCGTCGACACGACCTGGGACAACATCGTCGCGGGCCTGCAATCCGATAAATGGGACCTGTCGCTGGCGCTCAACGACACACCTGAGCGCGAAAAGGCAATTTCGTTTTCCACGCCAGCCACGGACTACAACGTCTCGTTCGTCTACATCAAAAACAACCCGAAGATTCCGAAGGGCGCGCATTCCATCGCTGAGATCGACAAGCCGGGCGTGACGATCTCCGTCATGTCGGGAACGGCCCAGGACAAGGCCATTTCGGCTGTCATCAAACACGCTCAGATCATGCGTTTGCCGGGCAACGACGAGACGCGTCTCGCACTGATGTCCAAACGGGCAGACCTGCTCGCGGACGCCAACATCACCAACATGCTGCTGACAGAGGCTCATCCTGACTGGGCGGTCGCCATTCAGCCTCAGCCGCCGCTTGCACAGCAGGAAGTCGCGTTCGGCATCAGGAAGGAAACGCCGTCCGCCGATGTGGCCGCACTCAACAAGTACGTCAACGAGCAGGTCAAGTCGGGCGCGGTGAACCGTCTCATCAAGACGTCCGTCCAGGCGATGCTGATCCCGAACAAGTAATGCACTACGCCGATGCGAGCCCTTGCGGGTTCGCACGTTCGTCGGACTCGGCGGATATTTGCGAAGCAAATCAAACGAATACAACTTTTAAGCGACGTTCAAGGTTTGGATATCTCCATGAAAAAAGCGATTCTGACAGCCGCGTTGTCTGCCCTCAGCCTTCCTGCATTCGCGCAGAACACGGTTACGCTGTACGGCGTGATCGACGAAGGTTTCGACTACACCAATAACGTGAAGGGCGGCAAGGTCTATGAACTGCAAAGCGGCTACGCGCAAGGCAGCCGTTGGGGCCTGAAAGGCACAGAAGATCTGGGCGGCGGGCTCAAGGCGGTTTTCCAGATCGAAAGCGGCTTCGACGTGAACAACGGCAGGCTGGCGCAAGGCGGCCTCGGGTTTGGACGCCAGGCGTATGTCGGCCTGGCGAGCGGGCGCTTCGGCACGGTGACCTTGGGGCGCCAGTACGATTCGCTGGTCGACTATCTCGCGCAGACCACAGCGAACGGGAACTGGGGCGGCTATCTCTTCTCGCACCCGTACGACAACGACAATACGGACAACACTTTCCGCGTCAATAACACGGTCAAGTACACGAGCCCGAGCTTTTCCGGTCTTCAGTTCGGCGGCACCTACAGCTTTAGCAACGACACCAACTTCGCCAACAACCGGCAATACAGCGTCGGTGCGCAATATGCGACAGGCGGCTTGCTCGTTGCTGCGGCCTACCTGCAGGCCAACAACCCGTCGGCCACCGCCGGCGGCGCGATCAACAACGGCGGCGACGAAAACTTCGTCGCCAAACGGCTCCGGGTGTTTGGCGCCGGCATCAACTACACGTTCGGCAGTGCGACCCTGGGTTTTGCCTACACCAACACCAATGCCGACCAGCCGCTCAGTTCAGGGTACGTCGGCGCGATTACGCCAGTCGGCGGTGCGACGCTGTCTTCGCTGCGATTCAATAACTTCGAGGTGAACGGCAAATACCAGTTCACGCCGGCGTTCTACATCGGAGCCGCCTACACCTATACGCGTGCGAGTTTCAACGCGACGGGCGGCCAACTCCATCCCAACTACCACTCTGCGGGCCTGATGGCGGACTACAACCTGTCCAAGCGCACCGACGTGTACGTGCAGGGCGCCTATCAGCATGCAGGCGGCGACAGGACCGGCACTGTGCTCGACGTCGCGTATGTGCCGGGCGCCTCCGCCGTCTCGTCCACTTCCAACCAGTTCGTCTTGCGGGCGGCTATTCGCCACAAATTCTGACGTATTCCGTGCGTCATCCGCGGCGGGAGGCCTAGGTGAGCCTCTCGCTGTATCTGCAGCAACGACGGAGGCTTGGCAACACGCTGCGGCGTCCGATAAACGAGCGTCAAGGCCGGAACGCGAAATGTGCAGCCCGGCCGAGAAAGGTCCGATTCGATTCACCTATCCCGTGCCTGCCGGCGCGCCTCGCTGGAGAGAATTCATGTTGTCACCGCAAACCATGGCTGCCCAATCTCACGTTCCGCAGATAGTGCACGAGTTCTCGTCCTCGACCGCCGGCGACTTCGTGCAGTTCCGGGACGTGTACAAGTCGTACGGCGAAAACCTGGTCGTCATGGATCACATGAATCTCGACATGCGCGCCGACGACCGTCTCGTCATCATCGGCCCGAGCGGCAGCGGCAAGAGTTCCCTGCTGCGCGTCATGATGGGTCTCGAGGGCATGCAGGGCGGGCAGATCGGATTCCAGGGCAAGCCGTACATCCACGGCGCGGATTCAGGCCGCTCAAAGCGGATCGATGCGAAGCTGCAGAAGCAGATCGGCATGGTGTTCCAGCACTACACGCTGTTTCCGCATCTCTCGGTTCTTGGCAATCTCATTCTCGCGCCGGTGAAGGTTGGCGGTGTTTCCAAAGCGGAGGCGACCGAGCGGGCTCGCAAGTATCTCGCCCGCCTCGGGCTCGAAAGCAAGCTTCACGCGTATCCGAGCCAGCTCTCCGGTGGCCAGAAGCAACGCGTTGCCATTGCGCGCGCACTCATGCTCGAGCCAAAGCTGATGCTGTTCGACGAAGTAACTTCAGCGCTCGACCCCGAAATGGTCGTCGAAGTGCAGAACGTGATGCTCAAGCTCGCCGAGCAGAAGATGGCGATGATCATCGTGACGCACGACATGCATTTCGCGCGCGACATCGCGACGCGTGTGGTCTTCTGTGCGAGCGGAAAAATTATCGAAGAGGGCGTTCCCGCCGAAATGTTCAGGTGTCCGAAGGAAGCGCGCACGCGCGAATTCCTCGAGAAGGTTCTGCATCTCGACTGAGGCCAGCCATGAACTATCACTTCGACTTCAGCTTCCTCGCAGGAAGCTTCGGCGCACTACTCTCGGGCCTGAAGGTCACGATCGAGCTAGCCGTGGCTTCCAACATCATGGGACTCGTGCTGGGTTTTCTGTTGTGCCTGCTCGCCATGAGCCGATGGGTCGCGATTCGCTGGCCCGCGCGACTCTTCATTGAATTTTTTCGCTGCACGCCGGCGCTGCTGCAAATCGTCTGGTTCTTCTACTGCATTCCAATGATGGTCGATATTTTTATCGATCCGATCCTGATGGGCGTGCTCGCGCTCGGCCTGAATCTGACGGCATTCAACGCCGAGGCGTACCGGGCAGGTGTCCAGGCGGTTCCGAAGGAACATCTCGATGCCTGCGTGGCGCTCGGTCTGAAGCCGTGGCAACGCACCGTCTACGTCGTGCTCCCTCAGGCGCTTCGCGGCGCGATGCCGGTTCTGATGACCAATGGCATCGGAAGCATGCAACAAAGCGCGCTCGTTGCAATCGTCGCGGTGGCGGATCTGATGTACGTTGGCAAGAGCCTCGCGACCGAAGCGTACCGTCCGCTCGAAACCTACACAGTGGTTGCGCTCATTTACTTCGCGCTCTCGCTGCCGATTGCAAAGTTGGTCCATGTCATCGAGCGTCGTCAGGACTTCGCGGTCCAGCGTTGAGGAGAACCCATGCAACTCGATTTTTCGGCTGTATTGCCTTACTGGCTGGTACTGCTCAAAGGCCTGGGACTCACGCTGGCATTCACGAGCAGTTGCGCGGTAATCGGAAGCCTTGCTGGCTTCGTGCTGAGCCTGCTGAGAATGTCGCTTTCCCGCTGGATGAGAGCCGCGACCACGCTCTACGTCGAATTCTTTCGCGGCACGCCGTTGCTCATTCAGCTTTTCTGGGTGTACTTCTGCCTCCCAGTGGTGTTTCGCATTCCAATTCCGCCATACCTGTCAGTGGTTATTTCGCTGACGCTGTACATGACGGCCATCACAAGCGAAACGTTTCGCGGCGCATTGAAATCCATTGCCGCCGAGCAACACGATGCCTGTACTGCGTTGAGTCTTTCGCCGCAGGCAAAGATTCTTTACGTGATTTTCCCGCAGGCGTTGCTGCGAGCGATTCCGCCGCTGCTGTCGAACATCGTGAGTCTGTTTAAGGAAAGCGCGCTCATTTCATCCGTCGGTGTCGCGGATCTGATGTTCGTCGGCCAGAACATTTCAAACAGCACTGCGCGGCCGGTGGAGTTTCTGACAACCGTCGCGATCATCTACTTCCTTGTCGCTTTCCCGCTGACGCGTCTAGTCGGCGTGGTCGAGACGCGGCTGCTCAGGCGCTTTGCCTACTAACCAACCAGTCCATTGTTAAGTGGAGAATTACTCATGCAGATGAAAGGAATCCTGCCCGCGCTCGTTACGCCGTTCGATGCGTCCGGCGCCGTCGACCACGACACGCTCGCGTCGATCCTCGACTTCCAGTTGAAAGCGGGCGTCAGCGGTTTTGTGCCATTGGGCTCGACCGGCGAATACTATGCGCTGACTCACGACGAGCGCCGCGCCATTCTCAAGACCGTGCGCGAAGTGGTAGGCGAACGCGCCACCCTGATCGGCGGTGCGAACGGTTCGTGCACGCGCGAAGTGATCGAACAAACGCGTCTCGTGCGCGACGCCGGCTACACGAATGTGCTCATCGCTCCGCCGTATTACGCGCTGCCTTCGCAGGAAGAACTGATCGGACACTACGAAGCGATTCTGCAGGCGGTACCCGACGTCAATGTGATTCTGTATAACTACCCGGTTCGCACCAACGTGGAAGTGGGCTTCAGCGTGCTTGACGCGTTCAGGAACGATCCGCGCGTTGTCGGCATCAAGGAAAGCAGCGGTAATCTTCTGCGCGCGATCGAAATCGGTGAGAAGTACAAGGACCACTATCAGTTGTCGTGCGGCTCCGACGACCAGGCGCTCGACTTCTTCCTGTGGGGCGCATCGAGCTGGATTTGCGGACCCGCTAACTGCTTTGTGAAACCTGTTGTGGATTTTTACAAAAAGTTCAGCGCGGGCGATATTCGAGGCGCGCAGCAAGTGATGCGTTCGCTGTTTCCGGTCATGGCGACGATGGAAGCGGGCAAATTCGTGCAGAAGGTGAAGTACGGCTGCGAACTGGCGGGTTTCAAGGTCGGTGCAGCGCGCATGCCGCTGAAGCCGCTGACCGAGGTGGAGAAGGCAGAATTTCGCGCGGTATTCGAAGCAGCGCAGCGGTAGCTGCTTTATCGGCCGCGTCGAATCGACGGCAAAGCTGAAAAGTGGTCTCGACGCGGTGTTGCCCAGTATCGAAGGGCGTGCATGGATTACGGGGTGCGCCGAGCACTACGTCGACGATTCACAGCCCTATGCGCATGGCTTCAGCCTGCAGGAGTTTTCCAGGTGAACACGGTTCCCAGCGAGTTTTCGTCAACGAAGAACCCTGCAATGCAGGAATCTGCGGTTGTGATCGGCGGCGGCATTGTAGGCGTATGTTGCGCGCTCTATCTTCAGCGCGGCGGTTACGCCGTCACGCTCGTCGATCCCGAGGCGCCCGGCAACAGCACCGCGAAGTGGAGTTGCGGACAAATGGCGGTGAGCGAAATCATCCCTTTGTCGAAACCGGGAATCCTGATGAAAGTGCCGGGCTGGCTGATTGACCAGAAAGGTCCGCTTGCCTTGCGTCCCGGCGCGCTGCCAGGCATTTTGCCCTGGTTTTTCCGTTTCCTGATGTGCGCGCGCCATTCGAAAATCGTCGACATCGCGCAATCGATGGCGACGTTGACGCATGAGGTCTATACCGACTACGCCCCTTTGCTCGATTCGTGCGAAGACAAAAAGCTGATGGGCGAGCGGCCGATTCTCGAAGTGTTCGACAACCCGGCCGGCATCGCGCATGAACAGCCGCATCTCGACCTGCGCGCATCGCTCGGCTTCAAGTCGCAGCGGCTGGATGCGAAGGAGATCGGCGATCTGGAGCCTGCGCTCGCGGGACGTTTCGCTCACGGCTTGCTCTTTCCCGACTGGCGCGCGGTGAGTGACACGGAGGGCTTCGTTGCGGCGCTCACGGAAAGTTTCGTTGCGCAAGGTGGCCGACGCGTTCGCGCCGAGGTTGCCCGCATCGACGAGTCGAACGGGCGGGCGACGGGTGTGACGTTGGGGAACGGTGATTGGGTGCAGGCGCAGGCGGTGGTCGTTGCTGCAGGCACGGGCTCGCGACGGTTTTTCGATGCGCTCGGCGTTCGCGTTCCTCTTGAGGGTATTGCGGGGTACCAGGCCGTGCTTCGAAATCCCGATGTCGAATTCCGTCACTCCACAATTTACGCAGATGGCGGCTTCTGCTTCAGCCCGATGACGCGCGGCCTGCAGATTGGCGGCACGATTGAATTCGCCGGCCGCGATGCGAAGCCGAACTTCGGGCGGGCCGATATCATTCTTGCAAAAGCGAAGCGGGTGCTTCCGAAACTGCGGACCGACGACGTCGAGTACGGCGTCGGCTATCGCCCGTTCCTGCCCGATACAAAGCCGATCATCGATCGTTCGCGCCGTTTGCAGAACGTCTTCATGGCATTCGGGCACGGGCAATTGGGACTGACACTTGGCGCGACCACCGGACGCCTGATCGCGGACATGGCTGCCGGTCGCACGACGAAGCAGAACCTCACGCCATTCAGCGCCTACCGCTTCACTTGAAGAGACAATTCAATGAAATCATACGAGTATCTTTATATTGGCGGCCAATGGGTTTCGCCTGTGAAACTCGGAACCTTTGAAACAGTCGACCCGAGCAACGAGAGGGTGATTGCGAAGGTTGCCGCCGCAACCTCGGAGGACGTCGACCTGGCCGTCAAAGCCGCCCGCAACGCATTCGACGAAGGCCCGTGGCCGCGCATGAGTGGCGCCGAGCGTGCCGCTGTACTACGCCGGATCAGCAAGGGCATTCGTGACCGTTTGCAGGAACTCGCGGAAATCGAGGTTCGCGATAACGGCAAGCCACTTCCCGAGGCGCTCTGGGACCTGGGCGATGCAGCCGGTTGCTTCGAGTTCTATGCGGGCCTCGCCGAGCAGCTCGATACCGATGCCGAGAGGCCCGTTGCTTTATCCGACGATCGCTTCACTTCAGTTGCACGCAAGGAACCCATCGGCGTCGCGGGCGCCATCATCCCCTGGAACTTTCCCATGTTGATGGCTGCGTGGAAAGTTGCGCCCGCGCTCGCAGCCGGCTGCACGATGGTGCTGAAACCGTCGGAGCTCACGCCGCTGACTGCGCTCGAACTCGCCGACATCGCGGCCGCCGCCGACGTGCCGCCCGGCGTGCTCAACGTTGTCACCGGTCTTGGCAAGGACGCGGGCGCCCCGTTGAGCGAACATCCGGGCATCGACAAACTCGCGTTCACCGGCAGCGTTCCGACCGGCCGCCGCATCATGCAGGCCGCCGCGCGCGACATCAAGAACGTGAGCCTCGAACTGGGCGGCAAGTCGCCGTTCATTGTTTTTGCGGATAGCGATATCGACGCGGCCGTCGAATGGATCATGTTTGGCATCTTCTGGAACCAGGGAGAGGTTTGCTCGGCCACGTCGCGCGTTCTCGTGCAGCGCGAAATTTACGGACGCCTGCTCGAGCGGCTAGCAGAAGAAACGCGCCAAATCACGATTGGGAACGGTCTTGACGACGGAGTCCTGCTTGGACCGCTCGTCAGCAAGGGGCAGTACGAGAAAGTGCTCGAGGCCGTTGCGCGCGGCAAGGAAGCGGGCGCGCGCCTCGTGACTGGCGGCACCAGGCCCGCGCACCTCGATAAAGGATATTTCTTGGAGCCTGTCGTGTTCGCGGACGTGTCCGAGGAAAGCTGGATCTGGCAGGAGGAAATCTTCGGACCGGTAGTCTGCATTCGACCGTTCGATGACGAAGCCGAGGCAGTGCAGTCCGCGAACAACTCGCGCTTCGGGCTTGCCGCGGCAGTCATGTCGCGCGATACCGAGCGTTGCGAACGCGTGGCGCGGGCGCTGCGTGCGGGTATTGTGTGGATCAACTGTTCGCAACCCACCTTCACTGAAGCGCCGTGGGGTGGTTACAAGCAAAGCGGCATCGGCCGCGAACTCGGCGAGTGGGGCCTCAACAACTATCTGGAAACGAAGCAGATTACGCGGTACAACAGCGACAAGCCGTGGGGCTGGTACATCAGATAAGGTGGTCAATCATGCGCTGGAAAAAGACACTGCAACTCGTCGACGTGCACTGCGAAGGCGAGATCGGCAAAGTGATCACGGCAGGGGTGCTCGGCATTCCCGGTGCGACGATGCTCGACAAGATGAACTACATCAACGAGGTCGACGACAGTTTGCGCAGGCTCGTCGTACTGGAGCCGCGAGGCTGCCTTCAGATGTCGGTCAATCTTCTGCTGCCGCCCACCCGTCCGGAAGCGCACGCCGGGTTCATCGTGTTGCAAGCGGACAAGGCGCATCCGATGTCGGGCAGCAACGCCATCTGCGTCGTCACTGCGCTGCTGGAGCTCGGCATGGTCGTGATGCAGGAACCGGAAACAACCGTGGTCCTCGACACGCCGGCTGGACTGGTGACGGCGCGCGCGAGCTGCAAGGACGGCCGTTGCACCGGGGTTTCGCTGGACATGGTGCCTTCGTTTGTCGAACAGCTGGATTTCGCCTTCGAGACTTCGCAGTTCGGCACCATCAAGGCGGATATCGCTTTTGGCGGCGTCTATTACGCGCTTATCGACGTCGCGCAGGTGGGACTCGAAATTGCCCCTGAAAATGCGCGCGATCTCGCCGGGCTCGGCGTCTCGCTGAAGGAAGTCGTCAACCGGCAGATCAAGGTCCAGCATCCTTTCTACCCGCAGATCGACGAAGTCGCCTACGTGATGTTCCGCAATCGCGTGACTGACGAGCTGTATCAGACCTGCACGACGCTGCCTCCCGGGCGGGTCGACAGATCTCCGTGTGGAACCGGAAGCTCGGCGAATCTGGCGGCGTTGGCCGCGCGCGGTCTGGTGGACGTCGGCAGCCGGCTGAAATCGCGGTCGACGATCGGCGGCGAATTCAACATCGAACTGCTCGGCAAAACGGACGTCGGAGGCAAGCCCGCAGTGCTTCCGCGTGTGCAGGGAAGGGCGTGGATCTATGGCCTCCAGCAGATCGGCGTCGATCCTGACGATCCGCTCGCCGCCGGTTTCATGCTGAGCGATACGTGGGGCTCGGGTTTCCCGCAAGCCTGAGACGGAGCGAGCGCGATGATAAACTTGAATGCGCGCCCGTCTTTGCGGGCTCACGACGACGGCGGTGAAAAGATGAGCAAGGGTACGACGGAGACTGAGACCAACGTTCGCCGGCATGGCGGACGGTACATCTACGAGGAGTTGCGAAAGCAGATCCTGACATTGCAACTCAAGCCGGGCGCGCCACTCGACGAGGTATCGCTTGCGGAGCAGTTCGGCCTTTCGCGCTCGCCTGTGCGCGATGCGCTTGCGCGACTGACCAGCGAAGGTCTGGTGACAATCCTGCCGAACCGCACGACCCTGGTTACGCCGTTCGAGATTGAAGAATTCCCGAAATACATTTCGGCGCTCGATTTGATTCAGCGCGCGGTCACCCGGCTCGCCGCCTTGCATCGAACCGAAGCCGATCTCGCGCGCATTCGCAAAGCGGACGACGTCTATATGCAGGCCGTCGAAAGTGGCGACTTCCAGGCGATGTCGGAAACGAATAAGGCGCTGCATATGGCGATCGCGCATGCAGCCAACAATCCCTACTTTGTCGGCTATTACGAGCGGCTGCTGGGGGAAGGGCAGCGTCTTCTGCATCTGCACTTCGACTTCACGGTCACGTCGCCGACCGCGGCCAAGCTTGGACGCGACCATGACGAACTGATCGACGCGATCGCGAGGAAAGACGCCGGCGCTGCGGAAAAGGCAGCGCACGAGCACACGATGCTGTTCCAGAAGCGCTTCCTCGATTACATGCGACAGAACATGACGGAATCAATGGCGATTCTGTGACCTGTTACAGGAAGCGTTGACCTCTCCGATAACCCACGCAAGGTTGGTAGGGTAGGCTCCGAGATGACATTGCCTAGGAGGTCAATCGATTGTTGCGTGCTTCAGCGTTCTGGGAGTGGTGGTCATAACTTCGGGCGTGTCGCCTACGACGACGGAATCCTTTTGATTTGTTTTTCGCTGTGTGAGCGTTCGCGCTCGTTTTTTTAAGTAGCGCAGGTTCTAGGGGGGGAGGAGTCGTCAGTGTTGGTTGATCTCCTCCAGTCGCAATCCGTTTGTTCTAGGGCCGAAGACGCCGACTGCTATCGCTACGACCAGCATCGTCGCTGTAATGCCGGTGAAGACGCCGACGACGCCAAAATTGCGCAGCAGGTACGCGATGAGGAAGCCCGACATCATGGCGCCCACGCGGCTCGCGGAGTAGACGATGCCATTGGCGCGGCAACGCACGGCCGTCGGAAACAACTCGGCTTGATAAGCGTGATAGCAGACAGAGATGAGTTGACCCGCAAGACTGATGAGAACGCCAAGGGCAATGAGCGGTGCTGCCGATTTCATCTGCGCGAACGCGAGACCGCACACCATTACCGCGAGCGCACCGCCGACAATTAGATACTTGCGCTGGACCTTGTCGGCGACAAACATCGCGAACAATGGCCCGATTGGCAGTGCGAAGGCGATCACGAACGAGTACAGCAGGCTCTTCGTCACCGTGATGCCCTGTCCTATGAGGAGAGTCGGCACCCAGTTCGCGAAGCCGTAGTACCCGATTGCCTGACTGAAGTTGAAGACGATCAGCAAGATGAGGCGCGAGCGATACGGCGCCTGGAGAAGCTCGGCAAAGGAAGCCCGCCGGTGCGCAGGTTGTTCGATTACCGGTAGCGGCGGTGAGAGGGGCTGTGCGGACTGACGCTCGACAATAGCTTCTATCTTTCGAACAATCTCCCCGGCTGCGGCTAGCTTGCCGTGCGTCGCGAGCCATCGCGGCGACTCCGGGACAGACCGGCGAATAAACCAGACAACGACCGCGCCTGCCGAGCCTGCGAGGACGACGATGCGCCAGCCGTCGACACCGAACACGGTCTGCGGTACAAGCCAGTAGGACAGGATTGCAGCGACCGGCGCGGCCGCGAACATGACCATCTGGTTGAAAGCCATCGCGCGGCCGCGCATGTGCTGCGGAACCAGCTCCGTCACATAGCTGTCGATCGTGATGATTTCGACACCAACACCGATACCCGTGATGAAGCGCCACAGGATTACGCCTTCCGGCGTCGTCTGAAGCGCCATAATGGCTGAGCCGATCGAGTACCACAGAAGGGACACCGTAAAGACGGCTCGGCGGCCATATCGGTCCGGCATCCATCCCAGGGCGAAGGTGCCGATGAAGAGGCCCGCGAACGTGGCGGCGATAAAACCTGCCATGCCGGTTAAGCCGAAAAATGCGTGGGTCGTCGTTTGAAGCAGGCCGCTCTTAGCCATTCCGGGCGCGATATAGCCCGTAAAAATTAGATCGTAGATTTCGAAAAATCCGCCCAGCGAGATGAGCGCAACGAGCACCCACAAATGGCGTGCAGGTGGCAATCGATCCATGCGCGCGGAGATCTCTGCGCCGGGTGTGACGCCGACCGCAAGGGTCGGCGAGGCGAGCGGGTTCGAATCCGCCGTAACGGTGGGGTGCATCATTCGTCTCCTGATGACTTCGGCTAGCACGACGGCACTCTTTTTACGTTGCCTGTCGCTTTTCCTGCGCTCGGCGTGTGCCGATTTACGTCTGCGCATTACCCCCCGGCGAACCTGGTCGCGCTCGCGGCGCGACCCAGGCTGACTCGGCGCTGACGGAGAAAAGACTCATGCGCTCACCCTGCTCTTCAGGCGCGACAGCACTTCCTGCGTATGCTCGCCGACGCGTGCCAGCGCCTGACGTACGCCGGGGCGGCGGCCGCCCATGGTGATCGGCAAGAGGACGACTTCAGTCATGCTGCCGTCTTCTGTTTGCATTGGCGCTAGCCCGCCACTCGCCTTTAGATGTGGGTCGTTCAGCAGTTGCTCTGGGCGAACGATAGGCGCGTAAGGGATGCCTGCCGCTTCGAGTTTCGGCGAGAGGTCATCGGCGCGATGGTTCTTCAAGATCTCGCCAAGTCGCTCGAGCAGTTCCGGCCGCACCGCGACCCGCAGCGCGTTGTTCGCAAACTTGGGTTCGGCCGCCAGGTCGGGGCGTTCGAGGACATCGCATAGTGCGATGAACTGTTTGTCGCTGACCGCGCCGATGAACAGTTGTTCGCCTTGGTCAAGCGTAAAGACGTCGTAAACGCTCCAAGCGGACACGCGTGCCGGCATGGGCGGCGGCGCTTCACGGGTCATCGCGTATTGCTGCATATGCTGAGCGCTGAGAAACACGCAATTTTCGAACAAAGCGCTCTGAACTTCCTGCCCGCGGCCGGTGGTGTCCCGTTCGCGCAGGGCCGCTAGCACGCCGATTGCGCCAAACATGCCGCCCATGATGTCGTTTACCGACGTCCCCGCGCGCAGTGGACGACCGACGGGGCCGGTCATGTAAGAGAGGCCACCCATCATCTGCACGACCTCGTCGAGCGCGAGGCGTTTCTCATACGGTCCGGGCAGGAAGCCCTTAAGAGAAACGTAAATCAGATGCGGATAGCGTTTGCACAGCGTCTCGTAGTCGAGCCCGAGTTTCGCCATCAGGCCGGGGCGGAAGTTCTCGAGCATCGCGTCACAGGTGCCGATGAGTTCGACCGCGGCATCCTTTCCCTCGGGCGTGTTGATGTCGAGCACCACGCTCTTCTTGTTTCGATTGAATGAGCGAAAGAAGCCAATGCCGAGGCCGGGCAGCTTGCGGGTTTTGTCGCCGCCAGGCGGCTCGATCTTGATGACTTCAGCGCCGAGATCGGCGAGGATCATGCCGCACGTTGGTCCCATGACCATGTGCGTGAACTCGATGACGCGAATCCCATCGAGCGGAAGTCTGGTGTTGGTGCTCATGATTAGCCTTAGGCGTTAAGCGCAGCGGAAGCAGCGAAGGTCTTGGGCAGTCCGGCGAGCCACAACGCGCCGTGAAGCGTTTCTCCTTCCAACCACTGCGCGACCTTCGCGCGCAGGGTCAGCAAGGCAGGAATGTCGATGCCCGTTTCGATGCCCATGTCTGCGAGCATGAAAGCCAAGTCTTCGCTGGAAGCATTGCCGCTCGCGCCGGGCGCATGCGGACAGCCGCCGATGCCGGCGAGCGTCGCGTCGAAGCGAGCGACGCCGGTTTCAAGCGCGGCATAGACGTTGGCGAGCGCGAGACCGCGCGTGTCGTGAAAGTGGCCGCACCAGAAGCGCTCGCCTGCGATGTTGCGCGCCTTCTCGAACAGATTTCTAACGGCGGCGGGGCCGGCATAACCGACGGTGTCGGCGATACTGACCCGGTCCGCGCCGGCATCAAGCAGCGCCTGCATGTAGCGCAGTACGTCTTGCTGTTCGACATTGCCTTGGATCGTGCAGCCGAATGCCGTGCCAATACCGCCTTCGATCAGCGTCTTTGACCCGGCTGCGTCGCGTGCGGCGCGCATACGTGCAACTTCCGCAACAACGTCCTCCGGTTCCTTGCGCAAGTTTGCGAGGCTGTGTTCGCGGCTCGCGGAAAGCGGCACAAGCATCAAATCGGCCTGGGTTTCGATCGCGCGCTCCGCGCCTTTGAGGTTCGGCACGAGCACCGACACGACGAGGCCGGGCAATGTCTTCGCATAAGCGACGAGGTCTGCGGTGTCGGCGAGTTGCGGCAGAAGCCGCGCCGGCACAAACGAGCCGACTTCGATTTCACGCTGCCCCGCGGCGTACGCGTCGCCGATCCACTCGAGCTTGTGCTCGGTCGGTAGGACGGTCTTGATGCTTTGCAGGCCGTCACGCAGGCCGACTTCGCGAATGACGACGCTAGAAGGGAATGAGGGCACGTTGATGTCTCCGTTCGTGATGCCGGTCTTGCAAGTTGCCGACGTTTGACAATACTTTAGAGATTCCGCACTATTCATAAAGCGACGTTTTGGAAGCTCCATCGTTCCCGATTGGAACGCCACAACGCATCGCAGAGGAACAGTGCACGGGGGGAACGGCATTGCGGGAACTCGATTTGAAGACGCTGCGGCTGTTTGTTGCTGTCTGCGATCATCGCAATATCGCGCGTGCGGCTGAGGAGGCACACATTGAGCCGTCCGCAATCAGCAAGCGCATTGCGCAACTGGAGGCCGACCTCGGCGTACCGGTCCTCGCGCGGTCAAGGCGCGGTGTCGAGCCGACGCAGGCCGGAATGGCTTTGCTGGAGCATGCGCGGAGCGTGCTTTTCACAATGGACCGGATCGCAAACGACATTTCGTCGTTTGGCGGGGGCCTGAAGGGCAGAGTCAGCGTGTGCGCGTCGGCGTCGGCCATTGCGGAAAAACTACTGGATGACATCGCGGCCTTCATGCGCGAGCCAACCAATAAGAACATCATGGTGGACATTGAGGAGCGGCTGTCGCAGGACCTCATTCGACAATTGCGCGAAGGCGCTGCATCGGTCGGCGTATGCTGGGACAACGTTGAATTGCAAGGCATCGAGCATCGCGCTTATCGACATGACCGCCTTGCATTGGCCGTTCCTCTGGGTCATCCGCTCGCGGAGCTCCCGACCGTAGCGTTCCACCAGACGCTCGGCTATGACCACGTTGGATTGCCTCCCGCAACGGCAGTGCAGACGATGCTCCAGCGTGTGGCAGCACAGGCGGGCCGCACGATCGCCTTCCGGGTGATCGTCTCGAGTTTCGATGCCGCTTTTCGCGTGGTGGCTGCAGGATTAGGCATTGGCGTCGTACCGGTGGAAGTCTCGACAGCATACGGCCCTCAATTGGGCGTTCGGATCATCCCGCTTACCGATGTCTGGGCACGGCGACGCTTCATTGTTTGTTTTAAGAGCTTCGAAATGCTTCAGCCCGCTGCCCAGCGCATGGTTGAGCATTTGACGGGTCGCGCTAGCGTCGACAAAGCGTCGTCGTAGTAGAGCACTGTCACAGGTGTTCGATGTCGATTCTTGAGAAGGCGTTGCTTGCGAAGGCCATCCGGCCAAGGTAGTTCGAATGGCTGGACCAGCCGCGCTACGAGACACTACGTCGGTCATGTAGCGAATTGCAGATACGGGTCAGGAGCACGCATTCCTGCCTGGCGAACTGTGCGGCTTGCTCCTCTCGCCTTGTCCATACGCCGGCAAGCTCGGCGATATGTCGAAGCCCGATCCGGTCGTGGGTTGGGAAAACGCCGCCGTGGAGCCGCGCCATCTCGGCGCGTGTCTGCGCGGTACTCGAAAAAATATAAATCGCGACAGGGTCACCAGATGCGCTCACACTGGGCGACATGGCCGTTGCTTTCGCGATGGCAATCTGGAGAACCATATTGGCGAAGAGCACGATGCGCGGTAATCGCGAAATTAAAAAGCCAAAACAACCCAAAAAGGTGGTGTCTCCTGCGGTAGGCGTGTCCCCAGCGCTTGCCCCGAAAACCGCCGCAGGCAGTGCACCGGCCAAGAAGAAATAGCAGGCGCCTGGGACACGGATCCGTGTCCTTTTTGCTCCATGGTTTCCGTATGTTCAGCCGGAAGCTGCGTCGACAGGGCCTGTGCACACGTGCTCGTGTCCCTGACTGATTGCCGCAGGCCTGATGGAAGCTCATCTGCCCGATCTAGTGTGGCCTCGACGGCAGCTACCGTTTTTTTTGCGCGCGGGGCGGGTCATTGCCGACCGCGTCCGCACAAGCCGCATACCTGCTTTGTCGTCCTGACGGTTCCTCGCGTGTCCGCCCACACCGTGAATCAAGCCATATCCCGCAGGCGTGCATGCATGCGAAGGTGGGGGGTGGCCTCGCCGAAGGAAGGTGCCGATCATGTCCCAACTCGATGAGCCGTCGGTCGCTATTACGATGGCAAACGCTGCGCGCGCCGCTAACCTGACGCGCCACCGCGACCGGTCCACCCGGCCGAACTCATCGGCGCCGCAGGAAGTGCGCCTGTGAAAACGATTCTCCGACATGTCGCGAGACATCGTTCGCCGTCGCCGCCGTGGACTGACACCGCGCCGGTGCGCGAAGAGCTGTTCGGCGTCGAACGGCTCGAGCAACACGCGGAGAGCCTCGCTGCGGCGCAACCGGTCACGAAGACTCCGCCTGCCGTTTTATCGCTGCACACGAGACTGAACGATAATGCCGCAGTCCTGCTCGCGGCCTACCGCGCGACCGCCGAAGAACTGGAGCGCGGCCGGGGCGTGGTGCCCGCCGCGGAGTGGCTGCTCGATAACTATCACGTCGTCGAGGAGCAGATCCGCGAGATTCGCGACGACTTGCCGCCCGGCTACTACCGTCAGTTGCCGAAGCTTGCCGCAGGCCCGTTCGCTGGGTATCCACGCGTGTTCGGTCTCGCGTGGGCGTTCGTTGCGCATACCGACAGTCACTTCGACCCGCAGATCCTGCGGCGTTTCATCAGCGCGTACCAACGGGTTCAGCCGCTAACAATCGGCGAATTATGGGCCGTGGCGATCACGTTGCGCATCGTGCTGATCGAGAACCTCCGACGCCTGACTGACCAGATTACTGCCGGCCGCAGCGCACGCGCCGACGCCGATGCGCTCACCGATCGTCTGCTCGAATCGGGGAGCGCCCGTTCGGCGCTCGAAGCGGACATTTCCACCCGCTCGTTGGGCCTGTTGTCGGAGCTGTTCGCCGCACAGCTCGCAAAACGGCTGCGTGACCAGGATCCGCGCATCACGCCGGCACTTGGCTGGCTGGAAGAGCGGCTCAAGCTTCAGGGCGTCTCGGTCGATGAAGTCGTGCAACACGCCCAGCAGCGGCAGGGCGCGTCGAACGTCACCGTGCGCAATGTGATCACCAGCATGCGGCTGATTTCCGACATCGACTGGACCGAACTGTTCGAGAGCGTGAGTCTTGTCGACGCCCGGTTGCGCGCGGACAGCGGCTTTGCGACGATGGATTTTCCGACGCGCAATCTGTATCGCAGCGCGATCGAGCAACTGGCGCGCGGCTCGTCCTTCACCGAACTCCAAATCGCCGGGCTAGCGCTGGAATGCGCCCGGGTGGCGGCGCTGGAAGCAGGCGATGGCGCACACGCGCAACGCGCCGGCGATCCCGGCTATCACCTGATCGCCGAGGGCCGGCAAGCCCTGGAGCGGGCGATCGGATTCCGTGCGCCTGCGCGTCTGCGGATCACGCGCCTTAACGTCCGCCTCGGCATCGGCGGCTACGTCGGCACGATCCTGATGCTTGCTTTGACGTTACTGGCGCTCGTGCTGTGGGCGCTGTGCACACTGGCGCCGCGCGATCCCGAAGCCTGGGTGCTCGCGCTATTTGCCGTATGCGCATTCCTGCCCGTCACCGAAGTCGCGACCGCGCTCGTCAATCGCGCGGTGACATGGAGCTTCGGGGCAATCACATTGCCGGCTCTCGAACTGACTGCCGGCGTGCCGTCGTCATTGCGCACACTGGTTGCCGTGCCAACTCTTCTGACGAGCGAAGCCGATCTGCGCGAGCAGGTCGAACGCCTCGAGGTGCATCACCTCGCGGGAGCCGGTGGCGACCTGTCCTTCGCGTTGCTGGCGGACGGGCTCGATGCGGATCAGGAAGTGCTGCCGGGCGACGCGCACCTGCTGGCCGTGGCCGCCGGCGCGATCGAAGAGCTGAACCGCCGTTACGAGCCAGGCCCCGGCGGCAGCCGTTTCCTGCTGCTACACCGCCGCCGCGTGTTCAATGCGAGCGAAAACAAATGGATGGGCTGGGAACGCAAGCGCGGCAAGCTGCACGAACTCAACCGCTTGCTGCGCGGTGCGACGGATACGACTTTTGTGTCGACCTCCGGCCGTGCACCGCAGGTGCCGCCCGACGTGCGCTACGTCATCACACTCGACGCCGATACGCGTGTGCCACGCGACGCCGCGCTGCGGCTGATCGGCAAGATGGCGCATCCGCTGAACCGGCCGACATTTAGCGACGCCGATCAACGCGTGGTCAACGGATACGCGATTCTGCAACCGCGTGTCACACCGTCGCTGCCCGTCGGCCAGGAAGGGTCGCTGCTTCAGCGCGTCTTCTCCGGCCCCGGCGGGATGGACCCGTACGCGGCGGCCGTGTCCGATGTCTATCAGGACCTGTTCGGCGAAGGGTCATATACCGGCAAGGGCATTTACGACGTCGATGCGTTCGAGGCGGCTTTGCGTGGACGCGTGCCCGACAACGCGCTGCTCAGTCACGATCTGTTCGAAGGGATTTTTGCGCGTGCCGGACTCGCGTCGGATGTCGAGGTGGTCGAGGAAGTGCCGTCGCGTTACGACGTGATCGGCAAGCGCCAGCATCGCTGGACGCGTGGCGACTGGCAATTGCTGCCGTGGATCGTCGGCTATCGTGGCCGGGACCGACACGCGATGCCGTCGATCGGCCGCTTCAAGATGCTCGACAATTTGCGCCGCTCGCTGCTTGCTCCCTTCATGGTCGCCGCGCTCGGCCTATGCTGGCTGATGCCGATCCACGCCGGAATGGCAGGCTTGCTGCTGGTGCTAAGCGCGCTCGCGATTCCCGCATTCCTGCCGACGCTGTTCGCGATCCTGCCGCCCCGCAGCGGCATCCATCTGCGCAATCATCTGGACGTGCTGGCCGCCGATGTGCGGCTCGCAACCTTGCAAACGGTTCTGTCGACCGCGTTCCTCGCTGACCAGGCGTGGCGCATGGGCGATGCGATCATCCGCACGCTGATACGGCTGTTCGTGACGCATCGCCGGCTACTCGAATGGACTACCGCCGCCCAGTCGAAGGGCAGCCCTCGACTCGACTTGCGCGGCTTTTATCGGCAGATGACAGGCGGTGTCGCGCTCGGCCTTGTGCTGCCGGCTGGCGCGATCGCGTTCGCCCCCTCGCACTGGCCGCTCGTGCTGCCGTTTGCGCTGTTATGGCTCGCCGCGCCGGCGCTCGCGCTGTGGTCGAGCCGGTCGCCGACCGTCGCGCGACGTTTCGCGATGGCGGACGCGGACGCACGCAGTCTTCGCCTGATCGCGCGACGCACGTGGCGTTTCTTCGAGACCTTCGTTACGCCGGCAGAGAACATGCTGCCGCCCGATAATTTTCAGGACGATCCGAAGCCGGTCGTCGCACACCGCACCTCGCCGACCAACCTCGGGCTCTATCTGCTGTCGGCGGTTGCTGCGCGGGATTTTGGCTGGGCGGGGACCACGGAAACCGTCGAACGGCTCGAAGCGGCGTTCGCTTCGATGCACAAGCTCACGCGTTTCAAGGGGCATTTCTATAACTGGTACGGGACGCTCGATCTCCGGGTGCTGGCACCGGCGTATGTTTCGTCGGTCGATAGCGGCAATCTGGCCGGTCATCTGATCGTTCTCGCCAACGCGTGCGAAGAGTGGCCGCATCAATTGCTCGCGCCGGCCGCGCGGCCCGGATTGATGGATAACCTGCAACTCGCGCGTGAAGCCATCGACACGCTGCCCGCCGCAGGCGGTGAACATGGCAGGCAACTGGTTGCGATCCTCGAAGAGATCAGCAAGCAGTTGCACGGCCCGCAGGCGCTCGAAGCGCTGTCGCCATCGCTCACGCGGCTGACCGAAAAGGCCGCGAAGGCAGCGCGTGAACTCGTGCCCGCCGGCGGTGGCGATCGTTCTGCCGACCTGATGTTCTGGATCGACGCGTTGAACAAAAGCCTGGTCGAACATGCCCGCGACCGGCAACAACTCGCGGTGGCACCAGACCTTCTGCAGGCACGCCTGAAGTCGCTCGCCGATACGTCACGGGCGATGGCGCTCGAGATGGACTTCGCGTTCCTGCTCGATCCGGAACGCAAGCTGCTGTCGATCGGCTATTCCCAATTCGACAACAGCCTAGACGTGAACTGCTATGACCTGCTGGCGTCTGAAGCGCGTCTCGCGAGCCTGTTCGCCATCGCGAAAGGCGACGTGACGACGCGCCACTGGTTCCGCCTCGGTCGCGCTGCAACGCCGGTCGGAGACGGCTCGGCGCTGATCTCGTGGTCGGGGTCGATGTTCGAATATTTGATGCCCTCGCTGGTGATGCGTGCACCGGTCGGCAGCCTGCTCGAACAGACGAGTCGTCTGGTGGTGGAACGGCAAGCCTCGTATGGGCGTTCGCTCGGCATCCCGTGGGGCATTTCGGAATCGGCGTACAACGCGCGCGACATCGAATTTACCTACCAGTATTCGAATTTCGGCGTGCCCGGCCTGGGCCTCAAGCGGGGGCTTTCGGAGAACCGGGTGATCGCACCGTATGCAACGGGGCTAGCCGCGATGGTCGACCCACAGGCCGCGCGAGAGAACTACGCACGACTCGCCGCGCTCGGCGCGCTGGGTCGCTATGGTTTCTACGAAGCACTCGATTTCACCCGCTCGCGGCTACCGAAGAACGAGGATGTTGCGATCGTGCGCAATTTCATGGCCCATCATCAGGGCATGACGATCGTGTCGATCGCGAACACGTTGCTCGACGCGCAGATGCGGGCACGTTTTCATCGCGAACCCATGATCCAGGCCAGCGAACTGTTGCTGCAGGAGCGTATGCCGCGCAATGTCGCCGCCGCGCATCCCCGTGCCGAAGAAGTGAAAACGTCGGCAACGGTCGCCGCCGTGGTGCCGCCGACCGTACGGCGCCTCACAGCGTCGGCCGTGACCGGCGCTGCGCCCGTGACACACCTGCTGTCGAATGGACGCTACTCCGTCATGCTGACTGCGACCGGTGCCGGCTACAGCCGGTGGCTCGATCTCGCCGTGACGCGCTGGCGCGAAGACGCAACCCGCGACGATTGGGGTTCTTTCATCTTCCTGCGCGACACGCAGAGCGGCCACGTCTGGTCGGCAGGCGCAAAGCCGGCTGATAGCGCAGCCGATTACGAAGAGGTGGTGTTCGGCGAGGACCATGCTGAATTCATCCGCCGCGACGGCTCGTTGACAACGACGATGGACGTACTGGTTTCTGGTGAAGCAGACGGTGAAGTGCGCCGCGTCTCGTTGGCCAACAGTGGACGCCGCGCGCGCGAGATCGAACTGACATCCTATGCGGAAATCGTGCTCGCGACGCCCGCTGCCGACAACGCGCATCCGGCCTTCTCGCGGATGTTCGTCCAGACCGAGCATCTTGCGGAGTTCGGCGCGCTGGTGGCCACGCGCCGTCCGCGTTCGCACGACGGAAAACAGATGTGGGCGGCGCATTTCGCGGTTGTCGACGGCGAGATCGTCGCCGAGCCGCAATACGAATCGGATCGCGCACGCTTTCTGGGGCGCGGGCGTAACGCCAGCACGGCAGCCGCGATCTTCGACGACCAGCCCTTGACCAACACCGCGGGGACCGTACTCGATCCGGTCTTTGCACTCAGATATCGCGTCCTGGTGCCGTCGGGCAAGGTCGCGCGCGTGACGTTCTGGACAGTAGTGGCCGAGTCGCGAGCGCTGTTGCTCGATCTGGTCGACAAACACCATGACCGCAACGCGTTCGACCGCGCCAAAACGCTAGCCTGGACGCAGGCTCAGGTGCAGTTGCGTCATCTCGATGTCGAAGCCGAGGAGGCGGCGGATTTTCAACGCCTCGCCGCGCCCGTCATTTACGCCGATGCCCGTTTCCGGGCGCCGTCGGACACGATCGTTCGAGGAGCAGGTCCTCAGTCTGGACTCTGGCCGCACGCGATTTCCGGCGACCTGCCCATCGTGCTGCTGCGTATCGATGACGTCGAGGATATCGCACAAGTTCGGCAATTATTGCGGGCGCATGAGTACTGGCGGATGAAGCGGCTGGGCGTCGATCTCGTCATCGTCAACGAACGTGCTTCGTCATATATCCAGGAGTTGCAGGGTGCGATCGAAACAGCCGTGCGCAGCAGCCAGTTGCGGCCGCGTATCGGCGAAGAGCTCGCGCAAGGCGCTGTCTTTACGCTGCGCGCCGATTTGATGAGCGTGGAGGCGCGGGCGCTGCTGCAATCGGTCGCGCGTGTCGCGTTGATCGCGCGTCGCGGTTCGATCGCCGACCAGCTCGCGCGCTTGCCGCAGTCGCCGGGACAGCCATTGGCGCTACGCCGGCAGAAGCCGCCGATATCGTCGCCATGGCCTGCGGCGCCTCATCTGCCTCGCGCCCTTTCGACGGTTGCGTCGAGGCTCGAGTTCTTCAACGGTCGGGGCGGCTTCGATAAAGACGGCCGGGAATACGTGAGCGTCCTCGTGGGGGGGCGACGACGCCCGCGCCGTGGATCAACGTGATCGCGAACTCGGGCTTCGGCTTTCAGGTCGCGGCGGAAGGCAGCGGCTACACCTGGGCCGAAAACAGCCGCGAGAATCAACTCACGCCGTGGTCGAACGATCCCGTCGAAGACCCGGCCGGCGAAGCCATCTATGTGCGCGACGAAGCCACTGGGGAGGTATGGTGCGCCACCGCGTTGCCAATCCGCGACGGCGGGACGTATGTGGCGCGTCACGGGCATGGCTATAGCCGCTTCGAACACGAGACGAATGGCATCGCGCTCGACTTGCTGCAATACGTGCCGCTCGCCGATCCGCTGAAGATTTCCAGGCTGACTGTGCGCAATCTGTCCGGCGTGCCGCGCCGTCTGTCCGTGACGGCGTGGACGGAATGGGTGCTTGGCACATCGCGCGGTGCGTCGGGCCCTTTCATCGTGACGGAAATCGACTCCGCTACCCGCGCGATGCTGGCGCGTAATCCGTGGAGCATGGGGTTCGCGGGGCGAGTCGCGTTCGCCGACCTGGGCGGCCGGCAGACCTCGTGGACGGCCGACCGTACCGAATTTCTCGGCCGCAACGGGCGAACCGGGGCACCGGCCGCGCTGACCGGCAACGCGCTGCTGTCTGGCGCGACCGGCGCTGGCCTCGATCCATGCGCGGCGTTGCAGCGCGTGATTGAACTGGGCGTGGGCGAGACCGTCGAAGTCGTGTCGTTCGTGGGGCAATGCGCGTGCGTCGACGACGTACGCGCATTGATCGAGCGTTATCGTAAGGCCGACCTCGACGCCGTCCTCGCCGAGGTCACGACCCAGTGGGAGAACGTGCTCGGCACCGTCCAGGTGAAGACTCCCGACCGCGCGATGGATCTGATGCTAAACGGCTGGCTGCTGTATCAGACGCTCGCATGTCGCGTCTGGGCACGCTCGGCGTTCTATCAGGCAAGCGGCGCGTATGGCTTCCGTGATCAGTTGCAGGACGGCATGGCGTTGATGCTGGCGCAGCCGGACGAGACACGGCGACATTTGCTGCGCACCGCGGCGCGACAGTTCATCGAAGGCGATTTCCAGCACTGGTGGTTGCCCCAGTCCGGGCAAGGCGTGCGCACGCGGATTTCCGATGACCGCGTGTGGCTCGCGTTCGCGACGGCGACGTACATCGGCTGCGTGGGCGACGTCGCGATTCTCGACGAGATCGTGCCGTTTCTCGATGGACCGCCGCTGCGACCCGGCGAGCACGATGCGTTCTTTCAGCCGATGGTCGCGGATGAATCAGCGTCGCTGTTCGAGCATTGTGCGCGGGGCCTGGATCAATGTATGGAACTGACCGGCGAGCACGGTTTGCCCCTGATCGGCACGGGTGACTGGAACGACGGCATGAACCGCGTCGGTGCGCACGGCAAGGGAGAAAGCGTTTGGCTTGGCTGGCTCTTATTGCGGACGATCGAATTGTTTGCCCCGCTGGCTGAATCGCGCGATGCGCCTCACGCTGCGCGCTGGCGTGCGCATGCGGCCTCGGTGCGCGAGGCGCTGGAGCGTGAAGCATGGGACGGCGAATGGTATCGCCGGGCGACGTTCGACGACGGCACGTGGCTTGGCTCAAAAGACAGTGACGAGTGCCAGATCGATTCGATCGCGCAGTCGTGGGCGGTGCTGTCGGGCGCGGCAGATCCCGCCCGCGCGGCGCTGGCGATGGCCTCGCTGGAAAAGCACCTGATCCGTCCGGACGACGGGCTCGCTTTGCTGTTGACGCCGCCATTCGACAAAACGTCGCACGATCCAGGCTATATCAAGGGCTATCCGCCGGGGCTGCGTGAAAACGGCGGGCAGTACAGCCACGCGGCGATGTGGGCGATCCTCGCGTTCACCAAAATGCGCGAGGGCAGCAAGGCCGCCGCGCTATTTTCACTGCTTAACCCCGTCAATCATGCGCGTACGCCGACAGAAGTCGACCGCTACAAGGTCGAGCCCTATGTCCTCGCCGCTGATGTGTATTCGGTGCCGCCGCACACCGGGCGCGGTGGCTGGACCTGGTACACGGGGTCCGCTGGATGGATGTACCGGGCGGGTGTCGAGGGCATTCTCGGGATCTGTCGCGAGGGCGGTTTTCTTGTGATCGATCCTTGTATTCCAGACACGTGGCCGGGGTTTGAAGCAACGGTGACGACGCATTCGACGCGGTATGAGATTCACGTCGAATCCGCTGACGAGTGCGATGTGACGCGCGCGGTGCTCGACGGCGAGAGTCTCGAATGTGGTGATGGACAAGTGCGCGTGCCGCTCGATGCCGGCTCGCACAAGCTCCTGATTTCGCTTTGTCGCCGCGTGAGGGGAGACGTGAAGTCGGGCGCGCAGGCCGCGTGACGAAGCACGCATCGTTCTTCGAAAGGAAAACAGGAGACGAATAGTGGTAATGACAGGCAAATCCGACCGGAGCAAACGATGTTGGCATGGCACTACACCACGGGACAAAAGTTCCGGCAGATCTGCGCAAGCGGGATGCTCATCCCCGGCGGCATCGGGGCCGAGGCCACCGGGACGCCTGTGCTGTGGTTTTCGCGTAATCAGCATTGGGAGCAAACCGCCGGCGACGAGTGCCATGAGACTGGGCAATCGGTGCGCCGTCTGACGATGCGTGAAACTTACGTGGCGAGCGGCGGACTCGTGCGGTATGGATGCGATGTTAAACGCCTGTACGCCGGCGAAGTGCTGCGGCGAAAAGCACAGATGACCCACGAGGTCTGGGCGGCCTTGTATGCCGTTGGAAAGTTGCAGCAGGCGTATCCTGCCGCGTGGTGCGGCTCAGTTGACTCAATGCCGGTTGATGGCCTGGTAGTGCACGTGTTGAGCGAATCTTTCAAATGGCAGCGCTTCGAGGCATGCTAGCCGATTGTCCGTCATTGATCATCGGGTTTTCTGGACCTGCATGAGCAGGTCGTCTCGGCGATGCCGGCACGACGCAGGCTCTTCTTTCACACCGCCACGATTTAGTTTGCTTTTCGACGGCCATGAGCGCATGGTGAAGATCCAGATGTGCCTGATCGCCCTTTTTCGCATCCGACAGGTATCGGTTCATGACGGTCAGTATCGCGAAAGCTGTGAGCATTAATTCGGTCTGCTCGAGAGTCTGCTGCAGCGAGTAGATGCGGCTTACATCGGTCTCGACCACCGCGCCAGCATTCAAAACCAGACCTTACGATGTGTCGCGTCGTCCCGCTATCGGGGCGACGCCGACCACCTGATGGCAAACCAGCTTTTTCCATAGCAGGAGTGCATCATGATCGATGACCAGGTAAATGCCGAAGAACTGGCAGAAAGCAGGAAGCAGAGAGAAGCCGCGGCGAAGGCGACGGATGATGGTATGCCGGTGGCCCCCGAAGATGAAAAGCGGGTGGTCGACGGAACTCAATACAGAGGGCCGAAGCAGTGGATCAGGCACGCAAGGAAATTGCTGGGTGCTGGAGGCGGCTTTATGCGACATTGATTTCGATGTAAAGCCGTGCGCGTAAAGCCATCAATGGCTCGTGTGAGATGTTCGGCACGCCTTACACGCTGTGTATGGGTCGCGCGCGGAGAGCGCGGCCCATACGGAGCTGATCCGCGACACCGAAACACCTTTGCAAGGATCCTGAGGTCGCGCTGCCAATTCGAAGGAGACCTGGCGCATCTCGAACGGATCATTCCGTTACGCGCTTCCCGCACAAAACCGGTGTTCACAGATCAGGAAACATTCTCGCGACAGGGCTGTAGATCATGAAATCGAATACCGAGTCTGCGGGCCGCCGACATACTGCCTGTTTGCGATTTCGAGAACCTTTTCACGAAACTCGTCAAAGGCACTAAGTAGCGAACCCTCGTCGGACCCAACGCCAGGTTGCAGATTCCTGAGCATTGCGTCGTCGATCATGAAGGTGATTTCGCGCGAATCGTCGTACCCCCAGAAACACACGCAATGTCGGGAGGCATCGTAGCTACGGCTGGGGTTGGGAAATTTAAGCACCGCGATCAGTCCTTCTCGTAACCGGCCGAGTAGCGCCACTTAGTGGCGTTGGAATCGATCGTGGCGTAACTGGCGCGTCTTTTCTCTGCTCTCAGAGCATCCGCTGCGTCGAGCATATGAGCACGCGTCCTGCATTCCGCGGCGTACGCGCTCTCCCTGCCAATTGGAGCAGAAGCGGGCTTGAATTGCGATCGCATGATGGGGCTCCTAAGCTGGAGGTCGCTCATTGACGACCGGTCTGCCCACTGTATACCCTTTGGCTGGCATCGACGTCTTTATTTACCTGCATCCTTGGAGTGGGGCTATTGCCGCGCGCGAGCCGCGGTTGCCTATTGGTTGTGACGGTATCGCGCTCGCGTATCACCCTCGGACACCGCCTTGCGCGACAGCTCCGATCGGATCGGAATTTGTCGCCTACTCCCTCAATCCTTTCCCGAATTTACGCCAAGCAGATAGCGCCACTCGAACCCGTGCGGCCCCGCCTGCACCGTACCAGCCGACGTCTCAGGAAAATGCGCCGGAAAGACGATTGCACCTGTTTTCGCTGCATGATCGAGCAGCCATTGTCGTGAGGCTCGGGCCAGCGGCTGGTCCAAGCAGAACGTCGAATTCCACTGAGGACGATAGACCTGCAGCGGGCTATGCATGACGTCACCGGCGAACAGCGCCGTGCGTCCTTGCGAATGAATCTCGATCGCCATGTGCCCGATGCTGTGACCCGGCGTCGGCAGAAAGCGAATACCTTCGACGATGTCCGCCACGGCGTCCTCCACCACTCGGGCCTGCCGCGCCTCAATGATGGGCAACACACTGTCCTCGAACACCATGCGGCGCGGCTCCCCGTACGACGCCTTTCATTCTGCCACCCGTGATTGTCTCCGCTTGATGAGTCGGGAATAGGAAGTCACCGTTGTTGTCGTGCTAGCTCCAGCGCAGCTTTGACCCATCCAAATCCGACGCGTTCTTGTTCGAGCCGCAATCCTTTGCGAATCCGGTTGTCACGCAGGTCGTCGAAGAGTTCGCGCTCTTGCGCCGTGAGTCGCGGCAAATCGCGTATGACCGGATCGCCTTCATGCCCCCAAAACGCTTCGTGCGCCATCAGGGTTGCCCGATCCATCAAGAAAGAGCCGACGTGCCGGAACCGGCAACGCAATTGATCGAGAATGGCGAAGCCGTGCGTGTCGATGTCTCCCCAGTAGTGGAGCGCACAGTCCGTGAGCCATCGTGCCGGTTCAAGAGCGTCCCAACCGTAGCCCGCGCCGAAGAGCACAATCGATTGCGGAACGTCGGGAAACGCCAGAAAATTGATCTCGTTCTCGGTAATGAACACGTGGCGGCACGGCAGTGCGAGGCGGGCGAAGCTATCAGCGTCAAGTCCAATGTCGGGCCGGCCCGTGCCAGGCAGAACGGCGAGCCTTTCGTCGAGCACGCGAAATCGAATCCGAGGCGGCTTCTCGAGGAACCCGTAGCGAGCAGCGAATTGGGCGGTGCCTGTTCGGCTACCGTCGATTGCCTCGGACGGCAGCACAAGATCGAGCCATTGGGCCAGGACGCCGCGCCGTGCCTCGATGAATTTCGTGTCGACGTTGGCGATTTCTGCCTGACGCAGATAGACGCCCGGCCGAGGATGCGCCTGAACCCAATCGACCACCGCCAGCAGTCGTTCCCAGTCGCCGGCTAATTCCAGCGCTTGCAACGGACGCTGCGCAAGCCACGTGGCGAGCTTCGGCTGGCGCGAGCGTGTGATTTCGAGCAGCCGCTCGAACTGTGCGGCGTCGCGCTTCTTGCCGGAGACAGCGAGCGCATCGTCCAGACTGTCGATCCAGGCCGCTTGCGGCAAACGCTGTAGGCCGAGAATTCGATGATTGATTTCTCGCCATTCGATGCGTACGCGCGGTGTCGCGGCAATCTCCGCGATCCATGCGCGCACCGCGTCGAAGCGTTCGGCCAATTCCGACGAACTCGGGCCTTTTATCGCCAGACGTAGCGGGAATAGCCCCTCGGTGCCGTCTACGAGGCTTCGCAGCCAATCGCCTCGTTCCCATAATCGCTGGAGGCGGACGCGCAGGTCGGAGCCTGTCGTCCAATTCGTCGCCGGAATCATTGCGCGAACTCCGCCTTGCGCGCGCGGTATTCCTCGATCGATAGGTTCCGCAGTTTCGAGGTGCGTCCGCCTTCGTTCTGTACGAATCCCACGCTTGAGACGAACGGCTCGATGATGTGAATCTTCTGCAGCGGCGTGACGATGAGCAGTTGCAGGTTAAGTTTTTGAAACAACGTGAGACCGTACTGCGCCGATTCGTCGGAGCCTCGGCCGAACGCTTCGTCGATAACGACAAAGCGAAACGATCGAGAACGCACGGCGCCCCATTCGAGGCCGAATTGGTAGGCGAGGCTCGCTGCAAGAATCGTATAGGCGAGCTTTTCCTTCTGACCACCCGATTTACCGCCAGAGTCCGAGTAGTGCTCGTATTCGCTCTCGTCCTCGCGCCAACGCTCGCTGGCGGCGAATGAGAACCAGTTGCGCACGTCAGTGACTTTGGCTCGCCAGCGCCGGTCCTGCTCGGTCAACCCTTCGCGGCCGCGAAAGCGGTCGATGATGCTTTTGACCTGCAAGAACTTCGCTTCCGAGTATTGGCTATCGTCCGAGCCGGTGAGTTCGCCCTCGGTGCAAGCACGCAGGTCGCTTTGAAACTCGCGGATGTCAGCGTCAGGGCTGGGCTGACTTTCGAGAACGATGTAGCGGCCCGCGTTGTAGTCGATTTGCCGCAACGATTCATTGATGCGTTCGATGCGTTCCCTGATCGTCTCCCGTTCGCGCGCGAGCTGGGCGTGGAAGTTGGCGATCTCGTTGATCGTGTTGATGTTGAGTAGCTCTTTGAAACGCGCTTCGAAGCGTGGCAAATCGTCCGCATGCAGCCGCGCGAGCATGTCGCGGTATTCCGAGTTCGCATCGAGGCTTGCGTCGAAATCGGCCGTTTCGAGCTTGTAGGCGTCCTTGAAGGCTGCCATAGCCTTGACGATTCTCTCGGCGAGGCGCCCGAGCGACTTCGTTTCGTTGTCGATGCGGGTTGTCAGCGCCTCGCGCACGTCCCGCTCGCGGTTATCGCACGACTCGACGGAAAGCTGATGTTCGCCGAGAATCTCCGCTCGCAGGGCCTCGATTCGGTCGGCAAGTTCGGCATTCACTGCTGTAGCCAGCACCAGCGTTTCGTCGCGCAATGCTTGCGCTGCCTCCCGCTTAGCCAAGATGCCGCCCAATTCCGAGTCGGTTTCCGAGATCTCGGCTTCGCTTTTTTTCAAGGCCGCTTGCGCGAAATCCAATTGAGCGGTGAGTTCCGCTAGAGCGTCGCTTGCCGATTCAAGCCGTTTCCTTTCGTCTGCGAGGCGCGCGATCGCGGCGGCGCAGTTCGACCAATCGATTTCTCGAAAGTCGACGAACTCGCCGGCACGAGCCAGCGCTTCAAGTTGTTCTCGCACCCTGGCGTGCTCGTTTTGGGCTTCTCCGAGCCTTTGCCCGACCTCCCCAAGCCGAAGCTCGAGCGCCCGCCGTTGCGCTTCGAGGGCGGCGATTTTGGCCGTGTTGCTCCAACCGAGCACGTAGCGACTGCGATCGTCGAGCGCGTGCCGGTCGTCCTTTTCGTGACGCTCCCCAGGCGCTTTCGTTTGTCCCGAACCTGTGATCGCGCGTGTCTCGCGCCGAAACTGCTCTTGCGTATCGCAGCATGCGTAATCGAAACGGCGGCCGATTTCTCGCTCCAGCCAGCCATAGAACGGCGAATCGGGCTTGATCGCGAGCTTGTGCGCGAGCGAATGGCGGTGTAGCGCGACGGCCTCGGCTGCACGCTCGGTGCGTTCGGCGCGCACACGAAAGTAGACGAGCCGTCCCCGGAGATGCGTGCGATCGACCCATGCCGCGACGTTCGCATAGTGCTCGTCGGGTACGAGCAACGACAGGCCGAAGTTTCGTAGCACGCGCTCGGCGGCGCCTTCCCAATCTCGGGCATCCTCGCGCACTTGAATGAGTTCGCCAGCGAATGGCAGAGCGTCTTCCTCTAGACCGAGTGCCGAACACAGGCTCGCCCGCATCGCGACTTGTTCCTTCGGGATGTTGTTACGTCGCGCCTTAAGGCTCGCGATTTCGTCCTCCAGCACATCCCGCCGCGTTTTCCCTTCGCGAAACGCCACGCTCCATTCGGTAATCGCATTTTGCGCGCGCGCCTCGTCGTCGACGAGCGAGCCGCGCCGCTCGGCCAGGCGTTGGCGCTGGGAAACGAATGCGGCTTCATCGATGGCTTCGGTCTCGCCGAGCAGCGTAACGATGGCCGCATAACGTTGCGCGCGTTCGCTGCGGCGCACGCTTTCCCGCTCGAGCTCACGGATTTCGACATCGAGCTGTGCGATGCGATCGCCGCCTTGTTCGGCCACGGCGCGGCGCAAATCGTCCACGCGCCGGCGCGCTTGGTCGCGCGCTTCTTCGTGTCGCGCTTTTCGTGAGGTCGCGCGCGCATGGTCGTCGTTGAGCAAGTCGAGGCGGTGCTCGATGAGGCCGAGCTTGAGCCCGGCGAAGTAGGGCTTCAATGCCTCGCGACACGTTCGCCAACCGTCGAGAACGACTTCTTGCTCGCTGTGGCGGTCGCAGTCGTCGACGAGCGGCGTCAGCAGTTCCACCTGGCGCTTGGCTTTCAGTACCGCCTCGTGCGCGCGGTTTAGATCGTCGAAGTGAGCGATCAGTGCGTCGACGCGCGGTGCGACGTCGAACGGCTCGAGCATGTGGCTGCGTACGAAATCGGTGAGGTTGCCCACCGATTTCATCGATACCGTTTGATGAAACAGTTCGAGCGCTTGCTCGTTTTCGATTCCGAAGCGCCGCCGGAACCAGGCGCTGTATTTCGGAAACGTGTCCTCGATTTCGGCACCCAACCCGCGCAGCTTTTTGCGCAGCTGTGCGATGTCGGTTCCGAAACGCGAGAAGTCAGCGGCAATCGAGAGATCGCGTTCGGCACAGACGAAGAACCGCGCAGGTTGCGCTTGCGCGTCCTTCATCCAGAACACTTGTGCGAGTGTGACTGTGGCATCGTACCCGGCATTGCGAAACACGCCCAAAATCACCGAATAATTATTGTGATCGCGCAGGCTCACGGGCTTGGCCGTCCCCGTGACCTCGTTACGCTCCGATTTGTAGTAGCCGAGGACATACGAGCGTAGCGTACGCTCCTTGCTGTCCGCACCCGCCGCCTTGTTATAGGCGATGCGCTGTGCCGGCACGAGGAGGGTGGTGACGGCGTCGACGAGCGTCGATTTGCCGGAGCCGATGTCGCCTGTCAGCAAGCCGTTGCGGCCGTCGACCCGCAGCACCCAGGCTCGTTCGTCGAAGGTTCCCCAATTGAACACTTCGAGTCGCTCTAGGCGGAAGCCCGTCAGGGTGTCGTCGGCGGCAAAATCGAGGCCGAGCGTGCGCGGCTCATTCATCTCGACTCTCCTGTCGGTCCGAAATCGTCGAATCTTGAAGGTGTGCCCGATAGCCCGCGAGCCGCGCGTCGAAATCGAGCAGCCATTGCGCATCGACGAACGCCTTGAGAATGCGTCGCACCTCGAAGGTGGGCGGCCCGCTCGTCGTTTTCATCCGGCGTAGGAAGCCGAGTTCGACAATTTTGTTCACGTGCGTATCGATTTGGTCGACCAGGCGCGCCTCATTGGTGCTGGCGGGAAGGAATACACGCACAAGTTCGAGGATATCCTCGCGTGCAAGGACGAGCCGCGTGTCGCCGCCACCGGCATCCCATTCCGCCAGCTTCTTTCGCAGCAACGCGAGCAACAGGCTCACGGGGAAAGAGAGTGGACGCCGGGCAACGAGCCGGGGCAGCTTCGCCTGCTCGCCGTCGATGCCGGCTTCATACTCGGCACGGCTTTTTGCGAAGGCGTAGCCTTCCGCTTCGTCCAGGACGAGTTCGAGCCCGAGCACGGCGATGTAATCGCGCACGTGGGTCTGCAATTCGAGCAATGCGGCCCAGAGGCGCTCGTTTCCGTCGCGATACACCACGCCCTTGAGCAGCGCGATGGCAACCGTGGGTAAATCACCTCGACCAAGCGACGAGGCTTGCTGTTCTTCCGTCATCTCCTACCTTGTAAAGATCACGCGCGGCATCGTCGCGCGTTTGATGATTGTTACTCCGTTGGCGTCGTTCGCCTGCCACTCGATCGTATCTGAGAGAGTCTCATCGACCGTTGCGCGAAACGATCCCGCTTCGGTGCTCAACTGCAAATAAGCGACGAGTTCGGCGAGGCCATGCGCGAGCGGTTGCGAAGCAGTCAGTTCGGCAAGCGTCACCTGCAGCCGATCTTGGAGGCATCTGCGGATGTGGGCTGCAAGGCGGGCGCGATCCACGACGATTTGATCGTATAGCGCCGTGGCATCGAGGTCTGCGTCGCCGGTTTGGATTGCGACGTTGGCGATCACTGGGCGCAGCGCCGGCGCGTACAGCGGGCGCTCCATCGGCAGCTCGACGTCGGCCGATGCCGTCTCGATCTCCATGACGGTTCCGGGCGGAGGGGATTCGCGCAGCGCGAGCGCTTTCGTTTCGATGCCACGCAGAATATCCATGATTCGGCGGTTTTCGAGCCACGCTTGATCGTCGAGAAAACGTCGAAGCTGCTGCGAGAGCTGGGCGACCGTGCGTTGCGTATGCTCACCCGCTTCGAGCCAATCATAGTGGACGCGCCGCATGCGCGCGTCGGGCCTCATTTCCCGAATCGCCGGCAGTGCGAGTACACGGTCGAGCCGTTCGGAAAGTTCCTCTTGCCGGCGGCTCGACATCAAGAAGTCCCAAAACGCCCGGAAGCTGCTGCCTTGGTCCGAATCGGCGATCGCATCTCGCTCGCCCATGATTTCCTCGATGAGCGCGCCCTTCGATCCTTCCCAGAGCGCGATTCGCTCGCGGACATGCCGATCTAGCAGCCGAAAGTTTTGCTCGACTTCACGGAAGTCTGTGAGCAGGTCACGCGCCATCTGCATGAATTGCTGAAAACGGTCCTTGAGCCCGGCATCGTCGAGTAGTTGAACGTCACCGGCTTGAACTCGAGCGATTTCTTCGTCGATCTGGCGACGCCGCGCGTGTAGTTCGGCAAGGCGCTTTTCCGGGTCTGCCTCGCTGCCTTCGCCCATCTGCCGCAGCAGTTCGAAAAGTGTCAAGAGGCGCGATTCCGTCCCGACGAAACTGCGTTCCGTCAGTGTGGCGAGCCAAGCGATTGCTTTTTCCGCGGCGGGCGTCAGGTCGAACTGCGGTTCATCGGAACCCGGGCGATAGAACTTGCGCAGCCATCCTTTTTCCGGGCTGGCCCAGTCGTTCAGATACTCGAGCGCGGGCTTCGGGAACGCGCTGTCGCCGAGCTGTTCGCGCAACGCATATAGCTCGTCTTCAAGTGCTTCGGCGAGAAGCGGCGCCGCCAGCACGCGCACGTTCGGCGCGACGAACACGCGGTGCAGAAAGCTGACAGCGAGCGGCGCGTGATCGGAGCGTAACAGGCGCCAAGCAGGATGGCGCATGCGCAGCGCATCCAGGGTGGGGTAATCGAGAGGCATCGGTGCTAGGTGACGGTACCCGTGGGCAGACCGCCAAGGTGGCTCGAAAAGCCATAATCCTACCGCGCCTGTCCGCCTCAAGCGGAAACGCCGCGGATCTTACGATTCTCGCGGCGTTTCAAATGCAGGGAGTCAGTCAGTGGAGAGCCAATGCGAGGGCGGCTCCAGGATGGGGATAACAGTGAGGTAGGAGCACCTCAGCCGATGCGCGCAAGCACAATCAACGTGAGCGTGACGATAATGGCACCGCCGATTCGCGTGGCAATCTGCGCGAACGGCATGAGTTGCATACGGTTGGCCGCCGTGAGGATGGCGACGTCGCCCGTGCCGCCCTGGCCGCTGTGACACGCATTCACGATCGCCGTATCGATAGGGTACATGTTCAATCGTCGACCCACGAGAAAGCCCGTTCCCATCAGCGTCGCCACCGTGGCCACGATGGTCACGATGTTGGCAAAGGTGAAAGCGGCCATGAGTTTATCCCACGGCGTCATGGCCACGCCGATCGCGAACAGTAACGGGTAGGTGACTGCCGTCGAGAAGAACTTGTAGACCACGAAGGCGCCTTCCTGCAGCGGCGGAGACACGGCACGGGCGAGCTTGACCAATACCGCGAGGAACAGCATGGCGACCGGTGCGGGAATCCCGAAAAGGTTACGGCACATCAACCCGAGCAGATACAGCGTGATCGCGGTAATGCCCGCCGCGGCGATGTGGGAGACGTCCACGTGTCCGCGTATTTCCTCTTGCGCCGGGTTCATTTCGTCTTGCTCGCCCACTTGCAGGCGTCCTTCGCCGGTCAGATGAGGAAAACGCTTTCCCACTCGGTCGAGCAAGCCCGAGAAGACAATCGCAGTGAGACTGCCGAGCATCACCGGCGGCAGCACCTGCGCGAACAAGTCGCCTTGCGGTAAATGCAGGATCTCCGAGTAGCCGACGGACAACGGGATCGCACCTTCGCCGACACCGCCCGCCATGATCGGCGCCACGATATAAAAGAACGTATGGTGCGCACCGAGCCCGAGCCCTGCACCGACCAGCGTGCCGACGATGCCGGCCGCGACCGAGCCGAGCGCGAGCGGAACGAAGATCTTGATGAAGCCTTGGATCAGCACGCGCCGGTCCATGCTCAGAATGCTGCCGACGATGATCGATGCGATGAATAGATATAGGAAATTGGTCGACTTCGTGAAATCTATCGTGAGCGTGAGGATCGGCTTGGGCAATAGATGGTAATAACTCAGCGCGGACGGAATGAAGGTCGCGAAAATCGCGGCTGCGCCGATGTTGCGCACGATCGGCAAACGCTTGCCGAGTTCCGCGCAAGTGAAGCCGAAGAAGGCCAACACTGCAATCGCCATCGAGATCTCGCCGGGTATTTTTCCGGTGATTGCGAAGCCGGCAATCAATGCGAGCAGCAGCACGTAGACGGGCAACGGAATGATGCCGATCCGATATTCCATCAGCTTCCACCAGCCCTCGGGCCAGAAGTGCGACTTGATGCCGAGCGGCTGCGCCTGCGGGGGAGCGGGCGGTGAGGGCGGGGACGTGGTTTGCACGACGTGTCTCCTAGAGTTTGAAGGCCGGTGTCGCATGACAGCGAAGCATGCCGCTATGCGCCGGCCGGGGATTTGATCGAGGGAGTTTGCTGGTGGCCTCAGTGCTCATGCAGCACATCGCCTGAGGATGCCAAGCCTGCGGAGAAATTGCCGCGCCTAATGCTGCCCGTATTGAAGATGCGTCATCGCTGGGCGTTGAATTTCTGGAGGGAAAACATTCCAACTACCGTTATCGTGGCGAAAAAAGAAGATCACTTGGGCCGTGGGCGACTGCGAGAGCGAAACGAGCACGTAGCGCCCCGATCGTGCGTCGCGCTGTCGGATGACCCGGATGGGATTCGTCGCCGTACGGCCGATCCATTTGTCGATCACCGCACGCAGCGACATTCTGCCTTCGGTCATCGCCCGCTCCAGCGTCGATCAATGATGCGCGCCATTGTCCGTATCTTCGCTCAGGTTCCGCGGCAAAACAGAATCGCCGCGGCGACGATTCCTGCCAGGAACACCCAGAAAATTCTGCTCTCGACCCTGGCGGGACCGAACAGCCTCATACATAAGAGCCCCGCGCCGCCAACGCCCCCAAGAAAGATCAGCAAGTCGCTACCGGTACCAGCGAGCGCATCGTCAAACGGGGAAGTATGTTGGCCGAACGGATATGCCTTCAAGAACAAGCCACCCAGACAGACGCACATGAGGACGACAAATGGCCACCGATCCATTTCAGTCTCTCTCATCGCTGTCTCCATCACCTAGTGCTGGTTGCTGGCTCGCGCCATGGTGAAGCGATTATAAAAATCGGATTCCTTCCGCTAGCTTTCTGCGCTGCTGCGAAATCATGGGTGTTAACCCCCATGGTCGACGCCGATCTGAGTGCCGCATTGCGGTGGCGACGGCATCAACGACGGTACGCCCGGAACATGCATCGTCCGCGCCTCTGACAGCCGGCTGCGATGACCTACCGTCACCGGCTGCCGCCGAGAGGCGCTAGGGGTTATGCGCCAATTTTCGAGCCGATGTTGCGCCGCACTGCGCAAACCGGGATTATTTGCCGCGTATTCAACCCGTCGCGGGAAAGGCGCGATTTTTGCGCCAGCGCGGCGACCCACGCGGAACACGATCTGGTTTGGTACTCGACGATATGATGGTCAGAACACATTTCGACCCGATTCGACTTGCGATCGCCGAAACCCTGCTTGGAATGGAGCGATCGCTATGCTTGTCGACGAACGTCGCTGCCGTCAAGGACACGGACGTTCGCGGCGTATTTCAATCCGGCCTCGGATGGATCGAGCGTTTCGTGATGAAGCCTCACCCCGATCTCGGGCGTAAAGGCGCTGTATGCCCGTTCGCCAAGCCGGTGCATGAAGCAAAGCTGTTGTACTTCTGCGCGATCGACTGCCGTCAGATCGGCTTCGACCTATTCCTCGAAGCCATGATGAGCGTGCCCGCGCTCTTCGGAAAAATCGCAGAACAATTCGCGGCGCGTCGCGATCTCTTATCGCTTTGCGTTTTTCCCATCAACCTGCCTGCCGGCGAATACTACAAGTTTATCGATTGCGCGCATTCGGTCCTGAGGCCGATCTATATGGTGTCCGGATTGATGGTCGGCGAGTTCCACCCGACGAGCGACGCCAGAGGCGTTCATTCGGATCGAATCCGCCCGTTGCGGGCCGATGTTCCATTCTTCGCAATCCGGTCGATCGCGGTTCACGACAATTTGTTCATCGATCGTGAAACGGGTTCCGCGGGACAGCGCATTCATGAACTCGAGTGCTATCTGCGTTGGGTGAGCGGATCGTTGTCGCCCGACGACATGGCCCGCTACCGGGCGCGTATCGACGAGCTCAAGGCTCGATTGATCAGTGACGACGAATGTGCGGCGGTGGCGATTTAACGCGTGTTTCGGTGGACGAGGTTTGATGTTCCGGCAAATCTTCTGGTGAGGAAAATGGTAGACGCTAGTTCGATGCCTTGGGGCAGCGTAATTTCACGTGCCGGACGGAGGAGCCATGTATCTCTGGAAAAGTGACGCTCAGTCCACGGCTCCCCAACGCCGGTTCCTAGCGGACGAAACTTTGGATGCGGCCCGCCAGGCGGCCGCGCGCGAGAGCCAAAGCGGTTGCCGTATCGGCGTGGTGATCGGCGACGATTACTCGTCGAGCGATGTCGTGCAAGTGTTGGCGCGAACGTGCGAGCATTTCGGCACGCAGCGCGGGCCTGACACTCACGTCGGCAAGTTCAGCATCACCATCATCGCAGCGCGCAGCGGGTTCGTGCTTCGTGAAAACGCGTGTCTTCCCGTGTGGTGCGAAGCGATCCGCGACGTGGATCCCCTGAGGTTTCACTATTTCGTCGTACCCAAATCCGGCCACGGGGCCTCGGAGCCCAGCCCCGAGATTGTCGAGTGGCTGGCGCGCGCAGGGGCCAGCGGCAAGATGATCGTCTTGTCTCCCGAGGTCGGCGCCGCTCGCGCGAGCGAACCGCAGGCCGCGGCGCAGGTGTCCTCTGCAAGCGTGGCGCCAGAACACCATGCAAGCGAAAGCGCGCAAGACGAGACAATCGCTAACGGCGCCGCCGAAGCCGCGCGTGCGGGCGATCCGTCCCAGGCGAGCTGTGTGCTCGAGAAGACCACTCCCAGTGAGCGGATCAGGGCGACGGTCGCATGGCTCAACGAAAATTACGGTACCCGCATCTCCATTTCGGATATGGCCGAGCGAGCTTTGATGAGCGAGCGCAATTTCCTCCGGCGCTTTCGGGCGGAGATGGGCCATACGCCGCATGAATACCTTTCGCAGATTAGGCTCGAAAGCGCGCGGCAACTGCTGGTGACGACGGCGCTGCCGGTCGATAAGATCGCGCGTCACTGCGGCCTATTCAACGGAGATCATCTGCGCAAGCACTTCTTGAAGCGCTTCAGCATGAGCCCCGCCGAATATCGAACGGCCCATTTTCATGCGTTGCACACCCTAGGCGGCGCGGACGCGGGCGCGGATCCCAAGTCGGATCCGACGTCGGATCGGTAGCGATCGTTCAATCACGCTTTCTTCATCGGGCGAATGGGATCGGGCTCAGTAGGCCGACCGTGCAGCGTTCAGTGCCGATCCGGCGCGCCCGCACAACTGGCGATGACACGATGAAAGATATCGAAAAAGCTGGCGCGCTGGATATCTACGTTCTGGAAGGCGGTGTCGATCTGGTCGGACGGGTAAGTCGATGCTTCAACCGGGTGGACGTCAATGTCATCCCGATCGGCGATTGGATGACTGTCCCGGCACTCGTGGCTTCCCGCAAATCGGTGGCGCTCATCAGCACGCGGGCCGTCGGCGGCGGAGCCGCGATGCTTGCGGAATGCCAGCGCGCGAGCGCGATGCCCGTCGTCTGGGTGGGGGAATCGGCGCTACCGCCTGAACTCACGGCGCATGCTGCTTTACATGTGCTGCCGCTCGAGTTCACGGCTGCCGAGTTGCGCGAGATGGTGACTAAAGTGGCGGCAAGCAGGCCGATAGCGCCTGCGCTGCGCGAGGCGAGCCCCTTCGTTGCGCACTCCGAATGCATGCGTTCGCTGCTGCACGAAGTCGACATCTTCGCGGACTGCGACACTCATGTGCTGATCCGAGGCGAGACCGGTGTTGGTAAGGAGCGTGTGGCCAAGCTGCTTCATACGAAGCATTCGCGCCGCGGCCGTGGCGCGTTCGTCGCAGTCAATTGCGGGGCGATACCGGACGGCCTGTTCGAGTCGCATTTTTTCGGTCATGCGAAGGGCGCCTTTACCGGTGCGGCCAGCGCGCATCGAGGCTATTTCGAGCAGGCTCACGAAGGCACGCTTTTTCTGGACGAAATCGGCGATCTCCCATTGCACCAGCAAGTCAAACTCCTGCGAGTGCTCGAGGACGGTATCGTGACACCGCTCGGATCCGCCGCGCCGGCCCATGTCGATCTTCGCATCCTCGCGGCGACGAACAAGGATTTGCCGCGCCTCGTGGCGAATGGTTCGTTCCGAGCCGATCTTTACTATCGACTCGCCGTCATCGAGGTGTACGTGCCGTCGCTTCAGGAACGCGGGGTGGCCGATAAGATCGGCATCTTTCGCTCGGTCATCGGCTCGCTGTTTGGCGAAGACTTGCTCGCCATGTTGCCGGACATGCCGTGCTGGCTTGTCGACGCGATCTCGAAAATGCGTTTTCCCGGGAACGTGCGTGAGCTTCGCAACCTGGCGGAGCGCATCGGTGTAACCGTGCGGCAAATGCGGGCATGGGATCCGCAGCGGCTGCAAGCGGTGCTCGCCCATGCGCAGCGGACGCAAGCTGCGCTGTCCGAGCGCAAGGATGGCGTTGCACGGTGGGACACCGCCGATCGCACGCGTGTCCTCGACGCACTGGCGACCAACGGGTGGCGGCGGCAAGACACCGCACACTACCTCGGCATCAGCCGCAAAGTGCTGTGGGAAAAGATGCGCAAATACGAAATCTCGGACCCCGAAAGAGTCGGGGCATAGCACCCTCCGGCGGCTCGATCCGACCGCCCCCCCAACGGCGTGCCATGACGTATGACTCGCCGTCCACAGATGACCGTCATCGCTTCGCGGCTGGCGAATGGCCAATGGCCAATGGCCGTTCGCCGATACCCGTTAGCCGTTAGGACGGCTATCGGCTGAGCTTATCGAGCGCGAGAATCGACTGTCGGCTCATGCGCTGCGCACTGCGTGCCCAGCGGATCGACCGGACATTGATTGCGCTAGCCGTATCGAACCCATTGAAGCCGCATACCCGGCTCGTATTGAATGCGAGCCGGCTTGGGCTCGTTCTCCGACGCGTTGAAAAACAGCCGCCGTGATAGTGGCCGTGAACCCACGCGGATGAGGGCGTCGCCCGGAGCGGCAAGGATCTAATCAGCGATGAAACAAGAGATAAAGGTAAAGGTAAAGGCGGGCGAGGGCGACTCCATCGCGGCAAACGCTGTGCTGCCGGCTCGCATTCAAGTGCCCGCGCGGCCGGTCCGGGCGCAGGCCGCAGCGTGCGGGCATCCTGCCCCACAAGTTGGGCCTCAAGCCGGGCACGGGCCGGATCGGTTGCACGATTTGCAATCATTGATTAAAATGCAATCAATGATTAATGGAGGGCTCCCGCATGGCGAGTATGACGATCCGCAACATCGACGAGCAGCTCAAATCCCGTTTGAGAGTGCAAGCGGCACATCACGGGCGTTCAATGGAGGACGAGGCTCGGGACATTCTCCGGGCTGCGCTCTCGACAGAAGGAGAGGTGGGGGGGCTAAGCCTGATCGAGTCCATCCGCAGTCGCATTTCACCGCTTGGTGGAGTCGATCTGGACTTGCCGGCTCGCGAGACGATTCAGGTCCGAGTGGACTTGGGCGCATGATCATCCTGGATACGAACGTCCTATCCGAGACCTTGAGATCCGCGCCGAATCCTCGGGTGATCGAGTGGTTTCGCGCTCAGCGGCGCGCGGCGCTCTTTACCACCACCATCACTCGGGCGGAGATTCTCTATGGCCTCGGGCTGTTGGCCGATGGCTCGCGTAAGCAAGGGCTCGCGGCGGCGATCCAGGCCATTTTCGACGAAGATTTTGCTGGCCGGCTCTTGAGCTTCGATAGCGACGCCGCGGATCTCTATGCAACGATTGCCGTGTCGCGCAAGGGCGCTGGGAAGCAGATCAGTCAGTTCGACGCCATGATCGCGGCCGTCGCCCGGTCCGCGGGTGCGACGCTGGCGACACGAAACGTCAAGGATTTCGTCGACTGCGGGATTACGGTCATCGATCCATGGGCGGATTGATCGACGGAGCGTCGTGCCGCCGGTTGTGTCGATGCTGCCTCGACGCGGCTCGGCCCTCCGGCACCTGGGCGCGGTTAAGCTGGACGCCACGGCACCCTCGGTGAAAAGCGGCCGGCGATCCAATCGATGAATGCGCGCGTTTTCGCCGGGAGAAGCCGGTTCGAAGGCACGACGGCGTAGATCGCACCTTCGTCCCGGGGCAGCCATTCGGTGAGGATGGGCACGAGGCTCCCGGCCGCAAGCTCTCTTCCCACCAACCAATCCGTGCTCAGCATGATGCCCAATCCCTGCGCGGCGGCATGAACGAGCGCTTCGGCGTCGTCCGATACAAGCGGCCCCTGCGCGCGAATCGTTACGTGTTCCCCTTTGCTATTGATGAGCGTCCAGTTGGGGTGAGACGCCAATCCGGTAAAGGCCAGGCAAGGCGCGTGCGCGAGGTCTTCCGGCCGCGCCGGTTCGCCGTGGCGCTCGAGAAATGCCGGTGCGGCGCACAACAGCCTGCGACGCGGCGCGATCCGCCGAGCCACTAGGCGTGAGTCGGCAAGCTCGCCCAGGCGAACGGCCACATCGAACCCCTCCACCACGAGATCGACGAATCGGTTCGAATACGAGACGTCGATGCTCACCCGCGGATAAGCCGCCAGGAACTCGGGCAGGTACGGTGCGATCCACATCCGCCCGAATGTGGCGGGCAGCGCCAACCTAAGCGTGCCGCGTGGGTCCCCGCGGCCATACGTCGTGGCTTCTTCTTCCGCGTCGTGCAGCGTGGCGCAGATCGCTTGCGCTCGCGTGAGAAACGCGGCCCCGGCCTCGGTCAATGCCACGTGACGGGTGGTGCGCGTCAATAGCCGCACGCCCAGCCGCCGTTCGAGCGACTGCACTCGGCGCGACAGCACCGTTGCGTCGCGGCCGAGTACGGCGGCAGCCTGCGTGAACGAACCTTGTTCCGCTACCGCGGCAAACGCTGCCATTTCGGCGATATGGCTTCCGTCAGGCCATTGCTGCATAGGGTGCATGAGTGTTATGTGATGGCGCTAGTTTATATGCTGCGAATGCATGAGTAACCTTCCCTCATTCAACCGAAGGAGCCCCATCATGCGAGCCATCGAACTTTCCGCCCCCTCCCTGGACGCCTTGCACGCCGCGACCTTGCCGCAACCGCCGGTCGGCCCCGGCGAAGTGCTCGTGCGGATGCGCGCAGCGAGTCTGAACTTCATCGATCTCGCGGTGGCGACGGGACGCTATCGTGTGCCTCGCTTTCCGCTCATTCCCGTGGCGGACGGCGCGGGGGAAGTGGCCGAGATCGGTGCGGGCGTCACTGAATTCGCGGTGGGCGATCGGGTGATTCCGCACTCGAAGCCGCTGTGGGTCGGCGGTCCGGCGCGAGTCGAAACGGGCGAGGCCACCCGCGGCGTCGTGCTGCCCGGCTCGTTGGCCGAATACGTGACGTTGCCGGCGAGCGCACTCATCCCGACACCGGCGCACCTCAGCGATGAAGCCGCGGCCACCTTGCCGATCGCGGCCACCACGGCATGGCGCGGTCTGCGCGCGGCCAATGTGCGCCCGGGTTCTGTCGTCGCATTGATCGGCACGGGCGGCGTGAGCGTTTTTGCGCTACAGCTTGCCAAGGCGGCCGGCGCGACAGTCATCATCACGTCCTCGTCCGACGACAAGCTGGAGCGCGCGAAGGCACTCGGTGCCGACTTCACGATCAACTATCGGCGCACGCCGGCCTGGGACGAAGCCGTTCTCGACATGACGGGTGGCCAGGGTGCCGATCTGGTCGTCGAAACCGGGGGCACGCAGACGTTCGGCCGGTCGATCAACGCCGCGGCGATGGGTGCGACGGTGTTCGTCATCGGTTTCGTCACGGGTACCACGGCATCGGCCGATCTGATGACGATCATGACCCGAGCCCTGAACGTTCAAGGCAACAACACAGGGCCGGTGTCCGACTTGCGCGATGTTGCGCGCGCCGTCGCAGCCAGCAAAATTGTGCCCGTTGTCGACAAAACCTTCGGTATCGATGAGGTCCCGCAAGCTTATGCCTATCTGGCCGAAGGCGGCCGACACTTCGGCAAGATTGCCATTGCGCACTAGCCGGCAAGGGAATGGAGGGCGGACCGCCACCCGCGGCTGGGTAGTGGACGATGGCGCTGACGGGGTATATAAGAGCTAGACGAGGCGCATGCCTTCAGCGCGGGGCCTCGCTTAAAACGAATCGACAGGAACGCCCACCATGACTCCCGATCCAAACCGACCGAACGAAGATTCGACGAATCCCGATGTCGACCATCTCAATGACGCACTCAACCACGTCGATACGCTGCTGACGTCGGGCAATATTGCCGTCAGCGCGGCCAAGGGCATTCTTTACAGCCTGATCGAGACGCTTGGCGCGCTCGTCGGCGATCCCGACTTGCCCGAGCACAGCCGGGCAGGGTACGAGGGCTTGCTCGAAACAGCGCGCGAAATGCGGGCGAAAGTTGGTAAATGAGATAGGCGCGTCGACAGCCGGTTTGTAGCCGAAAGGCGCTCGGCTCGCAACTAGGCCCGGCGCCGCCTGTATTTGCGCCGCCCGACGAGGCCCGAATCGACTCCCCGAGCGTTCGCTCCACCTAACGAGGTGCAACTCCCTGCTAAAATGCGCTCGCCGCAATGTAGTGGATCGCAGATGAAATTGCTTGATGCCTTGGTGGAACAGCGCATTGCCGCTGCCGCAGCGCGTGGTGAGTTCGACGACTTGCCGGGTGCCGGGGCGCCACAGGAACTCGATGCGGACTTGCTCGTACCCGAGGAAGTTCGTGTCGCCAATCGCATATTGAAAAACGCAGGGTTCGTGCCGCCGGCGGTCGAACAGTTGCGTTCGCTGCGGCATCTTCAGGACGAACTGAATGCCGCGGGCGACCGCGCGACGCAGTGCCGGCTGCAAGCCAAGCTGCTTGCGCTCGATATGGCGCTCGAGTCGCTACGCGGCCAGCCGACCATCGTCCCTCGCGAATACTGCCGCCGCATCGCCGAACGGCTCTCCGAGCGTGCGGTGGCCGAGGACGGTAGCGAGATCGCCGATGCCTATCCGGCGGGGGTCTCGTGAGCGAACCGCTCGCCTCGCAAACGCTTAGCGCCGGCGTCGATACGCCAGTCGAGACGGTCGTCTCCGAGCGCGATCGCCGCTATATGGCGCTAGCGCTCGAGGCCGCCGAGTCGGCTCGCGCGGCAGGCGAGGTGCCGGTCGGCGCGGTGCTGGTCCAGGGCGATGAAGTGATTTCCTCGGGCTTCAATCATCCGATCGGCGGCCACGATCCTTCCGCTCATGCCGAGATGATTGCGTTGCGCGCGGCCGCGCAAGCGCTGCACAACTATCGGCTGCCCGGGTGCGAACTCTATGTGACGTTGGAGCCGTGCCTCATGTGCGCCGGGGCCATCATGCACGCGCGGATCGCACGGGTGGTCTTCGGTGCCCGCGATCCCAAGACCGGCGCGTGCGGTAGCGTTGTCGACGCGTTCGCCAATCGTCAACTCAATCACCATACGCAGGTCGCGGGCGGCGTTCTTGCGACCGAATGCGGTAACGCACTCAAGTCCTTCTTCGCGGATCGTCGACAAGCTATTCGCGCCGAGCGTCTGGCCGCGGCGGCGCAAGCTCAGGCTTGCATGCCCGAGCAGCCGGTCTGAAAGCGATGTCGGGTCACCGTTTGCCCATCGTGTCCAACGTTTAGACCGTAGTAAGGCCAGCCATGCTTCGTGCGCGCACCATCGAGATCGTCGCTCCCTCCGGTTATCCGCATGACGAATCCGCGGCCGCGCGCGGCATTGCTCGGTTCGTTGCGCAGGGGCACCGCGTCCTTGGCGAGGAGCGCGCGCTGCGCCGCCATGAGCGCTTCGCCGGGACCGACGCTCAGCGCGCGCAGGACTTGAATGGCCTCGCCGATCCCGCCCGTCCATTACCCGATATCGTCCTTGCGTTGCGCGGCGGCTATGGCGCCGTCCGGATTCTCGACGCGCTCGATTACGCCGGGTTAAAGCGCCGGCTCGCGAATGCGCCGGTCGCGCTATGCGGCCATAGCGATTTCACGGCGATTCAATTGGCGCTGTTCGCGCGCGCGGGCATCGTCACGTTCGGCGGCCCGATGCTGGCCGCCAATTTCGGTGCCGAGACGGTCAGCGCATTGACGACCGATGCTTTTTGGCGCGCGCTCGAATCGCCGGAGTTCAGCGTACGCGAAGCGGTCGCGCAGGCCGTGCAGGTCGACGTGAGCGGCACGCTCTGGGGCGGCAACCTGGCCATGATCGCGGCGCTCGTCGGCACGCCGTACATGCCGCAAATCGACGGCGGCATTTTGTTCCTCGAAGACGTCAACGAGCACCCGTACCGCGTCGAACGCATGTTGCATCAACTCCATCTCGCCGGCATCTTGGCTCGGCAACGCGCGCTCGTCTTGGGCGATTTCACCGGCGGCAAGCTCTCGCCCTACGATAACGGTTACGACTTCTCGTCGATGCTCGACCATATTCGGGCTGTGACGGGGCTACCGATAGTGACGGGGCTTCGCTTCGGTCATGGCGCCGATCTCGTTACGCTGCCGTTTGGTGCACAGGCTCGGCTCCAGGCTGGGCACGATGGTTTCTCGCTGTCGGTCACCGGGCATCCCGTTCTTCGCTGAAGGTGCGCTTGAAGGGGCGCTGAACGCGGACGGGCGATACTCGACACGATCCCCGTATCGTTTCTGTGGTTCAGATTGTTGACAATTTATCGCATCGTCGGATGCGAGCATTTGGTGCGCCAAGCGGCTTCAATTGCACGCCAGTGGTGCGTTGTGCACCGAATCGCCGAATCGTTAGCGTGATGCTCTGCCCGCAACGGCATGATGGAGCGAAAGAAATTGTTGACAATGTTTATGTCGAATCTACTATAGCCAACATGCCGACGACGAAATTGTCCGAGCCCGCTGCCCCGGCGGCGATTGCCGATCGGATCCGCGATGCCATCCTCGAGCACCGGCTGGAACCCGGGGCAAAGCTGACGGAGGCGCAGTTGTGCGAGGTGTTCGGCGTCAAGCGCGGCACGGTGCGCCAAGCGCTGTCGCTGCTCGCCACCGAGCACTTGATCGATCTGGAGCCGAACCGCGGTGCCTTCGTGGCCAGCCCGTCGCTTCAGGAGGTGCACGAGGTGTTCGAAATGCGCCGCATCATCGAAGGTGCCGTGATCGAGCGCGTTTGTCGGGATCAAGGCGGGCAGAGCGCGGCGCATTTGAAGGCGATCGAGAAGATGATCGAGCGGGAGCGCAGGGCATTCGAGCACCGCGATTTCCGTTCTTGGATTCGTCTCTCGGGGGAATTTCATACCGCGCTCGCCGCATTGACGGGCAATCGCGTGCTATGCAATTGCTTGGGAGGGCTGGTGGCCCGCTCGACGTTGATTTCGGCGCTCTATGAATCGCTGGGACGTAGTCCGTGTTCGTTCGATGAGCACGCCGAGATCGTCGACGCCATCAACGCGGGCGACGCGGCTCGTGCGTCGGAATTGATGGCACGGCATTTGGAATCGGTCGAATTGAAGATGCTCGATCGGCCCGCGCGCGGCGCGGCCGATTTGCGGGAAGTGTTCGGCACCTAAGCGGCACCTAAGCGGCGCGTCAGGCGGCAATACCGGATCGAAGGTTTCCCTGTAAATACTTAGCACAACTAATTATGTTTCGGGGCGATGGCCGCAGGTAGCGCCGACTGCGACTGGTCGAACGAGGCGCTCGATTGCGCGTCGGCATCGCGGATGCCGCGCGGTAATGCACTAGTCCTTCACCGGAGGCGTTCATGCCTGATTTGACCGTACCCAGCGATGCCGGGCCGCTCGGCTCGTCGTCCGCACGTATCGATACCGCTTTGCCGGCCGGCTATAGCGAGCGCTTATGCAATGAGGATCTCGCGCCGCTGCGCGATCAGCATTGGGGCAGCTACAACATCTTCGCGTTTTGGATGTCGGATGTGCACAGCGTCGGCGGTTATGTCTTTGCCGGCAGCCTATTCGCGCTCGGCCTGACGAGCTGGCAAGTACTGATCGCGCTGCTCGTCGGCATCGGTATCGTCAACGTCTTCGCCAACTTGATCGCCAAATCGAGCCAACGCACTGGGGTGCCGTATCCGGTCATCTGTCGTGCCACATTCGGCGTACTGGGTGCCAACATCCCGGCCGTGATTCGCGGGCTGATCGCCGTCGCCTGGTATGGCATCCAAACGTATCTCGCATCGAGCGCGTTCGTCATTGTGTTGCTGAAGTTCGCGCCGCAACTGATGCCGTTCGCCGACGTTCACCGCCACGGTTGGCTGGGGCTATCGACGCTAGGCTGGGCCGGCTTCATGATGCTGTGGGTGTTGCAGGCGCTCGTGTTTTGGAACGGCATGGAGACGATCAAGAAATTCATCGATTTCGCGGGCCCCGCCGTGTATGTCGTCATGTTCGTCTTGGCCGGCTACATGGTGGCGCGCGCCGGGATTTCCAACATCCATCTGAATCTCGGTACCGTCAAATATCACGGCTGGGAGGCGTTGCCGGTGACGATCACCGCGATTTCCCTCGTCGTTTCGTATTTCTCGGGGCCGATGCTCAATTTCGGCGATTTTTCCCGATATTGCAAAAGCTATGAGAGCGTCAAGCGCGGCAATTTCTGGGGGCTGCCCGTCAACTTCCTCGCGTTCTCGCTCGTCACGGTGGTGACGACATCGGCAACACTCCCGGTGTTCGGCGAGATGATCACGGATCCCGTCGCCACGGTCGGCCGCATCGATCATCCGTTCGCGGTCGTGCTGGGCGCGCTGACGTTCATGATCGCCACGATCGGCATCAACATCGTCGCCAACTTCGTTTCTCCCGCGTTCGATTTTTCGAATGTGGCGCCCAAGCACATTAGCTGGCGTGCCGGTGGAATGATGGCCGCGGTCGCCTCGATCTTCATCACGCCGTGGAATCTGTTCAACAATCCGGCGGTGATCCACTACACGCTCGATGTGCTGGGCTCTTTCATCGGGCCGCTGTACGGCGTCTTGATCGTCGACTACTTCATCGTCAAACGGCAGCGTGTCGTGCTGGATGAACTCTATTCGATGTCCGACGCTGGTACGTACTGGTATCGCGGCGGCGTGAACCGTCGCGCCGTCGCGGCAGTGTTGGCGGCTGCGGCAATCGCCGTCTTCTGCGTCATGACGCCGGCGCTGGCGTCGCTCGCCAACTTCTCGTGGTTCATCGGCGTCGCGCTCGGTGCGGCGTTCTACGGGTTCGCGATGCGCGGCGCCCGTCGTTGAACCGTAGCTGACAATCGAAAACTCAAGGATGGGAGCAGGAGATGAAGATCAAGCTCATCAATCCCAATACAACCGCTCGCATGACCGATACGATGGCGAGTTGCGCGCGCGCCGTCGCCGCTGTCGGTACGGAGATCGTCGCGGCTACGTCGACGATGGGGCCGCCGTCGATCGAAAGTTGGTACGACGAGTCGCTCTCGCTGCCGGGGCTGCTGGCCGAAGTGACCGGCGGCGAGCGTGACGGTATCGATGCGTACGTAATCGCTTGTTTTGGCGATCCGGGATTGTTCGCCGCGCGCGAGCTGGCGCAAGGCCCCGTTATCGGTATCGCGGAAGCAGCGATGCATGCCGCTAGCGTAATCGCGCCGAGCTTTTCGGTCGTCACGACATTGGCTCGCACGACGGGCATGGCGTGGCATCTGGCCGAACGCTATGGGATGAAGCGCTTTTGCCGCTCGGTGCGGGCGACCGACGTCGCCGTACTCGATCTCGATCAACCGGGCAGTGCGGCGCGCCGGCTGATCGTCGACGAATGTCGTCGTGCGCTCGAGGAGGATGGCGCCGATGCGATCGTGCTCGGGTGTGCCGGAATGGCCGATCTCGCCCGAGCGATCGAGGATGCGGTCGCGGCTCCGGTCGTCGAAGGCGTGACTGCAGCCCTCAAGTGGGCCGAGGCCCTGGTTTCCCTGCGGCTGCGGACAGCCAAACGGGGCGAGTACGCGCGCCCGCTGGCCAAACGCTACGAGGGGCCTCTGGCCGACTTCAGCCCTCGCAACGTCTAAACTAAGTCTGAATCGCCCGCCCAACTGCGAACCGCTACCGCTACCGCTACCGCAGCGTTCAGCGTTTAGCGCACAGCGGTTAGCCGTCAGCCCAGCCGCGACGCCGGCCACTGCCCGCGCCGCGCTGAATCGGCGCCGCGAAGGGCAAGGGCAAGGGCGAGCGACAGCCCACGACATACGCTTGCGGTGACCCCCGTTATCGGCCTATCTGTATGGGCGCGCATGCCCGTTTTCTATACACTGATTCGACCGAAATGAATCGGTGCGGCGGCCCTCGGATACGCCTTGGCGGCTTCCCGCCGCCGCCCGCACCCACCCGCAACGTTAGCCTCGAAACTTGCCATGACATCCGACTCCCGCTATCCGCGCGATCTGATCGGCTACGGCCGGCATCCCGTTCAGGCCGATTGGCCGGGGCGCGCCCGCATCGCTGTCCAGTTCGTTCTGAACTATGAAGAAGGCGGCGAAAACTGCGTGCTGCACGGCGATCCCGCCTCGGAGCAGTTTCTGTCCGAGATCGTCGGTGCCGCCGCTTACCCGTCGCGCCACATGAGCATGGAGTCGATCTACGAATATGGCTCGCGCGCAGGCGTGTGGCGCATCTTGCGCGAGTTCGAGAAGCGCGGCTTGCCGCTGACCGTATTCGGTGTCGGCATGGCGATCGAGCGCCATCCCGAGGTCGCGCGGGCGTTCGTCGAGCTGGGACATGAGATTGCGTGTCACGGATGGCGTTGGATCCACTATCAAGACATGTCGCCCGAACGCGAGGCCGAGCACATGCGGCGAGGCATGGAGGCGATCGAACGGGTGACGGGCGTGCGGCCGCTCGGGTGGTACACGGGCCGCGATAGTCCCAATACGCGCCGGCTCGTCGCCGAATACGGCGGCTTTCTATATGACTCTGACTACTACGGCGACGATCTGCCGTTTTGGGCCGAGGTGGAGGTGACGGGCGGCGAAACGCGTCCGCAGTTGATCGTGCCGTACACGCTCGACACGAACGACATGCGCTTTGCGACGCCGCAAGGCTTCAATACCGCCGATCATTTCTTTACCTACCTGCGCGACGCATTCGATGTGCTCTATGAAGAGGGCGACGAAGCGCCGAAGATGCTCTCGATCGGCATGCATTGCCGGTTGCTCGGGCGTCCCGGACGCTTGCGCGCGCTGCAACGGTTTCTCGATCATATCGAGCGCCACGAACGTGTCTGGGTCGCACGCCGTGTCGACATCGCGCGCCATTGGCGCGCGCATCATCCCTATCAGCCCAAAACGGACAGCTCACACGCATGAAGGCCATGCAATATTCGCTGGAACAATTGAATTCGATGCCTCGCAATGCGTTCGAGGCCGCGCTCTCGGGCATCTTCGAACATTCGCCATGGGTGGCCGAGCAGGCGGCCGCCGTGCGGCCGTTCTCGAGCGTCGATGCGTTGTACGCGGCGATGCGCGCGATCGTCGCCGATTCGGGCGATGCCCGCCAGCTTGCGCTCGTCAACGCGCACCCGGAACTGGCCGGCAAGGCCGCGGTACAGGGCGAACTGACGGCCGAATCGACGCGCGAGCAAAGCGGCGCCGGGCTCGCACAGTGCACGCAAGAGGAATTCGACAAGCTGCAGCGGCTAAACGCTGCATACCGCGAGAAGTTCGGTTTTCCGTTCATTCTCGCCGTACGCGGCTACGACCGCGCCGGGATCATCGCGAACTTCGAAGCGCGCGTGAACCATACGCGCGAGGAAGAACTTCGCACGAGCCTGGAGCAGATTTATCGCATCGCACGGTTTCGCCTCGACGATCTCGTGACGGCATGAACATAACGAATTGACAGACACGAAGGACGACAACGATGGCTCTCCCGATTCTTGACCCCAACGCTCCCGATTTCACGCGCCGCTACGTCAACCTGGCCGATCCGCGGCTCGGTGCACAGGCGCTCGAGGCGAGCGACGAATTCTTCGCGCCGAAAGAGCGCATGCTGAGCCCCGAGCCCGCGGTTTTCATTCCCGGCAAGTACGACGATAACGGCAAGTGGATGGATGGTTGGGAAACGCGGCGCAAGCGTACGACGGGATATGACTGGTGCATCGTGAAGCTCGCGCGCGCGGGCGTCGTCAAGGGGCTCGACATCGACACGAGCCATTTCACCGGGAACTTCCCGCCCGCGGCTTCGGTGGAGGCCGCGCGGTTGCCGGCCGGCGAACAGCCGGGCGGCTCGACGCAGTGGACGGAAATCGTGCCGTCCACCACGTTGCAAGGCAACACGCACCATTACCTCGACGTAGCCGACGGCGAAGCGTATACGCACGTTCGCTTGAATCTGTACCCGGACGGCGGCGTGGCGCGCCTGCGCGTGTACGGCCAGCCGCAGGTGGACTGGGGGAGCGCGAGCCGCAGCGCGCCGGTTGACCTGGCCGCGATGGAGAACGGCGCGTATATCGTGGCCGTCAACAACCAACACTTCGGGGCCGCATCCAATCTGCTGATGCCTGGCCGGGGTGTCAACATGGGCGACGGGTGGGAGACGCGCCGGCGGCGCGAGCCGGGTAACGACTGGGCGATCGTCGCGCTGGCGCAGCCGGGCACGATCACCAAAGTCGAACTGGATACCGCCTTTTTCAAGGGCAACTATCCGGACCGTTGTTCGATCCAAGCGGCCTATGTGAAGGGCGGCACCGACCGCTCGCTCGTGACCCAAGCGATGTTCTGGCCGATCCTGCTCGGCGAGCAGAAGCTGCAAATGGACAAGCAGCATTTCTTCGAAGCCGAACTGGCCGCGCTCGGTCCTGTCACGCACTTGCGCTTGAACATCATTCCGGACGGCGGTGTCTCGCGCCTGCGTGCGTGGGGCGCGCTCGCATGAACCCCACCGCGCTCATGAAGACGCTTGCGATCGAGCCGCTGACGCGCGCGGCGTTCGCGCCGTTCGGCGACGTGATCGAGCTGGACGGCGCGCGCCAGATCCCGATCAATCTCGGCACCACAATGCGCTACCACGATCTCGCCCAGGTGGACGTGGCGGACGCAGGCGGGCGGCCACTCGTGAATTTGTTCCGCGGTCAACCGCGCGCCTTGCCGTTCGAAGTGACGATGCTCGAACGTCATCCGCTCGGCTCTCAGGCTTTCGTGCCGCTGACAGACAAGTCTTACCTCGTTGTCGTGGCACCGCCTGGGCAACTCGCGCCGCACGCGGTGCGTGCGTTCGTCACGCGCGGGTGGCAGGGCGTCAATTACGCGAAAGGGGTCTGGCACCATCCGCTGATCGTCCTCGATGCGGTCAGCGATTTCATCGTGATCGACCGTGGCGGAGACGGGCCCAATTGCGACGAGCAAACGCTATCCGAAGCACTGTGGCTAACGGCCGAGGCGTTGGCGGGCCGATAGACGCGCTTTCCATCGCATGATTTAAACGCCCGTGTGAGTTCACACGGGCGTTTTGCCTGGGTGCCAGGCGTAGCTCTTGCACACCTCGTACGTAGGAAAGCGCTGACATACGCACTGCCAGATATTACGCAAGGTTCAGCGGCGGCTGATTTGTTTATGACGGCCGCTCACCGATACTTTCGTCACAGGAAAGCGATTCGTACGACGCATTACGGCACGAACGCTTCGAACCTTGAGCTACGGAGAGATCGACATGAGCCGCTTCGCGAAAGACCTTCTCGAACTTCAACGCCTCTGCCTTGGTGGCTCCGGCGCGCTTACCCAACATCTGTTGCGCGAAATCGCCCGCAATCTGATCGCGGCGGGCGTAGCCGACGAACGCGCCGGCTGCTAAACGCGTATTTGCGCAAACGTTTGGCGTGCAGGCGCACGTTTTCAGTGACGGAAGCAGGTTCGCAGTACTTGGTTCCACGGTTCGTCCGTCACCTTTTAATTCTAAGAATCCCAGGCGGAGATAGTCATGAACGGTTGCGAGACACTTGAATCGATCCGCGAGATCAACTTGTCCTACCTTTCGCTCGCGCAACGGCTGTTGCGCACTGACCGCACCAGCGGCATGGAGCGCCTCGGTCTGTCGATGCAAGTCGCCGATGTCATTGCGAATCTTTCGGGGGCGCAACTGCTGAAGCTGGCGGCTTGCAGCCAGCTCGTGTGTTTCTTCCGGTTCAACGATCGGGCGATGTTGACGACGCTGGCCGCACCGGCCCCGTCCGCCGCGCGTGCGCCGCAGATCGAGGCATTGATGGCGCAAGCCGCCTGACTTCCGGGCCCTGCGTACAGGTACGCGGCCCGCCTCGATCCGCTGCAATGGAAAGGCCCCTGGCGTCATGCTCCAGGGGCCTTGTTTCGTTCAGGCGTGGCAATCGCCGATCGGCTTCGCGGCAGAGGGGGACGCTGCGGCGGCCGAGCGTCCTCTCGCCGGCCGCGAGCACGCTTATCCCTTAGTGCAATAGCAATGGCTACTACTATTGCGGCTTGCCGGCGTTGAACCAAGCCGCGATCTTCTCGCGTTCGTCGGGCGTCATCTTGGTGACGTTGCCGAGCGGCATCGCTTTGAGGACGACTGCCTGTTGGTACAACCGCTGAGCGTTCGTCGAAATCTCTTGTGGCGTATCGAACAGGACACCGGCCGGCGCGCTGCCCATCAGTGTCGGGTGCGCTGAATGGCACGCGGCGCAACGTTGTTGCAAGATCGGCTGGATATCCGCCAGTTTCACGACGGGCGCATTGGCGGCTTGCGCTTGTGGCATGACGGGCCGAGGCAGCGTGAGGGCCAACGCCAGCGAGAGCAGGGCCACGCCGCCCACCGGCAGGTACCACAGCACGTGCCCGCGATGGCGCATGACGAAGAACTGACGAATCAGCGCACCGGCAAACAGGATCATGACCAACACGACCCAGTTGTACGGATGCGTGTACGTCATCGCATAGTGGTTCGACAGCATCGCGAACACCACCGGCAGCGTGAAATACGTGTTGTGCACCGAGCGTTGCTTGCCGCGCTTGCCGTAGATCGGATTCGGCGCCTCGCCTTTTAGCATCGCATTCACCATCTTGCGCTGGCCGGGGATGATGACGAAGAAGACGTTGGCCGACATGATCGTCGCCAGCATGGCGCCGACGATCAGGTAGGCAGCGCGTCCCGAGAAGACGTGGCAAGCGAGGTACGCGGCGAGGAGCACGTATAAGCCGACACAGATACCGAGCAGGCCGTCCTTGTTACCGAGCAGACGGCACAACGAATCGTAGACGATCCAGCCTGCGGCCAAGAAGCCGAGCGCAGCCGCGACGGCTTGAACCGGGCTCATGGCGAGCACGTTCGGATCGATGAGGTAAGTGCTGGGCGAGAACAGGTACAGCACCGTAAACAGCCCGAAGCCGGACATCCACGTGGTGTACGACGGCCACTTCGACCAGTGCAGATCGTCCGGCATCTGCGCGGGCGCGACCATGTACTTTTGCATGTTGTAAAAGCCGCCGCCGTGCACGTGCCACAGCTCGCCGAACACGCCGCGCTCGACGAGCGTGGGATCCTTCGGCTTCTTCAAGCTGTTGTCGAGTGCGACGAAATAAAACGATTCGCCGATCCACGCGATGGCGGCGACGACGTGCAGCCAGCGAATCGCGAGATTCAGCCAGTCGGTGATAAAGCCTTCCATGAAATGCCTCCAAGCGCCTGATGTCGTTCGTATCCGTTCAACTGCCGCGATAGGTGCTGTAAGCCCACGGCGAGACCAGGAGCGGCACGTGATAATGCGCGCCGGCATCGGCAATGCCGAAACGCAGAACGACGCGATCGAGGAAGCGCGGCTGCGGCACGTTCACGCCCGCCGCGGCGAAGTAGTCGCCGGCATGAAACACGAGTTCGTACTCGCCGGGCACCAACGCATCGCCTTCGAGCAGCGGCTTGTCGCAACGGCCGTCGGCATTGGTGACGGCTTTCGTGATCAGGCGCCGCGTATCGCGTTCCAGCGTGTACAGCTCGAGCGCGATACCGGCACCGGGACGGCCGTGCGCCGTATCCAGAACATGGGTAGTAAGCTTTCCCATTCGCAGTTTTCCTTGTGATGAACGCGAAAAGTGTCGTGGGCGGCCCGATCCCATACGCATGCGGCGGATCGAGGCTCCACGTCGGTGGCTACATACCCGTCGGCGATGTGATGCGAGCGCCGTGTCGTCATTCTAAGAAGTTGCCGAGGGCTCGCGAGCGCGCGATAGGAAAGATAAGGGCGGCCGCATGAGGCTGGCCGTCGCGCAGCTCATGTCAAAGCATCGAAGCGGCAAAAACGGACCCAATATATCGAAACGGTGAAGGCGAGTATCGCAAAATCGTACATTGTCAGCGCTATTTTGGCTCCTGATTGTTATGCCTTCCGCCACACTTCAATTTCAGGACGAAAGAATCGAATGACGAACGAACAGCCGATGCATGCAAGCGGTGCGGCCCGCCCTCGAACGATGCTCGTCAAGCACGCCGATGTGCTGGTGACGATGGACGGGGCGCGCCGGGAGCTGCGCGATGCGGGGCTGTACATCGAAGGCAACCGGATCGTGGCCGTTGCGCCAACGAGCGAGTTGCCGAGCACGGCCGATGAAACGATCGATGCGCGCGGCCATCTGGTGATGCCGGGGCTCGTCAATACCCACCACCACATGTATCAAAGCCTGACGCGCGCGGTGCCGGCCGCCCAGAACGCCGAGTTGTTCGGCTGGCTGACGAGCCTGTATCGCATCTGGGCCCATTTGACGCCCGAGATGATCGAAGTATCGACCCTCACCGCCATGGCCGAGCTGCTGCTATCGGGCTGCACCACGTCGAGCGACCATCTTTATCTGTACCCGAACGGCAGCCGGCTGGACGACAGCATTGCGGCCGCCTCGCGCATCGGGATGCGGTTTCACGCCAGCCGCGGGAGCATGAGCGTGGGCCAAAAAGACGGCGGCCTGCCACCCGATTCGGTGGTCGAGCGCGAAGCCGACATTCTTGCCGACACGCAGCGGCTGATCGAGACGTATCACGACGCGGGACGCTATTCGATGCTGCGCGTGGTCGTCGCGCCGTGCTCGCCGTTTTCGGTGAGCCGCGATTTGATGCGGGAATCGGCGGTGCTCGCACGGCACTATGGCGTATCGATGCACACGCATCTCGCCGAGAACGTCAACGATGTCGCGTACAGCCGCGAGCGTTTCGGGATGACGCCGGCCGAGTACGCGGAGGATCTAGGCTGGATCGGCGCCGATGTGTGGCATGCGCACTGTGTGCAGCTCGACGCGCCGGGTATCGCGCTGTTCGCGCGCACGCGAACCGGCGTCGCGCATTGCCCATGTTCGAATATGCGGCTCGCTTCGGGTATCGCGCCGATCCGCCGAATGCGCGATGCCGGCGTGCCCGTTGGACTCGGTGTGGACGGTTCAGCATCGAACGACGGTGCGCACCTCCTGGGCGAGGCGCGGCAAGCGATGCTGTTGCAGCGCGTGGGGTTCGGCCCCGATGCGATGACCGCGCGCGAGGCGTTGGAGTTGGCCACCCTCGGCGGCGCCGCGGTGCTCGGCCGTGACGATATTGGCGCGCTGGCTCCGGGAATGGCGGCGGATTTCGTTGCCTTCGATTTACGTCAGCCGAACTTTGCCGGGGCGCTGCACGATCCCGTGGCAGCGCTCGTGTTTTGCGCGCCGTCGCAGGTGTCGTTCAGCGTGGTCGACGGGAAGGTGCTCGTGCAGGACGGGCGTTTGACGACACTCGAACTTGCGCCGCTGCTCGAGCGTCACAATGCGCTCGCGCGCTCGCTTGGGGAGGCGGCGCGCTGAGCGAAAAGTGTGTGGCTAGGCGCGCTCGACCAGCGATCGCGTGGCGTCGGCAACTAAGCTGCGTAGCCAGCGCACTTCGTCGGAGTAGTGGCAGCGCTCGTGCCACAGTTGGTAATACTGCATCGGCGGAAAGTCGAGCGGGGCGGGCAGGACCGTCAGCGGCAAGAACTGGGCGTAGTGATCGGCGAACAGCCGGGTCGTCGTAAAGATGAGGTCCGACTTGACCAAGACGTACGGCGCGAGATTGAAGTAGGGCAAGGTCACGACGACATGCCGCTTCAGACGTTCGCGCGCGAGATGGACGTCGATCGCGCCGCGTTGCCCGACCGAGTACGGCGTGGGTGCGAGGTGCGGGGCGTTCAAGTATTGATCGAGCGTGAGCGTGCCGCGCTTGGCGAACGGGTGCGTGTTGCTGGTCAGGCAAACGATCTGGTCGACGAACAAGTTCGACAGGTGTAGCTGTTCCGGCGGCTCCGGCCAATTGCCGACGACGACATCGAGTTTGCCGTCCTCGAGCGCGAGTTCGTAATCGAACGAGGGCCCGAGCGAATGGAATTCGAGCTGTGCGTTCGGTGCGGCTTGGCGGAAGCGCTCGACTACCGTCGGGACGAATAGGACGTTCAGATAGTCGGGGCAGCCGATGCGGTAGCAGCGGATCGACGTGGCGGGATCGAAGTTGTGCTGCTGAAAGCGGATCCGCTCGATTTCGCGCAGCGCGTTCTGCACGGGCTCGAGTAAGCGCAGGCCGTACTCGGTCGGCACCATGCCGGACTTGCCGCGTACGAGCAGCGGATCGCCCGTGATATCGCGCAAGCGGCGTAGCGCGGCGCTGATCGCCGGTTGCGATTGATTGAGCTTGACGGCCGCGCGGGTCACGCTGCGCTCCATCAAGAGGGTGTGCAAGACGCGCAATAGATACGTGTCGATCGCCTCGCGTTGCTGACTCATGAATTGCTCCGATATATGTTGCGGCTGATCGATGCGGGGTGGGAGTATCAGACTTTTAATATGTGCATAAAGTGCAGTCAAGGGCGCACATACCCCGTGTGGCGCATCGGCCGAATCGAGTATTCGTACGATATTGTCGGCTCGACGCTCGTGCGCGATTTGGGTATCGTCGGACCACGGCCGACGGGTGAGCACGGTGGAAAGGCGTGCCAACGGGGGCGTGATCGGGGCAAGCGGTGCAAGGGAACGGGGGACGCGATGCGCTCGAAGCGTGTCGTGCGATAAGCGGGTAGTCAGTCAGTTGAGTTAGTTCGACGGATCTCATGGGCGATCATTCAAACTTCAACGGCCAGGCGGGTGCAAGCTCGCCGGGCGTGCCGCGGCTCGCGCTGACGGGCATCAGCAAGCAATATCCGTCGGTGAAGGCGAACGACGATGTGCATCTCGTCGTCGCGCCGGGCGAGATCCACGCGGTGCTCGGCGAAAACGGGGCCGGCAAGAGCACGCTGATGAAAATCATCTACGGCTCGGTGCGGCCCGACGCCGGCGAAGTGCGCTGGGAGGGCGATCTCGTCGATATCGCGAGCCCCGCCCACGCGCGCAAGCTCGGGATCGGCATGGTGTTTCAGCACTTCTCGCTGTTCGAGACATTGACCGTCGGCGAGAACATCGCATTGGCGCTCGACGAGCCCTTCGATCTTTCCGCACTCGGCAAGCGCATCCGCGACGTATCGGCGGAGTACGGCTTGGATATCGACCCGCAGCGGCATGTGCATAGCTTGACCGTCGGCGAACGTCAGCGCGTGGAAATCGTCCGGTGCTTATTGCAGCACCCGCGGCTCTTGATCATGGACGAGCCGACTTCGGTGTTGACGCCGCAGGCCGTGCGCAAGCTGTTCGAGACGCTTAGGCGCCTCGCGGCGCAAGGCTGTAGCGTGCTCTATATCAGCCACAAGCTCGACGAGATTCGCGAACTCTGCGATACCGCTACCGTCATGCGCGGCGGCCGCGTGACCGGGCACGTGAAACCCCGCGAACAAACGGCCGCGTCGCTCGCGCAGTTGATGGTCGGTCATGCGTTGCCCGATTTCACCCGCCGTGCGCATGTGCCGGGCGAGGCGCTGCTCGCAGTCAAGGGCTTATCGGCGGCGAGCGACGACCCGTTCGGAACCTCCTTGGATAACGTGACCTTCGAGGTGCATGCGGGCGAGATTTTCGGGATCGCGGGGGTATCGGGTAACGGCCAAGCGGAATTGCTGGCCGCGCTCTCGGGCGAGAAGCGTTGCGTCGCGCAACCCGATGCCGTCACGATCTGCGGCAAGCGAGCCGGGCGGCTCACGGCGGGTGCGCGCCGCAGCCTGGGTTTTGCATTCGTGCCGGAAGAGCGGCTTGGCCGTGGCGCGGTGCCGGCCATGTCGCTCGCCGACAACGCGCTGCTCACGGCACATCGCCAACCCGGCATGGTCCGTCACGGGTGGATCGGGGCCCGCACGATGCGTGGGTTCGCAACGCGGTGTATCGAGGCGTTCGACGTGCGCTGCGGCGGCCCGGACGCGCTGGCCCAGTCGCTCTCGGGCGGCAATCTGCAGAAGTACATCGTCGGCCGCGAGGTGCTGCAAGCCCCTAAGGTTCTCGTGGTCGCCCAGCCGACATGGGGCGTCGATGTCGGTGCGTCCGCGTTCATTCGGCAGCAGTTGCTCGATCTATCGGCTAGAGGCGTCGCCGTGCTCGTAATTTCGGAGGAGCTCGAGGAACTGTTCGACATTTGCGATCGCATCGCTGTGCTGGCGCGTGGCCGTTTATCGCCGGCGCGCAAGACGGGCGAGACGAATGCCGAGGAAATCGGACTGTGGATGGCCGGCTTGTTCGGCAATCACGGCGCGGCACCCCCCACCGAGCAGGCCGTGCATGCTTGACGCGACATCGGCAACGCACCGCGCTCGTTCCAATGAAAGAACGGGCCGCTGCCATCGGTGCAAATCGATGCCAATGGATACCGGGCCGACGCCTGGAAATGAATCCCCACGTTCGAATTGACATGTATTTTCCTTACCGACTCGAAGCCCGCCCGACGCCTTCCAGCCCGATGCGGCTCGCCGTTCCCCTGATCGCTGCGCTACTGACGCTCGGGTTCGGCTTCCTGATCTTCAGCCTCGTCGGGCGCGATCCGGTGCAGGCCATGCGCGCGTTCTTTATCGATCCCCTCGCCGACGTCAACGGTTGGTCGGAGTTGCTGCTCAAGGCGTCGCCGTTGTGTTTGATCGGGCTCGGCCTCGCGGCCGGCTATCGGGCGAACGTTTGGAACATCGGCGCCGAGGGGCAGATGCTCGCAGGCGGGATGGCGGCGAGCGGCGTCGCGATCCACTTCGATCAAGCGAGCGGAGGATGGATCTTGTTTCTGATGATGGCCGCGGGCATCGTAGGCGGGATGCTGTGGGCGTCGATCCCGGCGTTCCTCAAGACGCGCTTCAACACGAACGAGATCTTGACGAGCCTCATGCTCACCTACGTCGCTACGCAACTGCTGATCTATCTCGTGAGTGGCCCCTGGCGCGATCCGCAAGGAATGAATTTCCCGCTCTCGGAGATGTTCTCGGGCGACGCGCTCTATCCGACTTTCGGCGGGGATTGGAAGTGGCATTGGCTGCGGGGCACGCGGCTCAATGCATCGATCTTCGTGACGCTGGCCGCGATTCCCGCGGTTTGGCTGTTCATGCGCAAGAGCTTCGCCGGCTTTCGCATGAACGTCGGCGGGCTGGCGCCGCTCGCCGCGCGCTATGCGGGTTTCTCGGACGCACGGACGGTTTGGACCTCGTTGCTGATCAGCGGGGCGCTTGCCGGTTTGGCCGGCATGGGAGAAATTGCAGGCCCCATCGGCCAATTGCAGGCAACTTGGTCACCCGGCTATGGTTTCACGGCGATCATCGTCGTGTTCGTCGGGCGCCTGCATCCCGTCGGAATCGTACTGGCCAGCTTGCTGATGGCGCTGCTTTATTTGGGCGGCGAAGCGGTACAGACATCGATGCAATTGCCGCAGGCGCTGTCGGGGGTATTTCAGGGGCTGCTGCTGTTCTGTCTGCTCGGCGCGGATTTGTTCGTCAACTATCGCGTCCGTCGCGTGCCTCGTGTCGCGCACGGTTGAGCCGGCAAACGTAGTGGATCCAACACATCTCGCGCGCTCGGATGACCTGCCAATGCAGCTCGAACTCCAGCTCAAACTCAAACTGAAACTCGAAGTCGAATTCGAACTAGACCGACCATGGATATTCAACAAGCGGGTTCGCTCGCGTCGAGCGCCGTCGTAGCCGCCATTCCGCTGATGTTCGCCGGCGCCGGCGAACTCGTCACGGAAAAGTCGGGCGTCCTGAACCTCGGTGTCGAAGGGATGATGCTGATGGGTGCCGTCACCGGCTACGCCGTCACCGTCACGACGGGCCATCCCTGGCTGGGCGTGGCGGCCTCGATCGGCGCAGGCGTGGCGATGGCGCTGTTGTTCGCGTTTCTCACGCTGACGATGCTCGCCAATCAAGTGGCGACCGGCTTGTCGCTCGCGATATTCGGCACGGGCTTATCGGCCTACGTCGGTAAGCCTTATACGTCGGCGTCGGTCAGCGCGACGATCGGTACCTGGCCGATTCCGGGGCTCGCGCACGTCCCCGTGCTGGGCCCCGCGCTGTTTTCCTTGACGCCGCTCGGCTATTTCGCGTTCGCGCTGTTCGGTCTCGTGGCTTGGTTCCTGTACCGCACACGTGCGGGGCTCGTGCTGCGCTCGGTGGGCGAATCCCCTAGTGTCGCGCATTCGGTGGGTTTTTCCGTGCTCGGCGTGCGCTATGGCGCGACCCTGTTCGGCGGTGGAATGGCCGGACTTGCGGGCGGTTATTACTCCATCGTCTATTTGCATCTGTGGCAGGAACAATTGACGTCGGGCCGCGGCTGGATTGCACTCGCGCTCGTGGTGTTTGCCACTTGGCGGCCTGCGCGCCTGCTTGTGGGCGCGTTGTTGTTCGGCGCCGTCACGGGGCTGCAATTCTATGCACAGGCGATTGGCGTGCCCGTCCCCACGCAATTTCTCGCGATGCTGCCTTACCTCGCGACGATAGTCGTGCTGGCGGCGATTTCGCGCAATCCGAATACGATCAAACTGAATGCGCCCGCGTCGCTCGGCAAGTCTTTTTACGCGACGAGCTGAGCGTCGATGTCCTGCTGCGCGCTTGCCGGGCGGCACGACGGATCCACCGATTCGCCCACACCACTGGAGAAGTTCGATGAGAAAAAGAACGTTGACCTCGCTCGCCGGCTGCGCGGCGCTCGCGATGAGCGCCGCGCTTGTCCCTGCCGCGCAAGCGGCCGACGTGCCCGGTGTCGCGTTCGTCTACCTGGGCAACCCGGGTGACGCAGGCTGGACCTACGCGCACGATCAGGGGTCGAAGGAAGCCGAGGCGCAGTTCGGCAAGAAGGTCAAAATCACGCGTGTCGAGGATGTGCCCGAATCGGCCGACTCCGAACGCGTCTTCCGCGATCTGGCCAGCAAGGGCAACAAGATCATCTTCGGGACGAGCTTCGGCTACCAAGATTTCGAGCTGAAAGTCGCAAAAGACTTCCCCGACACCGTGTTTCTGCATGCGACGGGTTACAAGAAGGGCAAGAACTTCGGCACCTACGACGTGCGCATGTATCAAGGCGCGTATCTCGCGGGGATTGTCGCGGGCCACATGACGAAGACAAACACCTTAGGGTTCGTGGCGTCGGTGCCGATTCCCGAAGTGGTGCGCAACATCAACGCGTATACGCTCGGTGCACGCTCGGTGAATCCCAAGGTGCATACGAAGGTCATCTGGATCAATAGCTGGTTCGATCCGGGCAAGGAAAAGCAGGCGGCCGAGACATTGATCGGGCAGGGTGCCGACGTGCTGCTTCAGAATACCGATTCGAGCGCGACGCTCGCGACGGCCCAAGAGAAGCATGTGCACGCCTTCGGCTGGGATTCCGATATGAAGAAGTTCGGGCCGGATGCGGCGCTCGGCTCCGTGGTGGCGCATTGGGGCGTCTACTATCGCGCGGTGATCGCGCAGGTGCTCGACGGCAAATGGAAGAACGCTCCCGTTTGGTGGGGGTTGCCGCAGCAAGCCGTGGATCTCGAAGACCTGAACCCGGCGGTGCCTGCCACGGTAGTGCAGGACGAGAAGAGCGCGCGTAGTGCGATCGCGAGCGGCAAGCGAGATGTCTTCACGGGCCCGCTCAAAGATCAATCGGGCGCGGTCAAGGTGCCGGCAGGCAAGACGCTTTCCGATGCCGAACTGCAAAGCTTGAACTGGTACGTCGAAGGGGTGGACGGTTCGTTACCGCACTAAACGGAAACGGCAAGCGAGCGAGCGGGGGGCTCGCTTGCGTCCCGCCCGCGCATACTGCTAGCGTGCTTACGTGCTAAGTCGTAAGCGCTCAGTACTCCGTGCTCGGTGCTCAATCTTCCAAACGCATGCCTACCTTCAGCGTCACTTGCCAGTGCACGACGTTGCCGTTCTCGATGTGGCCGCGTGTTTCGGTCACCTCGAACCAGTGCAAATTGCGTAGTGTTTTCGAGGCACGATCGATCGCGCATCGAATGGCGTCGTCGGTCGATTTCGTCGATGAACCGGTCAGTTCGATGTACTTGTAGACATGGTCGTTCATGACTTCGCTCCGTTTCTCGTCGAGCATGGAAAGACCAGTATAGGCAACGATGCTCGCGCATGCCGGCGACGGTGCCGATGATGACGGCAACGCGCGCGTCTTGTTTCGATCGAAGGAGAAAGCAACGATGGACCTAGGATTTTGCGGGCCTGGCCTCATGGGCGCGCCGATGATCCGGCACTTGCTGAGTGCCGGGCACTCGGTTTGGGTCTGGAACCGTACGCGCGCGAAGGCGCAAGCGCTCGCCGCGGACGGCGCCCATGTCGTCGATACCCCCCGCGATCTCGTCGCCCATGCGCAAGCGGTGTTGCTATGCGTGTCCGACACGCAGGCTGTCGCAGACGTTGTCTTCGGGCCGGGCGGTTTGCTCGGCGACGATGCGGCAAGCGACGCGGCCGGCGACGCGGGGCACATGCGTTGGATCGTCGATCATTCGAGCATCGCGCCCGCTGCTACCCGCGAGTATGCGGCGCGTGCGGCGGGGCGAGGTGTCGGCTGGGTCGATGCACCCGTGTCGGGCGGCGTTCCGGGGGCGCAGGCCGGCACGCTCGCAGTTATGGCGGGCGGCGGCGCGGCCGATGTAGCCGCGCTCGAACCGATCATCCGCGCCTATGCCGCGCGCGTCACGCATATGGGCGAGGTAGGGGCGGGACAAATGACCAAGCTATGCAATCAGGCGATCGTCTGTGCCACGGTGGCCGGCGTGGCTGAGGCCGTCGGGCTGGCGCAGGCCGCCGGAATCGACGCGGCCCGGTTGCCTGAAGCGCTGGCGGGCGGCTGGGCCGATTCCGTGTTGCTGCGCACTTTCGTGCCGCGCATGACCGAGACGGGGCACGCGCCCCTGGGTTCTCTGAAGACGTTTCAGAAGGATATCGATACGGTGGCTGCGGCGGCGCAAGCCACGGGCGCGGTAATGCCGGTAGTGGGCGTGGTGCAGCAGCAGTTGCGCCTGGGTGCGGCGATGGGGCTCGCGGGGGCGGATCTGGCTGCGTTTATCGACATCGTGCGACCGCAGTCGAGCGCGGCGCGGCGCTCGCGATCGGACTGACGCCCGGCGTGACGCTCAGCCGCATAGCTGAGTAGGCCGCTTGGCTGCTTAGTTGTTCAGCCGCTTAGCGAAAGGAGCGCGGGGTGGCGTCACCTGCGTTTTGTCGACGAGTGCCGCGCGTCACGGCGCCAGCACCGAATTCGGGCAGGATCTTCAGGCGCGCGCGACTCGCAAACACAAGGAAGCCGAACCCGTTCGTCTCGTACCAGTAGCCGCCGTTCTCGAGCCCTTCAAGCGGCTGTTCGAGCGCATTGGCGATCGATTCGATGCAGCGGCGGCGCAGCTCGTCGACGTCCGGATAGGGCGGCTGTGCCCCGCGCACCGTGCATAGCAGCACATCGAGCCCAGGAAGCACGTGCTCGTAGAGCACCGGCTCGTCCTGCGCGCGCGCACGGGCGATTTTGGTGTCGAGCTGGACAAACGGTTTGAACTGGCGCAGCACGGCAAGAAACGATTCCTTGCTGTCCGCACTCGCGCGCCTGCGCTTTCTCGGGAAGGGCATAAACATTCGCCTGAAAAAGAGTTGCAAGAAACACAGCGTCCTCATGCGACCACTCCCGGCATTCGCGCGCCGCACGTCCGATCTTTTATAGCATACGAAAACGTCGCCTTCACAACCGCGTACCATTCGGCGCGCATTCCCGACGTACGTACGCCGTCATATCGAGGCTATGCTTCGGCTATCCAGCACGACGCTCGACATCTATGGCAATAATAGGCCCGAGTTTCGTCGACGTGCGGGTCCAACTCATAAAAAATGCTAACTTCTGTGCGCACACGCGCCTCTATATCGTCCGTTGAAATATCTCGGCACAGCACGGATAATGGTCCGGTTTCACTCTTGCACGTCGTGCAACGCAAGCGCCGTGCCGCGCCCGCGGCATGTGCCTCGAGGGCCGCCAAGAACGCATGAAACTATTCACGAAGGGGCTGCTGCTGATTGCCGTGCCGAGCTTGGTCGAGCTCGCGCTCGTCGGCATGTTGTCGAACACGCAAGAGCAGGTGACGCAAGCGGCGCAATGGGCGTCGCATAGCAAGCAGGTGCTCTATCAGGCATCGGTGATCGTCGATCCGCTCCTGCGTGAGGCTGCCCGTGTGCGCTCTGGCCTGATTCTCGGCGATGCGTCTTTCATCGACCGGCAGGTCGTTTGGGTCGATCTCGGCGATCGGCTGTCGCGGCTCGAGAAGCTGGTCGCCGACGATCCGCTCCAAGGAGAGCGCGTGCGGCGGATGCGCGAGGCCGTCGCCGCTTACCGGGCACACACCGATCGAATCTATGCCGCATTGCGCGCCGGGCAGCATGTGCAACTGACGTCCGACGATGCGGCGTTGCCGCCGGAAATCCTGGCCTTCCGAGACGAACTGGGCCCATTCGTTGCCGACGAATCGCGGCTCGATACCGAACGCAGCACGGAACTGGCGGCCACGCGCGAGCGTCAGCGCTACGCGCTGATCGCGGCCATCGCGGGTTCGATGCTGATCTGGGCGATTGCCGCGCTCGCGTTCGCGGGCAACATCGGGCGGCGGCTGCGCACCCTGACGGCGAATGCGCAACGGCTCGGCCGCGGGCAGGCACTCGGCGCGCCGCTGGCCGGCAACGACGAATTGGCTGGCCTCGATGCGGCGCTGCACCGAACGAGCTCCCGGCTGACAGAATCGGAGCACGATCAGGCCGCGCTGCAGGCCACGCTCGAATCGCGCGCGCAGGAGTTGACGCAAGTGAACGATAATCTGCGTCAACAAAAGCAGGACAACGACATGTTTATCTACAGCGTGTCGCACGATTTGCGGTCGCCGCTCGTGAACCTGCAAGGATTTTCACGGGAGCTGCAAGTGTCGTGCGACGAGTTGCGCACGATGTTGGATACGGCTCGTCTGCCCGATACCGAGCGAACGCACATTACCCAAGTGCTCGAGGGGAACTTGAACGAGGCACTGCATTTTTTGCGGACTGCCGTCGCGCGTTCGGCCTCGATCATCGATGCGCTGCTGCGCATTTCGCGCGCGGGCCGGCTCGAATACCAATGGCAGCGCGTGAGCGTCGCGCGGGCGGTGGCGCGCGTCGTCGAATCGCTGCATCAGGCGATCGTCGAGCGAGGCGTAACCGTTTCCGTCAGCGAACTGCCGCCCGTATGGGGCGACCCGACAGCGATCGAGCAGATCTTCGCCAATCTGATCGGCAACGCCGTCAACTATCTGGATCCGTCGCGGCCCGGTCGGATCGAAATCGGCGCGCTGGAGCAAGCGCCGCACGGCGATGGCGAGCGAGCGCCTAGAATGCGTACGTATTATGTACGCGATAACGGTCTTGGGATTCCGGACGCGTGTATGCCGAAAATGTTCAGCGCGTTCCAGCGGCTGCACGGCGATCGCGCCAAAGGCGACGGTATCGGGCTCGCGTTGGTGCGCCGCGTGACCGAGCGGCATGGGGGGCGAGCCTGGGTCGAATCGGTGGAGGGCGCCGGCTCGACGTTTTACGTGACGCTACCCGAACAGCCGCTGCGGCTCAGTTAGCGGATGAGGCAACCCACCGAACGGGCTAATGGACTAGTACGACCAGTATGACCGATGTTTTTCCACAGGAACGAGCTCGCGTGCTCGTCGTCGACGACGACGAAGGTATCTTGCGGCTTGCGCGCAAATCGCTCGAGCGCGCGGGCTGCCGCGTTTTCGCTTATCCGAGCGCCAAAGCCGCCCACGCGAACCTCTCCACCGATGCGCCGGACTTGCTCGTACTCGATTATCAGCTCGACAGCGCGGAAACCGGCCTCGATTTCTTCCGACGCTTGCGCGCCGAAGGCACCGCGTTGCCCGCTATCCTCGTAACGGGCTTCACCGACGAATCGCGGGTGATCGAGGCGCTGCGCGCCGGCATCTCGGATGTCGTGCCGAAGTCGGGCGGCTACCTCGATTACTTGCCCGAGGCCGTCGAGCGCGTGCTGGCTCAAGTTCGGCTGCAGCGCGCCTCGGCCGAGGCGCTGTTGCTGCGCGACCGCGAGGCGCATTACCGCAGCTTGTCCGACGCGCTGCCGCACCTGGTGTTCACGAGCAACGCGCACGGCGAGTGCGATTTCTTTTCCAAACAGTGGTACGCCTATACGGGGCTCGATGAGGCGGCTTCGCGTGGGCTCGGCTGGTTCGGTGCGGTGCATCCCGACGATCGCGACGCGCTGCGCCGGTCGTGGCTCGATGCCGTCAACCGGGCTGTCGGCACCGATTATCGACACGAGATGCGGTTGCGCGCGGCGGACGGCTCCTATCGCTGGTTCGACATGCGCATTGCGGATGTCCGCGACGCGAACGGCCGCGTGGGCAAGTGGTTCGCAAGCTGCACCGATATCCAATCCCAACGTGAGGCGATGGAGGAGCGCGAGCGGCTGCTCGCCGCCGAGCAAGGCGCGCGGCAGACGGCCGAAGACGCCAATCGGGCAAAAGACCGTTTCCTCGCCATGCTCTCCCATGAGCTGCGCACGCCGCTTACGCCTGTGTTGGTCGGCACGCGCGTGCTCGAGACGATGCCCGACCTGCCGGCCGCCGCGCATGCGAGCGTGAAGATGATCCGCCGCAACATCGAACTCGAGGCACGGCTCATCGACGATTTGCTCGACTTGACGCGGGTAGCCAACGGCAAGCTGCGTCTCGCGCTCGAAACGGTCGACGTGCACGACGTCGTGGATAGCGTGCTCGAACTGTTTCGGGCCGAGATTCAAGTCAAAGCACTCGACGTGCACGTCGAAAAACGTGCCGGCAACCACTACGTGCTCGCGGATCCGGCCCGACTGCAGCAGATGTTATGGAATCTCGTACGCAATGCCGCGAAGTTTACGCCCGACGGCGGCCACATCTACGTGCGGACGCGCGATGCCCGAATGCGGATCGAGATCGAGATCGAAGATACGGGCATCGGCATTGCCCCCGATCAAATCGGCAAGCTTTTTAACGCTTTCGAACAGGGCAGCCAGCGCATGACGCAGCAGTTCGGCGGGTTGGGGCTCGGCCTAGCCATTACGAAGGCGCTGACCGATGCGCACGGCGGGACGGTCAGCGCGCGCAGCCCGGGCCCGCATTGCGGAGCGACGTTTAGGATCGCACTGCCGACCACGGCCGCGCCCGCGCAGGAGCCGGTGCCGGCCGCCTCGGCGCAAGCCGCCGCCGACGAAAGGATCGCGATCTTGCTTGTCGAAGATCACGTGGATACGGCCGACGTGATGGCGCACTTGATACGCGCGCTGGGGCACGACGTGGCGGTTGCCGCGTCGGTGGCCGAAGCACTGGCCGCCACTCATGCGCGGACATTCGATTTGATCGTCAGCGACGTGGGATTGCCGGACGGTACGGGGCTCGATTTCGTCAGCACGGTACGCCGGCATTCGCAGGTGCCGGCGATCGCACTGACGGGCTACGGCTCCGACGAGGACGTGCGGCGCTGCTTGGCTGCGGGGTTCACGGCGCACCTGACCAAGCCCGTCAATTTTTCACAGCTCGAGGTGCTGATTCAGCGCACCGCCGAGGCGAAGACGCAAGGCGGGGCGCCGGGGCGCTAAGGGGCGGCGCCATCGTGCGGGCGAAGCGGCTGCCGCCGCCGCCCCTGACGAGTACGCTCAGCGCTGCTTGAGCGAATCGCGAATCTCGCGCAGCAGCAGCACGTCCTCAGGCGTCGGCGGCGGTTCGGCCGGCGCGGCCTCCTTCGATTGGCGCAGCGAATTCATGAACTTGACGATCCCGAACACGATGAAGGCGAGGATCGCGAAGTTGATGACCGCGGTGATGAACGAACCGTAGCCGAACACCGCCACGCCGGCGGTTTGCAAGTCTTTGTACGAATCGGGATTGCCCTTGAACGAAGCCGGGATGTCGCCGAGCCGAACGAACTTGTTCGAAAAATCGAGCCCGCCCGTGACGACACCAATGATCGGCATGATCAAGTCTTTGACGATCGAATTGACGATGGTTGAAAACGCGCCGCCGATGATCACGCCGACGGCGAGATCCATCACATTGCCCTTGACGGCGAACTCCCTGAATTCCTTGACGATGCCCATATATTTTTTCCTCCTTTGACGGGGTGCATGCGTGCCTGCCGAATCGGCGAACCGGTCCGGGTTCGCAAGGCGCATGCCATCGCGGCCATGATAGCGAACGGCCGGTCGTCTTGGGTGGATTTTTCGCCGGGGGCCGATGCCGATCAGGGATGTCGATCAGGTGTGTAGATTCGTCGATCGGCCCATTCGTCGGTCAGCTCTTGTAAGCGAGCCTGAGGCCGCCCCAGTGGCGGCCGTTCACGTAGATCGGCGCGGAAGCGTCCTTCATCATCGCGAATGCGCCGCCCCCCATGTCGCGCCGATAGGTTTGGAGCAAGAAGGGTTGGGTGTGCGTCGCGGCCGCCAGCCCGGTGCGATCGTTGAAGATCCGCCGATTTCGGCAGTTGGCCGAGTTCCACACCGTGTCGCCCGGGCGCTGCGTTTGCGAAAACTTGCGATTGTGGGTGGGCAGATAGCCGCGTAGATCGACCGCGGCGCAAAACGCCACGCGCTCGTCCAGTTGGAGCAGCGGCTCTTGCAGCTCGGGCAGTGCCCGGTCGGTGAAGGCCGTGAATTGCGTCATGAATTGCTGTGGATCGGTGCCCGGGATCGGTGCGTGATGCGCATCGAATAGGGCGGCTTCGGTGATCTCGCCACGCGCCAGCGCTTGCTCGAAGCGCTTTCCGATCGATAATGCGGTGCGCTGGGCCGCTTCGATGAAGCGGGTATCGGGGGTCTCGACGCCCGTCGCCGCCGTCAACTCGATCAGCGTCTCCGAAACGGACAGCAGGCTCGCGAGGCGATCTTTCGCATGGATGAAGTTCGCACTCGAATGTTCGACGCCGCTTGCCATGTCGCCGACTTGCTCCTCGAGACGATGGCACTGCGTTTCGATGTCGCCCGTCAGCGTCGCGATCTGCTCGGCCTCCTCATGGAGCTGGTTGATTGCGGTGCCCGTCGATTCGACGATGCCGCCGATGGTGGCGGAGCCTTCCCTCACCCGATGCGCGCGTGCGGTGTTTTCGGCGCCGTCCGCAATGAGTTGCTCGGTTTGCTGGGTCAAGCGCGCGAGCGTCGCCTCGATTTGGGCGGTGGCCTGGGCGGTCTTGCTCGAGAGGTTTTTCACTTCCGCCGCGACGACGGCGAAGCTCTTGCCCGATTCGCCGGCGCGCGCGGCCTCGATCGCCGCATTGATGGCGAGCAGATGCGTTTGCCGTGCAATCAGCGAGATTTCCTCGGACACGGTGCTGACATGATCGAGTGCCTCGCGTAGCGCTTCGATCTGCGTCGCGATGCTCGTGACGCCGTCGACTAGGCCATGGATGTCGGCCAGCGACGCGCCGAGCGTTTGCCGCGATTGTTCGACGGCGGTCGATGCTTGGCTGCTCACGACGCGCACTTGCCGCGCGGCTTCGGCAATGCGGTGATTGCCTTGCATCGTGACCGAGGCCGATTCCCGCAACAAGCGGCACACGTTCGCGTGTTCCGCGACGCGACTGGCGACTTCCTCGACATGACCCGAGACGTCGCAGATTTCGATGCCGAGTTTACCGGCGCGCTCGGCGATATCGCCGATGATCGAGCGGGCGGCACGTGGCCGGCGCAAGCGCAAACGCATGGTGAAGGTCTCCTTCGCGCGAAGGCGTCTTCGGCCCCGCGGGTCATTATCCGTTGGCGACAATATCTATCGGAATTCGCTTACGCGGTACTTACACGGCAACGTTCCGAGGCGGGCGTCGGTTACAGATGGCCGACCTGCGCTTAGGCTCTCCTTTGTGTTAACGGACGGAGCGAGAGGGACTTGAGTGGGGGATGTCGATAGTATGACGATAGCGCTTCCAGCCTTGCGCAATCGCTGTGAAACGCTTAGATTTCGCGAGAACCTTCGCTCGCACGACGCGCCCGATCAGACCACTCGCAGCAGGCCGGGACCCGCCGACGCTCCGTTAGAGAGCCGCATGTGCGCGCATTACCACCACCACGGAGGGGACCGTGCGACGCGTTGTCACGAGCGCGCGCACGTCGATACCATGTTCAAACGTTTCACGATTCGCGGTGGGCTCACGCTCACAATCGCGGGCTATACGCTCGCGCTGATGGCGGCGATGGCCGCCGGCATGCTCGGCCTACAGCAGAGCAACCACGCGCTCGAGCAGATGTACGCGACCGACACGGCCGCGCTCACGCATTTGAAAACGAGTTCCGAACGCATGCTGCAAGTGCGGCTCGCGCTGGGCAGCTATGAGACCCTGTTTTCGATGGGTAAGGCCGGCGACGACTTGCTGCCCAAGGCGCACGGCGTGCTGAAAGATAGCGACGCCCAGTGGGCCGAGTATTTGAAGAAGCCGCGGGACGATAACGAAACGCGCTTGGCGGATGCTGTCACCGCTGCCCGCACGGCACTCGTCCAGCAAGCGATCGCGCCGGAATTCCTAGCGCTGGAGCAGAACGACTTCAATACGTTCCGGACCATTCAAGGGCAGACCGCGAACGATTTATACGCGCGCTACGAGGGGGCGATCGGCGAACTCGAGGCGCTGCAAATCTCGCATCAGGAAGCCCGCTACGCTGCCGCGCAAGCGAGCTTTCATCGATTGGCCACGGGGGCCGCGGTTCTCGCCGCCATCGCTTTCCTAATTGGCTTGTTGGCACGAAAAGCGCTCGTCTCGGCGGTCGTTCGTCCCATCGACGCGGTGATTCGCCATTTTGAGCGCATTTCGGCGGGCGATCTGACAGGCACGATTGCGGTCAATCAGCAGAACGAAATGGGGCGTCTGCTGGTGGGTCTGCAAACCATGCAGACCTCGCTCGTCGCAACGGTGTCGCGCGTGCGCTCCGGTTCGGGGGCGATCATGCACGGCGCGCGCGAGATCGCGACCGGTAATGCCGATCTGTCGCAGCGCACCGAGCAACAAGCGGCCTCGCTGCAGGAAACGGCTTCGAGCATGGAGCAGTTGACGGCAACGGTGAAGCTCAACGCGGCGCATGCGCTCGAGGCGAGCGATCTCGCGCACGACGCATCGGAAACGGCGGCGCGCGGCGGCGAAGTGGTGGGCGATGTCGTGCGCACGATGGAGGACATCGCATCCAGCTCGCATCAGATCGGCGACATCATCGGCGTAATCGAAGGCATCGCGTTCCAGACGAACATCCTCGCGCTGAATGCGGCTGTCGAAGCGGCGCGGGCGGGCGAGCAGGGGCGGGGCTTCGCCGTCGTAGCCGGCGAAGTGCGCAGCCTCGCGCAGCGCAGCGCGAGTGCCGCGAAGGAAATCAAATCGCTGATCGCCGCATCGGCCGACAAGGTTCAGAACGGCAGCGCGCTTGTAGGCCGCGCGGGCCAAACGATGGACCAGGTCGTGGCCTCCGTGCATCGTGTGACCGACATCATCGGCAAGATCAGTGCGGCATCGGGCGAGCAATCGACGGGCATCGAGCAGATCAACCTAGCGGTCGTGCAGATGGATTCGGTGACGCAGCAAAACGCAGCGCTCGTCGAACAGGCCGCTGCCGCCGCTGCCTCGCTCGAGGAGCAGGCATCGCAGCTCGATGCGGCGGTTGCGGCGTTCCATGTCGAAGCGCGTTCGGCGGCCACGCTCAATCGCCAAAATGGTAATCGTCTGCTTTCACCCGCCGTGTGAGCCGGCGAAATGCGAACGTGAACCCGGGCCACAGCGCCGTGTTCCTGCCGCGTTTCGAGAGGTACCAGCTCCGGCAGCCGCTCATCCACACGGTGCCGCGAAACGCGTTCTGTACCCGTTCGTTGTAGGCGCGCTGCACGTCCTCCCGCACTTCCAGGGTTCGTGCGCCGCGCCGGCACAGTGTCCGTAGGCAGCGCGCGATATAGGCGATATGCGACTCGATCATGTAGACCATCGAGTTGTGGCCCAGCCCGGTATTCGGGCCGATCATCATGAAGAAGTTCGGAAAGCCGGCGATGCTCGTGCCGAGATACGCTTGCGGCCCTTCGGCGCGCCAGCGTGCGTCGAGGTCGGCCCCGTGTGCGCCGATGATCGGGAACGGCGCGCCTGCGTCCGCGACATCGAAGCCCGTGCCGCAGACGATGACATCGACAGGCCAGTGGCGTCCGTCGTCGGTGACGAGACCGTCTTCGACGATTTCTCGAATCGGCGTGGTGACGACGTCGACGTTCGGTTTCGTGAGTGCCGGGTAGTAATCGCTCGACAGCAGCACCCGTTTACACCCGAGCACGTGCTCGGGCGTGAGCTTGGCGCGCAGCACCGGGTCTTGCACACGCCGGGCGAGGTAGCTCCTGGCAAACCGCATCGGCGCCTGCATCCACTTAGGATGGCCGATGAAAGCGAGGGCGCGTGCCTCATGGCGCCAGTAGATGCTCCAGCGGACGACTCGTTGCGCGAGCGGCAACCAGCGAAACGCGCGCCGCGCATAGGGCCCGATCGGGCGGTCCGGCCGCGGCATGATCCAAGGCGCCGTGCGCTGGAATACGCAGAGCCGCGCGGTTCGCCGCTGAAGGTGCGGAATGAACTGAACCGCGCTCGCGCCCGTCCCGATGACCGCCACCGTCTTGCCTTCGAACGGATAGTCGTGATCCCAACGCGCCGAATGAAAGAGCGTGCCGCCAAACCGCCCGATGCCGGCGATATCGGGCAGTGCCGGGCGCGACAGCGGCCCGTTGGCCGCGATCACGACATCGGCTTCGATGGTTTCGATGGTTTCGATTGGGCTCGTCGTGTTCGCCGCCGCGTCAGCCGGGGCAGCCTGCCCGTCGTACGACCCTTGGGGCTCGTACTCAGCGGCGTCCGGGCCAGTGGCCGTTGTGACTATGTCCAAACGCCAGATCCGCGCGTCATCGTCGAAGCGTGCCTTCGTTACGCGCGCATTGCACCGGATGAACGGCTCGATGCCGTGGTCGCGCGCGCAGCGTTTTAGGTATTCGAGGATTTCGCGCTGCGAGCCGAACGTGCGAGACCAAGCCGGATTCGGTGCGAAAGAAAACGAGTACAGATGCGAGGGGATGTCGCAGGCGGCGCCGGGGTAGTGGTTGTCACGCCAGGTGCCGCCGATGTCGGCGGCCGCTTCGTAGACAGTCAGTGAAGCCACGCCCATGCGCCGGAGCTGGATCGCCATCCCGATCCCGGCGAAGCCGCTGCCGATGATCGCCACCCGCAGCGGGATCTTGCACGAACGCGTCACGGCTTAGTTGTCGTTCCATCCACCTGAATCATCGCCGCCGAAGTCGACGCCACCGTCGCTTCCGCCGCCGTCGTTCCAGTCGTTGGAGCCTTGCCCAAAATCGACCCCGCCGCCGCCGCCGCCGCCGCCGTTGTCGCGTTCGGCGGCGCGTCGCCGTGCTTCGTCGTCGTCGACGTACACGTCCCGCTCGACCACGCGATCGCGGCCATGCGAGAGGGCTTCACCGAGCAGTACGCCGGTGAGCAGCCCCCCCATGCCGCCCATGCCGCCGCCCTGCTGCACGACGATCGGCGGTTGTTGCTGCGGGGGGTAGGGCTGCTGCATCCCGTAGGGGGCTTGTTGTTGTTGCAAGCGCTCGGCTTCTTGCGCGTAGGCCGAAGCGCCGGCACCGGGCGTTTGCGCGTTCGGGTCGGGCCGCCCTTCGGCGCGTGCCCGCAGGCTCTCGAGCTGCCGTCCGAGATCGTCGAGTTGATAGGTCGGGACCGGATTGCCGTTGTTCGACAACGCTTCCACCAGCGTACGCAGTTGGTTCTCGACAGCTTCGACTTCGCTCGCCAGCGTTTCATGCCCGGGGGCGCTCGACAGCCTGGCGTCGAGCTTCAGCGAGCGTGCCGCGTTCAGTAGCTCGGTTGCGCGCTTCAGTTGGGCGCGGCGTTCTTCGTCGGAGCGGCCGTCTTCGTTAGAGCGCGCACGGCGCAGCGTCCAGCGCAGGATCAAGACGATGGCGACGATCAAAATCGCCAGCCCGATCCACATGCCCATCGAGGGGCCGCGGTGCCGCGGCGCGGGCGTGGACGGCAACGCTTGCGCGAACGAGTTGACCGCCCCGTGCGTCGGTGCTGCCGAAGCACTCGTGCGATTGGCGGCCGCGCGAATGCGCGCTTCGACTTGCGCGAAGCGGCCGGGGCTGGCAAAGCGCAGTTGCGGGTCGAGCGCCTTGGCCTGCTCGACTTGGGCGAGGGCATCGGCGTACCGGCCCTCGTGCTCGAGCACCTGGCCATACAAGTAGTGCGCGTGGGCGCTGTTTGGATGGCTTGCCAGCACTTGCGAGAGGTCGCTATCGGCTTGCTGCCAATTGCCTTGCGCCATCGTGCGTTCGACTTGATTGACGTTCGGCACGGCAAAGGCACCGTTCGACGCGAACAGCAGGGCGGCCGCCAAGGCTGCGAGGAATGTCTTCATTGAGCGAATCGGGCGAGCAGCGCCCGTCTCCATAAACATCGACCTGTTTTAGCGCGCGCCGAGCCGGCGCGCGCATCGCCCGCGTTACTGCGCCGGCGTATTCGTACCCATCTGCTTCTTCAGCGCATTCAAGCGATCTTCGACCGACGGGCCGTGGTCCAGCGCTGCGAGCTTGTCGTCGAGCGCCTTGCCCGACGACGTATCCGCCGAGTTGAGGCGAGCGTCCGAGCGTGCGTTTGACAGCGCCACTTTATCTTCGAGTTTGCGGAAATCTTCAGACAGATTCTTGCCGCCGATGCCGCCCAGGGCCGTGGCCGCGACATCCTTGGCCTGAGCGATCTCTTGCTTCGCCTGAAGGATATTCGAGCGCGCATTCAAATCGTTGCGGCGCTGGCGCATGTCGGCGATTTGGCTCTTGAGCTGATCGACGGACGGCTCTAGCGTGGCCAGCTCCTTCGCGAGCGCGTCGCGCTCGGCTTCGGCGTTGGCTTGCGCGGCAAGCGCTTCGCGCGCGAGCCCTTCGTCGCTCGATTGCAGGGCACGCTTGGCACCGTCTTCGTACTTCTTTGCTTTTTCGGCTGCGGCGTCACGCTTGCTGTGCTGCGTGGCGACCTGAGCCTCGATCTCGATCAGCGCATTTTCGGCCTTCGCGATGCTGTCGTCGAGCTCGCGCACGATTTGGCGCGAGTCGCGCGACGGGTCCTGCACGGAATCCGCCGCATCGTTGAGCAAGCCTTTGACCGTACGCGAAATAGAGTCGAATAGCGACATGAAATCCTCCGTGAATTGAAATCGGCGCTGGGAGCGCGGGCGTGCGGCGGTGGCGTCGTGCCCGATGCCTACATGCTACGCCGCGCGGCCCCCGGCAGCGCGGTGCGCCTGCCGAATGTCGGGGCGCGCAACGCCATTGCAAGAGCCGCGGCGCCATCGCATCCCAATTTTTGCCGCCCGCGGATAGTACATCAGCGGATCGTTAAAAGCCGCTTAAACCGAGCTGGGCGATCCGGAATCCAGGAGGCGGCCGACGAGCGCTAGCGTTTCGGGATCGGGGGTGTCTTCCACCTCGGCGGCCTCGTCGGCCATGAGCAACCGCGCGACGGCCGCAGCCACAGGCAGCCCGGCGGGGCCGTCGGGGTTCGCCGGGCCGCGGGCACCTGCGGCTTGGTCATCCGCTAGTGCGCCTTGCGCCGCTTCGGCGGGCGCCGCGCAAGGCGCACCCGCTAACACCACGCCGCGTCGACCCTCGCGCGGTCCGGCCTGTGCCAGCTGCCGCAGCGGATCGCGCAAGCTGGCCTCGCTCGCTGCGCCCAGCCGGTCGATGAGGCCGGCCGCGCGCACTTCCGGGCCCGTATCGTCGAACGCGAGGACCGCGCGACGCACGAGTTCGCTAAGGCTGATGCCCATGCGCTGGGCACGGGCCGCGAGCACCCGCTTTTGCGCGGGGGTGACGAAGACGACGAGGCGTTCGCTGCTGTTTGCGTTCATAGTCGGCTCGCTGTCATGGGACGTACCGTGCGGCGCGCACGATAGCCCTCGGTGGTCGGGGCGGCACAACGATAAGCTCCATCATAGAGCGATGCGCGCTGCCTCGAAACGATCTTCGTAGCGAAATCCGTGCCGCCTCAACGACTTGCGCATGTTCCATGCGGCTTTTCCACAGGTCTTTCAACATTTTCTGTTGATAACTTTCGACTATCGGGCGAATATGCCGGTCATTGTCAATTCTTACAAAAAAATTCCGATACGCCCTCGGCGATTTCATTAAAATGCGGCGTTGGCCCCGGCTCGGCCGTTCGCTGCCGAACATGGCCGACCACACGATCACTACGAGTTGCGCGGCGGCGTGTGTTACCGCCCGCGCGAAAAAGGCGCTGAGAGCCGCGCCATTCATGCCGTCATGCCTATCATCAAAAGACCGCCTTCCGCCGACCGTCCGGCCGACGACAGAAATTCTCCCCGTTCCGCTCCAGCCGATGGCCGCCGTCGATCCCTCGGCGCACGCATCGCATTGACGTTCGTGGGCCTCGCGGCCACGCTGGCCGTCGTCGGCGGGCTGATCCTCGGCTACGCGCTGATCGTCATGGCGCCGCAATTGCCGTCGCTGGAAGCGCTGACCGATTACCGCCCGAAAGTGCCGCTGCGGGTCTACACGGCCGATCACGTGCTGATCGGCGAATTCGGCGAAGAGCGGCGCAGCCTCGTGCGGTTCCAGGACATCCCCGACATCATGAAAAAGGCGGTGCTCGCGATCGAGGACTATCGATTCTACGAGCACGGCGGCGTCGATTTCATCGGCATCTTGCGCGCCGGTACGACGGATTTGATGCACGGCGGCGCCTCGCAAGGGGCGAGCACGATCACGATGCAGGTGGCGCGCAACTTCTTCCTATCGAGCGAGAAAACGTACACGCGCAAGATCTACGAGATGATGCTCGCGTACAAGATCGAGCGGGCGCTCACGAAGGATCAGATCCTCGAGCTGTACATGAATCAGATTTATCTGGGCGAGCGCGCCTACGGCTTCGCCGCGGCAGCGCGCGTGTACTTCGGCAAGGATTTGAAGGACGTTACGGTGGCCCAGGCGGCGATGCTCGCGGGGTTGCCTAAGGCGCCGTCGGCGTACAACCCGATCGTCAACCCGAAGCGGGCGAAGATTCGGCAGGAGTACATCCTCAAGCGGATGTTCGAACTCGGCTACATTACGAAGCCGCAGTACGACGAGGCCGTCAAGGAGCCGATCCATACGAAGGCCGCCGGCAACGAATACAGCGTGCATGCCGAGTATGTCGCCGAAATGGTGCGGCAGATGATGTACGCGCAGTACAAAGACGAAACCTACACGCGCGGCTTGACGGTCACGACGACGATCGACTCGGCCGATCAGGACGCCGCCTATCATGCGGTGCGCAAGGGCGTGATGGATTACGAACGCCGGCACGGCTACCGTGGTCCCGAAGGCTTCGTCGAGCTGCCGGCTCCCGGCGACGACCGCGACGAAGCGATCGACGATGCCCTGGCCGATCACCCCGACGACGGCGAACTCGTGGCCGGCGTGGTGACGGAGGCAAGCCCCAAACAGGTGACGGTGCAGTTCGTCGATGGCGGCGCGGTGCAGGTGAACGGCGATGGCCTGCGTTTCGCGGCTTCGGCGCTGAGCGCCCGCGCGTCTCAAGCTCAACGGATTCGCCCCGGCTCGATCGTGCGCCTCATGCCCGACGCCAAGGGCAATTGGCAGATCACGCAGTTGCCGCAGGTGGAAGGCGCGCTGGTCTCGCTGGCGCCGCAAGACGGCGCCGTGCGCGCGCTCGTCGGCGGGTTCGACTTCAACAAGAACAAGTTCAACCACGTCACGCAGGCATGGCGGCAGCCGGGCTCGAGCTTCAAGCCGTTCATCTATTCGGCGTCGATCGAGAAGGGTCTTGCGCCCTCTACGATCATCGACGACGCGCCGCTGTATTTCCCGCCGAGTTCGCCTGGCGGGCAGCCGTGGGAGCCGAAGGACGACGATCACCCTGAAGGCCCGATGTCGATGCGCGTAGCGCTCGAAAAATCGAAGAACCTCGTTTCGATCCGGATCTTGTCCTACGTCGGGACGAAGTATGCGCAAGACTACGTGACGCAGCGTTTCGGGTTCGATGCCGACAAAACCCCGCCGTACTTGCCGATGGCGCTTGGCGCCGGTCTCGTCACGCCGCTGCAATCGGCCGTGGCTTACTCGGTGTTCGCCAACGGCGGCTATCGCGTCAATCCGTACTTGATCGCCGAAGTGGACGATGCGCGCGGCCAGCCGGTTTCGAAGGCTCAGCCGATCGTGGCAGGCCGCGATGCGCCGCGCTCGATCAGTGCCGGCAACGCGTACCTCATGAACAGCCTGCTGCACTCGGTGGCGACGGCCGGGACGGGGGCCGCCACCAACGCTTTGCATCGCACGGATCTCGCGGGCAAGACCGGCACGACGAACGATGCCAAGGACGGCTGGTTTGCCGGTTATCAGCCGACACTCGTGGCCGTGGCGTGGATGGGCTACGATCAGCCCAAGAGCCTCGGCAGCCGCGAATTCGGCGCACAGCTCGCGCTGCCGATTTGGCTCGACTACATGGGCCGCGCGTTGCGCGGTGTGCCCGATCGGCCCATGCCGATGCCCGAAGACGTCGCGACGATCAACGGCGAGCTTTATTTGGCCGACAAGGTACCGGGTAACGGATTCGTCGCGAGCATCGGGATGGAGGGGGCGGCGCTCGCCGGCGCAGCAAGCGATGCCAGTGCCGCCGTCGGCTCGATCGGTCCGGCTGGCCTAGCCACGCCGCCGGCGCCGCCGCCCGACGTGACGCAGCAGGAACAAAAGCAGATTCTCAACCTGTTCCAAGACAACCACCCTTAGGGGCAATGCATCCGGGCACCGCTCGCCTACGTATGTCGGACAGATTGCTTCGCGCGATGCGACGGAGGGGCAGATGGACGAGAACCAGGTGGGCGGCGCGGCCAAGCCGCACGAGCAGGGCGCCGGACGGGACGGCATCGCCGGCCAAGTCGTGCTCGTCCTACAAGGCGGCGGGGCGCTCGGCGCTTATCAGGCAGGCGTCTATCATGCGCTGCACGACGCAGGTATCGAGCCCGATTGGGTGATCGGCACGTCGATCGGTGCCATCAACGGTGCGATCATCGCCGGCAATCCGCCCGAGACGCGCCTCGCTCGGCTCGACGCGTTTTGGTCTCGCGTGGCCGCGGCGGGTGGCGTGACATCGGGATGGCTGCCTACGTTCGACGATTGGTGGCGCCGCGCATCCATCTTCCTGCAGGGCCTTCCCGCGTTTTTCACGCCGTCGCCCTCCGCTTGGTGGGCGTTGAACACCCCGCTCGGGCGCGAGCATGCCGCGTTCTATACGACGCAGCCGTTGCGGGAAACGTTGCACGCCCTTGTCGATTTCGACTACCTCAATGCGCGCGATGTTCGGCTGACGGTTGGGGCGGTGCATGTGGCCGACGCGCGCATGCGCTACTTCACGAATCGCGACGCGCCGCTAACCGTCGAACACGTCATGGCATCGGCCGCGTTTCCGCCCGGGTTTCCGTCCGTCCAAGTCGACGGCGAATCGTATTGGGACGGCGGCATCTATTCGAATACGCCGCTCGAGGCCGTGCTAGACGATCGGCCGCGACACAGTTCGGTCATCTTCGCCGTTCAACTGTGGCCCACGAACGGGCGCGAGCCGGAGTCGATCGTCGAATCGATGGTTCGCCAACGCGACATTCAATATTCGAGCCGTTCGCAAAGCCACCTCGAGCGACAGCGGCAAATTCATCGATTGCGCCATGTGATTCGCGAGCTCGAGCAATATATCGCGGAGCCGATGCGCGGCGAGCAGGCCGTGCGCGACCTGCTCGCCTGGGGCTGCGGTACGACGATGCAAGTCATCGAACTCGACGCGCCCAGTTTCGGCGAAGACGATTTGCATAAGGACATCGACTTTTCACCGGGCGGGATCGAGCGTCGCCGCGCGGCGGGCTACGACGACACCCGTCGCATGCTCGAGCGCGCGCCGTGGCGCGAGACGATGGATCCAATGGAAGGCATTGCCGTTCATCGCGAGGCGCCGGGTGGGTGAATGCGGTCCCAAATGAAGCGGCGAACCACCGGTTCGCCGCTTCGACGGGCCCGATTGATGCAAAAGCAGCGCGGCAAAAAAATCGTTGCGCGTACAACCGCTTAGCGCGCTCGCCCCAGGCTTATCAACAGGTTTGTTAACACAATCTGGGGATAACCTCGCGTGCCGCTCACTGCTCGTACGCACCGATATCGATATTCGTGCCCTGCACGCGTGCGTTGCCTGCGTAGTCCTGCGTGCCTGCGACGGACGCGCCGAGGTTGATCCCGGCACCCACCGCCGGCGAGCCCGCCGCTACATGGAAATTCGGCGTCGTTAGGCTTGCATAGAGCGGGTTCGCGAACTTCGAGTGTTTATCGTTGGTCGAGCTGGTGACAAAGGCCGGGAAACCGGTGATGGACTGCCCCTTCCACGTCCACGTGCTGCCCGACGCCCCGCCGGAGGAGAAGTACTGGTTGTAATCGGCGCTGATGCCCGAGGAACTCGTGAAACCGTTGATAAACAGATTCTGCGCGCCGGCATAGACGATGTTGTTCTTGAATACGTTGTTCGTCGAGTAGTACTGAATCTGAAATTCGCCCGAACCGGAGTTCTGCGTATCGTTGTTATAGAACGAATTGTTCACGAAATTGCAGTGATCCGTGCCGCCGCGGGACGAATCGTATCCGCCGATCGTCACGCCCGAAAGCTTGTTCGCGTAGATGAGGTTGCTGCGAACATTGACATAGCTGCTGCGCTTATTGCCGTGTTCGCTGGCCACTTCCACGCCGAAGTCGCTGTTGTGCACCACATTGCGCTCGATGACGACCTGGGTGCAGCCATCGCAGTAGATGGCGTCGGCGCCGAGGCTATTGCCATAGGCAGGATTGCCGGAAGCGGTGATGTTGTAGACGGTATTGCCGCTGATCGTGCCGTTGCGAGCCTGATCGGTGGCGGCGCTCGAGGAAACGCCTTCGAATCCGATCGCATCGATGCCGATGTTGTTGTTGTCGTGGATCACGTTGTTCGTGATCGACCAGTTCTGCACGTTGCCGTCGAGCGCGAGAGATTCGCTGGAGCCGAGCGTCAGATGATCGAGTGTGTTGCCGTCGATCGCGAGATTGCTGATCGCCGTCGTCGGATTGGTGCCGTACACCCCCAGTCCCAGCGCGTTCGCGTTGCTGCTGCGCGCGGTGTTCGCGATGTTATGAATGTGGTTGCTCAGAATCTGGATGTTGTTGCTGGCCCCGCTGATCCAGATGCCGACGGGAACCTGGGACGTGCTCGACGCCGAGTAGTTACGCAGCTCCAGGCCGACGATCTTGATATAGCTGTGGTCGACGATGTTGATTAGCCCGTTGTTTCCCGATGTCGGAACGCTGAGGCCCGTCCCATCCACGATGGCGGTTTCGCCGGGATAGCTCTGGAACGTGATAAAGCCGCCAGCCGCTGAGCCGGAGACGCGCACGACGACCGACTCGTTGTACGTACCGCCGCGGATATACACGGTCTCGCCAGGGTTCGCTCTTCCGGCGGCGTATTGAATCGTTCGCCAAGGCGAAGTGCCGGTCCCGGAATTGGCGTTATTGCCGTTGATCGAGACATAGTGCGCATTCGCGACCACAGTGGAGGAAACACTGCTGGATTGGCTGCTGGCATTGCTACTGCTGCCGCTACTCACGCTGCTGCCGTTACTGCTAACGCTATTGTTACTGCTTGTGCTGCTGCCGGAGCCGTCGGGCGATGAACCGCCGCCGCCGCAAGCGCTCAAGAACGCGAAGAGAACCATGAAAGAAAATGTGAAGAGGCGCATTGACATAGTGGTTCTTCTTGGTGTGAATAGGGGGCTTTCGCGTGGACGCAATCGTTTGCGGTCGCGTACGATTGTCGGCGATTGCGGCCGATTTTATAAGGGGGGTAGAGCCCTAATTACGCTTGAATGTGCGCGACCTGGCTGGCGAACGTAGCCGGATCGGTATTCGAGCCGCACAGCAAGATGCCGACGCGCTTGCCCTGCAGCGTTTCGCGCAGCGGGCCGAGCAGCGCGGCGAGCGGGGCCGCGCAGGCCGGCTCGACGGCGATCTTCAATCGCGTGAATAGCTCCAGCATCGCGCGGCGCAGCGCGTCGTCCGAGACGGTGACGATCCGATCGATGTGGCGACGGCAGAGCTCATAGCTGTATTGCTCGGTGTGCGGCGCCGCCAGCGAGTCCGCAATCGTACTCATCGGCCCCATCTTGATCGTATGGTTGGCGGCAAAGCTCTTGCACATGGCGTCGGCGCCTTCCGGCTCGACACCGTACACATGCACGCGTGCGTTGGCCAGACGCAACGCGGTGGATACGCCCGCGGCGAGCCCGCCGCCGCCGATCGCCACGATCACGGCATCGAGATCGGGCGTTTGCGTCGCCCACTCGTAGCCGAGCGTCGCAGTGCCGAGCACCGTGCGGTAGCCGTTGAACGGATGCACGAAGAAACGGCCTTCTTCGGCCTCGATGTGGCGCACCCATTCGAACGCTTGCGCCAGCGTATCGGCCAAGACCACCTCGGCGCGGTATTGCCGGCATAGCGCGAGCCGAGCGGCGCTCGTCGTACGCGGTACCACGACCTTTGCGCTGACACCGAGCCGCATCGCCGCATAAGCGACGGCCGCTGCATGATTGCCCCCCGAGACGCACGTCACGCCGGCGCTGCGCTGCACGGCGTCGAGCGCCAGCAAGTTCGTGAAGGCGCCGCGCACCTTGAAGCTGCCGCTCGCCTGCAGCAGTTCGAATTTGAGGTTGACCGAGGTGCCTTCGAGCGAGGGTAAATCGTGTCGTTCGAACACGGGCGTGCGCGATACCCACGGCGTCAGCGCGAAATGCTGGGCGGCGATCGCGTCGAGCGTCGGGATGGGTTCTGCGTCGATTGTGCGGGCGGTGGGCTGCGGCATAGCGGTGGATAGGGCTCCGAGCACGTCGTCGATAGGCAGCACGCTACCCCTGTGCGCCGACCGACATACTGTGGATGAATTTGAGCAGGAACGCCTCGCAGGCCGACAGTTGCGCGAGGTCGACGTATTCGTTCGGCTTATGGGCCTGCTCGATGTCGCCCGGGCCGCAGACGATGCTCGGCACGCCGGCACGCGCGAACAGCCCGGCTTCGGTGCCGTACGCGACTTTGCGCGTATCGCGATTGCCCGTCAGCGCGCGCACGAGTGCCGTGATGGCCGCTTGTTCCGACGCATCGAGGCCCGGTGCGGCGGCGATCTTCGTAAATTCGATCGTCGCGCCCGCGTGTTCCCGCTGCATTTGCGGTAGCAACGTGTCATGCGCATAACGTTCGATGCGCGCGAAGATCGTTTCCGGATCGAGCGTCGGCAGATTGCGGAACTCGAACACGAACCGGCACTCGGCAGGCACCGTATTGATCGCGTTGCCGCCTTCGATCGTGCTCGTTTGGGCCGTTGTGAACGGAACGTCGTAGTGTTCGTCGAACGGGCCGTCGCGGCGCATCGCATCGGCCAGATCGCGAATGTGGCAAACGAGGCGCGCGGCGTATTCGATCGCATTGAGCCCCTTCGGCGTAAGCGACGAGTGAGCCGCGTGGCCCCGTACGCAGCAGCGGTAGGCATTGATGCCTTTGTGCGCCACGATGGGCCGCATGCTTGTCGGCTCGCCGACGATACAGCCTTCGGGCTTGACGCCGCGCTGCAACAGATCGGCAATCATATACGGCGCGCCGGCGCAGCCGATTTCTTCATCGAACGAAAGCGCGAGATGGATCGGCTTGGCCAGCTTCGCCGCTTGCATGTTCGGCACGAGCGCGAGGGCGCTGCCGATGAAGCCTTTCATATCGCAGGTGCCGCGCCCGTACAGACGGCCGTCGCGCACCACGGGCTTGAACGGGTCGCTATCCCACGTTTGGCCGTCGACAGGCACGACGTCCGTATGTCCCGAGAGCACCACGCCCCCGGTGGTCGCACCGTCGTGAGCGGGGATCGTCGCGAACAAGTTCGCCCATTGCCCCCGATCGTCATGCGTCAGCGTCGAGACGATGCCTTGCGCCGCCAGCGCGTCGCGCACCATTTCGATCAGACCGAGGTTCGGGACGCGGCTTGTGGTATCGATCGAAACGAGACGTTCGACCCAGGATAGGCCGAGCGGGGCGGGCGAAGCGGAAGCGGGGAGGGCCGAGGCCGGCTGAGACGGGGAGGATGGTGGGGAAAGCGGTGCTGTTGCAGTGGCCTGCGACATGATGAAGCTCCAGCCTTTAAGTGGCTCCGATCATACCGAAAAAATCGGTGCGGGCCCAGGCGGTGGCACGGGCCCGTCCTTGTGCAGTGCGCCATTGGGCAGCCGCGGACAGCGGCGCAACAAGACCGTTGCGCTGTTGGGCCGTGCCAATCGTTGCGCTGCGCCAAGCCTCGGCGCAGCGCACCCCGGCGCCGGCTCCCGCGCTCAACGGGCCGTTGCGCCCGCGCTCTGTCGGGCCGGCGCGCCCAGCGCGCGCAACGATTCCTTTACGGTTGCCAGACGCACCGCGAGATCGGGGCTGCGCGTTTCGATGCGCAGTTTGTCCTGCCCCGCGAGCTTGATGTGCTTGTGCTTTTGCACCATCTCGATGATGCGCATGGCGTCGATCGGCGGGTTCGGAATGAATTGCAAGCTGATGGCCGCTTCCCCCGCGTCGATCTTCGAAATGCCGAGCGGTTTCGCCACCAGCCGGAGCCGGTGCGTTTCGACCAGCGCATACGCTTGCGCGGGCAGTTTGCCGAAGCGATCGATGAGTTCTTCTTGGATGTCGTCGATCGAATCGTTCGTTTCGCAACTGGCGAGGCGCTTGTAGATCGATAAGCGTTCTTGCACGTCGCCGCAGTAATCGGCCGGCAAAATCGCCGGCGCGTGCAGATTGATTTCGGTGGTTGCGGCGAGCGGCGCCGTCAGATCCGGCTCTTGGCCGTTTTTCAGCGCCTTCACCGCATCGGCTAGCATGTCGGAATAAAGCTGGAACCCGATTTCGTGGATTTCGCCCGATTGTTTATCGCCGAGCACTTCCCCGGTACCCCGAATCTCGAGATCGTGCATGGCGAGGTAGAAGCCCGAGCCTAGTTCCTCCATCTGCTGAATCGCTTCGAGCCGGCGCTGGGCCTGCTTGGTGAGCCCTTGCGGATCGTGCACGAGCAGGTAGGCATAGGCTTGGTGATGCGAGCGTCCCACGCGTCCGCGCAATTGGTGCAGTTGTGCGAGGCCGAACTTGTCGGCGCGATGGATGATGATGGTGTTCGAGGTCGGCACATCGATCCCGGTCTCGATGATGGTCGTGCAAAGCAGTACGTTGGCGCGCTGTGCGACAAAGTCGCGCATGACGCGTTCGAGTTCCCGCTCGTGCATCTGGCCATGCGCGACGGCGATGCGCGCCTCGGGCACAAGCGCTTCCAGCATGGCGCGCCGGTTCTCGATCGTTTCGACCTCGTTATGCAGGAAGTACACTTGGCCGCCGCGCTTCAGTTCGCGCAGCATCGCTTCGCGGATGACGCCGTCTTCCTCGCGGCGCACGAAGGTTTTGATCGCCAGCCGCTTTTGCGGCGCCGTCGCGATGACGGAAAAATCGCGCAAGCCTTCTAGCGCCATTCCGAGTGTGCGCGGAATCGGCGTAGCGGTGAGCGTCAACACGTCCACTTCCGCGCGCAACGCCTTGAGCGCTTCCTTCTGTCGTACGCCGAAACGGTGTTCTTCGTCGATGATGACGAGGCCGAGCCGCTTGAAACGCACGTCCGATGAAAGCAGCTTGTGCGTGCCGATGACGATATCGACGGTGCCTTCGTTGATCTGCGCGACCGCAGTGTTGACTTCCTTGGTCGATTTGAACCGCGACAGTTCGGCGATGCGCACGGGCCAATCGGCGAAGCGGTCGGTGAAAGTTTGCGTGTGCTGCTCGGCGAGCAGCGTGGTGGGCGAGAGCAGGGCAACCTGCTTGCCGGCCATCACGGCGATGAAGGCGGCCCGCAGCGCCACTTCGGTCTTGCCGAAACCGACGTCGCCGCATACGAGCCGGTCCATCGGCCGGCCCGTCGTCATGTCGCCGATGACGGCGGCGATCGCCGCGGCCTGGTCGGGCGTTTCCTCGAAGCCGAAGCTCTCGGCGAACTTCGCGTAGTCGCGCGGCTCCAGCTTGAACGCATGGCCTTCGCGCGCCGCCCGGCGAGCGTACAGGTTCAGCAGCTCGGCGGCCGTATCGCGAATCTGCTGCGCCGCCTTGCGTTTGGCCTTTTCCCATTGGCCCGAACCGAGCGCATGGAGCGGGGCGCTTTCGGGATCGGCGCCGCTGTAGCGCGAAATCACGTGCAATTGCGCAACGGGCACATAGAGCTTGCTGTCGCCTGCGTATTCGAGGTGGAGGAACTCGGTTTCCCCTTCGCCGAGATCCATCGTGACGAGGCCCATATAACGGCCGATGCCGTGCTGCGCATGCACTACCGGATCGCTGATCTTAAGCTCCGACAGGTCGCGCACCATCGAATCGACGCTGCTCGCTTGCTCTTGGCGGCGGCGCCCGGAGCGGCGCGCGAGCGCGCCGTACAGTTCGGTCTCGGTGACGATCGCGATGCCTTCGACGGGCAGCGAGAAGCCGCTGGTCAGCGGAGCGACCCCGAGCGTGAAGCCCGCTTCGCTTGTCAGCCAATCCGCGAAGCTGTCGACGCTTTCGGGGCGCAGGCCGTGTTCGGCAAAAAGCTGCGCGATCGTCTCGCGGCGGCCTGCCGATTCGGCCGCGACGAACACGCGCCGTCCGCCCGTTTCGATATAGCGGCGCAGTGCGAGGACGGGATCGTCGGCATGGCGATCGACGGCGAGCGAGGGCAACGCGGTGGCCCATGCGCCGCCGCCGTTGGCGGGCAATACGAGCCGCGAGAACGGTTTGGCGAGCGTGTAGAAGTCGTCGTCGGACAAAAACAGGCGCTGCGGCTCGAGGATCGGCCGCTCGCGATCGTGCGATAGAAAGTTGTAACGCTGCTTCGTATCGGCCGTGAAGCGGCGGATCGCACCGTCGAGATCGCCGACGAAGGTCAGATGCGTGTCCTGCGGCAGATAGTGAAACAGCGTGGCCGTCTCGTCGAAGAACAGCGGGAGGTAATACTCGATGCCGGCTGCCGGCACGCCGTTGCCGATATCCTTGTAGATCGAGGAACGGCTCGGGTCGCCCTCGAACACTTCGCGCCAGCGGCTGCGAAAGGCCGTGCGCGAGGCTTCGTCGAACGGGAACTCGCGGCCAGGCAGCAGGCGCACGTCGCGCACGGGGTACAGGCTGCGCTGCGTATCGGGATCGAACGCGCGAATGGAATCGACCTGATCGTCGAACAGATCGATCCGATACGGCAGCGGCGAGCCCATCGGAAACAGATCGATCAGCGAACCGCGCACGCAGTATTCGCCAGGGCGCACGACTTGGCTCACATGCTCGTAGCCCGCTAGGGTCAGCTGGGCCTTCAGCTTGGCCTCGTCGAGCCTTTCGCCTTGCGCGAACGAGAATGTGTAGGCGGCCAGGAACGCCGCGGGCGGCATGCGGTACAGCGCTGTCGTGGCCGGTACGAGTAGAACGTCGCAGCGGCCTTCGCCGAGATCGTGCAGCGTAGCCAGCCGCTCCGACACCAGGTCCTGGTGGGGGGAGAAGGTGTCGTACGGCAGCGTTTCCCAGTCCGGTAGCAGGCGCACGCGGGCGTTCGGCGCGAACCAGGGGATTTCTTGTGCGAGGCGCTGGGCATCGACCGCACTGGCGCAGACGACGGCCGTCAGCGGCTGCTTGCCTGGCTGGGCGTTTGCGCGAGCCGCTTCGCTGTAGCGCGCGATCAGCAGGGCGTCGGATGAGCCCTGCGTGCCGTCGAACGCGAAGCGTTGGCCGGCTTTGACTAGCGCGAGCGGCAGATCGGGCGAAGAAGACGAGATGGCGGATTGCGGCATGACGAAGGGCGGGCAGCCTAGCTTGTGAACGTGGCGAAAGAGGGGCGACGACGGCGCGGCGACGCTCTTTCGAGCGCCGGGCGTCGCATCGGAGATGAATGCGGTGCCCGGAGCAAAGCGCCTATTATAAAATCCGTCGTCCATTTTTGACTGGCGGCCTGCACGGCCCCACGCCCACTTCGTGATTTCACGCTTTTTTGCCCTGATTCCGTGCGCGGGTACCGGCAGCCGTTCCGGCGCTCCGATGCCCAAGCAATACCGCACCTTGGCCGGCCGCGAGCTGCTCTATTTCACGCTCGCCGCGTTCGACGCCTGCGCCGAACTGGCGCAAACGCTCGTCGTCATTTCGTCCGACGATACCCATTTCGCCGCCGAGCGCTTCGCGCCGCTGCGCTACGCCGTACGTCGTTGCGGCGGCGCGTCGCGGCAGGCGTCGGTCCGGAACGGGCTCGACGCACTAATCGAGATGGGCGCGACCGACAATGATTGGGTGCTCGTGCACGATGCGGCGCGGCCCGGCATCACGCCCGAGCTGATCCGCTCGCTGATCTCCACGCTGGCGGGCGACGACGTGGGCGGCATCATGGCCCTGCCGGTGGCCGACACGCTCAAGCGGGTGGATATCGAGCACGGAGATCGCATCGCACGCACCGAGTCGCGCGATGGGCTCTGGCAGGCGCAAACGCCGCAGATGTTCCGCATCGGCATGCTGCGCGAGGCGATCGCGCGCGCCGAACGGGACGGCCACGATCTGACCGACGAAGCGAGCGCGATCGAATGGCTGGGCCATGCGCCGCGGCTCGTTCAAGGCAGCTTGCGCAACTTCAAGGTCACCTATCCCGAAGATTTCGCCCTGGCCGAAGCCATCTTGACGGGGCCCGCTTCCCGACGCACTTGAGGTACCGCTACAGCGTGCGTGGCCGTACCTCACGCGACAACCGGCATTCTTATCATCCAACGGCGGCCTTTGGGCCGCGACAGCAGTGAGACCCACACATGAATTTCAGAATCGGACAAGGCTATGACGTGCACGCGCTCGTCGCGGGGCGGCCGCTTATCATCGGCGGCGTGACCGTGCCTTACGAGCGCGGGCTGCTCGGTCACTCCGACGCCGACGTATTGCTGCACGCCGTGACCGATGCGCTCTTCGGCGCGGCGGGGCTCGGCGATATCGGCCGCCACTTTCCCGATACGGACAAACGCTTCGCGGGCGCCGACAGCCGCGTGCTGCTGCGCGAATGCGCCGCGCGCGTGAAGCAGGCGGGCTTTGCGATCGTCAACGTGGACAGCACCGTCATCGCGCAGGCACCGAAGCTCGCACCGCACATCGAAGCAATGCGCGTGAACATTGCGGCGGATCTGGCGTTGCCGCTCGCCTGCGTGAACGTCAAAGCCAAGACGAACGAGAAACTCGGCTACCTGGGGCGTGGCGAGGGGATCGAGGCGCAAGCCGCGGTACTCCTTAGCGTGGCGGGCGAGGGCGCGTAACCCGTCCTGAGCCGGAGCCGGAGCGGCCCGCCCGCGGAAGGTAAACCGCACCGCCTCGCCAGCCGGCTTGGCAACCGCTAGCGGCGGACATCAATCGCCTTGCTGCGACCACCTGCGCGGCGGCTACAGCGTCGAGCCGCCCGCCGCGCGGTTGCACGGGCACATTTCGCCGGTCTGCAGCCCGTCGAGCAGGCGTAGGATTTCTTGCGGATTGCGGCCGACGTTCAAGTTATTGACCGACACGTGCTGGATCGTATTGTCCGGATCGACAATGAACGTGGCACGCAGGGCCACCCCTGCCTCCTTATCGCGCACGCCGAGTTGATCGATCAGCTCGCCTTTGACGTCGCCGAACGAATAGTGGTTCAGCTTGTCAAGGTCCTTGTGTTCGCGGCGCCACGCCAGTTTCACGTATTCGTTGTCCACGCTGCCGCCGAGCAGTACGGCGTTCCGTTCTTCGAAGCCCTTTTGCAGCTTCGCGAATTCGACGATTTCGGTCGGACAAACGAACGTGAAGTCCTTCGGGTAGAAATAGATGATCTTCCACTTGCCCGAGAACGATTGTTCGGTGATCTCTTCGAACGCCGACTGACCGTTTTCCTCATGTTGGTTGAAGCCTGGCTTGGCAGCCGTGACAGTGAAGGCTTCGAGTTTGTCGCCCACGGTTTTCATGCGATGACTCCTATGTCTGGTCGGAAACAGAAGGCACGCCCCGAACCCTAGGCGCTCTTGGTCAGCGGAAACTCGATCGTGACCTCGAGCCCGGGGCCGGGCACGCGGTTGCGCAGCTTCAACGTGCCGCGGTGGCGACTCACGAGGCGCAGGACGATCGCCATGCCGAGGCCCGTTCCGTTCGCTTGGCTGCGGGCCGAATCGACGCGGTAGAACGGGCGGGTGACGAGGCCGATCTGGTCCTCGGGAATGCCGGGGCCCTCGTCGATCACGGACAGCTCCGCGCGCGAATGCGAGACCCGCGTCTCGACCATGATGTGCGGAATGCCGTCCGTTTCGCTCAAGCCGTACTTCTTCGCGTTTTCGAGCAAATTTCCGACCACCCGCCGTAGGTCCGTTTCGTCGGCTTCGATCACCGCCGTTTCCGCGAGGCGCATCGTGAGCCGTACCCCGTCTTCGCTCGCCATGCGAGCCGCCATATCGCCCGCGATGAGCGATAGATCGACGGGGCGCGAGAAGTGCTGCGGCGGGCGCGCGTAATCGAGGAAGCGCCCGATGATGGAATCCATCTGTTCGATGTCGTCGATCATGGCGTCTTTCGTTGCCTGATCCGACGGGCTCATTTCGGTTTCGAGCCGCAGCCGTGCAAGCGGGGTGCGCAAATCGTGCGAGATGCCGGCCAGCATCAGTGCACGATCGGCTTCGAGCTGCTCCAGGTCGCGCACCATCTGGTTGAAGCTGCGGTTGGTTTCCGCGGCGACGCCCAGGCCGCGCTCGGGCAGCGGCTCGGGTGTTTGGCCCAAGCCGACGCGATGCGCGGCCGTCGCGAGGCGCGAGAACGGCCGATTGACGAGGCTGGTTATGAATGCCGCGCCGAACAGCGACAGTGCGAGCGCGAAAATGCCCCAGCCGGCCCATTGCAGGCCCGTGACGTTATCGAGTTGATCGCGGTCGAGCGCGACCCAGTAATCGTCGTCGTCGATCTTGAAGCTGATCCAAACGCCGGGGATGTCGTTGACCGATTGCGCGATGATCGTGTCGTCGCCGAGCCGCCCGCGGATGTCGTGCTCGATGAGCCGGTTCAACGATTCATCGGGCTGCAGCGTGTATTTGTCGGTGCTCTCGCGCGGATAGACCCGCACGCCTTCGTTGCTTTCGAGATCTTGCAGCAAGGCCCGGCGCAAATCAGGATCGGAATAGAGCAGCGCCGTGCGCGTGAGCTTGACGACCGCGACGAGCTGCAATGCCACGCGCTGAGCGCGCGGCTCGCGCTCGATTACGCGAAAGCTTTGAAACCACGCGGCAAGGCTGACCGCGATCAACAGCGCGATCAATAAAAAGGTACGCCAAAACAGGCCCCCGAACGCGTGGGCCAGGAACCGCCGGTTGATGCGCATGGGGGCCTATCGAAGCGCGAGAGGCGCGCGAGCGTGCGTCACGCGGAGCCGTCGGGAATGAAGACGTAGCCAAGGCCCCAGACTGTTTGAATGAAGCGGGGACTGCTCGGATCGACCTCGATCAACTTGCGCAGACGCGAAATCTGCACGTCGAGGCTGCGGTCGAACACTTCGTATTCGCGGCCGCGTGCGAGTTCCATCAATTTTTCGCGAGAGAGCGGTTGACGGGGATGACGCGCGAACACTTTCAATACGGAAAATTCGCCGGTGGTCAGCGGAATCTCCTGTCCCGCCTTGGTGAGCGTGCGCGTGGCGAGGTTCAGTGCGAAATCGCCGAACTCGAACACCTCGGCCGTCTCCGACGGCGCGCCGGGCAGCTCGGACGGCGACTGACGACGCAACACCGCGTGGATGCGCGCCACGAGTTCGCGCGGGTTGAACGGCTTGGGCAGGTAATCGTCGGCGCCCATTTCTAGGCCGACGATACGATCGACGTCCTCGCCCTTGGCCGTGAGCATGATGATGGGGGTGCGATCGTTGCTGCCGCGCAGCCGGCGGCATATCGACAGCCCGTCTTCGCCGGGCAGCATGAGGTCGAGCACGAGCAGATCGAACCGCTCCCGCACCCACAGCTTGTTCATCGCGGGGGCGTTCTCCGCGACATACACGTTGAAGCCCTGCTCGCCCAGATAGCGGCGCAGCAAATCACGCAGGCGGGGGTCGTCGTCGACCACGAGAATCTTTGAAGGGTTTTTCGTTTCCATGGACGGCATCTTAGCGCGATTGGAAAGCAGGGCGCGAAAGTGGGATTTGTTAGGTTACAGACAGTTACAAAATTTACCCGTATTGATGCGCGACGTAAACGGTGCGCACATAAACTTCTTCACTGATAGCGGTTGTTCGGTGGATACTTCATTCCATTAACACCACTTCTCGCGCTCGATGTTGGGTCGGGCATCAGTACACGTAATCCGAGGTAGCCGGTTGCCGCACGACGAAGGGAACAAGATGACGGTGGGACACGCGTTACCGCGCATGTGCGTGCGGATCGCCGCGGTCGCCATCGTTGGCGCAATGGCGAGCCTGATCGTTACCGCCGATGCTCACGCGCAAGGGTCGCGGCGCGAGCGGCGTGCCGAGCATCCGTTCCGGCCGTTCGGCCATCGCTACTTGCCGCCTCAGCCCGCGATGCATCCCGCGCCGGCCAGTGCGCCGCCTATCGTACGGACGGCCTCGTCGCCGGACGAGTTCAGCGAGCGTCAACGCGATGGTCACATGACACCCGACGAGCGCCGGCTGCTGCGCCAGCATATCGAAGACGCCGTGCGCGAACTCTACAAGCGATAAGGGCCGATTCGCGAGTTGGCACCTACGTAGCCTGAGTGGCCTAGATGCCCTTAGCGCTTGCGCGCCGCGCACCACGCAATCCAAAACTTGCGGATCGGCGTAAGCGCGATGCGTTGATGCAAAACCTGAAAATCGTCGCGCTCGATTTCGTCGAGCAGCGCCAGTGCCATGGCCGCTTGCGCCCGCAAGGTGCGCTGCGTGGGCCGCTCGGCGGCCGGGATGGCAGCCAGTGCCGTCTGCAGGGCTTCACGCGCTCGGTTAGTCTGAAAACGCATGAGTTCCGAGAACGCCGGGCTGTATTTGCGGTTGATGATCTCCGAGGCCGTCACGCCGTAGCGCTGTAGCTCATCGATCGGCAGATAGATGCGCCCGTGCCGCGCGTCGTTGCCGAGTTCCTGAACGAACTGTGCGAGCATCAGCGCGTTGCCGAGCGCCGGGGCCCATTCGTCGACGCGCCCAACTTCCCGAGCGGTTGCGTGTGCGACCGCCACGGCGAAGGCCCCGCCGACGCGGTCGATGTAGCGGGCGAGATTGGGAAAGTCGAGATACCGTGCTTGGTCGAGATCCATCTCGAAGCCGGCGACGAGCGCGCGCAGGGTTGGCGCTTGCGCCTCGATGTCGTCGCAATGTTTCGCGAGGGCGTGCGATACGGGGTGCGACGGCTGGCCGGCGGCGAGCGCGGCCGTTTCCTTTTGCCACCATGCGAGCTTCGTGCGACCGATCGTCGGGTCGCTCGTGTCTTTGACGGTTTCCTCGAGTTCTCGGCGCAAGGCGAACAGCGCTGTCAGAATGGGCTGCCGCGATGTCGGTGCTTGGCGCAGCGCGTAATACACGCTCGAACCTGCGGGCGCCGCTTTTTGCGCGCAATAGTCGTCGAAATTCTGGGGGGCGGAAGTCTGAGGTTGTGGCACGGCGAACGAACGGTGAGGCAGTCAGTCAATGTGGGCGGTCGTTTCATCTGCGAGCGGGCCGCGAAGAAAAATGGGCTCGGGCCGGGCCGCCGGACGGAGCTCCCGACGCTCGCTTTCGTGCGGATACTACCTCAGTTTCGTCATATGAGCCGTGTGCGGCAGCGCGCGGGCGGGCGCTATGGCGCTTGGGGCCCATTTTATGTTTGGCGTGACGGCGAGTGCGGGCGCGTGCGTGAGAGAGGGGCGGCATTGTCGCCGCGATCGCACTACCCGACGCTCTAGGTGTAGTCGTCGAATAGTGTTCGCCAACGCGCGGAGCGCCATACGCTAGCTGAGCCATCATGCCGCTGGATAGGGCGGGCACCGGCTTTGCGCGTGGAGACGACATCATGAAGCTTTCGGCCGATAGTCCCCTTTTGACCGATCTTTACGAATTGACGATGCTGCAGGCGTACTTCGACGCCGGCATGAAAGAAACGGCATCGTTCGAGCTGTCCGTGCGCGCATTGCCGATGCACCGCAATTTCATGATGGCGGCGGGGCTCGAGCAGGTGCTCGACTACCTACAGCGGTTGCGCTTTTCGGCGGACGAATTGTCCGCGCTTTCGAATACGCGCCGATTTTCCACGCCATTCCTGCGATCGCTCGAGCACTTGCGCTTCACAGGGGATGTCGACGCGATGCGCGAAGGCACCGTGTTCTTCCCCGACGAGCCGATCTTCCGGATCACTGCACCGATGCGCGAAGCACAACTGGTCGAAAGCCGTGTGATGAATCTTGCGCACTTCCAAACGGCTGTCGCCAGCAAGGCGGCCCGCTGTGCGCTGGCGGCGCCGGACAAGCTGCTGGTCGATTTCGGGCTGCGCCGCGCGCACGGCGCCGAGGCCGCTTTGCTATCGGCCCGCGCATCGTATGTGGCCGGGTTCGGCGGCACCGCGACGGTGGCGGCCGGCCTGGCGTTCGATATCCCTCTTTACGGAACGATGGCGCATTCCTATGTGCAGGCGTACAGGGACGAAGCGCTGGCCTTCGAGCAGTTCGCGCGTTCGCAACCCGCCAATACGACGCTGCTGATCGATACCTACGACACCGAGGCAGCGGCGCGCAAGGTGGTGGCGCTGGCGCCGCTACTTGCACGCGACGGCATTTCGATTCACGGCGTGCGTCTCGATAGCGGCGATCTGGGCCGCCACGCTCGACGCGTACGGCGGATCCTGGACGACGGAGGACTTTCGGCCGTGATGATCTTCGCAAGCGGCAATCTCGACGAGTATCGGTTGCATCAATTGATAGAGCAGCAAGCGCCGATCGACGCGTTCGGCGTCGGCACGCGGATGAATACGTCATCCGACGCACCGTATCTCGATTGCACGTATAAGCTCGTCGAGTACGCGGGCGAGCCGCGTCGGAAGCGCTCCGAAGGCAAGCAGACCTGGCCCGCGCGCAAAGCGGTGTACCGGCTTACCGGAGCGAACGGCATCATGGCGGGCGATTGGATTACGCTCGCCCGGGAACGGCGCGACGGCGAACCGTTGCTTGAGCCCGTCATGCGCGGCGGCAACCGCTGCGAGCCGCCCGTGACACTTCAATCGGCACGTGAACACGCCTGGCGGCAACTGCGCGCATTACCGAGCGCCCAACGCACGTTCGACGCCGACGAACCGTATCCCGTCGCCGTGTCCGACGGATTGCGCGAATTGGCACGGCGGCTCGACGAAGGGCGGGGCGCTTAGGCGAAGTGGGCGTCTTTCGTCCCTACGCCATGCCGAACTGCCGCGCTGTCGCATCGATCGCGCGCTTCGCTTTATCGACGATCTCGTCGATCTCCGCGCGCGTGGCGACCAGCGGGGGGGACAGCAACATACGGTCGCCCGACGCGCGCATGACGAGGTTGTCGTCGAAGCAGAAATCACGGCAGACCATTCCTACCCCGCTGTCGGCCGCGAAGCGTTGGCGCGTGGCCGGATGCTGCGCAAGTTGTACCCCGGCCACGAGCCCCGCGCCCTCCACCTCGCCGACGATCGGATGGCCGCCGAGCGCCTGCCGCAAACTGGCTTGAAAGTACGGCCCCGTCTCGCGCTCGACGCGTTCCACGATGCCCTCGTCGCGCAGCAACTGGAGATTGGCGACGGCGACGGCCGCGGCCACTGGGTGGCCCGAATACGTCAGGCCGTGATTGAACTCGCCGTTCTCGATGATGGCCGCCGCCACTTTCTCGTGCAGTGCGACCGCACCCATCGGGACATAGCCGCTCGTCAGGCCCTTGGCGAGCGTCAACAGATCGGGCTCGAATCCGAAGTGTTGATGCGCGAACCATTGCCCGGTCCGCCCAAAGCCGCCGATGACTTCATCGGCGACGAGCAGCACGTCGTACCGCCGGCAGATGCGCTCGATCTCGGGCCAGTAGGTCGAGGGGGGGAAGATGACGCCGCCGGCCCCTTGAAACGGCTCGCCGATGAATGCCGCGACGTTTTCGGGCCCGAGTTCTAGGATCTTCGCTTCGAGTTGCCGCGCGCGCTCGAGGCCGAACGCCTCTCGCGAAAGATCGCCTGGCGCTTCGCCGAAGAAGTAGGGTTGATCGATATGAACGATATGCTCGACTTTCGAGGGCATTTGGTCGTGCATATCTCGCATGCCCCCGAGCGTCGCACCGGCGATCGTCGAGCCGTGATAGCCGTTCTGGCGCGAGATCACATACTTCTTCGATGCACGGCCTTGTGTCGCCCAATATCGATAGACAATCCGCAGCACCGTATCGTTGGCTTCCGAGCCGCTGCCGCAATAGAAAAAGTGCTTGAACGGCGCGGGCGTGAGTTCGGAGAGCAGCGCGGACAGCGCGATCACGGGCGGATGCGTCGTCTTGAAGAAGGTGTTGTAGTACGGCAGTTCGCGCAGTTGCCGATAGGCGGCATCGGCTAGTTCTTTACGGCCGTAGCCGACGTTGACGCACCACAGGCCCGCCATGCCGTCGATGATGCGATTGCCGTCGGAGTCCCACAGGTAGACGCCTTCGGCCTTCACGATCACGCGGCTGCCGGCGCGATTGAGCGCGCCCATGTCCGAGAACGGATGAAGGTGATGCGCGGCGTCGAGCAGGCGGTAATCGGCCGTGCTGAAAGCAAGGGTGTGCGCATGCTCGCGAGCGTCGCGTCGGGATGGTTCGAGATCGTGAATCATGGTTGCCTCCTTGGAATGGCGCGATCGGTTGGTGTCAGACGTGAAGCAGCAAATGCCTGCGTTCCCAAGAGCTAATGACACGGAAGAACGCGTCGTACTCGGTCTCCTTCAGTGCAAGGAAGGCTTTGACGAACGCCTCGCCTAGAATCGAGGCGAGCGGCCCCGAGGCGGCCATCAGCGTGAGGCCCTCCTCGAGATTGCGCGGCAATTGATAAGGCATGCGGTAGCCGTCGTTCGCGAGCGGCTCGGTGGGAGAGAGCGCCTGCGTCAGCCCGAGATAGCCGGCCGCCAGCGTGCCTGCGATCGCTAGATAGGGATTGCAATCGACGCCCGGGATCCGATTCTCGATGCGCCGTGCCGCCGGCGACGAGTGCGGGATACGAAAGCCGACGGTGCGATTGTCATAGCCCCACTGCACGTTGATGGGCGCGGCCATGAAGCGCGACAAACGCCGGTAGGAATTGATATACGGCGCGAAAATCGGCATCAGTGCCGGCGTGTACTTCTGCAGGCCGCCAATGTACTGGTAGAAGAAATGGGTGGGCTCGCCGTCTTCGCCGGTAAACAAATTGCGGCCTGTCTCCAGATCGACGATGCTCTGGTGCACGTGCATCGCCGAGCCCGGCTCGCCCTCCATCGGTTTGGCCATGAAAGTGGCGTACATGTGGTGGCGCAGGGCCGTCTCGCGCACCGTGCGTTTGAACAGGAAAACACGATCGGCCAGATTGAGCGGATCGCCGTGCATGAAATTGATTTCCATCTGCGCGGCGCCTACTTCGTGGATCAGCGTATCGACTTCAAGCTGTTGAATCTCGCAATATTCGTAGATGTCTTCGAATAGCGGATCGAACTCGTTGACCGCTTCGATCGAGTACGCCTGACGGCCCGTTTCGGCGCGCCCCGTGCGGCCGACGGGCGGCCGCAGCGGCAAGTCCGGGTCCTTGTTCATCTCGACGAGATAGAACTCGAGTTCGGGGGCGATAACAGGCTTCCAGCCCTTGGCCTCGTAGAGTTCGAGCACGCGGCGCAGGACCCGGCGCGGCGAGATAGCCACGGGTGTGCCGTCGAAATGCACGCAGTCATGGATCACTTGAGCCGTGGGATCGACGGCCCAGGGGATGAGACGGATCGTCGAAGGATCGGGTACGCAGATCATGTCGGGATCGGTGACGCCCGTCAGGCCACTTTCGTCGGGATATTCGCCGGTCACCGTTTGAATCATAACGGCTTGCGGCAGGCGCATCGATTCTCCCGATTCGAACTTGCTGCGCGGGATGATCTTGCCGCGCGCGATGCCCGCCATGTCGGGGATGATCGCCTCGATTTCGGTGATGTGATGCGTTTTGAGAAATTCGTCGATGTCATGCATAGCGGTTCTCGGTGGGTGGTTCGATGTTCTCTTGGACCTTCTCGGATGGGCGATGAAGGCCACAGCGTTGACGAGCCAATTTAATCAGCACCCCTAAGTAATTTAAGATAAACAATTGCGATGCGTCGCAAAGCTGGCCGATGGGCGGGGCCCGTTGCGGCTCGATCTCGGTCGGTTCCGGCGACCATCGCGCGAGCTTTTCCCTCGCAATCGTCGCAATCGTCGCGACGATTCGAGCGCCGAAAGGGCGCCGGAGGCAAACCGGGTGGGACGAGCGGGTGGGAGGCGCTACGGCAGCAGCGAAGCCACGTCGTCTAGGTGAACGGCGATGTAGGCGCGCGCGGACGTTACGTTGTGCCGACGAACGCAGCGGCGTGACAGGATGGTGAAGACGGACAGGAACCGGCGGAACGCATGCGGGCCGTTGCTGCCGTCGGCGATGGCGCAGCCGGCGCGAAGACGATTCGCGCGCGTACTGCGGTTCCATCTAACCAAAGGGCCTCGGACTCTCACGGTAAGACTCGACTCGGTGATGTTGAGGAAATCGGATGCTCAGGATCGACGCGCATAGTGTGCGACGAAACGGCGCGGACGGTCTCGGCATGGGGCGAATCGACCTGACGCGCTGCAATGCGCAATGACAAAAAAACGATACCCCATCGGGCCATGACCTGTTTGTCAGCATATATCAGCCAAGCTCGCCGTCAATCCCTTTCGAGAAAATTGGGTGCGGATTAACAGCGCAATACGCCGTGAAAACGCCCCTGCATGCCCCGCGGTTCCCACTACGATGGCCTTTCTCCTCATGCGCGCATTCGCCTCGGCCTCCCTGGCCGGCGGGTGCCTTGGCCGCCCACCGGCGAGCCCATGCGCGGCTCGTCTCAATATTCGAATAACTCGCCTACTATCGCCGCTGCGCGTGTCACGTTAATCTTGCGCGTCGTTACTTGGAGCGAACACAACAATGAAACGAATCAAGTCTCTGTTAGCCGTAACGCTGTTATCCAGCCTTGCCGCCTCGAATGCTTCCTGGTCTGCCGAACATCCCCCAGTCGCCCCCGTGCGCCCCGTCACCAACGTGTATTTCGGCACGCCGGTGGTGGACGATTATCGTTACATGGAGAACCTGAAAGACCCCGAAGTCCAAGCCTGGATGAAGGCACAGGACAGCTATACGCGTCGTCGGCTGGCCGCCATTCCTGGGCGCGACGCACTCGCGCAGCGCGTCCGAACGCTGATGGGCGGCGATCTGCGCCGTACCGAGTTCACGCGCCGGGGCCATCGGCTCTTCTACCAAACGGCCGCCGTCGGCGAGAATCTCCTCAAGCTAGCCTATCGCGACGGCGTAGGCGGCGAAGAGCACATCCTCGTCGATCCGGCGAAGCTTTCGACGGATGCTTCCCGCCATTTCGCACTCGACTGGTATGCGCCGTCGTGGGACGGCCGCTACGTGGCGTACGGCATTTCGGAGGGCGGATCGGAGCAAAGCGTCTTGCACGTCGTCGATGTCCAGACGGGCCGGCAGCTCGCCGAATCGATCGACCGCACGAGCTCGTGCGTCGTGGGTTGGCGTGCGGACAACCAGTCGTTCTTCTACCTGCGCTATCCGAAGGTCGGCCCCGATACGCCGCTTTCTCAAAGCGAATACAACGCCGTGGCGCATCTGCACGTGCTCGGCCAGAACGCGGACGGCGATGGCGACGCGGCGGTGTTCGGCCGCGGGGTGTCGCAAAAGCTCGATGTGCCCGAAGGTCAAGGCGCATACGTGCAGGTGTCGCCCGATTCGCCGTATGCGGTTGCGGTGGCCAATCACAACATGGACAACAATCCGAACACGTTCTATGTCGCGCGGCTGGCGGATATTCATGGGGCCGACACGCCGTGGAAGAAGATCGCAAGCCCGGAAGACGGCGTCGTCGATGTCCAACTGCGCGGCGATCGTCTCTATGCGTTGACGGGCAAGGACGCGTCGCGCTTCAAGATCGTATCGGCGCCGCTCGCGCATCCCGATCTGGCGCAGGCGGATGTCGTGGTGCCCGAAGGCGCGAACGTGATCGATTCGTTCGCGCTCGGCAGCGACGGCATCTATCTGGCCGAGCGTGCGGGCGCGACGTTCGAACTGCATCGAACGGGCTTCGACGGGAAGGACGATCGCACGATTTCGCTGCCGTTCGCGGGTGCGATCCGCGATCTAGCGACCGACGCGACGCTGCCCGGTGTGATGTTCGAGTTGCGCGGCTGGGTCAAGTCGCCACGCGAGTTGGCTTATGCGCCCGGTGCGGCGGCCGCCGCCGATACCGGCCTCGTGCCGCCGTCGACGACCGAAGCCGACGATCTCGAAGCGCGCGAGGCATTCGCCACGAGCTATGACGGCACCCGCGTACCCGTTTCGATCATTTCGAAGAAGGGCATCAAGCTCGATGGCTCGCACCCGACGATCATCTACGGTTACGGCAGCTACGGCCTATCGTTGGATCCGAGCTATCAACCCGCCTGGCGCGCTTGGTTCGAACAGGGCGGCATCATGACGGTCGTGCATATGCGCGGGGGCGGCGAATATGGCGACGCCTGGCATCGAGCCGGACAGAAGCAGTGGAAGATCAACACCCTGTTCGACTTCCTAGCGGGCGCGCACTACATGATCGATCAGGGCTATACGCAGAGCAAATACCTGGTGGCGAACGGGCGCAGCGCGGGCGGGATCGTGATGGGCGGCGCGCTGACGATCGATCCGGGGTTGTTCCGTGTCGTGCTCGACGATGTCGGGGTATCGGATACGCTGCGCTTCGAGACCGAACCGAACGGTCCGCCCAATGTGCCGGAGATGGGCTCGACATCGACCGAAGCGGGCTTCCATGGGTTGTACGCGATGAGCGCCTACGATCATATTCATAACGGCACGCCGTACCCGGCGGTCATGTTCACGACCGGGGCCAACGACCCGCGCGTCTCGCCGTGGCACATGCTGAAGATGACGGCGCGCGTGCAGGCGGCAACGTCGAGCGGGCGTCCTGTGTTGCTGCGGGTGGACTACGACGCAGGTCACGGGATCGGATCGAGCGTCAAGCAAACGGCGGATCGTTACGCCGATGAGTGGGCGTTTGCGCTATGGCAAGTGGGGGCTGCCGGATTTCAACCGCGAGCGCACTGAGCGGTTCCGCCCGCCCGGGCAACGCAGGGCGCGTTTGCCGTCTGCCCGCGCGAGCGTAGGGCGTGGCTTTTAAGCCCGCCCGCGGTAGCGAGGCGGGCGAACGCGCGGCGTGGGGTTTAAGCGCACGGCGGCCATCGCGGGCCGCTTCGCATCGAGGTTGTACGGCGAGTGTCGTAGCATGGAGGACGAAGCGCGGTTGGTCCGCTTCGTCAACGCCGCTTTGCTTTTTGGGAGCCACTCATGCAAACGCAAGCCGTCGTCATTGTCGACGATGACGTCCAACTCGAAGGTTTCCTGACGATCCCCGCCGATGCGCACGCCATCGTCGTATTCGCGCACGGCAGCGGCAGCAGCCGGCTCAGTCCGCGCAATCGGCAGGTCGCGCAGGTGTTGCAAGACGCCGGCTTCGGCACGCTCTTATTCGACCTCTTGACCGAGCGGGAGCAGCAACTCGACGCCGTATCGGGCGAATACCGGTTCGACATCGCTCTGCTTGCGCGCCGCTTGGAAGGCGCGCTCGATTGGCTGCTTTCGCGCGCAGATACCCGCTCGCTGACCGTCGGCTTATTCGGCGCCAGCACGGGTGCGGCGGCGGCACTCGTGGCGGCGGCCGATCTACTCGACGAGGTGGGTGCCGTCGTCTCGCGTGGTGGCCGGCCGGATCTCGCGCGCGAGGCGCTTGGGCATGTGGAGGCGCCGACGCTGCTGATCGTGGGCGAACTCGACGAAGACGCGATCGGCCTGAACCACCTCGCAGCGGCGCAACTGCAATGCGAGCATCGCCTGTCGATCGTGGCCGATGCGACGCATTTGTTCGAGGAGCCCGGCACGCTCGATCAAGCGGCACGCCTCGCCCGCGATTGGTTTCTCGCCAAACTCATGCCGCCCATTGGGTAAGCCCATTCGGTAAGCCTATTGGTTTGCCAGACAAATGGCTCCGTCTTGCCGAAGCCTACGCTGTCCGATTGCGATCGGATGTGCCCCAGGACGCAGTCGTGGATAGTGAGTTCCGCTATATATCTCCGTGGATGTCGATGCGCGGCGGTCGAATGCCGATTCGACGTAGCCAAAGCGAACCGAACACGGCGGAGAATGCGGACATGCGTATCGTGATCGCGGTGGGAGAGCACGCGCTGCATAAGCGCGGGGCGCAGGCGGATCCATCTGGCGTTCGCGCTGCCGCCGAGCGGTTGGCTTGCATTGTGGACGGCAACGATGTTGTCGTCGTGTACGAGAACGGGCACGGGCACGGACACGGGCACTTGCAGGGTATTGCGGCGACGCAAGAGCACGCGCATCGCCCCCGCGATGCGGGCACGCATCACGCGCCGCACACGGATGCGGAGATGCTCGTTGCCTGCGGATTCGAACTCGAACTACGTCATTGTCTGGCCACGAGACGGTCGTGCGAAACCCTGCCGACGATGATCGAGGTGGATATCCGCGATCCCGCATTCGACCATCTCGACAAGCCGACCGGCGAGGGACTCCTCGATGAGCATGCCGCCGCGCGAGCCGAGGCCAAGCGCGGGCGGATGGCGTCGGACGGTATTGGCCACCGACGCGTCGTGCCGAACCCGCGGCCCGTGCGCTTGCTGCAATTGCACGCGTTACGTCGTTTAATCGACCAGAAGACGGTCGTCATGTGCGAGGGCGGAGGCATTGCCGTCGTGGCCGGGGCGGACGGCACGCTGCACCGCGTGGAGGCCGCCATCGATCCCTATGCCGGAGCGGCGCTCATCGCCGAGGCGATCGACGCCGATTTGTTCGTCATCGCAACCGATGCGGTCGGCGTGTTTCTCGATTGGGGGACGGCTAATTCGAAGCTGCTGCGCCATGGGCATCCGAGCGCGGTCGGCGAATTCGTATGCGCGGCAGGGGCGATGGGGCCGAAACTACAGGCCGCATCGCGCTTTGCGCAGCACACTGGGCGCCGCGCGGCGATCGGCGCACTGTTCGATGTCGAGCGGCTGATCGAAGGCACGGCAGGCACGACGATTTCTTGCGAGTGGGCCGATCCGCGCAGCTTCTCTGGAGGCGCCGTCGCGCGATAAGCCGCCTCAACAAGCGGGCGGATGAAGGGATTTGACCGTATCGGAGGGGCGAACGCCGAACAACCGGCGGTAGTCCGCCGAAAACTGACTGAAATGCCAGGAACCCCACGCGCAAGCGACATCCTGTACGGACGGTGCGTCCTTGGCGGTGCGCGCGCGTCACCGAGATCGCGGCGCGCGCCGTTCAGGCGGATCGCTCGCAAATTGGCCGCGGGGGCGAGCCCGGTCACGTCTTGGAAGCAGTATTGGAGCGTGCGACGGCTGATGCGATGCCGCCTCGAGAGGCGTAGACCGCTGCGCTGCGCGGCCTGGTGCGCGGGTCTCTCCTCCCGGGCCGCGGTGGACCGGTACCTGCCGAATGAACGTTCGACCGGAGCGTCGGCACGCGGCCTCATTGGCAGCATCCGGCGGCAGTTAGTTGAATTTGCCCGGCTACGCCTGCGGCCTGATTTGGTTGAACTCCTCGGGCACGCCGACAGCGAACGGATCGCTCGAGCCAATGCGGTCGCGCACGCGCTTCATCTCTTACGCGCGCTCCCGCTTCCACAGCCGCACATCACGGACCACGTCGAGCAATGGCTGACGGCTCGTGCGGCGCGGGCGCTGCGCGATCACGGCATCGCGACGCTCGCGGATCTGACCGTGCGGGTGCCGCGCCGGCGCGGCTGGTGGCGTTCGATTGGTGGTCTCGGCCAAACGAGCGCCCGTCACATCGAGGCGTTCTTCGCGGCTCATTCGGAATTGACCGCGCGCGCCCGCGAGCTCATTGCCGTCGCCGAGCCGCGGGGCGTGGTGCCGTGGGAGCGCCGGCGGCTGCCGCGCCAGGTCGACGGATCGGCTGGCACGTTTCGCGCACCGCGCGGGGCCTGCACGCTCGATGCGGCCAACGATTGCAATGCTGGGCAGGCGTGGCTTGCCGTGCATGAAGCACCGACCACTCAGCGTGCCTATCGCAAGGAGGCCGAGCGCCTGATGCTTTGGGCGATTGTCGAGCGCGGCCGCGCCCTGTCGTCCCTCACGACCGAAGACGCAATCGCCTATCGGGCGTTTCTGCGTCGGCCGGCGCCACGCGAGCGCTGGGTCGGCCCGCCGCGACCACGCACTGCACCGGATTGGCGACCATTTGCTGGCAACCTCACGGCGCGCTCGACCGCCTATGCGCTGTCGGTAGTGGGCGCGCTGTTTCGTTGGCTCATCGAGCAGCGCTATGTGCTCGCGAACCCCTTTGCGGGCGTCAAGGTGCGTGGTAACACGCGCGTGGCGCCACATACGGCTGGGAGGCCCTTGCCGCGCAGCGGTGTCTGCCAGTCTCGCCACCGCGCTGGGAGCCCAGGATGCCTCTCATCGCTAGCCTCGACGAGGACAGCACAACGGGCATTACGGGTACCCGCCCATGGCACGTGATGCGGCGGTTTTTCGGGCAGGCTGCCGATGTGATCGGCGCGGACCATCCTGTCGTCGCCGAAAAATTGCGGCGCGCCAGCCCGCATTGGACGCGCCACACTCACGCGACACACGCTCTTGCCCGCGGGGCCGACCTGACGACGGTGCGCGATAACCTGCGCCACGCATCGATCGCCACCACCTCGATTTACCTGCAGAGCGACGAGGCAAAACGGGCTCGCCAGATGAGTGAGGCCTTCGCAGCACGATAGCGAGTTGACACATTTACTGTCGCAACGTTGCCAGATTCAATACGGTCTACGTTTTCCCGAAGCGGAAGTTGGTTACCGTTCAACGATCAACCGCCTGCTGTGCCTGTCTATCGGACGGCTACAGTCGTTTAGGCTTATTGGCAGCCTGCCACACGCGCCGCGGTAACTTCCGGCCATGTGAATGAGGGCAGGCTGCCAATAAGTCTTAACAACGGCCGTCGACGACCTTTAAACGTGAAATCGTTTTCTCGGACGTAGTGTCGTATAAATCCGCCAAAATAGTATGTGATGCAAGTTTAATGTCGATGAATTATGACGATCTGGGTAACATTGCCGATCAATAATTGATCGCGGTGAAGCCAATGCGAACGCAATGGGGGGATAAATGCGGATTGATGAATTTAATAGATGGGACGGTCTGCCTAAAGTTTGCGAGCGAGGTCGCTGTGTATGGCAGAAGCCTGCGTACCTTCAAGGACGGCTCGTTACGCACTGCGAATTGACACACGAAATGTTGCTCAAACACGAGGATCGGCTACTGTCGGCGATAGCTGCGACAGGAAGAATCGATGGATCAGCGGCGTCAGTGCATGAGCAAGGAGCTACGCGTTCGGCGCAGGGATCGATGCAATTTTGTCGCTTTCCCGCTTAGCGATCGTCAATAGAATCATGCGCTAGGGCAGCTAATCTCATTGTGTTCCACGCACGCGAGGAATATCGTGCTAAATCGATTGTTTGTTTTTTTGATCGCGGTTGTCGTCTCGTTAGTGGTCTGGGGAGCCACCGGGGATCACGAACACAGTGAAACGGACGATACTTCCGCTGGGTCTACCGGGTACGTAATCGGCGTTTTGAACGGACTGGAGCTAAGGATCCCTGCGTATTACTTGATGAATCACGTCGTATACAAGGGCGAAGCTCACGATGGAACAGGTCCCGCGTCTGAGGGTGCTACGCAGAAATCGGAAATCGACGACTTTGGAATTCTTCTTCGTCTATCGAACCTCCAACCCATTCGATCGGAGCAGGATCGACGTGATTGGGATGCTGCGTTCTCAAAGACATTTTTTAAGAGAACGTGGATGATGGTGGATTTTGATAATCATTACCCGGTTAGGGCTGTAAGCGATATCCCAGATATGATTCCAAGTTGGGGGCCATATGATTTGGATTCAAAATCGGTGTACGGCTTAACGCACTATGAATCGATTCAATCGATCGATGAGGCCGATCGTAAAGGCAGTGCACATGTGGAATATTTTTACAAAAGATCTTCGATGACAACGATCATCTGCGAAACGCGAAGAATGATGGTCCGGCCGTTTGATACATATAATTCCTGTGAACACCATTTTTTCGTACCCGAGCTGAAGTTGATGGCTGAGGCTTTTTATACAAAAAAGGACCTCCCTCGGTGGAGGGAGATCGAGGCTAGGGTGTCCGAAATCGCCCGCTCGTTCGTCGTAAGAAATTAGTTAGGCAGTGAGGCATTATTTACTGTCGCAACGTTGCCGGATTAAATACGGTCGACGTTTTCCCGAGACGGAAGTTGGTTACCGTTCAACGATCAACCGCCTGCTGTGCCTGTCTATCGGACGGCTACAGTCGTTAAGGCTTATTGGCAGCCTGCCACACGCGCCGCGGCAGATCCCGGCGCTACGAAGAATGAATTCGACGGACATCAAGAATATGGATACGCATATTTCGATGAAACTCCGCGTCATCAAGAAATTGTGAAGTCATTCGCTCTCGGTAAATTCGACGTTACGAAGCAACAGTTTGCAAAATTTGCAGATGAAACCGGTTTTGTAGGGGTGGGATGTGATGTGTTCGAGAATGGGGGATGGAAATTCGATTCCCATACAAGCTGGCGGGATCGCGGGTTTTCGCAAACGGAGCGCGACCCCGTTGTTTGTGTTTCATGGGACGATGCAAAGGCATACATAAAATGGCTCAATAACAAATTGCATGCATCCGGAAATCTCCCATGTTTACCGCTTGCCTACTGAAGTGGAGTGGGAGTACGCGGCCCGCGCTGGAGTAACCGATGCCACATATTGGGGAGGTGATCGGTCGTTGCAATGCAAGTTCGAGAATGCGAGAAATGCATCGTCGTCAATGTATTTGGTATTGATGGCCCTCGCGTGGAATGTGATACGGAGTTTTCAAGTACGGCTCCTGTCGGATCTTTTAACTCGAATCCGTGGGGCCTGTTCGATATGTTAGGGAATGCACACCAATGGGTGGAGGATTGTTCTCGCGTTGGATATCGAACACCCATTCCAAACACCCCTGATCTCGGAGCACCCAATTGTTCAATGAGGGCGCTGAGGGGAGCGAGTTGGGCCACGATTCCATTTTCTGTTCGTGCCGCAGCAAGAGCAGCAAGCAAGCCCCAAAGCAGGAGTAGCACTTATGGGTTTCGGCTTGCGACTGATATGCCATTTCAAAAATGAGGATAGAAAATGTCAGGTTTGATCGTTGTCCAAACAACTGCAAACGTTGGCACGTTCGTTGACGCGTGGAAGAATTTCGTGTCCACAGCCCGGCAATACGTAAGCGGCGATGCCGACTCGAATGAACTAGCGACTGCCATTGCGTCCGTCGTGTCTGCTGGTGCCGGTTTGTCCGAATCGCCGCAATTCGCAACAATCTCTAAAGTGACAGGGTTCGCGTCGGGTATTTCGTCGTTTCAGACGGATTTTAAAACACTTGAATAGGCTGGCGGAGACGGTAATACAAAAGTCCAGGCCGAGGCCATGCTGGGCCTCGTTTCGGACGCCTGCGCCATCACTGGAGCAGTGACGTATGGTGTTGCGCTTGAAGATCCGAAGACAGCACGTGTCATGGTTCCTCTCGGCGTTGACGCAGACATTTTAGGTGGAGTCGCAGCGGCTGCGCATACGGGGATGGGGGCTGCTAATTGGTTAGCGGAATTTGTCGCTAATTTAGACAAAGCGCTCATGAGCGGCGGACTAGAACAGGATGAACAGACTCAGATCCTGATAAACAAGAACGATCCCAGCGCTGACCAGGAGATCATCATGCCTGGCCAGCCAGGCGACACGCTGGCCTCAAGCGTGAATGGTTCAGCTTTTCAATATTCCGAAGACAACAGCAAGGGAATACATACGAGCAGTATGTTACTAGCGCTGAACGGCGACGCAGGTTCGGAAATAGTTAGTGGGGGGGTGTTGTATCGTAATCGGTAATTCACCGACGTCGTTGGGAGCTGCTCGGCATCGCGCAGCGCGCTTTTGAGGCCGCTCAGCATCGCTATGTGGCGGGCGTCGGAAATATTTTAGAGCTGCTCAACACACAGACAGCGCTTGCGAATGCAACGCAGCGGCGAGTGCAGGCACTTACTGATTGGAACTACGCGCGACTGGACCTCGCTGCGAAATTGGGAAGATTGAGCATGGATGATGTCGCCGGCCATTGATCACCGCCGATTCAGGCGCGTCGAGCGCTTCGCTGTCGTCCTTGAGCGCGACGCCCGTCAGGGACAAGCGTCGCGCTTGCGTCAACAGATACTGCAGCTTGTGAGCGGCTTCGGCATAGCCGAGCCCTTCGGGGCGGACATTCGAAATGCAGTTGCGTTCGGCGTCGGTACGGCCCACGCGTGGCCCGTACGTCAGATAGATGCCCAAGCTATCGGGCGAACTCAGGCCCGGCCGTTCGCCGATAAGCATGGCGACGAACGTGGCGCCGAGCAGGGCGCCGATCTCGTCGCCGAGTGCGACGCGTGCTTGGCGGGCGATGACTACCGGGCCCATCCGCCAGCCCTCGAGCTTGGCACGCGCAGCGACCAGCAGCGGCACGGCATGACGGGCCGCGGCAAAGGCGGAGAGCCCGTCGGCCACGACGAAGACGAGCTCGGCACCTTGGGGATGCGCTTGCTCGAGCGCGCGGCGGCTTTCGTCGGCTAGGCGTCGCCCGAGGTCGGGGCGCCTAAGGTAGTGCGCGCGGTCCGGCGCGGCGCTATGCGCGTCGAGCGTAGCAAAGTCTTCGGCGGCAAGCGCCGATCGCAATGCGTCGAGGTCGAGCGGGTGATGCACGGCGTCGCGCGCCTTCGCATGCGCCAGCTCGAAGGCGAGCAGCGCCTCGGTGGGCAAGCCGTGCCCCGTCCGCCCGAGTGCGATTCGCGCGCGCGTGAAGCCGCGCAGCGTATGCCATGGATCGGGTGCGACGAAGCGGGTCATGGTGCCCCCACCCAGGTCGAGGCGCTTTCGAGCAGCGGTTGGCGCAGCGAGGCCGGCAGCAAGGCGCCGCGCGCGTCGATCACGCGCATCGATTCGAGCCACGCCTCGAACTCCGGGGCGCGGCGCAGGCCGAGGACATGGCGCAGATACAGCGCGTCGTGAAACGACGTGCTTTGATAGTTGAGCATGATGTCGTCGGCGCCGGGAATGCCCATGATGAAGTTCACGCCCGCGACGCCAAGCAGCGTCAGCAACGCATCCATATCGTTCTGATCGGCCTGCGCATGATTCGTATAGCAGATGTCGCAGCCCATCGGCACGCCCAGCAGCTTGCCGCAAAAGTGATCTTCAAGCCCGGCGCGCGTGATTTGCTTGCCGTCGTAGAGATATTCCGGCCCGATAAAGCCGACGACGGTATTCGTCAACAGCGGCTCGAAGCGGCGGGCCACCGCATAGGCGCGCGCTTCGCACGTTTGCTGATCGACGCCATGGTGCGCACCGGCCGATAACGCGCTGCCTTGCCCCGTTTCGAAGTACATGACGTTCTGCCCGACGGTGCCGCGCCCGAGCGATCGCGCGGCTTCGTGGGCTTCATGCAGCAAGCTCAGCGAAATGCCGAAGCTCGCATTGGCCGCCTCGGTGCCGGCGATCGATTGGAACACGAGATCGACGGGCGCCCCGCGCTCGATGGCGGCGATCGTGCTCGTGACATGCGTGAGCACGCACGATTGCGTCGGAACTTGGTGACGCTCGCGGAACTCGTCGATCATGACGAGCAGCGTCGTGATGGCGGCCAAATTGTCGGTTGCCGGGTTGATGCCGATCACGGCGTCGCCGCAACCGTACATGAGGCCGTCGAGCATCGAGGCGGCGATGCCTTTGACGTCGTCGGTCGGGTGATTGGGCTGAAGCCGGACCGCGAGGCGCCCCGGCAGGCCGATCGTGTTGCGAAAGCGGGTGACGACGGGTCGTTTGCGCGCAACGGAGATCAGATCCTGATTGCGCATGAGCTTGGAGACGCCTGCCACCATTTCGGGCGTGAGGCCCGGCGTGATGCGCGTCAACGCGGCGGTGTCGGCAAGTTCCGACAGCAGCCAATCGCGGAAATCGCCTACCGTGAGGTGAGCGATTTCGGCGAAGGCGCGTGCGTCGTGCTCATCGACGATGAGGCGGGTGACTTCGTCGCTTTCATAGGGGACGACGGCATCGCTCAAGAACGCGCGCAGCGGCGTAGCAGCCAGCGCGAGCTTGGCGGCCACGCGTTCTTCCTCGCTCGCGGCAGCGAGGCCCGCGAGCTCGTCGCCCGAACGCAGCGGGCTGGCTTTGGCAAGTAGCGTCTTCAAATCGGCGAAGCGATACACGCGTGCGCCGACTGTATGCGTATAACTCATGCAGACCACTCCCGTCGAGTGCAGACGTTGCAAAGGGAGACGCCGCCGGAAAGCGCAGCGCCCATGACGATGCGCCGCCCGCTGTGCGCCGTTTCCAATTTATTCTTCGATGAGCGAATCGATCGGCGCGGAGGCGCGCCTGCGGCGTGTCGTCAAGAAATAACCGTAGCCGAGCACGACGAAGAGCGCAAATACGATCGCCACTTCGCGGTTGTAGTAAACCATGGCGCCGAGCGAAACGAGCGCCGCACCGAGCGCGAACGCCGGGAAATACGGGAAGACACCGGAAGCGACTAAACAGATGGAAGTCCGGCGGAAGTGTATGCGACGACACGCGCCGACCCTGGGCCGCGTTGGGCGGCCCAGGGTCGGGCGATGCGTCGTATCGAACCGATGAAGGAGATGGTGCGAGGAGCGGGACTCGAACCCGCACACCATTGCTGGCGTCAGGACCTAAACCTGGTGCGTCTACCAATTTCGCCATCCTCGCGCCGAAGCGCGCATGCGACGCTTCGATGTGTGGCTAGCTTTCGTGGCGCCGTGGGAACCGGCACGCGTTAGCAACCGAAAGCGTAAGCGCGAGATTCTAACTCATTCAGACGGCGTTGTGTCGACGATCGACGACTGTATCGCATGTAAAGGGAAGCATCGATGCGCCGATCGCTTGCCGCTGGATGGCATAGGCATTCGATTCGGCTGACGATTCCGCTATCGATCGTTTGCCGTCGCGCGCGCGATGACCTTGTCGAACGCGCGCCCGAGCGCTTGCGCTTCGTCTTCGTCGAGGCAACTGAACAGATCGGCGTTCCACTTCCGGGCGATCGGCATCACCTTGCGATAGAGCGCACGCCCTTCGGATGTCAGCGAGATCATGACCACACGCCCGTCCTCGGCGCTCGGCGCACGTTCGACGAGCCCGCGTTGGATCAGTGCTTCGGCTGCGCGGCTCGCTTGACTCTTGTCGAGATTCGCGTGCTTGGCCAAATCCATGATCGAGAAAGGCCCGAACGAGCCGACCGCGGCAATCACGCGCGCCTCCGGCAGCGTAATGCCGAGCTTGGTCCGATAGCGCTCGCCGATGCCTCGGTCGGAGAGCTTGTTCAGCACGTGCATGCGGTAGGTCAAAAACTGTTCGAGCCCGGCTTTGGCTGCGGCCTTCATGGGTCGTGTCGATCTCGTCGAGAGTGGGCGGGCTTGAAGCGTCTGGCGGACGATTGTTGCCGTATCCGGCGCGGCGGTCAACGCGGTCTTTCCCTGTGACCGCGCACGGCCGGGCGTTGCTTCGCGCCGCTCGCGCGCACTCTCGGCAACCGTGCGATGTCAGGCGCCGAACTTCAATCGCGCCAACTGCTCGGCTTCGTTTGCGAGCAGGCGCGCGGCATCGCGGATCGCGACCTCGAGCGTGATCGGCCCGGGGGCCGGCGAAAAGCAGCCGTTGAAATGTTCGCCAAGTCGCGCGAGTGCATTCGCGTCGACGCCGCCTGAGAGCAGGGTGGCCGGAACCCCGGCCGCGCGCGCATGGCGGCACGCGATAAAAGGCGCCTTGCCATGCAGCGTCTGAGCATCCGATCGGCCTTCGCCGGTGATTAGCCAATCGGCGCCGTCGAGCGCCGCGTCAAGCCCGACTTGCGCGGCCACGACTTCGGCGCCGGGCTCGAAACGCGCGCCAAGCAGATGCAAAGCGAAGCCAAGCCCGCCAGCCGCGCCGGCGCCCGGCAACGCACTTGCAGCGCGGCCGAGCGCCGCTTCGGCGAGTTCTGCAAAGTGTTCGAGCACGGCATCGAGTGGGCCGATGCGCTCGGGCGTGACGCCTTTTTGCGGGCCGAATACGGCCGTGGCGCCATGCTCGCCCGCCAGCGGATTGTCGACATCGGACATCGCCACGAACGACGCTTGCGCGAGCCGGGCATCCAGCCCGGAGGCGTCGACGCGCGCCAGTTGGGCGAGCGCCTCCGGTGTCGGCTCGAGTTCGTGGCCGGCGGCGTCGAGCAGCTTGAGGCCGAGGCCGGCAAGGAGCCCGGCGCCGCCGTCGTTCGTGCTGCTGCCGCCGAGCGCGACAAAGAAGCGCCGCGTGCCTGCGTCGAGCAATTGGCGGATGGCCTCGCCCATGCCGCGGGTACTGCGCTCGGCCACATCGGTGCGCATCGCGACCGGATCGGTAATGCCGACGATTTCGGCCGTTTCGATCACCGCGCTGCCGTCGGGCAGCAACCCGACCGCCGCGTCGCGCTGCGCAAGCGCGGCCCCGCGTACGCGCAAGATGCGCTTGTCGCCGCCGCGCGCGAGCATCGCGTCCAGCGTGCCTTCGCCGCCATCGGCCATCGGGCACAGGCGCACGCTTGCCTGCGGCAGCGCACGCTTCACGCCGTCGGCGATGGCCTGCGCGACTGCTTGCGCGCTCAACGAGCCTTTGAACGAATCGGGAGCGATGACGACGATCGGTGTACGGCCAGGCATGGTGTCTCCGAAGGGCGACGCTGCGCGGCGATGCCGCTGCGTTCGGTTGTTTCGCATTTTTCGCATAGGCGTTGGTTCGCCTTCGCGCTTGCTCGAGTGCGAGCTTATCAGTGTGCGCCCCTCGTGGGATATGCGCGGGCGCATGCCTGGCATCGCGCGATATCGATGCGTTCCGTGCTCGCTAGCGCGTGCCCCGGCACAGCGAGGTTGTGCGTGCTCGGCCGCGCGCTGTGCGCTTGCACGCAGCGCGCATTGCCAAATCGGGGAGTGCGGATCAATAGTTTGCTAGAATGCTCGATTCTTCCGATTCAAACCGTGCCGCAGGCGGCAAGACTCAGATAGCCTGGGGCGGTGATTGCGACATCCCCAGGGCGAGGCGCAACACGTGGGCACGGCGAAAGATAACCGATTCGCTTGAACAATTTAGGACGATTGAAGCCATGGCTAACGTTGTTGAAAACCTCGGCAAGCTCGAACGCCGTGTGACGATTTCCCTGCAGAAAGACACCGTGCAGAAGGAAATCGATTCGCGCATCCGCCAACTCGCGAAGAACGTCCGGATGCCGGGCTTCCGCCCCGGCAAGGTGCCGCTGAAGATGGTGACGCAGCAGTACGCGGGGCAAGTCGAGGCCGAAGTGCTGAGCGACAAGGTCGGCAAGCAATTCTTCGATATCAGCCGCACCGAGAACCTGCGCGTGGCCGGTCAGCCGAGCTTCAGCCCGAAAGAGGGCGCGGCCGACGATACCTACGCGTTCGACGCCACGTTCGAGATCTATCCCGAAGTGAAGATCGGTGACTTGGCGAGCGCCGAAGTCGAGCGTTCGGTCACCGTGATTTCCGAAGCCGAAGTCGATCGCACGCTGGACATCCTGCGCAAGCAGCGCGTGCACTACCACGCACGCGGCGAAGCCGGCGAGCACGGCGACGGCGGCGCGGACGCTTCGGCCAAGAGCGGCGATCGCGTAACGGTCGATTTCGTCGGCAAGCTCGAAGGCGTGGCATTCGAAGGCGGCACGGCAGAAGATTTCGCGTTCGTGCTTGGCGAAGGGCGCATGCTGCCCGAGTTCGAACAAGCCGCGACGGGCCTCTCGGTAGGCCAGCAACGCGAGTTCGACTTGAAGTTCCCCGACGATTACCACGGCAAGGACGTGGCGGGTAAGACGGCCCAATTCACGATCACGATGAAGAAGATCGAATGGCCGCACCTGCCCGAAGTCGACGCCGAATTCGCGAAGTCGCTCGGTATCGCCGATGGCGATCTCACGAAGATGCGCGCCGAAATCAAGGAAAACCTCGAGCGCGAAGCCAAGCGCCGCACGCAATCGCTGGTGAAGAACCAAGTGATGGATGCGCTGCTCAAGGTGTCCGAACTCGAGGTGCCGAACGCATTGATCGAACAAGATCAACAGCGTCTCGTCGAAATGGCTCGTCAAGATCTCGCGCAACGCGGCGTGCCCAATGCGGCGGACGCACCGATTCCGGCTGAGATGTTCAAAGAGCAGGCCGAGCGTCGCGTCAAGCTGGGCCTGGTCCTGGCTGAACTCGTGAAGCAAAACGGCCTCGATGCGAAGCCCGAGCAAATCCGCGCGGAAGTCGAGGAATTCGCGAAAAGCTACGAAGACCCGAAGGAAGTCATCCGCTGGTATTATTCGAACAAGCAGCGCCTGTCGGAAATGGAAGCGTACGTCGTTGAAAGCAACGTCGTCGAATTCATACTCGGCAAGGCGAAGGTGACGGATAAGGAAGTCAGCTTCGAAGCACTGGCGAGCGCCTCGGCGCAAGCGTAAGGCATCGCCTGACACGGCGTGCGGGCTGTCGGAGCGACGGCCGCACGCCGTTTTTCATGCTGCGGCGTGTTTGCTGCGTTGCGGCGGTGCGCTCGGTGTCGGGCGGTGGTGTGCTCGGGGCCGCTTTCCTGCCGTTTCAAGACCCATTCCGAACAAGGATCCTTTGCATGATCTCTCGCGCTCAACTGTTGGACACGTTGGCCTCCCACGCGCCGCGCGATTTCGAAACCCAGGCGCTGGGGCTCGTTCCGATCGTCGTCGAAACGAGCGGCCGCGGCGAGCGTTCGTACGATATTTATTCGCGCCTGCTCAAGGAGCGCGTGGTGTTCATGGTCGGTGAAGTCAACGACCAAACCGCCAATCTCGTCGTGGCTCAACTGCTGTTCCTCGAGAGCGAAAATCCCGACAAGGACATCAGCCTGTATATCAACAGCCCTGGTGGTTCGGTGTCGGCGGGGATGGCGATCTACGACACGATGCAGTTCGTGAAGCCCGATGTGTCGACGCTGTGCATGGGCCTGGCAGCCAGCATGGGCGCATTCTTGCTTGCAGCCGGCGCGAAGGGAAAGCGTTTCGCGTTGCCGAACGCACGGGTGATGATTCACCAGCCGCTCGGCGGCGCGCGCGGCCAGGCGTCGGATATCGAAATCCAGGCCCGCGAAATCCTGTATTTGAAGGAGCGCCTGAACCAGCTGTTGGCGCACCATACGGGGCAGCCGGTGGACCGCATCGCCCGCGATACCGACCGCGACAATTTTATGTCGGGCGAAGATGCGCAAGCGTACGGCCTCATCGATCAGGTCCTACTCAAGCGCCCATAACGCATCGCCCGCTCGGCCGCGCCCCACGTGTTTTCCCCGCATAGGTGCGACGGCCGACTCAAGCGATTCGATAAATGGTCGATAATAGTTCTGGGCGCCGACGACGGATACGCTATGCGCGTTTCCCGTTGCGCCGGCCAGCCAGTCTGATCCGACCCTGCGGTAGGGCGGTAGACGGCGTGCCAGTCATTCGAGTGTCCGGAGGCTCGTATATCCATGGCGGACAAGAAAGGTTCGAACAGCGAAAAGCTGTTGTATTGCTCGTTTTGCGGCAAGAGCCAGCATGAGGTCAAAAAGCTCATTGCCGGCCCGTCGGTGTTCATCTGCGATGAATGTATCGACTTGTGCAACGAGATCATTCGCGACGAGGCCGCGGGAACAGGCACGGACGTAGGCTTATCGAAGTCCGATCTGCCTGGCCCGCAAGAGATTCGCGACATCCTCGATCAGTACGTGATCGGTCAGGAGCGCGCGAAGAAGATCTTGGCCGTGGCGGTGTATAACCACTACAAGCGGCTCAAGCACCTCGATAAGAAGGACGAGGTGGAGCTGTCCAAGAGCAACATCCTGCTGATCGGCCCCACGGGCTCCGGCAAGACGTTGCTTGCGCAGACGCTCGCTCGGCTGCTGAACGTCCCGTTCGTCATTGCGGACGCGACGACGCTGACGGAAGCCGGCTATGTCGGCGAAGACGTCGAGAACATTATTCAGAAGCTGCTGCAGAACTGTAACTACGAAGTCGAAAAGGCTCAGCGCGGAATCGTCTACATCGACGAAATCGACAAGATCAGCCGCAAGTCCGACAACCCGTCGATCACGCGCGACGTGTCGGGCGAGGGCGTGCAGCAGGCGCTGCTCAAGCTCGTAGAAGGCACGATGGCCTCGGTGCCGCCGCAAGGCGGGCGCAAGCATCCGAACCAGGATTTCATCCAGGTCGATACCACGAACATCCTGTTTATCTGCGGTGGCGCGTTCGACGGGCTGGAAAAGGTCATCACCGATCGCACGGAAAAAACGGGGATCGGTTTCGGCGCGAGCGTGAAGAGCAAGCAAGAGCGTGACGCCGGCGAGGTATTGCGCGAGGTCGAGCCGGAAGATCTGATCAAATTCGGGTTGATCCCTGAATTGATCGGCCGCCTGCCGGTCGTGGCGACGCTTGGCAAGCTCGACGAAGTGGCGCTGATGAAAATTCTCGTCGAGCCGAAGAACGCCCTCGTGAAACAGTACAACAAGCTGTTTGCGATGGAGCGCGTCGAGTTGGAAATTCGCCCGACGGCGTTGCAAGCCGTGGCCCATAAGGCGATTCGCCGTAAGACGGGTGCGCGTGGCCTGCGCTCGATTCTGGAACAGGCGTTGCTGGACGTCATGTACGAACTGCCGGCGATGAAAGGGGTCAGCAAGGTCATCATCGACGACAACGTCATCGATGGCGACGGCAAGCCCTTGCTCATCTATGAAGAAGCGCCGAAGGTCGCGGGCTCGAACTAACGCCCGAATGTCATTTCCACACTAATTTGTAAGCTCACGAGCGTGGTCGACCCTAAAGCTTTCGCCGGAATGGCCGTTCATGGAGACGTGAACGGCTTTTTTCGTTTATCTTGTGGGTAACACTGACTGCTTCTGGATACATTGAACTTTTCCCACACGCAGGCTTGCAATCCGTACCGCGGGCCTCAACTACCGAACGAACTGATTCCACTCATGGGGAAATGAAATGTCAGGAACCCAACTCCTCCCTCAAGAGCGCACCACGCTCCCGTTGCTGCCATTGCGAGATGTCGTCGTATTCCCGCACATGGTGATCCCGCTGTTCGTGGGGCGTCCCAAATCGATCAAAGCGCTCGAAGTCGCGATGGAGGGCGGCAAGCACATCATGCTTGTCGCGCAAAAGACCGCGGCCAAAGACGAGCCGACCGAAAAAGACATGTACGAAGTAGGATGTGTCGCCAACATCCTGCAGATGCTGAAGTTGCCCGACGGCACCGTGAAGGTGCTCGTTGAAGGCTTGCAGCGCGCGAAAACGCTGACGATCGAAGAACAGGAAACGCAGTTTTCGTTGCGAAGTCATGCCGCTCGAACCCGACCATGCCGACGGTGCCGAAACCGAAGCGCTGCGCCGTGCGATCGTGTCGCAGTTCGATCAGTACGTAAAGCTGAACAAGAAAATCCCGCCGGAAATTCTGACGTCGCTCGCGGGCATCGACGAAGCCGGCCGTTTGGCCGATACGATCGCCGCGCATCTGCCGCTCAAGCTCGATCAGAAGCAGCATATCCTCGAGATGCTCCCTGTCGTGGAACGCCTCGAGCACTTGCTTGCGCAGCTCGAAGCCGAGATCGACATCCTTCAAGTCGAAAAGCGCATCCGTGGCCGCGTCAAGCGCCAGATGGAAAAGAGCCAGCGCGAGTACTACCTGAACGAGCAAGTCAAGGCGATTCAGAAGGAACTGGGCGAAGGCGAAGAAGGTGCGGATCTCGAAGAACTCGAGAAGCGCATCGAAGCCGCCCGCATGCCGAAGGAAGCCAAGAAGAAGGCCGATTCGGAGCTGAAGAAGCTCAAGCTGATGTCGCCGATGTCGGCCGAAGCCACCGTCGTGCGCAACTACATCGACACGCTGATCGCCTTGCCGTGGCGCAAGAAGAGCAAGGTCAACAACGATCTGTCGAACGCCGAGCGCGTGCTGGACGAAGACCACTTCGGGCTTGAAAAGGTCAAGGAACGCATTCTCGAGTATCTCGCGGTGCAACAGCGCGTGGACAAGGTGAAAGCGCCGATTCTCTGCCTCGTCGGGCCTCCGGGCGTCGGTAAGACGTCGCTGGGCCAGTCGATCGCTCGGGCGACGAACCGCAAGTTCGTGCGGATGGCGCTCGGCGGCGTACGCGACGAAGCCGAGATCCGTGGCCACCGCCGCACGTATATCGGTTCGATGCCGGGCAAGATCTTGCAAAGCTTGACCAAGGTCGGCGTGCGCAATCCGCTCTTCCTGCTCGACGAAGTCGACAAGATGGGCATGGATTTCCGCGGCGACCCGTCCTCGGCGCTGCTTGAAGTGCTCGATCCGGAACAGAACCATACGTTCGCCGATCACTACGTCGAAGTCGATTTCGACTTGTCGGACGTGATGTTCGTGGCCACGTCGAATTCGCTGAACATCCCGCCGCCGTTGCTCGACCGGATGGAAGTCATCCGCTTGTCGGGCTACACGGAAGACGAGAAGGTCAGCATCGCGCAACGTTACCTGCTGCCCAAGCAGAAGAAGAACAACGGCCTGCGCGACGGCGAGATCGAAGTGACCGAAGCCGCGATTCGCGACATCATTCGCTACTACACGCGAGAAGCGGGCGTGCGTTCGCTCGAGCGCGAAGTATCGAAGATCTGCCGCAAGGTCGTGAAGATGCTGCTGCTGAAGAAGGCCGAAGGCGCGGTGAAGGTCGACGCGAGCAACCTCGATACGTTCCTGGGCGTGCGCAAGTACGACTTCGGTTTGGCCGCGAAGGAAAACCAGATTGGGCAGGTGACGGGTCTGGCTTGGACGGAAGTCGGCGGCGATCTGCTGACGATCGAAGCGGCGGTGATGCCCGGCAAGGGCAACGTCATCCGCACAGGTTCGCTTGGCGACGTGATGAAGGAATCGGTCGAAGCGGCACGGTCGGTGGTGCGTTCGCGCTCGCGGCGTCTCGGTATCAAGGACGAAGCGTTCGAGAAGCAGGACATCCACATCCACGTGCCGGAAGGCGCGACGCCGAAGGACGGTCCGTCCGCAGGCGGTGCGATGACGACGGCGCTCGTATCGGTGCTCACGGGCATCCCTGTGCGTGCGGATGTCGCGATGACGGGCGAGATCACGTTGCGCGGCGAAGTGTTGCCGATTGGTGGGCTCAAGGAAAAGCTGTTGGCGGCCCATCGCGGCGGCATCAAGCTCGTGCTGATTCCGGAAGAAAACGTCAAGGATTTGGCTGACATTCCGGATAACGTGAAGAACTCGATCGAGATCGTGCCGGTTCGGTGGATCGACAAGGTGCTCGAACTCGCGCTCGAACGGGTGCCGGAGCCGCTGGTCGAAGAAGAGGTGAAGGCTGCGCCGGTCGCTGCCGATGCCGCGAAGGATGCGGCAGCCGAGGTCGTCAAGCACTGATCTGACTGACCACCCGGCCGTTCCAGACGGCCGATCCGATAAAACCGCGAGGGTGCGATGCGCACCGCTCGCGGTTTTTTTTTCCTCGCCTCGCTGTGTGAAAGATGTGTGCTCGCTCAATAGGTGTGGCAGCGGCGAAGCATGGATCCGGGCAACATCGCTGGCCCCGTTGCGTGGGCAAGATTAGGCGGAACCCCCTGTTGACACTGCCGTTTCGGCTACTTTTAATGGGCGAGCGCAGCATTGACTGCGTCCTCAATCCGGCGCTACAGCGCCTTTGCGACTGCCCAACAATCATCATCGGGGATTCGGATGAACAAGACGGAACTGATCGACCACATCGCAGAACAGGCAGACCTATCCAAAGCGGCGGCAGGACGCGCGCTCGACGCCGTGATCGGGGGCGTCAAAGGCGCGCTGAAGAAAGGCGGCACCGTGACGCTCGTCGGCTTCGGCACCTTCGCCGTCGGCAAGCGCACCGCGCGCACGGGCCGCAACCCGCGCACGGGGGCCGCGATCAAGATCAAGGCGGCAAAGGTCCCGAAATTTAAACCTGGCAAAGCGCTGAAAGATGCGCTAAACTAGCGGGCTCGCTGGCTGTGAATGTTCTGACGTTCGCAAGCGTAGCGGAATAACGAAATAAGAAGCAAAAAAGAAGCAAAAGTTAGTTTCGCGAACGGGTGCTTAGCTCAGTTGGTAGAGCGGCGCCCTTACAAGGCGTAGGTCGGGAGTTCGAGCCTCTCAGCACCCACCACCGTTCGCGATTTGCTTCCAAGCAGTTCTGTAGTGATCTGCTGTAGTATCCGAAAACCCGCACGGCTATTGGCTCTGCGGGTTTTTTGTTTTTTGTCGCCGTGCAGCCAGTCCTTGGGCACCGGTCGTCTCGGCGTCCGTCTGGCTCAAGAAGGGAAACGCCTACGCGTCTCCACGCCTTCGCGTCCGCTTTAACGCGGCCGCGGCTCGTTCGCTCCAACGCTGACGTCTCCCGGGAAGCGGCGCCATACCGCCTTCCACCGCACGCGCCAACAACGGATCGCGTGATCGTTCGCCCGTTGACACCCGGTTTCGCTGCTTCTTGCGGCCGCTCGCGGCCTCGACCGGTAGCATCAGGCCATCACGCAACGAGGAGTCCCAAGTGCCCAAAATCGACACGGTAGGTCCGGCAGCGCCGACTTCCGACGCGAATCCTGTTGGATCGTCGGACAGGAGCACAGCGCCCGCGTCCCCTAGCGTTCCTTCGCGGGGATCGGAGCACCAGCAGGACGCACGGTTACAGCCACTCGGCCAGCGACAGCGCGCATCGTCGCAAACCGCTGCGTCATCCAGCGCGCCGCGGGCAGCAAGCCTACCGGCCGAAGGCGGAACACCGAGCGCGGTCAACGTCTTACGCCGGCGTCGAACCGATGGCGAGGACGCGCCCTCTACGACAAACGAATCTGCTCCGACGGCCCGTGACGAACAGCACCCAGCCGACGGTGAAGCCCATGCGCAGGACACGGCCGCAATGCGGCTCGCGCGCGGAGTGGGCAACGTCGCCTATCGCGTGTTTCAAGGCTATGTAGGGATGCTCGCGATCTCGGCCGGGTATCGCACGGTGCGCAATCCAGGCGAAGCGCTACGCCACCCTGTAGCCACGCTCGGCGGGATCATGTCGTTTAGTGAGCGTGTCTCGGAGCAGACGATCCGGCAGGGGCACGCCGACGTACTCGCGCGGCATGGCGACTACATTCCATCCGACAGCGCTTGTCATGAACTCGAACCCCGCATTACGTATGAATTGCCGTTCGGCCTGAGCGGGCAGGTCACGAGAAACAATCGGCCGCACTACAACAAACCGACCGATTTCGAGTTGAATCGGTTCGCGACGAACGGCGGCGGACTGCACGCTGTTCATCACGAATACCTGCATTGCTTTACCCATCCGAACTTCGTGACGGCGATGAGCAAGAGCCCGCACTGGAGGACCATCGAGGAAGCGCTCACCGAACGATTTGCGGATCAATTACCGGGGCACGCGATAGGCAAGTTTGCGCCGTACGATCTGAGTCGACTGCCGAACGGCAAGCGTTGGGGGACGGCGGCCGCCGAATTGGAGCAGGCGGTCGGTACAGAAACGCTGCAGCGAGCGTACTTCAGCGGCGATGCGGACGCGATCCGCAAGGTGTCGGCCGCGGTGGTCGACGTCTGGCCAAAGGAGGCCACGAATACCGCGTGGCAAGCGATCTCGCTCAGCCGCACCCAACAGCGTCGCAGCCTAGCCGAATGTTTCGTCGGCGCGGCGCTGCTCTCAACCGGCAAACTTCCGCCCGATCCCGGTATGGGCTCGGGCAACTCGGGCAACTGGGCATGGGCGCACTTGCCGGTCGGTCAGTTCCGGCAGATTACGCCGAGGCAGGCCAAAGCAATTCAGGAGCAGGCGCAAGCGCTCAGATCAAAGCTCGGCGGGACGTTCGATCAGGCGTTCTACGGATTCAATTCGCATACGCAAGGCAAGGCGATGGAGGCAATCCAGGCGCAAATCCACCGTGAGTGGAAGCCGGTGCTTTGATCTGATGGCCCGTTCTTGCGGACGGTGTCGAGCCGGCCACCCGCCACTCGGCCAGAGGCCATTCGAAGGGCATCGAGCGCACCAGGCGGGTGCGCTCGATCCGGCGTGTTTCCGCTAGTTGCCCATTCGAGCCTTCACGCCGCTTCGGCTCCCACGCTCGTCTTCGCTCTGCGAGCCGTCTGCATCAACGGCTCCCGCGCGAACACCTCGGCCACCCAATCCGCGAATACGCGGACTTTGCGCGGCAAGTGCCGATTGCGCGCATACATAATCGAAATCGCGCGGGGCGGCGAACAGTAGTCCGTCAGCACTTCCTGCAATTCACCCGTCTCGAGGTACCGCGCGATCGGAAAGATGGCGGTCTTGAGCAGCCCGAGGCCGTGCAAGCCGCAAGAGATGTAGGCGTCGACATCGTTCACGGCGATCAGACCGCGCATCTCGATGGTCTCGACTACGCCGTCCACCAGATAGTCCCAACCGCGCACACGGCCTGTATTGCTCGAGACGTAATTGACGCCGATGTGATGGTGCAAATCGGCGATCGTCTTCGGCTCGCCATATTTCTCGAGATAGGCGGGCGATGCGCACGTGATGCGACGCATGTTGCCGATGCGCCTCGCAACAAGCCCGGAATCCTCGAGTTCGCCCGTGCGCAACACGCAGTCGACACCTTCTTCGACGATGTCGACTTGGCGATCGCTCAGACCCATCTCGATCTCGATGTCGGGATAACGTTCGAAGAAATCGGGGAGCGCAGGGATGATGACCATCTTGGCGACGAGCGCTGGCAGGTTCACCTTCAGCCGGCCCTTCGGATTGAGCTTGGCATGCGTGAGCTCGGCCTCCATCTCGTCGACTTCGGCCAGGACGCGGATGCTGCGCTGATAGTAGGCTTCGCCGTCGTCCGTGACGCTGATGCTGCGCGTCGTGCGATTGAGCAAGCGCGCACCTAGATGCGCTTCCAGCGCCTGCACGGTGCGTGAAACCTGCGGCGCGGCCAATTGCAGCGATTCAGCCGCCTTGACGAAGCTGCGCGATTCGACGACGCGCGTAAACACCTTCATTGCAAAGAAGCGGTCCATAGCCCACCTCCCTCCGTATCGTTTTTTTTTGCAATGCAATTGCCTGCGAAGCAGCGTCACGGCGCCGCGCGGGCAGCGGATCCGCCAGGCGGTATGGATTGTTATCCGCAGGGCACCAATGAATTCCGGATTTCTGTATTTATCCGGGAAGACCCTAAGCCTACACTGCCTTCATGCGCTGCACACCACTGTGTTCGCAGCTCCTTATAACAGTAATTGGAGGTTGTCATCATGAACGCTCTCAAGCAAATCGTCGTCGCCGTTGCCCTTGCTGCTCCTATGGTTTCTTCGTTCGCCCAATCGAATCAGCCCGTGACGCGCGAACAAGTGCGCGCCGATTTGGTGCGCCTCGAACGCGCCGGCTATAACCCGCGCGACTGGATCCACTATCCGGAAAACATCCAAGCGGCGGAACAGCGCGTGGCCGCGCAGCAAGGTATCGCGCAAGCCGATACGAGCGGGTATGGGCCGAGCGTCGACGGTGCATCGCAATCGGGCCGCAGTGCGTCGAGCGGTGCGGTGAGCACCTATTCGCCGCCGATCTCTCAGCACAACTAAGTATCGAAAATCGGGTACTGAAACGATGGGGCAATGCGTTTTGTACGCATTGCCCCATCGGCATGTCGGTAGCGACGCGGACGGGCGCGGACGACTGCCAACGAGCGCCGACGACTGCCCAACTTCTCCGAGCCGCTGGGTTTCCCGGTGGTGTTTGCCCAGGCCGCTGCGGCCTGGGCTTTTTTAAATCGACTTCAGTTCGACGGTGTGCGTATCGGTCTCGTTAAACGAGCGTCAACGTGACATCGATGTTGCCGCGCGTGGCGTTCGAATACGGGCAAACCACGTGCGCATTCTCGATCAAGGTTTGCGCGGCCGCACGATCCATCCCCGGCAGCGAAATCTTCAATTCCACCTCAATGCCGAAGCCGTTCGGAATCGCGCCGATGCCGACGCTGCCGTCGATCGACACGTCTTGCGGCAAAGCGATTTTGTCCCGCGCCGCCACAAACTTCATCGCGCCGATGAAGCAAGCGCTATAGCCGGCTGCGAACAACTGCTCGGGGTTTGCACCATCGCCACCCGCGCCGCCCAACTCGCGCGGCGTCGTCAAGCGCAGGTCGAGACCGCTGTCGGGCACGACGGCGCGTCCGTCACGGCCGCCGGTGGCACGGGCATGGGCGCGGTAGAGAACTTTTTCGATCGACATGGTGCAGCTCCTATCAGTGGTTTAAAAATCAACGGTGAAGGTGAGGGTGGAGCGACCTACCCGGTAGAAGATAGGCGATCCGTATGAAACTGCCGGTTGCTGCGAACTGCGCGACTTCCATGGCCAGCGTTGAATTCATTCATTCATTTAACTATCTACCAGAAGATAGACAACCTGGCCCATTAAATGGGGCTTCAATGAGGCCCCGATGCTGCTGCCACTGCTTTACTTCGACAACGTGAACGACGCTTCGACTTCTTCGAGCCGGCTGATGGTGCGAAAGAGCCGGCTGGTCAAACCCGCGCCTTGCAACGCCGCGAAAAACGCGCGGGCCGCCTGCTCGGGCGTGGCACGCTTGGCAAGCGTACCGTCGTGCGCGCCTTCGGCGAACACCTGCGTGAGCCACGCTTCGTTTGCCTTGAAGAACGCTTGGACCGCCAGACGCACGGGCTCGGGCAACGTTTCGATATCGGCCGCAAGCATGCCGCACAGGCAGATGTGATCGCCATCGCCCAACGTGCGGCCGAACATCTTCGCAAATACGGCCAACTTGCCTTCGGCCGGCAACGTGCTATCGATCGTGCGAACGGCGTCTTGCACTTCCTGCGTGTAGGTGTGGACGGCTTCGAGCACTAAATCGTCTTTCGACGGAAAGTAGTAGTGAATGCTCGATGTCTTCACGCCGACGAGTTCCGACAGATCCCTATAGCTGAACCCGTTGTAGCCGCGCAGCATCATCAGCGTAATCGCATGATCGATGATTTGCTCGCGTACCGGTTTCGTCGTTTCCATGCCCCGAACTTTATCTACCTATAGATAGATAGTCAAGTATTTTGGGTGGCTGCATGGTCTAAGTCTGATTAGTCATGCTCGTGCATCGACAACTTGCGCGCGGCCTCGGCCAGCATCTTCGTCACTTGTTCGATCGACGGGGCGACATATTCGTCGATGCGGCGCATGAACGGGGTCGTCAAGGCGGCAATGGCATAGCCCGACGGCCCCAGGATCGGGAATGTCACGTCGGTTACGCCGAATGTCTGCGCGCTGTCCTTGCGTAGATGCCCCTCCGCACGGATTTCACTGAACGTCGAAGCCAGTAGGGCATCGCCCAGCGCGATTTCGCCCTTGACCTTCGTATGCTCGGCCAGCATGCGCTCGCGCTCGGCCTCGCTTTGGAACGCAAGCGTGACCTGTCCCGAGGCGGTGTCCACCAGGCCCACGCGCGAACCGAGCCGAATCGACAGGCCCCACGTCCCGGGCCCGTCCACTTGGGCGATCACGAGCAGGTTGCCGCGGTCGTAGACGGTTAGATGGCACGATTGTTCGGCTTCTTCGGCGAAGGCTTGCATGACGGGCGTCGCCGCGGCGATGAAGCGGTTCATCGGCGGATGGCGGTGCGCTAGCGCAAACAGCTTCAGACTCAGCGAGTAGCGATCGCCGCCCGCCGAACGCACCACGTACTGCCGCGCAACGAGCCGTTCGAGCATGCGATAGATCTCGCTGGCATTGCGCCCGAGCGCCTTCATGATCTCGGCCCGGGTGAGCCCGTCCTTTTGTTCCGACAGCAACTCCAGGATATCGAGCCCCTTGTCGAGCGCAGGCGCTCGATAGCGGTCGGCTTCGTCGAGTGCGGATTCGGGGGCGGCGTCGCTCGAACGGGTGGGTTTGGCGGTTTTCACTGGCGGTGCTGGCTCAAGACATAGGGAGTAAGGGAAAACACGGCGAACACGGTGCTTGACGTAGGGTCGTCCGAATATGAATAATAAGTTCATCCATGAATGTGTGCATCGACGAAGAAGATGTCGATCGACACACAAGCAGATTACGAGGGGCGACGCACTTCAGTTGGCTCCTCATGTCGAAGTCAGCAGCATAACGAAGCCGCCGGAGAGCGGACCACAAGATCGGGCCAGTACCGCCGATCCCGTTGCGTCTTACCGACGCATCACCGCGAAGTATGGAGCCCAAGCTAGTGCAGACGCACGGATTTGGGCCAGGAGACGACTATGACATCGAGCATCGAACCGGTTGACGCCGGGCAGTGGGTAGTTCGTGGAGTTCATGGAGTTCATCAAGTTCGTGGAGCGGGGCGCACGGCGCGGCCCGGCGCGCTGCGGCGGCTAGGCTGCGCATTGGCCGCGACGCTCGGGATGATCGGTGCAACCGCGCCGGCGGCTCACGCCGCGAGCGATGCCATCGGCGCCAATTTGCCGTTGCTCACGTCGCCGTTCTGGCAGGCGTACAACAACTATCTGCCGCAATACGCTAAAGCGCTCGGGCTTGACATGCTCGCGCCGGTGAACTCCAACGGGGATCCGGCCCAGCAAATCACCGACATCAACAATCTGCTCAATCAAGGCGTCAAGGGCATTGTGACGGGGCCGCTGGATTCGGCCGCCATCAGCCGTGCGCTCGATGCGGCCGCGGCCAAGAACGTACCGGTCGTCGCCGTCGATGTCGCGCCCACGCAAGGGAAGGTCGCGATGGTCGTGCGCGCGGACAATCGGGCGTATGGCGAGAAAGCCTGCAAATACATCGGCGATCACGTGAGCGCGGGCAAGGTCGTGCAAATCATGGGCGATCTCGCGTCGGTCAACGGCCGCGATCGATCCGAGGCGTTCCGCTCTTGCATGAAAACCCATTATCCGAAGCTGCACGTGCTCGAGATCCCGGCCGCTTGGAAGGGCGATGTCGCGGCTTCCGCGCTCGATAGCCTGTTGACCGCGAACCCGGACGTCAAGGGCATCTATATGCAAGCGGGTGGCGTTTACTTGTCGCCGACGCTCCAGACGTTGCGCCGCAAACACCTGCTGTTCGCCGCGGGCGACCCGAAACATATCGTCATCGTCAGCAACGACGGCATTCCGCAAGAGTTCGATGCAATTCGCAAGGGCGAGATCGATGCAACGGTTTCGCAACCCGCCGATAGCTATGCGAAGTACGGCCTCTGGTACATGAAGGAAACGCTCGCGGGCAAGACCTTCAAGCCGGGTCCGACCGACCACGACAGCACGATCATTCAGCTCGCTCCCGGCGTGCTCGAAGATCAACTGCCGGCGCCGCTCGTCACCAAGGCGAACGTCGACGACAAGAATCTTTGGGGCAATACGCTGAAGTGATCGCCAGCCGCTAAACGATCGAGCCGTGCGCGTGCCCCGCGCACGTTTGCCAACGAACCACCGATTGACGCGAGCCGACATGGGTGCCGTTCCTTTTTTTAGCGAAGCAGCCGGTGCCGCGGGTGTGCCCGTCGTCGAGGCGTTGGGCGCCACCAAGCGCTTCGGTTCGACGACGGCGCTTGCCGAAGTCTGTCTGCGCGTGATGCCCGGCGAGTCGCATGCGCTCGTCGGCCGCAACGGGGCGGGCAAGTCCACGCTCGTCTCGCTGCTCACGGGTTTGCGCAAGCCGGATCAAGGCGAGATCCGTTTCGGTGGCGATGCTGCGCCTCCGATCGCCGATCGCGATGCCTGGCGCGAGCGCGTGGCATGCGTTTATCAGCATTCGACGGTGATTCCCGAACTCAGCGTGGCCGAGAATCTGTTCGTGAATCGGCAGCCTGGGCGTCGCGGTCTCATCGATTGGCGTGCCATGCGGCGCGAAGCACGTGCGCTGCTCGATCACTGGCATATCGACGTGCGCGAAGACGCGCGCTGCGGCGATCTGGGCGTCGAGGCGCGGCAACTCGTCGAAATCGCGCGTGCGCTTTCTCACGGCGCACGCTTCATCATCCTGGACGAACCCACCGCGCAACTGGACGGCGATGAAATCAAGCGGCTCTTTCGTCGCATCGAAGAGCTGCAGCGCGAAGGGGTGACGTTCCTGTTCATCTCGCATCATCTGCAAGAGGTGTACGAGATTTGCCAGGCGGTCACCGTGTTGCGCGATGCGCGCCGGATTTTGACTGCGCGCGTGGAACAACTGCCGCGCGAGGCGCTGATCGAAGCGATGACCGGCGAGGCTGGCGGGGTGGCCTGCGCCGATGCCGCGCGGCGCGCGCCGCTTGTCGATGCGCCGCGCGCACTGGAGGTTGCTGCGCTCACAGGCGAGGACTTCGACGACGTTTCGTTCGATGTGCGGCGCGGCGAAGTGATCGGCTTGACCGGCGCGACGAGCAGTGGGCGCACAAGCGTCGCCGAAGCGATCGCCGGGCTGCGGCGCCCGAGCGCCGGTGCGGTGCGCGTATCTGGGCGGGATGGCCAAGCGGGGGCGACGCTGCCCTACGGCGATGTGCCCGCCGCACTGGATGCGGGCGTCGGCTGTGTGCCGAAGGACCGTCATCGCGAGGGGCTCGTCCTCACGCAATCGATCGCCGAAAACGCCACGATGACGCTCGTGCGCAAGCTGGCCCGTTTCGGGTTCGTGCGGCCGTCCGCCAAGGCCCGGCTCGCACACGAGGCGATCGATGCGCTCGGCATCGTCGCGCCAGGGCCATTCGCCCCAGTATCGGGGCTATCGGGCGGCAACCAGCAAAAAGTCGTGATGGCACGGGCGCTCGCGACGGATCCGCACGTGCTCGTGCTGATCGATCCGACCGCCGGTGTCGACGTCAAATCGAAAGAAGCGCTCCTCGCGATGGCGGAACGTGCACGCGAAGAAGGGCGTGCCGTTGTCGTCGCCAGCGGCGAACTCGACGACTTGCGCGGCTGCGATCGCGTGCTCGTCATGTTCCGAGGCCGAATCGTCCGCGAGTTCGCGGCCGGATGGCTTGACCACGAATTGATCGCATCGATCGAAGGAGTCGATCTCAATGAAGCCTAGTCTGTCTAGCCCGGCGCCGCAGGCACGCGCGGCCGGTTTCGCCGTCGCGAACGGCGGCCGCACGCGCGGCACGCATATCGATTTGGCGCGTTGGCGCGACTTGGCCCTGTTGCCCGCGCTCGCACTCTTGATCGCCGTCGGCGCTTGGGTCAGCCCAAGCTTTCTCACGCGCGCCAATCTCGTCAGCGTGCTCGGCGCGTCGGCCGCGCTCGCTCTCGTCGTGCTGGCCGAATCGCTGATCGTCATCGTCGGCAAGTTCGATTTATCGCTCGAATCGACGGTGGGCTTCGCGCCCGCGCTCGGGGCGATGCTCGTGATGCCGGCGAGTTCGGCCGGTTTTGGCTGGCAATGGCCGCCGCTGGCCGGTCTCGCGGCGATCGTCGCGGTGGGGGCGCTGATCGGCTGGGTCAACGGGCTGCTCGTCGTGCGGCTACGGTTGAACGCATTCATCGTCACCCTGGCCATGCTGATCGTGCTGCGCGGGATGCTCGTCGGCGCGACGAAGGGCGGCACGCTGTTCGATATGCCTTCGTCGTTCTTCGCGCTCGCCACCGTCACGGTGCTCGGGTTGCCGTTGTCGGTATGGCTGGCCGCTGCCGCGTTCGCGGCGGCCGCCTTCGTGCTGCGCTATCACCGCATCGGCCGAGCGCTGTATGCGATAGGCGGCAACGCACAGGCGGCGCGGGCTGCCGGGATTCGCGTGGAGCGCGTCGTTTGGGGCGTGTTCGTGCTCGGCAGCGCGCTGGCATCGATCGGCGGGCTCATCGTGACCGGGTACGTCGGCGCCATCAACGCCAATCAAGGCAACGGGATGATCTTTACCGTGTTCGCGGCGGCCGTGATCGGCGGCATCTCGCTGGACGGCGGCAAGGGAACGATGCTCGGTGCGCTCACGGGCGTGCTGCTGCTCGGCGTCGTGCAGAACCTGCTGACGCTGGCTCAGGTTCCATCGTTTTGGATTCAGGCGATCTACGGCGCGATCATTCTCGGCTCGCTGATGATCGCTCGCGTGGCCGGCAGCCAGGAGTGATGCACATGACGCTCGATTCACGATTGCTGCTGCTGTCTCCCGACGATAACTGCGTCATCGCCACGACGACGCTTCCCGCCGGTACCGAGTTGACGCTCGAAGGCGAGCGCGTGGTGTTGGCCGCGACGGTCGCGCTCGGACACAAGCTGGCCCGGCAGGCGCTTTCGGCCGGCGACAAGATCGTGCGCTACGGCGCGCCGATCGGGCATGTCACCCGCGCTGTCTCCAAGGGCGAGCATCTGCATACGCACAACCTGGAAAGCGATTATTTGCCCACGTACACGCTCGATGCGGGCCATGCCTACGTCGAGCGCGACGAATCCTGACTTTTTCGCGGAAACGTTCATGAACGAGATCCACCCCGATTCCGCGCCGTTGCTCGGCTATCCCCGTAACGACGGGCGCAAGGGAATCCGTAACGTCGTCGCCGTGGCCTATCTGGTCGAGTGCGCGCATCACGTCGCTAGCGCGATCGTCTCGCAGTTCGCGGCGCGATTGACCGACGATGCCTTCGACGCGACCAATGCCCACGACATCGCGCCCGAAGTGCATTTGATCGGTTTTCCGGGCTGCTATCCGAACGCCTACGCGCAAAAGATGCTGGCCCGCATCGCGACGCATCCGAACGTCGGCGCGGTGCTGTTTGTCTCGCTGGGCTGCGAGAGCATGAATAAGCACCATCTGGTCGACGTGGTTCGCGAAAGCGGGCGGCCCGTCGAAGTGCTGACGATTCAAGAGCGCGGCGGCACCCGCAGCACGATTGCGCGCGGCGTGGAGTGGGTCGAGCAAGCGCGCGCCACCCTCGCGGCGATGCGGCCCGTGCCGATGCGGCTCGACGAACTCATCGTCGGCACGGTGTGCGGCGGGTCGGACAGTACGAGCGGCATCACGGCGAATCCGGCCGTCGGACGCGCTTTCGATGCGCTGATCGAGCAGGGCGGCGCATGCGTGTTCGAGGAGACGGGGGAACTCGTCGGCTGCGAGCATCATATGCGTTCGCGTGCCGCGCGGCCGGAGCTCGGTGCCGCGATCGTCGAGTGCGTCGAGAAGGCGGCCCGCTATTACACGATCATGGGACACGGCAGTTTCGCCGTCGGCAACGCCGATGGGGGGCTCACGACGCAGGAAGAAAAATCGCTCGGCGCCTATGCGAAAAGCGGTGCCTCGCCGATCGTCGGTATCGTCAAACCGGGCGACATTCCGCCGACGGGCGGGCTGTACCTGCTCGATGTCGTACCCGACGGCGAACCGCGCTTCGGCTTCCCGAATATCAGCGACAACGCTGAAATCGGAGAGCTGATCGCGTGCGGCTGCCACTTGATCTTGTTCACGACCGGGCGCGGGTCGGTGGTGGGATCGGCTGTGTCGCCGGTGGTCAAGATCTGCGCGAACCCGGCAACCTACCGGAATCTGTCGGGCGATATGGACGTCGATGCCGGACGAATCTTGGAAGGCCGGGCATCGCTCGACGACGTCGGCCGCGAGATCTTCGATCTCACGGTGGCACTCGGGCAGGGTGTGCGGTCGAAGTCGGAAATGCTCGGCCATCAGGAATTCATCTTGACGTATAAGGCGTTCGAGCCGATCGGCCCCGGTTGTCTGCCGCTCGTGCCGGCGACGGCGGCGCGGGTGGGCGCATGAGCGGCGGCACGGGCATCGATATCGCCAATACGCCGATATCGCTGTGCGTCGCCGCATTGGACGCACGTCGGTCGAGGTCACCGCACTCGGGCTGGGCTGCGCCGGCCTCGGCGGCTTGTATCGGGACATCGACGAACGGCAAGCGCGCGCGACGATCGATCGTGCATGGGAAGCGGGCATCCGCCTATTCGATACCGCGCCTTACTACGGCTATACGAAGAGCGAGCATTATGTGGGCGCGGCGCTGCGCGAGCGCGACCGTGATGCCTATGTGCTATCGACCAAAGCCGGCCGCCTCATGCGGCCCGAACGCGGCGACCAAGCCCGCGCGCCGCGCGACGGCTGGGCGCATCCGCTGCCGTTCGCGCCGGTCTACGACTACACGTACGACGGCATCATGCGCTCGTTCGACGATAGCCTGCAGCGGCTCGGCGTCGCGCGCATCGATATTTTGCTCGTCCACGACATCGGCGCGGTGACGCATGGAGAGCGCCACGCGCACTATTGGCGCCAGCTGAGCGAAGGTGGCTTCAAGGCGCTCGATGCGTTGCGCGCGTCGGGCGCGGTGCGGGCGGTGGGGCTCGGTGTCAATGAAGAAGCGGTCGTGCTGGATGCCATGCGCGAATTCGAGGTCGACTGCGCGCTCTTGGCCGGCCGTTACACGCTGCTCGAACAGGCCACGCTCGATGCGCTGCTGCCCGAGTGCGAACGGCGCGGCGTGTCGCTTCTCGTCGGCGGTGCCTTCAATTCCGGCATCCTCGCGCGCGGCGTACGCCACCTGCGAGCCTCACCGGGCGCGGCATCGAGCGCGTTGAAGTTCAATTATGGCGAGGCGCCCGCCGAGATCGTCGCGCGGGTCGAACGGATCGAGACCGTCTGCGATGCGCACGGCGTATCGCTGCCTAGCGCCGCCTTGCGGTTTCCCTATGCTCATCCCGCGGTGGCGAGCGTGTTGACAGGCGCCAGCAGCGCGGACGAGCTTTCGCAGAATGTGGCCGCTTTCGCGGCGCGCGCCCCCGCTGCATTTTGGGAGGCGTTGCGGCGTGACGGCCTGCTCGATGCGCGTGCGCCGACACCCGATGCTTGACCGGTATTGCCGAGATTTCCGATATTTCCGCTATTCACGACACGCTGTCGCTTAATGTCGCTTAAGGCGCTCACGATGGATACGATCGATTCACACCAGCACTTCTGGCAGCTCTCGCGCGGCGACTACAGCTGGCTCACGCCGGCGCTCGCACCGCTTTACCGCGATTTCCTGCCGCACGACTTGCGCCCGCTGTCGCAAGCGGCCGGCGTCTCGCGCAGCATCGTCGTGCAGGCGGCGCCGACGCTAGCCGAAACGCGCTTCTTGCTCGATCTGACGCGCGACGATCCGGCGGTCGCGGGCGTCGTGGGCTGGGTGCCGCTCGACGATCCCGATGCGCCCGCGCTCATCGCCGAGTTGGCGCGCGAGCCGAAGTTCAAAGGCGTGCGGCCGATGTTGCAGGATCTAGCCGAGGACGATTGGATCGCGCGCCCGGACCTCGATCCTGCGATCGAAGCATTGATCGGGCATGGGCTCGTCTTCGATGCGCTCGTCTTGACGCGCCACCTGCCGTATCTCACGCCGTTCGCTCGGCGGCATCGTCGCTTGCGCATCGTGCTCGATCACGGCGCGAAACCGCCGATCGCCGACGGCGCCGAGGGCTGGCTGCCGTGGGCCGCGCGCGTGGCCGAACTCGCGGCGCTGCCGAATGTCTTTTGCAAAATGTCGGGGCTGGTCACGGAAGCTGCCGCGCCGTGTACCGATTCGATGCTGGAGCCTTACCTCGCGCACCTGATGGAGCTTTTCGGCGGGGCGCGCACGATGTGGGGCAGCGATTGGCCCGTCGTCGACATGAACGGCGGCTATCTCGCGTGGCACGCGTGCGCGCAGCGTTTTGCCGAGCATTTGAAGCCCGACGATCGCGCCGCACTCTTCGGTGGCACCGCGCGTGCCTGCTACGGGCTTTGAGCCCCTTCGTGCCTGCGTGCCTTCGTCTCTTTGTCTTCCTCTTACGGAGTCCTGCGAACCATGACCGCCATTGCCACGAACTTCCCCGAGCCGCCGGCCGGGCGCCTGGCCGGCAAAACGGCGCTTGTCACAGCCGCCGCACAAGGTATCGGCCGCGCTTGCGCCGAACGTTTGGCGCGTGAGGGCGCGCGCGTGATCGCCACCGATATTCGGCTCGAATCGCTGGCCGAGGCACCGTTCGAAGCGCGTTTGCTCGATGTCCGCGATGCCGCCGCGATCGCCGCGCTGGCCGAGTCGATCGGAGCGATCGACATTCTGGTCAATTGCGCCGGCTTCGTGCACGCCGGCACGGTGCTGGAGTGCGAAGAGGCCGATTGGGACTTTTCGTTCGACGTGAACGTGAAGTCGATGTATCGCACGATACGGGCGTTCGTACCCGGTATGCTCGAACGCGGGCGCGGCTCGATCGTCAATCTGGCGTCGGCGGCATCGAGCGTCAAAGGGGTGCCGAACCGCTTCGTCTACGGCACGACGAAGGCGGCGGTGATCGGTCTGACGAAGGCCGTCGCGGCCGATTTCGTCACGCGCGGCGTGCGCTGCAATGCGATTTGCCCCGGCACGGTGGCCTCGCCGTCGCTGACGGCGCGCATCGCCGAACAAGCGCAGGCGCAGGGCAAATCCGTGGCGGAAGTCGAGGCCGCGTTCGTGGCGCGTCAGCCGATGGGGCGCATCGGCCGGCCAGAGGAAATCGCGGCGCTGGCCGCCTACCTCGCATCGGATGAAGCCGCTTTTACCACAGGGCAGATACACTTGATCGACGGCGGATGGTCGAATTGAACGCGGGGCGTGCTGGATGCCGTCTTCGCTATTTTTGGAATTGAGCCAACACTGATGAAACTTCTTCGATTCGGCCCCAAGGGCCAGGAAAAGCCGGGACTCGTCGATACCGACGGCGTCGTTCGCGATCTGTCGTCGGTGGTCGACGACATCGCCGGCGACGTGCTTGGCGATACCGCACTCGCGCGATTGCGCAGCTTGGATCCTGCATCGCTGCCGCGTGTGCCCGAGGGCGTGCGGATCGGCGCGTGCGTGGGCCGCGTCGGCAAAATGGTGTGCATCGGCCTGAACTACGCCGACCATGCGGCCGAGTCGAATCTGCCCGTGCCGAGCGAACCGGTCGTATTCAACAAGTGGACCAGCGCGATTGTCGGGCCGAACGACGACATCGAGATTCCGCGCGGCTCGACCAAGACGGATTGGGAAGTCGAGCTAGGTGTCGTGATCGGCAAGGCTTGCAAGAATGTGGAAGCGGCCGATGCGCTCGATTATGTCGCCGGCTATTGCGTCGTCAACGATGTCTCCGAACGCGAATGGCAGATCGAACGCGGGGGGCAGTGGGACAAGGGCAAGGGCTTCGATACGTTCGGGCCGATCGGGCCGTGGCTCGTCACGCGCGACGAAGTGGCCGATCCGCAGCAACTCGATCTGTGGCTAGAAGTGGACGGCCATCGCTATCAAAACGGCAATACGCGCACGATGATCTTCGGCGTGGCCGAGGTCGTGGCGTATCTGAGCCGCTGTATGAGCCTGCAACCCGGCGACGTCATCTCGACGGGGACGCCCCCCGGCGTCGGCCTTGGGATCAAGCCGACGCCCGTTTATCTGAAGGCGGGGCAAACGGTGCGGCTCGGCATTGCCGGGCTCGGCGAACAGCAGCAACGGACGGTGGCGGCGCAGTAACGGCGCACTCGGGGCACTCGGGCCATCTTGCTCGGCCGCGGGCATGGGTAGGCAAGCGGGCGCCACCGAGTGTGGCGCCCGTGCGGCCTCACATGCTTTCGTCCTCGGCAAACAAGCCGGGTTCCGGCAGCGCTGCTTCTTCGTCCATGCACTGCACGCGCTGTCAGCACGCATGCACGCGCAAGAACGTTGTCCGAGAAGGAGACGGCATTGTGAAAGCGATGGTGTTCGATGGACATAGCCCGCTGCTGCAATGGCGCGAGCTTCCCGATCCTCGCCCCGGGCCGGGGCAACTCTTGATCGACGTGCGTGCTTGTGGCGTATGCCGTACCGATCTGCACGTGGTAGACGGTGAGTTGACACAGCCGAAGACGCCGCTCGTGCCCGGGCACGAGGTGGTCGGCATCGTGAGCGGGCTCGGCGAAGGGGTGACGGATTTCGCGCTGGGGGAACGCGTCGGCGTGCCGTGGTTGGGCCATACCTGCGGACATTGCACGTTTTGCGCGCGCGGGAAGGAAAACCTATGCGATGCGCCCGACTTCACGGGCTATACGATCGACGGTGGCTACGCGCAGCGGACGGTCGCCGACAGCCGCTATTGCTTTCGTCTGCCCACTCGTTACACGGATATCGAAGCTGCGCCGCTGCTGTGCGCGGGACTGATCGGCTATCGAAGCCTATCGATGGCCGGGGATGCCGAGCGGATCGGAATCTACGGATTCGGGGCGGCCGCGCATATCGTCGCGCAGGTCGCGCGTCATCAAGGCCGGGAGGTCTACGCGTTTACGCGGCCGGGCGACGAGGCAGCGCAAGCGCTTGCACGCCAACTCGGCGCGCGGTGGGCCGGCGCGAGCAACGAGCCGGCGCCGGTGCCGCTCGACGCCGCGCTGATCTTCGCACCGGTGGGCGCGTTGGTGCCGGCCGCATTGCGGGCGGTCGTCAAGGGCGGGGTGGTCGTGTGCGGCGGCATTCACATGAGCGATATTCCGTCGTTTCCCTACGACATGCTCTGGGGCGAACGTCGCATCGTCTCGGTCGCGAATCTCACACGAGACGACGGCCATGCGTTCATGCATCTCGCCGATACGTTCCAGCTCGACATCTCGACCACGGTCTACCCGCTTGAGCAAGCGAATCGAGCGCTGGCCGATCTGCGAGAAGGACGGTTAGCGGGCGCGGCGGTGCTGGACGTGAACGCTTGACGCGCGCGGCGGGGCGGGCGGTCATCTGGCGGGCGGCGATCATACCTGCCCCAGCGCGTCGAGGTCGACGATGCGAATCTGCTTGCCGTGCGTCTGCACGAGGCCGGCGCGCTGGAACTTCGAGAACATGCGGCTCACCGTCTCTAGCTTCATGCCGAGGTAGTTGCCCATTTCCTCGCGGGTCATGCGCAGATTGAATTCCGCCGGGGAGTAGCCTCGCGCTTTCATGCGGCTCGAAAGGTTCAGCAAAAAGGCGGCGACGCGCTGCTCGGCGCTCATGGTACCGAGCAGCATCATCAGCGACGATTCACGGACGATCTCGCCGCTCATCATGCGCAAAACCTGCTGCTGAAGCCGCTTCGACTCGCCGCACATCGATTCCAGCAAGTCGTACGGGATGATGCAGACGCTGCTGTCTTCGATCGCGATTGCGTCGCTGCTGTGACGTTCGGTGCACACGCCGTCCAGGCCGAGCACTTCGCCGGCCAGATGAAAGCCTGTTACTTGTTCGCGCCCGTCCCGGTGCATGACCACCGTTTTGAACGAGCCGGCGCGAATCGAATAAATGCTCACGAATGGATCATTCGCGCGATACAGCGAATCGCCTCGTTTGACAAGGCGGGTCGCGGTGACGATCGAATCGAAACGGGACAGTTCCTGATCGTTCAGCGTTTGCGGCATGCAGGCGGTACGCATTGAGCATGTGCCGCAATGCTGCGCGGACCGGCTGAGAAGCGCCTTGTCGTTGGTGCTGGAGGAGGAGGCGGATACCACCGATGCCGTTGCAATGTCATCGGCGAACGTCGTTGCGTTGAACATACGACCTCCCTGAAAGGAGCCGCGCATCGTCGCGAGGGCGCGGAAAGTCAATTTGGTGAAGGCAGTATCGGAGGTTGGGGACTATAAAGAAATCGGCGGCGTATGAAACTGCGGTAAGCGTTGATGAAGGTTTGTAAGGTTTGTCCTACGTCAACTCGTGGGAAGTTGCGGATGGGGGGTCGAACGGCCCGTTGATCGCCGTCAAAACGGGCAACGCGCGCGGCGCGCACAGTAGGTGCTTCGGCGGTATCGAACTTCATCAGAGCAGCAATCAACACTGCGGGCGCCCCTGCCCAGGAGGACATCGATGTACAAGAAAATTCTTGCCGCCGTCGACGGAAGTCGCGGCGCACGTCTCGCCCTCGACGAAGCGGTGAAGATCGCGAAGGCGTCGGGGGCGGAAATCGTCGCGGTGTTCGTCGTCGAACATGCGCCGCAGCTCGTCGACGTAGGCGCCGTCTATATGTCGGAACAAGCGGCCAATGCGGCCTTGGTCGATACGGCCACGGCGGCGCTCGACGAGGCGCGCGAGCTGTTCCGCGAGCAGGGTATCAACGGCGTGGCGCGCGCCGTCGACGCCTACGGCGATCGTATCGCCGAAGTGTTGTCGCGCACCGCCGACGAATGCGAGGCGGACCTCATCGTCATGGGGACGCAGGGACGGCACGGACTGCGCCGCGTCTTGCTGGGCAGTGTCGCCGAGGCCCTGCTGCGCACCGCGCAAATGCCCGTGCTGCTCGTTCGGCACCGCCCGGAAGATTAGGGCAGGCAGATTACGACGGCGCGTAAAGGGACTTGACCTTGACCGCGCGCGTCTTGGCGCCTGGCCGCCGCCCGCCTGCGTTCGCCACCCAGAATTGGCGCAGCGCAGGATGCACGGCTTGGCGCCAACGCGGCCCTGTAAAGAGATCGTAGTGGTCGCAGTCGTCGACTGTCATGCGCACACGCATCGCGTCGGGAATGGCACAGCACAGCTCGTGCGCCGCATGCGTCTGTCCGGCGCCGGTGATGTCGTCGCGGTCGCCTTCGACTGTGCACAGCGCCGTGGCCGTCAACGCCTCCGGTAGCACGCTCCGCGAACCGACCGACCAAATACCCAGCGCCAGACGCTGCTCTTGGAAGACAATGCGCAGCGTATCGAGGAAGTAATCTTCGTCCATGTCGAGCACCGCGCAATATTCGTTGAGCGAGCGCAGGCTCGAGGCGACGGCATCGGCGTTTCCCGACAAGCGGCTCGTCCAATACCGTGATTCGAGCGCGACTTGACGATGCGGGTGGGCAGCCACGATCGCTGCATGCTGGACGTAGCCCGGATAGATGCGCCGGCCGGCACCCGGGTACCCTGGCGGCACCGTGTCGATGACGGAATGGCGAAACCACTCGATATCGTGCGTGGCGGCAAGCCGGTCGATCATCGTTGGGTGCGAACGCGTATCGATAGGCCCACCCATCAACGTGACGCTGAGCGGCGCCAGCTTGCTGTCCGACGCCGCTGCCAGCGCCGACGCGGCCAACGCCGGCGGCGCGGCTTGGCACACTGCGAGCAGATGCACGCCGCGCTCGGCGAGCGCGCGCAAAAAGCGTTCGATAGTCGAAACGTAGTCGTTCAGACAGAAGCGTCCTTCGCCGAGCGGCACGTCGCGCGCATTCGTCCAATCGGTAACATAGACGTCGGCATCTTCGAGCAGCGTTTCGACGGTCTCGCGCAGCATGACGGCGTGATGGCCGGCGAGCGGCGCGACCAGCAGCACACAAGCCGGCCCGAGAGGGTGTGCATCGGACGACGGCAAAGCGGTACTTCCGCACTCGTCACCATCGGCGGCAATCGCGTTTCGACGCGCCCTACCGGTGCCAACTTCGCCGTCGGCCACCGGTTTATCGACTATCCGAACGAATCGGCGCAACGTGCAAAACGGCGTTCGATCGACGACGGTTTCGCTGACCGGCACGGTCCGCCCCGCGACATCCACCGCCTCGATCCCGAACGGCGGTGGTTCGGGCGTGGCCCGTAGTAGCCGGTAAAGCCAGTCGCACCCCGGCAGCGTAACGCTCGCCAAACGGGCATCGCCCTCATACGGCGTCCCGGCTTCGCTAGCCGCTGGGGCAGGCAAGCCGCCCCACGGAGCGGTGGCCAGCGCCGCCCATGCATCGATGGAGTGCACGAGCGTGCGCTGCGTTTCTAGCCATTGGTAGAGCATGGTCGCCTCCGGCCGAGGGGCACATCGGAGCGTTCGCGGCGACGCTCACCGTGTCCCGGATCGGTTAGAGCAGGGCGGGGTGCGGCCCCGCACGGCGGCGCCGGACCGTCGTTCAGCTATTGTGGGTACCCTCGGCGTCGGCTGGCAAGCCCGTGGTTTGCGCGAGGATCGGCGTTTCGTCGGGCCGGAACGCAGATCGGGGCGGGGCAGGTCGATCACGACCGGCGCTTCGTCCACGGCAGGGGATCGCCGGCGCATCGCGCGACGGGATGTAAGTGAGCCACGGTGTCTCAGTCATAAAGCGCTCCTTCGAACGGGGCGCGCCGGTCGCGAGCCTCATGTCTCGACGATAGCGGGCCCCGCCACGCCGGGGTCGATTTCGGTCAACACGGCCCGCCGATGCCCGCAACCGGTTCGAATTGCCGAGTGATGCCTCACCTGTTGTACTATTGGACGTTTTTGTCCAACGTAACCGGTCACGCATGCTCGATTTCTTTCGCAACCATCAGCGCCTGATGATGCTTATGCTCGTCCTGGTCATCGTGCCGGGGCTGGGTGTTCTCGGAATACAAGGCTTCCGCGGTTTTTTCGATGACAGCGCGAACGTCGCGAGCGTCAACGGGCACAAGATCACCCGCGCGGAATTCGACAGCGCCATGCGCCAGCAATTGGATCAGGCGCGCCAGTATTTCGGGGCGCAATTCGACGCCAAGGCGCTCGATACCCCGGCCCGCCGCCAAGATCTGCTCGACAACCTGATTCAACAGCGCGCGCTGGCCGACGAAACGCAGCGCGAATATCTGACGGCGTCCGACGACGCCGTGCGTCGCGCGCTGCTGGCCGATCCGGTTATCTCCTCGCTGCGCAAGCCCGACGGCTCGTTCGACGTCGAGCGCTACAAGCAATTGCTTGCCATGCAGGGCATGACGCCGGAGCAATACGACGAGCGTCAGCGCTATCTGCTGGCGATGGAGCAAATTCCGAACAGCATCGAGGCCACCGCCTTCACGCCGAAGTCGTTGGCCGAGCGCATTGCGCAACTGGCCGAGGCGCAGCGCACGGTGCAAGGGCTCGTGCTGCATGCGAGCGACTACGCGTCGAAGGTTCAGCCGTCCGACGCTCAGCTCGCGGCCTACTACGCCGCGCACGGCGCCGATTTCGCGACGCCGGCCACGGCGACGATCGATTACCTGGTGTTGTCGCCGGCCACGCTGGCTGCGCTCGCCACGCCAAGCGATGCCGACGCGAAGAAGTACTACGACGACAACATCGCGCACTACACGACGCCGCGCGAAGTTCGCGTGAGCCAGATCCTGATCGCGTCGCCGCAATCGGCGAGTCCCGCGGACGACGCCAAGGCGAAGGCCAAAGCCGAAGCGGTGCTGGCCGACGTCAAGGCGCACCCGGCTCAGTTCGCCGAAATCGCCCAAAAGGACTCGCAAGATCCCGCCTCGGCGGCGAGGGGAGGCGACCTCGGCTGGTCGACGAACGGCGTGCTGACGGGTGAAAAGGCATTCGATGCCGCCGCGATGGCATTGAACAAGGACGAAGTGAGCGCCGTGGTGCGCTCGTCGTACGGCTATCACGTCATCAAGGCGACGGACGTCAAACCGGCCGCCACCAAGCCGTTCGACGAAGTGAAAGACGCGATCCTCAAGGATCTGAAGACGCAGCTTGCGACCAAGGCGTACAGCGACGATGCCGACGGCTTCACGTCAACCGTCTACGAACAAGCGAAGAGCCTGAAGCCGGCGGCCGACAAGTACAAGTTGACGATCCAAACGGCGACGGTCACGCCGAAGCCGAACGCGGCCTTGCCGCCGAACAGCCCGCTCAACAATCCGAAGTTCCTGGCGGCTGTCTTTGCGAACGATGCGGTCAAGAACCGCAACAATACGCAAGCGATCGACGTCGGCAACAGCACGCTGATCGCGGCGCACGTGACCGACTACAAGCCTGCCGCGACACCGCCGCTTGCATCGATCAAGGACGCCGTGCGTGCGAAGTATGTGGCCGAGCAAGCCGCCGAACTGGCCCGCAAGGATGGCGAGGCGAAGCTGGCCGCTCTGCAAAAGTCGAAATCGACGGCAAGCTTCGGCGCAGAGCAGAAGGTTTCGCGCACGGACGCCCAAGGCGTTTCGCCGCTTGCCCTGAGCGCCATCTTCAAGGCCGACGACAGCAAGTTGCCGGCCTATGTCGGCGTCGACCTCGGCAACGACGGTTACGCGATCTATCGCGTCAATGCGGTCGTTCCCGGTGCACCGATCGATACAGCCAGGCTTGCGGCCGCGCAGCGCGAATTGGCGCAAGTCGATGCGCAAGCGGAACTGGAAGCGTATGTCGCATCGCTACGGCAGCGCTCGAAGGTGAAGGTTTACGGCTCGCTGAATTCGTCGCAGGCCGATTCGCAGTAAGGGCGCGGTTGCGGCCCGCCGTTGACGACGGCGGGCCGCTTACTTGCGCAGCAGCGGGGCCAGTACGGGCCAGACGTTATCGAGCAACACCGGCTGCGCCTGCTGTGTGGGGTGCATCTGATCCGATTGAAACATGTCCGGCCGGTTCTCTATGCCGGCCAGCAAGAACGGCACGAGGCGCACGTTCAGGTCGTGGGCAATCGCGCCGTACATCGCGTGAAAGCGCTGCGTGTACGCTTGACCGTAGTTCGCCGGCACATACATTCCAACGAGCACCACCTTCGCATGGCCTTGCTGCGCTTGCTCGATGATCGTGCGCAGGTTGTCTTTCGTGGTGGAAAGCGGGACGCCGCGCAGCGCGTCGTTCGCCCCTAGCTCGACAATGACGATCGACGGCTTGAGCCGCTGCATCAACTCCGGCATACGTGCCCGTCCGCCGCTCGTCGTGTCGCCACTAATGCTTGCATTCGCAACGCTATAATCGATTCGCTCCTGTGCGAGCCGTTTGCGCAACAGCTCGACCCATCCCGTGTCCCGAGGCAGACCGTATTCGGCCGAGATACTATCGCCGAGCACGACGATGACGGGCCGCGTCGATTCCGCGCTGCGCGCGGGCGTGGCCGAGAACGACGAAAGGGTGAATAGGCCGGAGGCCGTCAACGCGGCCGTAGCCGCCATACCGATTATCCAGCGACGCTTGTTCATGCCAGAAGACACCAGTGCCATTATCGAAGTGCGCAGTTTATCCAAGCGCGTCAGAGACGCAACGGGCGAGCTGACGATACTCGACGAAATCGAGTTCGACATCGCCGCCGGCACCAGTGTGGCGATCGTCGGCGCATCCGGCTCGGGCAAGTCGACGCTGCTCGGCTTGCTCGCGGGCTTGGACAACGCCACGTCCGGTTCGGTTCGACTGCTCGGGCACGATCTTTCCAGGTTGTCGGAGGACGAGCGCGCGCGGCTTAGAAACGGCTCGATCGGCTTCGTCTTTCAATCGTTCCAGTTGATGCCGCAACTGACCGCGCTCGAAAACGTGCGGTTGCCGCTTGAATTGCAGGGTGGCGTGGAGGGGAGCGAAGCAACCGCGCGTGCGCGCGCGTTGCTCGAACGCGTCGGGCTCGGCGCGCGCATGCAGCATTACCCCAAGCTGCTTTCGGGAGGCGAGCAACAACGGGTTGCCTTGGCGCGGGCGTTCGTCACGCGTCCGGCGATCTTGTTCGCGGACGAACCGACAGGCAGCCTCGATGCCGCCACCGGCCAAGCGGTGATCGATCTCATGTTCGAGCTGAACGCCGCGCAGGGGGCGACGCTGATCCTTGTCACGCACGACGCCGAACTGGCCCGCCGCTGCGCGCGGAAGGTGACGATCGAAGCGGGCCGTATCGTCGAACACGGCCCGCGCGAGGTTTAGCCGCGCCGCGCGGCGGCTGGCGCGCGCGCTCGATCAAAGCGGAAGTCGACGAGTCGTGTTTGTGCGCGTCGAAACTCGGGCTCGTCAGATCGGATTCGACCACTCTTCCGAGGATCTTGCCGAGTTCGACACCCCATTGGTCGAACGGGTTGATGTTCCACACCGCGGCTTGCACGAGCACCTTGTGCTCGTAGAGGGCGATCAATGCACCGAGCGAGCGCGCATCGAGCGAATCGAGCAGCAGCGTCGTGGACGGCCGGTTGCCCGGGAAGACGAGGTGAGGCACAAGTTCCGGCTTGTCCGGGCCGGCCACCTGGCGGGCTTCCTCTTCGGTGCGCCCGAGCATCAGGGCTTCGCTTTGCGCGAAACAATTCGCGAGCAGCTTCGGATGGTGGCTGACGAGAGCATGTTCGGGCGTGAGCACGGCGATGAAATCGATCGGGACGATCGTCGGGCCCTGGTGCAACATTTGGAAGAACGCATGCTGTCCGTTCGTGCCGGGTTCGCCCCAGGTCACCGCCGACGTGCCGTAATCCACATACGCGCCGTCGAGCCGGGCCTGTTTGCCGTTGCTCTCCATTTCGAGCTGCTGCAAGTACGACGGCAAAAAGTGCAGCGCCTCGGAATACGGGGCCACCAAGTAGCTTTGCAGGCCGAAGAAGTTGCGATACCAGATGCCGATCAGGCCGAGCAGCACCGGCAGATTGCGCGCGAGCGGCGCATCGCGGAAATGGCGATCCATGTCGTGCGCGCCCGCGAGCAGGGCATCGAAGTTCGCGGCGCCGACCGCAATCATGATCGACAAGCCGACGGCCGACCACAACGAATAACGGCCGCCCACCCAATCCCACATTTCGAATACGTTGTCTTTGGCGATGCCGAACTTCACGACTTCGCCCGGGTTGGCCGACACGCCGACGAAGTGCTTGGCGAGCGCGCTTTCGGGACAGCCCTTTTGCACGAACCAATCGCGCAACGAATGGGCGTTGGTCATCGTCTCGAGCGTCGTGAACGTCTTGGAGACGACGATCGCCAGGGTTTGTTCGGGATCGATGCGGGCCAGGACCCGAGCGAGGTCGGCGCCGTCGACGTTCGACACGAAGTAACTCGAGATCTCGGGATGGGCGAGGTGATCCAGCGCATGGACCACCATCTTCGGCCCGAGATCCGAGCCGCCGATGCCGATATTGACGACGTGACGAATGCGCTTGCCCGTATAGCCCGTCCACGCGCCGCTGCGCACGCGTTCGGCGAACTCGGCCATCTTCGCGCGCTCGGCCGCGATTTGCGCATGAAACGGCGCATCGGCCTGCGTGGCGCGCAAGGCCGTATGCAAAGCCGCACGGCCTTCCGTGGGATTGACGACCTCGCCCTTGAACATGGCGTCCCGCCGCCCGGCGACATCGGCTTCGTCGGCGAGCGCGACCAGCAAGCGTAGCGTCTCGTCGGTGATGCGGTTCTTCGACAAATCGGCGGTGAGCCCCCCGCCTTCGATCGTGAATCGCTCGGCGCGCGAGGGGGGAGCGGTATCGGCGGCAAACCAGTCGCGCAGCCGCTCGTCGCGGATCTGTTCATAGTGCGCGGTGAGCGCGGACCAAGAAGAAAGCGAGTTCAGCGTCTTGTGCGTCATAGGCGTGGGTCTAACGAAGGGGGCTTCGATCCATGAGCTTGGGTGGCCGGGCACGCCCGTCAGGCTAAGCTCGTCGCTTGTCGTTACTTCAATCACAATCCGAGTGCTGCGCATCGCGGCGCTCGCGGGCGGCGCCTCGTGAACGCATGCGTTCGGCATGGTTCGGCATTCGTACCGTCCGGGGGCGGTCAGTATAGCGAAAGCCACCCGCCCACGGTCCCCACAATCGGCCGACAGCCAGCCAACAGTCAGCCGACGCCAATCGAAATGCTAGGCCGAGGGCGTCGAACGCGCGCTATCATCCGATGTTTTTCACCCTCGCAATCCAACCAACAAAATGAAAAAAATGGGCCCATGCGCTGCCGCGGCGGCGCTTCTCGCATGCTTATCGATGAGCGCGTCGGCGCAAAATACCGGTCTCGACTGCGCCAAGCCGCATCTTCCCGTCGAACGCGCCATTTGCCATAACGCCGCGCTACGCGCACTCGATGCCACAGCGAACACGTACTACTCCATGCTGCTCGAGGCCAAGCCCGCTGCGCAAAACAAGGCGTATCAAGACTACCGCGACGGCCTCCAAGCCGATCGGCAAAGATGGCAACACGACACGCGCGATGCCTGCGGTGCGCAAGCCGCATGCCTGAACGACGCCTACCAGCATCGGATCGACGACTTGCGTGGCGATGCGCTCGAACACCTCGGGCTGACGGTCACGGCCGCGGCGCCGCACGCGCAGCCGTCGGGGCCGTCGATCGACTACAAGAACGCGATCTACCGCGTCGACGGCAAAGATGTGACGCTCCTTGACGGCCTGCATTCGCAGCCGGCCGCCGACGATTCGGCGGAACAAGATGTCACGCGCGTCATCGAACCGCCCGAGCATGTGGCCGGCAAGCTGGGCGGCCGCAGTGCCGTGGCCGTGTTCCTGTCCAGCCAAGGCGGCGGCAGCGGAACGTTTTATTACGTGGCCTTGGCGTTCAACGACGGGCGCGGGACCACCTTCAAAGTCGGCGACCGGATTCAGCCCATCGGTATCGCGATCAACGGCGACGATCTCGTTGTCAGCTATCTCGATCGCAAGCCCGACGAGCCGATGGCCGTGCCGCCCACGGTGCCGCGCGAACGTCACTTCGCGTATATGAACGAACAGATTCTCGAGCGCCCGCAAGCCGCGACGGCGGCGAAATAACGGGATAGGTCGGCGCGGCCCGGCCCGCGCTCGGCCGACCACGCACGATCTCATTCGTGCTGGGGGTAGATCAGCCGGTTCAAGAGGACTCTGACTGCGGGGCCGAGTTCGCCGGCCGTCAGGCCCGCGGGCCCGTGGCCGTTTGCCGTGAGCGTCTGAGCGGCCCATCCGTGCAAATAGACGCCGGCCAACGCGGCCTCGTAGCAGGGCAACCGCTGCGCGAGCAAGGCACCGACGATCCCGCCGAGGACATCGCCCGTGCCTCCACTCGCCAGCGCGGCATTGCCGGTGGGATTGACGGCTGTGCGGCCGTCGGGCGATGCGATGACGGTGCCCGCGCCCTTGAGTACGACCACGGCGCCAAAGCGGGCAGCCAATGCCCGCGCGCTGCCGATGCGGTCGCTTTGTACCTGGGCGGCATCGCATCCGATCAGCCGCGCCGCTTCGAGCGGGTGCGGCGTCAGTATGCAACGGGCAGCGGACGCGGGCGCCGCATCGGCCGAGCAAGCGCCGGTGGCGGCGAGCGCATCGGCCAGCGCCGGCTTGCGCGCGATCAGGTTAAGCGCGTCGGCGTCGAGCAGGAGCGCCACGCCGCTGGCAAGCGCGCGCGCCAACGAAGATTCGGCGTCCGGCCCAAGGCCCATGCCGCAACCGACGGCGAGCGCATCCATGGCCTCCCATTCGAGCGTACCGGGCGGATGCAGCATCAGTTCCGGATAGGGCGGATCGTAGGCGGGCGCGCCTTCGCCGACGAACGCGACATGGACTTTACCCGCGCCCGAGTGCAGGGCTGCACGCGCTGCTAAGATCGGTGCACCGCACATCCCAGTGGCCCCGCCGACGACGGCGAGACTGCCGAACGTACCCTTATGCGAGGCGAACGACCGGGCGGGAAAGTGTGCCGCGAACAACGACGGTGCGTTCAGCCGGGCGACGTCATCGGCAACGGGCAGGTCGATCCCGAGCGGGGCGACGGTCACGGCGCCGGCCAGATCGCGGCCGCACGTCATGTACAGCCCCGGCTTGGCGGCAAGAAACGTCACCGTATCGGTGGCACGCACGGCCACGCCGCCCTCGACGACGCTGCCCGTATCGCTATCGAGCCCGCTCGGCACATCGAGCGCGAGCACCCGGCCATGACTGTCGGCGCGTTGGGCGATGCGGACGGCCAATTCGGCGAAGACACCATCCAGCGGCCGCGCCAGCCCGATGCCGAACAAGCCGTCGACCACCCATCCAAAGCCGTCGAGCGAGGCCGGCGCGACGTGGGAGATCGGGACACCGCACGCGCGCGCCTCGGAAAGCGCCCAGCGAGCGTCCGCGGCCTTGGGTTCGATGGGCATGCAAACCTGCACGGCCGCGCCGGCTTGCCTGAGACGAGCGGCGACGATCAGTGCATCCCCGCCGTTGTTGCCGGGCCCTGCGGCGATCCAGAGCGGGTGCTCGGCCGCCAACGAGCCGTCGTGAGCGGCCCGCTCGAGAAGAAATTGGGCGGCGGCGGCGCCGGCACGCGCCATCAGCGTGTGCTCGGGCAGCCCGGCGCCGCCCGACTGTTCGAGCGAGCGCAATTGGGCGACCGTCAACAACGGCAGCGGACGCTCGGCTGGCGAGACCACGGACGGCAAAGGAGCGGGGGAGGCGCGGAAGTCTTTCATGGCGGGCGCTTTCAAGGACGGTATCGAACACTCGGTGGCCCGCCGGCCCGCTGACGGCCAGAGGCGCTCCGGCGGCGGCAGTGGGCGGGGAGGGCCCGCGGCGTTCCAGGGCGTCCCTTCGGCGACGAAGCCGGCGCCCGCCCGTCAGCTCGCGAAGCGCTCGGCTCGCAGCGCGGCGAGCGTGTCGGGCGGCACGCTCGGCGTCGTGCCCGAGACGAGTTCCGCGATCACTTTAGCAGACCCGCACGCGAGGCCCCAACCGGCAGGGCCGTGGCCGAAGTTCGCGAACAGGCGCGGGTGCACCACGTTGCCGACGACAGGCAAACCGTCGGGCGAAAGCAGACGCACGCCTTCCCAGGCCTGGGCAGCCGAGATTTTCGCCGCGCCGGGCATCCAATCGTGGGTCGATTGCGCGAGGAGCGCCGTCCCGGCTTCCAAGACCGGCTCGGCCAGCGGCTTGGCCAGTTCGCGCTCCGGTTGCAGCACGGCGGCGCCGGCTACACGAATACGCTGGTTCATTCGCGTCATGGAGATGCGCCGCACCGAATCGACGACGGTCAAATGCGGGGCGCATTCCTCGTAAGCGATCGGTGCCGTCAGCGAAAGCATGCGGATCGGGTGGAGCGGCAGCGACAGGCCGAGCGGTTCGAGCAGCGACGGGCTGCCTGCGCCGGCCGCGACGACGATCGCATCGCACGAGACGACATCGACTTCCCGCTGGCGCCCACGCTCGCCCTCGGCGGGCGCCAGTTCGACAGCCGCGCGCTCGTTCTCGAGACGAATGGCCTCGACGGCGCGCCCGAACAGGAATTGGACACTGCCTTGCTCGTCGAGCACTTGCTTGACGAGCTTCGTGAACAGGGGGCAGTTGGCCGTGCGTTCTTGCGGGAACAGGACGCCGCCGGCGAAAGAGGGCTCGGCGGGCACCGAACGTTCCGCCTCGGTGCATCCGGCGGCCGACAAGACGTGATGCGGCATTTCGAATTCGCCGAGCAGATCGAGCGCGCTTTGCGCCTGTTCCCATTCGCGCGGCTGGCGCGTCACGTGCAACACGCCTTCGCGCTGTTCGAATTCGAGGTGAAAGCCGGCTTCGATCGAAGCGATCGCTTCGCGCGAGAGTTCGACGAGCGGGCGTAGGCGTAGCCATTGCTGGCGAAACGCGTCGGGATTTTGCAGTTGCGCAAGGCGGCGGGCGAAACGGCGCGCGCTCGAATTGAAGCCGGGGCGATAGACGACGCCGCGGCGGCTACCGAGGAACGTGGGGCCGAACCAAGCGTCGAGCGGGGTCGGCAGCACGATACCGCCGTGGCCGAAGGTCGCGCCTTGGGCGACCGTGGCATGGCGTTCGATGACGCACACGCGATGGCCGGCCGCACGAAGCTGATAGGCGGTGGCGACGCCGACGATTCCGCCGCCGATGACGATGACATCCATGAATGAGCTTGGTAATGCGCTGGTAATGCACCGTACGGACAGCCGCAGCGCAAGGACTGGCAAGCGCGGTGCCGAATGCGAAGCGTCGGGCGAGGGCCGTGACGTCCGTTCGCCGCCGCAGCTTCGCGCCGATAACGATAAGCAAACCGCGCATGATAGCGCCAAACCGATTGGGATAGCTCGCGTCGCCGCGTGAAATACGCGCCGGCGTGGTGCGCATGCCGGCTTGGATGGGCCGCCACCGCCTATCGGGGACCGAGTTCCGGGTATAATCTCGGTCTTCCTTTCGCCTCACGTTGTGGCATACGCGCGCGAACCGCGCGATGCGCGACTCATCGACGCCTACGTCCTTCCATGGCCCACTTCTCGTGCTTCCCCGGTGCTTCGGCGCTTTCCGACTTCCGTCAAACCCGCCTGCTCGAAACGCTAGCCCGCATCGACGCCAACATCGTCGGCGTGCGCGGCCAGTACTTGCACTTCGTCAATGCGCTCACACCGCTGTCGGAGCAGGACAACACGCGCATCGAGGCGCTGTTGCACTATGGCGAGCCGTTCGCTGCCGACGAAGGCCGTGGCGGCCAAGAAACGTTCCTGGTCATCCCGCGTATCGGCACGGTTTCGCCGTGGGCGAGCAAGGCAACCGACATCGCTCATCATTGCGGGCTCGCGCAACTGCGCCGCATCGAGCGCGGCATCGAATTCACGGTCACGCTCAAGGCGGGCTTGACGGGCCTGCTGGGCGGTAAGAAGGCGCTGTCCGACGAAACGCGTGCGCTGGTCGCCGCGGCGCTGCATGACCGGATGACCGAAAGCGTCGTCGGCTCGCGCGACGATGCCCTGCATTTGTTCGACGAGTTGCCGGCCAAGCCCTTGGCGAGCGTCGATGTGCGCGCGCACGGCCGCGCGGCGCTCGAACAAGCGAACGGCGAACTCGGCCTGGCGCTGGCCGACGACGAAATCGATTACCTCGTCGATGCATTCACGAAGCTCGGCCGCAACCCGACCGACGTCGAACTGATGATGTTCGCGCAGGCGAACAGCGAGCACTGCCGCCACAAGATCTTCAACGCGCAGTGGACGATCGACGGACAGCCCCAGGACGTGTCGCTGTTCCAGATGATCAAAAACACCGAGAAGCTGCATCCGCAAGGCACGATCGTCGCTTATTCGGACAACTCGGCGATCATGGAAGGCGGCCCAGCGGAGCGCTGGTTCCCGCGTCCGGCCCAGGCCGGCGAGGGCGCGGCCCTCGATGAACGCTACGGTCGCCATGTCGAACTCACGCACACGTTGATGAAGGTGGAGACGCACAACCACCCAACGGCGATTTCGCCGTTTGCCGGTGCGGCGACGGGAGCGGGCGGCGAGATTCGCGACGAAGGCGCGACCGGACGCGGGGCGCGGCCCAAGGCCGGCCTGACGGGCTTCACGGTGTCGAATCTCGAGTTGCCGGGCGCCGTGCAGGCATGGGAAAACGCCCGCGACGCGGCTCAGCCGTTATCGCTGCGCAACCCGAACGATCCGAATGGGCCTTACGGCCGTCCGGATCGGATCGCCTCGCCGCTCCAGATCATGATCGACGGCCCGCTCGGCGGGGCCGCGTTCAACAACGAATTCGGCCGGCCTAACCTCGGCGGCTATTTCCGTGTCTACGAGCAAAACGTCGGCGGTCAAGTGCGCGGCTATCACAAGCCGATCATGATCGCGGGCGGTATCGGCAACATCTCCGATTCACACACCCACAAGCACGATCTGCCGGCCGGCACGCTACTGATTCAGATCGGCGGCCCCGGCATGCGCATCGGCATGGGCGGCGGTGCGGCCAGTTCGATGGCGACGGGGGCGAACACGGCCGAACTCGATTTCGACTCGGTACAACGCGGCAATCCGGAAATCGAGCGGCGCGCGCAGGAAGTGATCAACGCCTGCTGGCAGCTCGGGGACAACAACCCGATTCTCAGCATCCACGATGTCGGCGCGGGCGGCCTCTCTAATGCGTTTCCTGAACTCGTCGACGGGGCCGACAAAGGCGCGCGCTTCGAGTTACGTCAGATTCAGCTCGAGGAAAGCGGGCTTTCTCCGCGCGAGATCTGGTCGAACGAAGCCCAAGAGCGCTATGTTTTGGCGATCGCGCCGGCCGATTTGCCGGCGTTCGAGGCGATCTGTTCGCGCGAACGTTGCCCGGTTGCCGTGGTGGGCGTGGCAACGGACGAGCGTCAACTGCAATTGATCGATGCGCACGCCGAGGGCGAAGCAGCATACCCCGTCGACATGCCGATGGAGGTCCTGCTCGGCAAGGCGCCGCGCATGCACCGCACCGTCGAGCGCGTGAAGGCCGAGCGTGCGAGCGTCGACGTCACCGGCTTGTCCCTGTCCGAACTCGCCGTCTCGGTGCTCAAGCACCCCACAGTGGCGAGCAAATCGTTCCTCATCACGATCGGCGACCGCTCCGTCGGCGGCACGACTGCGCGCGATCAGCTCGTCGGCCCGTGGCAAGTGCCGGTGGCCGACTGCGCGATCACCGTGGCCGATTACGCGGGCTTTCGCGGCGAAGCGATGACGATGGCCGAGCGTACGCCGCTCGCCGTCATCGATGCGCCGGCTTCGGGCCGCATGGCTGTGGGCGAAGCGGTGACGAACATCGCCAGCGCGCCGATCGCTTCGCTCGACAAGCTGAAGTTGTCGGCCAACTGGATGGCTGCCTGCGGCACGGCCGGCGAGGATGCCGCGCTGTTCGATACGGTCAAGGCGATCGGTATGGAATTGTGCCCCGCACTCGGGATCAGTATCCCGGTGGGCAAGGATTCCTTGTCGATGAAGACGAAGTGGGACGAGCGCGGGGTGGCCAAGGAAGTCGTCTCCCCGGTTTCGTTGATCATTTCCGCGTTTGCGCCGGTGGAAGACGTGCGCCGGCATCTCACGCCGCAACTGCGTCGCCCTGAAGAAGCCGGCGATTCGGTGTTGATCGCGATCGATCTCGGCCGCGGCAAGCACCGCCTTGGCGGCAGCATCCTCGCGCAAGTCACGCAGCAAGTCGGCGACAGCGTCCCCGACGTCGACGATCCGGAGGATCTGAAGCGCTTTTTCGCGGCCATCCAAGCGCTCAATGCGGCCGGACAATTGCTGGCGTACCACGACCGCTCCGATGGCGGCCTGTGGGCGACCGTTTGCGAAATGGCGTTCGCGGGCCGTGTGGGCGTGTCGCTGAATGTGGACATGCTCGCGCTCGACGCGGCGCACGAGTCCGACTACGGCGATGCGAAGGATTGGGCGAAGCAGACGAGCGGGCGACGTGACGATCGCACGTTGCGCGCGCTGTTTTCCGAGGAACTGGGCGCGGTGGTCCAAGTACGGGCCGCCGATCGCGACACGGTGTTGGGCGCGTTGCGCGAGCATGGTCTCGCGGCGTGCTCGCACGTCATCGGCAAGCTCAACGCCCGCGACGCCGTCGAGATCTATCGCGACGCGAAAAAGATCTACGAGGCGCCGCGTGCAGAGTTGCAACGCGCGTGGAGCGAGGTGAGCTGGCGCATTTCGCGTCTACGCGACAACCCGGCCTGTGCCGATGCCGAATACGACATGTTGCTCGACGTGCAAGATCCGGGCATCTCGCCGCATCTGACGTTCGATCCGAGCGAGGACATTGCCGCGCCGTTCCTAAGCATCAATGCGCGGCCGCGCGTAGCGATCTTGCGCGAGCAGGGCGTGAACTCGCATTTGGAAACGGCCTACGCATTCGACCGGGCGGGCTTCGAAGCCTACGACGTGCATATGAGCGACTTGCTCTCCGGCCGCGCGACCCTCGCGGATTTCAAGGGCGCGGTAGCATGCGGCGGCTTCTCTTACGGCGACGTATTAGGTGCCGGCGAGGGCTGGGCAAAGACGATCCGCTTCAACCCGCAGCTCGCCGATATGTTCGCGGCGTTCTTTGGGCGTGCCGATACGTTCGCGTTGGGGATTTGCAACGGCTGCCAGATGATGAGCAGCTTGGCGTCGATGATTCCCGGGGCCGATGCATGGCCGAAGTTCACGCGTAACAAGTCGGAGAAATTCGAAGCGCGCTTCTCGTTCGTTCGAGTCGAATCGTCGCCGTCGATTTTCTTCGCCGGGATGGAGGGGTCGCGCATTCCCGTGGCGATTGCGCACGGCGAAGGCTACGCCGATTTCTCCCAGCAGGGCGACGCCGCGCGTGTGGCGGTATCCATGCGCTACGTGGATCATCATGGCGAAGCGACGGAGCGCTATCCGTTCAACCCGAATGGCTCGCCGGCCGGGATCACCTCGGTCACGACGCCGGACGGCCGCTTCTCGGTGCTGATGCCGCACATGGAGCGTGTGCATCGCACGGTGCAAATGAGCTGGCATCCGGAAAGTTGGGGCGAAGCGAGCCCGTGGATGCGCGTATTCCGCAACGCGCGGCGCTGGTTGGGCTAAGGCAAGAAGCCAAGAAGCCAAGAAACGACAATGCCGCCCGAGGGCGGCATTGTTATTCGGAGCGCAACGCATTGCGATGCACTGCCATGCGTCGGCAATCGAGTCCAACCCGGCTTCGGCACCGAACGGCGCCGAAGCAGACCGGGCTTACTGGATCTTTGCCTTGGCGCGCAGGCTTTGTTCGAACGCTTGCACCTTTTCTTGCTGGATCTGTTGGACGATCTGCGCCTTGACCTGATCGAGCGACGGGGGCGTGATGTTGCGGATGTCGTCGACACGGATGATGTGCCAGCCGAATTGCGTGTGCACCGGCGTATCCGTCATCTGGCCTTTTTGCAGCTTCTCGGCGGCCGCGGCGAATTCGGGCACATAGGTGTGCGGATTCGCCCAGTCCAGATCGCCGCCGTTCTTGCCTGATCCCGGATCCTTCGAGAATTGCTTAGCCAGATCCTCGAACTTCGCGCCGGCCTTGATCTTCGCGATCAGATCCTTCGCCTGCTGTTCGTTGTCGACGAGAATGTGGTGCAGGTGATATTCCTTGCCGCCCGCTTGCTTGACGAGTTCGTCGTAGCGCGCCTTCACTTCGGCATCGGTCGGCTTGGCCTTGGCGGCGTAATCTTCGATCAGCGTGTGCAGCACGACGCTTTGCTGAGCCACCGCGATTTGCGCCTTCACATCGGGGCGGTTCGGGATGCCTTCGCGCACCGCTTCTTGCATCAAGATTTCGCGGTTGACGAGTTCGTCTTTAACGGCTTGGTGCAACTGCGGCGTATCTTGCTGGCCTTGCTTCACGAGCTGGGCGACGAGCGCATCGGCGCGTGATTTCGGAATGGCGGTGCCGTTGACGACGGCGATGTTCTGCGCGAACGCCGGGGCTGCCGCAAATGCGGCCAGCATTACACACAGACGGGACATTTTATGGGTCATCGGAAGTTCCTAACGTTCCTGTCGAAGTGGATCGGTTCTGTCAGCGCACCCGGCTGTTCGTCTTGCCGATACGGCAGAAACGAAGCGGGCGCTCGAGGTTCAACCTTTGGAGACGTGGGCGACGATACGGATTCAAGCGCGGCGGGTTCAAACCGGATCGAGCCGCATCGAGCCCGATTCGATCTCAGATTCAAGCCCGGATTAGAGCCCGGATTAGAGCCCGGATTCAAGCGCCAGGCAGCCGAGCAAATTCCTCGGGCGTGTAGGCCATGATCGCCAGCGCGTGGATCCCACGTTGCATAACGTCGGCCAGCGCATCATACACTAGCCGATGCCGCGCCACGCGTGGCTTGCCGGCGAACGCGCCGGCCACGATCGTGACCGTGTAGTGCCCGCCCGCGGCCGCACCCGCATGGCCTGCGTGCTGAGCGCTATCGTCGCGCACCTCGATGGACTGCGGTGCGAGCGCCGAGGTGAGCCTCGACTCGATAAACGCCAAACGCGCGTCGGGCGATGCATCCAGAAAATCGGAGGATTCGCTCATTGCTTATTCCTCCTTCATATACTTAGCAAGCCACAGGCTTTGCGCGACGATGAACACCACCATTGCGCCCGTCGTTCCAAACAGCTTGAAGTTGACCCACTGGGCCTCGGTAAAGTTTCCGACGACATACAGATTCGCCACGCCGAGCGCGACGAAGAACAGCGCCCAGGCAATGTTGAGCTTGTCCCAGATCGGGTGCGGCAATGTCAGTTGCTTGCCCATCATCGATTCGATCAGGTTCTTGCGGAACCCGTAGCGCGCGACCGCGAGGCCGACGGCGAACAGCCAGTACAGCGCCGTGGGCTTCCATTGGATGAATTTCTGATTGTGGAGCACGAGCGTGGCACCGCCGAACACGACGATGACGGCCAGGCTGACCCACAGCATCGGATCGACCTTCCGATGGCGAAAGGCTACCCACGCAACCTGCAGGAGCGTCGCCGCAATAGCGACCGCCGTGGCCGTGAAGATGCCCCAAAGCTTGAATGCAACGAAAAACAGGATGATGGGAAACAGGTCGAAAAGAAATTTCATGAAGGCCGATGAATCCGAAAGCGTCGATGGGCGGGGCGCGCCCGGCGCGGTAAGGCTAGCGGTTCGCCGCGCCAGGCACGGCGAACGCAAGCTTACTTGGGCTCGAATTGTAGCGCAGCCGAATTGATGCAGTAGCGCAGGCCCGTCGGCGCGGGACCGTCCTCGAAGACGTGCCCCAGGTGCGCTCCGCATTGCTTGCAGCGCACTTCGATCCGCAGCATGCCGTGCGAGCGGTCGGTCTTCTCTTCGACGACTTCGCCGTTGATCGGCTTGAAATAGCTCGGCCAGCCGCAGCCGGCGTCGAATTTGGTCGACGATTCGAACAGCGGCGTGCCGCAGCAGACGCAATCGTAGATGCCGCCTTCCCAATGATCCCAGTAACGCCCCGTAAACGGGCGCTCGGTGGCGGCGTGGCGCGTCACCTCGTATTCGATGTCGGACAGCTGTTCGCGCCATGCTTCATCGCTTTTCTCGAGCTCGTAGCGCTCGCGCGACGCGTCGGCGGAATCGGGCAGACCGGTGGGGCGTTCGTTCATGGATGCGTCTCCAAATGAGCGGCGCGGCTTGTGGCGCGCCGGTTAAAGGGCGTCGGCGGCGATCGATGGCGCACGCGACGGGTGGGGGCAAGGCTCGCACGGCGCGTTCGTGCCACGCTGGCAAGCAAGGACGGCCCGTCTGACGCAGATACGTCGCAATCGGGCCATCGGATGCACGCCGCGAGCGCGTCTGCATCGAGCCGAACCGGGAATGGGAAACGGTTCACGACGAGCAACTGACTTCGAGCGTACCGGCCCAATCGGGCGGCAGCGCCGCGTAGGCTTCATGTTCGGGTTGCTCGTCGAACGGGCGTCGCAGGATGGAGGCCAACCGCTCTACCTCCGAGAAATCTTTCTCCTTGGCCCGCCGTATCGCCGTTTCGGCCAAATGGTTGCGCAGCACGAATTTCGGATTGACGCGGTTCATCGCCGCCCGGCGCGCGGCATCGTCGATCGGCTCGACAGCGAGCCGCGCGCGGTAATCGGCAAGCCAGCCGTCGATGCCGGGCAAATCGAGGAATAGGTCGCGCACGGGTGCGTCGCCGTCCGCGTTTTGCTTCGACACGTTCGCCAGGCCACGGAACGTCAACGTGAAATCCGCGCGGCTCGCATGCATGAGCGCGAGCAACCGGTCGACCAACGCCGCGTCGCCTTCGCGCTTCTCGCTCAAGCCGAGCTTGGCCTGGAAGCGAGCCTCGAGCGCCGGACTGAAGCACGCTTTAAAGCGCTCGAGCGCGCCTTGCGCGTCGGCAATCGAGCGTTCGGCACGCGTCGCTTCGTCATAGCGTTCGCCGATGAGCGGCACCAGCGCCTGCGCGAGACAAAAGCAATTCCAGTATGCAATCTGCGGCTGCATCCGATAGGCGTAGCGGCCTTGCGTATCCGAGTGATTGCAGATATAGCCCGCATCGAAACCGTCGACGAACCCGAACGGGCCGTAATCGATCGTGAGCCCGAGAATCGACATGTTGTCGGTGTTCATCACCCCATGGCAGAAGCCCACGGCTTGCCATTGCGCGACAAGCAGCGCCGTGCGTTCGACGACGATCGTCAAGAGCGCGAGAACGGGATCGTCCGCATGAAGGCAATCGGGATAGAAGCGCGTGATGACATGCTCGGCCAGTGCGCGTAGCTCGGCCGTTCGATCGGCGGAGTAAAAGTGCTCGAAGTGCCCGAAGCGCACGAAACTAGGCGCGACGCGCGTCACGACGGCGGCCGTCTCGATCTCTTCGCGCCGCACCGGCTGATCCGAGCCGATGACGGTCAACGCGCGCGTGGTCGGAATGCCCAGGTGGTGCATGGCTTCCGAACAGAGGAACTCGCGAATCGACGAACGCAGCACGGCACGACCGTCGCCCATGCGCGAGTACGGCGTGCGCCCGCTGCCCTTGAGCTGCAACTCGAAGCGCGCATCGCCGTGCTCGAGCTCGCCGAGCGACAGCGCGCGGCCGTCGCCGAGCTGTCCCGCCCAGACGCCGAACTGATGCCCGGAGTAGACAGACGCGTACGGCAACGCCTCGCTCGGCCAATCGCGCGTGGCATTGCCCGCGAACAACTCGGCGAATCCGGGCTCCGATACGATCGCGGGATCGAGCCCTAGCATGCGGGCCGCGTCGTCGCTGAAACCGACGACATAGGGTGCGGGCAACGGCGCGGCCGGCAGGCGCGTGTAGAACGCACTGCCGAGGCGGCCGAATCCGTTTTCGCGGGTGGCCGATAGCGCGTCGATCAACGAAGCAATGCGTGTCGAATGGTCGGCGACGCTTGGGGAAAACGACATATTGAGGCCCTCTGGGTTACCCGATATTGTAAGACGCCGCTTCGCGGCGCGCTGAACGCGTCGCTGCAACCGCTGAATGCGACATGGGCCGGGCCCGCCCGGCGCCGACTATCCCCACCGGGCGAGGAGACCGTCGTGATGCGAAAGCCGTTGTTGGGCCGAATGATGGATGTACCGCTGAACGTATCGACGCTGCTCACGCACGCGGCCCGTTATGCGGCCGACACGGAGATCGTCTCGCGTCGAATCGAAGGCGACATTCATCGTTACACCTACCGCGATTGCGAGCGGCGCGCGAAGCAGCTCGCGCAAGCGTTGCTCCAGCTCGGCGTCGCGCCGGGCGATCGTATCGGCACGCTCGCATGGAACGGCTATCGGCATCTGGAGGCTTATTACGGGACGACCGGCTTCGGGGCCGTATGCCACACGATCAATCCCCGGTTGTTTCCCGAACAGATCGCGTACATCGTCAATCACGCCGAGGATCGCTACATCTTGTTCGATACGACGTTCGCTCCGCTCGTCACCGCGCTCGCGCCGTGTTGCCCGAACGTCGAAGCCTGGATCGCGCTGGCCGACGACGCCGATATCCCGGCGCTCGATGCGCCGCTGCTCGGCTACGAGGCGCTTGTGCGCGCACAGGACGGCGATTTCGAATGGCCCGTGCTCGACGAGCGGCTCGCTTCCTACCTGTGCTACACGTCGGGCACGACAGGGCATCCGAAGGGAGCGCTTTATTCGCACCGCTCCGTTTATCTGCATGCGATGGGCGCGGCGTTGCCCGACGCGATGGGGTTCTCCGCGCGCGATTGTGTTCTTCCCGTCGTGCCGATGTTCCATGTGAACGCTTGGGGGATTCCGCACGCCGCGCCGCTTGCGGGTTCCAAGCTGGTGCTGCCGGGCAAAGATCTGGACGGCAAGTCGTTGTTCGAACTGATGGAAGCCGAACACGTGACGTTCTCCGCCGGGGTGCCGACGGTATGGATGAGCCTGCTGGCCCACGTGAAATCGATCGGCGCGCGGTTTTCGTCACTCGAACGGACCGTCATCGGCGGCTCGTGCTGCCCGCCTTCGATGCTCGATGCATTCGAAGACGAGTACGACGTACGCGTCATTCATGCATGGGGGATGACGGAACTTTCGCCGCTCGGCACGCTTGCTCGGCTCAATTGGGAGCAATCGCAGCGCCCGCGGGAGGAACGTCGTCGCCTGTTGCAAAAGCAAGGCACGGTGATTTGCGGGGTCGATATGAAGATCGTCGGGCAGGACGGGCGCGAGCTGCCGCGCGACGGCGTCGCGTTCGGCAATCTGCACGTGCGCGGCCCGTGGGTCATCGACCGCTACTTTTCGAGCGACGAATCGCAAGCCGACGCGTCGCCGTTGCTCGACGGCTGGTTTCCAACCGGCGACGTCGCCACGATCGACGCGGACGGCTTCTTGCAGATTACCGATCGCAGTAAGGACGTCATCAAATCCGGCGGCGAATGGATCAGCTCGAGCGAACTCGAAAACGTCGCCGTGGCGCATCCCGCGGTGGCAGAGGCCGCATGCATCGCTTGCCGCCACCCGAAGTGGGACGAACGGCCGCTGCTCGTCGTCGTCAAACGGCCGGGCGCCACGGTGACGCGCGAGGCGCTGCTTTCGTTCTATGACGGCAAGGTGGCGAAATGGTGCGTGCCGGACGACGTGGTGTTCGTCGACGAACTGCCGCATACCGCGACCGGCAAGCTGCTGAAGCTGAAGCTGCGCGAGATGTTCCGCGATCACGTGCTGCCGACGGCGAGCGCGGGCGCCGCACCGGGTTGATGCCGGCGGGCGCGGTCCGTGAAACGGATAATCGGACAATCGGATCAGCCCTGCCGATCCCATCCGTAGGGAAGGACAAGTAGAAGGGCTGCGGCCGACACAATGTTCGATCGTTCGATCATGTGTATGCTAGCCGGCATCGCTAAGCGGTCCGACGCGGATGCGGTTCGACACCTTCGACACCTTCGATACGCTCGACAGGAGGCACACCGATGGCAGATCGGCAGACACCGGAAAGCCGTGCGTTGGCGTATGCGCGCGAGGCGGAGCGCGCGGCGCGCGCCATCGAAGACCTTCCGGCCGACACACCGCAGCGCCCGATTGCCGCTGTGGCCGTGATCGGCGCCGGTACGATGGGCGGCGGCATCGCGATGAACTTCGTCAATGCGGGCATCCCCGTCACACTCGTAGAAACGAATGCGCAGGCGCTCGAACGCGGTCTCGCCACCATCCGGCGCAACTACGACAACTCGATCAAGAAGGGCAAGCTGACCGAGGCCGAGCGCGATACGCGCATGGCTCGCCTGGCGCCGACGCTCGCGTATGAGGCGATCGCCGATGCCGATCTCGTCGTCGAAGCCGTATTCGAAGAGATGAGCGTCAAAGAGACGGTATTTCAGGAAATCGACGCGTTCGCCAAACCCGGCGCGATCCTCGCGTCGAATACCTCGACGCTCGACTTGAATCGCATTGCCGGTTTCACGAAGCGGCCTTCGGATGTCGTCGGCTTGCATTTTTTTAGTCCGGCGAACGTCATGAAACTGCTGGAAGTCGTGCGCGGCGAGGCGACGTCCAAAACGGTGCTCGCCTCCGTCATGCAGATGGCGCAAACGATCGGCAAAACGGCCGTCGTATCCGGCGTGTGCGACGGTTTCATCGGCAACCGCATGATCGAGCAATACTTCCGGCAAGCGCTGTTCATGTTGGAAGAGGGCGCGCTGCCCGAACAAATCGATGGTGCGATCGAGCGCTTCGGTTTGGCGATGGGGCCGTTCAGAATGAGCGACTTGGCCGGCAACGACATCAGTTGGGCGATCCGCAAGCGCCGCTATCGGGAGCGGCCGTCGTTGCATTACCCGCGCGTGGCCGATCGTCTGTGCGAAGCCGGCCGCTTCGGCCAAAAGACGGGCGCGGGCTGGTACGACTATGAAAGCGGCCAGCGCGAGCCGCGCGTGTCGCGTGCGGTCCACGACATGATCGTGGCTCATTCGGCGAGCATCGGCTGCGCGCGGCGCGCGATCGCGGAAGACGAGATCGTCGAACGGCTGGTCTACGCGCTCGTCAACGAAGGCGCGAACATTGTCGCCGAGGGTATTGCGTCGAAAGCGTCGGATATCGATGTCGTCTATGTGAACGGGTACGGTTTTCCGGCGGCACGCGGCGGCCCGATGTACTACGCGGATACGGTGGGGCTCGATCGGGTGGAGCAGGCGATTCGCCGATACGCTTCGCAAGCGAACGGCGACGGGTGGCAAATCGCGCCGCTGCTCGTCGAGTGGGCGAAAGCGGGACGGCACTTTACCGAACAGTTTTCCGAATAATTTGCCGAGCCATCGAGCCGGCCGCTCGAATCGGTGTACCTCCAGGACGCAGCGAGGCAAACGAAGATGATGGTGAAGGTCAAGGCGAAGGGCGCCCAAGACGTACTGCTCGTAGTCGACATGCAAAACGATTTCATGCCTGGCGGCGCCTTGGCGGTGCCCCACGGGGACGAAATCGTACCGGTCGTGAACCGGCTGGCCGCCGCGTTCGAGCATGTCGTCTTGACCCAGGATTGGCATCCGCGCGACCACCTTTCGTTCGCCGCCAATCATGCGGGCCGGCAACCGTTCGACACGATGACGCTGCCTTATGGCGACCAAGTTCTGTGGCCGGTCCATTGCGTGCAGGGCACGGCTGGCGCAGCCATGCACGCGGGGCTCGAAGCCGTGCATGCCCGACTCGTAATTCGCAAGGGCTACCGGCGCGACGTCGATAGTTACTCGGCGTTTATGGAAGCCGATCGACAGACGCGCACGGGGCTCGCGGGCTACTTGCGCGAGCACGGCGCGGCCCGGGTATGGTGCTGCGGGCTGGCGACGGACTATTGCGTGGCGTGGTCCGCGCTCGATGCACGCGCGGCCGGCTTTGAAGTGGTCGTGATCGAGGACGCATGCCGGGCGATCGATCTTGACGGTTCGCTCGCGCGTGCACAAGCCGAACTCGATGCGGCCGGGGTGCTGCGAATGCGTGCCGAACAGGTATTGGCAGGCCGATAGGCACGCGTACGCGTTCGCTTCACGGGAGCTTGGCGCGTCGGGCGCTGTCCAAGCACTGGACCGTCGCGACGCGCATGGCGCCGCGGCCTTTCGCCCGCCCGTCCCCAGGAGGATCCACGCCTTGAACTACTTCACCGAACATCAATACGTCGAGCCGCGCGATTTCACGCCCGCGAGGACACCGGAGCGCTACGCCGCCGTGGTCGGCACGGCCGTCCTCTCCACCGAGCACGAAATTACCGGCCGCGACGGCGAGCATTGGCAGTTCTACGTCGATACAGGCAACGGCACGCAGTATCAAGTCGACGTCAACATTCAATCGAGCGACGGCGAGCCGATCGAAATGTATGTCGGCGCCGAGAATCTCGATCCCACCGGCGTCACGCCCGACGAACCGTTCGGCTCGCCGCAATACGGCATTTTTACCGCTTCGCTCAGCTACGCGGGAATCGGTTTGGCTGACGCGATGTTCGAGCCCGTCGATTCGGTACGCATCTATCAGCAGTTGCGGGCAGCGCTAGCGCAATCGACGTTTCTCGCCGTCTACGGCTTCGTGTTCGACGACGGCGGGCCAAACGGCAAAGGCATTCACGAAACGCATTTGAACCCGACGTACACCGCGCAAGACGGCGCGCTCGCCGTCTATGGCCAAGATGCGAACGGGAAACCCCTGCGCACGTGGTTCTTCTTCAAATTCGCCGAGGACCATATCGCGATGCGATAGGTGCGATAGGTGCGATAGGTGCGATAGGTGCGATAGGTGCGATAGGTGCGGTGGGTTCGGTGGGTTCGATTAGGCCGAGTTTGCTTCGGAGCGACTTCGGAACTCACTCCCGAGATGAGTTCGGTTAGTTTCCGCCAGGTCGAGTTAGGTTAGCCGTTTCCGTCGAGCGCCAGTTCTCGTCCGACGCTCTCTCATCACTCTCTCATTAACATTCGGTAACAAACCGTCGTCTCTCGCAATTTTCGAGACGATTACAGTTCCTCGCTCGCTCCGCGGCGCCTGCGAACAAGCCAGGCGCCGCGCACTTCACCGCGGTCCGTCGTTCGTTCGCCCGGCGATGACGGGCCCAAGAACGAGGCTATGTCCGCCGCCTCTCGCGGCACCGACCAACGCATGATCAAACAACGATTTCGCCGGCTCGCGGCCGGCTCGGGCGCGGTCGTCGCGCTGCTGTCGGCGATCGCCGGCTACCGCCACTTCACCGCAAACGATGCGCCGCCGTATCTCGCCGCGCGCGTCGAGCGAGCCGATCTCGAAGATGCTGTCCTGGCTGCCGGGACGCTGTACGCGCATCGCCAAGTCGATGTCGGCGCGCAAGTATCGGGTCAGCTCAAGGCATTGAAGGTGGAACTCGGCGATCGAGTGGCGCAGGGGCAACTGCTCGCCGAGATCGACCCGACGTTGCTCGAGCACGCGCTCAAGCAAGCCGAGGCACAGGAACAGTCGCTGCGAGCGCAACGCAGCGCGACGCAGGCGCGCTTGCGGCGTGCATCGCTCGTAGCGTCGCGCGAGCGCCAGCTCTGGGAGAGGGAAGCTACGTCGCGCGATGCGCTCGAGCAGGCGGAGGCGGATTCGGAAGTCGAGCGTGCCAACCTCGGCGATATCGACGCGAACTGGAAGCGCGCGCGCATCGAAGTCGACAAAGCGCGTGCCAACGCGGCCTACACGCGGATTCTCGCGCCCATGTCGGGCGAGGTCGTCGCCATCGTCACACGGCAAGGTCAAACGGTCATCGCCGAGCAGCAAGCGCCGGTCATTCTGAAATTGGCCGATCTGGAAACGATGACGGTCAAGGCGCAAGTTTCTGAGGCCGACGTGCTCCGTGTCGCGCCCGGACAGCGCGTTCATTTCACCGTGTTGGGCGATCCCGACACACATTACGAAGGCAAGGTCCGGGCAATCGAGCCGGCGCCCCCCGATTTCACCGAGCCGTCGGGTTCTGGGGCTGGTGGAGGGTCGTCCGGGGGTAGCCCGTCGCGCGGCGGGGCGGCCGTTTTTTACAACGCGTTGTTCGAAGTGCCCAACCCGGGGCATCGCCTGCGCATTTCCATGACGGCGCAAGTGTCGATCGTCCAGGGTACGGCTAAGGGCACCCTCGTGGTGCCGGCGTCTGCGCTCGGCGCAAAGTCCGCCGACGGCGCGTTTGCCGTTCGCGTCCTAGCCGACGACGGCCAGGTTCAAACGCGCCAAGTACGCGTGGGCATGAACAACCAGATCAAAGCACAAGTGCTCTCGGGCCTGCGCGAAGGCGAGCGCGTGGTCGTCGGCGAAGCAGCGTCTCAGGGCGACGCGAGCAAGACGGCCGAGGGGGCGTGATCGATGAGCGAACCGCTACTGGTGCTCGAAGGCGTTTCGCGCCGTTATCGCTCGGGCGACAAGGAGATCGAAGTCCTCAGCGGCATCGATTTGACGATCGAGGCCGGCGAGTTCGTGGCGATCATGGGCGCGTCCGGCTCGGGGAAATCGACCTTGATGAACGTGCTCGGTTGCCTAGATCGTCCGAATGCGGGTCGTTTCCGCGTCGGCGGCGTCGATGTCGGCGAGTTGCCGCCCGATGCGCTCGCACGGTTGCGGCGTGAGCGCTTCGGCTTCGTCTTTCAGCGCTATCACTTGTTGCCGCATTTGAGTGCGGCCGACAACGTTCAAGTACCGTCGGTCTACGCGGGTGTCTCGCGGCAAGCTCGCGTTTCGCGCTCGCATGCGCTGCTCGCGCAACTCGGCTTGGCCGACCGGGCAGGGCACCGTCCGAACCAGCTTTCCGGTGGGCAGCAGCAGCGCGTCAGCATCGCGCGGGCGTTGATGAACGACGCCGACGTGATTTTGGCCGACGAGCCCACGGGAGCGCTCGACAGTCAGAGCGGGCGCGAAGTCATGCGCATTCTCGGCGAACTGCATGCGGCAGGGCGCACGGTGGTGCTCGTCACGCACGACGACCAAGTCGCCGCACATGCGGGCCGCATCGTCGAGATGCGCGATGGCGTGATCGTCGGCGATCGCCTTCGCGAAACAAGCGCAGGCCCGCCGGCCGACGGCGCGGCGCCGTGCGTAACCGGCGGCGCCGCTGCCGTCCCGGCGCGCCAGCTTCCGCGTGCGGGCGCTCGTGCGATGCAGGCCGTCGCAACCGCCTGGGCCGCGTTGTTGGCGCATCGGTTGCGCACCCTGCTGACGATGCTCGGAATCGTGATCGGCATCATGGCGGTCGTGTCGATCGTTGCCGTCGGCGAAGGCGCGAAGCGCTACATGCTCGATGAGATCAGTGCCATGGGGACGAACACGATCGACATCTATCCGGGGCGAGACTGGGGCGACAGCGACGCCGATCGAATCAAGACGCTAGTCGCGGCCGATGCGCAAGCGCTCGTCAACGAGCCGTATGTCGATAGCGTGACGCCAGGCGTCTATCGATCGGCCACGGTCCGGCACCGGAACGTCGACGTGCAGGCCATGGTCAGCGGCGTGGGGGAACATTTCTTTCAAGTGCGGGGCGTGACGTTGGCCGAGGGCATGACCTTCGACGAGGATGCCGTCCGTCGCCATGCACAGGTCGCGGTGCTCGATGCGAATGCCCGCCGCAAGCTGTTCGGCGCGCATTCGAGCCCGATCGGGAAGACGATTCTCGTCGGCAACGTGCCATGCGTCGTGATCGGCGTCGCCGCGGATAAAGACACCCGCTGGGGCGGCGGGATGTCGGACTTGACGGTCTGGGTGCCCTACACGACGGCAGGCGCGAGGCTATTCGGCGGGCGCCGGCTCGACAGCATTACCGTGCGGATCAAGGCGGGGCAGCCAGGCGAAGCGGCCGAGCGCGGCATCGTCGAATTGCTCACGCGCCGTCATGGGCGAAAAGATTTCTTCACGTACAACATGGACAGCATCGTCAAAACCGTGCGCTCGACGGGCCGAACGCTGACGCTCCTGCTGTCGCTGATCGCGGTGGTCTCGCTGGTCGTCGGCGGCATCGGCGTCATGAACATCATGCTGGTCTCGGTGACGGAGCGTACCCGCGAAATCGGCATTCGGATGGCCGTCGGCGCGCGGCGCGGTGACGTGATGCTTCAGTTTCTCGTCGAAGCGGTGCTCGTCTGCCTGATGGGCGGGGCGATCGGCATCGCGTTGTCGTTCGCCGCCGGTTTCGTCTTTTCGGCGTTCGTGCACCAGTGGAGCATGGTGTTTTCGACCGGATCGCTGATTGCGGCGGTCGCCTGTTCGACGGTGATCGGCGTCGCATTCGGGTTCATCCCCGCACGCAATGCGGCCCGGCTCGATCCCGTCGAAGCGCTGGCGCGCGATTGAACCGGGGGCATCCATGAAAACATCGTTCCTGTTTCCGTTCTCCGCTGCGTCCGCCCGGGCGGCGATAGCCGCGATGGCGCTTGCATTGCTCACAGGGTGTGCCGCTTCCACACTGCATGCGGCATGGCCTTCCGTGCCGTTGCCGGCCCAATGGATGGACGCTTCGGAGGCGAATGGCGAAACCCACGACGCGTCGTCCGCTTCGGCGCTGGCCGCGCTGTCGACTGAAACCGCAGACGCCGGTTCGGCCGCCGCGCCAGGCGCCCGGTGGTGGCAAGCGTTCGGCGACGACACATTGAACGCGCTCGTGGAGGACGTATTGGCCAACAATGCAGATCTCGCGGTTGCCGCGATCCGGGTTCGCCGGGCCCAGCTGGAAGCGGGGCTGGCTGGGGCGGAGACGGGCCCGCAGGCCCGGGTGACCGCGGCTGCCGATGTCGGTCGGGCATTCGATGCCGATGACCTGCGCCGATCGAGCACGGTCAGCGCGGCATTGTCGTTCGAACTCGACTTGTGGGGGAAACTCGCGGCGCGGCGGGACGAGGCGACTTGGCGCGCGCATGCGAGCGAAGCCGATCGCGAAGCGGCCGAGCTGCTCCTGATCGGGACGACCGCGAAGCTGTACTGGCGCATCGGCTATTTGAACGAAATGATTGCGTATGGGGACGCCTCCATCGCCGACGCGCAGCGCACCGCAGCGTTGCTCGACGCGCGCGTTTCGGCTGGCGCCGCGACGCCTGTCGACGCTGTCCGCGCGCGGCAGCAGGTCGCTGGGTTGCAGGCCGAGCAGACCACATTCAAGCTCGAACGGGAATCGGAGCGCAACGCGCTGGCGTTGCTCTCGGGCCGGCCGCCCGAGGCACGGCGCACGCAAGCGGAGCGACTATCCGACACGCCCGTTCCCGCGGTGAGTGCGGGATTGCCGGCCCTTGTCGTGGCACGGCGGCCCGATTTGCGCGCCGCGGAAGCGCGGTTGCGGGCGCGCTTGGCCCACGTCGAATTCACCCGTGCCGCGATCTACCCGGATTTCGCGTTGACGGCCGAGCTTGGCACGCGCAGCGATCGCCTCGTTCGGTTGTTGCAGAACCCGATCGCCTCGGTCGGCACGGCAATTGCCTTGCCATTCATCCAGTGGAACACCGTTCGGCTGAAGGCTGCATTGTCCAAAAACGAGTTCGACGAGGCATCGATCGATTTCCGAAAGCAACTCTATCGGGCACTCGCCGATGTCGAAACCGCCCTGGCCGCCAAGACGCAACTCGATGCGCAAGCGCAACTGCGGGAACGGTTGCTGGCAGATGCGGCGCTGGCAGCCAGGCTGGCCCGTGCGCGCTTCGAGTTGGGCGCAACCGATGCGGCGCCTTGGCTCGAGGCCCAGCGTGCGCGGCGGTCGGCCGGGTTGGACCAACTGGCGAACCAACTGGCCCGCCTCGAAAATCGGGTCGATCTCTACCTCGCGCTCGGCGGCGGATAGTGCCGTTCGATTGGCCATTCGGCAGCCGGCCGGATGCGAGGAAAAGAGTATCATCCGACGCTACCGTTGAAGTTCTGCAATCCAAGCATCGAGGAGCGAGCCAAGTGATTCGTCACATTGTGATGTGGAAGTTGAAGGAAACGGCAGAGGGTGCCAGCCGCGCGGAAAACGCGGTGAAACTGAAGGAGGGGCTGGAAGGCTGCCGCGACATCGTGCCAGGCATCCTGCACCTCGAAGTCGGGCTCGCCGGCCCTGGGCTTGAATCGACTTATGACGTCGTGATGGTTTCCGACTTCGCCGACAAAGCGGCGCTCGACGCCTATCAAGTGCATCCCAAGCACGAAGCGCTCAAGCAGTTCGTCATTGCCGTGCGCGAATCGCGCCAGTGCGTCGATTACGAAGTTTGACGAAGCCGAATCGATTGAAGCCCGTTGATGCCGTTGAAGCCCGTTGAAGCGAAGCACGTATGAAGAACGAAGCGCTGAAGCGCCTGAGCGTATGACGTCCGAGCAAAAAGCGTCGTCGCCCTCGCAGGCGTCGCCTGCCGTCGCGCCCGAACGCACGATCGAAAGCCCGTTCGTCGATCATCTTGGCGTACGCCTGATTTCGGCCGAGAACGGCGAGAGCGAAGTAGTGCTGACGCTGGCCGACACGCAACTGAACACCTGGCAGGTCGCTCACGGCGGCGTGACGATGACGCTCGCCGACGTCGCGTTGGCTACCGCGGCGCGCAGCTTGGCGGCGGATGGCGTCGGCGTTGTCACCGTCGAGATGAAAGTCAACTTCATGCAGCCGGGTCGCGGCGAACTGCGTGCGTTCGGCCGCGTATTGCACCGTTCGACCACGATGGCGTACTGCGAAGGCGAGGTCCGCGACGACAGCGGGCACTTCGTCGCAAAGGCGCTCGGTACGTTCAAATACATGCGGCGGCTCGCGGTCGGGCGCGAGGTCGTCGAGCAAAGAAGGCGTCCGGCAGCCGGCGCCAAGCCCGGCCCTAGCGACGGCTGATCGCTGGGACGCCGCGCGTTTTCATCGCCGTCTTCATCGCAGTTTCCCGCCCATTCGCGAATCGGAGAGGAACAATCGCCATGACCGCAACGAATCGCCGCATCGTCCTCGTGTCGCGCCCACAAGGGGCCGTCACCGCCGATAACTTCCGGCTCGAACACGCACCGCTTGCAGCGTTAGCCGAAGGGCAAGTTCGCGTCCGAAACCGATATCTGTCGATCGACCCGTACATGCGCGGCCGAATGAACGACGCGAAATCGTATGCCGCGCCGCTCGCGCTGGGCGACGTCATGATCGGCGCAACGGTGGGAGAGGTCGTCGAATCGAAACACGCGAGCTTCGCCGTCGGCGACACCGTCACCGGGATGTTCGGCTGGCAGGACTACGGCACATCCGATGGCGCCGGCGTGCGCAAGATCGACGCTACCCAAGTGCCGCTCACGGCCTACCTCGGCGTAGCGGGCATGCCGGGCGTCACGGCGTGGTACGGGCTGAACAAGATTATCGCCCCGCGCGCGGGACAGACAGTCGTCGTCAGTGCGGCCAGTGGCGCGGTGGGCAGCGTCGTCGGCCAGTTGGCCAAGCTGGCAGGCTGCCGCGCCGTGGGAATCGCGGGAGGCGCGCAAAAGTGCCGCTATGTCGTCGAAGAACTCGGCTTCGATGCCTGTGTCGATTACAAGGCCGGCAACTTGTATCGCGATTTGAAGGCCGCGACGCCCGACGGCGTCGACGGATACTTCGAAAACGTCGGCGGGGAAGTGCTCGACGCCACCCTCTCCCGAATGAACCCGTTCGGCCGCATCGCGCTGTGCGGGATGATCGCCGGCTACGACGGCCAGCCGCTGCCGCTCAAGCAGCCGCAGATTCTCTTGACGATGCGCTTGCTCGTGCAAGGCTTCATCGTCAGCGAGCACCTCGAGTGCTGGCCCGAAGCGCTCGGCACGCTCGCTACCCTTGTGGCGAGCGGGAAACTACGCTACCGCGAGAGCATCGTGGATGGCCTCGAGCACGCGCCCGACGCGCTGATCGGGTTGCTGCAAGGCAAAAACTTCGGCAAGCAGCTCGTCAAGATCGACTGACGCGGGCGCGGCGGGCGTGGTGGGGCACGCTGCGGCAACACAAGCGCCCGCTTGTATACGGAGGATGCATGGAACGATTCGACGGCAAAGTAGCCGTCATTACCGGAGCCGCCAGCGGGTTCGGTCGGGCGTTCGCGCAAAAGGGCGCCGAACTCGGAATGAAGCTCGTGTTGGCCGACATCGACGGCAATGCGCTGCGCGACGTCGTGACATCGCTTACCGCGGCGGGTGCGGACGCGATCGCCGTGCAGACCGACGTATCGGACGGCACGGCAGTCGAAGCACTCGCGCAACGCGCGCTCGATGCTTACGGCAAGGTGCATCTGTTGTTCAATAACGCCGGTGTAGGGGCAAGCGGGTTCGTTTGGGAGATGAGCGCGAACGACTGGTCATGGGTGTTCGGCGTCAACGTGATGGGGGTGGCCCACGGCGTGCGCGTGTTCACGCCGATCATGCTGCGGCAAAACGAGCCGGCGCGCATCGTGAATACAGCCTCGGTCGCCGGGCTGATTTCGCCGCCTGCGATGGGCGTGTACAACGCGTCGAAGCATGCCGTCGTCGCGCTGACCGAAACGCTCTATCACGATCTTCGTCGCGTGGGCGGGCCGGTGCGGTGCTCGCTCCTGTGTCCGGCGTTCGTGCCAACGGGCATTGCCGAAGGGGAGCGAGCCCGCCCCGAGCGTTGGCGCAACGAGGCGCCTGCGTCGGCATCGCAATTGTTGGCCGGTAGGGAACTTCGCAAAGCAGTGCGCTCGGGCCTGCTCAGCGCAGCCGATATCGCCGACGCCGCGTTCGATGCGATACGCGACGATCGCTTTTACATCGTCACCCATCCGGCCATCATGCCGAGCGTGCGAGTGCGGCATGAAGATATCGAGCACATGCGCGCGCCGAGCGATCCTTCCGCGCCGCCTCGAGCTGACCGCTGACCGCCGACCGCCGACCGCTGACGACGCATCGTTGCCGAACAATCGGGCGTAAGCGTCCTGCGTCCGGCACTTAGGTGCGCGGTTCGTACGAAATGGGAGAGAGCCGATGCAGGACATTACCGTCGAATCGGGCGACTGGCAGCGGCTAGGCGCGGATGCGGCGCGCGTTCGCGAGGCTGTCTTCGTCCGCGAACTGGGAATCGCCGCGCCGCTGATATCCGACGAAGCGGACCTCGACGCCGTGCATGTCGTGGCGTATCGGCGCGGTGACGCGGTAGCGGCTGCTCGCCTGCTGCCGGACGGCGCGATCGGGCGGCTGGCCGTGCTGGCCGACGCTCGACGCCAGGGTATCGGATCCTTGATATTGCGCGCGCTGATCGTCCATGCGGCGCAGCGAGGCGATCGCTGCGTGAGGCTTTATGCCCAACGCGATGCCGTGCCGTTTTACCTTCGGCACGCGTTCTCTCGAGTGGGAGAGCCGTTCTACGAGGCGGGAGTCGAGCACGTCGAAATGGTGCACCTTCTGACCATGGAGCGGCGATGAGCAGCCCTGAGCAACCCGCCCCGGGCGGCAGGCAATCGCGGCAGCTAGCGTGTCGGTCCGATGTCGAAGACGAACCGGCGCTCATGGCTCTCCCTGCGTGTAATGCGGTGAGAGCCATCGTCGTCGCTGCGTTCCGCGATTTCGACCGAGAGCGTCGTGCCACTCATGTCGACGCGAAGTGCCGTGGTGCCGCGCGTGCCGTAATCGGGCGTTTCGATGAACGCGGCCGAGAGCGCCCGTTCGCGCGCAAGTCCAATTCCGGTGTTGGGCAGTTCGTCGTCCGGCGCGACGCTCGGGTCGCGCATCAGTTCGATCAGAGCATCGAGCGTAGGCGCGCGCTCGCGCGCCACCTGCGTACCGATCTCGCCGCGCTTGCGCAGGAGCTTCGGCCAGGGGGTGTCGAGCACGGCGTTCGAGATGCCGTGTACGCCCGCCGGCAGCAAAGCAGGCGCAGTGTCGGCCCGGTTACAGTACCAGCCGAGTTCGCGTCGAGATAGATCGCCCACAATCAGATTGAAGCCGTTGTATGCGGCGCCTAGCTCGGCTATTCGATGCAGGTAGGGGAGCGGCGCGAGGACCGGGCCGGCCAGATAATCGGCGACGAGCGTGCCGCGCGTGGGCGCGTCGGCGCGAAATGCGAGCGGATCGCGATAGTTCGTGAGCGCGGCGAAGCGCCCGTCACGCGAGAGGCCGAGCCACGTCCCGCCCCCCACGAGATCGCGCCCGGCAAGCACGGTGGGCGCGTCGGCCCACCAATCGAGCGGTGCGCTGGCGCGCGCGAAGTATTCGTCGCGATTGGCCGCGAGCGTCAAGAGCGCGCCGGTCGCGGCATCGGGCCGCCAGTCGAAGACGATCAGGCACATGGCAGGGCGCGGCGATGATTGAGCTTAGCTTGGCGTGGGCTTAGCTTGGCTTTACGTTGCCTCGCTCGGCAACGCATACGGCAGCGGCAGGAATTCGAGCAGCGGGCCCTCGGCCGCGCCCAGGTGAACCGTTCCGTTTTCAAGCGCCGCCAGTTTGATCTCGGCCAGCAGGTCGACCCCGCCCTTGGCCTCTGCCGCGGCATTCACGACCATCCCGCACGGCTGGCTCGGGTCCCCCGAATGGAACAACTCGACACCCGGGCGCACCGCGTTCTGTGCAGCATCGAACGTCATCTCGCCGCTCTGTACGGCCGCGCCGATCGCAACGTGCGCCAGCGCCATGCGCCGCTTGATGGTGCCGCGATATTGGCTACGCGCCACGATTTCCTGGCCGGGATAGCAACCCTTACGGAAATTAATGCCGCCGATCACATCGAGGTTGATCATCTGCGGAACGAACTGCTCGAGTACGCCCTGCGTGACACGCGGTTCGCCTGCGTGGATGTCCAGCCAGTCCCATACTGCGGGCGATACGCGAGCCAGTTCGCCTTCGATTGCGGCCAACCGCTCCTGCACGAGCGCCTTGGGCGCGATCCACAGATAGCGCGGCCGTCCCGCGGAATCCGGCACGCGAATGAGCGAACCGGCGGGGCCGGCCACATGCACGTGCACCCCGTCGGGCAGGGCATCGAACAGTTTCGCAAGCGGTGCGCGCACGTCGCCCGCAAAGCCCACGACGGCTACCGAATCGGTGGCATCGGTGAGTTTCGCTTTCGCACGCAGCACGAACATCGAGAGCCGCTTTTGCACGGAGGCCGTGAGCTCCTTCGATACGAGCAGGCGAATCGTGTCCGCCGAGCGCCACATCAACATCGATGCGAGCAGGCGGCCTTTGGGCGAGCAGTAACCGGCGAGCCGCGCGCTCGCCGCATCCAGATGTTGGACGTCGTTTGTCAGTTGCCCGTGCAGAAAACTCGCGGCATCGTCCCCGGCCGCGTCGATCACGCCGAACTGGTCGAGCGGCATGAAGGCGCCGCGCGTGAGGACCGCGTCGAACTCGGCGGCAGCGGGCGGCGATGCGGTGTGGGACGGCGTCGCGGCGGAGGAAACGGAGGGGTTCTGTTCGTTCATGGAATTCGTGACGAGTCAATCCTGACTTTGGCTGAGGCGAACAAGTATTATATGGGGTCCTTCCGAGCCTCGTTTCGCATGTCCCTGCTGAAGAAATGCTTTGCCTTTGGGGTAGTCGTCGCCGTTTTGCTCGCCCTCGCTGCTGCCGTGGGCGGCTATTACTGGGCCACGCGTCCGCTCGCGCTACCCGCTGCCACCATCGATGTGACGATCCAGCCGCGTAGCACCGTGCGCGGCGTGACGGCGCAGCTGGGCCGCGGCGGCGTGCCCGTCGAACCCGAATTGTTCGTGCTCATGACCCGCCTGCTCGGACTCCAGAGCCGCCTCAAGTCGGGCAATTACGAGTTCAAGACGGGGGTCACCCCCTATGAAGTGCTGCAAAAGCTGGCCTTGGGCGATGTCAACGAATCGGTCGTGACCATCATCGAAGGCTGGACGTTCAAGCGCATGCGGGCGGAACTCGACGCCAGCCCGGCACTGCGGCACGATACGCCCGGCATGAGCGACGCGGAACTGCTGGCCGCCATCGGCGCGAGCGATGCGCAAGCGGCCAACGCGGAAGGGCTATTCTTTCCCGACACCTACTTGTTCGACAAAGGGACGAGCGACGTGGACGTCTATCGGCGCGCCTATCGGCAGATGCAACGGCGCTTGATGGCCGCCTGGACTGCCCGTGCGCCGGGCTTGCCGTATCGCACGCCCTACGAGGCGCTGACGGTCGCATCGCTGATCGAAAAGGAGACGGGCAAGGCCGGCGATCGCCCGCTCGTGTCGGCTGTATTCGCGAATCGTCTGCGCATCGGTATGCCGCTGCAAACGGATCCGGCCGTCATCTACGGCCTCGGCCAAAGCTATGACGGCCACCTGCGCCGGCGGGACCTACAGCAAGATACGCCGTATAACACCTATACCCGCCGCGGCTTGCCGCCGAGTCCGATTGCACTGCCGGGGGCGGCGTCGCTGCAAGCGGCACTGAACCCGGCGGCCACGGGCGCGTTGTACTTCGTGTCGCGCGGCGACGGCAGCAGCATCTTTTCAGATACGCTCGGCGACCACAATCGTGCCGTCGACAAATACATCCGAGGACAGCAATAAATGGCGCGTGGCAAGTTCATCACGTTCGAAGGCATCGACGGAGCGGGCAAGACGACGCATTTGTCCTGGTTTCGCCAGCGTATCGAAGAGAAAGTCGCAGCAAGCGGCCGCTCGGTCGTCTCCACGCGCGAGCCCGGCGGCACGCCGCTCGGCGAATCGTTGCGCGAATTGCTGCTGCATCAACGCATGGATCTCGAGACGGAAGCGCTGTTGATGTTCGCGGCGCGCCGCGAGCATCTTGCGCAAGTGATCGAGCCGGCGCTCGCGCGCGGCGATTGGGTCATCTCGGATCGCTTCACCGATGCCACCTTCGCCTACCAAGGCGGCGGCCGCGGTCTGCCGCGCGACAAGCTCGAAACGCTCGAGCGCTGGGTCCAAGGCGGTTTTCAGCCGGACCTGACCGTCTTGTTCGACTTGCCGCCCGAGACGGCGAGCGAGCGGCGCGGCGCCGCGCGTTCGCCCGACAAGTTCGAGCGGGAAACCGACGCGTTCTTCGCGCGCACGCGCGCCGAGTACTTGCGGCGAGCGGAAGAGGCGCCTTATCGCTTCGTCATCGTGGATGCGTCGCAAAACATCGAGCGGATCCGAAAGACGCTCGGCGACGTCATCGACACGCTTTAGGCGGCACGCCGATCCACGGATCCACGCGAATACGAAACACGAAGCGAACGCATGTCCTCGCAGGAAGGCACGACGATGATCTACCCATGGCAGCACGACGACTGGAACCGCCTACAACGCCTGCGCGCGCAGTGGCCGCACGCTTTGTTGCTGTACGGGCAGGCAGGCATCGGCAAGCTGCGTTTCGCGCAACATCTGGCGCAGGGCATGCTATGCGAGGCGCCGGGCGAGAACGGCGAACCGTGCGGGCAGTGCGTCGCCTGCAAGTGGTTCGTCCAAGGCAATCATCCCGATTACCGAGGTCTGCTGCCGGAGGCGCTGGCCGGCGAGGCGGCCGGGGCGTCGGCCGGCAGTGCCGACGAGAAGGCCGAAGGCGAAGAGGGCAAGAAAACGCGCACGCTCAGCAAGGAAATCAAGATCGAGCAGGTGCGCGCGTTGCTCGACTTTTGCGGAGTGGGCGCTCATCGCGGCGGGGCGCGCGTCGTACTCGTGTATCCGGCCGACACGCTCAATGCGGCATCGGCGAACGCCCTGCTCAAGACGCTCGAAGAACCGCCGGCCGGAGTCGTGTTCCTACTCGTTTCGGCCCGCGTCGATCGCTTGCTGCCCACCATCATCAGCCGCTGCCGGCAATGGCCGATGTCCACGCCGTCGCCCGAGCAGGCGCGCAGCTGGCTGGCGGAGCAGGGCATATCCGACGCCGGCGCGCTGCTGGCCGAAGCGGGCGGAGCCCCGCTCGCGGCATTGGCGTTAGCGGCCGACGACAACCGCGCGTTGCGCGATTTCGCGCTGAAACAGTTGGCCGCCGGCGCCGAATGCGATGCATTCGCTTGCGCCGAGGCTTTGCAGAAGCTGCCCGTACCCGTCGTGCTCGGTTGGCTCCAGCGTTGGCTCTACGATCTCGTGGCCGAGCGCGCGGCGCAGCGGCCGCGCTATTTTCCGGGGGCGGGGCAGGCGTTGGCCCGGTGCGCCGCACGCATCGACGCGAACGCCTTCGCCCGCTTCATGAAGACGGTGACGCGCGAACGCGCGGTCGAGAATCATCCGCTTAACGCACGCCTCGTATTCGAGGCGCTGTTTCTCGGCTACCGAGATTTGTTTGTCTAAACGGAACGCTCTACCTGCGAGCCTCATTAGAGACCTACCAACATGCACGTTAGCTACCGCGACGCGACACTCGACGATTTGCCCGAGATCGTCGCGATCTACAACTGCACGATCGCTTCGCGCGAGGTGACGGCCGATCTAACGCCCGTCACGGTCGAAAGCCGCCTGCCGTGGTTTCACGCGCACGGGCCGCGTACACGGCCGCTGTGGGTGGTCGAATACGATGACGAGGCCGCCGCCTCCACCGGTAAGCGCCTCGCGGCGTGGCTCAGCTTTTCGGATTTCTACGGGCGTCCGGCCTACGCACGCACGGCGGAGCTCAGCATTTATCTCGACGAAAGCGCACGCGGGCGCGGGCTCGGTACGCGGCTCGTGGCCCTCGCGCTCGAAGCCGCCCCGGCGCTCGGGATCGATACGCTATTGGGCTTTATTTTCGGGCACAACGCGCCCAGCCTCGCGCTATTTCGACGTTGCGGATTCCACGACTGGGGCTTGCTGCCGCGCGTCGCCGTGCTCGACGGTATCGAGCGCGACCTCGTCATTCTCGGGCGCCGCACCCTCCCGAACGAGTCCAGCCCCAACTGAACGAAGGTATAGACCCACGATGTTCGTCGATTCCCATTGCCACATTAATTTCGAAGGTCTGGCCGAGCGCCTGCCGCAGGTCCTCGAAAACATGCGCGCGCACGAGGTCACCCATGCGCTGTGCGTCAGCGTTGATTTCGAAACGTTGCCGAGCGTGCTCGCGGTGGCGTCCGCCTATGAAAACGTCTATGCGTCGGTCGGCGTGCATCCCGATCACGAGGATGCGAAGGAACCGAGCGTCGCCGAGCTGATCGAGCTGGCGGGGCACCCGAAGGTCGTCGCCATCGGCGAGACGGGGCTGGACTACTACCGTCTCGAAGGGCGGACGATCGCCGATATGGAGTGGCAGCGTGAGCGCTTTCGCACCCATATCCGCGCGGCGAAAGCGGTCATGAAGCCGCTGATCGTTCATACACGCGCGTCGAGCGACGATACGCTGCGCATCATGTCGGAAGAGCAGGCGCATGTGCCGGGCGGAGTGATGCACTGCTTTACCGAGCCGTGGCCGGTGGCGGAACGCGCGCTCGCGCAGAATTTTTACATTTCCCTTTCTGGGATCGTCACCTTCAAGAGCGCAACCGACGTACAAGACGTCGCCCGCCGGGTGCCGCTCGAACGGCTGCTGATCGAAACCGATTCGCCGTATCTGGCACCGGTGCCGTATCGCGGCAAACCCAATGAACCTGCGTACGTCAGTTATGTCGGACGTTACATTGCCCAGGCGCGGGGGATGTCGGATGCCGATTTCGGGGCGGCGACCACGCGCAATTTCTTTCGTTTGTTCGGGATTCCGGCACCGCGCGGCGCCTGACCGAACCATAACCATTGCTACGACAACTCAAGGAAGACCACTTGAACACCCATATCGATCCGTCGCTCCCGGCCGTGACCCGGCGCCTCGCACATCGTGCGTCGCTCGTTTTCGCTGCCGCGTTGGCTTCGCTCGCCGTTTCGGCGCATGCCTCCGATCTCGACTCGCTCGTCAAAGCGGTCAAGTTCGACGACATCAAAGCCGTGCAAAAAGCGCTCGCTCAGGGCGCGGACCCGAACGCGACGGACGCGCAAGGGATGCCGCTCATCGTACTGGCGGCCCGGGAGAAATCCGACAAGGTCGCCAAGGCGTTGATGGCCGATTCGAAAACGGATGTCGAAAAGCTCGACGCGTCGGGCGAAAACGCCATGATGCTGGCGGCGTTCAACGGCGACATCGATCTCGTCAAGGCATTGATCGACAAGGGCGCCGAAGTCAATAAGAAGGGCTGGGCGCCGCTGCACTACGCGTGCGCCAACGGCCACGACGACATCGTCAAGCTGCTGCTGGATAACTCGGCTTACATCGATGCCGGCTCGCCCAACGGCACCACGCCGCTGATGATGGCCGCGCGCGGCAACCACCTGTCGACCGTCAAGCTGCTGCTCGATGCGGGCGCGGATTCCCGCGTGAAGAACCAACTGGGCCTGACGGCGCTCGATTTCGCGAAGCGTTACCACGCCAAGGATGTCGCCGAGGGGCTGGAAGACATGTACGCGCGAGAGGCCGCCGCCGCGTCAGGCGCAGCCGGCGCATCTGCTCCGGCTCAAAACGGTGCAAAATGAGTGCCTTTGGCCCCGGCGCTTGACGGCCGGGGCGATTTACGCAGTATCGTATCCCTCACGCTCGAAGAAAAAGGAAGATTATGTTGCGGGCTTTGATTTGCGTCGGCGCATTGGCCATGCCGGTCGCAGCAATGGCGGCCGGTGCAGTCGCCTTGCCTCCCAATGGAGGCAAGTTCACGGCCGGGGATCTGCACCGTCTGTGCACCCAGACCGACGCCATTTCACGCTCTGCCTGTGTGGCGTACATCAAGGGAGCAGCCGACGGCGTATTTAATACGATCGATGCAATCGGCGGCACGACCGGCCCGCGCGTGGGCCAATATTTCTGCTTGCCCGAGCGCGTCGACACGCAACACTTGGTCGATGCCGTGCGCCGTTACGTCGCCGAAAACCCCAACGCGGTCGAATATAACGCCAGCACGGCGGTGTCGCTCGGCCTCGAGAAGGCGTACCCGTGCAAGGGAGAATGACCGTGCAAGTGCGTCATCGCGCAACAGGTTAACCGATTCAGGAACCCACTCGGGAAGCGACTCGCCAACCTAGGAACCGCATACTACGACTATGGGCCGACTCATCGCCGTATCGAATCGCGTCGCCACGCCCAGCGAGACAAAGGGCTCGGCAGGCGGGCTTGCCGTTGGAATCTACAGCGCGCTTAAGGACATGCAGGGCGTTTGGTTCGGCTGGAGCGGCGATGTCGTCAGCGAGGCTGTCGCCAACGCGGGGCCGACGCTCGAGCAGAAAGGGCCGGTGACGTTTGCCACCGTCGGTCTGACGCGGCGCGACTACGATCAGTACTATCGCGGGTTTTCGAACGCGACGCTATGGCCCGTCTTTCACTACCGCAACGATCTCGCGGCGTACGAGCGAGAGGAATATGCCGGCTACCGGCGCGTGAACGGCTGGCTTGCGCACAAGCTCGTGAAGTTGATCGAGCCTGACGATGTCGTGTGGGTGCACGATTACCACCTCATCCCGTTCGCCGAATCGCTGCGGCGCGAGGGTGTGACCAATCGCATCGGCTTCTTTCTGCATACGCCGTTTCCGTCGCCGCAGGTGCTGCTGAACGTGCCGCCGCACCAGGAGTTGATCAAAGCGTTGTGCTGTTACGACTTGCTCGGCTTCCAAACGGACACGGATCGCACCGCGTTTCTCGACTACATCGAACGGCACGCACGGCGGTCACGTCAACGCGGCGGGCGATGTCCAAGCCTACGGCCGCAGCTTACGCACCGGCGTGTACCGCATCGGCGTGTTTCCCGATGAAATCGCCGCCGAGGCTGCGCGCAACGAGAGCCGCCAACAGGTGCTGGAACTCAAGCACAGCTTGGAAGGGCGCAAGCTGATCATGAGTGTGGATCGCCTCGATTACTCGAAGGGGCTCATCGAGCGATTTCGCGCCTTCGAGCGTTTGCTCGAGCACGCGCCGCAGTGGCGCGGAAACGTGACGTTCGTGCAAGTGGCGCCGCCCACGCGAAGCGACGTGGAGAGCTACCAACATATCCGGCAAAATCTCGAATACGAGGCAGGGCGAATCAATGGCCGCTATTCGGGCCTCGATTACACGCCGATACGCTACCTCAATCAACGTTTCGCGCGCTCCCAATTGATGTCGATGTGCCGCGAATCGCAGGTCGGCTTCGTCACGCCGCTTCGCGACGGAATGAACTTGGTCGCCAAGGAATATATCGCCGCGCAAAACCCCGAGGATCCAGGCGTGCTGGTACTGTCGGAGTTCGCGGGGGCCGCAGCCGAGCTTTGCGCGGCGTTGATCGTTAATCCACACGATATCGTCGGCATGGCCGAAGCGCTCGAGCGTGCGCTCTCCATGCCGCTGGTCGAACGCAAGCAACGCCATGAGGTCAATATGGCCGTCCTCAGGCGTCACGATCTCGGCGTTTGGCGCGACACCTTCTTGAACGATTTGCGGCGGACCTAAGCGTTCGGCCGACGTGTTTCGAAGCTGTAACAGCGCGCAGCAAATGAAAGCAATGCAGCGCGAGGGCACTGCCGTACCGAATAATTGAAGCGATGCACGGCCTTTTCGCGGGCAGGACGAGCCGCGACGGGCGAGTGACGCCAACTAACCGCCCGGACCGGGGATGAAGGGCTGATTGCCTTACGTCCACTTCCATGGAGTCGATCGAATGAAAATTGCGCAAATCGCGCCGCTGACCGAGTCGGTGCCCCCCAAGCTTTACGGCGGCACCGAACGCGTCGTCTCTTACATTACCGAAGCCCTCGTCGATTTGGGGCACGACGTCACGCTGTTCGCGAGCGGCGACTCGAAAACGAGCGCAAAACTCGAAGCGGTCTGGCCGCGCGCGCTGCGGCTCGATCCGGCCATTCGCGACCGAATCGCACCGCACATGCTGCTCATGGAACTCGTGCGCCGTCGCGCGGAAGAATTCGACGTGCTGCATTTCCACATGGATTACTACTCGTTTTCCCTGTTCAAGCGACAAGACACGCCGTTCGTGACGACGCTGCACGGGCGCCTCGATCTGCCCGAGCAGCAGCCCGTGTTCGACACCTTCGATACGGCGCCCGTCATCTCCATTTCGAACGCGCAACGCCATCCCATGCCGCAGGCGAAATGGCTGAGTACGGTTTATCACGGGTTGCCGGAAACGCTGTATACGCCGAAGCCGGTCGAACAAAAATACCTGGCCTTTCTCGGCCGCATTTCGCCTGAAAAGCGGGTGGATACGGCGATTCGGATCGCCGGTCACTGTGGGCTGCCCATTCGCGTCGCGGCGAAGATCGACGCGGCCGATCGCGAATATTTCGATCGCGAAATCAGGCCGCTGTTCGATTTGCCGCATGTCGAATTCATCGGCGAGATTGCCGACGAAAAAAAGGCCGATTTTCTATCGGGCGCCCATGCGCTGCTGTTTCCGGTGGATTGGCCGGAGCCGTTCGGGCTCGTCATGATCGAGGCCATGGCGTGCGGCACGCCCGTGATCGCGTTCAATCGCGGGTCGGTGCCCGAAGTGGTGGACGAAGGGGTGTCGGGTTTTATCGTCGAAGACGAAATCAGCGCCGTGGCCGCAGTCAACCGCCTGCATACGTTGTCGCGGGCGCGTGTACGGCAACGGTTCGAGGAACGGTTCACCTCGCACCATATGGCGCGTCAGTACATTGCCGCCTATCAAGCCGTCATTCGCGCGCAAAAACGTTCGCGCTTCAAAATCATCGATTCGGTATCGGGTTCGGGGACGACGGGCGTCTGAATTCGGGCTCGGCGCGCTAGCCAAGCACGGGCGAGCGTGCGCGTGCCGCCCGCCCCATGGGAAGCGGCGCGCTGGCGTCGCATCGCCGAGCCGGCCGCCGTATTTCGGCGGCGGCCGGCCCGGCGACCGTCAGCGGAAGGTCGGCTAAATATCCTTGAGCCGGGTGATCTTCGTGCCTTCGAGCGAAAGATCGCCCATGATGCCCGCATTCGTCATCACAATGACTTCGACGGGCTTCGTCGCCGTAGTGGTATCGATGGCGCCGTTGGCGCCCATCTTTAGTACGGCGACCGAGGCGTCCCCGCCCACGGACCACCCGTCGCGCGACCGGAAGGAATTCAACGCATCGTCGGTCATGAAGAGGAAGACGACCGCCTTCGATTGCGCGCCGGCCTGCAGCCCGAACGAGCCTGACACGGTGTTGTAGTAACCGATCGTCTGGCCGCCTACGCGCAACGCCCCTTCGCCATATTGCCCGCCGACCACGAAGCCCGCTTGCAACACCTTCGGAAACACGAGTACGCCGTGCGCCTTTTGCACCAGCTCGCGCGAACCCGGTACCTGCGCGTACAGCCGAGAGAGTGTCGCGTCGACGCTAGAGTTGATTTCCTGACGTTTCGATGTATTGCTGCCCGGGCTCGAGCCCACGGGGTTGCCGTTATTCGTGGTCGCGGTGCAGCCGGCGAGTGCGAATGCGCCGACTACGACGGCTGTTGTCGCCTTGCGCATCAAGTTTCGTTTCTGCATGGACTCTCTCCGTTATGTTCCGTCGGTCAAACCGCTCGACGGCGGGTTCGGACGAAGCGTGATTTCACACAACGCAACGGGAGTGGAGCATGAGTCATGCCAGGGGCCGGGACCGATTTTGCAAGTGTCCGCACTCAGTGCTGCACGGTTCGCTTCACGACAGGCGGGCGCCGCAGCGCACGGCGGATACCCGCGACGACGAGGCCCACCGCGAAGATGAACGCCGCGGGCACGACCCAGTAGCCCACGAAGGCGTGCCAAAGATAAAGGAACAGCGTGCGGCGGCGTAGCGCGTATTCGGCGATCGCCTCTTGTTGACGCGCCGCGTTCGCGGTAAGTACGTCCGCCGGACAACCGGCGGCGCGCGCCTCGTCGGCTTTGCCCCGGCAACGCATGGCGTCGCCCGCCGCACGCTGGGCGTCCGTCAATTGCCACGTCGTCAAGGCGCGATCGCGATCGACGACGTTATAGGACATTTCGTCCTGGATCTCGCGTACCGCGACGATCGCCACCGGCACCGCCCAGAAGACGATAACAACTAGCCACCGTCTTACCCAGCGGTTCTGTCTCCATGCCATTTATGCCTCCGCAATGCATTGCGCATCTACGACGAGAGGGCGGCCCGATGGCTTGAAATCGTGTCACTGTCGCGGGCCGTCTTGCCAGCCATCATAGAAGAAATGCGACCAATCGTCGCTCCCTTGAATGGCGGGGGTGGCGGTTTTCTTCACACCATCCGCGCACGACCGGTAATTTCTTCAATCGCCGCGGCAATTCGGCGGCCCCGCCTCGGTGGGCGGTCCCATGCGCGGCCGAGCGCCATACGGAACGGCTCTTGCATCGCTCGCTACGACCGAAGGCGGTCATTTCACGCCGTACGAGCCCGAAGCTGCGCCTGGCGCGGGACGCGGCACTTTTCGACGGAGCGTCAACTATGGCCGTACCGTTTTCCGAGCAATACAAGGGTTTTGCGATCGGGGTGCAGGCACTGAGGCGCGCAAAGGAGCCCGATGAATCGATCGATGCGCGTCGCCGGTTCGACATTGTCGTGACGATCTCGCGCAAAGCCAGTGGGGATCGGGCGAAAGCCGAGATGTTCGGTGTGCCCGAGCACGAACCGCTGGATGACCAAGTCGAGGCGCATCGAATCGGCGTGCAATACGCGCGGGACATCATCGACGGCAAGGTGCACGGCACGAGCGTCGATCACCTTTGAGGCGTTCGCTCGGCGCCCGCAAGCGTCGTGCGCCGCCATATTTCAGCGCTTTAACGCCGACTGCGCATTCCGCGCTCGCCGCGCATGGGGCTAGGGGAGCGCGGCATCCTTGCGCGTTGGCGCGGAACGGTCCAGCATAGGCATCCCCGGCGCATACCGGGGCCCGCGGCGCAGTCATCATCGAGCGATGAGGCACCGCGGCAATTCACCGAGCGTTCAAACCGAAAAAATCAGCGCCTCTTCGGGGCCGAAAAAGAAAGGAGAACCCTATGCTGCATCGCACCCGCCGCCGTATGCTCGTTGCTGTCGCCGCACTGGCTTGCACAGTCCTCGCGCCCCTGACCGGGACCGAAGCGTTTGCGCAGAGCGCGAAGAAGCCCAAAGTCGCCCTGGTCATGAAATCGCTGGCGAACGAGTTCTTTCTGACGATGGAAAACGGCGCGAAGGATTATCAAGCGCACAACGCGGCGAAGTTCAGCCTGATCACCAACGGCATCAAAAACGAAACCGATACGGCCGCGCAAATCAATATCGTTGAACAAATGATCGACACCCATGTGGATGCGATCGTGCTGGCGCCGGCCGATTCGAAGGCGCTGGTCCCGGTCGTGAAGAAGGCCGTCGATGCCGGCATTATCGTCGTCAATATCGACAATCGGCTCGACACCGACGTACTGCAATCCAAGAACCTGAACGTCCCGTTCGTCGGTCCGGACAACCGCAAGGGCGCGGAAAAAGTAGGCGATTATCTGGCCAAGAAGCTGAAAGCGGGCGACGAAGTGGGCATCATCGAAGGCGTATCCACGACCACCAACGCGCAGCAACGCACCGCCGGCTTCAAAGATGCGATGGCCAAGGCACACGCTAAAATCGACTCGGTCCAATCCGGCGAATGGGAGATCGACAAGGGCAACGCGATCGCGTCCGCCATGTTGAATCAATATCCGAACATCAAAGCGCTGCTGTGCGGCAACGACAATATGGCGATCGGTGCCGTCTCGGCCGTCCGCGCGGCCGGCAAGCAAGGGAAGGTGTACGTGGTCGGCTACGACGACATCGATGCGATCAAGCCCATGCTCAAGGACGGCCGCGTGCTCGCCACGGCCAACCAGTACGCCGCGAAGCAAGCCGTATTCGGCATCGACACGGCGCTGAAGGCGATCGAGGAGCACAAGAAGCAAGCGGATTTGTCGCAGGCGGTCGAGACGCCCGTCGACCTGGTCACGAAGGCGTCGAAGTGACCTCCGAGCCATGTAAAGGCGGAGCGCGCTTGCGCTCGGGCTAAACGGCGCGCTCAAGAAAGGGCGCGACACTGCCGTTATCCTCCGATATAAGCGTCATGGCGGTATGCCGGCGCGAAGGCTGCGGGTCCGGCCGCCCCGACTTCACCGGTCGGTCACGCGCAAGCTGCAAGGAGTCCCTCACGAACGACCCGGCGGGTGGCCCTATGGGCAATCCGCCGTGCTTGACAATGCGCCGAACGTCCGTCCCGCCCTGAACCGACGAAGCGAAGCACGTGGCCGGTGCGAGCGGAGTCGAGTGAGTGTTGGGGAGGACGTCCGATCCGTCGCGCGGGGAATCGCGGCGGATCGCTGCTCGAAGTGATAGTACGGAGTACATGCCAGGTCCGCCGGGCCGGCAAGAGAAAAACAAGCGAGAGAGAATCGGTAATGGCGACGATCAAAGATGTGGCGGCCATGGCCGGCGTGTCGTTCACCACCGTATCGCACGTGGTGAACAACACCCGTCCGGTGTCGGCCGACGTGCGTGCGAAAGTCGAGCGAGCAATCACCCAGCTCAACTACGTGCCGTCGGCGGTGGCGCGATCACTGAAGGCGCGCACGACAGCAACCATAGGGCTGGTCGTGCCCAACAGCACGAACCCGTATTTCGCGGAACTCGCGCGCGGGATCGAAGACGGCTGTGCGCGCCAAGGCTATTGCATGTTCTTTTGCAATTCCGACGACGATCCCGCGAAACAGCGCAGCTACTTGCGGATCCTGCAGGAAAAACGCATCGACGGCCTGATCATCGCCTCGGCCGGCGACGACGCCGTGCTGGCGAAAAGCCTAACCGACACGCGCGAACCGCTCGTCGTGGTCGATCGCAACATCGAGGGGCTGGCCGCCGATCTCGTTCAGATCGATCACGAACGCGGCGCCTATCTCGCCACGCGGCACCTGCTGGAACTCGGCCACGTACGCATCGGCTGCATCACCGGCCCCGTCGTGACGGCCGTCAGCGCCATGCGCGTGCACGGATTCATCCGTGCCATGGCCGAGCGGGGCATCGACATCGAACCGAGCGCAATCGTCGAAAGCGATTTTTCGGGCGGGGGCGGACAGGAAGCGGCTGGGCAGCTCTTCGACACCGTCCGGCCCACGGCCATCTTCGCCTGCAACGACATGATGGGCATCGGTGCGCTGCGCGTCGCCGCCGAACGCGGTATTCGCGTCCCGCACCATTGCTCGATCATCGGTTTCGACGACATCGAACTCAGCAGTTATACGTACCCCGCGCTGTCGACGGTTGGGCAGTCGGTGCGCGCGCTCGGCGAGGCCGCGGCACAGATGCTGATCGAGCGGATCAGCGGCGTGGTGAGCGGGCCGGCGCGACGCCGTGTCATCACGCCACGGCTCGTGCTGCGCGAATCGACAGCTGTGTTCGCCGGGCCGATGGACTCGGCCTTATGCGCCTGATGGTGGTGGGGCCAGCGGTACGGCATCGCCCCGCCGCATAGTTTTTGTCTATAGATTGTTGCAAGCTCATTCATCGCATTAATAGTTATTCTCAAGTCCTTCCGGAACCCAGCCGTTAACGCGAGGTGTAAGGCACAGCCTTGCGCAGCGAAGGCGCGGCGAACGGCGCGCACGAACCCGGTTCCAAGAGGAAGGACTTCGAATGTTGAAAAACGGTATGACGATCAAGACGCGCATCGGCTTGGCGATGGCGTTTTTATCCGCGCTGTTGCTGGCGCTCGGCGCACTCGGCTTGTCGGGGATGGGCAAGGCAAGCAGCGCGACGCGGGATATCTATCAGAACCAAATGCCGAGTGCGGTAGCGATCGGCATGGCCGAAGCCTACGCGGCGCGCGAGCGCCTCGCGCTGGATCGCGCGGCCATGCATGCGGGACAGGGCGAAGAGACCAAGAAGAACTTCGACCGTGCCGCGGTACTGCGTTCGACGTCGGACGACTGGTGGAAAAAGTACTTAGACGTGCCCCGCGGTGCCGACGAAGACAAGCTCGCGCAAGACGTGGCCGCGAAACGCGAGGCGCTGCGATCGGTCGTATCGGCGTACAGCGATGCCATCACCGCGAACGATCACGACAAGATTCTCAGCACCGCCGACGACCTGCAAACGGCGTTCGTCGCGCTGTCCAAAAGCGACGATACGTTGAATAAGTTTCAGTTTTTGCAATCGAAGGCCGGTTTCGAGACTTCGCAAGCGAGCTACAACACGTTCCGCACTGTGACGATCGTTATGCTTGCGGCTGCGCTTTTGGCAGCGCTGCTGGCCTATCTGAATCTGCGCGCCGCGATCGCCGGCCCGCTGGCTGAAGCGTTGGCCTATTTCGAGGCGATCGCGTCGGGCGATCTGCGCCGGCCGATCGTCGTGCGCACGCGCGACGAAATGGGCCTCCTGCTCGAAGGGCTGGCCCAAATGCAACGCAGCTTGACCGATACGGTGCGAACGGTGCGCAGCGGCAGCGAATCGATTGCCACCGCGACGAAGCAGATCGCCGCCGGCAACCTCGACTTGTCGGCGCGCACCGAAGAGCAAGCCGCCTCTTTGCAGGAAACGACCTCGAGCATGGATCAACTGACGGGCACCGTGCGGCAAAACGCCGACAACGCCCGCCAGGCGAGTGCGCTGGCCGCGAACGCCTCGGAGATCGCCAACAAGGGCAACGAGGTCGTCGGCCAAGTGGTCGGCACGATGGGCGAGATCAACGATAGCTCCACGAAGATCTCGGACATCATCACGATCATCGAAGGCATCGCGTTCCAAACCAACATTCTCGCGCTGAACGCCGCCGTCGAGGCCGCACGCGCCGGCGAGCAAGGGCGCGGCTTTGCGGTCGTCGCCGGTGAAGTGCGCGGGCTGGCGCAACGCTCGTCGGGCGCGGCGAAGGAAATCAAAGCGCTGATCGATACGTCGGTCGAACGCGTGCGTTCGGGGTCGGCGCTCGTGGGCGAAGCCGGGCGCACGATGGAGGAGATCATCGCTGCCGTGCGGCGCGTGACCGACATCATGGGCGAAATCGCCGCGGCGTCGGAAGAGCAGAGCAGCGGCATCGGCGATGTGGCCCGAACCATATCGCAGATGGACGAAGTGACGCAGCAAAATGCCGCGCTCGTGGAAGAGGCGTCCGCGGCCGCGCAATCGCTACAAGAGCAAGCCGAGCGCTTGCGCGCGGCTGTCAGCGTATTTCAGCTCGTCGACGAGGGCAGCGCGGGGCGCCTCGGCGGGTTGCAGCCGTCATCGACGCGTAGCCCCGTCACCTCCAAGGCGAGCGCTAAATCGGCGCCCGCCGCGCGCGCGTTATCCACTTCCGCTCCCAAACGTCCGGCGCCCGCGAGCACACCGCGAGCGCAGCCCGCTGCGGGAACGGCATTCCCAGCCAGACCGGCGACGGCCGAGGCGGCACGTGCGCCTGTTCGTCACGAAGCGAAACCGGCTGTGCTCGCGCAGCGTGCGGCTCCCGCGCCAAGTGCTGCTTCGACTGCCGCGCCGGCCCGTAACGTTGCCGCGGCGAGTGCATCGTCCGCCGGGCAGTCGGACCACTGGGAAACGTTCTAACGAACGCAGCTCCACCGGCCGCACCATACCGCCTCCGCGTCCCGCTCGGGACGCTACCCCCTCGGGCGCTTCCGTTGCGAAGCGCCCGGACCTGCACGCACGATCCCCTGTCCCCCAAAAGAGCGACGAGCGCCGCTCGTCGTTGTGAACGGTGCTTTGTCACGGTTCGTCCTTCGACGCTCGCTCGGACGGCCAAAACAAGTTGTAACCGATGCGTACATCCGTCATCGAGCGTGGCGGCCAGCGCGTATATAGATCAAGTACGCAGATCAAGTACGGATCAAGCGCGGGAAGCTGCGCTTAGCAGGCGCCTAGCAGGCGCTAAGCGGCCGCGTTGTCGCGGAGCAGGCATCCCACGTGCAATGGGGCGAGGACGGTCTGCGGCCCCGCCACGATCGCTGAGGCCGTTTGCGGGGAGGAGGGAGCCGCGCACTGGCAACTGCGTTGTTGCCCAAAGACGTCGCGCGCGACGATGAGAACGGATGCCGATATGTGAGAACCCAGGCCGCGTTGCTGCGTTGGCGAATTCCCCCGTATCGTCGAAACGCGCGCTGCGCGCCCGATTGGTTTACGGTTGACCGCTGCGGTAGCGGCGAGCAACCCAGCGGATCGATTCACGCTGCCGGGCGCTTCAGTATGGTGCCGACGGAGCGGCAGCAAGAACAGAAACAGGATGAAGATTGTAAGCGAGTGTGCGCGCATCTCCAAGCTAGGGCACACATGTAGAAGGTTAGGTCCACGTAGGTCGTGAAAAATAATTTAAAAGGGTTTAGGATGAATTCGAGCGAGGTCGTTTCGGTATAGCCACCAAGTCGACGACATCGTCCGCAGACATAGGCGAGGAGGTAGCATGGATATTTACAGCAGCTTCGCGAACCGCTTCGAGAAAACCCGGGAGGAAGAACTCTCGCTCGAAGAGTATCTCGCGCTCTGCAAAGACAATCCCGCCGCATACGCGACGGCCAGCGAACGCATGTTGACGGCCATCGGGGAGCCAGAGCAGGTCGACACGCGGCACGAACCCCGCTTGTCGCGGATCTTCGCGAACAAGGTCATCAAGAGTTTACCCCGCGTTCCGAGAGTTCTACGGCATGGAGGACGTGATCGAGCAGGTGGTCGCGTACTTCCGTCATGCCGCGCAAGGGCTCGAAGAGAAAAAGCAAATTCTCTATTTGCTCGGTCCCGTCGGCGGCGGCAAGTCGTCGATCGCCGAACGGCTCAAGCAGTTGATGGAGCGCGTGCCGTTCTATTCGCTCAAGGGTTCGCCGGTCAACGAATCGCCGCTCGGGCTCTTCGATTACGACGAAGACGGCCCGATCCTCGAGGAACAGTACGGCATTCCACGCCGCTATCTGAAAAGCATCCTGAGCCCGTGGGCCGTCAAGCGTCTGCATGAATACAACGGCGACATCCGCAAGTTCCGTGTGGTGAGCCGCTACCCGTCCATCTTGCGGCAAATCGGTATCGCCAAGACGGAGCCGGGCGACGAGAACAATCAGGACATCTCTTCGCTCGTCGGTAAAGTGGACATTCGCAAGCTCGAGCAGTATGCGCAAGACGATGCCGACGCCTACAGCTATTCGGGCGGCTTGTGCCTAGCGAATCAGGGCCTGCTCGAGTTCGTCGAAATGTTCAAGGCGCCGATCAAGGTGCTGCACCCGCTGCTCACCGCAACGCAAGAAGGCAACTTCAAAGGTACGGAAGGGTTCGGCGCGATTCCGTTCGACGGCATCATCCTCGCCCACTCGAACGAATCGGAATGGAAGGCGTTCCGCAACAACCGCAACAACGAAGCGTTGCTCGACCGGATCTTCGTGGTCAAGGTGCCGTATTGCTTGCGCGTATCGGAAGAGATCAAGATCTACGAAAAGTTGATCCGCAACTCGTCTCTCGCGCAGGCCGTGTGCGCACCGGGGACGCTGAAGATGATGGCTCAGTTCTCCGCGCTCACGCGTTTGCAAGAGCCTGAGAATTCGAATCTCTTCTCGAAGATGCAGGTGTACGACGGCGAGAACCTGAAAGACACCGATCCCAAGGCCAAGTCTTATCAGGAGTATCGCGATTTCGCCGGTGTCGACGAAGGGATGACCGGCGTGTCGACGCGGTTCGCCTTCAAGATTTTGTCGCGGGTGTTCAACTTCGATACAAGCGAAGTGGCGGCGAACCCCGTTCACTTGATGTACGTGCTCGAGCAGCAGATCGAACGCGAACAGTTCCCACCGGAGACGGAGCAGAAATATCTGTCGTTCGTGAAGGATCTGTTGGCTTCGCGCTACGCCGAGTTCATCGGTAAGGAGATACAAACCGCTTACCTCGAGTCGTATTCCGAGTACGGCCAGAACATTTTCGACCGCTACGTCACGTATGCCGATTTCTGGATACAGGACCAGGAGTTCCGCGATCACGACACGGGCGAGAGCTTCGACCGCGCCGCGCTGAACGCCGAACTGGAAAAGATCGAGAAGCCGGCGGGCATCAGCAACCCGAAGGATTTCCGCAACGAGATCGTGAACTTCGTGCTGCGCGCCCGGGCCGCCAACGGCGGCAAGAACCCGGCCTGGATCAGCTACGAGAAACTGCGCGTCGTCATCGAAAAGAAGATGTTCTCGAATACGGAGGAACTACTGCCCGTCGTTTCGTTCAACGCCAAGGGTTCGGCTGAAGAGCAGCGCAAGCATGAAGACTTCGTCAACCGCATGGTCGCGAAGGGCTATACGCCGAAGCAAGTGCGCTTGCTGTGCGACTGGTACCTGCGCGTGCGCAAGTCGTCGTAGCGGCGGCCGAGCAATCGGTAGTCGTAGTCGTCGAGGTAGTGGTATTGGTAGATGCGACGTGCTCGCGGGTTCGCTGCCCGCGAGCTTTAACGTAGCGCTGTACGCCGCAAGCGACGCGCGGTGCGTGGGCAGGGTGCCTGCGCCGAGGCTCGTCGAGTCGCTTTCGGCAACTCAAGCGGGAGACTGGATGTGCTTCACCAAATCATCGACCGCAGGCTGGCAGGCAAGAACAAGAGCATTGCGAATCGCGAGCGCTTTCTGCGTCGCGTAAAAAATTACATTCGGCGCGCCGTCTCAGAGGCGGTGCGCGATCGCAGCATCAAGGATATCCAAAGCACTCAGAGCATCACGATTCCTCGCAAGGACATCGCCGAGCCGCAGTTTCGTCACGGCCCCAATGGGCGGCGCGAACTCGTTCACCCTGGCAATGCGGATTACGTGCGCGGCGATAAGATCCCTCGCCCGAACGGCGGCGGTGGCGGCGGCGGAAGCCAGGCGAGCAACGAGGGCGAAGGGCAGGACGATTTCGTCTTCGAGCTGAGCCGCGACGAGTTCATGCAGTATTTCTTCGACGATCTCGAACTGCCGCGCCTCGTAAAGACGCACCTGCTGGCCGTGCCGACTTGGAAGAACATTCGCGCAGGCTGGGCAGCTGAGGGCACGCCGAACAATATCGACGTGGTGCGTTCGCTGCGCAGCGCACTGGGCCGGCGGATCGCACTCGGGGCGCCGCTCGTGAACCAGCTGCACGAACTCGAGCGCCAATACGAAGCGCTGTCGTGCGAGCCCGGCGATCACGGCGACGAATTGAAGCGGCTCGAGGAAGAATTGCATCATTTGCGCGGTCGCATCTGGCGCATTCCGTTCATCGATCCGTTCGATTTGCGCTACATCAACCGCGTCAAGCAACCGCAGCCGTCGAGTCAAGCGGTCATGTTTTGCTTGATGGACGTATCGGGCTCGATGGACGAGCAGCGCAAGGATCTGGCCAAACGCTTTTTCATTCTTCTATATCTGTTCCTGAAGCGGAACTACGAAAAGATCGATGTCGTCTTCATCCGCCACCATACGCGGGCCGAAGAAGTGGACGAAGAAACCTTCTTTCATTCGACGGAAAGCGGCGGGACGGTGGTGTCGAGCGCACTGGAACTCATGCGCAAGATTCAGAACGAGCGCTATTCGCCCACTGAATGGAACATTTACGGGGCTCAAGCGTCGGACGGCGACAACTGGACCGACGATTCGCCGAAGTGTCGCCGTATCTTGCAGGACGACATCCTGACAAAGGTGCGGTACTTCGCCTATATTCAAGTCGCGCCCGAAGAGCAGAACTTGTGGCTCGAGTATGCGCAGCTCGCCATGATGGAACCCCATCTGGCGATGAAGAAGGTGGATGGCGCAGCCGATATCTACCCCGTTTTCCGGGAGTTGTTCGAAAAGCAAGTGGCGGCCTCATGACTACTAAGCATTTGCATAACGAGTCGCGCGGCTACCAGCCGGAGCGCCGGAAGACGGGTGCACACGAGCCGGACGCGCGCTCCAAGCAGCACGGCGCCAAGCCCGAGCCAGCCGACACCGAAACGCAAGGCCAGACCGAAGCCGTTGCCCCCGTGGTGGCGCAAAGGGAACACCGTATGAACATCGCCGACCGCAGACCGTTGCCGTGGCCGTCCGATTGGACCTTCGAACTGATCGAAGAGTACGACACGCACATCGCACGAGTTGCCGAGCAATACGAACTCGACGTCTACCCGATCCAGCTCGAACTCATCAGCGCCGAGCAGATGATGGACGCCTATGCGTCCGTCGGCATGCCCGTCAACTATCGGCATTGGTCGTTCGGCAAGCATTTCCTATCGACGGAAAAAAGCTACCGGCGTGGCCAAATGGGGCTCGCCTACGAAATCGTCATCAATTCGAATCCTTGCATCGCGTATTTGATGGAAGAGAACACGATGACGATGCAAGCGCTCGTAATCGCGCATGCCGCGTACGGGCACAACTCGTTCTTCAAGGGCAACTACCTGTTCCGGCTCTGGACCGATGCGCATGCGATCGTCGATTACCTCGTGTACGGCAAGAACTACATCGCCGAATGCGAGGAGCGCTATGGCATGGATCGCGTGGAAGAGTTGCTCGACTCGTGCCATGCGCTGATGAATTACGGCGTCGATCGGTACAAGCGGCCGCAAAAGCTGTCGTTGGCCAAGGAAGCCGCGCTGCGTCGCGAGCGCGAGGCGTATCTGCAATCGCAGGTGAACGAGCTATGGCGCACGCTGCCCTCGCACCACACGCCGTTCGCCGAGGAAGAAGAGGAGCGCTTTCCGCCCGAGCCGCAAGAAAACCTGCTCTATTTCGCGGAAAAGAATGCGCCGCTCCTGGAGCCGTGGGAGCGCGAAGTGATCCGCATCGTGCGCAAGATCGGCCAGTACTTCTATCCGCAACGGCAAACGCAAGTGATGAACGAGGGCTGGGCAACGTTCTGGCACTACACGCTGCTCAATACGCTCTATAACCAGGGGCTGCTCGAAGACGGCTTCATGATGGAGTTTCTGCACTCGCACAGCAACGTGATCTATCAGCCGCCCGTGACGAAACCGTACTACAGCGGCATGAATCCGTATGCGCTGGGCTTTTCGATGATGAGCGATATCCGCCGCATCTGCGAAGCGCCGACCGAGGAAGATCGCCGCTGGTTCCCCGATATCGCGGGCTCGTCTTGGCTGCAAACCATGCACTACGCGATGCGCAATTTCAAGGACGAGAGCTTTATCGCGCAATATCTGTCGCCGCATCTGATTCGCGATATGCGCCTATTCTCCGTGCTCGACGACGATACGCGCGATGCGCTCGAGGTGTCGGCGATCCACGACGATAGCGGGTATCAACACGTGCGTCAGTCGCTGTCGCGGCAGTACGACATGCATCATCGAGAGCCGAATATCCAGGTTTGGTCAGTCAATTCGCGAGGAGACCGGAGCCTCACGCTGCGTCACTTCATGAGCGACAACCGGCACTTGGCCGGCGACAGTGAAGAAGTGCTCAAGCACATGGCGCGGCTCTGGCAATTCGATGTTTATCTAGAAAGCGTCGACGAGAACGGTACGGTCAGGAAGCGCTACGACTGCCGTTATACGCCACCGGCACTGAGGCTGTAGCACAAAACGCCGAAGGCCATGACACGATGAGCGCGGCGAGGGTGGCCGCGCTCATCGCCGCTCGCGACGCCATGCGCGCTGAAGTAGGGTGCGCACCTCTTCGTCGGTCACTTGTTCGAAATCCTCGTAGTACTGGCCCACGCTGAAGAACAGCGTGGGCTGGTCGATGCATACGAACGTATCGGCGACATCTGCGAATTGCCTTTCGGTGCCGGCCGGCGCGACGGGCAGGGCTGCGACGATTCGCGCCGGGCGGCGAGTGCGCAAGGCCATGATCGCGGCTTTCATGGTCGCGCCGGTGGCAATGCCGTCGTCAATGAGTAAGACGGTGCGGGCTTCGACCGCTACCTCCGCGCGATCGCCTCGATAAAGCACTTCGCGCCGAGTCAGTTCCGCGCGCTCATGTGCCAGGACTTCGTCGAATTGCGCCTGCGGCACCTGTGCGGCCCGCATCGTCTCCCGCTCGATATATAGCGCGCCACCCGGGGCCACTGCCCCCATCGCCAGCTCCTTTTGGCTCGGCACGCCGATCTTGCGCACGGGCAGCACGTCAAGTTCGGCATCCAGCGCCATCGCGACTTCGAACGCGACGGGAACGCCGCCACGCGGGAGCGCCAGCGCGAGCGCATTCGTGCCCGCTTCGCCTCGCAAGCGCTCGGCGAGCATGCGACCCGCTTCCTGCCGGTCTTTGAAAAGGGCATGCATACCGGTGCCTAAGCGATTTAAACGACCAACGACGCCGGCCGATACACAGTCACCAACAGCATACTCAAAGGCAGCCTGCCAACGAACGTTGTGCCAGCTTTATTCTAGAACGCTCAGCGTTGCCCGACATCACTTCCTGGTGAACGTCAAAAGCGGTTGGGGCGATTCACGTTTGATTCGCATCGAATCGCTTATCGCGTTCCGACCCTTGTTGACTGGGCCAATGCGATGCTCGGCCTGCCGCCCATTAGAGCGCGTCATGAAAGATGATGCCCACCGTGTGACGGAGGCCCGATCGTACGCGACTCACGCCGTGGCGCAAATTGACGCGATAGACACCGCGCGTACCTTGTACGGGCCGATGGCTCACCGCGAAGATGACGGCATCGCCTTGCTCGAGTGGGACGACTTCGGCGCGCGATTGCATGCGGGGCCGTTGTTCGGTCAAGACGAACTCACCGCCCGTGAAGTCGCGGCCCGGCTGCGACAGCAAAATCGCCACTTGGATCGGGAAAACGTGCTCTCCGTACAGGTCCTGGTGCAGACAGTTATAGTCGTCTCGGCGATATTGAAGAATCAGCGGCGTGGGACGCTGTTGACCCGCGGCATGGCAGCGCTCGATGAACGCTTCATGCGTCTTCGGGTAGCGCGTATCGATCGCCATCGTCCGATTCCAGCGATTTGCGATCGGCGCGAGGCAGGGATAGAGAGCCGAGCGCAGCGCGGCAATAAGTGCCGGAAGAGGATAGGCGAAATATCGGTACTCGCCTTGTCCGAAGCTATGCCGGCCCATGACGACACGGCTGCGATAAAGCGCTTCAGCATCGTAAAGCGCCGCCAGCGCGCGACACGCAGCCGGTTCTAACAGCGCGGGAACGACGCCGTACCCTCGCGCATCGAGCGCCGTTTCGACTCCACGCCAGTCGATGGCACTAGCTTGTGCAAGCGCAGCGTCGACAGCATGGATGCCGAGAGCATCGCTCAAATCGTTGGCGGCTGCTTGGTTTCGGATAGGGGCAGGCATGCTCAGCGTACGCTCCGGGCAGGTGATACATCGTGCAATGACCGAATTGTGCGCCGCGATGCGTGCGACTACGCACGGCATCTTGCGGTTTCATTCGATCGCTTGCCCTCGCCGCTTATGCCTTGTATCCGAACTCACGCAATAGCGCCTTGCGCGCGGCGATCTCCGCATCGTTTTCGATGCCGCGCGGGGGAAAACCGTCGACCACGCCTAGAATGCTGCGCCCCTGGCCGGTTTCGGCCACCACGACCTCCGTTGGATTGGAGGTCGCGCAAAAGATACGGCATACCTCGGGCACATCGCGAATTTTGGGCAGCACGTTGATCGGGAAATAACCCTGGCCGAGAAATACGATAAAGCTGTGGCCCGCCCCGACAGCTTGTGCGTTCCGGCAAGCCAACTCGGTCAGCGCCGTATCGGTACCCGATTGCCGCACGAGGCGCTTTCCCGACGCTTCGCAAAACGCCAAGCCGAACTGAATGCCCGGTACTGCTTCAAACAACGCTTCGTGGATGTCTTCTACGGATTTGATGAAATGGGCTTGGCCCAAGATGAGGTTGAGATTGTCCGGGTTCGAGAGGGGCACTGTCAGCAATTGAAGCATGGCGACCTCGCAAGGGGGAGCCCAAACAGGGCTCGTTCAATTCATTCTAGGCGGTGGACGGGAACGAGGAGGGCGGGTTTCGCAGTGTGGACCTGAGTGCCGGCGGCGCAAGCTGCTTGTTCGAACGGGCCAGAATGATTTCGCGCGCCACGACCCACGCTTCGGTCGCCGCGTTCGTTCGGCTCGAAACCTGGACGGAAAGCGTGGCGCCGTCGAGCAACATGACGAGCACGGGTGCCAAGGCGCGCGCTTCGGCGATATCCATCAGATCGGCCAAGATGCGCTCGATGCGCGCAATCAAGGCGGCCTTTTGATCGGCTGCAGCGGTATGAATCGGGTATCCCTTGGAGGGAAACTCGGCGGCGGCATGCGCGAACATGCATCCGGTGAAGCTTTCCGCGTTGAACCATTCATGGTGCCATTCAAATACCTTTCTGATCCGCTCGAGCGGCAAGTGTTGCTGCGAAAGCGCCTCTTCCAGCGAGGCGGCGCACGCCTGCGCATGCTGATGCAGCACTTCGACGATCAGATCCGTCTTCAAAGGAAAATGACGGTACATCGTAGTCTTGGTGACGTGAGCTTCTGCGATAACCCAATCGATCCCCACACTGTGATATCCGTAGAGACCGAATAGACGAGTAGCAGCATTGATGATCTGCTTGCGTTTTTCAGACATGTTGGCATGACAGATTGGAAACGACCTGCATTATCGCCGCAATTACTCATACGTCAACAGATTCGACGATCGAATCGATTATTGGGCCACATCGGGTTGGCGAAAATCCTTGTACACCGGCGCAGAGGCGCCCAGACCTTGGGCGACAGCGCGAATCCGATAATAATTTGTGTGGTTTGCATACTGTTAGATTTGACAGGGCTGGTAGTACGAGGAAATTAAACCAGATTGACATCGGCGCGTATCCGTCGACGCCTCTTATGACTTTCCCAAACGGAATATCATAGGTACGTGCGCCTATCCATGTAGATAGTGATAATCAACGATCCTTGTCCGGACGGCTATCTGCAGGAGAGTCGAAATGCGGTAGAGCCGAGCAGGAAGTGAAACGATGGTGCGGGCCGCATTGCGGATTGCGCCACTTCTGAAGGTGCTCGGGTTGGCTGAGTGGGGCGAATGCCAGAAATCGGCAAGCCGGGCAAACGGAAACGTTCGCCGTGCGGCGAAACGAAACAGGCTAGGGGACCAGATTGGGATCTAGTTGCCGTCGGACTGGTGAACCCCGTCGGAGCCTAGATACCGATGCGGGGTTACGCCGACAACGCGCTTGAACATACTTGAAAAAGCAGCGGGACTGCTATAGCCGAGATCGAACGCTACGCGCGTGATTGAATCGCCCCGGGCCAGCCGAGCGATGGCGCTCAACAGACACGCTTGCTCGCGCCAAGCGCCAAAACTTACGCCTAGTTGGTTGCGGAAGAATCGAGTGAAACTGCGGCGACTGAGCCCGACGCGGCTTGCGGCTTCGTCTACACCGAAGGTGACGGAGGGGGTAAGGAGCATGGCTCGGCAAAGCGCCGCCAAGCGAGGCTCGTTGGGCAACGGCGCGTTAAGCGCCAGGGGCGGCATGGCGGCGATTTCGTCGATGAGCAGAGCCATGATTCGCGCCGCACGGGTGCCGGGAGCATACAACGCCGGTTGTCGTACGGCTTCGCAGATCAAGTGTCTGAGCAGGGGCGATGTACTCAGCACGTGACAGCGACGCGGTAACTGGCTGGCCTGTTCGCCTTGCGCGTGCACGAAGGCGTTGAGCATGCGTACTTGGCCGCTCATCTCCATTTCATGTGAAGCGTTCGCGGGGAGCCAGACGCCGCACTGGGGCGGAACGATCCAATTGCCGTGCGCCGTCACCACCGTTATAGCGCCTTCGGCTGCGAAAGCGAACTGGCCGCGCGCGTGCGTGTGGTCGGGAAAAATAAAGCCCGAGGGAAAGAAACGTTCTGTCGCTATGACGTCCCGAGGGACTTCTTGATAACTCGCTAGATTGGCGGGTGGCATGGCCCGAACTATGGTGAGGTTGGCCCGATCGCGAAAGCGGAACGAGGCGAGCGAATTTACCATGCCGGTGGTCGGCAATATCGTTTTCCGACTGCATGGTGAATCACATTTTTCACGAGGCAACGATGGCATCGAACAACGAGAAAATGCTCGCCCGGTACACTCAATGGGCGAACGAAGTGATGTTTGGCGTAGTGGCAGATTTGCCTGAGGCGGCAGTCGTTGCGCCCCGGGAAAGCCTGTTAGGTAGCCTTTTGCGCACGCTCGGACACAGCTATGCCGTCGGGGCGATTTTTCAGGCGCATCTGGAGCGGCGCGCTCACGAGTTTACCGTCCGTCAGGTACCGGATACGACGACATTCGACGAGTTGTATGCCTTGCAACGCGAACTCGACGCGTGGTACGTGGCATGGATTGATGGTATCGACGATCGCGAGCAGGATGAGCGGATTGAGTTTCGATTCTTGGACGGCAGCGAAGGTGCAATGACGCAGAACGAAATGTTTTTGCACGTCGTCAATCATTACACGTACCACCGCGGATTCGCGGTTGAGATCTTGCACGGGATGTCGATCGTCGTCCCCAAGATGGACCTTACGGTGTATCTGTGCGACGACGCTCGGAAGTGACGCGTCGAGCAAGCACGTCGGCTCCGGGCGGAGAGATCAGACATTCCGGCCCTGGGGCGCGGCAACGGAATAGCGACGATGGTCGCGAGGCGCGCATCGCACGGCGAGACGCGGCTGGCGCGCCACGAATACGATTTGACATAACATGAATTATCAACGTCAGAGGTACCTTTCTAAGCGTTGCGTTTTGTAGGCTCATCCGCCGTAGTTCGAGCAACAGTCGTGTATGGTTTGGCACCTTTTACTGTTGCGCGACTCATGACTTTCCTGCAACTCACGGATGCGCTTGTTCCTGGCCGCCTGCGTAGCGCGACGCTCGTCGGTGACTCGGCTGTCCCGCGATATTGGGCCAACGTGTGGTTGCTGGTTTCCATGGGGCATCTGGCCGAATCCACGCAAGCCGGCGCGCTCCGGTACGTCGAGGACCTGTACCGGCATGCGGACGGAATTCTGGGCATCAACGGCCTAGACGATGCGCTGGCGGACATGAATGACCAGGCGCTAGCTGATGTCCTGGAGTCATGGTTTGTTGCGATTCGGAATCGCCCAAGAGCCACCCGGGCCGACGAGTTGCGCTGGCACGCGGGCCTCGGGTTTGTGACCGATGTGCTGACCTGGCTATCCAGGGCTCGAGTCCCGGACGGTCGGATACGGGATATCGAGGCGCGCTTGCACAGGTTGTCGACGTTGTACGGTCAATTGCGTGTTCGCAAGAGCAACCCGGTCGAAACCATTCGCTCACTGCCGTCCTCTGTCGTCGAGGCGCTCTACGAACTGCTGGACCCTGAGTCGCCCCATAATCCATTCAAGAATGTGAAGACGCGTTGGCGTGTTTATGTGGCGTTCTGGTTGATGTTGCACCAGGGACTGAGACGTGGGGAATTGCTGCTGCTGCCCGCCGACTGCGTGAAATCCGGCCTTGACAAGAAGCGGCAGGCGCTTCGCTATTGGCTCAATGTGCAACAAAGCGAGTACGAGGACGACGACGCTGACGAGTCGATTGACCCGAGGTACTCATGGCCAAGCATTAAAACGGTTCATTCCGTACGGCAGATTCCTGTCAGTCCGATGACGGCGCAGTTGGTCCAAACTTATGTCGAAAACTATCGTGGTCGTCCCGGTCACCCCTTCCTGCTTAATTCGTACATTGATAACCCGTTGGCGACTGAATCACTGACGAGAGCGTTTCGCAAGGCTTCCCATGCCTTGCCCTCCGCTGCGCGCCAGGAACTGATTGACCGCTGCGACAAGGACTCGGTCACGCCGCATGACTTGCGCCATACATGTGCCGTTGTGCGTTTGCATCAGTTGCTGGGGAACGGCGACCAGATGGATGAGGCCTTACAAAAGATGAGAACCTTCTTCGGCTGGTCCAAGAAGTCGGCAATGCCTTCGCGCTACGCACGGGCTGTATTCGAAGACCGACTCGCCGATGTGTGGAATGATAGCTTCGATGACCGTGTGGCATTGTTGCGCGCCATCCCCAAGGGACTGTGACAATGGGCCAAACCCCTGCTCGACGCGGTGCGGATATTGTTCCCGGCGGTGGTGAGCTCATGGCCCACGTGGTTTCCGAACTTCCCGCGCTTCCTCCCCTCATTCGGTACTACGATGAGTTCGACGATGTCACGCGTTCCATTGCCTCACCCGACAAAGTCGAAGTCTTTGAGTTGCAGATATACGGACGAACACACAGGCTTGACTTGAGTCGTTACCCGACTGCGTACGCGATGCTGGTAAAGCAGCTCTTCCTATATTTGCTCGGCGAAGGGCTTCATGTCATGTCTGTGTTCAAGGCGGCGAATGGCGCGATGCACTTCTCCATGACCGAGGTCGAGAAGCTGATGGGCGCTGGTCCCCACAAGGTGAGCCGTGAATGGACCATTATGCGAGCTCGCGACCTACCTCAGGACGCGTATCGGTTCGGCAAGACGTTGCTGCGGTTACTGTGCATCCACAGGCTCTGCGGATGGTCGCCGACATACGGCGAATTCATACGCTCTTCCCTCCCGGGTCCGGCAAGCGACTCTCATGCAGGGGTGCATTCCGGCGATGTCTTTCTATCGGTCGACGAGGAGGCAGCAATCGTGCGGCACCTGGATGAAGTGGTTGCCGCCCTTGGGTCGTCGGCAACCGCAGCTCCGTCGAACGAAGAAGTCCGCGACGCAGGAATGATGCTGTGCGCCTATCAGTTTGCCATGCGGCCAATCCAGATTGCGATGCTACCCATGCGCAATGTTCGCATCTGGCATGACACTCCGGATGAGTCGCCGACCGTTCACTTAACCTTCCACATGGCCAAGCAGCAAAGCGACTCGAAGAGACGGCCACTTACGCGTCGAGTCAAGCGCGAGTGGGCTCCCCTGTTCGTTGCGTTCAATGAGCGGCGCAAGGCCGAAGGAGCTGCCGGTGCCGCTCGCTTCTTTGGTGTCCAATCAGTTGCTGAGGTAGGAATCCGCATCGCCGCGTTGGTGCGCAGACTGATTGGGTCCGATGACCTCGGCACGGCCACCGATTTGCGACATACGGCGGCCCAGCGACTTGTTGACGCAGGTGCGAGCCACGAGGAACTGGCCGAATTCATGGGCCACGCGCATGTGCAAACGGGACTGGTGTACTTTGCAACGTCGGCCACTCACGCGGAACGGGTGAACCGTGCGCTCGGCGCGTCCGACGTTTATCGGCGCGTGGCGAAAATCGCGCACGACCGCTTCATCTCCGCCGAAGAGCTTGCACAACTCAAAGGCGAGCAGCAGATTGCCGGTGTGCCTCACGGAATTCCAATTGCCGGCATCGGCGGCTGTGAATCCGGTCAGCCTGCCTGCCCTTACAACCCCATCACGTCGTGCTACGGATGCCGGAAGTTCATGCCTTTGCACGACAAAGCGATGCATGAGCGAGTGCTTGCCGAAATGCGTGACGTGGTTCTGTTCTTCGAACGGAGTTCTCGCGGGGATGTTCGTTCGCCTGCCTACCTTCAACTGCAGCGGACCATCGCCGAGGTACAGACCGTCATTGAAGAACTAGAAAGCGAGGGCCGATGAACCCACACTACTCCGCGTACGTTGAACTGGGAAAAGCGCTGGCTCAGGAAAAAGGCCTGCAGTGGGAAATGGACCTCGACGACACTGGTGCCGCACGCGACGGCATCGGCTGGAACCTTACCGCCATTGCTAGCGACGTGCCACCTCCGACCCATTACCTGCGGGACCTTGGGCTCGACGTCAAAGTGCTAGCCATCGTCAACGCCGAGCGCGCCGAACGGGGGCTGCCGCTGCGGATGCGGCAGCCGTTGACGGCCGCATGGCAGGACCTGGTCAAGGCTGCGGTCGCCGAGCAGTTGCTGTTCAAGCGGAACACCACGGGATATGTGACCCAGAGCATCGCACGTCCGTTGCGTGTAATTGCCACGTGCATAGACAAGGAGCCATGGCAACTGACGGTTGATGACCTGCGTCTGTCGGTGCGTACCGGGAAAGCAGTCCAGGCGACGGGCAAACTGGGGGACTTGGTCGCCGGCATCGTCAAGGTGGTATTCGATGCCCAGCACATCTGTGATGCAGGCCAACTGTACTCGTCGCTCGCCGTTCCTCGCATGAAGATGAAGAGCGCAATCAAGGCTCGGCACATCTGGTCTCAAGACGAACTGCGAGCTGACCTCGATGCCCGCAAACGCGCGGAGCGCTTGCCTGAGCGTCGCGCATTCTGGGAACTGACGCGCATCGTGATGACCGAAAAGCCGCGTACGTTCATCGACGACCTACGGTTCGCTGCTGGGCGCACAATGATTGTGACCGGCATGCGCGCCGGCGAAGCTGCGCTGTTGCCGCTCGACTGGAAGCGGGAGCGGGTGTACCTGGATTCAAAGGGGCGGCCAGCTGGTGAAGCGGGAGGTATCTCGACATCGCTGATGGTCCGGCACTTTGCGGAAAAGCAGCAGGATGAGGACTCAGATAGCCGTATCTTGCGGGAAAACAGTCAGCCCGTGCCGGACATGTTCCGGTTGTTGCTGACCGAAACGCTCGACCATGTTGCCACGCTGACGGAGCCGCTACGTGCGACGCTGAAGCTTCAATGCGAGACCGGGCGCGTGCTCCCGTGGTATGCGGCTGACGACATCGTTCCCTTCACTGAACTCTACACGCGCGTCATGGGCAATCCGTTCTGGCTGAATATAGAGCGGGAACCCTTCATTGAGCGCTACCGCGAAAACTTCGCTCCCACGGTTCTGGCGGAACTGTACTCGCATCAGCGGACGAAACAGCAGGCAGGTCCTGTGGCGCTCGATATGGCGGTATATCAGTTCGGCAAGCGATTGCTGGACAAGATGCGCGCGGAGCAGATTGCACTGCGCTTCAGACGTGCTGACGGCACCGTTATCGGGGTGACGGAGCGCATGAATTGGCAAAACACCTATCTGTGCGCCGGCGAGCTTGAAGACCACATTCGCTCGACAACGCCGACGAAGGTGTCGGACACCACCCCGCTGCCGCTCGCCGATGGTTCGGTTCAACCGTGGGAGTTGCTGTTCCTGCAGCCCAAGCGTTCGCTTGCCGAGGAACGTAACGACGGACTGTGCGATATCACGCGGTACATGGCGGTTAACCGGCCCGACCCTTCGTTCATTGGGTACGCACTTGGTGACGCGAAGGAGTTGCCGTCACTGTTCGAAAAGTACGGCGAAACGGACGAAGACCGGGCGTTGAAAATCGAGTCACACATGCTTCGCCACCTCCAGAACACCGAACTGTTCCGGCTGGGCGTAGCCGATACCATCATCTCGAAGCGCTTCAATCGGCGCAGTGTCGCTCAAAGCTACGAATACGACCACCGCAGTCTTGCCGAGGAACTGGACCAGATAGAAATTCCGCCGGACATCGAGATTATGCTCGGCGAGAAAGCCAGCACGGTGGCCAAGCTCATTAAGGGCGGCCGAGCCAGCGGCCCTATCGTGGAGGCGTTTCGCCGCATCCAGGCGACCGAGGGCGACACCGCCGCGTACGAGTATCTGCGCGTCGAAGCTGATGGCTTCCATGCCACGCCATATGGCCATTGCTTGAGTTCGTTCACGGTTGACCCCTGCCCTAACCATCTCGAATGCTTTAACGATTGCCGCCATCTCTCGGCAACCGATTTACCTGAGAACCGGCAAAACCTGATTCGACTTGAGGGCAAGCTAAAAATTGCCGTCGAGGAAATCAAGGCCAGGCCGTCGACCAGCGTTGGCTGGAAGAACCAGCTCGAACATGCGGAGCAGCGCTTGGTTGGTGTCCGCACGTTGCTGGCCACGCCTGCGGGCGAACGCCCCTTCCCTGATGGCCGCGACCTGTCGCTGCCGCCGCAACGTGGAGTACTTGATGACTAAGCCCAACGATACGGCGCAAGTCGATGATAACGAGATGCGCGAGATTCTTGAAACGCTGCTCGCCAATGATGAAGACATCACGGCGCGCGCTGTTGCTCGGTTGCATCCGTCCATCAAAGCGGCATCGTCCATCACCCGCAGCGAATCGCGAAGCCAGTTGCTTGCCGAGTATCAGCAACGCCAGACGGAATACCGACGCTGGCGTGGTCGTGTTGCCAAACGGTCTGGCGCCGACACTGCCGCATCGCTTGCCGACAAGGACATCCGGATTGCAGAACTGGAAGCCACGGTGCAATTGTTGACGGCTTCTCACCTCGCCATGCTGCGCGCTGTTGGCGAGTTGGGTGGCTTCAGCAAATGGGCGAAGTTCTATGAGCATCACCGGGAGGCGCGTGACAAGTTGATTGCGCTCGGCGCCGTACCGATTGCAACCGTGTCTTCCCTTGCCGACGAGCGCCCGGACAAGAGCGGCGCACCCAACAAACCGAAGAAGAGTTAGTAAGGAGTCTCAATGCGCCGCCGAAAATCTGCCAGACTGCTGATTCTCAACCCCTCACATGATGTGCTGCTGTTTCGCTTCGTTCACAGCAGGGACCGTTTAACAGGCAATGATTATTCGGCGACCCCAGGGGGTGGCGTTGAAGAAGGTGAAACCTTCGAAGACGCGGCAGTTCGGGAGCTGCAGGAAGAGACCGGGATTGTTGT
>CAWIRZ010000030.1:0-7784 GCA_963838695.1 uncultured beta proteobacterium | reverse complement strand
ATAAGCAAATCGCCGGCCCATTTCAATCTTTTATTGCTTATCCCGACGTGCCCTGAGCCGTAGCAACGCTTCGGCAGGCTCGAATACGCCCGTGCACTCCTGTCAACGTTGACAGTTACCGCCCCTCGGAGCGCGCGCTGTAATGCGCCCATCTAGGAACTCGAGCGAGGGAATTCAATGCGGACTTCTGTGCACGATGACGGGCGCCTTCCCGAAGATGTCGATGCTGCGCTCGCGCACTACCGGCACCGGATCTTCGTCGAACAATTGGGATGGAGCCTGCCGTGTGCCGATGAGGGCTCCGAACGCGACCAATACGATCGCGACGACACTGTTTATGTCGTCGCCCGCGACAAATCGGGCGGCATTTGCGGTTGTGCAAGATTGTTGCCTACTACGCGTCCTTATTTGTTGCAGGAACTGTTCTCCTTCCTATTGGCCGACGGCACCGAGCCGCCCACGGCTGCCGACGTTTGGGAGTTGTCGCGCTTTGCCGCGAGCGGGCTTGACGACCCGCTGGGCGACCAAGGCGCTGCCTGGGCGGTGCAGCCGATGCTCGCGTCAGTCGTCGAATGTGCCGTGAAGCTTGGCGCCCGGCAGTTGATCGGCGTGACGTTCCTCAGTATGGAGCGGCTCTTCCGCCGCATCGGCGTTCACGCTCACCGGGCCGGACCCGCACAGCGAATCGACGGGCGCATGGTCGTTGCCTGCTGGATCGATCTCGACGCGCAAACGTTGGGCGCACTCGGTATCGATCCTGCGCTGATCGCGCGACACCGCAATGCTCGGCACGCGCTGCAAGTTTGCGCCTGAACGAGCGAAGGAGAACCTGTGCCGAGTATTTACGCCCTGCCTTACCCTGCTTCCGTGGATTGTTTTTCCTCATGGGTGCGAATCGCCGTGAGCTACGCCGATCTTGCGCGACCCATGCCGGTTCTGCGGCTCGATCGGGACGGACTGACTGTGGCGGTTCCCGTTGAGGATGAGGCCGATATGCCGCCAATCGGACTGCCGCGGCGGGCGCTGCTCGTCGGCGATTCCAAGACGCTTTGCGAATTGCGGGTGGTGCTGCGAACCGTGACCCGCGTGGAAGGTGGTGCGATCGAATTGACGATGCAGCCGTCACGCGCGGACGATCATGCCCTGCTATGGCTGGCATTGCGCGCTTATCAGCTGCAGTTGGGCCCGTCGCCATGGAGGGACTTGCGGGCTCCGTCGTCGAAGGTTCAGGGTGCCCAGTCGTTGCTACTCCGGCCGCAACCCGAAGGCGCCGCGGCACAGCCTGAAACCGAATACGACGAAGGCAATCCACAGGCGCGCGCGTGGTGCGGCGCGGCTTTCACGGTGGCGAATCGCGACGACGGATTTCTTTTGGCCCACTGGCTCGAATACTATTTCGCCGAATTACGCGCGCGAGCGCGGATGCACGACGCGCGGGCCGAGCTATGCGATGTCCATATGCGGGTTGCCGATCACGAGGTTGAGGTCCGGTTCGTTTTCCGCGACGACGAGCGCGTCGCGCGGGCGTCCACGCAAGCGGTCTGCCAGTGGGTTGCGGCCGAAGCGGCGCGCCAATTGCATATGCGTCTCGAGCATTGGCTATCGCCCAGCATGTCTGCCGTCGGCACGTTGCGCAGCGGTCGGCCTTACCGTTCTAGGCTCACTTCGGCGGCGCGAGGCTATTCGTCGTGATGTCTCGGCATCGGTTTTTTTGCCTCGTGCGGGCATTCCCGCGCTATTCGCCAACGACCGCGATCACGCCCAGGACGACGAACAGCGCGCCGGCGAGAAACTGGCCGATCCTCAGCGCCTGGCTGCCAGGCGACACGCGGGCGCGCAACGGATGCGCGAGCAGGATGCAGAACACGTCGGCCGCGGAAAACAGCAGGTTCGCGCACGCACCGAGCAGGAACAACTGCCAACCGAGCCCGAGCGACGCGCCAGGATCGGTGAACTGAAGTAGGAACGAAAAATAGAACAGCGCCGATTTTGGATTCGATGCCTCGATGAACGCGCTCGACGACACGACGTTACGCGGCACGTTGATCGCGGCGTCCTGCCCGATGGGCGCGCGGATGCGCTGGATACCGAGGCAGACCAGATACGCGCCGCCGACTACCTTGAGCACGTGATACAGCATCGGCGATGTTTTCAGCACCGCGACCGCGCCGAGCGCGACGACGCAGATCTGGAAAAAGGCGCCGAGATGAATGCCGAGCGCGGACAGGAAGCCGGCCCGCCGTCCGTGCTGAAGAGTCAACGATACGGTCTGCAGCAGGGCGGGCCCCGGGATGAAGCCGAAACCGATGCAGGTTAGGCCGAAGAACAGCGCTTGCTCGGGCGACATCAGAGATCGTCTCCGATCACGATGCCGAGTCGGCCGCATTCGGCGCGCACGCGGTCTCGCGCAGTGGCGAGCCGCGCCTTCGATAGTTCGGGCATGAACATACCGATATAGTCGTCGATGGCGGCCTCGCGATCGAAGATATCGACGTTCCGGTAACGATCAGCCACATCCTGCCGCAGCGCGCGGCTTCCGATCGCGAGACCCAATTGAGCGGACATCGTTTCGGCCTCGTCCGGATTGGTCAGATAGCGAAAGTCCTTCGAGCCCGGTTCCGGTGACAGCAATTCGATGTCAGCGCTGATGATCACATCCCGCCCGGCCTTCAGAAACGCGATGTAGCTCTCGATGTTTTCCTCCAGCAACGCCTCGTTCATCCCCAAATGCCCCAGCACGAATCCTGCCTTGATCGCGACGCCATGCATCCGCGCGTTGTGTAGCGCCCGCAGATTGGCGTCGGCCATCCGCTGCGCGGCCGCCACCGGGTCCTTGATCCGCAGCGGCTTGTTGAGCGCCTGTAGCGAGCGCGCGGCGACCGCGTCGCCGCCGACGAACAGATGGATCTGCCCACTTTCGCAAGATCTCGGTCACGCGGTCTATGGGAAAAATCTGAATTTGAAAATTCTTTGTCAATCAGCACCGGTCACCGGCGGGTAAGCCTGGGCGAGGGATGTTTCTCTAGGCCACTATTTCAGTCCTTGATGTCGGTCAAATTCTATAAACGATGTCGTAGCGAACACTTCCGTTGCTCTCAAGCGAGCAGCACTCCAGCAGCGCTGCGTCGACACAAGCAACTCGTCGCACCGCGACCACGCCCATAAAGGCCAATGGACCACGAAGACGATGGCATAGGTCGTGCTCTCAGCTTGTGCGGCGAGGGCCGGATCGCCCCCGCTATCCCCCATCGACCCTAGGGCAGGCGCATGACAGCAATAAATCAGCACGACATCTCCCCGCTTTCTCGCGGCACCGACTACGAACGACTGGCCTCCCGGTTTAGACCGATCTTCCAGCGGATCGCGCATGGCGCGCTGGAGCGCGAACGTACGCGCGCATTACCTTATGAGCAGATCGTGTGGCTGAAGGAAGCAGGGTTCGGAGCCATCCGCGTACCCGTGGAGTACGGCGGAGCCGGTGCTTCCCTACCCCAACTCGTGCAGCTACTGATCGAATTGGCCGAGGCCGACTCGAATCTGCCACAAGCATTGCGCGGCCATTTTGCGTTCGTCGAGGACCGGCTCAACGCACCGCCCAGTGCCGCACGAGACAAATGGTTCGAACGTTTTCTGGCCGGCGATATCGTCGGAAATGCCTGGACCGAAGTTGGCGGAGTGAAGATCGGCGATGTCATCACGCGCGTGTCGCGGCAAGGCGATCAATGGGTTGTCAACGGGACGAAGTACTACAGCACAGGCAGTATTTTCGCCGATTGGATCGACGTCTACGCTCAGCGCGACGACAACGGCGCCGACGTCATTGCCGCAGTAAATACGCATCAATCGGGCGTCAAACAAAGCGACAACTGGGACGGTTTCGGTCAACGCACGACAGGCAGCGGCACATCTCTATTCGATAACGCGGTGGTCGACGAGGAGAACATCATCGACTTCTCCACGCGCTTCAAATACCAGACAGCGTCTACCAGCTCGTATTGATTGCGGTAATCGTTGGCACCGGTCGCTCGGCATTGCGCGATATCTCGCACGAAGTCCGTCAACGTACACGCGTCTATAGCCACGGCAACGCACCGCGTGTCAGCGAAGACGTACAGGTGCAGCAAGTCGTGGGGCAGATCGCGGCGCGGGTGTACGCGGCGGAGGCTACTGCCCTGCGCGCGGCGGAACCCGCTCAACGGGCGTACGAAACGCGTTTCGGCGACGACGTGGAAGCCGACGAGGCCGCGAACGTCGCGGCGGAAATCGAGTCGGCAAAGGCCCAAATTGCAGTGTCCGAGCTGATTCTGCAAGCAACGACCGATCTCTTCAATGCGCTGGGTGCCTCCGGTGTCAGCGAAAACAAGCGGTTGGACCGCCACTGGCGGAACGCGCGAACCGCAGCATCGCACAATCCGCTCATTTACAAAGAAAGAATCGTCGGAGACTGGCAAATCAACGGCAAGAATCCTCCGTTCGTCTGGCAGATAGGCGACAGCAGAACAGCCGCTTAGTCCGCTTCGACCTGCGACGACTCGCAGCTCAATTCTTTCCCGGGCGCATAGCCTCCCTTAACTCATAGCTTTTGTTCATCCTTGCTGCCGGAGCAGCAGGGACGGGACGGTTTTGCTTCTCCAGCGTCATACGCTTTCCTTCAATCGTTCGATGTCATTGCGATAACGATCGATGAAACGGACGCGAACCGTTACCTGTCGTGGTTCGCCGCGGTACGCCCTAGATAGCGCATTTCGCGGCCACCGCCCGCTGCCCACACGACACCGCATGGCACGGTCCCTCGCTCTATGGTCGCACTGTTCATTCATCCATTATCGAATCAGGATCAGTCAGAAATATCATGAGCCAGAACCATTCTCACGACGACGCACTCAAGTTCGCCTATTGGGTACCCAATGTCAGCGGCGGCCTGGTCGTCAGTACGATCGAGCAGCGCACCGACTGGAGCCTCGAATACAACCAGAGGCTGCGCGCGACCGCAGGAGCAAGCGGGCTTCGATTACGCGCTCAGCCAAATCCGCTTCACCGCGGGTTACGGTGCCGAATATCAGCATGAGTCGGTTTCGTTCAGTCAGGCCCTGCTACAGGCCACGACCAAACTCTCAAGGTGCTCGCTGCGATCCTGCCTGGCCCGTGGCATCCGGCCGTCGTTGCCAAACAACTCGCCACCATCGATCACATTTCGAATGGCCGCATTGGGATCAATGTCGTGAGCGGCTGGTTCAAGGGCGAATTCACAGCGATTGGCGAACCGTGGCTCGAGCACGACGAACGCTATCGCCGCTCGAACGAATTCATTCAAGCGCTCAAAGGGATTTGGACGCAGGACAACTTTACGTTCAAAGGCGATTTCTATCGCTTCAACGGCTACACCCTGAGTCCGAAGCCGGTACAGAAGCCGCATCCGGAAATATTTCAGGGCGGAAGTTCGCCGGCGCCGCGACAATGCAGCCAGCGTTTCGGATTGGTACTTCACCAACGGCAACAGCGCCAGAATCTAAAGATAGATCGACGATATTCAAACGAAAGCGGCTAAAAACAATCACAAGGTACGCATCGGCGTTAACGCGTTCGTGATCGCACGCGACGACCGAGGAGCCCGAGGCGGTCCTCGCCGACATCATCAAGCACGCGCACGTGGAAGCAGTGAGCGTTCTGGCGACGCCGTCAAACAGGCGGGGAAAGCTTACCGGAGGGCGAAGGCAATTGGGCCACCTCGAGTTTTTCGAAGATTTGGTTCAATACAACGACGGCTTCCGCACGAACTCATTGGTACGCCACAGCAGATCGCCGAGCGCATCGTCGAATTGAAGTCCGTGGGCGTGGATCTCGTCCTCTCAGGCCTTCATTTCATCGAAGAAGTCGAATATTTCGGCAAACGGGTCTTGCCGTTGGTCCGCGAACTCGAAGGAAAACGACAGGAAAGGCGGCCTGACCATGGCAAATCCGCAGCCCACGACGCTTCCAGAATGGCTTCGCCATCAAGCTCAGCAGCGGCCCCACGCCGTCGCCCTGCGCCATAAGCGGCTCGGTGAGTGGCGCGCGTTGTCTTGGCAGGAAGTGGAACGGCGGCGGGGCAGCTAGCCGCCGGTCTCGCGCAACGAAACTTCTGCCGGCGACCTACTGCTCGTCATCAGCCAACCGCGCGAGGAGGCGTTGCTCCTGTCCCTTGCCGCGCAGTACAACGGCGACGTCGCGATACCGGTGGATCCTGAACTCACCGACGGGCAACTGCAAGCGGTTCTGACACAGCTAGACCCCCGCTTCGTGTTCCGGAAAACGACGACCAAGTGGATCGTTTTGTAGCGCACCCAGGATAACGTAATCGACGCGAACCTGCGCAACCTCGCGCCATACCCGCATCCGCGTCACCGACTATCGCGCATTCGCTATCCGCCAGGGCGCAGATTTCCTGTCAGCGGCCCGCGCCCACGACGATGCCTTTGCTTTCGTGCGTCTCGACGCCTGTCAGCTCGTCGCTCAGCGCCTCTCGCAAGCAGCGTTGACAGCAGAGCTCAGCGACTTGCCGACAGGGAAGAACTGGACGCGCACGACGAAGCGTTTCGCCGCACGCGGCATTCGCCGCAGCCGCGCAGGCGCGCTACTTATCGCGTCTTGTCTGTTGCTCGGCTTCTGCCTGAATTTTCCGGAATCGCTCGAGACACGCGACAACGATCGCCGCGAATTGGCGCCAACGCTTGTCGCCGGCACCCTAAACCTATGCGCGGTGGCCCTATCGACGACCGTTTGCCTGGCGCAAGCTCCTGGCAACGCCGCCTATTCAATCTGGCCAAGCGCAGCCAAGGCGGCCCGCTTTTGCGCACGTTGACCTGGTGCCGGGCTTCACCCCTCCGTTGCGCGAATTGTTCTTTCGCGCACGCCGGGCGCGCTCGTAATCGGGCCTCCGCTCTCGAAGATACCGCTGCGTTATTCGCTGCCTTACGCGTAGACGTGCGCGCATGGCCGGACGTTGGCGACTGGCAGCGCGTCGACGGCAACCGCGAGCGGCACCGGTGTCCAGGTCGTACGCGGAGACCGGTCCTGCGCAGCAGCCGGCATATTGATGCATGAGTTCAGGATCCATGACGATATCTTCAAGGCGCTGCTGTCGCTCGATCGCGTATCCCTGTCATTGAAGGTGTGAAGGCGATTACGGACATTAGCTTCGGGTCCGCACAGGTGAAATCTGCGCATTGATCGGTCCAAACGGTGCCGGTAAAAGCTCATTGCTCAATGTGATCAACGGCGTCTATAGGCCGCAGCAAGGCACGGTGCATTTCGATGGTCTCGCCTATCGGAGAATGAATCCGTACGGTGCCGCGCATCGCGGTATTGCCCGTACTTTTCAAAATATCGCCCTATTCGGACGCATGAGCGTGCTCGACAACGTGCTCACCGGCCGCAATCTCCATCGGCGCAGCACGTGGCTCGAGCAGACGTTCAAGGTTGGGCGGTCGCGCGCCGATGAAAGAGCGCAACGCCTTTATGCCGAGAACTGGTACTCGACGCGCTGGAGCTCGAGCGCCATCGGCACCACACCGTCGGTACTGCCCTTACGGCGTGCAAAAACGCGTCGAACTGGCCCGCGCCCTCGCCTCCGAGCCGCGTCTCCTGCTGCTGGACGAGCCGATGGCCGGTATGAATGCCGAAGAAAAGTCCGCTATGGCCAATTACGTGCGCGACGCCAACACACAGTTCGGCGTCACGGTCGTCTCATCGAGCACGACATCGGCGTGATCATGGGTCTATCGGATCACGTCGTGGTGCTGGAC
>CAWIRZ010000029.1:0-183116 GCA_963838695.1 uncultured beta proteobacterium | reverse complement strand
AGCGGCCCTTGGTTGAGGCCGGGTCGAACGTCTTTTGCGGGTCGACGACTGCCATCCGTGTGTCGAGCAGCAGCGGGTGCAAGTCCGATGGCATCGTCGGCCCCTGACGGCCAAGGCGGCCGGTCGACAGCGGCGCCTGGATTGCGGACAATTGCCGTAGAAAATCAAGATTTCTACGATTCGGCGACTGCAACCGTGGTCTACCAAGAAATGAAGATTCCTCCTGGCGTCAGGAACGAAGCGCTTTGGCGCAAACACTGTCGAAAGATTCGCGCCAGAGCGCTGGACTTGCTTGGAGGTCGCCTTGGCGTGATTGAAACAGCTCGGGCCATGCTTGCATTGGCGAATTGGACCAAGGTTGAAAACGAGCCAGAGTTTCTACTATTTCGTGCGATAGCGTCAGAAACCGACGATCTTCCAGTCGGCAACGTACGTGCACACTGGGCGGCAGATGCCCTAGAGCGCGAGGATTTCGCATTGAGGCCGCGGAGAAACGATGGCGTGAACAAGCGCTCTCCGCTGCCGAAAAACTGGTCGAACGGTATCAATGGGCGACTCGCCAGAAATACAAATCCGGTGGCGACGATTCGTCGAGTGCCCGCGACTACGCGGAGAGCAAGATCGCCAAATGACTAGCAAGTGCAAGAAATCTCGGCTAGCAGGTGAACTCGGCCTGTTCATGCGGCAATACGCCCGCAAGGCTCAGGCGTCATCAGATCCCAACGACCGGCGATACGATCGCAAGCTCGAAAAGAAAATGAAGCGGCTTTCCCCGGTGGAGTCCTCAGCGACCTGCAAAGCCGGCCGCACCCTCGCGAGGAGCACCGGCCGTCCGAATTTCATCACAAACTGCGGCAGTAGCTTTTCACCTACCAACCGCAGTTTCCACTTCCTGCAGCACCCACCCTGTAGATGGTTGCATAAGTCGAGAAACGGCCCCTTGCCGGGCGAGGCTCCACGGTCGATGCTGACTCATAACGTGAGAGAGCCGGATGCATAAGCTGAAAATTTCCGACCGGCTTCTCTCGAGGTCAGCGTGGCGAAGCCTCCAAAGCCAAGGCCTCCGTCAGTTACGGCCCCTACTTCGCTGCGTCGACTGGAGGCACACATTCTCGCGATGATGATGCATGAAACTCTGCGCGTCGTCAGAAAGCGTATCTGATAGTCGCATGTTTCGTGTCAGCCCGAAAGGCAATAGTTGCTTGGTCGGTAAGCAGCTCGGAACGGACGAGTTTTCCTCGCTCGTCGAATGTAATGAAACCCTTGTCGAACAATGCGTCCAGTCCAGCAACGGAGCAACAGCCCGTTGTGAGCCGTAAGGCACTCTTCCGCCGACGATGCGCGTACGGCTTGATATGAGAAGCTCGCAAAAGTAGGGGCTCATCAACGCCGGTTATCGCACAGGCCCCTTGCCACCGGAAACAACGCGTTGCGAAATTTCTGCTGGTGCAAGCGAGCTTGCTGCAGGCGTTTGACAGTGGTGGCCGCACCCACAGGAAGTTTGAGTACGTCGTCGCTATCGACCACGTTCCCACGCATGAACGACGTGACTCGCTTGGACACCTTCAGTGCGGGATAGAGATATCGGACACTCTGCGGTGCGTGTAACCCGAAGAGCGTTCGAAAGTCCTCGTTGGTCGTGAAGGCTTTGACGTTTCGAGCACGATAGTGCCAATTTTTGTGGACGTCATCATAGATAACGCCTGCGTTATCGCCAATCCAAACGCGAGCGACGTCCTCGGGCTCGGCCGTCTTGTACACGATGACTCGCTCGTACTCGTTACGAGGAGCGGGCCGTAGCCCGTGGAAAGAGTTCGGCTCGTACGTCGAAGGAAAACTGGTCAGGATGTTGAGAGGCTTTCAGTTGAATCATGACGGCTTGCCTCCCGTCCAAATTGCCTAGCAAATTCGCCTTTATCGAGATTCACGGATGGCCTCCAATGCGACGACGCCTCCATTATGAGTGCATTGGAACCGAACGCCAGCCATGTTGCCGTCGAATTTGATTGCGAGCCCGCAGCAACCGATGACCTTTCGCTCAAGCTATACGGCGCCAATGCTGCTGTCCCGGCCAAGGTCCGCCCGTTGCAGGCCATGGCCAGAGGCGCCCTTCTATTCACAGCAGTTATCGCCACCGGAGAGGTCGTTGCCGCAAAAGACACGGTGAACGAGGCCGCCCGCCAGCGAAGCGTCATCGCTGGGAGCATGATTGGGGCGACGCTTCCACGGTGCGAGGGCGTTCCACCGTGGCACTTACGCAAGGGGCAAGACGTCGACAGCGTTAAAGCGCCTATCAACCCAACTAACCAATACTTGCACACCATACCACTTTTTGCTAACCTTTGTGACCTTTTTGGTGCAAAGGAACCAACTCAGATGGCTACGCAACTACCCAAGGTTACCGACCCGAACTTTCGCGCGGCACTGAAAGAGGCGCGCCTTGCCGCCAACCTTAGCTTCGCGAGCTCGCGAAGCGGGCGGGAATTCATGAGGTCATGCCGTCGCGTTACGAGAACGCGGAGCACAGCAACGCCACTTTGCCTAGCCTGAAAACATGGGAAAAGCTCAATGAAGTTTTGTTTCCAGACAGCCTCCCAGTCGCCGATGTCGACTCGCCGTCAACTGTCACCACCGCCACATGTGCAAGCGGAGCACTACCTAATGTTCGCTTGCTTCACGACGCACCTATCGACGAAATCGTCGCCGAGCTGAAGCGGCGCGGGGCGGCATCCGTCTCGATTAACTGGTGAGCCCGACGTTGCTAAGATGAAGGAGACGTTGGCAGGGATGCCCGCATATTATTGAATGATGTTGCGGCGACGGCCGCAGCTCACAAGAGAACCACACATAGGGGAAAAGGCCATGAATGAGCCAGTTGTCAACACTGAAGCGGTTCCCGGCCTTATAGAAGGCGCGCAAGGAAAGGTTCGCGAATTCGAAGAAAAGGTAAAGAGAATCGACGCTCGCATCCGGCAGCTTGAGGATGATAGAGATGCAGTCGAGGCCTTACTCGAGTACGTAAAAAAGGCCGCGGAACGGAAACTGCGTCAACTGGCCGTTCGTGCAGGAATTCGAGTACGGTACTGGCGAACAGGTTCATCCCGAGATTGTTGACCAGTACGAGAAACGACTGGAAAGGCGAAAGGCGTCGATTGAGCACCTGCGTGCATTGCGTGAGCAACGCCTACGTGGAATCGAGTTTGCGAAGCGGGACATCGAGTTGCTGAAGAGAGTCTGGCGGTTGAACATTGGCCTGTCTACCTTGAAGCAGCGGTTGAGGACTTCTAAGGCACGTACGCCCGTTCGGATTGCCGAGGCTCCCGGTCCTGAGGACCAACGCGAAAGCGTAGCGTAGCCTCTCTCGGTGATACCGTGCTGCGCTGGCTCAGCCCATAGCGTTATACACATCGCATCGTCCAGCCAGCGCGTCGCGATAAGCCGTTTACATTCAATGACTTGAAGGGTGGGGTTCTTGGGCACGCGGCTGCATTGTCGACCCTTGGAATTGGGGCGGGCGCGTGACGAAGGCTGCACAGCAATGGATCGAGCAGGAATTTGCAGGACTGGACCTTGGCGACGCCCGCCTGGACAGGAGGGCGAAGAAATTGATGGAACGACTTGCGGCCAACCCGGCGGCCAGTATCCCTGAAGCGTGCGATAGCTGGAGCGAGACGTGCGCCCCCTCGAGCAACAGCTTCAATTGCGTGAGGTCGATCTCACGCGTGACCACCCGCTTCCAGTCGGCCAGAAAACGGCCTTGCTCGAGTCGCTTGGCCCACACACACCAGCCGCTACGATCGAAGTAGAGCACCTTGATTTGCGTAGCACGACGATTGATGAACGCGAACAAATGGCCCCCCAGCGGATCGACCGGCATGCCGTGACGCGCAATCGCGTACAGGCCATCGAACGAGCGTCGCATGTCGACCGGCGCACCGTACAGGAACACACGCACCTGTTGCTCCGGGAAGAACATCAGCCCCTCGCGATCGTCAGAACGATGCCGCCGGGCAAATCAAGGCGGATCGTCAGATTCGCCGCGCTCGCCGCTGTGGCCGATTCGATGCGCGTGCCACTGGTCGCGATCGCGCCCAGATCGACAAAGGCTGCTGATTGAGCGCTCCCGCCGCATGGCACTGCCGGTCGCTGCAAGCGCTGTCGCGAATGGTAGAAGCTGCACGTCGACACCGACTCCTGATGGCAAAACGTCTTTACCGTCTGCCCGCTCTGCGCAAAGCGCGACAGCCTCTCACGCCACGCCGATTCCACTTCTGCTCTTGTCGATGCCGTCATCGCGTGCCCCTCCTGGGCGAACTCAATGACGGCATTGTGCGACTGCCTTTATGCGAGTTCTATAACGCCCATGGCTTACCGCTTACGATACAACGGCGTCGCTTTATCACACACATCCGGGCGCTGCCGGAACGAGCACACGCGCCGTTCGCGTCGTTGCCCCTTCGCTTTAAGCGGCGTCAGATAGCATGAATCGGGACCGTCGCAGTGCCCCAGGACGTTCTCGAAATGGCATGCGAAATGGTAGTCTGCGCGTTCGCCGCGCAGCGCGATGCCGGGTCCGGCACCCAATGAATAGTATTCATGCCCGTCGGAGAAAAGTTTTCGAGCACAGCCAATACGTAGCTAGTTGAGTGGTATGCGGCCTGTTGCCACTCGCGTGCGGTGCGACGGCGAGCAGGGACCTAGCGAACTTTTCACTTCGATGTAACGACGTTGTGATCCTCGCTGAGCAAAGATGTCATAGCCGAGTTGCTGTCGCGAAACTGGATGCACCGTCCAGCCGGCGGCAGTAAGCGCCGCTGCTACGTATTGCTCCGCATCCATCCATTGTTTACGTTCGGTGGCTGCGCTGGCGTACCGCCGAGAAGCGGCTGAGCTGGCCCGCTCGAAGCACCCGGCGGCAATCTTGTCGGTGCGTGACTGGATCCGGGTTGCGTTGAGGAGGCAGCGGCCGACGCGCCTACCGCTTCGTACAAAGCAGCGTTGAGCGGGTGCGTTGCGGACGTATCGAAGTATGCAGCGATTTCTTGTTGAGAGAAGTTAAAGTCCGCAGCGAAGTCCGCGAACGAAACGCTTGTGCGGTTCCCAATTGCCAGACCGGGGTCCGCGTCAAAATATAAGGCGATGATGAGAGGAACTAGTGGGATGCGTGCACCGCTAGGAGCGACGTACGGCGTGATGTTCGCAGTGTTTTGCATATCAGTAGTAGCATATCCGCTGCCACCGGGGTCAATGCGAAGCCACTTTCTGTGGCTCTCATTCCGGTATGCTCCGGACACACACAACAAACATCGTCCGCCGGCTAGTGTGCCAGGGCTTTGAGGTTGAAGATATTTACAATCTACACGATTCTCATTTAGGAAGGTAATGCTTGAAAGGTCGGCAACTGGAGCATAACAGCCGACACCTTTCTGCAGATTCAGATTGTTCCGCCAAGTGTTTTGCGGTGTGGCATTACCTGGCCCCACTAATCCAGTGCGGGCGAAAATAATCACCCTCGAACAGCGACAGCACGCAGCTATCGGCAGGCCGTGAAGCCTTTGCAAAAAGGTCATCAAGCAAAGACTGAAGCAGCTCCGTTGTGATGAACGATCCGGAGTACATGCTCGGAACGTTATTCTGAAAAAACTTGAGCGCTAAAAATATCTGAGTGAATCGCCCTTTGAATGCCGCGCCTGCTTGTTGTTTATGTTGACGGAGGGAGTGAAGCGCAACGTTAAATAGAGCGGGGTTTGTGACTTGAATCATGGCTTGTGTGTCAATTAGTCGCGTATCTCAGAAATCGTTCTAGTAATATACTCGTCGGCAGAAATAAAACCACGCATGAGTGCTTGGTATGCACTAATCGGAGCGCAGGAATAATGCAATTGACTGCCGTCTTGACCTGCCCTTAAAGGCGGCAAATCGGAAAGCGCCTCGGCGACCGATACAGCATTAGGCAACGAGGGCACCAGCGAACATTCCGTCGAAGTTGATGTGATTGGCGCAGGAGGGTTCCAAACGAAACCCGTATCATTACTACCGACCAAGATGACTCGCTTTCGACGCTGAGGAACAGCATAGACGTCGGAAGATACAGTTGCAGCAGTAATGGAAGGCATTACGCTCGAGAACGCCTTCTTGATGGCGGCGAACACGGTGCCGCCGTTCATGTTAAGAAGGCCGGGAACGTTTTCGAATACGAAACCATCCGGCTTAGCTTGCTCGAGAAAATCGTACATAGTCCCACGCCAAATGGTTGCGCGGATCATCCATCGTGCGCTGGTTCCCGGCAGTTGAAAAGCCTTGGCATGGAGGCCCCCCTAAGACCCAAAATGGTCTACATTCGGCCCGTGCTTGCTTCGCGCCGTTTACCAGCGTTTCGAAGACGCCCGCATCAGAAATACTGCCCGCAACAGTCTTGTCATGAACGTTGCGCGCGTATGTCGTTAGGTATGTAGGATGAATGTCATTTGCCAGAATTGGTTGCCATCCCGCCCACTTGAAACCAAGCCCCATTCCGCCTGCGCCCGAAAATAGATCGAGAAAGACTCCAGGTTCTCCTAGAGAGCGTGCAATCTAAAGGCAAGAAGGGGGACTGCGTTTCCAATCTGCGTATTGACCGCGATTTGTGATCCAACGAATTCGAACGAGTCGGGAAAGCTCTGAAGCCGTGCAGCCTCACGCTGTGACAAGACCCGGTCTTGTTCGTAGTGGATATGGCAGCCGTTTCCCGGCCGGCTAAAGTACGTGCTGATGGTATATGCCGGGCGATCCTTTCGCAGTCTTCCATAGTAAGTAGAACGACTGCCTTCACCTCGCTTGAAGCTCTCACGAATCTGATCCCAAACGCTTGGAGGGGATATCAGCGGGGATGTCTTTCCAGTTTCCTCCTGGCGGTACGCTCCTGACCATCCGCATATCAAGCTCACTTAGTCGAGCACTAAAGTGATTGGCGATTGGCGTGATTGTCGCCCGATTTCCGCAAATTCCCACATCTTCGTTGGCTCGGGCGTAACAACAGGCGTCATGTCTTTGAACTTGGATGCTTCGTAACTACGTGCGGCAAACGACATTATTTTCGATTGATGGGTCCGCGTCGACGCGGGTTTCTCAAGACGTTCACCCTCTTCGCTGCTGAGAGCGCGGTGAGGCACGAAGGTATTGCGTCGCCTCTTCGGGCGTGAGTTTTGGGAAACTCGCAACTATTGCTTGGTATTCTTTCTCGGACAGGTGATACAGGCTTTGAACATATGCATCGATCTCGAACGATTGATCGTCGCCAGTTTTTAGAGACTTCTCAACCATACGCGCTAGTCGACGCTCTTGTGTCAAGACGTCAAGAATAGGAATGTTCACTTTCCTCAACGAGGATAGAGACACATGTCCCGTTGCCAAATATGCTCGAAGCTGAAACTCGAAACATAACGAGTTCATCACGCCAAGAAACGTCGCAAGGCACCGCCTGTCCCCATTTCGAAAATAGGCCACACCCAAAGAGTTGCCCGCAACGCATCCCGGTTGGACGATGGTCGCAATAAGTCGTCGCTTTTGGTTAGGTCGTGAAACATCGCGCCAAACGATTCGTGGCTGAGAAACAGACGATGACACTACCAGCGGGCTTTATCACCTGCAACGAAGGACTCTCGACAATCCGATAACGGCCAATCATTCTACCTTTCAAAAACAACGGGGCATCCGAAGAGCGGATCGACAGCCGCTTCTCGATTCGGGTTCCGTCCAGCTCTCTGCCTGCCCATAGCGCCCCGCCCGACACGGCTTCCAAATCTGCCCATCGAGGGAAACGTTGGGCAAGTCTATTTTGGATCGACAGTAGGCCGGCTCCGAACGATACCGGTACAACGTAATCGGTCTTCTCGAGTGCGTCGGCGTTGAGCGGAATTCGTACGTGATCATCGTCCGCTCCCGACATGTTGTGCGTCCTGACGGCGAGCGAGGTACTTGGCTTACCGCCGACTTGGAAAACCGCAGTAATCGAGGCGACATCTGCACTCTCGAACAACTTCGCTTCGGCAGGGTAATAGAAAACCGAATCTACACGGTTGTTGGTGATAAGGTGCCGGCGCAACATAACAGTCTGGTCATCCGCGAGAAGGCTTGCAGGGAGCACAGCGCCCACGAATCCGCCTTCTTGACGAGTGACAGACTCAGCTCCATCCCCCACTCGAGACAAATTCGTTCCCCATCCCGCGAACTTCTTGCGAGGTTGCGAAAGGGGGTAGTGGTCCGCAAGCCAGCGGTCGTATGAACGCATCTCATCGATGTAATGCACTCGTCGACTCTGCGTGAGTCCTTCGAGTTCGCGCCGGTCCGGCTTGAGCAGTTCCCACGGTGGATTCGTTAGTACGATGTCGAAAGCTTCACGACAAGTCAAACCATGCGCAAACGCATCGACGAGTCGATAGTCTCGCTCGCACGTTGCGTGGTTCTTCGCTACGACGTGCGCCAGTCTACTGCGGGCACTGTCAAGTCCCTGGGCGTCAATGTCCCAGATGGATAGAATCCACTTCACCTTTGGGTAGCCGAGTTCAGTCAAGCATCGATCAGCCACTCGAGGAGTCGGCCATCGCCTCCAAAGGGGTCAACCGCCCGGATTGTGCGCGCTCGCGGATGCGCGACACGAAAGTCGGCAGCGATCCTTTCAGCCAGTTGTCTGCCGGCTCGTTCGCCCGTGTAGTAACGTCCAGAAGCTCTCTTCACAAAGCCCTGCTGGGGCTCGGCCCCCGCCATGGTCTTGATATAGTCGAGGTGAAACAAGGAAGCTCCTTTCGATGCCTTCCGCCGCTCCGCACGGCAGCGCTTCCGCGCAGTTTCCATGGACGAGGACGGCGTTGAAGTGAATTTTACACGAACTCCGTCCCTCGGCGGGTAGCGTAGACGGAATCGAGCGGGTCACCACACCGCGGGCGGATCTCAGGGCGTGATACTTCGCGGGTTGCGGCGCGAAGGGAGGTCTGCGCAACGGCCTGCTCATTACGTATACTGCTGGCCACGATCGCGTTGTCGCTCGCGCTCATCGCGGACATCGACAGCCGAAAGACAAACTCATCACGTTTAGCGCCGCGATCTCGCGAATCCAATGCGCTCGCTCGAACCATGACTAGTTGATTGGAGAGAGCGACGACCTAATGTCGCAGTGAATGGACGCACCGACGTATCGCGTACGCGTAGGCGGAAATGTTGTACGTCCGTTGCCCGCTTATCTGCCGACGTCGTTGTGGCCGCACGCCGAGCAGCCGGAGAGGGTCGGGTGCTGCCGGACGCGAGTTGCGCTGATCGCAGGGGGGTGTCAGAATTTCCGTGTTCAAGGCGGAGCTAAGATTCACACGGATGGTCGAAAGAATCGATCCGCGGAAAGGATAGCGAATTGGTTCATCGCCTGCTTCCAATCGTGAGCAGAGCGACTCCACCCAGCCGGGATGTTATGCAGTGCAAGCCAAATGAGTTTTGTGGCGGCATCATCGGTCGGGAAACGACCTCGCGTCTTGATGATCTTGCGCAGTTGCGCGTTGATGTTCTCAATCGCGTTCGTAACCGGCACGATATGGCCGGTGCCTCGCGTTCCCGCGCCGAGTGGTCTGTGCGTATGGTGTGACCAAACGCATGGCGCACTTGGCTCGTGCGCCTACCTGTCACGACTCGATTCTCCCCACCAGTGCCATACGGCTACCCAGGATGGCGCAGCATTCTCCAATCTCAGTTTGCTGGGGGATGTTTTCTGTTTATATTCGGTGCGCTACTGTTTCTGCTTTGAATTGCAAACGTCGGCGAGCCCGTCGTTTGCAAGCCTCCTGCTGCGAGGTGCCATTCATCGACCAGAAAGAGAGAACCGATTACCGAACACGAATGCCCGCTTCCCGGCGCGAGACGGTAGCGTGGATGACCGGAACACTTCCTTATCCGCCCGTTAACCGTTGATACGACGATCGGCCGGAGTGGGTCCTTCAGCGCCCTCCAAAGCCGGCCGCACCCTCGCGAGGAGCACCGGCCGTCCGAATTTCATCACAAACTGCGGCAGTAGCTTTTCACCTACCAACCGCAGTTTCCACTTCCCGCAGCACCCACCCCCTCAAACATCCAAATTCCCCGCCTGCCTAGCGTTACTTTCGATAAACGCCCGCCGCGGCTCAACCTCATCGCCCATGAGCGTCGTAAAGATCCCATCCGCGGCAATCGCGTCTTCGATCTGCACGCGCAGCAAGCGCCGCACGGTCGGATCCATCGTCGTTTCCCACAGCTGCCCGGGGTTCATCTCGCCCAAACCCTTATAGCGCTGCTTCGATACGTTCCGCTCGGCATCGGCGATCAGCCACCGCATCCCGCTCTTGAAATCGGACACGGCCATGCTGCGCTCGCCGCGCTTGATGATCGCCCCGGCGCCGATCAACCCCTTGAACGTATTCGCCGTATTCACGAGCTGCTGATAATCGGCCGTCAGCAAGAAGTCCGCGTCGATCACCGATTTCTTCACGTTCCCGTGATGCCAACGCTCGATACACACCGAACGCAACTCACGGACGGGGTCATACATCGCATACGTGGTCACTTCCGGCTTCAACGGATTGTTCTGCAAAGCCGTAGCCAACGCCTTGGCCGATACCTCCGCCGCCGCTTCGGTCGACAAGTCGATCGCCACGCCGTCCATCAGCGCTTCAAGCGCCTGCGCGTCGTACAGCCGGCTCAACCGTTCCACCACGCCTTGCGCCAACAAATACGATCGAGCCAATGCACCCAGCGCATCGCCGGCAATCGGCACCGCGCCTTCCGACGGCACAAGCTCCGATCCCTGCAACGCAAGCCGCAGCATATGCGCGTTCAACTCCGCGCCGTCCTTCAGGTACCGCTCGTCCTTGCCGGCCTTCACCTTGTACAGCGGCGGCTGCGCGATATAGATGTAGCCGCGCTCGATCATCTCCGGCATCTGCCGATAGAAGAACGTCAGCAGCAACGTGCGAATATGCGCGCCGTCCACATCGGCGTCGGTCATGATGATGATGCGGTGATAGCGGAGCTTGTCGAGGTTGTAATCCTCTTTCCCAATCCCGCAGCCCAGCGCCGTAATCAACGTAACGATCTGCTCCGATTGCAGCAGCTTGTCATAGCGTGCCTTCTCGACGTTCAGCACTTTGCCTCGCAGCGGCAAAATCGCCTGGAACTTACGGTCACGCCCTTGCTTCGCCGATCCACCGGCCGAGTCGCCCTCGACGATATAGATTTCGGACTTCGCCGGATCTTTCTCCTGGCAATCCGCCAGCTTGCCCGGCAAGCCCACGCCGTCCAGCACGCCTTTGCGTCGCGTCATCTCGCGCGCCTTGCGCGCCGCATCGCGCGCACGCGCCGCGTCAACGACCTTCCCGCAAATGATCTTCGCGTCGACAGGCGTTTCCAACAAGAATTCCTCAAGCGCCTTCGCCACGACATCTTCCACCGGCGCACGCACTTCCGACGATACGAGCTTGTCCTTCGTCTGCGAGCTGAACTTCGGCTCCGGCACCTTCACCGACAGCACGCAAGACAAGCCTTCGCGCATGTCGTCGCCCGACGTTTCGACCTTCGCTTTCTTCGCGATTTCATGGTCGGCGATGTACTTGTTCATCACGCGCGTCATCGCCGCGCGCAAACCGGTCAAGTGCGTACCGCCGTCGCGCTGCGGAATGTTGTTGGTGAAGCAAAGCACGCTTTCGTTGTAACTGTCGTTCCACTGCATCGCGACTTCAACGGTCACGCTGTCTTTCTCTCCGATGGCGTGAAAGATCGTCGGGTGCAGCACCTGCTTCGTCTTGTTGATGAACTCGACGAAGCCCTTTACTCCACCGGCCAGCGCGAAATCGTCTTCCTTCCCGCTACGCTGATCGGTCAAGCGAATCCGCACGCCGTTGTTCAGGAACGATAGCTCGCGAATCCGTTTCGCGAGGATGTCGTAGTGATACTCCACCGAGCCGAAGATCGCTTCGTCAGCCATGAAGTGCACTTCCGTGCCGCGGTTCTCGGTCTCGCTGATGTATTGCATCGGCGAAACGCGCTCGCCGTTCTGTTCTTCGACGATACGGTTCTGCGGCACGCCACGATGAAATTCCATGAAGTGCTTCTTGCCGTCGCGACGCACCGTCAAGCGCAGCCAGCTCGATAGCGCATTCACGCACGAGACGCCCACGCCGTGCAACCCGCCCGACACTTTGTAGCTGTTCTGGTCGAACTTGCCGCCCGCATGCAATTCCGTCATCACGATCTCGGCAGCGCTGCGCTTCGGATCGTGCTTGTCGTCCCGCTTGATGCCGGTGGGAATGCCTCGGCCGTTATCGGTGACCGAGATGGAATTGTCCGCGTGGATAATCACCTGGATGTCGTTGCAGTAGCCCGCCAGGGCTTCGTCGATCGCGTTGTCGAGTACTTCGAAAACGAGATGATGCAGACCGGTTCCGTCCGACGTGTCGCCGATGTACATCCCGGGGCGTTTGCGTACCGCCTCCAGACCCTCGAGGATCTGGATCGACGAGGCGCCGTAGCTGTTGTCGGGTTGCGTATTGTGCTGTTCACTCATGGATATATTCCGGTTCTGCATTCACTGCGGTTGTGCCGCGCGATACGTCGAAAGCCTTCAAAAAACCAGGCAGCGGCGCTGGTTTTCTCGCACCCGATACGCGGGGCAGGCGGCGGGCGGCGGGTTTCGCACGCCCTTCAAGAAACGGCAAAGGGGCACTGCGCCCCTTGGTTCGTTCTTGGTATCGATCAGCCTCAGATGCGCATCGGCATCACGACATACTTGAATTCGTCGTTCTCGGGAATCGTGATCAATGCGCTCGAGCTGGCGTCGCCGACGCTCACCTGCAGCATGTCCACCTTCAGATTCGCGAGCACGTCGAGCAAATACGTGACGTTGAAGCCCATGTCGATCGCTGTCGCCCTGATAGGCGATTTCGAGTTCTTCCTGCGCTTCTTCCTGGTCGGCGTTCGTCGACATGATCTTGAGCTGCCCCGGCTCGATCACGCAGCGCACACCCTTGAACTTGTCCGACGTCAGAATCGCCGCGCGCTGCAACGAGCGCTGCAATTCGTCGCGGCCGATCACGAACGTATTCTTGTGCGCCTTCGGAATCACGCGTTGGAAATCCGGGAACTTGCCTTCGACGAGCTTCGAGACCAGTTCGACCTGGCCGAACGTGAACTTCACCTGCGTGGAGGCGATGTCGATGCGCAGGGTGTCGTCGATGTCTTCGAGCAAACGCTGCAACTCGAGAATCGTCTTGCGCGGAATGATCACTTCCTGGCGCGGGAAATCGCCGTCGATCTTCATCGACGAGAACGCGAGACGGTGGCCGTCCGTGGCCACGGCCATCAACTGGCCGCCGTCGACGACAAGCAGCATCCCGTTCAGGTAGTAGCGGATATCCTGCTGCGCCATCGCGAAATAGACCATCCCGAGCAATTGGCGGAACGTCTTTTGCGGCACGGTCAGGCTCGCGCCGTAATCCTTGGCCTGAGCGACGGTGGGAAATTCGTCGGCGGCGAGCGTTTGGAGCGCGAAGCGGCTCTTGCCCGATTGCACGGTCAAGCGCTTGTCGGCCAACGTCAGGCTCACCTGGCCATCGGGCATCGCCCGCAAGATGTCGAGCAGCTTGCGCGCCGCAACTGTCGTGGCGATGGATTCGCCGCCGACACCGAAATCAGCGCGGGTCGTGATTTGCAACTCGAGGTCAGTCGACAGAAACGACACATCGGGGCCGTTCTTGGTGATCAGCAAGTTGGCGAGGATCGGCAACGTATGGCGGCGTTCGACGATGCCGCTCACGGTTTGCAGCGGCCTTAGGAGGTTATCTCGTTCGGTCTTGACCAGTTGCATAGGGTTCCTTCGTTGATATGACGGCAAACACCGCCTCACCCGGCAGTTCGTTCGACGAAAGCGCCGATACCCCGCATTTGCTGCGCGCCTTCGCCGCTCTGCCCGCGCTTTGTTCCCGCGCTTTCATCCCCGCTTCGCTCGCGCTGCGAAGCACGGGGGCTAAACCTATATTGTGCCTGAAAATTGGCGCACTCCTGCCAAAACGGAGGGCGGGAACGCGCGCGCTCAATCATCGCCGAAGGCGGTTCACCCTTTAAGCGTCTGCTCGAGTACGTGCAGCTCGTGGTTCAGCTGCGCATCCTTGCTGCGCTCGTCGGCAATCTTGCGCACAGCATGCAGGACGGTGGTGTGATCGCGTCCGCCGAACAATTCGCCGATCTCGGGCAAGCTCTTTTGCGTCAACTCCTTCGCGAGATACATGGCGATCTGGCGCGGCCGCGCAATGTTGGCGGGGCGCTTCTTCGAATACATGTCGGCAACTTTGATGTTGTAGAAGTCGGCGACAGTCTTCTGGATGTTCTCGACGGAAATCTGGCGGTTTTGCACCGTCAGCAAATCCTTCAGCGCTTCCTTGGTCAGCTCGATCGAGATCTCGCGCCCGTGGAACTTCGAATACGCAAGAATCTTGCGCAGCGCACCTTCCAGTTCGCGCACGTTCGAGCGCAGGTGCTTGGCCACGAAAAACGCGACGTCCTCCGACAGGTTCACGCCTTCGGATTGCGCCTTGCGCATCAAGATCGCCACGCGCATTTCCAGCTCGGGCGGCTCGATCGCCACGGTCAAGCCCGAATCGAAGCGCGAAATCAGACGATCGTCGATGCCCGAAATTTCCTTCGGATACGTGTCGCTCGTGATGATGACCTGCGCCTTGTTCGCGACGAGCGCTTCGAACGCATAGAAAAACTCTTCCTGCGTCCGGGACTTGCCCGAGAAGAACTGAATATCGTCGATGAGCAGCAGATCGAGCGAATGGTAGTAGCGCTTGAAATCGTCGAACGCTTTGCGCTGATACGCCTTCACCACGTCCGACACGTATTGCTCGGCGTGGATGTAGCGGATGCGCGCACCGGCCTTGTCCTGCAGCAACTGATTGCCGATCGCGTGAATCAAGTGCGTCTTGCCGAGCCCCACGCCGCCGTAGAGAAACAGCGGGTTGTACGAGATGCCCGGGTTGTCGGCCACCTGGATCGCGGCGGCGCGCGCCAGTTGGTTCGCCTTACCGGTGACGAAATTGTCGAACGTCAGCACGGGATTGAGCTTCGAGCGCTCGTACATCGATTCCGTTTCGGCGCTGCCCGGCCCGCTGCCTGCACCCGGACGCCAGGTGCGGCGCGCGGCCGCGGCTTCGTGGGCGTCGACGCTGGGCAAATCGAGATCGGCCGCGTCGTGCAGCGCACCGTTCGCCGCGTGCTGAGCGCCGAATCCATTGGCGCCTCTTTGCGCCGCGCTCCCTGCACCGGAACCCGCACCGGCGCTCGATGCGCCCTGGCCCGCAGCACCCTCGAACGGCATGCCGGCCGCGCTCATCGCAGCCGCCGCGGAGGCCGGCACGCGCGGCAACGGCACGGAAGACGCGCCGACGCTCGGGCGCATGCCCGCCTTCGGATCGAGGACGAATTGCACTTCGACGGGGGCCTGCCAGAAATCGCGGGCGAGATCGGAGATGCGACCCGAAAACTGGCTCTTGACCCAGTCGAGCTTGAAGCGGTTCGGCGCGGCGATGGACAGCGTGTTCGCGGCTGCGTCGAAAGCGACGGGGGCCAAGGGTTTAATCCACGTTACGTACTGCTGGGGCGTCAATTCACGCTCCAGCAGTGCGGAACAGTGTTGCCAGAATTCGTTCATCAAGGCGATATCTTTTTGAGGCACGAAAGCTCGCCGCCGCCCTCCGCGTGCATGGCACGGCGGACGGACCCGATGCGGCAAAGCGAGCGAGCCCCGCGGCCTGTCGCCACAACGGGTTGCGGCGAATCGGCCAGAGCGGAGCGGCGTGCCGGATTCTTGAAGTAAGGCGAGATTCTACCGCCAAACGCATGCACCCAGGAAGTTATCCACAGGGCCGGATCGAGCATCGCATGCACGCATCGGCACCGGTCCAAGCGATCGGCGCCCGCCGTCGATTGACGTAAGGTATTGACGGCCAAGAGAAAAGCGGTTTAAATAGCGGGTTCCCGCGAAAGCGAACACTCTTTTTTCGACCCCGGCCCATTGCCTAGCGTATAAGTTGTCTATAGATCGTCTATAGCGCGCCTAGCTAGTGCCGATGCGTACGCGGTCCATTCTCAAGTGAGATCGACATGAAACGTACTTACCAACCGTCCGTTACGCGCCGCAAGCGCACCCATGGCTTTCGCGTGCGCATGAAGACCGCCGGCGGCCGCAAAGTGATCAACGCTCGCCGCGCCAAGGGCCGCAAGCGTCTGGCCATCTAGGTCGAAGGCAACGCGCGCCGTAGCCGTCGCTCGCGTCCTTTCGCGAGTGCCGCCGGCACCCGCAGTACTTCTTGATTGGGCCCGGTTCCGTTGCGAGCGCCAGCAGCCTTCCCTAAAGCCGCGAGGCTCCTGAAAACGGATGAATTTTCATCCGTTTTTCGTTTGCGCCCGTGGCGCCGTTCGACGCACTTCGTCGTCTACGCGCGGCCGACAGGCCAGGCAGCTCGTCTTGGGCTTGTCGTCGGCAAAAAGTTTGCGCCGCGCGCCGCCACGCGTAATCTCGTCAAACGGATCGCGCGCGAGTGCTTTCGTCTGCGCCGCGCTGAATTCGATGGCTGGGATGTGTTGTTGCGCCTGTCCACACGGGTGGACAAAAAGGCACTGCCCAGCGCGGTTTCGCCGCCTTTGAGAGCGCTGTGCCGAACGGAAATCGAGATGCTGCTGGACAAAGTCGCGCGCGAAATCGCGCGACGCCAAGCATCGCCGCCGTCCGGGCCGCCTTCCTCGGCGGCGCCCGAATCCGCATCGTCGGCGGCATCCGGTTCGGCATCCGAATCGGCGCGAGAGTGAATCAAGTTGTCGACGTGCGTGCGCGTGCCCCGATGCTGTTCCGCATCGGTATCGCGCGCTTCGCCGCTCGGCGGGAGTCCGGCTCCCGAAGGCTATGCAAACCGTACTGATCGCGTTGTTGCGCTTCTATAAGGTTGCCGTCAGCCCTCTGCTCGGCAGCCGGTGCCGCTTTTATCCGTCCTGTTCTGATTACGCGCGCGAGGCAATCCAGTATCATGGCGCCGCGCGCGGGAGTTACCTGGCGGTGAAGCGCTTATGCCGCTGCCACCCGTTTTCCGAGGGCGGGATCGATCTCGTACCGCCCCCACCTCCGAAAAAGCGCTGAAACGCCGCTCCATCGACTCTGAGACCACGCATGGATATTAAACGCACCATCCTATGGGCGATCTTCTTCGTGTCAGCCGTCATGCTGTTCGACAACTGGCAACGCGATCACGGACACCCGTCGATGTTCTTCCCGAACCCGACGCACACGCAGACGAGCACCGGCCCGGCATCGGCCACGCCCGGCTCTGAAGCCGCCGCGACGACGAACTCGATCGCGCCCGTCGCCAACACGGCGAACGGCCAGCCGCAAGCGGCTGCCCAGCTGCTTCATTTCAGCACCGATGTCTATTCGGGCGAAATCGATACGCGCGGCGGTACGCTCGAAAAGCTCGTTCTGACGAAGAACGCCGATCCGAAGGGCGCGCCGCTGAACGTCACGTTGTTCGACCACGCGGCCAACCATACGTATCTCGCTCGCACCGGCCTGATCGGCGGCGACTATCCGAACCACAACGACGTCTTCACGCCGGTCGCGGGCCCGCTCGCACTCGGCCCGGATCAGAAGACGCTGACGGTTTCGCTTGAATCGCCAGTCAAAGGCGGCGTTAAAGTCGTCAAGACCTACACGTTCACGCGTGACAGCTATGTGATCGGCGTCGACACGAAGATCCAGAACGTGGGTACGGTGCCGGTGAAGCCGAGCCTTTACATGGAAATCGTGCGCGACAGCCAGCCGGTCGAGACGCCGCGCTTCTCGCATACGTTCCTCGGCCCGGCGCTCTACACGAACGAGCACCACTTCCAGAAGATCACGTTTAGCGACATCGACAAGAACAAGGTCGACGTGGCCACTTCGGCCAACAACGGCTGGATCGGCATGGTGCAGCATTACTTCGCGACGGCCTGGATTCCGCAGCAAGGCGCGCCGCGCAACATCTACGTCGAGAAGATCGATCCGACGCTTTATCGCATCGGCGTGCAACAGCCGCTGGCGACGATCGCGCCGGGCCAGTCCACCGACGTATCGGCCCGCCTGTTCGCCGGCCCCCAAGAAGAGCGCGTGCTCGAAGGCATCGCACCGGGGCTCGAACTCGTGAAGGACTACGGCTACGTGACGATCATCGCCAAGCCGCTGTTCTGGTTGTTGGAGAAGATCCACGGCGTCGTGGGCAACTGGGGATGGGCTATCGTCTTGCTGACGGTGCTGATCAAGGCTGTGTTCTTCCCGCTGTCGGCGGCTAGCTATAAGTCGATGGCGCGCATGAAGGCAATCACGCCGCGGATGCAGGCGCTGCGCGAGCGGTTCAAGAGCGAGCCGCAAAAGATGAACGCGGCGCTGATGGAGTTGTACAAGACGGAAAAGGTGAACCCGTTCGGCGGCTGCTTGCCGATCGTCATTCAAATTCCGGTGTTCATTTCGCTCTACTGGGTGCTGCTCTCGTCGGTCGAAATGCGCGGTGCACCGTGGATTCTCTGGATTCACGATCTCTCGCAGGCGGATCCGTTCTACATCCTGCCCGTGCTGATGGCCGTGTCGATGTTCCTGCAAACGCGCTTGAACCCGACGCCGCCCGATCCGGTGCAAGCCAAGATGATGATGTTCATGCCGATCGCGTTCTCGGTCATGTTCTTCTTCTTCCCGGCCGGCCTCGTGCTGTACTACGTCGTGAACAACGTGCTGTCGATCACGCAGCAGTACTACATCACGCGGGTCATGGGCGCAGCCAAGAAGAAGGCGGCCTAACGATCCGGCGCCGCCGCGCGGGAAGGTCCGCGCGGTGCGGCGAGTTCGCCGGATTCAATGGGTTCGATGAGCGCAATGAGCAAAAAACCATCGGTTTCAATGAACTCAATGCATTCGTCGCTCAAAGCAAATCGCCCGGCAAGCCGGGCGATTTTTTTTGCTTGATGGTTTGTCGTCTCTAGCTTGGTCGCTGCGACATTCGCTTGAGCAATGCGCACGATCGGCCCATCGCCGCGGAATCGGCATCCGAATGGATGCCGCAATCCTCAGCGCTCTCCGCCCTCGCCGTAAAACTGCTCGACCAATTCCTGCACCAAATAGCGATGGTGCGCCGAAAGCGATTCGATCTTGGATGCGAGCTCGATGGTTTCCGGCGTAAGCGGATATTTGTCGTCGCGCGGAAGCGGCTTCGGCGTCGTGCGTGCCGCAGCGTTCGGCGCTGGGCCGTAGTGCAGCCAATGCAAATCGACGCGTAACCAATTGGCGAGCGTCGCCAGTTTGTCGCGCGTCGGAATCGTACGCCCGGTCAGCCACTTGTGAGCTGTTTGCGGGGAAATGGGCTGATCGCCGAGGTGGCGCAGGTTGAAGTGCAAGGCAAGCTGCGTCCCGCCCGTTACCTTTTCGGGACTGCGCTGCAAAGCGAACTTAAGGCGTTCGGAGAACGCCGCTTTTTCGTCGACGGTTGGCATCGCCAAATTGTGCAATCCAGCCCCTATCGAGGAGACAACCAGCCGGGTCAGCTTTAGCCTGATCGGGCACTAATACCGCTCACTCGACGCGGACGATGAGCCAAGTTCACCCGGCCTCTGTCACCCTGAACCCGTATTGCGGCGGGCGTTTCAGCCATACTTGGCGCTGCGCGTACTTCTCTTCGTCTTAATTCTACGCTATCCCAATTGAGATAAATCTTAACTATGGTATCGGCGCAGAGAGGTTCCAGGCGAGATGGAAAGGGAACGAACGTGCGCACGCTACAATGCGGGACACAGGCCGGTGCACCGGTCCTGCCATTTGGCCGGTCCGTCGACACCACCCGTACGAGCACTGGCTGCCTTTGCCCGCCGACGGCTCGATCCGAACGCAGCGCGAGCCAATGGCCTGCGCGCCACATATTTTTATCGTTCCCGCTAGACCATGCTTCCTCTCGATTCCGATCCGATCGTTGCCATCGCCACCGCCCCCGGCCGTGGGGGCATCGGCGTTGTACGCGTTTCGTTCGGGCGGGCCGGTGAAGCCGGCGCGTTGGCGTTGATGGGGGCACTATGCGGCCAAACGCTCGCGCCGCGCCACGCGAGCTACGTGCCGTTCGTCGATGCGGGGGGCACCGTACTCGATCGCGGCATCGCACTCTACTTTCCGGCGCCGCATTCCTACACGGGCGAACATGTGCTCGAGCTGCAAGGCCACGGCGGGCCGGTGGTGCTGCAACTCGTGTTGCAGCGGTGCCTAGAGGCGGGGCTCCCGTTCCGTCTTAGGCTGGCCGAGCCCGGGGAATTCACGCGGCGTGCGTTCTTGAACGACAAACTCGATCTCGCGCAGGCCGAGGCCGTTGCCGATCTCATCGAAGCGAGCACGGAAGCGGCGGCGCGGTCGGCGGGACGCTCGCTCGATGGCGCGTTTTCGCGCGATATCCATGCGCTGGTCGACGAGGTAGTTTCGCTGCGCATGCTCGTCGAGGCCACGCTCGATTTTCCCGAGGAAGAAATCGACTTCCTCCAAGCGGCCGACGCCCACGGCAAGCTCGCGCACATTGGCGTGCGGCTCGATCACATTCTCGGCGAGGCGCGCCAAGGCGCGCTGTTGCGCGAGGGGTTGTCGGTCGTGCTCGCGGGCCAGCCGAACGTCGGCAAATCGTCGCTGCTCAATGCGTTGGCCGGAGCCGAGTTGGCGATCGTGACGCCGATCGCCGGCACCACCCGCGACAAGGTGACGCAGACGATTCAGATCGAGGGCATTCCGCTGCATGTGATCGATACGGCTGGCTTGCGCGAAACGGAGGACGAAGTCGAGCGGATCGGTATTGCGCGCACCTGGAGCGAGATCGAGCGAGCGGATGTTGTCTTGCATCTGCTCGATGCGCGCTTGGGGATGACGGCGGAGGATGTCGTCATCGCCGGGCGGTTTCCGGCCGGCGTGCCTGTCGTCCGCGTGTTGAACAAGACGGATCTCACCGAGGTGGGTTCTTCCGTCAATCGGCCGATCGTGGCGAGCGGCGAAGCCGAGGTGTGCGAGATTCGGTTGTCGGCGAAGAAGGGTGAGGGCATCGATTTGCTGCGGGCCGAACTGCTGCGTATCGCCGGATGGCAGGCGGGCACGGAGAGCGTCTATCTCGCGCGCGAACGGCATTTGATCGCGCTGCGCTCGGCACAGGATCATGTAGCGCTGGCCACGGCGCATGCGCAAGAGCGCGCGCAATCGCTCGATTTGTTCGCCGAAGAGTTACGGCTGGCGCAGGAGGCGTTGAACTCGATCACCGGCGAATTCACCTCCGACGACTTGCTGGGTGTGATTTTTAGCCGGTTTTGTATTGGGAAATAGTATTCGACCGACCATTGCAAACCGCATCAATAAAATTGCCCCAAAAGCCTTGCCAGGCGTCGCACGATTTTTTCGTCAACATTGACGGGGTGAAGGCGCGGCTGCTCAGCAAGTTCACATCGCAAAGACAGTTATGTGCCGTAGGCACGCGATACCCTCATGGCGCCGGGCGTGACAGCCGACCACAGCGCGAATGACCCTAACGATGGGCTCTCAACGATCTGAGAAAACAGATTAAGGCTAGGTGCTAGTTCTAATCCGGACAGACCGAGATGTCTCTATCGGTGGTGCTACGATGGCGTCCCCGCAATCACACATGGATAAAATCGATCAATGGGCTCGGTCAAAATCGATTTGGGTTTTGGTGAACAAGCCCATCTTTCGCAACGGGCGCCTTCGGGCATCGCGACCGCGAAGCACCAGCGAGACGCGGAGGAATTCCTGCGGCGCTGGCCTCGGATTCGATCCATCGAACAGGAGATCAGCTACCTCCGCGAACTCGGGCTTCACCTCGGACAGACGTTGCCCGGCGTGAACCCCAGCGATACGAGCGCGCAGCTTCGGGCAGCAGTGAAAAGCGGGAACGTGATGGTCGTGATCGAGCGTGCGGCGACGAGTACGGGAGGTGGCGTCTGTGCCTCTGGACCGACGACGCCCCCGTATCCGATCGCAATGCGGCAGAAAGCCGCCTGGGTGGCTCCTACTCGAAAGTCATACTCTTACGATTGGCTGCAGAACTACGACGACGTGAGCGCTGACGATCTGATCAACTACATCCAGAGCGTTATCGGAACCACGCCGGTCGATGCTGCCGCCCCCGACGCTGGCCCATCGACGCCTCTCGGGGACACCCAACCGTTCGAGTACACCGACGAGGCGTCAACCGATGCCGCTTTCGAAATTGCGAAAACACCGAACACAGGCGAACCGGGTACTTGGTATACGAACCCCGGCAGCGGGCAAATGCGGCTCTACGGTGCGGACGGCAACCCAGCGGTAGACCTAGACTTCGATCATTTCCACAATGGATTGAAACCCCACGCGCACAACTGGAATGGGGGCGCGAGAGATGGTGGCGATGACGTGGTTCCGTTCAGCCCGTGGGGCTCATAACGAGGAAGAAGCATGAAAACGCTAGAGACCTACGAATCATTTCACGACTGGTATCTGCTGAGCGTATCCGCCGATCGGGACGCGAAGTCGGTCGAACTGCGGCTTATCTTTGACAACAAGAAGGATCGAGCGCGGGTCCACTTTGAGGGCGCGACCAGGTGCTGGGTCAATGACTTCCTGATTCAAAACATCATCTATTCGATGCGGGTGCTGGACGACTTCAATTCGGACGCCTACAAGGCCGCGCGTGCCGTGCTCGACAAGAGTTATCCATGGGGCAAGGATGACCCGCCGAAACTTATCGCCGCCGTACAGGCAACACTCGGGGCCGAGCTTTTCGTCGAATTCGACGCAATCCAAATCGAATCCGAGTGAGCGAAGGCCGCGTGAAGTCCGCCGTCCAGAAAGATTCACAGACCTTGCACTGGGTTTTGTATTGAAAGAGCGGGCGACCTCGAAGGCGAGCAATGGGCTAATCTGCGAACCCGTTACTCGTCTTCCGTTAAGCGGCCTATCGATAGGAGAAACGGGGTGAATCAATCGATGCGCAAAGTGCTATTGCCGATCGCGTTCGCGATCATCTTGCCCATCGCGCTGCCGGCGCCAATGGCCGTCGCACGCACGTCCACGCAACCATGGACACAACCGGACGAATCGGATCTGAACTCGCATCGGCATTACCGCGACAAAGACGGCGATGAGGTGCACTCGCCGGCCAAAACCCAATCGGGTGCTGTGCCCCCGGATGCATCGGCGAAATGCGCCGATGGCACTTACAGTTTCAGTCGTCATCACTCGGGAACGTGCTCCCGACACGGCGGTGTCGCGCAGTGGGAGTAAGGCCACGCCCGCGCGCCGCTAGAAAAACCTTCCGCCGCTGCTCAAGCTGCGATCGATAGGCACCGATCTCGCCAACAAATGCGCTTTCGCCAAAAGCAGCCCAGCCGCGCTCGGCGGGCTGCATGTCGGCGATACGATCCTCCGATAGGAGGCACGGCCGTGGACGGCATCGATGCGCTGCAACGCATGCGCTAAGCATCATTCGCCAAAAATCGGCCGCACCGTCGAAACGGCACTACCGCGGTTGACGCGAAAGCTCACGTTGCATCCGACGCCGGTCGAGCCGGCCGCTATGCTCGATGTAAGGCCAGCGAATGTCAGTGCAACTGCCGCTTCAAATCGGACAACTCGGAGTGCATCGTCGATACGGCGCGCTTCAAGTCGCCATCGACGTTGCCACTCGTCTTGCATGCGCGCTCCGCGCGGTCGCCGATCGCTTCGAGCGAATCGATGCATTCACGCATGCGTTCCTCGTCCTGCGATTTCATCGCCGATTGCGCTGTCTTGCATTCCTTGTCGAGTTCTTCGACACAGTTTTTCAGGTCCTGCGGCACCGACTGTGCGCTCTGACAACTGCGCGTTGCTTCGCTGATCGTTTGCTGAATGTGAGAAAACCGCTTTTGAATTTCGCTACTTTGCAGCATGGTTGACTCCTTCACGAACCGGTTCTCGATGAGCCTCGGCAACCCGAACACGGCTGCCGCCTGTTGTCATCCGCCCCGCTTCGATCCGCCAAGCTCGGCGCCGCTCGATATCGAACGCGACGAAGCGGCGAATGGCTGTTCCAGTCTAGGCGATCGAACTGACGGATACCCCATCGATCGAGCGACTACATCGCGCGTCGCATCGACGCTCCAGACCCCGATAGCTGGGCTCATTGATGCCCACCCGAAACGGTCGGCAGCACACGCCGCTCATCGATCGCGGGCGCCGTCGACGTTCTCACTGGAACACTTCATTCAGTGCGCAAGATGCGAGCCGCGCGGGCCCGTCAGCGGCCATTGCAACGACATAGATGACATAGCCGATATAGATGACAAAGCCCCGCAAGACTTCTGCGGGGCTTCTAGCGCGACGCCCGTCCGGCGCGGCGCTCAACACTGTGCGAGAGGCTTACGGTTACTTCGCGCCGATGCTTTGCAGCGGCTTCCACGCGCCGTTTTCGGCCTTGTAGATCGTGATGCCGCCGTTCTTCAGATCACCGTGCTCGTCATACTGCAAATGCTTCGTCGTGACGGCAGGCATATCCGTCTTCGCAAGCGCCGGCAGATACTTCGCCGGATCCGTCGAGTTCGCCTTCTTCATGGCTGCCAGCAGCGCCATCGTGCCGTCGTAGGCATACGGCGAGTACGTTTCGACGTCCGTGCCGAACATCTTCTTGTACTTCGCGACGTAATCGCTACCGCCAGGCATGTCGGCCAGCGGCAAGCCTGCGAGCGAAGCGTACGTACCGTCGGCGGCGGCGCCGGCGATCTTCAGGAAGTCAGGCGTATGCAGCATTTCGCCGCCCATCAACGGGGCCTTGATCGCCAGCGACTTCATTTGCTTGGCCATCGGCGCAGCTTGCGCGTCGGCGCCGCCGAAGTAGATCAGATCCGGGCTGGCAGCCTTCAGCTTCGTCAAGATGCCCTTGAAGTCGACTGCCTTGTCGTTCGTGAATTCACGATCGACGATAGTCGCGCCGGCCGCCTTGGCCGCCTTCGCGAATTGGTCGGCCAGACCTTGGCCGTAGGCCGTGCGATCGTCGACGATCGCGATCTTCTTCATGTTCAGGTTCTTCACCGCGAACGTGCCGGCAACCGCGCCTTGCTGCGTGTCGGACGTCATCATGCGGAACGTCGTCTTGAAGCCTTGCTGCGTGTACTCGGGTGCCGTCGCCATCGCAACTTCGGGGATGCCCGCGTTCGCGTAAATGCGCGAAGCCGGAATCGTCGTGCCCGAGTTGAAGTGGCCGACCATGCCCTTGATGCCGTCGTCGACGAGCTTTTGGGCAACCGTCGTACCCGTGCGCGGGTCGGCTTGATCGTCAGCCGAGTCGAGCACGAATTCGACTTGCTTGCCGCCGATCACGGGCTTCGTCGCGTTCATGTCGGCGATAGCGAGCTTCACGCCGTTTTGGAAATCGGTGCCGTAGTGCGCTTGCGGGCCCGTCATCGGACCAGCAAAACCGATCTTTACCTGTTCTGCTTGCTGTGCGTTTGCGGTCCCCACCAGCGACATTGCCGCAACGAGCGTCGCGCCTGCCAGCGTTTTCATTTTGTGCTGCATAGCTTCTCCTAGATACCAAGGTAGTTGGGAGTGGCCTCGGGGTCGCCGCACCGCTCCCGTTTTTGATTCCATCGACAAGGGTTGCTCAGCCGATCGTCATCAAATTCGCATTGCCGCCCGCCGCGGCCGTGTTCACGCTCACCGAGCGTTCTGTCAACAGACGCTCGAGCGCGTAATCTTCGTCGCCGTTCTCGAGCGCGTGCGTCGAAACGCCCTGCACCGATACGATCGGACCCGGCCGTTTGGCCACTTCCTTGACGAGTGCCAGCAGTTCGTCGCTGTCGCCCTCGAACAGCACCGCATCGAAAGGTGCGTCGGCGCTCTTTTGCAGGTCGGCGAACGGCTTGAACTGGCTCGGCAGCGAGGCGACGAGCGCTTCGCCGGCCGCTCCCGAAAACACGGCCCGGTTCCCCGTCGCTAGCACCGCCGCGAACTGGGCGCGCGCGCCGCTCGGCGTCGAAGGCACGCAGGATACCGTGCCGCGGGCGCCAAGCGTATACGTATTGCGTTCGCCCGTCGGCCCCGGCAGCACGGCCGTGGCGCCAGCCGGCATATTAGCGAGATAGCCGTCGCACCGCGCGGCAAGCTGAGGCTGCCGCTCGGCGATGAGCCAATCGCGCAGTGCCGTGAGTGCGGCACGCGGCGAGAGCGGCGCCGCGCTCTTGTCTTGTTCGCTCTTGTTCTGCTCGCTCGCACCATCGGCCACAAGCGAAGCCGCGAGCGACTTCGGCAAACCGGACGGACGCTTGGCCAAGAGACGCTGCAAATAAAGCGCGCCGCCCGCCTTCGGGCCGGTACCCGAGAGCCCTTCTCCACCGAACGGCTGCACACCGACGACCGCGCCCACCACATTGCGGTTGACGTAGATGTTGCCGACGTGTGCCCGCGAGATGACGTGCGCGATCGTTTCGTCGATCCGCGTGTGGATCCCGAGCGTCAGCCCGTAGCCCGTTGCACGAATTTGCTCGAGCAGCTCGTCGAGGCCGCTGCGGCGGTAGCGAATCACGTGCAGCACCGGGCCGAAAACCTCGCGCTTCAATTCGTCGATGCTATCGAGTTCGATCAGCGTCGGCGGCACGAACGTGCCGTGCGCGCATTGCTCGGACGCCGGCAGTTGCGTGACCGGGCGGCCTTTCTCGCGCAAGGCAGCGACGTGCGTGTCGATCGTGCGCTTCGCTTCGGCATCGATCACGGGCCCGACATCCGTCGAGAGACGATCGGGGTTGCCGACGACGAGCACGTGCATCGCGCCCTTGAGCATCGTCAGCGTGCGATCCGCGACGTCGTCTTGCAGACACAGCACGCGCAGCGCCGAACAGCGCTGGCCGGCCGAATCGAAGGCCGATTGCATGACATCCGCCACGACTTGTTCCGCGAGCGCCGACGAATCGACGATCATCGCGTTTTGCCCGCCCGTTTCGGCGATCAGCGGAATCGGCTTGCCGTCCGGATCGAGACGATCGGAGAGCGTCTTGTTGATGAGGCGCGCGACTTCGGTCGAGCCCGTGAACATCACGGCACGCGTACGCGGATCGCCCACCAGCGAGGCGCCCACCGTTTCGCCGTCGCCAGGCAGCAGTTGCACGGCGCCCGCGGGCACGCCGGCTTCGCGCAGCAGACGCACGGCCTGCGCGGCGATCAACGGCGTTTGCTCGGCCGGCTTGGCCAGTACCGTGTTGCCGGCCGCGAGCGCGGCGGCCACTTGGCCCATGAAGATCGCCAGCGGGAAGTTCCACGGGCTGATACAGACAACGGGGCCCAGCGGACGATGCGTGTCGTTCGAGAATTCCTCGCGGATCTGAGCCGAGTAGTAGCGCAGGAAATCGACGGCTTCGCGGATTTCGGCAACCGCGTTCGGCAGCGACTTGCCCGCTTCGCGCACGATGAGCCCCATCAGCGTATGCATCTGCGCTTCGAGCAGATCGGCCGCTCGCGCGAGGCAATCGGCGCGTGCATTCACGGGCGTGGCTTGCCAGATCGGTGCCGCGGCAACCGCAAAGGCGATCGCAGCGTTCACGTCTTCACGCGTTGCCTCGACGACGGTGCCGACGAGATCGCGATGATCGGCCGGATTGCGCACGACGTGCTCGCTACGGCCCGCCGCGCTGGAGGCGGCCAACTCGCCGCTTTCGAGCATCGGCGCGGCGCGCCACGGATGATGGGCGCTCGCGAGCAGCGCGGAGGACAACGAAGCCAGGCGGTGCTCGTTCGACAAATCGAGGCCCATCGAATTGAGGCGCTCGTTGCCGAACAGATCGCGCGGCAGCGGGATCTTCGCGTGCGGGGCACCGAGCGGCGCGATCTTCGAGGCTTCGTCGACGGGATCCACCACGAGCGACGCCACGGGCACCGTTTCATCGGCGATGCGATTGACGAACGACGTATTCGCGCCGTTCTCGAGCAGGCGGCGCACGAGGTAGGCGAGCAGCGTTTCATGCGTGCCGACCGGCGCGTAGATGCGGCACGGACGGTTCAGCTTGTCACGGCCCGTCACTTCCTCGTAGAGCGGCTCGCCCATGCCGTGCAGGCATTGGAACTCGTACTGACCGGGGTAGTAGTTTTGGCCGGCGAGGTGATAAATGGCCGCGAGCGTGTACGCATTGTGCGTGGCGAACTGCGGATAGACGGCATCGGGCGCGCCGAGCAGCTTCTTCGCGCAGGCGACGTACGAGACGTCGGTGTACACCTTGCGCGTATAGACGGGATAGCCTTCGAGGCCGTCGAGCTGGGCGCGCTTGATTTCGCTGTCCCAGTAGGCGCCTTTCACGAGGCGGACCATGATGCGATGACGGCTGCGGCGTGCGAGATCGACGACATAATCGATCACGAACGGGCAACGCTTCTGATAAGCCTGGATGACGAAGCCGATGCCGTTCCAGCCGGCGAGTTCGGCATCGAAACACAGCGCTTCGAGCAGATCGAGCGACAGTTCGAGACGGTCGGCTTCCTCGGCGTCGATGTTCAAGCCGATGTCGTAGCGGCGCGCGAGCACGGCGAGCGAGCGGACACGCGGCAGGAGTTCGTTCATCGTGCGCTCTTGCTGAGCGCGCGAGTAGCGCGGATGCAGCGCCGAGAGCTTGATGGAGATGCCGGGGCCTTCATAGATGCCGCGCCCGCCCGCTGCCTTGCCGATCGCGTGAATCGCTTGCTCGTACGACGTGTAGTAGCGCTGCGCGTCTTCTTCGGTCGTGGCCGCTTCGCCGAGCATGTCGTACGAGTAGCGGAAGCCGCGCGCTTCGTACTTGCGGCTGTTCGCGAGCGCTTCCGAAATGGTTTCGCCCGTCACGAACTGCTCGCCCATCAAGCGCATCGCCATATCGACGCCCTTGCGGATCAGCGGTTCGCCGCCCTTGCCGATCAACCGCGTGAGCGCCGACGAAAGCCCCGCTTCGCTGTTGGTGGTGACGAGCTTGCCCGTGATCATGAGGCCCCAGGTGGCCGCGTTCACGAACAGCGACGGCGCATGGCCGACGTGCGACTTCCAGTCGCCCTTGCTGATTTTGTCGCGAATGAGCGCGTCGCGCGTCGCGCGATCGGGAATGCGCAGCAGCGCTTCGGCGAGGCACATGAGCGCCACGCCTTCCTGGCTCGACAGCGAAAATTCGTGGATGAGACCTTCGACGCCGCCGCCCGTGCGCTTGGCGCGCAGCGTCTCGACGAGCTTCGTCGCCATCTTGCCGACGTCCGCCGACAGTTGTTCGGGCAGACGCGCCTCGCCGATCAGGAACGGAACGCACTCGGGCTCGGGACGGCGATACGCGGCCGTGATCGCCGCACGCAACACCGATTGCGGCTGCACGTTCTGGGCGAAATCGAGGAACGGATGGAGCGCGCTGTCGTCCTCATGCTCGACGGCGGGACTTTCAGCCAGATCGCCCATGTTCGCCACACCCGAGAGCTCAGGCGGCAATTGCCCATGTTCGATCTTTTCGAGGTAGGCGAAAATCGCCTGCTTGATGAGCCAATGAGGCGTGCGTTCGAGACGGGAAGCGGCCTCTTTGAGGCGGGTGCGGAGGAGGTCGTCGACTTTGACGCCGAGTGTTGTGCTGGCCATGATTCCTTCGATCGCCGGCGATTAAGGCCGGCCGATGACTAAAAAGTTGGCCGAATCGTACGCCTCCCAATAAAAAGGTGCAACCAAAATCCCCCTGCGGTTGCACCCCTCGGAATCCCTTTGCCGGAAAGGGTTGCCGCGGAATCGGCATGGCGCGGCGGTCGCCGGTTGCGCTCAGTGTTTTCCCTGACGAGAAAATGGTGCGGATGCCCTACGGCAGTGCCAAGGAATGCCGTTAACGCAAGGAAGCGCTTTAGCGCTCGGTGAACGCCCGGAAAGGAGTGGCGAAATGGAAAAGTGGATCGTGATCGGCGGTGTCTGGACGATGGCCGTCGTATGCCTCGCGTTGTTCGTGCGCGGCGCGTCGCCTGCCCATAGCCGCGCTGTGGCTCTGGCACGCGTGCGTCAGGCGCGGCTCAAGGCCGAGGCGGCCAACGATGCGCTCCTGGCCGAACGCAGCTGAAGGGGCGGATCGAGCATCCGCCGAAAGACAAAGGGAGCGACTGCCTCGGGTGCGCGATGCAGCCGAGCGACACAGGCACAGGGGCGCGGGTTGCGCCCGGTGCCCGACGCAATCCGTATAAATTCAGATCGCACCCATCGGGGCACATTATGATTTGTTCGAACGAAAGCCGGTTCTCCGCCCGTAATCGGCAAGCGGGGCAACGTCGGCGTTCACCGTTCGCCGACTGCGCGCGGCCCCTCACCTCGCCGGTGCCCAGCTACACGAACCGCGTGCGGACGCACGCTCGCAGCGCCCGTAGCCGTCTGCGTTACTGAACCCTTCTAGCGGTACCGGCGCAATCCGCCGGTGCCGTTCGTCAGGGCCGGCGGCGATCTACGGCTTGCGTGCGCGTCGCGCCCCGTCACGGTTTGCCGATTGGCCGGTTTGCCGATCAGCGAGCCTGTCGTTTGTTACGCCTTGCCGCACTCGGCTAGATGTCGAGCGGGTCTACCTCGACGCTCCAGCGCAGTACACCCTTCAACGTCCGCAGGATCGGCTGCCATGCACGCAGCGTCGCGAGCAGCGACGCACGCGATGCGCTTTCGAGAAGCAATTGCGCGCGGTGGACGTTCGCAACCTTCACGATCGTCATCGGCACCGCATCGTAGACCGTCACCCGCTCGGCGTACGGCACCTCGGCCAACGCGGCGCCGGCGGCACTGAGAAACGTCAACGCCGCCTCGATCGTGCGGCCTTCCGCACGTAACAACGCTTGATAGACGAACGGCGGCAACTGCGCGTCGCGCCGTTCGGCGAGCGTCGAGTTGGCAAAGCCGACGTAGTCGTGGCGGCCGAGCGCATGGTAAAGCGCATGCCGGGGATAGCGCGTCTGCACGAGCACTTCGCCAGGCAGCCCCGCCCGCCCGGCCCGTCCGCTAACTTGCATGAGCTGAGCGAATAGCCGCTCGCTCGCGCGGAAATCATGCGAAAACAACGCTGCGTCGGCATTGAGCACGCCCACCAGCGAAACGCGCTGGAAGTCGTGCCCTTTGGCGATCATCTGGGTGCCGACGAGGATATCGACCTCGCCGGCGTGGACGTTGGAGAACAGCGTCTGCGCACTGCCTTTGCGACGGGTGCTGTCGGCATCGATGCGCAGCACCCGGGCGCCCGGCACCAACGCGGCGAGCGTCTCTTCGACGCGCTGGGTGCCGCGGCCGAGCGGCGCGACATCGACGTTGCCGCAATCCGGGCAGGCACGCGGCACGCGCGCTTCCCAGCCGCAGTGATGGCAACGCAGCGCATGCTCGCTCTTGTGCAGCACGACGTACGCGCTGCAGCGCGGGCAGCCGGCCAGCCACCCGCAGGCGTCGCAGGCGAGCACGGGTGCATAACCGCGCCGATTCAGGAAGATGAGGCTTTGCTCCCCGCGCTCGAGCCGCGCCTTCAACGCCGCGACGAGCGGCCCCGAAATGCCATCGACGCTGCCACGCCCGCGGCGACGCTCCTCCTCCAAATCGATCATCCTGACCGACGGTAGTACCGCATCGGCCACGGCGCGCCGCGATAGCGAAAGCCGTCGGTAACGGCCCTGCTCGGCTTGCCACCAGCTCTCGAGCGACGGGGTGGCCGATCCGAGGACGACGGCGATGCCGCGCTGTTTCGCTCGCCAAATAGCCAGATCGCGCGCGGAATAGCGCAACCCTTCTTGCTGCTTGTAAGCGGGCTCGTGTTCCTCGTCGACGACGATCAGCGCCAACCGCGGCAACGAAGCCAGAATCGCCAGCCGGGTGCCGAGCACGATTCGCGCGCGGCCCGTATGCGCGGCGAGCCAGCTGCGCACGCGCTCGCCGTCGGCCATGCCGCTGTGTAAGGTGACGATCGAATCGTCCCCTGCGAGCCGAGCGAAGCGCGCACGAAACGCCGCCTCGAACTGCGGTGTCAGGTTGATCTCGGGTACGAGTACGAGCGCTTGCGCGTGGGGTTGCGCCTCGAACAATCGTTCGAGCGAGCGCAAATACACCTCGGTCTTGCCGCTTCCGGTGACCCCATGCAGCAGGAACGGCGAAAAACCGTCCGCGCCGGCGATCTCGTTCACCGCCTGTTGCTGTTCGTCCGTCGGAGCGGGGCGAGCCACGACGTCACTGCCCGCGTCACTGCCTGCGTCGTCCCACTGCGTAGCCGGTCTCCCGGGCGCATCGAATACGCCGGCTGCATCGGCTTGCGGCTCCTTCTCCACCCAACCCTGCGCCTGCCATGCCGCCAACGTCGCACCGGCCTTCGGATGCAGCGCGCGCACCTGCGTCGCGTCGAGCGGCCCGCCGTCCGCCAACGCCTGAGCGAGCCTACGCAGCGCGGCGCCGCGCGCCGGCAGCGCGTCGGGCAACGCAGCGCGGCCCTCAGCCGTTAACCGAAAACGCGGCGCCACGGCGAACAACCGCGGCCACCGCGCCGGATCGCGCAATGCCTGCGGCAACGCCGGCAGCGCCACCTCGCCCAGCGAACGCTGGTAATAATCGGCAGCGAAAGCGACAAGCTCGAGCCATTCCGTCGAAAGCGGGGGGCACGCCTCGCATGCGGCCGAGAGGTTGCGCAGGCGTTGGGCCGGCACGTCGCTGTGAGCGCTCACTTCGACTACAAGACCGACGACGCTGCGCTTGCCGAACGGCACGGCGACCAGCGTACCCGGCGCCGGGGCCGGTCCGCCTGCGTCGCAGCGATAGTCGAACAGGGTCGGCAGCGGATGGTCGAGCGCGACGCGGATGTACGTCTCGCTCATCGGCGGCGGCTCCCCCACGCGCGGCTGCACGGCGCATGGACTAGCGCAGTGAGGGAAGGCGGGCCGAAAGACGCGAAGTTAAAGTGAAACATGAGATTCGCCGCTAACCTATGGATCTCGCTGAAGATTGCGGCCTAACGGCCACCGCCTGTGGATAACTTTGTTGAAAAGTGGCCGGCCGCTGGCCAGAAAGCACCGCCGCACTGACATTCTGTGGGAAAGCGCACATTTTGCCGCTCGGGCGCAAACCCTTGTCGGCCAAGGCCGTGTCCAGCGAGGTACAGGGTTTGGAGAGCGGCGTCAACCTCCACAGGCTCTACCGCGCCGCAACGAGAAGAATGTGTATAAGTCAAGTCTTGACAAGTGCAAGACGCCCCGGCGATGCCACCTTCCGGGCAATCCACCCCCTAGACCGAGAGCCCAGTTAGTTGCGGCGCAGCAAGTGGAAAGGCTCACTCGGCGCGCGATGACGCACGCATGGCGCGGCTATACGTGTGCACTTCGTCGACGAGTTCGGCGACATGTTCGGGCGGCGTAAATTGCGAAATGCCATGGCCCAAGTTGAACACGTGCCCTGGATGATTGCCGTAGCTGTCCAGTACCGCGCGGGCTTCGGCGCGCACGGCTTCAGGGGGCGCGAACAACACCGTCGGATCGAGATTGCCTTGTAGCGCAACGCGCGAGCCGACACGCTCCCGCGCGCGCCCGAGGTTGACCGTCCAGTCGAGGCCGACCGCATCGACGCCGCACGCCGCAATATCGTCGAGCCAAAGCCCGCCGCCCTTCGTGAACGTCACGACGGGCACGCGCGCACCGTCGCGTTCACGCACGAGGCGCTGCACGACGGCTTCGATGTAATGCAGCGAAAACCGCTGAAATATGCCGTCGGCCAGTGCCCCGCCCCAGGTATCGAAAATCATGACGGCTTGGGCGCCGGCTTCGATTTGCGCATTCAGGTAAGCCGCGACGGCCTGCGCGTTGATATCGAGGATCCGATGCATCAGATCGGGACGGGCGTAGAGCATCGACTTCACGGTGCGGAAGTCGTCCGAGCCGGCGCCTTCCACCATGTAGCACGCGAGTGTCCACGGGCTACCCGAAAAACCGATCAACGGCACGCGCTGGCGCCCTTGGGCATCGGTCAAGGCGCGCCGGATCGCCTTGACGGCGTCCGTCACGTAGCCGAGCGTGGCATCGATCTCGGGGACGCGCAGGCGTGCGACGTCCTGCTCGGTGCGCACGGGGTGCGCGAAGCGGGGCCCCTCGCCCGCCGCGAACGACAAGCCGAGGCCCATCGCATCGGGCACCGTGAGGATGTCGGAAAAGAGAATCGCAGCGTCGAGCGGAAACCGTTCGAGCGGCTGGAGCGTCACTTCCGTCGCGAGATCGGGGTTCTTCGCCAGGCTGAGAAAGCTACCGGCGCGCGTACGCGTGGCGTTGTACTCCGGCAGATAGCGGCCGGCCTGGCGCATGAGCCAGATCGGGGTGTAGTCGGTCGGCTCGCGCCGCAGCGCGCGCAAAAACGTATCGTTGAGCAGAGTGGAAGGCACGTGAATCCGGCGCGAGGGCAAGGCGAAAGAGACCGCCATTTTACCGGACGCGTGTGCGCCGATCGCGCCGCATTCTCATCTTTGTCCGGGACCGGGCCCGCGCCATTTTGGCACAGCTATCATCGAAGGATGGCTGCGCGCCCGACTGACTTCACCGCGCTAGTGCACGTGTGCTCGTGAGCTGATCTGCACTAATGCCCAAATACCGCAAAGGAGACCTCGATGAATAAAAAACGGCTTACCTGTCTGTCGATCGCTGTGACAGCACTGGCCACTGCCGGCATGGGCGCTGCGTTCGCCCAAGGAACGGAAGCGGCAACGGCAGCAACCACGGCGCCGCGGTCGCGGCTCGATACCGTGCTCGCGCGCGGCACGCTGCGTGTCTGCACGACGGGCGACTACAAGCCCTATTCGTTTCGTAAGCCCGATGGCACGTTCGAGGGAATCGACATCGACATGGCCGAATCGTTAGCGAAATCCCTCGGCGTGAAGGTCGACTACGTCAAGACGACGTGGGCGAACCTCATGAGCGATTTCCTCGCGAAGTGCGATGTTGCAGTGGGCGGGGTATCGACATCGCTCGAGCGCCAAAAGCATGTGTTCTTCACGCAGCCGTACATGATCGATGGCAAGACGCCGATCGCCCGCTGCGCCGATGTCGACAAATACCAAACGCTCGCGCAAATCGATGCGCCGGCCACGCGCGTGATCGTCAACCCCGGCGGCACGAACGAGCGCTTCGCGAAGCAATATTTCACGCACGCCAAGGTGACGGTCTATCCCGACAACGTCACGATCTTCAAACAGATTCTCGAAGGCAAGGCCGACGTCATGGTGACCGACGCGTCCGAGACGCTGCTACAGCAAAAGCTCAATCCGGGGCTGTGTTCGGTGCACCCGGACAAGCCGTTCCAATACGGCGAGAAGGCTTACATGCTGCCGCAGGCCGACGTCACGTTCCAGCAGTACGTCGATCAGTGGTTGCACCTCGCGCGTGCCACCGGCGAATTTCAATCGATTTCAGATAAATGGCTCAAATAGGCCGTACGCGCCCGATACCGCAGCACAGTGGCGCAGCGGCACGCGGGCGCAATTCGGCGCGGTATCGAGCCGATAGGGAGCCGATATTGAGCCGGCGTCGGCCCATTCATTCAGGTACGCGCGGTGCCGGTGCATTCGCGCGGTGCGTGGCGCCGAATAGCCGCTCGTGCTCCACTTTCACGCACACGTTCATGGCCACATCGAGTCCCGCCGCCGCGGCGCGGGCCACCGCTTCGTCGTTGACGACGCCCACTTGCAGCCAGAACGATTTCGCGCCGATCGCGATAGCCTGATCGGCGACATTCAGCGTTTCTTCAGGCCGACGAAATACGTCCACCATATCGATCGCGGCCCCCTCCTGTGCGAGTGCGTGCGCCGCTTCGGCGAGCGACCCATAGCAGCGCTGCCCCAGCACGCCGGCGGTATCGTTTGCATACGCGGGATTGACGGGCACGATCCGATAGCCGTGGGACTGCATATAAGCGGCGACCGAATGGCTCGGCCGGTAGGCGTGCGTCGACAAGCCGACCACGGCGATGATGCGATCGCGATCGAGGATGCGCTTGAGTGTCTCGGGCTCGTTCATTATGTTGCGGCGTGGGATGAGTAAAAGTGGCGGCGCACGTGACGGCCGGTCAAATTTCACGCGCGATCTGCGAGCGGCAAGGGCATCTTAAGCCTGCCTTTCGGTAGACGAAACCCATTTATGCGAGTTTTCGATAAAGCGGACAGACCCAATCGCCGGCCGTATTTCCTTTCTTCCGAAGGAATCGGCAACAGTGACGTAATTTAGACTTAATGCGGGTAAAAAATCCCGCAACGCCTTATCCGACGGGCGTTACAACCTGAAACACTTTGTTACCGCGTCGCTTTGTCAATTCGCCCACAATGCCTTTCAACGGTTTCAACACGGATGTGTCGCCGCTTGAGCTTTGCAAACGATTGGCAGCAAGGCAAGGGCGGGTGCTACCGAATGGTTTCGAGCATCTCTTTCGGGCATCTTTGTTGGAGTCGTTGCTGGTGCACGGCCATGTGCTATGTGGTGGTACCGGCTCCTTCGTTGGTCTCCTCGCGCTAACCCCGTAGCGTGTGGTTTTTAGCGGGCTACTAAGCCCGCTTTTTTTTCTATTTCGAGCCTTTCAGCTCGTCCACCATCCGCTCCCGCATGACGAACTTCTGGACCTTGCCGGTCACCGTCATCGGCATCTCGTCCACGAACCGGATGTAGCGCGGCACCTTGTAATGGGCGATCTGTCCTTGGCAATACGCGCGTACCTCTTCTTCCGTCAGCGCTTCGCCGGGGCGCACGACGATCCATGCGCACACTTCCTCGCCGTACTTCTCATCGGGCACGCCGAACACCTGCACGCTCTGAACCTTAGGATGCCTAAATAAAAATTCTTCCACCTCGCGCGGATAGATGTTCTCGCCGCCGCGGATCAGCATGTCCTTCAGGCGGCCGACGATATTGCAATAGCCCTGCTCGTCGATCGTCGCGAGATCTCCGGTGCGCATCCATCCGTCGACGATCGCCTCCGCCGTGCGTGCGTCATCGTCCCAATACCCGCGCATGACCGAATAGCCACGTGTCCACAGTTCGCCGGTTTCGCCGATACCCACCGTGTTGCCCGTCGCATCGACAACCTTCGCTTCGAGGTGCGGTGCAATGCGCCCAACGGTGGAAGTCCGCTTATCGAGCGGATCGTCCGTCGCGCTTTGAAAAGACACCGGGCTCGTCTCGGTCATGCCGTAGGCGATCGTGATCTCGGAAAGATGCATCCGCGCCATGACGCGTTTCATCGTCTCGATCGGACACGGCGAACCGGCCATGATGCCCGTGCGCAAGGTGGTCAGATCGAATGACGCGAACTCGGGCAAGTCCAGCTCGGCGATGAACATCGTCGGCACGCCGTGCAACGCGGTACAGCGTTCCTCGGCACAAGCGGCCAACGTGGCCGCGGGGTCGAACGCCTCGCCCGGGAACACCATTTTCGCGCCGGCCGAGACGCTCGCCAGCACCGACAACACCATCCCGAAGCAGTGATAAAGCGGCACGGGAATACACAGCGCATCCGCTTCGGAGAGGCGCATGGCCATTGCGATGTAGCGCGCGTTATTGATGACGTTCCGATGCGTCAGCGTCGCGCCTTTCGGGTTCCCCGTGGTGCCGCTCGTGAATTGAATGTTGATGGGATCCCATGCCGATAGGGCTGCGTCGATCGCATCGAGATCGATCGTCTCGCGCGCCACGCGGCCGCTTTCGATCAGATCGGAGAACGTCATCATGCCGGGTGTCGGCGTGTCGCACATTCGCACGACCAGACGCAGTTGCGGCAGGCGCACCGCGTGCAGTTGCCCCGGCTCGTACTGCGCGAGTTCGGGCGCCAGCGCTTGCAGCATCTCCACGTACTTCGACGTTTTGAAGCGCTCGGCGGTGATCAGCGCACAGCAGCCCGACTTATTCAACGCGTACTCGAGCTCCGACAGCCGGTAGGCCGGATTGACGTTGACGAGTATGGCGCCGATGCGGGCGGTGGCAAACTGCGTGAGCAGCCATTCGACTCGGTTCGGCGACCAGATGCCGACGCGATCGCCGCGCCCGATGCCCACCGACGCAAGCCCCGCCGCGAGCACGTCCACCTCGTCGGCGAACTCCCGCCAGGTCCACCGAATCCCCTGCTCGCGAAACACGACGGCCGGCCGGTCCGGGAAGCGCGCCGCCGTGTCGCGCAGGAACTGCGCTATCGTGGCGTCGCTGAGCGCGCTCTCGCTCTCACCGCGTACGTACGAGAGGCCGTTGACCGGCGCGATCAGCGCGCCCTCCTGCGGAAGCTGTGTCGCCATCTCGATGTCTCCCAGTCGACCGAAAATTTTTTCCGATTGATTGTGCCACCGGGCGTGCCCCGCCCGCATCAAGTCTTACCCGCATCGTCCGACCGGCGTAAAAAAAACGCCGCTGCGGCCTAGGCCCAGCGGCGTAAATTTTCTACGAATTGTCTTTTCTCGCAGCGATTTTGCCCGTCGGCATTCGACGGGCACGGCGCCCTGCGCTTAAATCAAGCCGCAGTAGGCGCTTCGTCGCTGGGAGTAGTGCTAGTGCTGCCCGCGAATCTTGCGCAGACGGGCGATAGCCGCGAGCTGTGCCGTGGCATAGGCCAGTTCGGCCTGCGCCGTCGCGTACTCGATGTTCGAACCCGAGTTTTGCATCGCTTCTTCGGCATGCTTGCGCGCCTGCTCGGCCTTCGCTTCGTCGAGATCCTTGCCGCGAATCGCCGTATCGGCGAGCACGGTCACGGCGCCCGGCTGCACTTCGAGAATGCCGCCGGCAACGAACACGAACTCTTCTTGGCCGTTTTCAGCCTCGATGCGCACGGCGCCGGGGCGAATACGCGTGATGAGCGGCGTGTGGCCCGGCAAAATACCGAGTTCACCCGCCTCGCCCGGCAGCGCGACGAACTTCGCCATGCCCGAGAAGATCTGCTCTTCCGCGCTGACGACGTCTACTTTGATGGTTGCCATATCGATTCCTGTGCAAGCCTCGGTTGAGCGTGATGCGTACGGCGAATTCGGCGCTCGAGCCGCGAGCGCCGAAACCGCCATCCCTGCAATCACATCGACCGTTACTGGATCTTCTTGGCCTTTTCGAAGGCTTCGTCGATCGTGCCGACCATGTAGAACGCTTGCTCGGGCAGATGATCGCACTCGCCTTCGACGATCATCTTGAAGCCGCGGATCGTTTCCTTCAGCGGCACGTACTTGCCCGGCGAACCCGTGAACACTTCAGCGACGTGGAACGGCTGCGACAGGAAACGCTGGATCTTACGTGCGCGTGCGACCGACAGCTTGTCTTCCGGCGACAGTTCGTCCATGCCCAGAATCGCGATAATGTCGCGCAATTCCTTGTAACGCTGCAGCGTTTGCTGCACCCCACGCGTGATCGAGTAGTGCTCTTCGCCGATCACGTTCGGATCGATCTGACGGGACGTCGAATCGAGCGGGTCGACCGCGGGGTAGATACCGAGCGAAGCGATGTCGCGCGAGAGCACGACCGTTGCGTCCAAGTGGCCGAACGTCGTGGCGGGCGACGGGTCGGTCAAGTCATCCGCAGGCACGTACACGGCTTGCACCGACGTAATCGAGCCCTTCTTGGTCGACGTAATACGCTCTTGCAGCTTGCCCATTTCTTCAGCCAGCGTCGGCTGATAGCCCACGGCCGACGGCATCCGGCCGAGCAGTGCCGACACTTCGGTACCGGCCAGCGTGAAACGGTAGATGTTGTCGACGAAGAACAGCACGTCGAGACCTTCGTCACGGAAGTGCTCGGCCATCGTCAGGCCCGTCAGCGCCACGCGCAGACGGTTGCCCGGCGGCTCGTTCATCTGACCGTACACGAGCGCGACCTTGTCGAGCACGTTCGAGTCTTTCATTTCGTGGTAGAAGTCGTTCCCTTCACGGGTACGCTCGCCCACGCCCGCGAACACGGAGTAACCGCCGTGCTCCTTCGCGATGTTGTTGATGAGCTCCATCATGTTCACGGTCTTGCCCACACCGGCGCCACCGAACAAGCCCACCTTACCGCCCTTCGCGAACGGGCAGATCAAGTCGATAACCTTGATACCCGTTTCCAGCAGTTCCGTCGACGGCGACAGCTCGTCGAACGCCGGCGCCTTTTGGTGGATCGACCGCTTCGTTTCGCTGACGATCGGGCCGGCTTCGTCGATCGGACGGCCGAGGACGTCCATGATGCGGCCGAGCGTCGGCTTGCCGACGGGCACGCTGATCGGCAGCCCCGTGTTCTTCACCATCACCCCGCGGCGCAGGCCGTCGGACGCGCCCAGACAGATCGTGCGCACGACGCCGTCGCCCAGCTGCTGCTGAACTTCGAGCGTCAGTTCCGTGCCTTCGAGCACGAGGGCGTCGTAGATCTTCGGCATGTGCTCACGCGGGAATTCCACGTCGATCACCGCGCCGATGCACTGTACGATCTTGCCTTCTACCAAAGCAGTAGTACTCATCGCTTTTCCTTTAGATACTCAATTCTTCACTCGCGCAAACGGCGCGGAGGACGGTCGACCCGGCTCGCGTTACACCGCGGCGGCGCCGCCCACGATTTCCGACAGTTCCTTCGTAATCGCGGCCTGGCGGCTCTTGTTGTAGACGAGCTGCAACTCGCTGATCACCGTCTTCGCGTTATCCGACGCAGCCTTCATCGCCACCATGCGCGCCGATTGCTCGGACGCCATGTTTTCCGCGACGGCCTGGTACACCAGCGCCTCGACGTAGCGAACGAGCAGCTCGTCCACGACGGCTTGCGCGTCCGGTTCGTAGATGTAATCCCACGCGGATTTCGGCGTCGTCTCGTCCGTCTCGAAATGCTCGGCCGACAACGGCAGCAGCTGCTCGATCACGGGCTCTTGCTTCATCGTATTGACGAAGCGCGTGTACGCGAGATACACGGCCGAGACCTTGCCTTCCGAGTACAGATCGAGCTGCACCTTCACCGCCCCGATCAGCTTTTCGAGGTGCGGCGTATCGCCAAGCTGCACGACATGCGAGACGATCTTCGCGCCGATACGATTCAAGAACCCGAAACCTTTGCCGCCGATCGCCGTCGCTTCGACGGTTTGACCGTTTTCCTCGAGTGCCTTGAGCTTGCCTACCGTCGCGCGCAGCACGTTGGTATTCAAGCCGCCGCACAGACCCTTATCGGTCGTGACGAGGATGATGCCGGCCGCCTTCGCGCCTTCGTTCGTCACCATGAACGGGTGACGATACTCGGGGTTTGCACGGCTCATGTGCGCAGCGATGTCACGAACCTTGTCGGCGTACGGACGCGCAGCGCGCATGCGCTCCTGCGCGCGGCGCATCTTCGATGCGGCCACCATCTCCATCGCCTTGGTGATCTTGCGCGTGTTTTGCACGCTCTTGATCTTGCCGCGGATTTCCTTCATTCCGGCCATTGCTTGCTCCTTTACCGGCCTGAGCGAACGCTTTAGCGCTGACTCGGGCCCCATGCACAGCTGATCGAAGCGGCGTTCGCGCGGTGGTGTCCTACTTCGCTTCCCACCCTACGCATGCCGCTTCGAAGTCCCTATGCCTCGATCAATAAGCGCCCGACTTTTTGAAGTCCTTCAGAGCGGCGTGGAGCGCGCCCTCGTCGTCCTTCGACAAGTCCTTCGTGTCTTCGATGCGCTTGATGAGGTCGGCATGGCTCGTTTTCAGGAATTCGCGCACGCCCTTTTCGAACGGCAGCACGCTCTTCACTTCGAGATCGTCGAGGTAGCCGTTGTTCGCCGCGAACAGCGAAACCGCCAACTCCCACACCTGCAGCGGCTGATACTGCGGCTGCTTCAACAGTTCGGTCACGCGGCGGCCGCGCTCGAGCTGCTTGCGGGTGGCTTCGTCGAGATCCGACGCGAACTGAGCGAACGCGGCGAGTTCACGATACTGGGCCAAGTCGGTACGGATCCCGCCCGACAGCTTCTTGACGACCTTCGTTTGAGCCGCACCACCGACGCGCGACACCGACACGCCCGCGTTGATCGCGGGACGGATACCGGCGTTGAACAAGTCGGTTTCCAGGAAGATCTGGCCGTCCGTGATCGAGATCACGTTCGTCGGAACGAACGCCGTCACGTCGCCGGCTTGCGTTTCGATGACGGGCAGCGCCGTGAGCGAACCGCTCTTGCCCTTCACTTCGCCGTTCGTGAACTTCTCGACGTACTCTTCCGAGACGCGTGCGGCGCGCTCGAGCAGACGCGAGTGCAGATAGAACACGTCGCCCGGATACGCTTCGCGGCCCGGCGGACGGCGCAGCAGCAGCGAGATTTGGCGATACGCCCAAGCTTGCTTGGTCAAATCGTCATAGATGATGAGGGCGTCTTGGCCGCGATCGCGGAAGTACTCGCCCATCGTGCAGCCCGCGTACGGTGCGAGGTATTGCATCGCAGCCGATTCCGAAGCCGATGCCGCCACGACGATCGTGTAGGCCATCGCGCCCGTTTCCTCGAGCTTGCGCACCACGTTCATGATCGACGAAGCCTTTTGGCCGATCGCGACATAAATACAGACGAGGTCCTTCCCCTTCTGATTGATGATCGCGTCGACGGCCACGGCCGTCTTGCCGCATTGACGGTCGCCGATGATCAGCTCGCGCTGGCCGCGGCCGATCGGCACCATCGCGTCGATCGACTTCAAGCCGGTTTGCACCGGCTGCGACACCGACTTACGCCAAATCACGCCCGGAGCGATCTTCTCGACCGCGTCGGTCATCTTCGCGTTGATCGGGCCTTTGCCGTCGATCGGGTTGCCGAGCGCGTCGACCACGCGGCCGATGAGTTCGGGGCCAACCGGCACTTCGAGAATGCGGCCCGTCGTCTTGACGATGTCGCCTTCCGAGATGTGTTCGTATTCGCCGAGAATCACGGCGCCGACGGAGTCGCGCTCGAGGTTCAGCGCGAGGCCGAACGTATTGCCCGGGAATTCGAGCATTTCGCCTTGCATCACGTCCGACAGGCCGTGGATGCGCACGATACCGTCGGTCACGGAGATCACGGTGCCCTGATTGCGAACGTCCGTGCTCGCTTCAAGGCCCTGGATCCGGCTCTTGATCAGCTCGCTGATCTCAGAGGGATTGAGTTGCATTATTCGCTCCTGATAGTCAATTCTATTGCGTGCCGTGCGCGTGCTGACCGCTTTAAGCGGTCAGCGCCGTGCGCATGCCGGCGAGCCGTGCGCGAACCGAGGTGTCGAGCACTTCGTCGCCGACCGTGACGCGCACGCCACCGATCAACGAAGCATCGACTTGAACCGTCGGCTTGAGCTTGCGCCCAAACCTGCGCTCGAGGCTCGCGACCAGATCGGCGAGCTGGGCGTCTTGCAGCGGGAACGCGCTGTCGATCAGCGCATCCGCCGCACCTTCACGAGCGTTTTTCAGTTCTTCGAACTGAACGGCGATTTCGGGCAGCAGCGAGAGACGGTGATTGTCGACCAGCATCTGCACGAAGTTCTTCGCTTGCGGCGAGTCGCTCAATGCGGACTGCGCTGCGGCGAGCAGCAGGTCGACGACCTGTGCGCGGCTTACCTTCGGGCTCGAAGCGACCGACATGAGCTCGGGCAGACGCGCAACCTGGCCCAGCTCCTGCACGAGTGCGGACCAGGCGGCGAGGTCACCGCCTTCGGCGACGCTGAACAGCGCTTCTGCGTAAGGACGGGCAATGGTTGCAAGTTCGGCCATGATTAGAGCTCGGCTTTCAGTTGATCGAGCAGTTGGGCATGTGCCGCCTGATCGACTTCGCGCTTCAAGATCTGCTCGGCGCCCTTGACCGCCAGCGTCGCCACTTCGACGCGCAGCGATTCGCGCGCTTTCACGACCTGGTTGTCGGCTTCGGCCTTGGCCTGCGCGACGAGGCGCGCGGCTTCCGCCTGTGCATTGGCCTTGATTTCCTCGGCCACGGCGAGTGCGCGCTTTTCGGCCTCGGCAATACGTTGCTGACCGTCGTTGCGCGCCTGCGCGAGCTCTTGATCGACGCGCTTGTGCGCCGCCTCGAGTTCCGTCTTGCCCTTTTCGGCTGCAGCAAGGCCGTCCGCGATCTTCTTCGCGCGTTCGTCGAGTGCGCGGACCATCGGCGGCCACACGAACTTCATCACGAACCACGCGAGGATCAGGAACACGACCATTTGCGCAAACAGAGTTGCGTTGAGATTCACGGTGTTTCCTTAAACGTTGCTAAATCGGAAAGTGAAACGGCAAGGCGCTCATCGACATTGCGTTCGATCAGCGCCCCAAGCCTCCGTTTCGCCCCTGCGCCAGCGGTACTTCGCGGCGCAAAATCCGAAAAACCTCAGCCTGCCAACTTCGAGAGCAGCGGGTTCGCGAACGCAAACAGCATTGCCACACCAACGCCGATCAGGAACGCCGCGTCGATCAGACCAGCCAAGAGGAACATCTTGGTTTGCAGCGGGTTCATCAGTTCCGGTTGACGAGCGCAAGCTTCGATGTACTTGCCGCCCATCAGGCCGATACCGATACAGGCGCCGATTGCACCCAGGCCGATGATGATGCCGATACCGATGGCGGTCAGACCTTGGATGTTGGCGATGAAAGCTTGCATGATCACTCCTTAGTAAAAGACTTTTTTGAACTGGATTTAAAGAAACGGAAAACGAATCTGCTTCGCTCGACGAACGCTGAAATCAGTGCTTGTCGTGCGCCTGGCCGATGTACACGAGCGTCAGCATCATAAAGATGAACGCTTGCAACAGGACGATCAGGATGTGGAAGACCGCCCAAACGCTGCCTGCGATCACATGGCCGATGAAGCCGAGCACCGTCGTGTCCGCGCCAAAAGTCCAGAGGCTGCCGAGCAATGCGATGAGCAGGAACAGCAGCTCGCCCGCGTACATGTTGCCGAACAACCGCAACGCGAGCGAAACCGTCTTGGCGACGAACTCGATGATGTTCAGTGCGAGGTTGGGGATCCACAGAAGCGGATGCGCGCCGAACGGGGCGGACAGCAGTTCGTGAATGAAACCACCCGCGCCCTTGATCTTGAAGTTGTAGTAGATCATCAGCACGAACACACCGAGCGCGATGCCGAACGTGCCGTTCAGATCGGCCGTGGGCACGATGCGGTGGTGCGGGATGACGCTCGACAGACCTAGCCAGCCGATGACGTGGCCGGGCAGATCGACGGGGATGAAATCGAGCGAGTTCATCAGCGCGACCCAAATGAAGACGAACAGGGCCAGCGGAGCGATGAACGTGCGATTGCCGTGGATGATCGCTTTCGATTGATCTTCGACCATCTCGACGAGCATCTCGATCGCGCATTGGAAGCGGCTCGGCACGCCGGGCGTGGCGTTGCGCGCGGCGACCAGCAAGACGCCGATCGTCACGAGGCCGCACACGATCGACCAGAACAGCGTGTCGATATTCAACACGTGCATGTCGATGATCGACGTCTGGTGCGAGGTAGCGAAGTTTTGCAAGTGGTGCGAGATGTACTCGGACGGATCCAAGTGCGTGCTTTCTGTAGCTGCCATATCGTTTATTGCCGCCTAAATTGTCGAAAATTCTTTCGGTGCCCGCACGCCGGCTCTCGACGCGCCGCGCTCATGGTCGCGCGCCCGCCGGCCGCCCAGCGTCATCCCATCCTTACCGCAAGCCCAGCGCCAACCAGTACGTCTGCAGCGTGACGAGGAAAGTCACGAGGAGCGGCAGCCACCGCACGTCGTGATACCAGACGGCCACCGCGACGAACATCGCGACCGTCACCCCCATCTTGAGCATTTCGCCGATCATCCATGTCAGGATCGATCCGGCGGCGCCCGCTCCTTTCAGACGTGCCGCGAACAATGCGCTCGGCACCCAGCAAATCGCTCCACCCAACAAGGCCGACAGCGCAGCCGCACCCGGCGGCTTAGAAAACAGCCACCAAACCAGCGTGACGACCAGGGACAAAACCACTTGCGCTTTCACCACCTTGAACGGTGTGACGCGCGACGGGCGGCTCACTTCCGAACCGAAGAGCTTTTCAGCCTCGGCCCGCGTGAGCGGAACGAAATTCTTATCTTGCTGCTCGGCATCCCAGGCATCGTCGTACGTTTCCGAACGACCGACGGCGCGAACGGAAGAAGGATCGTGTCGCGCGCGTTCGTCGTGCCTTGTGCTCGGCTCTCGATCCGCCATCGCCCTATCCTGCCTATTCCTGCCTATCCAACGACTCAGTTTCCTACCCGCAGCTTTCGCTGTGCTTACGGGGCTGCCTAGCTAATAAATCCGGGCGATTGTAAGCGATAGTTGCAGGCGATTCAAGACTTTAGCCGCGACAAAAAACTGCTCGGAAGCGACGCGCCAAGCGGTCGCACGCCCCCTAGCCTGACTAAACCGAAAGGCGCGAGAGCGATCCGGCCTGTCCCCGCCATAGTCGGGGCCGGCGCAGGTCCGGCGCGAGGTCGGCGCAAACCCGCGCACCGTGGCCAGTTCGCTTAAAGCAGCGTGAGCAACCACCCGCCGAGCACGCCGGCGACGATCGCGAAAGGAATCGAAACGAGATGGAACGACAGCCAGATTCCGCGCGTTTTCGAGAGCCGCACGGCGATGAGATTGGCCAGCGAGCCGATGGCGATACCGAAGCCGCCGACGCTGACGCCGTACGCCAACGCGCGCCAGTCGTGCGTGAATTCGGCGAGCATGATCGCGGCCGGGACGTTGCTGATGCCTTGCGACAACACGGCACCTGCGACATAAGCGCGCAGGGCGGTATGAAGGCCGAGCTGGGCTACGGTCTGGTGTACCCAAGGCAGCGCGGCGACGCTGCGCAGCACAATGAACATCAGCACGAAAATCAGCAGCAACGCCCAGTCGATCTTGAGCACGGCGTCGCGTCGCCACAACAGAAAGCCCGCGACGACACCGATCAGGCCAATGCCCGCGTGATGGGAATCGGCCAGCAAGACAAACGCGACGAAGAGCACCGCCGCGACGCCCGCGTAGGCGCGATCGACGCGCTCTTTGGTCGTATCGTTCGACAGATCGAGCGGTTTGGCTCGGAACGCGAACAAAGCCATTCCGGACAACATGGCCATCAGCACCGCGCACAGCGGCGCCAGCGCCCAGACGAAGCCCCCGAACGACACCCCTCCCACCTGCCAGAGAAAAAGGTTCTGCGGGTTGCCCAGCGGCGTGAGGATGGAGCCGGCATTGACGGCCAGCGCCAAGAAGATCGTGAGCCGTTTGACGGGCAGCGGCGTCAACGCATGCAGCGACAACACCAGCGGAATCACGACGAACAATGCGACGTCGTTGGTCACGAGCATCGATAGCGCGGCGGCAAGCCCGATCAACAAGCAGGCCAGCGCGCGCTCGGTACGAACGTGATGGACGACGCGATGCGCAAGCCACATCAACAGGCCCGACAGCTCGATCGCCTTGGTCAGCATTAGCAACCCGGCCAACGTCAAGACGGTCGGCCAGTCGACGAGCCGCGGCAACGTGAGCCACGGCTGCGCTCGCGTACATTGAAGGGCAACCAGCGCAACCACGAGGACGGCGAGCACGGGTTCCTTCAACGCGAACGCAATGATCCGGCGCGGTAGGCTCGCGGGGGCGATACGGATATCGTCGGCAATCGGCATGGGCAGTCGAGCTGGGGAAAAGCGAGGGCGCTGCGAAAAGCGTGCCGATCAGTGCGCCGGGCCGCCGCGCAAACGCGCGAGGATGCCGTCGAGCGCATCGAGATCGCCGAATTCGATCTGCAACTGGCCGCGGCCGCGCCGCCCGAGCTTGATCTTGACGGCAGCCGCGAGCATATCGGACAGCTCTTCCTCGAGGCGACGCGTATCGCGACCGCCGTCTTGATTGGCCCGCGCTTTTACCGTGGGCTCGGCCTTCGTCGTGGCCGTGACCAGCCGCTCCGTTTCGCGCACGGACATCCGCTTGTTGACGACCTGATTGGCGAGCGTGATTTGCGTCGCCGAATCGACCGCCAATAAGGCCCGGGCGTGCCCCATATCGAGATCGCCCGCGAGCAGCATCGTCTGCACAGGATGGGCGAGATTGAGCAACCGCAGCAGATTGGACACGGCACTACGCGAGCGCCCTACCGATTCCGCAGCCTGCTCGTGCGTGAAGTCGAACTCATCGAGCAACCGTTGAATGCCCTGCGCCTCTTCGAGCGGATTCAAATCCTCCCGCTGAATGTTCTCGATGAGGGCCATCGCGGCCGCGGCTTGGTCGGGCACGTCCTTGACGAGCACCGGGACTTCGGCGAGGCCGGCGATATGCGCGGCACGGAAGCGGCGCTCGCCGGCGATGATCTCGTATTTCTCGTCGGACACAGGCCGCACGAGGATCGGCTGCATGACCCCCTGCGCCCGAATACTCGCGGCGAGCTCCTGCAGGCTGCCCTCGTCCATGCGCGTACGCGGCTGATACTTGCCCGCCTGCAATTTGCCGAGCGGCAGCACGTTCGGCTGCCCTTCGTTGCGCACGGCCGTCGTGATATCGGCGCTACCGCCCAGCAACGCTTCCAGGCCGCGTCCCAATCCCTTCTTTTTCGCTACGGCATTCATCGCATTTCCTTGATCCGCTTTCCTATCGCGTCGCACCGTACTCATAGCGCACGCACTCGTTCGATCATCTCGGCGCCGAATTGGACGTACGCCTGCGCACCACGCGATGCGCGGTCGAATACGACGCCCGGCAGGCCATAGCTCGGCGCCTCGGCAAGGCGGACGTTGCGCGGAATCACCACGTCGAACACCTTGTCGCCGAAATGGGCCTTTAGCTGATCCGATACTTGTTGCTGCAACGTGATACGCGGATCGAACATCACGCGCAACAAACCGATGACCTTCAAATCGCGATTGAGGTTCGCGTGGACCTGCTTGATCGTGTTGACGAGATCCGACAATCCCTCGAGCGCGAAGTACTCGCACTGCATCGGGATAACGACGCCGTGGGCCGCGCACAAAGCCGTTGAGCGTCAACAACGACAACGCCGGCGGGCAATCGATGAGCACGAAATCGTAATCGTCCACCACCACGGCCAACGCAGCTTTCAATTGCCTTTCGCGATTATCCACACTGACGAGTTCGATCTCGGCGCCCGCGAGTTCGCGATTGGCCGGCAGCACGTCGTAGGGGACGGCGTCCGACCTTACCCGCGCCTCGGCAATGGATACGCCATCGACGAGCACCTCGTAGACGGTGTTCTCGCACTCAGCCTTGTTGATCCCGCTGCCCATCGTCGCATTGCCCTGCGGATCGAGATCGATCAGCAACACACGTTGCCCCTGCGAAGCGAGACTCGCGGCGAGATTGACCGCCGTCGTCGTCTTACCGACACCGCCTTTTTGGTTCGCCACGCAGAAAATTTTTGCCATCGTTCGAGGATCTAGGTCTGTTGACATATGGAGGAACGCGCGTGTGCTGCACGTTACTGCGGTGACGCGATGGATTAATCGAGTACGACCTCGACCAGATGCCGCTCGGCATCGAGAAACGGCACGCGAAGCTGGACGACTCCGGCCGCGCGCGCGCCCGGCCGGCAACCGTCCGATCTCAGCGTCGGGATGCACGCCCTTCATGGCCCAGATCGCGCCCTGCTCATTCACCAAATGACGCGCAAGTGTAACGAAATCGGAGAGCTCTGCGAACGCGCGAGAGACGATTGCATCGAATTTTCCCGGTACTTCGATGCCGGGGCGCAGATTTTCGACGCGGCCGGTAACGACAAACAAGTTGTCGAGTTTAAGCTGGGCCTTCGCTTGAGCTTGGAACGCCGACTTTTTTTGCACGATATCGTTTAGCGTCACCTGGCGCTCGGGAAATGCAATGGCCAGGACGATGCCGGGCAATCCGCCACCCGAACCCACATCCAGGATCGTTCGCCCGTCTCGCTTTGCGAGGTGCGGGACGATCGACAGCGAATCGAGGATATGTTGGATCAGCATCTGGCGAGGATCGCGAATCGCCGTCAGGTTGTAGACGGCGTTCCACTTCGCCAACAACGCGACGTAATCGATCAGTCGCTCGAACTGCTCGTCCGATAGCGCGATGCCGAGTTCATCCCCCCCCGCCCGCAGAAGATCCAACCACGAAGCCCGGTCGCCAGATTGCGCCCCGTGGGCGCGAGCGCCCGTCATTGACCATTGGGAGCCGCATCGGCCCCGCTTGCGTCGACGTGATTCGTCTCAGCACTCATCGCCGGCGCGCGTCGCCCCAACCCTTTCTTCAGATGAACCATCAGTAACGAAATCGTCGCCGGCGTAATACCGGAAATGCGCGACGCCTGACCGATCGTTTCGGGCCGGAACTGATTCAGCTTTTGACGCGCTTCGAACGATAGCCCTCTTACAGAGGCGTAATCGATGCCCTCCGGAAGACGCGTGCTTTCGCTCGCTTCGTTACGCTCGATCTCGTCGGCCTGGCGTTCGATGTAGCCCTGGTATTTGATGCCGATTTCGATCTGCTCCTTGATCTGAGCAAGCAGAACCGGATCGTCGGCGAGCGGCGCCTCAGGGCTGCAGGTGCCCTCGCGCAAACTGCAGATGCCGTCGTACGTCACACCGGGGCGGCGCAGGAGGTCCGCCAAGTTGTATTCGTGATCGATCGGCTTGCCAAGCAGCGCAGTGGCTTCTTCTGCCGACAGCGTCTTCGGATTCACCCATGTCGATTCGCAGCCGTTCTGTTTCACGTGAAACAGCTTCGCGCTTCCGGCAGAACGCATCCCAGCGGATGTCGTCCACGACACCGAGTTCACGACCGGCTTCGGTCAAGCGCATATCGGCGTTGTCCTCGCGCAGGCTGCAGCCGATACTCGGCGCGGCTCGTGAACATGCGGTACGGCTCGGACACGCCGCGCGTGACCAGGTCGTCGACCAGCACGCCGAGATAGGCCTCGATCGCGCCGCGGGCACCAGGCCTCCTTGCTCCTGCACGTGCAGCGCCGGCGTTGATGCCGGCGAGCAGCCCTTGCGCCGCCGCTTCCTCGTAGCCCGTGGTGCCGTTGATCTGGCCGGCGAAGAACAGGCCGCGAATCGCCTTTGTCTCGAGCGACGCCTTCAATCCGCGCGGATCGAAGTAGTCGTACTCGATCGCGTAGCCGGGCCGCAGGATGTGCGCGTTCTCGAGCCCGCGCATCGAATGGACAAGGTCGAGCTGCACGTCGAACGGCAGGCTCGTCGAGATCCCGTTCGGATAGAACTCGTTCGTGGTGAGCCCTTCCGGTTCGAGAAAGATCTGGTGCGACGTTCTTGGAAGCGAAGCGGTGGATCTTGTCCTCGATCGACGGGCAATAGCGCGGCCCCACGCCTTCGATCACGCCGGTGTACATCGGCGACCGATCGAGGCCGCCGCGAATGATGTCGTGGGTCCGCTCGTTGGTGTGCGTCACCCAGCACGGCATCTGCCGCGGGTGCTGCTCCACTCGGCCAAGAAACGAGAACACGGGAATCGGATCGAGGTCGCCAGGCTGCTCTTCCAGCTTGGAAAAATCGATCGTCCGACCGTCGATCCGCGGCGGCGTGCCGGTCTTCAGCCGACCTTGCGGCAGCTTCAACTCCTTCAGCCGTGCCGATAACGAAACGGCGGCAGGATCGCCTGCGCGCCCGCCCGTGTAGTTGTTCAGGCCGACGTGGATCTTGCCATCGAGAAATGTGCCCGCCGTCAGCACAACGGCCCGCGCGCGAAACCGTACGCCGACCTGCGTGACGGCGCCGACCACTCGGTCGCCTTCGACGATCAGATCGTCGACCGCTTGCTGGAACAAGCCACAGGTTCGGCTGGTTTTCGAGCCGATGGCGAATCGCTGCCTTGTAAAGCATGCGGTCGGCCTGCGCGCGCGTCGCACGGACGGCCGGCCCCTTCGACGAATTGAGGATCCGAAACTGGATGCCGCCTTCGTCGGTAGCCGCGGCCATGGCGCCGCCGAGTGCATCGACCTCCTTCACGAGGTGGCCCTTGCCGATGCCGCCGATCGACGGATTGCAGCTCATCTGGCCGAGGGTTTCGATGTTGTGGGTCAGCAGCAACGTCTTGGCGCCCATGCGGGCCGAGGCCAGAGCGGCTTCGGTGCCGGCATGACCGCCGCCGACGACGATAACGTCAAATTCTGTGGGATAAAGCATGGCGATCCCATGCGACGCGAAGCGCATGAGCCTGTCAGGAAAGTGTATGCGCGAAATTATAGCGGGGTTCGCGGATGCGGCGGGCGCGCAGAACGGCTAACGCGTGTTTCACGTGAAACATTGTCGCGATGTGCGGGCGAAATTAGCGCCCACGGCCGACGACAAAGACCCGAGATCCCGCCGTTCGGGGCCCATCAGACAAACTACCGAGAGTGGAATGGGAGAGCGCAACGGTCGGGCGCAAGGCCGGCTACCGCTGCGGCGCCGCACAGTTAACGCACGTCCCAGACCACGCGCCCCGACCTCGCCTACCGGCCTCGGACAAGTAAAGCTAACGCCCCATTCAAGTCGTTTTCTTCGCCAGCCCGAGGTAGGTTTCAATGACGCGTGGATTTTGCGCCAACGAATCGGCGGCTCCCTCCAACGCAAGCTCCCCCGTTTCCAGCACGTAGCCGTAGTCCGAGATCTGCAGTGCCGCGCGTGCGTTTTGTTCGATCAGCAACGTCGCCACGCCGGTCGTCCGCAGTGCGCTGACGATATGGAGGATCTCCTTGACGATCAGCGGCGCGAGCCCAAGGCTCGGTTCGTCGAGCATCAGCAGGTCGGGCTTACCCATCAGCGCGCGGCCCAGCGCAAGCATTTGGCGCTCGCCGCCCGAGAATGTCCCCGCGGCCTGCTTCCGTCGCTCCTTCAGCCGAGGAAACCGCTCGAATACAGGCCCTAGTTGATCGAGGAAGTCGCGCTCCCCCGCGCGCTTACGGCGATAAGCGCCGAGTACGAGGTTGTCCTCGACGCTCATCGTCGCGAAGAGCTCGCGCTTTTCCGGCACGAGGCACATGCCACGCGCCACGCGTTTTTCCACGGGCAACGCGCCTATCTCCTCGCCACAATAGTTCACGAGGCCCGCCGCCTGTCCACCCACCGGCAGCGCACCCATGATGGCGTTCAGCAGCGTCGATTTCCCGGCCCCATTCGGGCCGATCACGCTAACGATTTGTCCGGGGCGGACATCGATCGAAACATCGTGAAGCGCTTCCACCTTCCCGTATCGGACGGACAGCCCTGAAACGGACAGAATCGGTGCGGTCGTCGTGCCGTTCATCATTCCACCCCACCGAGATAGGCTTCGACAACCGCCGGATCGTTCTGGACGTCCTCGGGCAACCCATGTGCGATCCGCGTGCCGAACTCCATGACGACCAGCCGATCGGCAAGGTTCATCACGAAATCCATATCGTGTTCGACGAGCAGCACGCTCATGCCCTCCGCCTTCAACTTGCGCAGTAGTTCCGCAAGCTGCTGCTTTTCTCGATACCGCAACCCCGCCGCGGGTTCGTCCAGGAGCAATAAGGTTGGATCGCAGCATAGGGCGCGCGCGATTTCCAAGATCCGTTGCTGACCGAGCGGCAGGCTCCCCGCCTCGTCGTACATGTGCTGATCCAGGCCGACGCGCCGGATCTGCTCGGCGGCTTCGAACAACAGCCGCCCTTCCTCTTGCGCGTTGAGCCGCGCGACGCTGCGCCAGACGCCCGCTCGAACCGCGCAGGTGCGCGCCGATCGCGACGTTCTCGAGCACCGTCATCGTCGGCAACAACTTGACGTGCTGGAACGTGCGGCCGATCCCGCGCCGGACGATTTCACGTGAACTAAGCGCGTCGATCCGCTCGCCACGGAATCGAATGTGTCCCCGCGTTGCCTGCAATACGCCGGTGACAAGGTTGAACGTGGTCGACTTCCCTGCCCCGTTCGGCCCGATCAGCCCGACGATCTGCCCCGCCTCGACTTCGAAGCTCACGTCGTTGACGGCCACGAGCCCGCCGAATTCCTTGCGCGCACGATCGACGACGAGCAACGGCTCGCCTGCCGTCGGCTTAGCTCGCCGCGGCAAAGGTTCGGCTCGCTCGGGCGCCCGTGCGCCCGGCCCACGCGGAAACCACCGTGCAACAAACGGCCATACGCCCTGCCTTGCATACTGGAGCAGCACGACCATCAGCACGCCGAACACGATGATCTCGAAGTTGCCGCTTTGCCCGAGCAGCATGGGTAACAACGACTGTAGGTAGTCCTGAACGACGGTGAGGATTGCCGCGCCCAGAATCGCACCCCAGACATGCGCGACACCGCCGACCACCGCCATGAACAAATATTCGATGCCATGGTTGAGGCCGAACGGCGTGGGATTCACGGCGCCTTGCAAATGCGCGTAGAGGAAGCCGGAGATGGCGGCGAGCACGGCCGCATAGACGAAAATCACGACGCGCATCCAGGCCGTATGCACGCCCATTGCTTCGGCCATTCCCCGCGCGCCCCGCAAGGCGCGAATCGCCCGGCCGGGCCGACTATTAAGTAAGTTCTGAATCGAAACGACGGAAGCGAGCACGACGAGCCAAATCAGGTAGTAGATGCTGCGGCCCGATGCGAGCGACGCGCCGAACACGCTCAACGCGGGAATGCCGTTGATGCCGTCGTACTTGCCGAGGGCATCGAGATTGCCGAACAGGTAATAGAGCGACAGCCCCCAAGCGATGGTGCCGAGCGGCAGGAAATGCCCTGACAAGCGCATCGTGACAGCGCCGATGACGAGCGCGACGACCACAGTCAAGGCAATCCCGACGAACAGCGCGATCCACGCCGAAATGCCGAATTGCGTCGTCAGATAGGCTGTCGCATAGGCGCCGACGCCGACAAACGCCGCCTGTCCAAAACTGGTCATGCCGCCGATGCCCGTCAGCAGTACGAGCCCAAGCGCGACGATCGAATACAGCCCGATGTAGTTGAGCAACGTGATCCAGTACTCGGGCACGTGCAGCGGATGCGGCAACACCGGCAAGACGAAGAGAACGACGAGGAACGCCCAGAACGGTTTAACCGTAGACAATGTGCGCTTCATCGCTCACTCCTCCTCTTCTTCTTCGACATGCGCGGTGGCCAAGCTGCGCCACAGCAGCACCGGGATGATGAGCGTGAAGACGATCACCTCCTTGTAGGCGCTCGCCCAGAACGACGAATACGATTCGAGCAACCCGACCAGGATCGAGCCGGCCGCCGCGAGCGGATAGCTGACAAGCCCGCCGACGATGGCGCCGACGAAGCCCTTCAGGCCGATCAGGAAACCCGAGTCGTAGTAGATCGTCGTCAACGGTGCGACGAGGATGCCGCACAGCACGCCAAGCCCCGCGGCCAACGTAAACGCGAGCCGTCCCGCTTGCGTGGTACCGATGCCGACGAGCCGCGCACCGAGCCGATTGACCGACGTCGCGCGCAGCGCCTTGCCGGAGAGTGTGCGATCGAAAAACAGATAGAGCGCGACGATAAGCACGAGCGCCGTCGCGATCACCCATACGCTCTGCCCCGAAATCGATAGGCTGCCGATGGTCAAGGAACCGTCCGAAAACGCCGTCGTACGCGAGCCTTCCGCGCCGAACATGAGCAGCCCCAAGCCGACCATCGCGAAGTGCACGGCCACGGCTACGATCAACAGCAGCAGCGTGGACGCCTCGGCCAGCGGTTCATACGCCAAGCGGTAGATGAATGGCCCCATCGGCACGACGATGGCGAGCGTCAACGCGATCTGCACCGGCAGCGGCAACGTCATCGCATACAGATGTTGGGTGATCGCGTAGATGGCGATGGGGCCCAGCAGATAGCGGCTGGCGAGCGTCGTCAGCGCACGTGGTGCGTGTCGGCGGCGCTCCGCATGGCGCACGAGGCTAGCAACTTCGATCGCGAAACACGCGGCGCCGAGTACCGGCAACAAGATGGCCGTCGCCGGAAACTTCTGCGCTTGCAACATCGCAAGCGTCAGCGCCCCGTACGAGACGAATTCCCCTTGCGGGATGAAGATGACGCGCGTGACGGAAAACACGAGCACGAGTGCTAGCGCGAGCAGCGCATAGATGGCCCCGGTCGTGATTCCGTCTTGCGCGAGGATCGCCGCAATCGATAGATCCATGCTGTCTGAGTCCTTTACCTACGACGTACGCGCTACTGCGACGTACTGCGCTACGAATGGACCGCGTCAATCGTTCAACAGCTTCCACTTGCCGTCCACCACCTCGACCATGACGCGCGCGCGTTGATCGAGGCCGTTGTGGTTCGCCGGCGACGTATTCATGATCCCTTGCGAGATCGGCAGCTCCTTGATGTTTTCGAGCGCATCGCGCAGCGCCGAGCGAAATGCCTCGGTCCCCGGTTGAGCCTTGCCGAGCGCCTCGGGAATCGCCCGCTGAAGCATCTGCCCTGCGTCCCAGGCATGGCCGCCGAACGTCACCACCGTCCCCGCGCCGTAGGCTTTCTCATAGGCGCTCTTGTAGGCCAGCGACGACTGCCGCACGGGGTTGCTGCTCGGCAGTTGATCGGCCACGAGCACCGGGCCGGCCGGCAGGATCTCGCCCTCGCAATCCTTGCCGCACACGCGCAAGAAATCGTTGTTGGCCACACCGTGCGTTTGGTAGACCTTGCCTTTATAGCCGCGCTGCTTGAGTTCCTTGGCAGGCAACGCGGCCGGCGTACCCGAGCCCGCGATCAGCACCGCGTCCGGATTGGCACTCATGACACGCAGCACCTGCCCCGTGACGGAAGCGTCGGTTCGGTTGAATTTCTCGTTCGCCACGACCTTCAAATGATCGTTGCTCGCCGCTTTCGCGAACTCGGTGCTCCAGCTCTCGCCGTAGGCATCCGCGAAGCCGATGAAACCGACCGTCTTCACGCCGTGCTTGGCCATGTAATCGGCGATGGCGTTGGCCATCAAGCTGTCGTTTTGCGGCGTCTTGAACGCCCACTTGCGCTTGTCGTCCATCGGCTCGACGATCTTCGCCGAGGCGGCCAGCGAAATCATCGGCGTCTTGGCCGCTGCGATCGGATCGAGCATCGCCAGCGAGTTCGGCGTGACCGTGGAACCGACGATCGCGTCCACGTGGTCTTCATCGATCAGCTTATGTACGTCCTGCACGGCTTTGCCCGTATCGGTGCCGTCATCGAGGACGATGTACTGCACGCTCTTGCCGCCGATCTCTTTCGGCAACAGCGCCACGGTATTTTTCTCGGGAATGCCGAGCGACGCTGCCGGCCCTGTCGTCGACAGCACCACACCGATCTTCACTTGCGCCGAGGCCACCGTCGCCCCGCACGCCATCGCCACGGCCAGCGTGCCGCGTACCCATTGCTTCATCGTCATGGTTGATCTCCTAAGGCTTTCGCGAGAAAGCGCGTTGTCATGGCCGGCTCATCGGCCGGCTCCAATCGATTCGATTATTTTCGGAAAACTCATTCGCGAGGCCATTGCGCAAACGTACCCCGACGGATCGTAGCGGATCGCACGCATTCGGGCAGCGAATGCGCAGCCGAAGTCATGAAAAGAAAACGCGAGGAAGAAAATGCGGAGGATGGGTGCCGCACTGGCACGAGCACGGCGGGAATAAGCGAAACCGCGGGGGAAACGCAGCCGAAACGCAGGCAAGCTAGGCAAGCCGCAAGAGCGGAGCGGCGAATAACGAAGCGAACCGACAAGACCAAATGGACGCAAGCGTGAAACCGACGCGCAAATAACACAAACAAGCACAAATAAAAAGCGCTGTTGGATTTAATCCAACAGCGCCTTTCGTCCGGGCACTGAGTGCCTCGATTGTCTCCTCGTTCTCCACCTGCAAATTCGGTGCTTCAGAACTGAGACGAAGATTAAACAACCCCGTCTCCTCCCACAACCTAGCACTTTCCCTAGTGGTGCACAGCAGCACATAATTCGCGCAAACGCGCCTCCTTTCGAGGCGCGCGTAAGCGCCGCACAACGCGCGATAGCCGCCGAAGTACGCCGCGCCGGGGCTCCCGCCAGCCCGCCACACTACAGCGCCTATGCGCCGTAAAAATGGCGCGCCGCAACGCAAGCCCCCCGTCTCGGTCATGCTCACCCGCGCAGCGGCCGCACCCGGGCGACGATCTCGCCCACGATCCCACGCCTGAACGCGAGCACGCAGGCAATGAAGACGATGCCGATCACGATCGTCGTCGAATCGCCGAGCGTATTAAACCAATCCACATGCGTCAGCGAGGCGAGCGCGGCGCCGATATCGCCTAGACGGTCTTCGAGCGTCACCACGAGCGCGGCCCCGACGAGCGGCCCGAATAGCGTCCCCATGCCGCCTACGAGCGTCATCAAGATCACGAGCCCCGACATCGTCCAATAGGCATCGCCAAGCGTCTCGAAGCCGAGCACGAGCACCTTCAGCGATCCCGCGAGACCCGCAATCCCCGCCGAAAGCACGAACGCGAGCAGCTTGAAGCGATCGGTGTCGTAGCCTAGCGAAATCGCGCGCGGCTCGTTCTCGCGGATCGCCGTCAATACTTGCCCGAACGGCGAGTGAACGATGCGCACGATTAAAAGAAATGCGAGCACCACCGCGGCGAGCAGAACGTAATAAAGCGTCAAGTCCGACGATAAACTAAGGACTCCGAACAAGTTGCCGCGGGCCACCCCTTGCAGGCCGTCCTCGCCGCCCGTGAACGGAGCTTGCAGATAGATGAAGTAGACGAGCTGCGCGAGCGCCAGCGTCACCATGGCGAAGTAGATGCCCTGGCGCCGGATCGCGAAGAAGCCGACGACGAGCCCCAGCAACGTAGCGGCCACCGTCCCCGCCGCGACGCCCAGCTCCGGCGTCAGCCCAACAGTTTGGATGGCATAGCCGGTCGTGTAGCCGGCCGTAGCCAGGAACATCGCATGGCCGAACGAGAGCAACCCCGTGTAGCCGATCAGCAGATTGAACGCGGCCGCGAAAAGCGCGAAACAAAGCACTTTCATCACGAACACGGGATACGCGCCGAGCCAGGGGGCGACCAGGAGCCCCACGAGCAAGAGGGCGTACAGCACTTTTCTTTGCATCACCGCTCCTTGCCGAATAGGCCCGCCGGGCGCACGAGCAAGACGAGCGCCATGATGACGAAGACGACCGTCGCCGATGCCTGCGGATAGAACACGCGCGTCAAGCCTTCCACGATGCCGAGCAGCAGGCCCGTCAGGATCGATCCCATGATCGAGCCCATGCCGCCGATCACCACGACCGCGAACACGGTAATGATCATCGGCTGGCCCATCAGCGGCGACACCTGGATGACCGGCGCCGCCAACACGCCGGCAAACGCGGCGAGCGCGACGCCGAAGCCGTAGGTCAGCGTGATCATCAGGGCACGTTCACCCCAAACGCTTCGACGATCTTCGGATTCTCGGTACCGGCCCGCAGATAAGCACCTAGCCGCGTCTTCTCGATCACGAACCAGGTGGCAAAGCACACCACCAGCGAAGCGAGGACAACCCACGCGCGATAGTTCGGCAGATACATGAAGCCGAGATTGGTCGCCCCCGCAAGGGAATCGGGTACGTCGTACGGCTGTCCCGAGGAGCCGTAGATCGAGCGAAACACACCTTCTACGACAAGCGTGAGCCCGAACGTCAGCAACAGCCCGTAAAGGTGGTCGAGACGATAAAGCCAGCGCAGCATCGAACGTTCGATGACCATACCGAACACTCCGACGATGAGCGGCGCCAGCACGAGCATCGCCCAGTACGGCACCCCGAAATACGAGAGGCCCATCCACGCGAGCATGGCGCCGAGCATGAACAACGCGCCGTGCGCGAAGTTGATGACGTTGAGCATGCCGAAGATGACGGCCAGCCCAAGGCTCAGAATCGCGTAGAACGAACCGTTCACGAGCCCGAGCAAGAGCTGGCCCAGCATGGCCTGCAACGGAATGCCGAAGATATCCATCGATTCTGCCGTCAAAGAAAAAGAACCGCGTGCGATCGGGCGGCTCGCATTACGCTTGCGCGCCGCCCGGGTTCATCACTTCCACAGATCGCACTGCGTTTCGGCCTTCGTGCCGAACGCTTGATCGCCCGGGATCGTCGCCTTCAGCGTGTAGTAATCCCACGGCTTCTTCGATTCGCCCGGCGTCTTCACCTGGAACAGATACATGTCGTGCAGCATGACGCCGTCCGGCCGCACCGAGCCTTTCGCGTAGAAATCGTCCATCGGCTGCTTGTGCAGTTGCGCCATCACTTTGTCGGGATCGGTCGAGCCGACAGCCTTCACGGCGTTCAGATAGTCCATCGTCGCGGAGTAATCCGCCGCTTGCAGGCTCGAGGGCATCTTGCCCGTCTTCTTGAAGTACTTCTGCGCCCACGCGCGGGACTTATCGTTTTGATCCCAATACCAGCTATCGGTCAGCAACAAACCCTGTGCCGTCGATAGCCCCACGCTGTGGACGTCGTCGAGAAACATCAGCAGCGCGGCAATCTTCATCGTCTTCGGAATCCCGAATTCCTTCGCCGCCTTGAGCGAGTTCACGGTATCCCCGCCCGCATTGGCCAGCCCGAGCACTTGCGCCTTCGACGATTGAGCCTGCAACAGGAACGACGAAAAATCGGATGCCGACAGCGGGTGCAGCGCATTGCCGAGCACCTTGCCGCCGTTCGCCTCGACCACCTTCGCCGTATTTTGCTCGAGCGATTTACCGAAGGCGTAATCGGCCGTCAGGAAGTACCAGCTCTTGAATCCTTCCTTGACGATCGCCGAACCGGTACCGCGTGCGAGCGCGGTAGTGTCGTAGGCGTAGTGGATCGTGTACGGCGTGCATTGCTTGTTCGTGAGCGCGTCGGTGCCCGCGCCGATCGAGAAGTACGGCCGCTTTTTCTCCTTGATCACGTCGTTCATGGCAAGGCCCGTCGCCGAGTTGGTCCCGCCGATCAGCACGTCGAGACCTTCGGTGTCGGCCCATTTGCGCGCCGTCGAGGCGGCGATATCCGCCTTGTTTTGGTGGTCTTGCGTAAGCAGCTTGATCGGCACGCCGTTCACCTTGCCGCCGAAATCGTCGATGGCCATTTGAATCGCGGTGGCGCCGCCCTTGCCGTCGATATCGGCATAAAGACCCGACATATCGGTAATGAAGCCGATCGTGACTTGATTCTCGGCCGCGACCGCGTGTTGGGCGGCCAGCGCGGCGGCCAATGCCGTGCCGGTGATTGCGAGAGTACGAACAGCGCTTGCGAGCAACGGGGTCCTCATTGGTATCTCCTTCTTCGCTTATGGTTGTGCGTGCAACGGCCCTTGTCATGCCTCCAGTGCGGCGCGCTCGACACGCGCGCCCGAATGCTTCCTGCCCGGCGTCAAACGCCCAGCAGATCGTGCAGCACCGGCATCTTCCCTTCCAGTTCGCTCGCGACGAAATGCTCCACGATGCAGCCGTGCTCCATGACGTAGAAGCGATCGGCCAACGGCGCCGCGAATCGGAAATTTTGCTCGACCATCACGATCGTGTAGCCGCGCGATTTGAGCGCGAGAATCATGCGCGCCAGCGTTTGCACGATGACAGGCGCGAGCCCTTCGGAAATTTCGTCGAGCAAGAGTAAGTTTGCGCCGGTACGCAAAATACGTGCGACGGCCAGCATCTGTTGCTCGCCGCCCGACAGCCGCGTGCCTTGGCTCGTCGCGGCGCTCTTTCAAATTCGGGAACATCTCGTAGATTTCGTCGAGCGACATCGCGTTGCGGCTATCGCCCACCATCGGCGGCAACAGCAGATTCTCTTCGCACGATAGGCTCGAGAAGATCGCGCGCTCTTCGGGGCAATAGCCCACGCCGCAATGCGCGATCTTGTGCGTCGACATCTGAATGGTTTCTTTCTCGCCGATACGCACGGAGCCCGTACGCCGCCCCGTGAGCCCCATGATCGCGCGCAGCGTCGTCGTGCGGCCGGCGCCGTTGCGCCCCAGCAAGGTCACGACTTCGCCGCGCCGCACGGTCAGATCGACGCCATGCAAGATGTGCGATTCGCCGTACCACGCTTGCAGGCCCGCGATCGTCAATGCGGCCGGCGCGCTGTCCAGCGCCGATTCGCTACCGCTCACCGCGATGCTTTCGCGCTCCGTGTGGTTCATCCATGCGCCCCCGTCAATGCCGCGTCGGCACTGCCCATATAGGCTTGCATCACGAGCGGATTCTTCGATACTTCGGCATAACTGCCTTCGGCGAGCACTTCGCCCCGCTGCAGAACGGTGATCGTATCGGAGATGCCCGCGATCACGTTCATGTTGTGCTCGACCATCAGAATCGTGCGGCCCGCCGACACCTTCTTGATCAATGCGGTGACACGGTCGACGTCCTCGTGCCCCATGCCCTGCGTCGGTTCGTCGAGCAGCATGAGTTCCGGCTCCATCGCGAGCGTCGTGGCGATTTCGAGCGCGCGCTTGCGGCCGTACGAGAGTTCGACCGTGACCGTGTCGGCGAAATCGGTCAGGCCCACTTGCGCCAGCAATTCGTGCGCACGATCGTCGAGCCGATGCAGCGTGCGTTCGCTACGCCAAAAGTGATAAGCCGTGCCCAGCGTGCGCTGCAATCCGATGCGCACGTTTTGAAGAACGGTTAGATGCGGGAAAACGGCCGAAATCTGAAACGAGCGGATGACGCCGCGCCGCGCGATCTGAGCGGGCCGCTCGCGTGTGATGTCGACGTTGTTGAAGACGATCTGCCCGGCGCTCGGCACGAGAAACTTCGTCAGCAAATTGAAACACGTGGTCTTGCCTGCGCCGTTCGGGCCGATCAGCGCATGGATCGAGCCACGGCGCACGCGCAGGTTCACGCCGTTCACGGCCGTGAAGCCTCTGAACTCTTTGGTCAGCCCGCGCGTTTCCAAAATCGTGTCGCCGAGAATCATGTCCCCTTCCATGCGAAGTCGGGCGAAGCACTGCATGTGGCACGCGCTTGTCGAGCGCGTCGCGTCCTAGGACAGCGCGCCCCCTGGTAATCGGAACGCCCACCCTGTTTGGCATGGTGCATCAACGCGGAGAGGTCGGCCCCGCCCCATGCGGCATCGCGCATTGTCGCGCCAATGATGCAGCGCAATCATAGGGATTTGCACTAGTGCTTAATTGTGTAGGCAACCGAATTTCATGCCACGCCACGAGCCCGGCCGGGTGCGTTTCGAACGATGACGGTCATATGGCCGACACGATCGCGGCAGGCGCGGGCTTGCTTGTCGACGTAGCGCGCGCACGGCGATCGGCGCGGATCATATCGCTGGCACGCTCGGCGATCATCAGTGTCGGCGAGTTCGTGTTGCCCGAGGTAATAGTGGGCATCACGGAGGCATCCACCACACGCAGGCCCGTCACGCCGAACACGCGCAACCGCGCATCGACCACCGCGCCCGGATCGTCGGCACACCCCATGCGGCATGTGCCGACCGGATGGAAGATCGTCGTGCCGACGGCGCCCGCGGCGCGTACGAGTTCTTCTTCGGTTTGAAACTGCGAGCCTGGCAGGATCTCCTCGGGTGCGTAGCGCGCCAGCGCCGGTGCTTGCACAATGCGCCGCGTGAGCCGCAGTGCATTGGCGGCCACATGGCGGTCGTAATCGGTCGACAGGTAGTTCGGCGCGATCGTCGGCGGTGCAAGCGGATCGGGCGATTCGATATGAATGCTCCCGCGCGAAGTGGGCCGTAAGTGGCAAGCGGACGCCGTGAATGCATTGAAGCGATGCAGCGGTTCGCCGAAGCGATCGAGCGATAGCGGCTGCACGTGATATTCGATGTCGGGGCGAGCGATCGAGACGTCGTTTTGGGAAGACTTCGCAAACGCGCCCAATTGCGAAGGCGACATCGACATCGGGCCGCTGCGCCACAGGGCATATTGCATGCCGATGAGCAGCTTACCCCACCAATGCGCCGTCATCGTATTGAGCGTGCGTACGCCGTGCACGCGATAGGCCATCCGCAATTGCAGATGATCTTGCAGGTTCTCGCCGACACCGCGCAGATCGTGCACGACATCGATGCCGAACCGCTGCAGTCGTGCCCCGTTGCCGATGCCCGACAATTCGAGCAGTTGCGGCGAGTTGACGGCCCCAGCGGCGAGCACGACCTCAGCGCGCGCGGCCGCGACGAACTCGCGCGTGCCGGAAGCGCCGCCGCGATAGATCACGCCCGTGCAACGCTTCCCCTCGAACGTCAGACGGCGCACTTGCGCGCCGGTCACGACGGTCAGATTGGGACGCTCGAGCGCGGGCCGCAAAAACGCCTTCGATGCGTTCCAGCGTACGCCCCGCTTCTGATTGACGTCGAAGTAGCCGACGCCGGCGTTGTCGCCCCGATTGAAATCGTCGGTGGCGGGAATCCCCGTTTGTTGCGCCGCCTCGCGAAACGCTTCGAGCACCTGCCATTTGAGGCGTTGCCGTTCGACGCGCCACGGGCCGCCCGCGCCATGCCACGCGTCGGCACCGCCGTGGTGATCTTCGCTGCGCTTGAACACGGGCAGCACGGCGTCCCACGACCAGGACGAATCGCCCGTCACGCGCGCCCATTCGTCGTAATCTTCGCGCTGGCCGCGCATGTAGATCATGCCGTTGATCGACGAACTCCCCCCTAGGACGCGCCCGCGCGGATAGGCCAGCGAACGGCCGCCAAGGCCCGCTTCTGCGCCGGTGCGGTAAAGCCAATCGGTGCGCGGGTTCCCGATGCAATAGAGGTAGCCGACGGGGACATGGATCCAGTGATAGTCGTCCTTGCCGCCCGCCTCGATCAGCAGCACGCTGACATCGGCATCTTCGCTGAGACGGTTCGCCAGCACGCAGCCGGCCGTGCCCGCACCGACGATCACATAATCGAACTGGCCTTCGACAATCGTTTCGCTCTTCATGGGGGCACACCGCCGGACATCGAGTTTCAAGCAAGCGTAGTCCAGGCGGGTTCCTGAAGCAATTCGTGCAGACGCGTGTGATTCGTTGCGGATTGCCGTTCTCGAAGCTGGGCGTTTCGCAGGCCGACCTGGTGGCGGTGGCCTATGTCGATCTGCTCAACGCGACAGCCTCGGCGGCGGCGCGGCCTGATGAGCCGCGCTTAGACGGACGCGGCTCCCGGCGAAAGGTGGCCGAGCGGCAATGGCCCGTTGCGCTTGAACGTCGTCAGCACGATGTTCGAGCGCACACTGTCGACACCGGGCACACGCATCAGTTTTTTCATGACGAACGAAGACAGCGCGTTCAAATCCGGGGCAACGATGCGCAGCAGGTAGTCGGCATCGCCTACCACGGCATGGCATTCGAGCACCTCGGGCAAGACGTCGATCTGCTGCTGAAACTGCTCGACGATCGAATCGCCGTGGTGCTTGAGCTTCAAGCTTGTAAACGCGGTCACGCCGAGCCCGAGCTTTTCGGGCCGGAGCACGACCCGGTAGCCGTCGATCACGGCTAACGATTCCAGCCTTTGCAGACGCCGGCCGATCTGCGACGGCGACAGCGGCACACGCTCGCCAAGCTGTTGATGGGTGGCCCGGCCGAAGCGCTGCAGCACCTCGAGCAAGGCGAGATCGAAGTGATCGAGCTCAAGCATGAATTTTTCCCGCATTAAATCGTGTTTGTACGCTCGATTATCGCATAGCAACCGAGATCCACACGGGTTTTGCGCCCTTTCCGCGCCACTGTCGCACTACACTTGCATGCAATGAATGATTGACTGCTGCAGGTATTTGTCATGTCCGCCACCGCCAAGCTCAAAGAACAGTTCGATGCGGGTCTCGTGACTCGCGAGGACTTCACGATCGATCAGCCGCTTCAACGCTACGGCGATGTCGATCATGCCGTTTGGACCCATTTATATGCTCGCCAAGCGGCACTGCTGGAAGGCCGCGTCTGCGGCGAATTCCTCGCCGGGCTAGCCAGGTTGAAGATGCCGACGAACCGCGTGCCGTCGTTCGCCGTGCTCAACCGGCAATTGCACGCCGCCACGGGGTTCGAGATCGTGGCCGTGCCGGGGCTCGTGCCCGATCGCATCTTCTTCGAACATCTCGCCCACCGGCGCTTTCCGGTGACATGGTGGATGCGTCGGCCGGATCAATTGGACTACCTGCAAGAGCCGGACTGCTTTCACGATCTGTTCGGTCACGTGCCGCTCTTGATCGATCCGATCTTCGCCGACTACATGCAGGCGTACGGCCGAGCGGCCTTGGCCTTCGCCGACGATCCGCAAGCGCTGCCGCTGTTCGCACGGCTCTATTGGTACACCGTCGAATTCGGTCTCATGCGCGATGCGGCTAGCCCGAACGGCGTGCGGATCTATGGCGCGGGCATCGTTTCCAGCAAGACGGAGACGCTGTACAGCCAACATAGCGACAGCCCGAATCGCATCGGCTTTTCGCTCGAACGCGTATTGCGCACGCGCTACCGAATCGACACATTCCAAAAGACGTATTTCGTCATCGACGATTTCAGGCAATTGTTCGACCTCGCGCGCACCGACTTGGGTGCGCTCGTCGCGGAGTGGGCGGGCGCCCCTGCGTTCGGCGCCGGCGACGTTCTGCCCACCGACACCGTGATCACATGCGGCAACCGGGAAGGATGGGCGACCGACGGCGATGTTTGAGCCCTAACGCCGCCTATCGGCAGGCGATGCGCCATACCTGGCGCGGCTGTGCCCTGCGTCATCGTTCCAGTTGTGAAAGAATGGCCGGATCGTCATGGGTCGCCGCGCACTGAGCGCGGCAGCAGCGGTTCGGATCCCTGCCCCATGACCCATAAAAGGAGGACCGCAATGATCCATAAACTCACTTCCGAGGAACGCGCCACGCAGCTTTCGCAGCTGAGCGGCTGGCAGGCCGTCGCCGGCCGCGACGCCATTCACCGGCAATTCAAGTTCGCCGATTTCAACGAAGCGTTCGGCTTCATGACGCGCGTGGCCATCAAGGCGCAAGAGATGAACCATCACCCGGAATGGTTCAACGTCTATCACACCGTGGATATCACGCTCACCACCCACGATGCGCAAGGCGTTACCGAGCGCGACATCGCGCTGGCTCACTTCATCGAGGACGCCGCGAAAAGCATGCGTAATTGATCGCCGCGCGGCCGCCGAAGCGCGCGGCGTTAGGGTTTCTCCGAGATCCTAGCCCCGCTCGGCGCGGAGAAAGGCTTCCCACGCCGCGCGGGCGGTGGGATCGAGCCGGTCTGACGATAGAGCGGCCTGACGCTGTACAATCATCAGCGCATACGGCTTGGACAGTGCACTAGCCTCCTTGCACAAGCTGAGCTCATCGCCGCTGGAGGGCGAACGGGCGCGCCAAAAATTGATCGCGGCTTCAAGTTCGTTGATCGTAATCTCGGACATGTTCGTGATCGTTCGAGTGGGCGCCGGAGCTTTTTCTTGCGGCGGCACGCTTTGCTGTGTGGCGGAGGCATCGCCGGTCGGCGTGCTAGAAACGCGTAATCCATTGTACTTGAGCGAATTCCATGCGACTCCTTCTGATCGAAGACGACCGCCCTATCGCGCGCGGCATCCAAAGCAGCCTCGAACAAGCCGGCTTCACCGTCGACATGGTTCACGACGGCATCTTTGCCGAGCAAGCCCTCACGCAAAACCGTCATGAACTTGTCATCCTCGATCTCGGCTTGCCGGGCATCGACGGCATGACGCTGCTCTCGCGCTTTCGGCAGTCCAACCGTCATACGCCGGTCATCGTGCTGACCGCACGCGACGAACTGAACGATCGCGTGCAAGGGCTCAACGCCGGCGCCGACGATTACATGCTCAAGCCGTTCGAGCCCGCCGAACTCGAGGCGCGCATTCGTGCCGTCATGCGCCGCAGCGGCCCGCACAGCGATGTGCCGCGGCCCGAAGTCTCGCTCGGCGGCGTTCGTCTGTCCGGCGTCGATCGCCGCATCTTCAACGACGACAAGGCGCTCGAACTCTCCCCGCGCGAATTCGCCGTGCTCGAGATGCTGTTGCTGCGCCACGGCCGCGTCGTCAGCAAAGCCCAGCTGCAGGATCACCTCACGCACTTCGGCGGCGATCTGGGCGATACGGCCATCGAAGTCTACGTGCATCGCGTCCGCAAAAAGCTTGAAAGCTGCCGCGTCGAAATCGTGACGGTGCGCGGTTTCGGCTATCTGCTGCAGGAAATCCGCCAGTCGTCGTGACGCGAGCGGCGCGGGCAACCGGCACGGCGACGCCGGCCGAGCTCGCGCCCCCGCGTATCCCCGCGGCGTCGTCTATCGCTTCACTTCCCCGTCCCTTACGATCCTTCGCCATGCAGCATGTTGCCGCGACCAGCTTGCGCCGCTCGCTACTGCGGCGGCTCGCCGCGCCGCTGTCCCTTCTCGCGCTGATGAGCGGCCTCATCGCTTATTGGCTGGCCTGGCAATACACGCAGCACGTCATCGACCGCTCCTTGGCCGATTTGGCGACAGCCATTTCGAAGCAAATCCAGATCGCGGGCCCCGATGCGCGTTCCACCGTGCCGCCGCTCGCTCATGCGATGTTTTCGGATCCGAGCGATCAATTGATCTACCGTATCAGCGACGGCGAGCACGAGATCGCGGGCGTGAGCGAACTGCCGCTGTTCGGCACGCGCGTGCGCGAGCAGCGCGCGGCCTACGTATTCGACGCGCAGTTCGAAGGGATGCATGTGCGTGTCGCGCAAGTGCGCGTACTGCAAGCCACCGGTAGTCCGATCATCGTCGAAGTCGCGCAGCCGCTGCGGCACCGCTATCGCATCGCCGCGGAATTTCTCGTCGCGATCATGATGCCGCTGCTACTGCTGCTGTTCGCGGGGTGGGGCATCGTTTGGCGCGTCGTCAATCAAGAGCTCAATCCGCTGACGATGCTCGCCGATTCGCTGAACCGGCAAACGCATACGTCGCTCGAGCCGGTGGACGAAACGTATGTGCCGATGGAAATCAAGCCGCTGACGAGCGCGATGAACGCCTTGCTGGACCGGTTGAAAACGGCCCTCGACGCTCAGCGCAAGTTTATCGCCGACGCCGCGCATCAACTGCGCACACCGCTCACGGCCGTAAAACTCCACGCGGAGCAAGCCGCGAATGCGCGCGACGAACAGCAAACGCTCACCGCCGTACACGAGCTGCGCGCAGCGGCCGATCGCGCCGTGCGGCTATCGAATCAACTGCTCTCGCTCGCACGGGCCGAGCCGGGTGCGCAAACGGCTCGCTTTGTCGAGTTCGACATCGCCGCACTGGCGTTCGAGACCGGTGCCGAGTGGGTGCCGCGCGCACTGGCCGCGCATGTGGATCTAGGCTTTCAGCGCCTGGACGGGCCCTCGAACGACAAGCCGCTCATCGTGCGCGGCAACCCGGTGCTGCTGCGCGAAGTCATCGCGAACCTGCTCGACAACGCGCTCAAATATCTACCGTCGGCCAGGCCCACCGGCGCCAATGTCACCGTCACCGTCGCGGAAACGATGGACGAACACGACGAGCGATTCGCGGAGATTGCCGTCGAAGACAACGGTGCGGGGGTGGCCGCAGGCTTGCAGGCCGATTTGTTCAAACGGTTCTTTCGCGGCGATCGCCTAGATACGGCCGATCCGAGTGTCGAAACAGGTGCGGGATTGGGCCTGGCAATCGTGCACGACATCATGATTCTGCACGGCGGCAGCGTGCATTATGTCGACGCAAGCGGCGGCGGCGCCCGTTTCGTGTTGCGAATGCCGCTCACGGTAGCAGCGCAAGTCGGACCGGATGCCGAACAAAAAACGGCACCCGTTTCAGCACAAGCGCCGCTCGGCGGGCTTTAAGCCTTGCCCTTCTTTTTGCTCGCCTGCTTCGGCTTCGGTGCGAGCATCGTGCCGCGGCATTTGCGTGCGCCGCATCGGCAGGCGTATTCGTCTTTGAGCTTCTTCGTTTGACGTGCGTCGATCACGAGGCCGTAGTCGTAGAACAGCTCTTCCTCGGCCGCGATGTCACGCAGCGCATGGATGAAGACGTGGCCGTCGACTTCTTCGGCTTCGCAATTGGGCGCGCATGAATGATTGATCCATCGCGCACTGTTGCCGTTCACCTTTCCATCGATGACGCGGCCGTCTTCCAGCGCGAAGTAGAAGGTGTGATTCGGCTCGGCGGGATTGTGCGGATGCCGCCGCAACGCTTCCTTCCACGAGATGCGCTCACCTTTGTATTCCAGCAGACGCTCACCCTCCTTGAGCGGCACGGCAGCAAATACGCCCTTGCCATGCACGCCGGACTGGCGCACGACCAACTTGCGTGAACTCATCGATAAATCCTCAGATGGCCTCAGGTCTACTTACATTTGGAACGCGCGTGCGCTGCCGCGCGAGATGGAAAACGCGGCGCCCATGGGACGCCGCGCGAGGGCTGTGACGCCGCAAACGTCACAAAGCGCCAATCGTACACGCGGACGGCGCCTTCGTTCAACGTCGTCGAAACGAATTTGCGCGTTCCTTACCCGTTGCTAGCTGTTATGGGCGGCAATCGAGTCGAGCCATTCGCCGAACGCGTCATGCGCCGCGCGCTCCAGGCTCGGGCCTAGGCGTTCGGTGTCCGCACGCAATTGCACCGTATCGATGCCCGGCGCCGCCGCTATTTCATTCGCATGGCCGATCAACCAAGGCTCGAACCGATCGCTGCGGATCTCGGGATGACATTGAAAGGCCAATACGTTCGTGCCCCAAGCGAACGCTTGGTTTTCGCAAGCGGAAGTGGATGCGAGACGAACGGCATCCGTCGGTAAATCGAAGGTATCGCCGTGCCAATGCAGCATCGAAGTACGTGCACCGTCGAAGTGGCGCACCGGAGAATGACGGCCGGCCTCGGTCAACGTCAGCGGCGACCAGCCGATCTCTTTGCGACCCATCGGATACACGCGCGCGCCCAGCACGCGGGCGATCAACTGAGCCCCGAGGCAAATGCCGAGCGTGGGCCGGCCGGCGGCGATTCGTTTTTCGATCAGCGTCAGCAGCGGCTTGAGCGTGGGATAGGAGACATCGTCGACGGCGCTGATTGGACCGCCGAGCACGACAGTCAGTGCTTGTGCCTCAGGCTTGGGGGCCTCGACACGCGCACGCCCGACGTCGAGATAACGCACCGACCACGCACGCTGCCCAAGCACGGGCTCGAGACTGCCGAGATCCTCGAAATGCAGATGACGGATGGCAAGCGCTTCGCGATTCATCATTCCTCACGGGGATGCGACGAGGAGCCTGTCGCTCGCTCGGCACGAATAGAAGCAAGACCGGCGCAGATCTCTAAAGCCGACCAAACCGATTAGGCCGCGCTTTGCGAGAAGATCTTCCAGATCTTCTTTTGGGCCAGCGAATCGGCCTCTTCGTGGACAGGGCAATCGAGGCGCAGCGCGGCATCGCCGAAAGACAGGTCGAGCGCCGAACAGCGATGAGCCGCTTTCTTCGGGCTCTTGCTGGCTTCGAAAAATTTGCATGTCACACACATGCGATGCGTGGGGATGTCGCCTTGCAATTCCAATTGGCGAATCATCTTGATCATCGTGCGATAGAAGACCGCTTGCTCTTCGTTGCGCAGCGTGCCGATCGCTTCCGTCAGGAAATCGGGCCACTGCTGCGCACGCTTGGCGGCCGTGCGGCCGCGTGCCGTCAGTTTGACGGCCAGCGCGCGACCGTCTTCCGTCGTGCGGCGCTTTTCGACGAGCCCCTTCGTTTCGAGCGTACTCACGGCATCGCTCGTGGTAGCCGCCGTCAGCGCCGTCTCGCGAGCGATTTCGCCGAGCCGCAGTGGGGCCTTACGCTGCATCAGCAACACGAGGATCTCACCCTGCGTAGGCGTGAGCCCTGCACTCTCAGCCCACTCCCAGGCTTGTGAGCGCATCGCCGTGCTCAAACGTAGCAAGCCGTGGGTCACGCGCCCGGTCGCCTGCTCTCCGTATACACCTTCGCTCATAGTCTTCGTTCGCTATTTCGCAATTGACAGCATGCCGCTGCTGATTCGGTTGCCTGCTCGCGCCTTTGCCTTGTGGCGCCCCGGCAGCCCCGTCGGACAGCACGCCTCGCGCTCGAGCGTGCCGATTTTACTATTTCAGAAGCGCCCGCCCGCCGATGCAAACCGCAGCACTTCTGAGCCCCGCCTGGAGCGATCGCTGCATCGCGACCGGCTCGCACGAACTCGTGGCCTTTCCGCCGATGCCGTGTCATGGGCGCCATGGTGCGACGTTCGTCCCAGCAGACGCGCCATTTTAAGCGACGGAGAAAAATAGTACAGCTAAGTTATTCAGTCGGCGTTGTGGATAAGTCATGTATAACAAGTCGAAGCGATTGTGCGCGAATTCTGGATAACGTCGGACGAGATTGAAATGCGTCTTGAGTTGTTCCGACCTCATGTTAGTTCCGCACTCGAGACCCGCCCGGTTATGGTTTACGTAGAGGCTTGAAGTGTCAGCGGAAAACCGAGTTTTCCACAGACACCGCACCCCTTTGTTAACTACTACTACAGATGTATACGTTGTAAACGTAAAAAGCTAAAAGCCGCGCCATCGTAAGCACTGCTGACGAACCGCTTCGTGCAACGATTTTTCTTTTGCAACGACACCGCGCAGCCATGTCGCATCGTTTACCTGGGCCTGGGCGATGTTTGCGATTTCACGCAATGCGGCCGACGAATGAAGCGCGTCGGCATGCGGCTCGATCACGCGAAGCGTTTCGAGGATGTCCTCGAAAATCGGACGTCGCGTACCCGTCTGCGGATTGATGCACGTGCCGCCCAAGCCGAACCGGCAGGCTTCGAACCGGTTGAACGTGTAGACGAGGTAATCGTCCTCCTTCGGGACGAACGGCTTATCGACGAGCAGATGCCGCGCGAGCGTCTGGATGTAGCTGGCGATGGCCGCGGCGCGATCGACCGACAGCGGCGTATCCATCACGCGTACCTCGATCGTGCCGAAGCCCGGTTTGGGCCGAATGTCCCAGTAGAAATCTTTCATGCTGTTGACGACGCCGGTCGCGACCATCTTCGAAAAATATTCTTCGAAGCCCGACCACGTCAGCACGAACGGTGCACGGCCCGACAGCGGGAAGGCGAACACCGAGTTCAGGCGGGCCGAGTGAAAGCCGGTGTCGACGCCTTGCACGTAAGGAGAAGACGCCGACAGCGCGATGAAATGCGGAATGAAGCGCGACATCGCATGCAGGAGAAAAAGCGCGCTATCGGGGTCCGGGCAGCCGATGTGCACGTGTTGACCGAAGACGGTGAACTGCTTGGCGAGATAACCGTAGAGCTCGGACAGATACTGAAAACGCGGCGCGTCGAAGATCTGCCGCTCGCTCCACTGCTGAAACGCGTGCGTGCCGCCCCCGGCCAGGCCGACATTGAGTTGATCGGCCGCGGATACCAGCGTGTCGCGCAACGATCGCAGCTGAGCCAGCGCTTCTTCATGCGAATGACAGATACCCGTCGACAGCTCGATCATGCTTTCGGTGATTTCGGGCGTGATGGCGCCGGGGATTTTTTGATCTTTGACGAGCCGCATCAGATCGGAAGCGGCCTTCGTCAGATCGTAGTCATGCGTATTGACGACCTGGATCTCCAGTTCGACGCCGAACGTGAACGGTTTGGAATTGACGAACGGTTCAAGTGCCATGATGTTCTCCTTCGGGGCTGACGGCGTTCAAGCGCGGCGCTCGCCGACGAGCGCGAGCGATCGATAGACGAGCCAGGGCCCGACGAGTTGCAGAAAGACGATCGAACACATGACGACGGCGCGCAGCGTCGGATCGAAGTTCGGGTAGAGCGCGTAGGTGTCGTCGACCAGCAAATACGCGAGCGCCGACATCGGCGAGAGCGAGATCCCGAGCGCGACCCCTTGCTTCCAGCCGATGCCGCTCGGTTTCGCGAACGCCAGTACGCCGACGAGTTTGGCGATGAACCGCGCCACGATGAGCAGCGCGGCCGCCAGACCGCCGAGCGCGATGTCGCGCCATTCGAAGGCGGTCAGCGTGAGCACGAACAAGATGACGGTAAGCAGCCAGCCCGCGGTGCCGAAATGCTCGGGCCATAGCTGAGGCTTGGCCTCGAGGTTCTTCACGATGATGCCGGCGGCCAGCAGGCTCAAGATCGTCGACAGGTTGAACAGATGCGCGATTGCGATCGCCAGCAAGACGAGGCCGAACAGCGCGACGAACGAATGCTCGTCCTGAACTTGCATCGTTCGATAGAAGAACATGCAGGCTTGGGCAAGCACGTAGGCCAGCACAAGCGAGCCGACGAGCAGGTAGAGCGGCTGCACGATGGTGGCCAGCATGTTGCCGTAGACCTCCTGATGCAGCCAGCCGGAGGCGATTTTCTCGATCACCACCGCATACATGCTGTTCAGCGCCGTCAGCGTGAGCAGACGCTGCGTGACCTGCCCTTCGGCGCGCAGCTCGGTTTTCAGCTGGATCACCATGGCCGGTGAAGTGGACATCGCAATGGCGGCGATCACGGTGGCCACGGCACCGCCGACATGCGCGAACAAGAGTGCCAACAGCACCAAAACGAAAGTCAGCGTCGCCTCAGCCAGGCTCGACGCGATCAACCAGGGATTGCGGCGGATCCAGCGCAGATCCAGGCGGCCGCCGAGCTCGAATAGGAGCAGCCCCAGCGCTACGTCGAGCAGAAGGCGTAGCGAGCCGTCTGAGCCCACCTCGATCGCGCCGAAGCCGGACGCCCCCGCGACTAAACCGATGACGGCATAGCCGGAGATGCGCGGCAGGCGCCAGGCGCGATAGCAAAGCTCGCCGAGAAGGCCGGCAACGAGCAAGGCAAGCCCTGCCCAAAAGACTGCGTCCGGCACAAACGGCCAGTGAGGAAGGAAGGAAAACGCCGATTTCATCTGATAGCTGCTCCTTTACGGGATAGGCCCTGCAAGGCTTTGCGCTCGCTTGTGGCTCGTTCTCGTGGCTTGCTGGTCCGGTCTTGCGGCGATGTGCCGCGACGCGAACGGAAAAAGTGATTGCCGACGGCACGGCTGCGGCCGTGAGTGGCGACGACGAAACGCGCCGGATTCCGCGTGGGATTCGATACGCGGCGTCGAGCGCTCAGGCAGAGCGCGGCGCGTGCCCGGCACGACAAAACGGGATGCGGCGACGCTGGCGACCGGCTAAGACAGCCCGGGCACGCCAGATCGCCCCCATTGACGCAGCGCATTAGCGATGCGCCGCCATGCAACTTGTGCAAGAGGAACACGGATTGTGCCATAGCTTGCCCTTAACTCACGATCCCTCATCGATTTGCATTCATCTCGGTAGAAACGACACCTAATTTCGTAGAGCAAGGAAAAGATGGCCGATTTCTGCTTGGCTTTTGCCGGCATCGCCCCAGTTCGCGGAAACCAGAAGAGGCAGCCGTCGGGAGCGCCGAGCTTGGACAACGCAGACAGCCAGGCGTGCGCGAGGGGTTAGTGTTTACTTGTTTACGTATGTATACGTAGTAGTAGTTAACAAAGGGGCGTCAAATCTGTGCAAAACCCTATTTTACCCAATTAAATCAAGGCTTTGGCGCATGCATAACCCCTGTGTGGCGGGCGTGGGGAACGGGCGTTGCTCCGAACAACTTTCGCCCGTTTCCGCCGGCGAGCAAAGTTGTCCCGTATACGTCCACATGCAGTCCACATGCTGCACACACGAACTTCACCGGACTTTCGCCGGCTTATCCACAGGTCCCGGTGGATAAAGTGGCGTCATAGGCCGGAAGCTCGGCTGACGGGCTGACGGGTCGGCGGGCCGCACCCGGCGCGCTACCCTCGTTCCAACGTGCCTTGCCGCAGCGCACGTAACAGGTATCGCGCGGGATCGATCGCCTCGGCCAGATCGCGTTCGATCGGCCAAGGCTCCCCTTCGAGTTGCGAGGCCACGAGTTCGGCGCCGAGCGATGCCCAAACCAAACCGCGCGAGCCGAACGCGAAGCTGCCGTACAGCCCCGGGGCGCGCGGCAGATCGAGCGGCCACGCGCCGCGCAGCGATGCAGCTTGATCCTCGCTTGCGCGTTCATCGGCAAGCGCCCCGATCATCGGCAGGCGATCGCTCGCGACGCAACGGAACGCCACTCTGCCCTCGAGCGAGGCCGGATCCGGCGCGTGGAGCCCGAGCCGGCCGAATTCGGGCAGCAAGCCGGCTAACTTTTGCAGGTTCTCTGCGTGGCTCTCGGCGCGCAGGTCGGTGCCGGCGTCGTCGATGTCATAGGTGGCGCCGGTCAATAGGCCGTCGGCCAACGGGATTGCATAGCCCTCGCCGATTAGCGGAAGGCGCGGAGCGCAAGCCATGCCGAGAGGCAGACGCGTCAATTGGCCACGAACGTTACGAACCGGCGCGTACCGCAGGCCGGCCAAGCGCGCGGCGTCGCGCGCGTTGGCGAAGATTACGACGGGCGCACGGGCGAGCAACTCGCGATCGGCGCCCAGCACGGACCAGGCATCGCCGTCGCGCTCGATATGCGCCGCTTGGACACCCGAGCGCCAATCGATCGCCTCCCCGGCAGCGGCACATAGCGCGGCACACAGTGCGGCCGGATCGAGCGAACCGCCGTGCGGATAAAACCAGCCGCCGCGTGCGACGCCGGCTCCAACGAGCGCCTGTGCCTGCGTGTGCGACATCGCGTGTACCAGTTCGCGTGGGTAGCCGAGCGATTCGATCGCTTCGGTCAGCGCCTGCGCTTGGGCTTCATCGTCGGCGATTTGCAGCAGCCCTTGCTCGCTGCGTGCGAAACCGCGCCCGGTGCGCTCTAGCGCTTGCCAGCGCGCGAGCGCATAGAGAAAGCCGGCTCGCGTAATTTTCGAGGCAACGCTGTCGTCGCGAGAAAGCAGCGGGTGAAACACGCCGGCCGGATTGCCGGATGCTTCGCCGCCGGGGCGGGGATGGCGTTCGATGAGCGTGATGCGCCAGCCGCGCACGGCCAGCCGTTCGGCCAGCGAGCAGCCGGCCAAGCCTGCGCCGATCACGATCGCATGACGTTCGGTAGCCGCGAAGGGCTGAGGAGGATCGTGGCGCCGCACGCGCCAACGCGGTGCAAACCGGCCGACGAGCATCGTACGCTTGCCCGCGAACCCTTCCGCCTTGGCGCATTCGAAGCCGGCTTCGGCCAGGCCCCGCCGCACGTCTGCCGCACAGGTGTAGGTGGCAAGCGTCGCGCCCTCGCCTGCCAGCTTCGCCAATGCCTTGAAGACAGGCAAAGACCACAGATCCGGGTTCTTGGCCGGCGAAAACCCATCCAGATACAAGGCGTCGGCGCGTAGCCAAAGCTTAGGTAATACGTCGAGCGCGTCGCCGAAAGCGAGCGTGAGCGTCACGCGAGCGTCGTCGAATTCAAGACGGTGCAGGCCCGGCGTCGACATTGGCCAGACCTGCGTCAATTCCCTAGCCAGCGACGCGATCGTTGCGTCGTCAACCATCCGTGCATAGCGCGTTCGTAGATCATTGGCGCTGAAAGGATGCTTCTCGATGGAGACGTAGGCGAGCCGTTCGCTGCGGTTGGGATCCGCCCGCCAGGCCGCCCAGGTCGCGAGAAAGTTGCCGCCGAGACCGAAGCCGGTCTCGAGGATCGTGAATGAGCGGCGCCCACGCCAGCGCTCGGGCAAGCCGTTTCCGCTCAGGAAAACGTGCTCTGCTTGGGCGAAAGCGCCCGCGGCGCTGTGATAGAGATCGTCGTAGAGGGGGGAAAACGGCGTTCCGTCGTCGCGGAACGCCAAGATGGCGGGAATCAGTTTCGATGTCATCGGCAAAACGAAAACTGTGGGAAGCGCTCGAGCGCGGACCTAAGGGCCAACCCTAACCGATCGGCGCCTCGCCGCGTGGATCGGCCGCAAACCCACGCCCGGCGCGGCTTTGCGAGCGTTGGCAAAATCCAACGACATACCCGCGTAATGGCGCGAGCCCCTTGGCAGCAAGGGTTCGCGAGTATGACAATGCTCAAACCCAGCGCCGACAAGGCTCACCAGCGTTAAATTCTTTGGAAGCCTTGCCGTTATTGGGTTTGCGCTGAGCTATCATAGCAAGCGCCGCAAGGGCGTAGCGCCAGGGGTTCAGCGCGACCGAGCGGCGCACGCTTCGCCACCGCTACTCGACGGCACAGCTTGCGTACGTATAATTCGGCGCGTTTTGCGCTGTCCGTATCACTTCAATCTGATAAAGAGGAACGTTAATGAACAAACAGGAACTGATCGACGCCGTCGCAGGTCAGACGGGCGCCAGCAAGGCTCAAACCGGCGAAACGCTCGACACGCTGCTGGAAGTGATCAAGAAGGCAGTGTCCAAGGGCGACGCGGTGCAGCTCATCGGCTTCGGCAGCTTCGGTTCGGGCAAGCGCGCTGCGCGCACCGGCCGTAACCCCAAGACGGGCGAGACCATCAAGATCCCGGCCGCCAAGACGGTCAAGTTCACGGCAGGCAAGGCGTTCAAGGATGCCGTCAATAAGCGCTAAGCCCTTTGCGGCCCACTGTGGCCCGGCTTGACGCTTTGCCGACACCCGCCGATGGCGGGTTTTTTTTCGACCGACGTTTGCGCCCGACGTTTGCGCCTATCCGTCGGTCGCGTGCCGAACCGCCTAGGGGCCGGCGTGCCCAGCCCCTAGGCGATTCGTTGAAATCGCTTCAGTGGACGATCTGGCCTTCGTCGTCGCCTTCGTGATCGTCGGCGTCGAGATCCCACGCGGGAAAGGGATCCGGCAGGCGCGCCCAGCCTTGCGGGCCAAGTGCGTATTCGTCGTCGGTCAGCAAGCAGGCATCGAACTTCGCGCGCCAATGATCGGCATCGAGGCCGATACCGATCAACACTAGCTCCTGGCGGCGGTCGCCGATCGTCGCATCGTCGGGCTCGCCGTACCAATCGGCGGCGATCTCGGCTTCCAGCTCATCGTCTTGCGGCCATTCGTCGCGCGGCTGTGCAGCCCACCACATACCGGCTGGACCGTGGCGACACACGCCGCCTGCTTGCGAGAGCGTCCCGGCCACTTCGTTGCGCGTGGCGAGCCAGAAGAATCCTTTGCTGCGCAGCACGCCCTGCCATTGCTCGTGCAGCAGCGCCGATAACCGCTCGGGATGGAACGGCCGACGCGCGCGATAAACGAAGCTGCTGATACCGTACTCGTCGGCTTCGCTTGCGTGCGAATGGCCGGCATGCTCGTGACCGTCACCATCGTCATGCTCAGGGCCGTGTTCGTGTTCTAGCGATGCGAGCCACCCCGGCGCGCTCGCCGCCGCTTCGAAATCGAACCGCTTAGTATCGATCACTTCGGAAAGCGGCACCGCGCCGAAACGGCTCACTACTTGAACCGCACGCGGATTGAGGCGCGCCAAGATTCGCTCGAGACGCTCGAGCGCTTGCGCATCGACAAGATCGGCTTTGTTCAAAACGAGCACATCGCAAAATTCGATTTGCTCGATCAGTAGCTCGACGATCGTCCGATCGTCGTCTTCGCTCGCCGCGAGCCCGCGCTCGGCCAAGGCGTCGGCCGACGCGTAATCGCGCAGAAAATTAAATGCATCGACGACCGTCACCATCGTATCGAGCCGGGCGACGTCGGCGAGCGTGCGGCCCTCGTCGTCGGTGAAGGCGAACGTTTCGGCGATCGGCATCGGCTCGGCGATACCGGTCGATTCGATCAGAATGGCGTCGAAGCGCCCTTCGTTCGCGAGCTGGCTGATCTCCGCGAGCAGATCGTCACGCAGCGTGCAGCAGATGCAGCCGTTCGAGAGTTCGACGAGCCGCTCCTCGACGCGCGAGAGCGAAGCGGCGTCTTTCACGAGTGCGGCGTCGATGTTCACGGCGGCGAGATCGTTGACGATGACCGCCACGCGCAAGCCAGCTCGGTTCGCGAGAATGTGATTGAGCAGCGTGGTTTTGCCCGCTCCGAGAAAGCCGGAGAGCACGGTGACGGGAACAGGCGAAGGATTCATTGCAGTCGACATCGGGTGGGGCGATGGCGCGAAGCGCCGCCGCGTAAGGGGCGTAGGGAGCATTGTGCACCAAACGCCCGCGGCCCACCCTTGGCGCCGCGTTTCATCGTGCGCCGCGCGAGGTTCAGCGCTGCGCCTGCAGCAGTTTCCACTGCGAGAGGATGTCCATGATTTGGCGCGCGTACTTGTCGCGCAGCGAAGGCGTTTCGGAGTGATAGGCGCCCACTGCGGCCCACGAGTTGCCGTACTTGTTCATCTTCTGCCGCAGATGCCAAGCCGCAACGTAGACGCTCTTGCACGGCTCCATCAACGTGTCGGTCGAAATGCCGTAACGGGCCAATGTCGGCAGATGGATCGAGTTGATCTGCATGAGCCCATAATCGGTCGAACCGTTTGCATTCTTGTGTAGAGCGTCGGGATGGTTGTGCGATTCTTGCCAGGCGATCGCGCGCAAGATGAGCGGATTGACCTTCTGATAGTGCGCCGCTTCGTCATAGCAGTCCGCGCGCGCGTTCGCCGAGGCCAACGCCGCGAGCCAAACCGCCAAGATCAGAATTTTCCGTTTCATCATTCGAGTGCCTTCGACTCCGTACTTTTCTTCGTGGCGCTGCTCGCCCCGGCCAGGGGAGAAGATAGCGAGAGCATCTGGGGAAAACCCGGATCCGCCTTTCGATTCAGTCGAAATGATCGCCCGTATCATACCGGGTACCGATTGGCTGCCGCAGCAATCCGTCCGAGATTGCCGAGCCGTTGGCGGGCAACAGCGGATATTTTGGGGCGGGCGGGGACGATTTTCGTCGAGCGGGCGCCCATCCCATAGACAATTGAGAACTTTCTGACGTAAAAGCGAAGCCCCCCTCAGGGCTTCGTGATTAATCGGACACAAAAAACTGCTAATGTTCGTCTTCTTGAGAGGCGGGGCGAACATCCGGCACTAATGCCGACATACCGACGTGGGCCGATCGGTGTGGGCAGCGCTACCGTCGAGGGCAGGCACTTTCGCATTGAACCTATCTTCCATGACAAGCAATCGTATGGCACTGCGTCGCATCGCTACCGCGCTCCTGATGGCCGGGCTTATGGCCGCGCAAGCCGCGCACGCCGAAGTGACCTTGAACTTCGTGAACGCGGACATCGACCAAGTAGCCAAAGCGATCGGCGCCGCGACGAACAAAACCATCATCGTGGATCCGCGCGTCAAGGGGCAGTTGAATTTGGTGTCGGAAAACCCGGTGCCTGAAGAGCAAGCGCTGAAGACGCTGGAATCGGCGCTGCGCATGCAAGGGTTCGCGCTCGTCCAGGATCACGGCGTCCTCAAGGTGCTGCCCGAAGCCGACGCGAAGCTGCAAGGCACGCCCACTTTCGTGGGCAACACGCCGCAGGCGCACGGCGATCAGGTCATCACGCAGGTGTTCGAGTTGCACCACGAATCGGCCAATAATCTGCTGCCCGTGTTGCGGCCGCTGATCTCGCCGAACAACACGATCGCCGCCTATCCGGCCAACAACACGCTGGTCGTGACCGATTACGCCGACAACATACGCCGGATCGCGGCCATCATCGCGGGTGTCGACAACGCAGCCGGCCAGCAAATCGTCGTCATGCCGTTGAAGAACGCCAACGCGCTCGATCTCGAGCCGCAACTGTCGAAGCTGCTCGATCCGGGTTCGATCGGCAGTACCGACGCGACGTTGAAAGTGTCCGTCATGGCCGATCCGCGTACGAACTCGCTGATGCTGCGCGCATCGAATAAAGCGCGGCTCGGCATGGCCAAACAGCTGATCGCGCAGCTCGATGCGCCGAGCTCCCAGCCCGGCAACATGCATGTCGTTCATGTGCGCAATGCGAATGCGGTGGCGCTCGCGAAGACGCTGCGCGGGATGCTCGGAAAGAGCAGCGGCTCAGGCAGCAGTGCGGAGTCGAACAACGCGAGTTCGTTCAGCCAAGGCAATTCGGGGGGCGGTTCGACTTCGACGGGCACGAGCGGCACCCCGCCGCTACCCTCTTCGTACAGCGGCAGTTCGCTCGGCGGCGGCAGTTCGATGTCGGGCTCGAGCGGCGGTGGGCTGGGCGGGGGCAGCAACGGCAACGGCAACAGCGATTTTCTCGGCGACAAGCAAGGCCAGAGCAGCGACGACAATCAAGCCGGCGGCATGATCCAGGCCGACGCGGCTACCAACTCGCTCATCATCACGGCGTCCGACTCGGTCTATCGCAATCTGCGCCTCGTGATCGATCAGCTCGACGCGCGGCGCGCGCAGGTGTACATCGAAGCGTTGATCGTCGAGCTGAACTCCACGCGGGTCGGCAACCTCGGCATTCAATGGCAGGTCGCCAGCGGCAACCTGCTGGCCGGGTCGAACTTATCGAGCGCCGCCGGTGGGGCGACGAGTTCGAACATTCTGAACGTGGCGGCAGGACTGGCCGGTGCCGGCGCCGCCGCGGGCGTTCCGGCGGGCGCGGCCTCGTTGCCGAGCACGCTCACTCAGGGCCTGAATATCGGCTGGCTGCACAACATGTTCGGGGTGCAGGGCCTCGGTGGATTGCTGCAATACTTCGCCGGCGTCAGCGATGCGAACGTGCTGTCGTCGCCGAATTTGATTACGCTCGATAACGAAGAAGCGAAGATCGTCGTGGGCCAGAACGTGCCGATCGCGACGGGTTCGTACACGAACCTGACGAGCGGTACGACGTCCAATGCGTTCAACACGTACGATCGCCGCGACGTTGGCTTAACGCTGCACGTCAAGCCGCAGATCACCGCCGGCGGGCTGCTCAAGCTTCAGCTGTACACGGAAGATTCGTCGGTCGTCAGCGGCACGACCTCGAATCAATCGGGCCCGACGTTCAACCTGCGCTCGATCCAATCGACGATCCTCGCGGACAACGGCGAAATCATCGTGCTGGGCGGCTTGATGCAAGACGACTATCAGGTATCGAACAGCAAGGTGCCGCTGCTCGGCGACATCCCCTGGATCGGCCAGTTGTTCCGCTCGGAAACGAAACAGCGCCAAAAAACCAATTTGATGGTGTTCCTGCGGCCGGTGATCATCAGCGACAGCGACACGGCGCAGCAGATTACCCAGAACCGCTACAACTACGTGCAGGACCTGACGGACAGCTATCACTCCGACAACAACGTGATGCGCGACAAGAACTTCCCGATCGTCCCGCCGATGCCGGCCGGCCCGAATCAAGGGGCGTCGCCGGCTGGGAACTTGTTCGATCTGAGGCAGATGACGAAGCAGCCGGCATCTGCTCCTCCGCAACCAGCCCCGCAGCAACTGCCGGCCGCTCAGCCTCCGGGAGCGACGCAACAACCGCAGGCGGTCCCGTTGCAGCCTGAGCCGCAGCCGCAGCCGTTGGCACCCGCGCCGGGAGCGACGCAGTGAGCGACGTCCTCGCTTCTTCCAACGAAGGCACGCCGGGCGAACGCCAGGCGCCCTCGCCGCTCGCGGCGAGGCTCGTGCCCTATGGCTTCGCGCGCAACGGGCAGGTGCTCGTCGCCCACCAGCGCGCGGAAGGCATCGAAGTCTGGATCAGCGATCGCACGAACCCCGCCGCGCTGGCCGAAGTCGCGCGTAATTTCGGTGCGTTGACCGCCGTGCGCTTGCCGGCCGACGAACTGGCCCAGGCGATCAACCAAGCTTACGAACGCAACGACGGCAGCGCGGCTCAAGTCGTCGGCGAAGTCGAGGGCGAAGTCGATCTGTCGCGGCTGATGCAAGACATCCCCGAAGTAGAGGATTTGCTCGAATCGGAAGACGACGCCCCGATCATCCGGATGATCAACGCGCTATTGACGCAAGCGGCGCGCGAACATGCATCGGATATCCATATCGAGCCGTTCGAGAATGCATCGGTCGTGCGTTTTCGCGTGGACGGTACGTTGCGTGACGTCGTGCGGCCGAAGAAAGCGCTGCACGGCGCGTTGATCTCGCGGATCAAGATCATGGCGCAGCTCGATATCGCCGAAAAGCGATTGCCGCAGGACGGGCGGATCACGCTGCGCGTGGGCGGCCGCGCGGTGGACGTGCGGGTATCGACGCTGCCGACGGGACATGGCGAGCGCGCGGTGCTGCGTTTGCTCGAAAAAGACGCGCAGCATTTGAACCTCGAAGCGCTGGGCATGGGGCCGGATACGCGGGCGCGATTCGACAAATTGATCTCGCGGCCGCACGGCATCGTGCTCGTAACGGGCCCGACCGGTTCGGGCAAGACCACCACGCTGTATGCGTCGCTCTCGCGTTTGGAAACGGCGACGACGAACATCATGACGGTGGAAGATCCGATCGAGTACGACCTGCCCGGCATTGGCCAAACGCAGGTGAACGAGCGGATCGGCATGTCGTTCGCGCGAGCGCTGCGTTCGATCCTGCGCCAGGATCCCGACATCATCATGATCGGTGAAATTCGCGATCTGGAAACGGCTCAGATCGCGGTGCAGGCTTCGCTGACGGGTCACTTGGTGCTTGCGACGCTGCATACGAACGATGCGGCCTCGGCCGTGACGCGGTTGACGGACATGGGCGTGGAGCCGTACCTGCTGGCGTCTTCGCTGTTGGGCGTGCTTGCGCAGCGGCTCGTGCGGCGCTTGTGCCCCGTATGTAAGGAAGAGCGCGTCGAAGACGGCCATTCGCAATGGCACCCGGTGGGCTGCGACAAGTGTGCGCGATCGGGCTATTCGGGACGGCGCGGCGTGTATGAGCTGTTGACGATCGACGATGCCATTCGCGCGATGATTCACCATAATGCGGCCGATGCCGAAATCCTCGCCGCGGGCCGCGCGCTAGGCATGCGTACCCTGCGCGAGGACGCCGAGCGTTGGCTGAACTCCGGTCTGACCTCGCTGGAAGAGGTGATTCGCGTGACGGGTGGGGTGTAGCCCATGCCGGCCTTTCGCTTCGAAGCGATCGATACGGCGGGACGCGCGCAGAAAGGCGTCCTTGAAGCCGACAGCGCGCGTTCGGCTCGCGCACAACTGCGCACCCAGGGGTTGACGCCGCTCGTGGTCGAGCCGGCGTCCAGCGCGGCGCGCGGTGAACGAACGAGGCGTCTCGCGCTCGGTCGCAAGTTGTCCACGCGCGAACAAGCGATTCTCACGCGCCAGCTCGCCAGCTTGCTGATAGCGGGGCTGCCGCTAGACGAGGCGCTGTCCGTGCTGACGGATCAGGCCGAGCGCGACTATATTCGAGAACTGGTTGCGTCGATCCGTGCCGAAGTGCTCGGCGGCCACTCGCTCGCCAATGCGCTCACCCAGCATCCGCGCGATTTCCCCGAGATTTATCGGGCGTTGGTCGCCGCCGGCGAACATACGGGCAAGCTCGGCCTTGTGCTTTCGCGCTTGGCCGATTACATCGAGCAGCGCAATGCGCTCTCGCAAAAGATCGTGCTGGCGTTCACCTACCCCGCCATCGTGACGTTGATCGCGTTCGGCATCGTGACGTTCCTGCTCAGCTACGTGGTGCCGCAGGTCGTGAATGTGTTCGCTTCGACGAAGCAACATCTGCCGGTTCTCACGGTGATGATGATGGCGCTGTCGGATTTCGTCCGGCATTGGTGGTGGGCGGTGCTGATTGCGGTGGCCGTGGTCGTCTACGCGACGCGCGCGATTTTGTCGCAGGCGGGCCCGCGTCTCTCGTTCGACCGATGGGTGTTGACAGCGCCGCTCTTGGGCAAGCTCGTGCGCGGCTACAACACCGTGCGCTTTGCGAGTACGCTCGCGATCCTGACCGCGGCGGGCGTACCGATTTTGCGTGCGCTACAGGCGGCCGGAGAGACACTGAGCAACCGCGCCATGCGCGGCAACGTCGACGATGCCATCGTTCGCGTGCGCGAGGGGACGTCGCTCTCGCGGGCGCTGGGCAATACCAAGACGTTTCCGCCCGTGCTCGTGCATTTGATTCGTTCGGGCGAGGCGACGGGCGACGTGACGACGATGCTCGACCGTGCATCGGAAGGGGAAGCGACCGAGCTGGAGCGGCGCACGATGTTCCTGACGAGTTTGCTCGAGCCGCTGCTGATTTTGGCGATGGGCGGCGTGGTGCTCGTGATCGTGCTGGCGGTCATGCTGCCGATCATCGATTTGAACAATATGGTGCAGTAGCGGGTGCAGTCGTGCCGGCAGGCGCTCGGGAGCACCTGCAGGCGGCTAGATCGCTAAATAGCTAGATCGCCGAATCGTTCAGCGCACGTAGATGGTGGGGCCGCCGGCGTCCGGCGCAAGCGGTACTTCCGAACGCACGCCGTTGTGATCGATGATGATCGAGCGAGCGTGCACTTCGGCGAGTGTCGTGCCATCGGTGATCTTGCTGCCGAGCGAGAGTGCCCGGGCCGGTTCATCGCCCACGCCGACGATCGCCGCGGCGCCTTCGCGCAGCGCGAGAATGCCGACGAGCTTGATGTTGCGATTCACCTCGCGCGTGAGCTTGCCGCCGAATAGCGCCGCGGCGTCTTCGACGGACACGTTCGGCGCGACGGCGGCCGCGGGTGGCGGCGGCGCAGGATGCGCGGTGAGCACGACGATCCAATAGGCGAGCGTCGCGCAAAAAGCCGCGAACAGCGCGAACGACAGTAGGCGGATTTGAAGTGTATTCATGCGTGCCATTGTAAGGGCTATTTTCGGCTTTGCGAGGCCCGCGAACCCTGACGAGCCGCCCCATTACAATCGGCGGCGCAATACGAAGCGCACGAGTGGCGCTTCGTCCGAAATTCATCGAACGAGGTAGCGAATGATGCAACTGTGGAACCAACGTCGTAACGAAGTGGCGGCCTTGCGCGCACGGCGCCAGCGCGGCTTTACGCTGATCGAAATCATGGTCGTGATCGCGATTCTCGGCGTTCTTGCCGCGCTGATCGTGCCGAAGATCATGAGTCGTCCCGACGAAGCACGCCGCGTCGCGGCTAAACAAGATATCGGGACGATGATGCAAGCGCTCAAGCTCTATCGCCTCGACAACGGCCGCTATCCCACACAGGACCAAGGATTGCGCGCGCTCATCGAAAAGCCCACGACCGATCCGATTCCCAACAACTGGAAAGACGGCGGCTATCTCGAACGCCTGCCGAACGATCCGTGGGGCAATCCGTATCAGTACCTTAATCCCGGTGTTCATGGCGAGGTCGACATCTTCAGTTACGGGGCCGACGGTAAGCCGGGCGGCGAAGGCAACGACGCCGACATCGGCTCGTGGCAATAGTGCGGCGCATCGCGCGCACGACGGATGGCTCGCTCCGGGCTCGACCATGACCTTGACGACTACCGTCTAGCGGTGGCGGCGGATATGCCTATCGACGGCGGCATCGGTCCGGCAGCTTCGGCGGCCTTCGGCGGCTTCGGCGCGCACACGCGGCCGAGCATCGCGAGCACGCGGCTTTACGCTGCTCGAGATGATGGTCGTGCTCGTCATCGCGGGCTTGCTCGTGTCGCTCGCTTCGGTATCGCTCAGGCGCAACCCGCGAACCGATTTGAACGAGCAAGCGCAGCGTCTCGCGTTGCTGTTCGAATCCGCGTCCGACGAGGCGCAAGTGCGCTCGCGCCCGATCGCCTGGCAACCGGTGACGGGCGGCTATCGTTTCGATGTTCGCACCGAGGATGGTTGGCGTCCGCTGCTGCGCGACGATTTACTGCGCCAGCGCAATTGGGATGCGCGGGGTGACCGACGTGACGATCGATTATCCCGGCTCGGATCTGCATCCGGACCGTCTGGTATTCGGGCTCGAAAGCATCGGGCAAGCCGTGACCGTCACGCTCTATTCGTCTGTCGGACGGGCGACGATCGTCGGTACCGGCAACGGCCGCTACGAGGTGCGTTGACATGCGCATGCGCTCAGGTTGCCTCTCCCCGCGCGAGCGAGGTTTCACGATGATCGAGGTGCTGGTTGCACTCGCGATCATCGCCATCGCACTCGCCGCTTCGCTGCGCGCCGTCGGCATGCTCGCGAACGACGAGGCGGAATTGCACCGCCGCTTGTTGGCGGGATGGAGTGCGGAGAACGCGCTGACCGAATTGCATTTGATGCGCCAGTGGCCCGAACTCGGGACGCAGACGTTCGATTGTTCTCAAGGGAACTTGCCGCTGATGTGCGTCGAGCACGTGGCCGCCACCCCGAATCCCCTCTTCCGGCGCGTCGAGGTGTCCGTGACAACGCCGGGGCGCAGCGGCAGCTTGGCTCATCTCGTCACGGTGGTCGCCAATGAGACGAACCGTGCCCTGTAAGCCGAAATCCAATAAACCCAGACGCGCCGACCGGCGCCAGCGCGGTTTCACGCTGATCGAGCTGATGGTCGCGATCGCGATCTTGGCGGTCGTCGCAATTTTGTCGTGGCGTGGGCTCGACCAAATCATGCGCGGCCGGCAGACGATCACGAATGCCATGGAAGACGAACGCGTATTCGTTCAGCTCTTCGATCAGCTTCGGGTGGATGCGCGCCAGGCAGCGACCGAGGACGAAGTGGGCCAACCGGCCGTCTCCGCCACGGCCGAGGGCCTGCAGATCGTCCGCACCTTCGGGCTCGCGGGCGAGGCGCCGCGGCTGCAAGTCGTGCGTTACCAAGTGCAGGATGGACGCGTGACGCGCTACGCATCCCCCCCCGTATCCACGGTCGGTCAATTGAGACGGATGTTGGCGGGGGGCAGCACGGGGGGCGATTGGAGCGCCGTCCCTCTGATCTCGGGCGTGGGCAAGATCACTGCGCGCATGTATGTGCCGAACATCGGCTGGACGACGAAGATGGACGACGTCAGCAACGAAATCGCGCGCAACAACAATAACCTCAAGGTCCCGCAGTTCGGTGCGGCGCCGTTGCCGCGCGCGGTCACGGGCCTCGAGGTGTCGATCGGTGCCACTTCGCTGCACGTGCCGGTCCGGCGCATGTTCCTGGTCGGAGAATGACGATGCGCGCGCGATTCGCTACGTTCCGGCCTTCCGTTTTCAAGCAGCGTGCATTGGCAAAGCGCCAGCGCGGTGCGGCGATCATCAGCGCGCTGCTGGTCGTGACGCTGTCGGCGATCCTCGTTGCCGGCGTGCTCTGGCGTCAGCAAGTGCAGATCCGCCGTGTCCAGAATCAGCGCCTCATGTCGCAAGCGCTATGGGTATCGCGCGGCGCAACGGATTGGACGCGGCTGATCTTGCGCTCCGAGGCCGACACCGCGCCCACCGTCACCTATCTGGGCGGTATTTGGGCCGTACCGATCGCTAAGACGAAGCTCTCGGATTTTCTCGGCAAGGCCGATGAAACGGATGCCGCGGAGGGCGCGCAAACCTTCTTGTCCGGTTCGATCGAGGATGCGCAGGCGAGGTTCAACCTGCGCAATCTCGTCGGGGTGCCGGCGCCCGGCATGCTGCAGATCGACCAAACGGAAACGGCCGCATTCGCTCGGCTGCTCGCGCTATTGGGTCTCGACGGCGGTCTCGCGAAAACGGTGGCGGTGCAAATGCGCGCATCGTTGATGCAATCGGCCACGCGTTTTCAGAGTCCGCTCGGCAACCGCCTCGGCTCGGCGGTGCAAACGCCGCAACCCGGGAACATCGCGAGTGGAAACAGTACGGGGGATGCGGGTCTCGAAGACGACACGAGCGTGAACGTCGACAGCGAGCCCTTGCAATTTACGAGTGTCGATTCGCTGCTGGACGTGCCCGGGTTCACGCCCGAGATGGTGGCGCGCTTGCGCCCGTTCGCGACCGTGCTGCCCACGCAAACCCCCGTCAATATGAATACGGCACCCGCCGAGGTCATCGCCGCGATCGTGCCCGGGATGTCGCTCTCGAGTGCGCAGGCCCTCGTTTCGCGGCGCCAGAGCGCATTCTTTCGAAATACGTCCGACGTGCAACTGGCTTTGCAAGGCACCGGTGCGCTGGCGCCCGGCATCGACATCACGCAGATTCCCATGGACGTGACGACGAGCTATTTTCTTGTTCATGGGCGCGTGCAGTACGAACGCGCAGAGGTTGACCGCACGACGCTTATCTATCGCGATCCGCTCACGCATACGACACGCGTCGTGCGGGTGCGCGATCAGCTTTGAACCGCATCAAAACCAAGAGAGGACGGGCCTTGAGCACGTTGATCGTCTTACTGCCGCCGCGAGATCCGGCGGTGCCGTCGCAAGAATGGCAACTCCCCGAGATGCCGTTCCTGCTCCTCGACAAGACCGGCCGCAAGGAGCGCGCGGGCCGCGCGGCGCTCGCATTCTTGCCTCGCGCTTCCACGACCGTGTTGGTCGTGGCCGCGCGCGACATGCTGATGCTGGCCACGACGCTGCCGCCGCTGAAAGGGCCGCGGCTCAAGCAAGCCTTGCCGAACATCGTCGAGGACTATCTCATCCAAGACGCGCAAACCTGTCACATCGCGCTCGACCCGCGGCCGCTCGCCGACGGCAAGCGCATGATGGCCATCATCGATCGCGGATGGTTCCGCTTTATCGTCGAAGCCTTTAATGGCGCGGGCCATCGCGCGCTGCGCGCGGTGCCGGTCACGCGGTGTTTGCCCGCACCGGTCGTTGCCGCGCCCGTCGAAACGCCGGTCACCCTCGAAGCCGAAGCGGCGGCGGCCGCCGTGGCGAGCGTCGTTGCCGCGCCGCCCACCGCTACGCCCCTCGTGGCCGCGGTGCTCGGTACTGTGGCGCAGACCGCGCCCGCGATCTTGGCGGATGTCGCGCTCACGGCCACGCCCGAGCCGGCGTTCATCGACACCGCCGAGCCGCGCGTCGAACTGGCCCTTGCACGGGGCGAGCATGGCGAAGGGATGGCGGTGCCGCTTTCGGCACTCGGCTCGACGCTTGCGGCGCTGGCGGGCAACGCGAGCGTGACGGCCTATGAGCTGACGGGATTGCCCGGCGGCGAGCCCACGCTGGCCGGCGAGGCCGTGCCGGCGCATGGCGTGCATGTGGGCGTGGCGCCGTTCTCGTTCGAGACGCTTGCGCACAATGCCTTGGCGTGCCACTTCGATCTATGCCAATTCGAGTTCGAATCGCGCCCCTGGCGGCTCGATCGCGCCACGCTGCGCCGGCTGCGTTTGCCGATCGCGCTCGCTTGCGCGGCATTGCTCGTAGCCGTGATCGGCGCCAACGTTCAGTGGATGATGCTCGCTCGCGAGCGCGACACGCTAACCGCGCAAATGACCGAATTGCTGCTCAACGCATTCCCGAAGACGACCGTCGTGCTCGATCCGGCGTCGCAAATGACGACCCAGCTCGAGCATCTGCGCGTCGCCGCCGGGGAGATGTCGCCCGACGATTACCTGTCGCTCGCGGCGCGGCTCGAGCATGCACTCGGCAGCGTGCCCGTCAACGGCATCGCGGCGCTCGATTATCACGATCGGCGGCTTGACGTGACATTCAAGCCCGATGTGAAGCCCGATCCGGCATTCGCTCAGCGGCTTGCGCAGAACGGGCTCGTCGGCGATATCGACACGAACACCGGTAGGTGGGTTATTCGAAACGGGAGCGGTCAATGAATCTCGGCACACTCGGTGAACTCTGGGCCAGCTTTTGGGAGCCGCGCAGCGCGCGGGAAAAGCTGCTGCTGACCTGGGGCGGCGTCGCACTCGCGGTAGTGATCGCGTATTCGGTCTTGTGGGCGCCGGCTCAGCAAGGCCGTGCGCATCTGCGCGAGACGTTGCCGGCGATGCATCGGCAAATCGCGCAGATGACGGCGCAAGCGGACGAGGCACGCGCGCTAGCGCCGGCCGCGCAGGGCGTCGTGCCCACGGGCGGCGCGTTGCGCGATGCGCTATCGGCGTCGCTGACGCAAGCGAGTCTCTCCACGACACAGGTGCGCTTGGCGGGCGACGCTGTGCAGATCGACGCGAAGAACGCCGCGTTTCCCGCATGGACGATATGGCTCGACGACGCGCGCAAGCAATTCAAGGTGCGCGTCATCGAACTGCATGCCACCGCGCTGAAGGACGATGGGCAAGTCGATTTGACGGTTTCGTTGCAACCGGCCATCGCTCCCGCGAGGTCCGCGCAATGACGGTGGCGGTAACGTTGCATGGGTTGGGCGGCAGCAGCACGGGTTCGGGATGCGCGCTGGCTACGCGCAAGGTGCGAGGTTGCGTATGAACGCGGTGGGACGGCGCTTGCTCGCCGTGCTGCCGTGGCTCGTCATTGCCGTGCTCTCGAGCGGGACCGTGCTGATCGTCATGATGCCGGCCGCTTGGATCACCCCGCAATTCGGCAAAGCGACGCAGGGGCACATCAATCTGGTGGAGCCGTCCGGTTCGCTTTGGCATGGCTCGGCCTCGCTGGTTCTGGCGGCGGGCAGGGACGGCGGTGCGGGTACCTTGCTGCCGGGGCGCGTGCAATGGGATACGGCGTTTTGGCCGTTGCTGACGGGCCGGCTGCGCATGCGCATGCGGCAGACGCCGGCTATGCCCGAGCCGATCGAAGTGAATGCCGCATCGCGGGCCACCACCATTTCATCGGGGGAGATCGCCGTGCCGGCCGGCTTGCTGGCCGGGCTGGGCGCGCCGTTCAACACGCTCGATCTGCAAGGCACGGTGCAACTGAGTTGGACGCCTTGGCGGCTACTCGGCTCGCGCGCATACGGTCAGCTCGCGGTGACGTTGACCGACATGAGCTCGCGCGTCTCGCCCGTCAAGCCGCTCGGCTCGTACCGTGTCGTGCTGCAATCTCAGGGCGATTCGTCGACCATCGATCTGTCCACGCTCAGCGGATCGCTGTTGCTGAAGGGGCAAGGCACCGTCTCGGCCGGCTCCACCTCGTTCCATGGGCAAGCGAGTGCGACGCAGCAGGCCAGCGACAACCTGGCCGGCTTGCTCAATCTGCTGGGCCGCCCGACCGGCGACGGCACGGTGGCGCTCGATTTCAACCGCTAGTGTTTTCGCGATCCATTTGTGCGGCGTTCCATCCTCCGCCGAGCGCCTTCACGAGTCCGACCGATGAAACCATCCTTTGGCCGGCCAACGCGCTGAGCTTTTGCTCGGCGGTGAATGCCGTCGTCTGAGCCGTCAATACGCTCACATAGGCGACGGTGCCGGCTTTGTACTCGTTGGTCACGATCGCCAGCGCCTGTTTCGCCGAGTCGACGGCCTGCCGCTGGACGACCACCTCTTGCGCAAGAATCCGCTGCGACGCGAGATCGTCCTCGACTTCCTGGAACGCGCCGAGCACCGTTTGTCGATAGACGGCCGCTTGCTGGTCGTAGGCGGCGCGGGCCGCTTCGGTTTGCGCGTGGCGCAGACCGGCATCGAACAACGTCGCGGCGAGCGATGGGCCGACGCTCCAGAACCGCGACGGCAACGTGAACAGCTTGGAGAGCACCGAGTTTTCGTAGCCGCCTTGTGCCGACAGCGTAAGCGACGGGAAGTAGGCGGCAATCGCGATGCCGATCTGTTCGTTGGCCGCGGCGGTGCGGCGCTCGGCGGCTGCGATGTCGGGGCGCCGTTCGAGCAGCGCCGACGGTACGTCGATGGGCACGGACGGCGGCTCGGCAGCGAGCGGGATCGGCGGAATCGAGAACGTCGAGGCGCTTTGACCGACGAGCACGGCGATCGCGTGTTCGTCTTGCGCGCGCGCCACGCCGTTATCGATGGCATTCGCTTGCGCCGACTGCAACTGCGTTTGCGCCTGAATCACGTCCGAGCGCGCGACGACGCCTTGCGCATATTGGTTCTGCGTAAGTTTCAGCGCCTGCGCGTAAGCGCTCACGGTGTCGTTCAGCAACTGCTGCGTCGCATCGAGCGCGCGCAACTGAAAGTATGTCTGTGCGAGCGTGGCCTGGGCCGACAAGCGCGCATTGGCCAGATCTGCCGCGGCGCCCTCTTGCCCGGCCTTCTGAGCCGCCACGGTGCGGCTGACCTTGCCCCAAAGATCGGGCTCCCACGATGCATCGAGCGACGCATTGAACGTATTGCCGATGCTGCTTCCCGCGCCGGTCGAGCCTGTCGCGCCGCTGCGCGAGAACTGTTGGCCCGAGCGCGATGCGCTGGCCGAGAGCCCAAGCGTCGGGAAGTAGGCGGCACGGGCCTCGGCGACGAGCGCACGCGCTTGCCGATAAGCAGCGGCGTATTGGGCGATCGTTTGGTTCGACGCGTCTAACTGTTGCATCAGCGCGTCGAGCCTGGCGTCGTCGTAGATCGACCACCAATGACCGCGATCCGCTCGATCGGCCGGTTCGGCCACTTTCCAACCGGCCGGCGTTTCCTTGTACGCCGAAGCCGTTGGCGCACTCGGGCGATGATAGTCGGGGCCGACGGCACACCCGGCGAGCGAGACGACTGCGCCCGCGCAAATCAGCGCGGCGGCGAGAGGATAAGGGGGACGAAGCGGCATGCCGGCGTAAGTATCGATGGGTTCGCCCGATGGTAACGCAGGCTGCGCGGAGCCGGGGTTACGGCAAGTTACCGCTGTCATACGGGCTAAAACGAGCGGTCCTGATGAAGGGTGCGAGGAAGGGTGAGATGCATCGCCGAACTTACAGGACGCAACCATCATTGCATAGAAAAATATTGACAAGGCAACCAAATATCGAGATATTGGCGCCGAATGGAGATCCGCGGGTGCCCGGCTGCGTTTGGCGCGCTCGCGCGGTCAAGGGTTAAGGGTCAAGGGTCAAGATAAGGAGAACGCGCATGGCCAATGCCGCTTCTGCTGCGGGCGCCCCGCCGGCTGCCCCGCCGCAACTGACAGGCGGTGCACTCGCGCTGATCACGGTCGGTCTCGCTTTCGGCACGTTCATGGAGGTGCTGGACACCTCGATTGCGAACGTCGCGGTGCCGACGATTTCCGGCAGCTTGGGCGTTGCCACCAGTGATGGTACGTGGGTCATTTCCTCTTATTCGGTGGCGGCCGCGATCGCCGTACCGCTGACCGGTTGGCTCGCACGGCGGGTCGGGGAAGTGCGGCTGTTTACGCTGTCGGTGCTGGCGTTCACGATGGCTTCGGCGCTGTGCGGCCTGGCCGCGAACTTCCCGTCGCTCATTGGGTTCCGGCTGCTGCAGGGGCTCGTATCGGGGCCGATGGTGCCGCTCTCGCAGACGATCTTGATGCGCAGCTACCCACCGGAAAAGCGAGGGTTGGCGCTCGGGTTATGGGCGATGACGGTGATCGTCGCGCCGATCTTCGGCCCTGTGATGGGCGGATGGATCACCGACAACTACGCCTGGCCTTGGATCTTCTACATCAATTTGCCGATCGGCCTGATCTCGGCCGCGTCGGCGTACTTTCTGCTGCGCGGGCGAGAAACGAAGACGACCAAGCAGCGGATCGACGCGGTCGGCCTGTGCCTGCTCGTTGTCGGGGTGTCATGCCTGCAGATGATGCTCGATCTCGGCAAGGATCGCGATTGGTTCAATTCGACGTTCATCGTCGCGCTCGCGCTGATCGCCACGATCGCGCTCGCGTTCCTGCTCGTCTGGGAAATCACGGAGAAAACGCCCGTGATCGATCTGACGTTGTTCAAGGATCGCAACTTCGCACTCGGCGCCTTGATCATCTTTCTCGGCTACATGGCGTTCTTCGGATCGGTCGTCATCTTTCCGCTCTGGCTGCAGACGGTGATGGGCTACACGGCCGGCCTGGCGGGGCTCGCGACGGCACCGGTCGGATTGCTCGCACTGGTTCTGTCGCCGATCATCGGACGCAATCTGCATCGGCTCGATTTGCGCATGGTGGCGAGCCTGGCGTTCGCCGTGTTTGCGATCGTCTCCGTCTGGAACGGGACGTTCACCTTGGATGTGCCGTTCGGTCATGTCATCTTGCCGCGGATCGTGCAGGGTATCGGCGTGGCGTGTTTCTTCGTGCCGATGACGACGATCACGCTCTCGAGCGTTCCCGATGAGCGGCTCGCGAGCGCATCCGGGTTGTCGAACTTCTTGCGGACGCTCGCGGGGGCGATCGGTACGGCGATCAGCACCACGTTTTGGGAAAACGACGCGATCTATCACCACGCGGTGCTCGCCGAATCGGTCAGCCAGTATTCGCAGAACACGACGAGCTACAGCAATGCGCTTCGCACGCTCGGGTTGACGGGCGACAGCGTCAGCGCGCAATTGAACGCGCTCGTGACGCAGCAGGGGTACATGATGGCGACGAACGATTTCTTCCGAATTTCGTGCGCCGCGTTCGTGCTGCTGGCCGCCCTCGTCTGGATCACCAAACCGAAACGCGGCACCGGCGGCGTCATGGCGCACTGACGTGTTCGGGCCGCGTCGGGGCGGGCCTCACGTGACCTAAGCTTGCTGCACCTCACCACTGCGACGTGGACGCAGGCGCATCCGGGCCCTTTGGAGGCTCTTCGCCGGATCGCACGAACGCTTTGAAATCCGCGGCGGCCAGCCAAGGATCGGGGCGGCAGCCCGCGAGCGGACGATCGCAATGCGCGGCGAAGCCGATCGTCGAAGAACCGTCGGCGTTGCGCGCAAGCGTGACCTGGAACGCGGGGGCGCCGCTGCCCCCGGTGGGCCCGGCGGTCTCGATCGTTTGATTCGTATCCGCTTGCAACGGGTATTGCGTGTGGCCGGTCACCCATTGCCGGGCGCGCTGCCACCAGAGCCCGCATTGATCGGCGCGGCACACGAGCGGCTGCGTCGCAATCTGCATCGTTTCCGGATTGACCTGGTTCGTCGCGGCGCATCCCGCAATCCATGCGCACGCGAGCACCGATCCGAGGAATCCGGTTGACCGTATTGATCCGATAGTTTTCATTCGAAGGCCCTCCCTCTTTCTTCTTTCTCTGAAAGAGTTCGACGCGTCTCGTCCGCAGACGTTCGCGCGGCCCTAGCCGCCCTGCTATACGCTGAAGCGATCGAGCGTGTAGCCGCGATAGTCGTTGACGAACTCATCGAATGAGTCGGGCGCGTCCTGCCGCTCGATCTCGGCCTGTTCCGCGAGCGAGCGCTCCGCCAATGCGCGCGCCGCCAGCAACGCATCGGCGTCGAGCGGCTGCGCCCGGAAGTAGGCGGCATGCGCTTCGCTTTGCGCCAGGCCGAACGCCAGGAAGCTCTGGCCGCGCTCGCGCATCGTGCGCAGTACGCGCGCCGAGGGCGTCGCTTCGGGATCCGCCAACTTCGCCCGTTGAGCGGCGACCGTGCGGACATAGGCATCGCCGCCGTTCTGAGAATCCAACGCGCGCGCCGCGGCCTCGATATCGTCCATCAGTTCGTCGGCCCATTCGCGCATCGATACGGTCTTACCCTCGCGCGTCAGCGTCAAACCGGGCAGGCGCCCCTCCAGCGTGATGCGGCCGAAATTGGCGTTCGCCTCCGCATAGGCCGGCGGCGGCAATGCCGGGCTGTCTTGCAGCGCGATCGCGAGCAGATAGGCATCGAGAAAGCGGGCGGTCTCGATACTGATCCCGGACGGCTCGAACGGATCGATATCGAGGCAACGAACCTCGACGTACTGTACGCCGCGTGCGGCGAGCGCGTGCAACGGACGCTCGCCGGAACGAGTCACGCGTTTGGGCCGAATCGTCGAATAGAACTCGTTCTCGATCTGCAGCACGTTCGTGTTGATCTGCACCCAGCCGCCGTTCCGATGCGTGCCGATCGCCTCGTAGGCCGGATACGGCTCGCTCACGGCGCGCGCCAGTGCGTCGAGATAGCCGGTGAGCGTGTCGTAGTTCGGCTGCAGAGCCGCTTGCGCCGCGGTATTGGAATAGCCGAGGTCGCTCATGCGCAAGCTGGTTGCATAAGGGCGATACAGCGTGCTTTCGTCGAATCGATCCAATCGGTGCGCCGCGCCGCGCAAGAACGGCTCATCGAGTGCGGGAGAGGCACCGAAGAGATACATCAGCAGCCAGCTCGTGCGGCGGAAATTGCGGATCAGCGCGAGGTAGCACGCCGATTGGAAATCGACGGCGCTTGCGTTCGTCGGGTGCTGCGCGTGCAGGATGCGCCACGCGTCATCGTTGAGCGAAAAGTTGTAATGGATGCCCGCGATGCATTGCATCGTGCGGCCATACCGCAGCGCGAGGCCGTGCCGGTAGACGTGCTTGAGCCGGCCGATGTTGGAGGTACCGTAGTCGGCGATCGGGATTTCATCGTCGGCGGGCAACCGGCCCGGCATCGATTGCGTCCACAGCAATTCGTCTCCCAGCTGCGAATAGACGATACGGTGCAGTTCGTCGAGCCGGCCGATCACGTGTTCGGGCGTCGCATCGGCCGGCGTAATCAGCTCGAGCAGTGCCTCGGAATAATCGGTCGTCAGCGACGGATGCGTGAGTGCGGAACCGAGCGCGCGCGGGTGCGGCGTCATCGCGAGCGTGCCGTTGCGGACAATGCGCAAGCTTTCCTTCTCGATGCCGCGCAAGCTTCGGGCGAGCACGCCCTGCGCGCTAGGTGCGGTCAACACCGACAAACGCTGCGCGAACGCTTCCGACTTGGAGGGAGTTTGGATATCTGACATCGATGCTGGTCGCGTGCCGCGGCGTAGTTCGCGGGCACATCGATCCAATGTTTTTTGAGTAGCGGGCACTTTAACACCGTGCCGCGAACCTCGCTTGAGGCCAATGTGGGCTTGGGAAAGCGGGCGTCTCGGGTGGGGCGGAACGTGTGCGCGCGGCGTGCTCGATTTCAGCGGGATGACCGCCCGTTCCGCGCATGCGATCGGCGGGCATGCGGCTCGCGTAGGCGAGGCTAGCCGCCCCGCTGGCCGCCCGCGCGATCGGCGATTTCGTTCCAAAGGTGCATGGCCGCGTACGCGCGAAACGGACGCCACCGCTGCGTTCGCGCACGCTGTGCCGGTGCGCGCTCGAGCGAGGGATCGCGCGCGGCGATCGCTTGCATGAGGACGAGATCGGTGGCGGGAAACGCATCGACATCGCGCCAGGCCCGCATCGCGATGTATTCGACGGTCCAAGGGCCGATGCCGGGCAGCGCAAGCAGCGCTGCGCGCGCGTCGGCCAAGGCGGCTTCCGGCTGGCGTCCGGCGTGGATGGCGTCGATCGGCACCACGCCCGATGCCACGGCCCGTGCGACCCCCTGCAGGGCGGCGACGCGCTTGCCCGGCATCCCGATGTGCGCGAGATCGGCATCGGCCAACGCCGCCGGACTCGGAAAACGCCAGGCGGTGCTTGGATGCGGGTGGTCGTCGATGCGCGCGCCCGCCCGCACGACCAGCCGGCCGATTAACGTCGTGGCGGCCTTGACGCTCACCTGCTGGCCGACGATCGCGCGCACGACCAGCTCGAACGCCGACCAGGCGCCTGGCAAGCGCAGGCCCGGTGCGGCTTCGACAAGCGGCGCGAGCCACGGATCGAGTGCGAGGTGGGCGCCGATCGCGGCCGGGTTCGCGTCGACATCGAACATCGTCGCGACATGCGATGCAAGGGCGTCGGCATGGCGGCCGGCCTCGCCTTCGATCGTGACGACAAGACGATGCTTGCGCGGGTGGCGGGCGACGCTGAGCGTGCCGCTGGCCCCGGCCCATTCGATCGCACGCCGGTAGCAGCCCTCCTCGACTGCTTCCACGCCCGGCGTCGCGCGCCCGGCAAAGAAGCGCAGGACGCGGGCCCAGTCATAGGGGGCTTTGAACGGCAGCTCGAAGCTGATGGCGCGCGCGGTGCTCAAGCGGCGTCGTCCAAATCGTGCGGCGTGTTCGTCGGCGCATGCGTCTCCTGTGCGATGCCGCTGCGCCGCGCTTCCGCGTCGAGCAGGGCCGCTTTGCGCGCGATGCCCCAACGGTAGCCGGCCAGTGCACCGCCCTTTTGCACGACGCGATGACAGGGAATGGCCAACGCGACGGGATTCGACGCGCAGGCGCTCGCGACGGCGCGCACCGCCCGCGGCGCGCCGAGCCCCTCGGCAATTTGGGTATAGGTGCGGGTCTCGCCGTACGGGATGCGCCGCAAGGCGTCCCATACGCGCTGACGAAAGGCGGTCGTGCTCAGATCGAGCGGCAAGTCGAATGTTTCGCGCCCGCCGCGCAGGTAGGCATCGATTTGCTCGACGAATGGCGCGATGCGCGTCGCATCTTCGACGAGATCGGCTTTCACGAATGCTTGGCGCAGCGCTTCGATGAGTTCGGCACCGTCATCGCCGAACGCGATGCGGCAGATGCCGCGATCGGTCGCCGCGACGAGCACCTGGCCGAGCGTCGTGGGAGCGCAGGCGTAATGCACTCGCCGCCCTGCTCCTTGCTTGCGGTACGCGGACGGCGCCATGCCGAGTTCGCCGGCCACGCTGTCATAGAGCCGCGACGGCGAGTTGAAACCCGCATCGAGCGCCGCGCGCGTCACCGCTTCTCCGCGCTGCAAGGCGTCGCGCAGGGCGGCTCCGCGCCGGGCGGCCTGATATTCGCGCGGCGATACGCCGACAATGCGCTTGAACAACCGCTGCAAATGGAACGGGCTGACGTGCACGGCCTCGCTCAGTTGCGCGAGCGTCAAGCGGGCGGCCGGCTCGGCGTCCAAGGCCGCGCAGGCGCGCTCGACGATGGCCATGTCGCGCGGCAAGCCGTCCGGCCGGCAGCGCTTGCAGGGCCGAAAGCCGGCCGCGGACGCCTCGTCGGCTGTGCCGAAAAAGGCGACGTTCTCGCGACGCGGCAGGCGCGAAGCGCACGAGGGGCGGCAAAAGACACCCGTCGTCGCGACGGCGTAAAAGAACGCGCCGTCCGCCTGCGCGTCGCGTTGGGTAACGGCGTCCCAGCGCTCGATCTCCGTCCGATAGGCGGTGTTCGTGCCCGCTTCCGCTTCCGTTTCCGTTTCCGTTTCCGTTTCCGTTTCCGCTTCCGTGTCGATGTCCATGATGTTCCTCGGCGTTGGCTACATGATGCCAACTCTATGCGTCGCCGCCGAGCCCCGCGCGCGGAATGTTGCGGTCTCATTCCCCAAGCGCCGCAAGGGCCGTCTGTTACCTGCCGCCCCACCCCGGCAGCGCGTGGCTTCGGGGCCGCAGCGCCCCGCCCCGCTTAGATGGCACCGGTTTCCCCCGGCTTCGCCACAAGGTGGGACGATTCGTCATTTTCGGTCATAAAAAAGATATTGCATTGCACCATCGACGTGTGTATAGTTGGAACTGTCTCCTCCATGTCTCCTCCTGATATGGATTCAGCCCGCCGCTTTGGCGGGCTTTTTTTTACCCGACGTTTAGCCCGGCGCAGCCCGAGCCGGTACGCCGTACCGCCTTCATCGCTCCATTTCCCCGTCTGCTCTACACTGCCGTCATCCACGCGCGGCCCTGGCGCGCGTTCCCGGCAAGACGTGCCGTACGACAAAGGAGGCGTACTCGATGAAGCCGACGATTCGCGAAATCGATCACGTTGTCATCCGCGCGGCCCACCCGCGGGCGTTGGTTCGCTTTTACTGCGACGCGCTTGGATGCACGGTCGAGAAAGAGCAGCCCGATATCGGCCTGACGCAACTGCGAGCCGGACGGTCGATGATCGATGTGCTCGCGGTAGGCGCGTCGATCGATCGCGCGGACAGCGGCACGCCGGGCGGCGGCCGCAACATGGATCACCTGTGCCTGCGGATCGAGCATTACGACTTTGCGCAGCTCGCCGCCCATTTGACCGCGCATGGCGCGCGGCTCGGGCCCGAGGGACGGCGGTACGGCGCCGACGGCTACGGCCAGTCGATTTACTTATTCGACCCCGAGGGCAACATGATCGAGCTGAAAGGACCGCCGGAGTCGGCGCGCGTCACCGAGCTTTGACGGTTAGGGGCGGCGCCGCGATTGCCGCCCTGGAGTAAGACAGCCGGCGCTTCGCACGGACACATCGCGCCGGCCGGCACGCGCATGCGCACGGAGGGATGGACTTAAGCGGCGGCGCGCGCTTTGAGCACGGCCCACTGCAGTTCGATCGGATCTGCCTCTGCGCTGCTCAGCCAGGCCGAACCGTCCTGCACCGTGAACTGCACACGCATCGTACGTGCGGCTAGCTTCGCCAGCGCCTCGCCGGTGCCTTCCGCGAGCGACCAGACTTCCACGTTGCGCAATCGTTCGACCTTCCCGCGCAAGCCGTCCCACCAGATCTGCGAGGTGCGCCCGCCATAGGCGATGACGATCACGTTGTCGGCTCGACCGCTTGCTTTCGCCAGCCGGCGCTCGTCCGGCTGCCCGACTTCGATCCAGGTCTGGATTGCGCCGGTCAGGTCTCGTTGCCAGAGATCGGGTTCGTCCGTATCGGAGAGCCCCTTGGCCAGTTCAAGGCGTTCGCTCGCGAAGAAGGCGAAGGCGGCAAGGCGCACCATCATCCGCTCGTCGGTCTCGGATGGGTGGCGCGCGATGGTCAGCGAGTGATCGCCGTAGTAATGCCGATCCATGTCTGCGATTTGGAGTTCGGCTTTATAGATCGTCGATTTGAGGGCCATGCGGCGTGAAGAGAGCTCGTCGTTTGCGCGAATCGGTCGCGTGTCGGGGGAGGCGGGCACACCATGCGTGCAGCCGCCGTCGGCGCGTGATGATAGCGAAAAACGAACGTGCCAATGCCAAACGGCCCGGAATATTCCGAGCCGTCATCCGACGAATCGACGATCGAATGGAAACGCGAGCGCCGAGATTAGCGGCGCTGCGCTACACCGCTATTGCTTGATGAATTCCGCGTGGGTCCAAAGGCCCTGTGTATCCTCGTTGGCGGCGTTCACGAATTCGACGTCTCGGCCGACCACTCGCACGACACGGAAGTCCGCATGCTCAGGCGCCGAGAGGCATTGAAATCCCGAGAAGAACTCCTGCATCTTTTGCTGTTCACCCGCTTGCGCGTGCTGATAAGCCGAGTCGAGCTTATCCTTCGATAAACAGCCGTAGGCGTTGGCCTTGAATTGGAACGTTTGTTGAGGCTTCAGGACGTCGTCCTGCGCTTGTGCGAGCGTGGCTGCGGCAGTCAATCCCACGAGCACCAAAAGCTTACCGGCTTGCTTTTTCATAAACGTCTCCATGCGGGTTTTTACGTAGGTTAGCTATGTATTTAAAGGCAATCCAAAACCCGCGTTTCTCAGGGTAGAACAAGCATGCGAAAGCACAAGCACAAGTTGTGTGCGTTTGCAAAAGCGGCGGATTGTCGCACCATGTCCGAGCCCTTCCGGCGATGCGCGATGGCTCGCTTGCACGCCTTGTTCGGCGGGACCGCAGGCGCCCCGTAAGGCGCCAGTGCCGCGTCGTGTAAGGCGCTGCGTCAACGGCGCTGCGGCAGTGACGAACGAATTAAGTTGCTTAATAAATCCGAAAAACATTTTGCCGCGCTGCACATAAAAATGATTTAGGCCGGGCCGCAAAACTTCGAAATAACGGTTTAGCTACAGGACAAAAAAGATGCCCGGCGCATTTCCGATGCGGTCCTCACGTTACGCGTCGGTCGATTCAGACCGGCGCCGCCCCTACGAATCGGCATAGGCCCATGACAGACAAATGCGTGGCGCGCCACGAAACTGACCCGCGCGATCGCACGGAGGCGGCGACATGCGCTTAGAATGAAACTCACGTTCTGAGCTTAGCCTTGCATGGGCGCGGGAGACTCATCGTGATCGAACAAGTGATTTTGGGTGCGTTTCTCGTGCTGCCGCTGTTGATCGTGGCATTCCTTTTCTCGGACGAACTCTGGCAGGAGCACGTGCGCCAAGCACACGGCCCGAGGACGCGTCGGGTCGACTGGCGGCACCCGCTGCGCAGCCTATTGCATCGTCCCTAGCGGTAGCCGCAGTAGCGGTAGGCGCGGACAGACCTTTCTGCCGCGCATTCGTTTGTCGTTCACGCCGGTTCGAGGGCGCGGCGGTTTGCGTCGGCCGCCCTCGATCGCGACGCATTGACGTCGATCAACTTCCCCCACCCGCCTCCACGATTATGGTGCCGGGTTCGACGCACCCATTCTTCATACTTAAAAGAAATCGGTCGCGATCGGATTCCAACTATCTAGTCATTAAAAACGTTTTCATCCGATAAAACACTTAAGGCGTTCTACTGATGTGCCGTTCACGGGCCTTGTGACCGGTGCGCGTTCCGCTAACGCCGGTGGACGATGAGAGACGTTCTTTTATTAAAGGTAGCGACGAGATGAACTTTTCCCACATGAAGGTGGCGAGCCGCCTCGGAATCGGTTTCGCACTGGTTTCGTTTCTGCTCGTCCTAGTGACGGCATTCTCGCTCGTGCGAATGAGCGATCTCGAATCGTCGATGATCGACATCACCGACGTCAATGCCGTCGAGGCAACCTTGGCCAATCGCCTTGACGAAAGCATTTCGAATCGAGCGCTCGCTTTGCGCAATCTAGTTCTGCTGCAAGCCGATCAGCCAGAGCAAATCCAAACGGAAACGCAGCGCTTCGATGCGGAAACCGCGGCGTACGACGAAAGCCGCGGCAAGCTCGTCAAGATGTTCGCGGCCGCGGGCACGAGCGAGCAAGAAACACAGTTGCTCCAACAGATCGTCCAGCAGGGCGAGCTGGCGTTGCCGCTGATGCTCAAGGCCAAGACGCTCGCGCTATCGGGGCAGCGCGACGACGCCTACCATGTGCTGCGTTTCGAGCTGCGACCGATTCAGGCCAAGTGGTGGGGCTACGTTCGCCAACTGCGCGATCTGGAACACAAGCAGAACGACGAGCTGACTAGCGACGCGAAGTCGTCGTATGCATCGAGCCGGCTCGGCATTCTTGGGCTGGCTTTGGCCGCGCTGCTCGTCAGCATCGGCTCCGCATGGTTGATCACCCGCGGCATCATCGCGCAGCTGGGCGGCGAGCCGATCGATGCAGCCGATGCCGCCGAACGCGTGGCGACGGGAGATCTGACGATCGACGTCTCCGTGAAGCAGAGCGACCGCACGAGCCTCATGTATGCGATGAAGACGATGCGAGAAAGCCTCATCGGTATCGTGAGCCAAGTTCATGTCAGCACGGGCGCGATTGCGTCGGCCGCGGGCCAAATCGCGAGCGGCAATCTCGATTTGTCGTCGCGTACCGAAGAGCAAGCCGCTTCGCTCGAAGAGACGGCGGCCTCGATGGAAGAGCTCACGGCGACGGTCAAGCGCAACTCGGAGCACGCGCGCCAAGCCAACGACCTTGCCGCTTCGGCTACGCAAGTCTCGCAACGCGCCGGCGACGTCGTCTCCGAGGTCGTGCAGACGATGGGCGCGATCAATCAGGCATCCCAGAAGATCGTCGAGATCATCGGCGTGATCGACGGCATCGCATTCCAAACGAACATCCTTGCGTTGAATGCCGCCGTGGAAGCGGCCCGCGCCGGCGAACAAGGCCGCGGCTTCGCGGTGGTGGCCTCCGAAGTGCGGTCGCTCGCGCAGCGCTCGGCTACGGCCGCCAAGGAGATCAAGGCGCTGATCGGAGGCTCGGTCGAACAAGTCGAAGTCGGCAATCGTCTGGTCGATGAAGCGGGCGCGACGATGAAAGACGTGCTCGACAGCATCAAACGCGTCGCCTTGATCATGGGCGAGATGATGAACGCGAGCGAAGAGCAGGCCACCGGCATCGAACAGATCAACCAGGCGCTCACACAGATGGACCAAGTCACGCAGCAAAACGCCGCGCTCGTCGAGGAAGCGGCCGCCGCGGCCGAATCGATGCGCGAGCAGGCAAGCACGCTCGTCGAGGCCGTCAGCGTGTTCAAGCTGCGTGAGGGTGCATCGAACGGCGCGATGCGTGCGCGTTTCGTGCCGTCGCCGCCGCGCTTGCTCAAGCGAAGCGCCCCCGCGATGGTGGCCTACGAACCGGCCTGATTCAAACGGACCGCGAGCGACTCGCGGTCACCCGAACCATTCGCCAGTCATCACGACCCGGTCGCCGTGCACTGTCACGCCATGCGGCTTCGATAGTGCACGCGCGCAATCGAACGTACCCGACGTCATTCGTTGGAGGTTGTTTTCATGGAAGATCAAGTGCCGGTTTGCGGCGCGCAGCGACATGCGCCTGCGCTTGATGCGCAAGAGAGCGAGCCCGTGCCCGCGCAATATATGCACGCACCCGATATGCCGGCCAATCTCTTCCTGCACGTGGGCGCGCTATCGGATCGCGCACGCGCATTGCAATTCGGACACCCGCCTGCCACGTTTTGGCTGACGGGCCTCAGCGGCGCGGGGAAATCGACGATTGCATTCGAATTCGAACAGCGGCTCAGGCGCGAGCAGCGCGCGTGCGTAGTGCTCGACGGCGACGCCTTGCGTTGCGGACTGAGTCGCGATCTCGGTTTCTCCGAACGCGATCGGCGCGAAAACATTCGTCGGACGGCGGAAGTCGCTCGCATGATGAACGACGTCGGCCTTGTGGTCGTCACGTCGCTCGTTTCTCCCTTGCGCGACGATCGAGCCGTCGCTCGCTCGATCATCGGCGAAGATCGGTTCGTCGAGGTGTATGTCAGCACGTCGCTGCAAGTGTGCGAATCGCGCGATCCGAAAGGGCTTTATCGAAAGGCCCGGCGCGGCGAGCTGCGTGACTTCACGGGCGTGAGCGCCCCCTACGAACCGCCGCCCGCGCCGTCGCTCACGCTCGACGCGTCGAATTTGCGCAAGGGCGCCGCCGCGGCGCTGCTGTTCGAGCATCTGCTGCGCAGCGAATGCGAGCCGGGAGAAGCGCGTGTCAAGTGAAGCCTTCATGCGCGCCGCGCCCGTTGCTTTCGACGTTTTCAACGGGGATGCGGACGGACTGTGCGCGCTGCATCAACTGCGCCTCGCGCAGCCGCGGGACGCGCACCTCGTGACGGGCGTCAAGCGCGATATCGATCTGTTGCGCCGGGTGCCCGACGACCCTGGCATCGAGGTGACCGTCCTGGATGTTTCGCTCGATGCAAACGTCGATGCGCTCGCACGCCTGCTCGATGCCGGCGCCCATGTCGCCTATTTCGATCATCACGCTGCGCGCCGCGCGTTTGCGCATCCACGGCTTCGACTCGAATGGGACGATTCGCCGGACGTCTGCACGAGCGTCATTGTCGATCGCACGCTCGGGGGACGGTACCGGCCGTGGGCCATCGTCGGTGCGTTCGGCGACAACCTCGATGCGACGGCGCATCGGCTCGCCGCGGGCCAAGGTGGTGGATCTGCGCGCGAAACGGCGTCGTTGCAAACCCTCGGGCATTTGCTTAACTACAACGCCTATGGCGAGACGATCGACGATCTCCATATACCGCCCGTTGCGCTTTATCGAGCGCTGCTTGAATTTGTCGATCCGTTGGCGTTTATCGCCGCATCGCCAAGCTATCGCCGGCTCGAGGACGGATATCGGGAAGACGTCGCCCACGCGGATACGCTTGCGCCGTATTACACCTGCCGCGCCGGCGATATTTATTTGCTGCCCAACGAAGCTTGGGCACGGCGCATCTCGGGCACCTTCGCCAATCGCTTGACGCGCGCGCGGCGCGACCTGGCGTTCGCGGTCCTGACCGAGCGCGCGGACGGTTCGTACTGCGTGAGCGTGCGTTCGGCGCAGCCCGATGCACGTCCGGCCGATGTCCTTTGCGAACGCTTCGAAAGCGGCGGCGGACGGCGTGCCGCGGCCGGGATCAATGCGTTGGCGGCTATCCAAATCGATGAGTTCATCGACGCATTCGAGGCGTATTTCGCGGGTGCGGATGATTTCGATGATGAGCGAGTTGTCGGTGCGAAGCCGGAATTTCCGCGAGCCCGATAGCAAGAAGCGACAACTAACAAGTAACCCGTAACCAGCAAGAACCACGATCGGAGGTTCAACCTATGAATGTCAAACAGCCTTCATCGCCGGACGGCAACCGGCCTCGTCCCGTGTTGATGATTCCGCTGCGCCGCTGCGGCAGTCATGCATTGCGGTTGCGATTGAATTTCAACCCCCAGTTCTATTCGCCGTATCCCCTGCATATCGTCGACTTCATGCCGATCGTGCCGCTATACGGCAGCCTGGAAGACGATCGCGACTATCTTCGGCTCGTGAACGACGTCATCGGGCTCCAGGCGGCCAGCATGGTGAAGTGGCCCGGGATCGTGTTCGATCCGGTCGAGATCTTCGAAGCGATTCGTCATCAACCGCGCAGCGTGCATCGCGTCGTATGGGAGTTGCTGCTGCGCGCCGGGGAAGTGCGCGGAGCACGCGTCGTGATGGATAAGTCGCTGGACAGCGTTCATTACGCCGACGAACTCATGCGCGAATTCCCCGACATGCTGTTCTTGAATGTCGTCCGCGACCCGCGCGCGCAGATCGCATCGATGAACAAGGCGATCATCCACGACTTCGATACGCTGCTCAACACGCACACCTGGCTCGAGGCTCATCGCGCGGCCGATAGGGTCTTGGCCGAGTATCCGGACCGAACGCTGACGATTCGCTATGAAGATTTCGTGGCGGACGAGCGCGCCGTGCTGGAAGCGGTGTGCGCGTTTCTAGATATCGCGTTCTTGCCGGGCATGGTCGATATTTCCCACTCGGACGAAGCTCAGCGGATCGCACGCCTGTCGGCGCTGTGGTCGTCGAACTGCTTTGCGCCGATCGCGGCAAACGTCGACAAGTACAAGAAGGTGTTATCGCTAAGCGAGATCTCGGTAATCGAGACGCTGACGAGCGAGTATATGCGGCGCTACGGCTATGAGCGCATGACCGATGCGACGGCGGTGATCGACGCATCGGCATTCGATGCGGCGCGCCATGCATCCGAGCAGGCGCGGGCACAGTCTTGGCAGACGCTCGAGCGAACCAATTTCCGCGACTTCGCGCTTCGGCGCCACCGCGCCGAATATTTGGCCACGGTGCGTGCGCGCATGGAGCAATGCGCGCACACGCGGGCGCAGCACGGCGAGCAAGCGCCCGTCAAGCTCGATGAATTGACTGAGGCGTTCGAGGTGACCGACTAATGCTTCGACCCAATGGGCTAGCGTAGCCGACGCAACGACGAGACTGGCCGCATCGACGGAACGTGCAACGTGGGCAATGCGTGCAACGCGCGCAACGCATGCGTTTCGCCGATGACGGACAGCCGTGCAACCTGAGAGAAATCATCGATGTCTGTCGTATTGACGTTGCAGACGCAGCTCGCCCTTGCCGCGGCATCGGGCCTGTCGATCGGCTTTATGCTCGGTCTTGTCGGCGGCGGTGCCGGCACGCTATCGGTGCCGCTGCTGCTGTACGTCGTGAGAGTCGGCGATCCGCATGTCGCTATCGGGACGACGGCGGCGGCGATTGCTGCGACCGCGCTCATCAATCTCATCTCCTACGCTCGGGCGGGCCTCGTGCGGTGGCGCACGAGCGTCGTGTTCACGGCAGCGGGCGTGGGCGGCGCATTCGCCGGTTCGCGCTGGTCGCTGCACGTGGACGGCGGTGTGTTGATGCTGGTGCTAGCGGCGATCGTCGCGGTCGTCGGCGCGTTGATGTTGGCGAAAGGGCGAACGGCACACGCAGCGGCACCGGCGCAGCCGGAAGCGGTTACCGGTCGAGGCTTCGCGACTGCGGGGGCAGGGGTCGCCGTTGGCGGTGTGGCCGGCTTCTTCGGTATCAGCGGCGGCTTTCTATCGGTGCCGGCGCTGCATTTCATCGCACGGGTACCGATGCTCGAGGCAGTGGCATCGTCGCTCGTCTCAGTGGTCGTCTTCGGCGCCACGACGGCGGCCAACTACGGCATGGCGGGAAAAGTCGACCTGCGACTCGCGCTGGCGCTCGTCGCCGGCGGCGTGGCCGGCGGTCACGCAGGAATGCGCGCGGCCAAAGCGATCGCCGTCAAGGGAGCCGCCTTGCGCCGTGTCTTCGCGCTCGCGCTGCTCGTCATTGCGGCGTATATCGCCTATCGAAGCGTCCACTAAGCCCCCGAACGTTTCGTCCCGCTCACTTGTTCGAACGCTCCAACCGAAAAACCAAGAGAAACCTCATGTCTACGCTACTGGACCCCTCCGACGCATACGCGGTACCGATTGCCGCGACCCGCATGGACCACCTCGACTGGCTCGAGGCCGAATCGATCCACATCCTGCGCGAGCTCGTGGCCGAATGCAGCAAGCCGGCACTGCTGTTTTCGGGCGGCAAGGACTCGGTGGTCGTGCTGCATCTGGCATTGAAGGCGTTCGGGCTCGGCGCCAAGCGCAAAACATCGCTGCCGTTCCCGCTCGTGCATATCGATACGGGCCACAACTACTCCGAAGTGATCGACTTCCGCGATCGCCGCGCCGAGCAGATCGGCGCGCAACTCGTGGTGGGGCATGTCGAGGATTCGATCAAGCGCGGCACGGTACGGCTGCGTCGCGAGACCGATTCGCGCAATGCGGCCCAAGCGGTGACGCTGCTGGAAACGATCGCCGAACACGGCTTCAAACGACCAATACGGTGTTCGCCCGCATCGGCTCGGTGAAGGAAGTGCTTGATGTCCATACGCTGTCGCAAATGAATGCCATTTGTGACGTAAAGATGAACGACATTGCGCGCGTCGTATTGACGCTACAAAAGCCGGTCATTAGCGATATTTATGATAAGCATTCCAGTACTGGTGCATTCGTTCTGATCGACGAATGCCACGCACCACACTGTGGCAGCGGGGATGATTCGTGCGTCTACGGCATAAATGTATTGCACGAGGGGAAACAATAAGTGTTAACAATTCGCCACAGTAAACAAAAAATTCACAAACGCGCCACTGAAATAGGCAAAAATTCGCCCGGCGCTATTGGGGCCTCTTACTAATTCATAAGACCACTGAAGAGAAATGATGAACAAACGTATTCTCGTGGCTGCCGTGCTCGGCAGCATCGGCGTCGCCGCACACGCGCAGAGCAGCGTCACGTTGTATGGCATCGTTGACGCCGGCGTAAGCTACGTCAACCATGCTGGCGCCAACTCGAAGAGCCTGGTGAAGTATGACGACGGCGTCGCGCAAGGTAGCCGTTGGGGCTTGAAGGGCGGCGAAGATTTGGGCGGCGGCCTGAAGGCGATCTTCACGTTGGAAAACGGCTTCAACAGCGGCACGGGCGCGCTGGGCCAAAACTCGCGTGAATTCGGCCGCCAAGCATTCGTCGGCATCACGAAGGACGGCATGGGTTCGGTGACGTTCGGCCGTCAGTACTCGCTGTCGACGGACGTGCTGGCCAACTACACGACGGGCGGCAACACGGTTGTCGGCAACTACGGCTACCACATCAACGACATCGACCAAGTGACGTCGAGCCGCATCGACAACTCGGTGAAGTTCCAGAGCGCGAACTTCTCGGGCGTGACGTTCGGTGCGTTGTACGGCTTCTCGAACCAAGCTGGCGCGTTCGCCGGCGCGCCTGGCGCGAACGGTTCGGCACGTACGTATAGCTTCGGCCTGAACTACGCGGCCGGCCCGCTCAGCGCTGGCGCTGCTTACACGGACATCCGTTTCCCGGCTGGCCAAGCAGGTGTTCCGACGACGATCTCGAACGCGACCGTTCCGACGACGATCAAGGAACTGCGCACGTTCGGTCTGGGCGCGCGCTATCTGATGGGCCCGGCGGCATTCTGGGCGTCGTGGACGAACACGCGTCTCGTGCAATTGCCGGGCACGGGTGCGACGAACCTGGTGTTCGACGCCTATGATGTCGGCGGCAAGTACTCGTTCACGCCGGCGTTGACGGCTGGCGTTGGCTACACGTACATGCACATGGCCGATCTGACCAATGCGCACTTCAACCAAGCCGACCTGAGCCTCGATTACGCACTCAGCAAGCGTACCGACGTGTACGTTCTGGGCGTCTATCAAAAGGCGTCGGGCCACTTGAACAACGCCGCTGCGACCCCGGTGCAAGCGCAAATCGGCGATTCGACGAGCTTCTTCGGCCCGTCGGGCAGCAACTCGCAATCGCAAATCGCCGCGCGCGTGGGCATTCGTCACAAGTTCTAATGTGACGACATAGGCGGCCTCCACCGCCTATCGTCTGCCGTCGGAATAAAAAAGGGGCACCGCTCACAAGGCGGTGCCCCTTTTTTTCAATACCGATCCCTTACTTGCTAAGCTCGTAACCGGCGACGCCACCCGCCACCGCGCCGCCGACCGTACCGAGCGTGCTGCCGTGCGTCAGCTTGTTACCGGCGTACCCGCCGGCTGCGGCGCCGCCGAGCGTACATCCCGTCAATAGCACCAGCGCGGCCGCGCCGGCTGCACATACGAATCGTAGTCGTCCCAATCGCTTCATGATCGCCTCCTGTCGGCTCGACGTTGCGCATCGACGCTCGAGCGAGCCCATGCATGCCAGTTGAAAGCATCGGAAATCACGCAAGCTTCGTGCCGACATGGAGGCGCAGGCAAACGTTCCGTCACGAAGGATGATGTGCGACTTCGATCAACCCGGCAAAATCGAGAATCCTCACTTCCTTTCCGTTCACTTCGATTAACCCTTGCTTCCGGAAGCGCGACAGCGTTCGGCTCACGGTTTCGAGCTTGAGCCCAAGAAAGCTGCCCGTTTCCTCGCGCGTCATGCGCAGCAAGAACAGGCTCGGCGAATAGGACCGGGCTTGCCAACGATGCGACAAATCGAGCAGAAACGAAGCGACGCGTTCGTCGGCCGTCATCGTGCCGAGCAGCATCATCGCGTTGCTTTCGCGCACGAGCTGGCGACTCATCATCCGAAAGACATGGTGCTGCACGGCCTTGACTTCCCGGCTCAGCAATTCCAGAAGGTCATAGGGCATCACACAGACGCTGCTGTCCTCGAGCGCAATGACGTCGCTAGCGTAGTGATTGGCCGCAATGCCGTCGGCGCCGAGCGATTCCCCCGCAACGCAAAAGCCCGTGACTTGCTCGCGCCCGTCGGCCAGCAGCGTGACTTTCTTGAACGAGCCGGTGCGTACGGCATACATGTTGGTAAAGGTATCGCCGATTCGATACAGCGCCTCGCCCTTCTTGACACGGCGATAACCGAGCACGAGGTCGTCCATTTGGTGCGAACTGGCGAGGTCGTCGGGATTCACCGCGCATACGGGCCGCAACGAGCACGCCTTGCACGACGACGAGGCGCCGGCTTGCGGGAATGAAGGGCGCACTGCCGGCTTGGCTCCTACCGAAATGGACGCGAGGGACCTGTCGGGCGCATCGCATTTGGCGGCCTGTTCGCTGGCATCCAACATTCGTACTCTCCTTTTGCATCGATTAACGCAAGACACTTGGGCATACGGTCTAGCCCGTCATGAGTAGCTTCTTGCGCCGCAGCGTTTTTGTCACGCGCCGACGGCGCGGCGAACGGTCGCATGGCGTGCCTACAACATCGCGTTCGATCCGGGGAATGTCTGATCCAGATCAACTCGCCTTAGGTGCCGCTTTGCTTTAATCCGGGAGTTTTGGCGATCGCCCCGATTTGCCGGGTCAAATGTCGAAGGCGGAATTCGCATGCAGTGCTATCCGCAAGCCGTGCTTCCGCTTTCGTCTGCGTTGATTAGAAGGGATTGCGCGGCTACGAAAAGACGCATTGCCGGTCCGATCCGCTCCGCAGCAAGGTGTAAGCCGTGGGCGTGCCGCATATCGTTCGTGTCCCCGGAGACGATGACGTGACGTTGAAAAGAAGAATCGTTGCTCTGTTCCTGACTGCGCTCGTCGGCGTAGCCGCTCGTGCGCATGAGGCGCAACCCGAGCGTGCGCCCGATACGATGCAAGCCCGTGTGCTTGCGTGCGCCGCCTGTCACGGCGCGCATGGACAAGGCACCGACAACGACTACTTTCCCCGTTTGGCGGGCAAACCGGCCGGATACCTCTACAACCAGCTCGTCGCGTTTCGCGACGGCCGGCGCCAGTATCCGCCGATGAACTACCTGCTGGCGTACCTGCCCGATGCATACCTGCATCGGATCGCCGAGTATTTCGCGAGCCAGCATCCGCCTTACCCGCCCGCCTCGACGCAGGCCGGCTCGGCCGTGCTGCTGGCGCGCGGCGCGCAACTCGTGAAGTCCGGCGATCCGAGCCGGCACATTCCTGCTTGCGCCGCCTGTCACGGCGCGGCGCTAACGGGCATGGAGCCCGCGATTCCGGGCCTACTCGGCCTGCATGCCGAGTACATCAGTGCGCAGCTCGGCGCATGGCGGTACGGCACGCGCAATTCATACGCGCCCGACTGTATGCATGAAGTCGCTTCGCGCTTGACGAACGATGACATCACCGCCGTTGCCGCATGGCTCGCAGCATCGCCGGGTGCGGCGAGTCCCGCGTTTGCCCCTGCGGGCAGCTTGAAGATGCCGCTGCGTTGCGGCAGCGAACCGCAATGACGGAGCCTTTCGTGTCAACCATCCTTTCCGTGTCTCGCTTGCTAGCGCGTGTGGGCGTGGGCATCGCTCTTGCCGCATCGAGTGCATTCACGTTTGCCCAAGGTCCGGCAAGCGCGAACGCCGACATCGTTAAACAGGGCGGATATCTTGCGCGTGCCGGCGATTGCATCGCTTGCCATACGCAGCCCGGCGGCAAGCTCTTCGCCGGCGGCCGACCGATGCCGACGCCTTTCGGCACGCTCTATTCGCCTAACATCACCCCCGACAACGAAACGGGCATCGGCGGTTGGACCGCCGACGAGTTCTATCGAATGATGCACACGGGGCGCTCGCGCGACGGCTCCCTGCTCTATCCTGCCATGCCCTACGGCGCGTACACCAAAGTCACGCGTGCCGATTCCGACGCGATCTTCGCCTACTTGCGCTCGGTGCCTGCCGAGCACCAACCGAACCGCCCGCACGCGCTGCGCTTCCCGTACAACAACCGCGAGCTGTTGCTCGGCTGGCGCACGTTGTATTTCCGCGAAGGCGAATACCAGGCCGAACCCACGCGTTCGGTCGAGTGGAATCGCGGCGCCTACCTCGTCCAAGGGTTAGGCCACTGCTCGATGTGCCACACGGCGATCAACGCGCTAGGCGGGAGTTCGGAATCCAAAGCGTTCGAGGGCGGCTTGATCCCGATGCAGGATTGGTACGCGCCTTCGCTCACGTCGAACAAGGAAGCGGGGCTGGGCGATTGGAGCGTCGGCGATATTGCCGATCTGCTGCAAAAAGGCGCGTCGAACCGTGGCGCGGTGTATGGGCCGATGGCCGAAGTCGTTTACGACAGCTTGCAGTATCTATCCGACGACGATGTCCGGGCGATGGGCGTCTATCTGAAGTCGCTACCGCAACACGGTGGCGGCAGTACTGCTGCGAACGCCAGACGTATCGGGCGAAGAGCGCAATCTGCTCTTCGCGGCTCGGCTCGAAAATCTATGACGCGCAGTGCGCGACGCTGCCATGGCAAACGTGGCGAGGGCAAGCTGCCCGACTTCCCGCCGCTCGCCAACAATCAGTCGATCCAAATGACGTCGGCTGTCAATCCGGTGCGCATGGTGCTCAACGGCGGCTATGCGCCGGGCACGTCAAAGAACCCTTCGCCCTACGGCATGCCGCCGTTCGCCCAATCGCTCTCCGACGACGAAGTGGCGGCTGTCGTGACGTTCATTCGCACCGCATGGGGCAATCACGGCACGCCGGTGACAGCCAAGGAAGCCAACGCCTTGCGCTCGGCGCCGCTTTATTGAATCGAGGACGTCATGAACTCCGAACAACGAGGTGCGATTCGAGTGCCGACGGATCCCGAGGCCGAGCGCGTGGACGAGATCGTTCGCTCGGGCCCGGTGGGCGCGATCGCGGTGGCCGGTATCGCCACGGCTGTCGTCGTGGCGCTCTGGTTCGCGTTCTACTTCCTGGTCTTTCTGCCGCGCGGCGTCATTCACTGAGCGAGCGATATGTCGAATATTCCTTCTCCCCGTCGCGCGGATAGCGTCGCGGTCGCTTCGCGCGTCGAGCGCAAGTGGGCGGCGGTCGCAGTCGCGATCATCGTTCTGCTTGTCGCGATGGTTGTCTTCACGGGCTTGCATTGGGCGATGATGCCGCCCTCGCGCGTCGAGACGATCGATCCGACCACACTCCACCTATCGGGCGAATTCATCGAAAGCAACTTGGGCAGCGGCGTCGAGACCGACGGCTCGGTCACGGTGCGCATCGTGGCCCAGCAATATTCGTTCACGCCGCAATGCATCGTCGTGCCGACCGATACGCCCGTCACGTTCCGCGTGACGAGCGCCGACGTCGTGCACGGCTTTCTCATCGCCGATACGAACATCAATTCCATGGTCGAGCCGGGATATGTCTCGACCTTCAAGACGAGCTTTGCGCAAAGCGGCGAACACCTGATGCCCTGCCACGAATACTGCGGCACCGGCCATGAAGGCATGTGGGCGCACGTGAAGGTGCTCGATCGCGCCGCATTCGACAGGCTCGCGGCCAACGCCCGGAGGCTTAGCTGTGCTCAATAACAAACGACTCGTCCTCGCTCACTTCTGGTTCGCCTTCGCCACGTTCGGCGTGGCGCTGCTGCTCGGCGCATGGCAGATGTACGTGCGCAGCCCCATGCACGCCTGGCTCGGGCAGCCGGAACTCTACTATCGCTCGGTCACCGCGCACGGCTCGGTCATGGGCTATGTATTTCCGACATTGATCGCGATGGGCTTCGGCTATGCAATCAGCGAGATTTCGCTCGAGCAGCCGCTCGTCGGCAAGCGCTTCGCATGGCTCGGGTGGTGGCTCGTCGCCGTCGGCTCGGTCATGGCCGTCATTCCCGTCGCGCTGGGCCGCGCTTCGGTGCTCTATACGTTTTATCCGCCGATGATCGGCAACGCGTTCTACTACATCGGCGTCGTACTCGTTGTGGTGGGTTCGTGGATCTGGGTGGCGCTGATGTCGATCAACCTGCGCACTTGGAAGCGCGCGAACCCGGGCAAGCCGGTGCCGCTACCGATGTTCGCCAACGTTGCCGGCTCGTACCTGTGGGCCTGGACGGCCGTCGGCGCGGCGATCGAAATCCTGTTTCAGATCCTGCCGGTTGCGCTCGGGCTCAAGACGACGATCGATTCGGGGCTTGCGCGCGTGTTCTTCTCGTGGACATTGCATGCGATCGTCTACTTCTGGCTCATGCCGGCTTACATCGCGTACTACACGCTGGTACCGCGCGCCGTAGGCGGCCGGCTCTACAGCGATGCAATGGCGCGGATTTCGTTCATCTTGTTCCTTGTGGTGGCGATGCCGATCGGCATTCACCACTTGTTCGCCGACCCGCAGGTCGGCTCGGGCTTCAAGTTCCTGCAATCGGTCTTCACCGCATTCGTATCGGTGCCGACTTTGCTGACCGTCTTTACGATCTGCGCTTCGGTGGAAATCGCGGGCCGTCTGCGCGGCGGTAGCGGGCCGTTCGGATGGCTGCGTGTCCTCCCCTGGCATGAACCGATGATGTTGGCCGTTGCGTTCTCGTTCGTCATGCTCGGCTTCGGCGGCGCGGGTGGGCTGATCAACATGAGCTACCAGCTCGACTCGACGATTCACAACACGCAGTGGATCACGGGGCACTTCCACCTGATCTTCGGCGGGGCGATCGTCATCATGTACTTCGCGATCGCCTACGAGCTGTGGCCGCAACTGACGGGCCGCGCACTGAGGAGCGTGAAGCTGATGCGCTGGCAACTATGGCTTTGGTTCGTCGGCATGATCGTGACGACATTCCCGTGGCATTACGCCGGCATTCTCGGCATGCCGCGGCGCATGGCCTACTTCGACTACCGCAACCCCGCGATCGCACCCGAGGCGATCACGGTGGATATGTCGGTGGTCGGCGCCTTCATTCTCGTCGTCTCGGCCGTACTGTTCTTTATCGTACTGGCGCGCGGGCATCGCGGGCAGAAGGCGGTTCAGCCGACGTTTACTTTCGCTACGGCAGTGCACCCGCCCACGACGCTGCCCGTCGCGCTCAATAGTTTCGGTTTGTGGGTCGCGCTCATGATTGCCCTAACCGTCGTCAACTACGGCTATCCGATCGCCCAATTGCTCGCGCTCAAGCAGACATCCGTACCGGCGATTTACATAGGAGGCCCGCGATGAGCACCGAACGTCTGTTCTCGCTGCGCAACCGCTGGTTCACCGTCAGCGTCGGGCTCACGGCCGGCATAGCCATCGTGTCGATTCTGATCGGCTTCATTTGGCTGCCGTCCGTGCAAACGGACAAGCAGTTCACCGGCATCTGGAATGCGATCTGCAGTGCAGCCGGCGTGCCGCAGCAATGGTTTGTCTCGACGCCGGTGACGTCGAGCGTGAAGACGAGCGACGTGGTGATCACGCCGACGATGTTCGCGCACGCCGACGCGCTTTCCATCGGCCGCGGCGCGACACTGGCCCTGCGCTGTTCGATGTGCCATGGGCCGCAGGGCATCAGCCAGGCGAATTCGCCCAACCTCGCGGGCCAGTACGAAACGGTGATCTACAAGCAGCTCAAGGATTTTCAAAGCGGTGCGCGCACGAACGCGGTCATGAGCCCGATGGTGGGCACGCTGTCCGATCAAGACATGCGCGACCTCGCCGCTTACTACGCTTACCTGCCGAAGCTGGCCGGCTATCACCCGGCGAGCCAACCGGTGCCGCCGATCGTGGCATCGGGATCGCCCATGCGCAATATCGCACCGTGCGCCTCGTGTCACGGCGCGGCCGATCATAAGACGGGCACCCCTTGGCTCGAAGGCGAACCGGTGGCATATATCCGCGCGCAACTTCAAGCATTCACGGCGGGCGATCGCCACAACGATATCGACCAACAAATGCGTAATGTGGCGCGGCAGATGACCCCGGGCGAGATCGAGGCGGCCGCACGGTACTACTCGAGCCAGCCCTAATCGGCCCCAACATATAAGCGTTTCCGTCACATTGGCGGAGACTCGTCAAGCCGATGTCTTCGTGAACCACTCCCGTGCCTTCAGCATGCCGTTCCAATAGAACCACGGCAACAGCTTGGCTTTGAGCAGCCATCCGAAGGTGCTCGGTTGGGTCGGATCGAGCGGAAACGTCGGCAAGAGCTTGCCGCCGTAGCCGAATTCCGCCAGCACGACTTTGCCCTTTTCGACCGTCAGCGGGCAGGCCCCATAGCCGTCATAGCGCCGCGGCATTGGCCGGCCCGCGCGCATGGCGAGCAGGTTCTCGGCGACGACGACTGCTTGCTTGCGCGCGGCGGCAGCCGTCTTCGCATTGGGCGCCGAGCAGACATCGCCGAGTGCGAAGACGTTCGGATACCGCGGGTGCTGCAATGTCGCGTGATCGACTTCGCACCAGCCGGCTTGATCGGCGAGTTGGCTGCCGCGAATGAAATCCGGTGCCACTTGCGGGGGCACGACGTGGATCATGTCGAACGGCTTGGTCACGCGCGCCGTGACGCCGTCGGCGTTGGTCACGTCGAAATGCGCGACTTTGCCAGGACCGTCGACCCCCACGAGATTCGAGCCGAACGCCAGCTTCGCCCCGTAGCGTTCGACGTATTTCATGAGCGCGGGGACGAACGCGGCGACGCCGAACAACACGGCGCCGGCCGTATTGAACTCGACGTCGATCCGGTCCAGCACTCCCGAGCGGCGCCAATGATCGCACGACAGGTACATCGCCTTTTGCGGCGCGCCCGCGCATTTGATGGGCATCGCGGGTTGCGTGAAGAGCGCCGAGCCGCCTTGCATCGAGCGTAGGAGATCCCACGTATAGGGCGCCAAGTCGTAGCGATAGTTCGACGTCACGCCGTAGTTGCCGAGCGCCTGTTCAAGGCCGTCGATGCGTTCCCACGCGAGGCGCAGCCCCGCCGCGACGATAAGATCGCGATACTGAACCGTTTGATTGTTGTCGAGCCGTACGCGGTTTTCGTCGGGCTCGATGCGGGTGACGGCGGCGCGGATCCACGTAACGCCTTCGGGCATCACCGCGCTCATCGGGCGACGCGTGCGCTGTATGTCGAACAGGCCGCCACCCACGAGCGTCCAGGCGGGCTGGTAATCGTGCGCCTCGCGCGGGTCGACGACAGCGACCTTGAGCCCGGGCTGACGGCGCAAGAGACTCGCGGTCACCGCAATGCCGGCCGACCCTGCGCCCACCACGACGATATCGAATGTGGCTTCCCCCGTGTACTCGGGGGCGATTGGGCCGCCCGTCGAGAAAGTGGGATCGTGCCGCGTGGATTGGGTCGACATTTTGCGTGATCTCCCGCTCAGGTACGTGCGGCAACGCGCCGCGTGACGATCGAATGAACGGCCATTCCCGCGAGCATCGCGAGTACGAAGAGCCAAGCTTTGGGTTGGCCGCTCGATGCGGTTGCGAGCGCCGGGCCCGGACAAAACCCCGCTAGCCCCCAGCCGATGCCGAACAAGGCACTGCCGACGATGAGCGGACGGTCGATGCGCGTGGCGCTAGGCCACGACATGGGGGCCCCAAGCAAGCTTGTGCTCCGGCGGCGGGCGATCGCGAATGCGACGGCACCGATGACGATGGCGCCGCCCATGACGAAGGCAAGCGAAGGATCCCAGCGGCCGGCGAGATCGAGAAAGCCCAGCACTTTCGCGGGGTTGGCCATGTGAGACACGATGAGCCCCAGACCGAAGAGCAAGCCTGCGGCGAGCGCGGACAAAGCGAGCATAGGGTAAAGGTCCGGTTAGAGGTGCTTGAGCACCAAGACGGTTAAAAATCCGAACGCCATGAACGTGATGGTGGCGACGAACGAGCGGGCCGAACCGCGCGAGATGCCGCACACGCCGTGGCCGCTCGTGCAGCCGGACCCATACCGGGTGCCGAAGCCGACCAGTAGTCCGGCGGCAATCAGCATCGGATTCGATGCGTCGATGACGACTGCGGGCAGCGGCGCGAACAGGCGCCACAGCCAAGGCGCGGCGATCACGCCGACGAGAAAGGCGAGCGGCGGGACACGATCGGTCGCGGCCCTATCCAGCAAGCGGCCCAGCATGCCGCTAATACCGGCGATGCGCCCGTTGAGCAATAAGTACAGCGCAGCGCCCGCGCCGATCATGAGCCCGCCCGCCACGGCGGACACCGGTGTGAACTGCAAGGCGTCGACGCTCATGCATTGCCGCCCTTGGGCTTACCGCAGAACAATGCCGATAAGGTCTGCATGATGCGCACCACTTCATGGCTCGCGAGGCTGTAGTAGATGTACTTGCCTTCTCGCCGCGCGGCGACGATGCCTTCTTCTCGCAGCACGCCGAGATGTTGCGACAAGCTCGGCTGATGCAGCCCGACTCGCTGTTCGAGTTCGCTCACGTTCTGCTCCCCTGCAGTGAGTTGGCAGAGCAGCAACAAACGATCCTCGTGCGCCATCGCTTTGAGCAAGGCGCAACACTGCGCGGCCGATTCACGCAGTTCGTCCCAGTTTTGTGCACTAAGCTGATTTGGCATCTGCGCCGCACCCATCTGTCAATATATTGACTAACATTATATTGATTGATATATTGTTTGGCAACTTTACCTTTACACTTGAGCAGAGGCTTGGCGATGCATCCTTGCGTAGAGCCGTTTTTCGATACCGCTACGTCTACCTTTACCTACGTCGTGCACGCAGGCGATGGGACGCAGGCCGCCGTCATCGATTCGGTGCTCGATTACGATCCGAAGTCGGGGCATACCTCGACGGCGTCGAGCGATCGCGTCATTGCTTTCGTGCGCGAGCGCGGCTTGCAGGTGCAATGGCTGCTTGAAACGCATGCGCATGCCGATCATTTGTCCGCGGCGCAGTATTTGAAATCGCATCTCGGCGGCAAGATCGGTATTGGCGAGCACATCCGAGTCGTCCAGCACAAATTCAAGGGGGTGTTCAACCTGGGTGCCGACGTGTCGGAAAACGGCACGCAGTTCGATCATCTGTTTGCCGCCGACGAAACCTTTTCGATCGGAGCATTGACGGCACGCGCGCTGCATGTGCCGGGGCATACGCCGGCCGACATGGCCTACCAAATAGGCGACGCCGTATTCGTAGGCGACACGCTGTTCATGCCGGACGTCGGGTCGGCGCGCTGCGATTTTCCCGGTGGCGACGCGCACCTGCTGTACCGGTCCGCGCAAAAGCTGTTGTCGTTGCCGCCGCACACGCGCTTGTTCATGTGTCACGATTACCCGCCGGATTCGCGTCCGGTGCGTTGCGAGACAACCGTCGACGAAGAGCGCCGTGCGAACGTGCATTTGCACGCGGGCGTGACCGAAGGCGAGTTTGTCCAAATGCGCGTTGCAAGGGATCGTACGCTCTCGATGCCCGTGCTGATCTTGCCGGCCGTACAGGTGAACATTCGGGCAGGCGACATGCCGCCGCCCGAATCGAACGGCATTCGCTATCTGAAGATTCCGCTGAACGCGCTTTGAGCCGGCCGAGCCCGAGCAATCGCGATAGCTTGCCCTGCTTGGCCGCGATATCGGCCAGCGCGAATTTGTGGAGCCCGTCGGGTCTACGCACACCGCTTGTCGGTAACGGTCGCCTCGCTCGGGGCACTCGGGACCGTTCAGGCGATGCGCGGGCACGGGGCGGGTTGCTATCGGGTCCTGGGTTTGTGCCGCCTTTGTTTATTGCTTTCGACGTATTGAAAGCCGAGGATGCTGACGGCCAGAATGACGAGGCCAAGCGTTCCGACAGAGGTCGGAGCCAACTTGAACAATCGCCGATCGCCTGGCCCGTGTAGACAGGGGCGCGGAGCGGCTCGACCGCCTGATGCGGTTCACGGAAAAGGATCTCGTGTTCACGTCGCCCGTGACGAAGGCCAACGTCGCGCGCGGCGCGATGTCGATCGATGCGCTGTATCGGGCAATCCTAGTGGAGAGCGACAACACGGCCGCGATCCTGCTGATGCGCAGCGCCGGCGGTCCCGCCGCGCTGACCCGGTTCCTTCGCGGGCTCGGCGATACAGTGACGCGCGCGAGGCCGTGTTGCGCGAAGCGGGTATGGCGTTCGTGCAGTGGGCCGCAAGCGCGGCATGAGTTGCGATAGCATAGAGACGAAAACCGCCATTTTTTGTTGCACATCTGCACAAAAACCGTGAAAATTGGCAGAGAACGTCGTTTTTCAGGAGGGGTGGTGCTCATACAATTTAGCGTCGAGAACTTCGGTTCGATTCGGGAGCGTCAGACGCTTAGCATGACCGCATCGCGGTATTTCAAAGATCTAGAGGAAACAAATACCTTCGATGCCGGGTTGGGGGACGATTTCCCACGGTTATTGCGCACCGCTGTCATATACGGCCCGAACGCCGCCGGCAAAACGACGTTGATTCACGCAATCAATTTCGTCGAAAATTTCGTGATGGACTCGGCGAAGGACGCGCAAGCTAACGATGAAGTGGGGGTGGAGCCGTTCAAATTGGCTGCCTCCACGCGTGACATGCCAAGCGAGTTTGAGATCGCCGTAATTGAGGACGGCATACGATATCAATTTGGGTTTGCTACCACGAAGGAGAGGGTCGTGGAGGAGTGGCTGTTCGCTTATCCAAACGGCCATATGCAGAAGTGGTATCACCGTGTGTTCGATAGTTCGACCGGGACTTACGCCTACAAATTCAGTCCTTCTTTTATGGGTGGCCGTAAACGAGCGGATTGGAAAGCACAGACCCGAGATAACGCTCTCTTTTTGTCCACCTCAATATTGCTGAATAACGAGCAGTTGAAGCCGGTGTTCAATTGGTTCCAGCGACGGGTCGCGACGCTAGCACGGTCGGAACTGTTTGCTACGTCCGGCTATACAAGTCGTATCTGCGTCCAAGATCCCGAGAAGCGAAAACGGGTTGTATCGTTTTTAAATCTAGCCGATTTGGGTGTTGAAGACTTAACTGTGTCTCCGCACAACTTTACTCCCGATAGCCTGCCGAATCACTTGCCCGCGGCGGTCCGTGACGATATCGCGAAAAGCATGAAAGATCGTACGTTTCACGATGTTACGTACCTGCATCGGGATCCGGAGTCAGGCGAACTCGTTGGGTTGGCTGAGGAATTGGAGTCGGACGGTACGCGAGGACTGTACGCATTTGCGGGACCGTGGATGGACGTAATCGATAACAGTCGAGTCCTATTCGTGGATGAGCTCGACACTAGTCTGCATCCGCTGATAGTCCATCAGTTGGTACGATCTCTTAATCGTGTTGGCACGCACGCGCAGCTCGTTTTCACGACTCACGACACAAGCATCCTGAGCCAGCGTATTTTGCGACGCGATCAAATATGGTTTGTAGAGAAGGGGCCTTCGAAGGCAACTAAATTGTATTCGTTGGGCGATTTCAGCGTCAGAGAGCAGGAGGCTATTGAGAAAGGCTATCTGAGTGGTCGATATGGCGCGATTCCATTTTTAAAGGATCTGGAATTTCATGGGCAGTGACAATCTGTTCCATAAACGGAAGGCTCAGCGTGCGGCTTCCTTCGTGCGACAGAAACGCGAGAAACCTCAGAAGCCGCGTTACTTGATCGTTTGCGAGGGAGAGGCTACCGAGCCGAATTACTTCAATGGCCTTCGCAACATTGAGCGATTGCCGACGGCTCACGTCAAGATTTGTGGGGAGGAATGTGGGTAGGACCCTCTCTCGGTAGTGGAGTACGCGCTTCAACTGTACCGGGATGAGCAATTTGATCATTTTGACAAGGTGTTTTGTGTAATTGACAGGGATGGACATAAAACCTTCAACGCTGCCTCTGCTCTCGTAAAAAGTTCGCACGAAAAGGGCACGCCGATCGAGCTGGTGGTTTCGTGGCCGTGCTTCGAATATTGGGTCTTGCTCCATCATCAATACACGCGCAGTCCGTACTATCCCACGGGCGGTAGATCGAGTTGTGATGCGGTAGGTTCCGAGATAAGACGGAACCACGACCGCAAGTACAGCAAAGGCGCGGATGACCTATACGCTATGCTACGAAGCAAGCAGGAGCGGGCGTTGGAGAATGCCGCTACTGCATTGGCCGATGCTAAAGCGACAGGCGAGCAAAATCCCAGTACGCAAGTCCACTTGCTCGTGGCTACCCTTCTGGCATTGAAGCAGGCTTAGGGGCGATAGGAAGTTCTCGCCTAGTGCCTCTGAATTCCCACAAAGTTTTGAAATTGCGGGGCGGTCGCGATTCTATGACGCAAAGAAAAGGGCATCGCCGAAGCTAATGCCTCGAGTCTTTCGGTGATTCCTACGGGATCCGACGCGCGCCCTTCGCACGCTGGGCCGCTGGCTTGCGCTTGTTTTCGCCACCTTGCGGCCGTGATTTTTTGCCGAGCGTCTGCACCACGCCCGGCGTGGTTTGCGGCACTTTCGGCTTCTTAGGTTTCTTGGGTTTCTTGATAAGCTGGCCCGTCGCGCTGGTTTGCGGCACGCGATGTTCGGCTTCAAAACCCGGCTCTTCTTCACGCGGCAGCGTTTGCCGGATCAGCGCTTCGATCGCGGCCAGTTGCGGCGCTTCATCGGCGCACACAAGCGACACCGCCACACCGCTGGCGCCTGCGCGGCCAGTACGGCCAATACGGTGGACATAATCTTGCGCCACAATCGGCAAATCAACGTTGATCACCAGCGGCAGATCGTCGATGTCCAACCCGCGCGCCGCCACATCGGTGGCTACCAGCATCTGCACTTCGCCCGTCTTGAAGCGCTCCAGCGCACGCAGTCGCGCGGGTTGCGGTTTATCGCCGTGGATGGTGTCGATCGAATAGCCCGCTTCATCCAGGATGGCAGCCAGGTAATCCACGCCCTTGCGAGTTTTAACAAACACCAGCGCGTGTTCCCAGTTTCTTTCCGCAACAAGGTGCATGAAGAGGTCGGGCTTATTCTTCTTATCCACCGTCACGACCCACTGCTCGATGTTATTGGCCGTGGCATTGGGCGGGCTGACGCTGATATTGACCGGATCGCGCAGAACGCTCGCCGCCATGGCTGCGGATATCATCGGTAAACGTGGCCGAGAACAGCAGGGTCTGGCGCTGAGCGGGCAACGCAGCGAAGACGGCGTTGAGTTCGCGCGCAAAACCCAGATCCAGCATTCGATCGGCTTCATCCAGCACTAGCGTTTGTACTTGATCGAACTGCACGGCGTTCTGGCGATTGAGATCCAGCAAACGGCCCGGCGTGGCAACGAGCACATCCACGCCTTTGCGCAACTTCATCATCTGCGGATTGATACTTACACCGCCGTACGCGGCTAGACATCGTAAATCGAGGCCCTTGCCGTAATCGATAAAGCTTTGCAGCACTTGTTCAGCCAGTTCGCGGGTGGGCACTAGCACCAGGACGCGCGCGCGGTTGCTGGACACCGCCGGCCCGTGCTGCACCAGCCGTTGCAACAGCGGAAGCGCAAAACCCGCTGTCTTACCCGTGCCCGTTTGTGCCGCAGCCATGACGTCCTTGCCACCGAGCACAGCGGGAATCGCCTTGGCCTGCACTGGCGTAGGGGTGTGGTAATCGAGGTCCTGCAGATTACGCAGCAAGGGATCGATCAGGCCAAGCGAGGCGAAGGACATGGGCGTATGAGTAGCTAAAACCGCAATTCTAGCGGTTAGCGCGCGGGGTGCACCGCGCGCCGAAGCTTGCACATGGCCGGTTCTGTCGCCTGAGACGCTGAGAAACGCTGTACGCAGTGGCTCGACATCTTCCAAGCGTTGACACGAACGGTGCCGCGACGGTGCCGTGCTGCGGCGTGTCTTATCCCTATCGACGCCCCGCTTCCCCGGCCATCTTGAAGGTGGATACCGCGCCGTCAAGGTTGGCCGCTTGCGCTTCAAGCGTCCGAGCGACATCCGCCGCCGCTTCGACAAGCGCCGCGTTTTGCTGAGTGGCTTCGCCGATCTGCGTAATGGCCACGCCCACCTGCTCGACGCCGGCCGACTGCTGGCGCGATGCGACGGCGATATCCGCGATGATCGTGCGAACCTCGCCGACGCGCGTCACGATATCTCGCATCGCTGCGCTCGCTTCTTCCGCCACTCGGTAGCCGCCTTGCACCGTGGACATCGATTCCGCGATTACAGCGTCGATTTCTTTAGCCGATGCCGCGCTGCGCTGGGCGAGGGCGCGCACTTCCGCGGCGACCACGGCGAAGCCGCGACCGTGTTCGCCCGCGCGGGCGGCTTCCACCGCCGCATTCAATGCAAGGATGTTGGTTTGAAAGGCGATTCCCTCGATCATGCTGGTGATGTCGGCGATCTTTTGCGACGAGCCGTTGATCGCGCTCATCATCGACACCACGCGCTCGACGGCGTCTCCGCCCCCCGCGGCCGCACCCGCGGCTCCGTCCACGACCGCACTCGCTCGGGCGGCATGCTCGGCGTTTTGCTGCACGGTCGATGTGATTTCCTCCATGCTCGCGGCCGTTTGCTCCACGCTGGCCGCTTGCGTGGCGATGCGCGCGGCGATATCGCCGCTGCTCGCGCAAATGCGCGTACTGCCGTCCGTCACGCCGACGCACGCTTCTCGCACTTGGGCCACGATGCGCGCAAGGCCCTCGCCGACACCATCGACCGCACCGACAAGGCGCCCGATTTCGTCGTCGCGCGTCGGGCTCTTTCGTCCCGAGGCGTGCGTGCCGCCAAGCCGTACAGTCAAATCGCCCGCGGCCAACCGAGCTGCCGCGACAGCGACTTCATCGAGCGGCCGGCTCACGAGGCGGCGCACGAAGATCAAGAAGAGCAAAGCGAATGCGGCCAGCAGACCGAATCCAATCGCGGCGAAACGGTTGCGGATCGACGTGACTTCCGACATGACTTCGTCATCGATCGCCACGCCGCCGATCAGCCATTGCCATTCCGGCACGCTCAAGAACGACACGGTTTTTGCGCGCGCGCTCGTCTCGTCAAGCGACGCATCGGTCGACGTATAGTCGATCCTCCCTTGGGTCGCCGATAGCATCTGCGAATAGGGGCCGTTTTTGTCATCGAAGTGCTCGCCCGCCGCGCGCGGATGCACGATGAACTTGCCGCGGCCCGGGCCGTTCGTGGCATCCATGACAAAGTAGTAGCCGCTCGCGCCGACCTTGAGGGCACGAATCTGATCCTCCAGCGCCTGCATTTGCGCATCGACATCCACACCGACGAACAGCGCGCCGATGATCCGACCGGACGCATCGGTAACCGGCTTGTATTGCGTGATGTAACGCTTGCCGAACAGCAACGCCAGCCCGGTATAGGTGCGGCCCGCCAATACGGGCGCATAGGCAGGTCCCTTACGATCGAGCAGCGTGCCGATCGCACGCGAACCGTCTTGCTTCTTCAGCGAGGTCGTGACGCGAACGAAGTCGTCGCCGGTGCGCGCAAACACGGTCGCAATCGCACCGCTGCGCTGAATGAATTGATCGGGTACCGAGAAATCGAGGTTCAACGCCCGGTCGCCGACTTTGAATGTCGGCGTCGCTGTGCCGTTGATGTCGACCTTGGTGCTGTCGTCGATACTGAATCCCCCCGGCAGAAAGCTCTCGAACAACGCCATCGTGCGACCGACTTCGGCGGACAGCGCATGATCGAAGACGTCGATGGTCTCGGCGATCGAGCGGTTTTTGTCGTCGATGCGCTTCATCACTTGCTCGCGCACCTGGGCGCCGGCTGCGTGGGTCAACGCCCAAGAAAACGCGATGAAAATCAGCGCGACGAGGACGCACGAGAAGGCGACGAGTCTCGCGCCGATGCTAAGGCCATGCCGACGAGCTATGGTCATTGGGAATCCCTGAAATCCAACAAAATTGTCTTATCGATTGCACTGAGAGCGGACTTTTTCCGGCTGTCACGCATGCCGGTTGCCTCCCCGTAGGCGGGCGACTCAAAAGCCCTTAATCGTTAACGGCAAATTTTGGTAGCACTTAATGCTTGTTGGCCGATGCGCTTGCGATGGCGGTGCGATGGCGGTGCGCGAGACGTCGGGGCGCGCTTGACTCGACACCGGAAAATGCTGCCGACGATTTATCATCGGCCGTGTGAAATGGCGTCGCGACAATCTGTCGAAATGTCTCCTCCTCAATCGTCGTACCGGTGTAGCAGCCAAAAAGAATTAAAGACCGATCAAAATCGAAACACCAACCCAATAGGAGTGACTCATGAACCATCGCATCGACGAACGCCGGCGCTGGCTCGCTCTCATCCTGCTCTGTTTTGGCGTGCTGATGATCGTGCTCGATACGACGATCGTAAACGTCGCGTTGCCGTCGATCCGCGTGGATCTCGGTTTTACGGAAACTTCGCTGGTTTGGGTCGTCAATGCCTATATGCTCACGTTCGGCGGTTTTCTACTGCTTGGCGGCCGGCTTGGCGATTTATTCGGGCACCGCCGGCTGTTCTTGCTGGGCATCGCCTTCTTTACGCTGGCATCGACCGCATGCGGGCTGGCGAACTCGCAAGGCTTGCTGATCGTCGCGCGTGCAGTGCAAGGGGTGGCGGGCGCAGTCGTTTCGGCCGTTTCGCTATCGCTGATCATGAACTTGTTCGCATCGCCAGCCGATCGCGCCAAGGCGATGGGCGTCTACGGCTTCGTCTGCGCGAGCGGCGGAAGCATCGGCGTCTTGCTCGGCGGTTTGCTGACCAGCACGCTCAGTTGGCACTGGATATTTCTTGTCAACGTTCCGATCGGCATCGGGGTGTATGCAGCATGCCTCGCCTTGCTGCCCGCCGCGAAACCGCTGGCCGATCGCCCGAAACTCGATGTGATCGGGGCGGTTACCGTCACGGCGTCGCAAATGCTGGCGGTGTATGCGATCGTGCATGGCAACGAAGCGGGCTGGACCTCGCTGTCGACGCTCGCTGAACTCGGGATCGCGATCGGGTTGATGGGCGTTTTTCTGATTGTCGAGTCACGCGTATCCGAGCCGCTCATGCCGCTTCGCCTGTTCGCCCTCCGCAATGTGGCGACGGCAAATGCGGTGGGGGTGCTGTGGGCCGCGGCGATGTTCGCGTGGTTCTTTATCTCGGCGTTGTACTTGCAGCGGGTGCTGAACTATGACGCGATGAAAGTCGGTCTTGCGTTCTTGCCGGCCAATGTGATTATGGCCGTGTTCTCGCTTGGACTATCGGCGAAGCTCGTCATGCGCTTCGGTATTCGCGCGCCGCTGTGCATCGGCCTTCTCGTGGCGGCACTGGGGCTCGCATCGTTTGGGCGCGCACCGGTCGACGGCAGCTTTGCGATGCACGTGTTGCCCGGCATGATGCTGTTAGGGCTCGGTGCCGGCGTCGCATTTAATCCCGTCCTGCTGGCTGCGATGAGCGATGTGGCGCCCGAGGAATCCGGCCTGGCCTCCGGCGTGGTCAATACGTCGTTCATGATGGGCGGCGCGTTAGGGCTGGCGATGCTCGCCAGCCTCGCGGCCGGGCGCACCGACCGGTTGGCCGCGGCGGGGGCGAGCCTCGACACGGCCCTCAACGCGGGGTATCACCTCGCATTCCTGCTCGGCGCGATTGCCGCGGCGACCGCTGCATTGCTAGCCGGCGCGTTTGTCAGGACACGGCGACACGAAGCGGCATCGCACCCGGTGGAGGCTGAGCAGTCCGTATCCAGTGGGGGGCGTTAGCCCGTGCCGCGCCGCGCCTTGATTCGCACCTCAGCCGCGTTTCACGCGCGTATCGGCCTGCGTCTCGCGATCCCAGCGCCTCAACCACGGCAGTAAAAAATCCGCGAAGCCGGCCGCGGGCGGCGACAAGGCGCGTTCGGTCGAGCGGTAAAGACATACCTCGCGGATGGTCTCCGGTTCGACAATACGCTTCATCACCAGACCGAATGTGCGTGCGAGCGGCGCGACGTAAGCCGGTGCGAGCGTCACGGCGAGGCCGCGCGAAGCGATGCCGAAGGCGGTGGTTACGTTATCCACGACATCGGCGGGAACGATGCGCGCATCGACGGGGAGAACGGCAAGCATCTGATCGACTGCCCGTTCGTGATCGCGGCCGGTGGCGACGATAGGGACGTCGCGCAGCTGCTGCCATTGCACGCGTCTGCGCGTGCTCAGCGGATGTGACGGTGCGCACCACATCACCCACGGGCTCGCGAACGCAGCGTCCCGGCGTACGCGAGCACCGCTCGATCTGTCCGGCCCGATCGCCAGATCGACGTCCGCCTTCTCCACGCGCTCGACCAGTTGCTCCACGACGGTGTCGCAAATGCGTACCACGACCTTAGGTTTATCGCGCGCGTAGTCCGCGATCGCTGCGGGCAAGGCGGTGGACGCGAGCACCAGCGGGGCGCCGATCCGGACGATGCCGGCGGCGCGGTTGCGAATATCGTCGGCGGATTGAGCCGCGGCGCGCACGTGGCGCAGCACCGATTCCGCCGATGCCAGGAAATCCTGCCCGGCGCTGGAGAGGTTCACGCGCCGCGTGGTTCTGTCGAAGAGACGAAAGCCGAGTTCCGCTTCGAGTTCCGCGAGCAATTGACTGACCGCGGAGGAAGTCAGTCCCAGCCGTTCTGCCGCCGCGCCGATGCTGTGAAGATCGACAATGGCGAGAAACGCCTCGAATTGACGGATGGTGACGCGAGTAAGTGCCATGACGCGATTGTAAAGAAAAACTTACGAATCGTGAAAAATCGGTTGATTGTGGATTGCCGTGCGTTGATCGACACTGGTCGCATTCGACGGGGCACACAAAAGCGCTTAGACGCACGGTCTCCGCCTTCTGTGCGGCCGCGCATGACTGCGCGATGCCGGCGCCACGTGCACCAAGCGATCTCTTCAAGGAATCCCATGTTCGACCACATTCCCGCTTATCCGGGCGATCCGATTCTCAGCCTGAACGAAGACTTCAAGCTCGATCCGCGCCAAAACAAGGTCAATCTGAGCATCGGCATCTATTTCGACGATGCCGGCAGGCTCCCCGTCATGGACGCCGTACGCCGCGCGGAAACCGCGTTGCTCGATGCCATCGGCCCGCGCTCCTATCTGCCGATGGCAGGCTTGCCTCTTTACCGCGAATCTGCGCAGACACTCGTTTTCGGTGCGAACAGCGAAGCGCGCGCGGCGGGCCGCATCGCGACACTGCAGACGATCGGCGGTTCGGGCGCGCTGAAGGTCGGTGCCGATTTCCTGCGGCGCTATTTCCCCGCTTCGCAACTGTGGCTTAGCGACCCAAGTTGGGAGAATCACCGCGTCGTGTTCGAGGGCGCGGGCTTCGCCGTCAACACTTATCCGTACTACGACGAAGTCACAGGCGGGCTGCGCTTCGCCGATATGATCGAGACGATCGGCCGGTTCCCCGAGCGCAGCATCGTCTTGCTGCACGCGTGCTGCCACAACCCGACGGGGATCGATCTGAGTGGCGAGCAATGGGCTGAGCTCGTGCCGGTATTGCAGCGTCGCAAGCTGATTGCGTTCGTCGATATGGCGTACCAGGGTTTCGGCGCGGGCCTCGAAGAAGACGCCGCTTGCGTCCGCATGCTGGCGCAGGCCGAAATACCGCTGATCGTCGCCAATTCGTTCTCGAAGAATTTCTCGCTATACGGCGAGCGTTGCGGCGCATTGAGCGTGGTCTGCAACAGCGCCGAAGAAGCGGATCGCGTGCTCGGCCAGTTGATGTCGGCGGTGCGTGCGAACTACAGCAATCCGCCGACGCATGGTGCACGTCTCGTCGCCAATGTACTGTCCGATGCGTCGTTGCGCGTTTCGTGGGAAGCGGAGTTGGCCACCATGCGGGAGCGCATTCTCGCCATGCGCGGCATGATCTACGCGGGGCTTTCCGGCCGCGTCGACGACGTGATGCGCACGCGTTACGTCGCGCAGCGCGGCATGTTCACCTACACGGGCCTGAGCGAGCGTCAGATCGAACGCCTGCGCAGCGAACACGCGGTGTACTTGCTGCGCTCGGGTCGCATGTGCGTTGCGGGCTTGAACGCAGGCAATGCGGACTACGTGGCGTCGTCGATTGCCGCGGTAGTGGCGCCCGCATAGCCACTGCGGCGCAAGCCGGCGCAAGCAACAACCAGCGCGGTGCCAGCCTCAAGTCGCCCGACAACGCGGCTCACGTCGTCCAAGCGCGACAAGGCGGGCAACGTGCAGAGGCGTACCGATAACCGATAACCATGGAGACGTCGATGACGACACGGGATATGCCGCCGGCGAGTGCGAAGAACAGCAACCGCGCCGGCATACATGCGGACGAATGGCAGGCGCGCGTTCAACTGGCCGCCTGTTACCGCATCTTCGATATGCTCGGCTGGACCGAGATGATCTACAACCACATTACATTGCGTGTGCCGGAAAGCGTGAGCGGCGACGACCGGCAGTTCCTCATCAATCCGTTCGGCCTGCACTACAGTGAAGTGACGGCGAGCAACCTGGTGAAGATCGATGCACAAGGGCGCGTGCTCGACGGTTCGCGGTATTCGGTGAATCCTGCCGGTTACGTCGTGCATGCCGCGATCCATGAAGGCGTGCCCGGCGCCCATTGCGTGATGCATACGCATACCACGGCGGGCGTCGCGGTAGCGTGTCTCGAAGCAGGGTTGCAGCAGACCAATTTCTACAGTGCGCAGTTGCACGGCCGAATCGCCTATCACGACTTCGAGGGCATTACCGTGCATGCGGAAGAAGGGCCGCGGCTTGTCGAACATATCGGCGACAAGCAGGCGGTGATTCTGCGCAATCACGGGCTACTTGCATGGGGCCGCACGTTACCGCAGACTTTCGCAGTGCTATGGACGCTCGATCGAGCATGCGAGATTCAGATGGCGACGTTTTCGATGGGCAAGGCTCGGCCGGTCCCCGAAGAAATGGCGATTCGCTGTTCGCGCGACGCGTTGCAATTCGATCCCCGTTACGGCGCGGGACAGGAAGTGTTCGATGCGCTCGTGCGGCGCGTCGAGCGCATCGATGCAAGTTACAAGGAATGAATCGATGAAAGTAGCGATTTACGGCGCGGGCGCCATTGGCGGATGGATCGGCGTGAGACTCGCGCAGGCGGGCCATGATGTCGCCGTGGTGGCGCGAGGCGCAACGCTGGCCGCTTTGCGCGAGCACGGATTGCGCCTGATCGAAGGAGAAACGACTCAAACGGTGAGCGTGCAATCCGCGCAAGACCCCGCTGCGCTCGGCGTGCAGGACGCCGTGGTGGTCGCGGTCAAAGCGCCGGCCATGGCCTCGGTGGCCGCACAAATCGGGCCGCTGCTCGGCGCGCAAACCATCGTGGTCACGGCCATGAACGGTGTGCCCTGGTGGTTCTGCGATGGGCTGAGCGGCGATTTCGCCGGCAAGCGGCTCACGTCGATCGATCCCGACGGTGCAATCGCCGCCGCGATCCCCAGCGATCGAGCAGTGGGGTGCGTGGTGCACGCAAGCTGCCTGGTCGAGGCGCCGGGTGTGATCCGGCATCATCAGGGCAATGGATTGATTATCGGCAGCGCGCTAGGGCGTCCGAGCGAACGCGTGAAGGTGCTGGCCGACATGCTGGCCGCGGCGGGTTTCAATGCGTCGGTGTCCGAGCAGATTCAGCGCGACGTCTGGTACAAGCTGTGGGGCAATATGACGATGAACCCGATCAGCGCGATGACGGGTGCGACCACAGACCGCATTCTCGGCGACGAACTGGCGCGCAGCTTCGTCACGAGCATCATGCTCGAGGCGAAGGAAATCGGTGCACGTTTCGGCATTCCGATCGATCAGGACCCGGAGGACCGGCACGCGGTCACGCTCAAACTCGGCGCGGTGAAAACGTCGATGCTGCAAGACGTTCAGGCGGGCAAGGCGGTCGAATTGGATGCACTGGTAAGCGCCGTCCGCGAACTGGGGCAATTGGCTGGTGTGAAGACGCCTTATACCGACGCGCTGCTCGGTCTGGCGCGCTTGCATGCGAGTACGCTGGGTCTGTATTGAACGCGGTGCGTCGGGATCGAGCGAGCGAGCACCTCAGCTACACGCTCGGAACGGCGTTTCCAACTTAACGCCGTCGACAACGCGAGAGAGATGTTTGCAGTTCGTTACGTCTCTCCGCCAACCCTCCGTCATCGTCAGGGCATGAAGTTCATCGGGCCCGTCCGTGGCATCCATCTACGGAAGAGATGGGTCGCATCTCAATATCTCGTCTTCTCAGGAGGGAGGTGCGCTCCTACCATTTGTGATCGGCATGCGGGTCAATCAGCAAGCCCTCGCTTCTAGCGGGGAGCTTGGGTCGTCGTCCGGTTGCCGGACTTCGGCTCCGCGAGTAGCGGGACCCGCTTTTCAATTACGAAAGGAAGGAAGATCATGAAAAACCTAGAAGGCAAGATTGCAGTCGTCACCGGCGGAAGCAGTGGGATTGGCTTGGCCACAGCCAAGCGCTTCGTGGATGAAGGAGCGCATGTCGTCATCACTGGGCGCCGAGAGAAAGAGCTGAACGAGGCCGCTACTTTCATCAAGAAGAACGTTACGACGGTCGTGGGCGACGTGTCGCGCTTGGAAGATCTGGACCGCCTCTTTGCGATCGTGAAAGAGAAACATGGTCACATCGACATTCTCTTCGCGAACGCGGGCGCAGGGACTATCGCACGATCGCGTTAGCTACTGAGGTCCCATTTCGACCAGACCTTCGACGTGAACGTGAAGGGGATGTTCTTTACGGTGCAGAAGGCGCTTCCCCTCTTCAAAGACGGCGGTTCGATCATCCTGAACTCTTCGGTCTCGAACGTGCTCGGGCTGCCCGGGTTGTGCAACGCCGCCAGTAAGCGCTGAGGAACTTCGCGCGCGGTGGGCCTCTGGATTGCAAGACCGCAAGATCCGCGTGAATTGTATGAGCCCCGGAGCAATCGACACGCCGGCCTTGGCCACTACGACGGGCCTTACCGCTGAACAGGCCGAGCAGGCAGTCGCACAGTTCACCACGCAGATCCCAATGGGTCGCAGGGGCATGCCCGAGGAAATCGCTGCAGCAGTCACGTTCCTCGCCTCCGATGAAAGTTCTTACATCACCGGTATCGATCTTCCCGTCGATGGCGGCATGGCGCAGGGCTGACCCGACGCGGCGCTATGGCTGGAAGGACGCGGCACTTGCGCGTGCTTCCGAGGACATCGAGGCCCTGAACGCTTGGGGCCTGGTGTCTACCAACCAACGGACCTGATGGGCCAAGCAGGGGGCGATTCGCGTTGTTCGAAGCGACAACGCCGCGTCCTCAGCCGCCGGTCCATCGGCATTCGAATAGGTCGGAAAATGGAGTGTTTTCGATGAGCATCGAAGAGAACGTCCAAGTCGTCAAAGCCTTTTTGCGGCAACGGGCAACGGCGATAGACGACGTCTGCTGTCGTTGTGCGCCGAAGATATCGAGTGGATCGTTCCGGGCGAGGGTTGGGCCTTGGCCGGAAACGCATCGGCGGGCATGCCGGATTGGAGAACTTGCTCGAGATGAGCCGCTGTGAATTTGAGGTTGCGGCCGGAGGAACGATCCATACGGGGAACGGCTACGCCCGCCGGCTCGGTTAAGGCCGCTGCCTAGCGCTAGCGTGACGCGGGTTCAGGCGACTCTTTTTCGCTCGACCAGTCTTTCAGATGCTCGACGAGCCAGCGGCCGGCGGGACCAGGAGGCGCTGCGGCGGGATAGACGGCAGAAATGGTCAGCATGGCTCCAGCGCGCGGGACACCATCGACGTCAAGGGCGACCAAGTCACCGGAGGCGATGTCTTTCGCCACCATGTGCAGAGGCATCCCTCCCCAGCCGACACAGTCCTTGAGCAACGCGTATTTCGTGGACAGATCGGCCAAGCGCCAGGTGGTAGACGATAGGACCCCGTAGTCGCGGCCAGCGAGCAACTGTGAACGATCGGTCAGGACCAGTTGGACATGCTTGGAGAGTTCCTTCTTGGGGATGTGGCCCTGGAAGCTTGCAAGCGGGTGGCCTCGTGCAGCAACCATCACCAACAGTACGGCGCCGAGGCGGTCGACGGCCAGCGAGGGGAAGTCCATTGGGAGCGAGGCGAGAATTCCCAACGTGCAGCGCCCGTCCAATACTGGCTGATACCCGGCACCCAAACCCTCCACGAAGATCCGTAACGGCGTCAACGGGAAGCGCTTGGCGAACGCTCTGGCTGCCTCGCTGATGACGGCAGTGGGGAAGAACACATCGAACACCACGGAGAGCTCGGCCTCGACTCCCGATGCCATGAGTTTTGCGCGAGCTTTGAGGGTATCGACACCCGACACGACGGCCCGCGCATCCGCAAGAAGGAGCACGCCTTCGGGCGTTAGTTGGGGAAACGGCCCGACCTGTCGAACAGAGTGATGCCGCTCTGCTCCTCCAAACCTTACCCAGCCACTGACGGCGGACTTCACGCGGTTCAAGCGCCGAGCCGCCTCGGAGAAGCTTGCTTCGTCCACCGCAGCAATTAATGTTCTGAGCTGGTCGAGGGATACGCCGTCGAGCATTTAAGCCTTTATCTTTCTCCGTGAGCGATGTCTCGCATCGGAATATAGCGGCTTCTTTCGGCAGCGCGCCGGGCGATCGCTTCAATGCAGAACGCTGGCCGTCCCGCAGCATTTCTTGAACTTCTTTCCGCTCCGCACGGGCAAGGATCGTTGCGTCCGATTTTTGGCGCTGCCCGCTGGATCGTCGTTGCAAGCTGCCGTTCGTGCACCGCGCCGCGGTACGGTAGCCAGGATCGGTAGATTGACGCGATGCTTTCGGGGATTTGTTCCGAGAGTTCCTCACGCTGCTTTGGCGCACTGCACAAGCAACTCCTCCTCGGCGCTCACTTGCTCCGCGCCGAGAAGATAAATCGGGCGCAGCCAAATCTTTCCCTGGGCATCGTCGAACAGCGGCTGCCAATCGGCCCGACGCAGTGCGACGCCGTCCATAAAACCGTGCGCCCACCCTTCGCCGTCCAGATACTCGTGCGGATCGTCCGGGTAGTGGTTGACGTTCAGCACCGGCACGATCGACTCGGGATCGTGTTCGAGCGTCTGAATGATTCCGTTGTAGTGGCGCATCAGGAGGCCGAAAATGTGTTGAGCCTGCTCCATCGATTCGAAGTGCGGTGCGTCCTCAGGCGTCGGCCCCCAGACGGCGGGCAACCATTCGCTCGGCAGTACCGTGGTGGGGCCGATGGCGATGGCTGTCAGGAAGCCATCCAGCGTGTCGATCATCATCGTTTCGTCCGACGTGATGTCGGACATCAGGAATTGGTCGAGTTCGTCGACCTCGTTGTCGGATAGCTGGATCATGCGCAAGCGGTTCTCAGGGTGGGGGCGGTCGTCGCGCTGCCTGGCAGGCAGGTCGCCTTCTGACGGTCTGCGGAGTGGGGCGCGGTGACGCATGTGGAAAAAACTTCATTTTACAGACCACAGATAACGGTCGGCTTGGTTGTTCGATACGTCTTGCGCCGACTCGCGTCCATCGTCTCGGACAGGAATGCGCGCTGCTGCGCTATGGCGCTAGCAGCTACCCGCTCGGCCGAGTCTGGGTGGGGCGGTGGGGGGCGCTCGATCAGCGGATCGTCTTGCGCAGTTCTCAGGCGTTCAAGTACCGCGTCTGCGATGCGCGCACGGCGAGAGCCCAGATAGGTGTCAAGATTAGGCAACTCGCGGCGTGCGCGCCAAAGGTAGCCAGAGCGTAAAGCATGTTCCCTGCTGTCCGGATACCCAAGTGGCCGTGCCGTCCAGGGCTCGGGCTCGCCGAAGCTGGTTGTGCAGGCCGCGACCTTTGCCGGTGGACAATGTGCGCTGCACATCGAAGCCCTGTCCGTTGTCCTCGATGGTAACCACTACCCCGTCGCCCTGCGCCACGGTCCCCACTCGGATTTCACTGGCGCGCGTGTGATGCAAGACGTTGGCGATGCTTTCCTGCACGATGCGCAGGATGTGTAGCGCGCTGGACGGGTCCAGCCACGCCACGTTCGGAAGCTTTCGAACTTCCCAAAGCAAAGCGATGCCGGTGCCCTCGAGACGGGGTTCCAGCCGGAAGCGCAGGGTGGCGAGCAAGAGCAGCAGGTCGGCCTCGACCGGTTCCATCGAGTCGATGGTCAGCCTGAGATCGTCCAAGCAGCCCTTGAGGATGCCCGATACATCCGAATCGCCGGCTCCGCTGCCCTCCACGGATCGGATGGCACTGATCAACGACGAGCCGAGGCCGTCGTGCATATCCTGCATTAGGCGGCGGCGCTCGTCGCTGATGGCCTGGCGTCGTTCGGCCTCGCGTAGAAGCCGGTGGCTTTCGTCCAACTCGGCTTCGCGTGTTCGCAGGCGCTGCGCAAGGTTGGCGTTGACTTGTTCGACCTCGACGATGGCGTTCACATAGCGCCTGTACATTAGATAGCCGAACGTCGCGAACGTGACGGCGTTCATGTAGGCGCCGAGAAACCACCCCTCCTGCGTGATCACATTGTTGTGCATCAGCCAGTCGGACACGCCGAGCAAGACGCACACGCTCATGCTTGCCGCCACTAGCCGGGCTTCCCAAGAGCGGCGCCAGGCAACCAGCACGCCCGCCAGCCCAACCGTCGATCCCATCACGATGGCGACAGCGTAGATCAACGGAACGACGACGGGCGCGTTCGGCAGCACGGGCAGCACGCCGACCACGGGCAGCGAGAGCAACGTAACCGCGCCGGTGATGCCGACCACGGCACGGGTGAGCCACTTGAGCGGGCGGTCGTGCAACTGGCACAGGAAAAAATGCAGGGCCATGATCAGCCAAAACAGCGCGTTCAGTGTCAGCCAGGCAAACCAATCATTGGTGATCGGCACGCTCGCGTAGTAGTGCAAGTGGCCCACGAACGAGGTGGCCGCGAGATTGAAGAAGACCAGATAACTGGTTTCTTCACGGCGCCAGAACCATACGCACAGCGCGAAGATCCCTACCATGAGGAACGACGTGCTGAGCATGGCCGGCAGTTCGCGCTGCAACCATTGACGCATGTAGTAGCGTTCGTGCAAGGCATCGGCGGTGCCCAGCCAAAGCGAGGCCAGGCCGACTTGCGCTGTCGGCGTGTGTTCCAGGCGGATCAGGATTTCGTCGGCAGGGGCGGCGCCGTCGCGCCGGTCCAATTCCACCCAGAGCGGCGTGAACAGGCTGTCCCACAGCGGCCCCTGCTTTTGCGCGCGATAGATTAGCCTGCCATCCGCATAGATGGCGATGGTGCCGTCGGTCCTGATGCGGCTGCCGTAGAGCGCCAACGGTCCGGCGGCCAGGGACAGCCCCCGGGTTGAGAGCCGGATCCAAGTGATGCCGCCGATCGTGTTGACCGGCACGCCGGGCCTAGCCTTGGGGCGGATCGCGGGCATGGCCTGGGGCAGCACGATGGGTTGCCAAGCATCGGGCAGGTCGCGCACGTTGATCGTGAGCGGCGGCAGCGTCATGCCGCTCGCCTTCGTCGTCTCCCACTGGGCGTGTGTGAGATGCACGCTCGCATTGGACGGCTGGACGCCGTCGGCGGAGACGTACCAGATGCCGGCTGCAATCAGCAGCGCCACCGAAAAGACGAGCACGGCATTGGCAAGCCACGGCGTGGGCCGATATCTCAAGATATCACCTCGTCCGGATATTGAGCGGTGGCGCGATACGCGGGGCGCGGGATCTGATGCGGCGTCTATGTCGCAATGCTGAAAACATCGAAATACGCGATTGGAGTGAGGCAGATGGCGCATTCGAGTTTAACTCAGTCAGCTAAAAGCCCCAATGACCTAGCTTCATAGATGGCTTCCGCCTTGGAGGTGACTTCAAGCTTGCTGTAGATGCGGCGGACGAAGCTGCGCACGGTGAAGTGGGATAGCTCCATCAACCGGGCGATCTCCTGCGTCGTGAAGCCTTTGGTGATGTAATCCAGGACCTCCTTCTCGCGTGCCGACAGCAACGGCGCGGACGCGGCAGCCGATTCCTGAGCGACGACGGCGTCGGGAGGGCTCTGCTTGAATCGCGCCAAAATCTGCCGCGCGATGATGGGGCTGATCGGGCTGCCGCCGCCAGCAAGGCTGCGGATTTCGTCGGTCATCCTGGTGGGCGAACTGTCCTTGAGCAGATAGCCGGCCGCCCCAGCCTCGATCGAGCGCATGACGTGCGTCTCGTCGCCAAAGTTCGTGCTGACCATGATGTTGCAACTCGGCCACTGCCGCACGGCCGCGCGGATTACATCGATACCGGAGCCGTCCGGCAGGCCGAGATCGACCAGCAATACGTCGGCGGGGGGCGCCTGCAGCAGCGCGAGGCCCTCGGCCCGCGTGCCCGCGACGCCCGCCAGCCGCATGTCGGGGGCGGCTTCGACGGCCCGGCCCACAGCTTCGCAAAAGCCGGGATCGTCCTCGACGATGACGACGTGGATGAGGGGCGGCGCGGAGCCGGTTCGAGCGGTTTGCATGATGGCGCGATTGTAAAGGGGCGGGGCGGCTGCGTCGTGTAGCGCATTTGTACTACAGAGCGATCCGGGTTGTGCTCAATATAATCGGCCCATCGCTTTCAAAAAAAGTAATAGACCAACCCACCCCCCACGAGTGGCGAGGTGGCCGTCCTATGGGGAGCACAGCGCCAGTGCATCGTTTTGCACTGACTGGTCTGCCCTTTATCTCGGCAACCTTCACCTGTGCAAGGAGACCACCCTTGGAACCGTTTTTCGGCGAAGTCAGGCTGTGTGCATTTGCATTCCCGCCCGGGGGATGGGCCCTCTGTAACGGCGCGCTGATGCGTGTCGATCAGAACCGGCGGCTCTTTACGTTGCTGGGAACACGATACGGCGGCGACGGGAACCTCACCTTCGCGCTACCGGATCTACGCGGGCGCGTCGCCGTGCATCGAGATGCGGACCATCCCCAAGGCGCCACCGGTGGGCTGGAAACCGTGACGTTGGGCGCCGCCCAGATGCCGACGCACAACCATCCATTTAACGCGTCCAGCACGCCCGGCACGTCGATCAGCATCGGCACGACGCCGGATCACCTGTTCGCTGCGAGCCAGGTCTACAACGCTTCCACGCCTTCGAGCAGCACGCCTGGCCGGGCGCTCTACGTGGCCGCGGAGAACTTGACCGCACTGGCCGCCAACATGTGCGACTCCGTGGGGGCGGGCGCTGCGCACGAGAACACTCAGCCTTCGCTGGTGCTCAACTACATCATCGCCTTGGCTGGCGAGTACCCGATCAGGAGCTGACCATGCCCGAATGGTGTATCGGCGAAATCCGAATGTTCGGTGGCAACGCTGCCCCGGCTGGTTGGCTGATGTGCGATGGCTCGGCCCTCAGCATTAATGACTACCCCGAGTTGTTCGTGCTGATCGGCAACACGTATGGCGGCGACGGCGTCGAGACGTTTTATCTGCCCGACTTGCGTGGAAAGCTGCCGGTCGGCCAGGGCACCGGCCCCGGACTCTCCCGCCGCATCATGGGGCAACAGTTCGGCGTGACGGATGTCACTCTGACGGTTGCGCAGACGCCCGCGCATGCCCATACCATCAATGCCAGCAACAACACTGCCGATACGGTCGCGCCCGGGCCGACGTTGACGCTTGGCGCGATAAGCCAGGATCAGGATTCACAGGCCGCCGCATCGCTCTTTTACGACAACGGCCAGGCCGTTTCCTCGCAGATGAAGGCATTGAGTAGCCAGGCATTCGGCTCGATAGGAAGCGGACAGTCGCACACCAATAAGATGCGCACGCTGTCGATCAACTACATCATCGCCGTCTCGGGGACGTTTCCTTCGTAGGGGCGGCAATTCGGAGCAAGACATGGCAGATCAATTCCGCGGTGAGATCCGCATTTTCGGCTTCGACTTCGCTCCCGCCGGCTGGGCACACTGCGATGGCCAACTGATTCCGCTTCAACAAAACGCGAAGCTATTTTCGGTTCTGGGCGTGCTCTATGGCGGTGACGGGATCAACAACTTCGCTTTGCCCGATCTGCGCGGCCGGGCCGTCATGGCGCCGGACGCCGGCGGCCTAAACAATCCGCAAGGCGTAAGCACCGTACAGCTCACGGAGAAAGAACTGCCGGCGCATACCCACACCGTCTATGCCGACGCCGCGAGGCCGGCCTCCAGCCAGCCGACCAACCGTCTGCCTGCACGGATGAGCGATGCCAACGCCTGCGCCTTCATTGCCACCGGCTCGGTGCCCGCTCCGGCACTCACCCAATTGTCGCCGGCCTCGGTCGGCACTTTCGGCGGCAGTGCCCCGCACGAAAACAGGCAGCCGTATACGAGCCTGAATTTCTGTATCGCCCTGGACGGCGCATGACCCCGCCGCTGTGCATACGCATCCCAGCCGGCAGCCCATGTTCGTATTGACCGTTGTTCCGCCATCGCCGAGTCCTCAGCCATGACCTTCACCGCAACACAGTTCCAGCCCCAAGTCGACACGCTCTTTTCAGTCGAACTTCCCGAGCGCCAAGAGACCATCTTGCGGTTGGAGTCCGTCGAGGACAGCGCCGTGCAAGAGCGCGACTACCGCAGTTTCTCGCTGTTCTTCACCGACGTATCCGATACGCCGTTGCCGCAGGCCACTTATAGGCTGCGACACCCGCAGCTGGGGGAGCAGTACATCTTCTTGGTGCCGATTGCCAAGCTCGCCGACGGCCATCGCTACCAGGCATGCTTCACGGTGCAAGCCTGAACCGGGATGCGTGTAGCCATGCGTTTCGCAGACCATCGCTTGACGTTGCATGCCGTCGCCGCCCGTGATGACCCGTTTCGTCGCATCTTGGGGTGACGCGATAAGCGCAGGGGACCCTGCACGCCCATCGACAACTAACGCGCTGATCAGGCGCAAACAATAAGAAGGCCGCCACAATGGGCTATCGGGGAAATGCCGTACGCGCTGTCGTCGCGCACGGCAAATCTTATCTATCGCGGATTCTCGTCCTCGTCGCCACTTGCGCGACGTTGCTGTTTCCGGCCGTCGCCAGTGCGACCTGCTCCTTCACTGCGAACGAAAATCAAGTCGGGGACGTGGTCGTATGGAGCCCGACAGGTACGCAACCGGCCAATCTGGCCGGTTGCGATCCCTTCAACAGTGGGATCTACAGCGACGTCAATCAATTCAGCAACCCGATAACGACCAGTCAGGGCGGCTCTCTGACGCCCAGCGATCCCGGCGTCCAAGACCAGTTCACCTATACCCCGAAGGTGGGGTTTTACGGTACGGATACGGCAACGTACTACGCGTGGGACACGAACAGTAACTACGTTCCATACACGGTCACCATCACGGTTAGCGCCGTCGTCCCGACCGTGTCATCCGTTTCGCCCTCTTCTGGCCCGGCGGCCGGCGGGATCAGTGTGTCCATCTCCGGGGCCGCTTTTACAGGAGCAACGGCGGTCCGATTCGGCGGGACCGGCGCCGCGTCCTTTATCGTCAATTCCGATTCGTCGATTACCGCGACCGCGCCCGCCGGGACGAGCAACACCACGACGGATATCACCGTGACGACCCCCGGCGGAACGAGCGTGGTCGGTTCGAGCGATCAATTCACCTATAATCCGCCGCCCGCGGTTACCGCGGTTTCGCCTGGCAGTGGCGTGGCGGCTGGCGGCGCGTCGGTGACCGTGACGGGCACTCATTTCACCGGCGCGACGGCGGTGAAGTTCGGCAGTGTCAATGCCACGTCGTTCACCGTTAGCAGCGCGACGTCGATTACCGCCACTGCGCCAGCCGGCAGCGGAACGGTCGATATCACCGTCACGACGCCCAACGGCACGAGTGCCGCCGGGGGCTCGGACCAGTTCACTTACCTGCCGGCGCCGACGGTCAGCGGTATTGCGCCAAGTACCGGAGTGGTGACAGGCGGGCAGTCGATCACCATTACGGGCGCCAACTTCGCCGGTGCGACTGCGGTGAAGTTCGGCGGTGCCAGCGCAACATCGTTCACGGTCAACAGCGCGACGTCGATCAGCGCGACTTCTCCGGCCGGCAGCGGCACGGTCGATATCACGGTCACGACGCCCGGTGGCACGAGCGCGAACAGCGGCTCGGATCAGTTCACTTACGTGCCGGCGCCCGCGGTCGGCAGTATTTCGCCCGGTAACGGCCCGGCGGCCGGCGGGACGACAGTCAATATCACCGGTACCAACTTCGCCGGTGCAACGACGGTTAAATTCGGCAGCACCAGTGCCTCGTCGTTTTCGGTCAACAGCGCGAATTCGATCACCGCGACCGCGCCGGCCGGTAGCGGTACCGTCGATATTGTCGTGACGACAGCCTACGGGACCAGTGCCGCCAGTGGGGCCGACCAGTTCACGTATGTGCAGCCGCCCGTTGCCGGTGCGGTCGGCACGACGGTCGCGCATGGCAGTACCGGCAATGCCGTGACGCTCAACCTCTCGGGGGGGGCGGCAACATCGGTGGCGGTGGCGACCGCGGCGGCGCACGGGACTGCGACGGCCAGCGGCATCGGCATCACCTACACGCCCAACGCTTCTTATTCGGGTACCGACAGCTTCACTTACACGGCCACCAACGGCGCGGGAACATCGTCGCCTGCGACAGTGACCATCACAGTCTCTCCCGCGGCAGTCAGCTACGCGCCCGCCTCGCCCGCAGCCGGCTCGGTGGGGGCGGCATACAGCCAGTCCGTGGCTTCCGCCAGCGGCGGCACCGCACCATACACCTATGTGCTCGCCGCTGGGACGCTACCGCCCGGCATCACGCTCAGCGGCGCCGGCACGCTCAGCGGCGTACCAACCTCCACGGGTTCATTCAGCTTTACGGTCGCGGCTACCGACAGCAGCACGGGGGCGGGGCCGTTCTCGGCCACGAGCGGTACGCTCAATCTGACGATATCGGCGCCGACCATCTCGCTCTCACCCAGTTCGCTGACGAACCCGACGACCGGCATCGCCTCGTCGCAGTCGGTGAGCGCCAGCGGCGGTACCGCACCCTATAGCTATGCGATCACAGCCGGCGCGCTGCCCACGGGCATGAGTTTGTCGTCCGGCGGCATCTTATCGGGCACACCCACGGCCGGCGGCACCTTCACTTTCAAGGTGCGGGCAACCGATAGTTCCGGCGGCACAGGGCCGTTCACTGGCACGCAAAGCTACAGCCTCAACATCGCCGCGCCCACGATCGCGCTGAGTCCGGCGACGCTGCCGAGCGCGACGGTCGGCACGGCTTATGGCCAAGCGGTGACGGCCAGCGGCGGCATCGCGCCGTACATCTACGCGGTGACCAGCGGCTCTCTGCCGGCGGGCATGACACTATCCTCGAACGGCGCCCTGTCGGGCACGCCCGTCGCCGGCGGCAGTTTCAGCTTCACGATCAGTGCCACCGATTCCAGTACGGGCACGGGCCCGTTCACTGGCAGCCGGGCCTATGCGTTGGCCGTTGGCAGTCCCTCGCTAACGATGACACCGCTGTCCGCCACCGGGCTCACGGCGACGGCCGGCTCAAGCTATAGCCAAGCCTTCACCGCTGGCGGCGGGAACGGTCCCTACGCCTACACGCTGACGGTCAATTCCGGCACAATGCCCACCGGCCTGTCATTCAACGCAGCGAGCCACACGCTGTCGGGCACGCCGACCACGGCCGGCGCGGTCAATTTCACCGTCACCGCCACCGACAGTAGTTCGGGCACGGGCCCCTATGCCGTGTCCAGCACATACACGTTGACGGTCGGTGCGCCCTCGGTGACGGTGGCTCCGGCTACGCTCGGCAACCCAGCCATCGACACGGCCTACAGCCAGGCGCTTACTGCAAGCAACGGTACGGCGCCCTACACCTTCGCGATCACCAGCGGCGCGCTGCCGGCCGGCCTCTCGCTCAGCAGTGCCGGTGTGCTTTCCGGCACGCCGACGGCGGGGGGCAGTTTCACCTTCACCGTTACGGCAACGGATGCCCATGGTTTTGCCGCTAGCCGCGCGTACGGCGTCACGATTGCGGGGGCCAGTATTGCGTTGACCCCGGCTACTGTGCCCGGAGCAGCGTTCGCCGTGAGCTACAGCCAAACGTTCGCTGCCAGCGGCGGCACGGGGCCTTACACCTACGCCGTCGCTTCCGGGGCGTTGCCTCCGGGCATGAGCTTGAACGGCACTACCGGCGTCTTGAGTGGGATGCCCACCGCTTTGGGCACCAGCACGTTCACGATCCGGGCCACGGACAGCAGCAAGGGCAGCGGCGCGCCATACAGCGGTACACGCGTCTACGCTATCGCGGTCGGCCAAAGCGTCGGCACCGCGCCGCCGATCGCCGTAACGATCACGTCCGCGGCGCCGGTGACGCTGCACGCCACAGTCAACGCCACCGGTGGGCCATTTAGTTCGGTGACCATCGTGACGGCGCCGGCCAGCGGCACCGCCGCGGTCAACGGCACCGACATCGTCTACACCCCCGCTCCCACGACGTCGGGCAACATCAGCTTTGCCTATGCGTTGGTCAATACGGCCGGCGCCTCGGCCCCCATTTTGGTAACGGTGACCGTCAATACGGTGCCGGTCGCCGTCGCGCAAAAGCAGGCCAGTACGTCAGAGGGGCAGGCGGTGAACATCGACCTCACCGACGGTGCCACCGGTGGTCCGTTCACGGGCGCGGCCATCGTGTCTATCGTCCCGCCCAATGCCGGCACGGCCACGATCGTGCAGCAAGGGGCGCGGACAGGGGCGAGCGTCAAGGCCGCGGTGGCGGCGGCACCGGTCTATCTGCTCAGCTTTATACCGGCGGGCACGTTCAGCGGGACGGCCGTCGTGAGCTATACGCTGTCCAATGCCGTCTCTACGTCCGCGCCGGCCGTGATTCAGGTCAGCGTAGTGCCGCGTAAGGATCCGTCCACGGACCCGGACGTCAGCGGTTTGATCTATGCGCAGATCCAGGCCGCGCAGCGTTTTGCCACCACACAGATCGGCAACTACGATCAGCGCCTCGAAGCCTTGCACGGCACCGGGCGGGCACCGTCCGGCAACGGCATCGCCGTGGCCTTGCCGAGCCCGGGCGGCGATCCCAGAACGCGCTGCCAGAACGTGTTCGATACCGCCGCTCGCACCGCTTGCCTGCGGGGCGACAGCACGATCGGCGCGCCGACACCGGCGCGCGGCAAGCGCAACGAGGACGCGAACAATGACAAGAGCCATGTCGATGCAGGCCCGGGTTCCGACCGCCCAGACGCGCAAGCCAACCCATCGGACCTCGCCTTCTGGAGCGCGGGCACGCTCGATTTCGGATTCGCCAATACCGGCGCGCAGCGTTCGGGCTTTCGCTTCACTACAGGAGGGATCACGGCGGGGGCGGATTACCGCGTGTCGGACCAAGTCTCGGTCGGCGCGGGCTTCGGCTATGGACACGACTCCACCGATATCGGCTCCGACGGCACCAAGAGCACGGGTGACGCCTATAGCGTCGCCTTGTACGGCAGTTACCGGCCGATGCCTGCGCTGTTCCTCGACGGCGTGGCCGGTTTCGGCACGCTCGGCTTCGACTCGCGCCGGTGGGTGACCGACGATAACGAGTTCGCTGTCGGCAAGCGCAACGGCCACCAGGTGTTCGCTTCGGTGTCGGCCGGCTATGAACATCGGGACAGCGACTGGCTGATCTCGCCATACGGGCGTCTATCGGTGTCGGAATCGACGCTGAATCGGTTCTCTGAAACGGGTGCGGGCATCGACGCGCTGACGTACTTCGCGCAGACGGTCACCACGGTGTCGGGCACCTTGGGCCTTCGGACCGAGTTCGCGCGTAAGACGAAGTGGGGAATGGTGTTGCCGTACGCGCGCATCGAGTACCAGCACGAATTCAACGGCCGGAGCAACGCCGGTCTGGCCTATGCGGACCTTGCCTCGCTCGGCCCTGCTTACACGGTGAGCGGCAGCCCGTACAGCCAAGACAGCGTGCAAATGGGCCTGGGCGCGAAGTTTGTCGCAGGGACCCTCACCCTCGGGCTCGATTACAGCGTGGCGTTCGGCATGGGGGGATTGCAGCAAGGGGTGCGGGTGACGTTTGAGATGCCGTTTTAACGCGGCCTCTATGCCGCTCGGGATCGAGTCGGGTCTTTTCCCCACTTGTCGTTTAGCTGACGATTTTTTTTTCGCCACATCGGAGACGATCAATGCCAACGTCAATCGAGTTGACGCCGCAATTCGCGCCGCTCCACATGCAAGCGGAATGCGTCCTTCCCGGGGAAAAGCCGTTCGCCCCGGTGCTTGCCCAGTCGGGCAGTATGCTCGTTGCCGGCGGGCCGCGCGCGATTGCGATATTCGCGCTGCAAGACCGGCCGGCCGTGCTGAAAACCCTCACCACGCGACGCGGCGACGGCATCGCCGGCTTTTGCGTGAACCATTCCGAACTCTACTTTCAAGACGGCCCCGTCCTGGTCGCCTATTCCTTGACGGACGAGCGCGTGTATGCCGCGCACAATCTCTCCACTCACCAAACTTGGTCGCCGGAGGCCGGAGAAACGGCCGGTCCGCCGGACGAGTTTTACGTGTATTCCAATGACGATGCGCCTCTGCGCGCCAAGCTGACGGCGGCGCGCAACCGGCTTGCGTGGGCAACGGTGTTGGAAGAGTTCGAGAAAGACGGCGCGGCGGGCATCGTGCCGGCCAATGCAGCGGAAACGGCCGACAGGGTGCGCGGACTGCTCGAGATCGAGGGCACCGCAGAACACGTCGTAGCGGAAACACGAGCCGACTTCGAGCGGACCGTCAAATCGGTGTCCAAGGTCGTCTACTCGGCGCCGGTGGTCCGCAAGCAGCAAAGCGAGGGTTCGGCCGGGGCGATGCTGTTTGCGCTCGGATTGGACGGCACCGTGTATGCCATGGATATCGGACTACGATCGGTGACAGCCGTGAACCGAGATATCGCGCCCCTGCGGGCCGAACTTGCACTCGGGGAATGGAAAGAAGGTTCGAGCGCCTATTCCTGCAGCTTGTACTACGTGACTGAAGAAGGCGGCATTGCCGTCCTCGACGCGACCAAGCCGGACCTCGATCAGCGAAAAGGATGGACGGGCAAGGGAAAGCCGAATGCCGACAAGGTGTTGCCGCTCTCCTGCCACGGAAAACAGCTGATGGGCGGCGGTATCCTCGGGGCGGACTTTTTCGTGACCGACGTCGACCCGTCCTCTCCGTTGTCGCAAACAGTGGCCGCGCCCTCCAAAGGCTGGGCGAGCTACGAGGTCGATCATGACAAAAAGCTGGTTCTGCTCTCGGACGGCACTCGCACGCGTCTGCATGCCTACGGCGTCAACGTCGTTCAAAGAGACCGATGGCGAGTGCGCGACAACGCGCGTCCGGTGCATGTTGCATTCCTGCCGACCGGGGAGCGTGACGCGCCCCTGGCCGTGCTGGAAATAGACGCGTTCCAATCGAGCAATACGCCGCTGGGTGTACGCGGCTTACTAGCCAACACCATCGACGTCACCCCCGCGTTCCATCCTGCGTCGTATCCGCCACCGGCCATCGTGCTCGATACGGGCGTGATCAAGAACTGGGAAAACGACAAGTTTCCCATTCGTTGGATACGCCATCGTCCGTTGGTGAACCGCGGGCATCTGTACTGCATGGTTCGCGCCGCTGGCCCGCTAGCACTCGAGAGCGGCGCCGCGCAGCCCTCAGCGTTCCCCGGAGATGCGCTCGCCGCGATCTCTCGGCAATTGGACGCGTTGACACGAAGCGACATGCTGCACGCAGCGCACGTGCCGGCTCCTCAGGTGGTCGGTCAAGCTGCAGATGCGTTGGCGAAGTTCGTCTTGAGTGCCGACACGCAGCGCGCGCTCAGTGCAACGGCCGAGGGCGCGCTCGACCAGATGACGCTGCGCACCGTTCCAGTCCGAGTCCGGATCGAGCTGGAATGGGCCGAGGGAAGGGAGGGATTCGATACCGGCCCGGTGTCCGTCTCGCCTCCGGAGCCGTTGCGCAACGAACGCCTGACGCTCGTGTTGTCGCCTGGAGGTGAAAGGGAAATCCAGACCGATGGGAACGGCGTCGCGGTGCTCGATGCCACCATTCTCGATGCGGCTTCCAAGCGCTGCACGGCGACGGTCCACGGAGCATCTTGCCACGCACAGGCGCAACGCGCCAAAGCTCAACGCAGCGCACGGCGCAGTTTCACCCGCGTGTCCGTAGGATGTCCGCCCGTCGCGCTCGAACCGGGGAAGACGCCCGTCATGAAAATCGAAGTTTTCGCCTGCTATTGGGGCCGTCCGTAAGGAGCAATGTCATGAGTGAATCGTTCTACGAAGATGGGCTGGGTGCGCAAGCGCTGGCGCCGATGTGGACATACGAGGCGGAATTCGGGGCGCTGACTTCACCCTTGATGTGTGCCGGCGACAAGCTGCTCGGTGTCGTCGACAGTAAGGTATTCGCCGTCGACATCTACAACGGGCAACGCGCCCGCGCGTCGAAAGACGGGGCCGGGTGGCTCTTCGCACTGACGGAACCCCGCGGCGGCGCGCCACGCGTGACGGCCTGTGACGGTGCGCTCTATCTGATGGACGGCGACAAGCTTTGCGCCCTGCGCTTGGCCGATGGCGTACCCTTGCCGAATTGGCCGATGCCCAAGCTGGGTAAGGCAAGCTCGCTGATCGCGCATCGTGGCGTAGTCATGGCGGTTTACCTGGATCCGAAGAAGGGTACCTCCAAGGTCGCCGGCTTCTTCGCAGCTACGGGCCGCAAGGCGTTCGATCCGGTCGAAATCTCGCGCAGCAGCCCGGGACCGGCAAGCTATGGTGAGGATGCCGTATTCTTCGCCGCCGGCAGCAAACTGCACGGCGTCAACCTGCGTTCAGGCGATACGCGTTGGACGTTCGCCCCGACAGGCGACACGATCAGAGGGGTCGTTGCTCCGCGTGCGGCAAAAAGCGTCGTGCTGGCTTCGGGGCGTTTCCTATACGGCGTCGACATCAACGACGGCAAGCAGCGCTTCAAGATCGAGCCGCGCGAAGCCGGTAACGTCGACTGGCATACGCCGGCGATCCATATTCCATCGACGACGAACTCTGCCACCAAGGTCGTCAACCTGCGGGCCGCTCGCCCCCGCGTCACTGCGCAGGGCCAGTTGCGAGCCGCCGACGCCGAAGCGCGGACGCAAGCGGACAGCCTCTCGGCTGGCGTCGCCATTGCAGCCAATTCGCAAGGCGATCTGATCTGCGTGTCGCTGGCTGACGGAAGCATCCCGTGGCGTCGCAAGCTGAAGTCGCCCGGCGAACCCAACATCATCGACGGCGTGGTCCACATCAAGACCGACGATGGGCGCCAGCTGGAGCGGTTCAGGGTCGAAAACGGCAACGCCGTCGGTGTTGCCTGCGCGCTGCCGGGGCTGCCGAGTACCCAGCCGGCGGTGATCGCCAACGGCGCTCTGTTCCTGGCCGACGAAGCCGGCAACATCTCGGCGCGCCCCTACTTGGCGACGCAAGCCGCTGCCTATTTCGACGGCGTCGGCTCGATGATCGATATCCGGCCCGACGGTACGCAGTTCGACTTCGGCCTGCGCAACTTCACGGTCGAGGCCTGGTTTCGCAGCAGCGTCGGCGGCGAAATTCTCTGCGGCTATCCGACGACGAAGGACGCGAATGCACATGGCTTCCGACTCAATCTGACGCCCGACGGCCAGATTCGCGTCGCAGTTTTTTCCTCGGACGGTAAGCGCCAAAGTGTAGGCAGGACGAACGCCACTGGAGCATGCGACGGCAACTGGCACCACGTCGCGCTGGTGCGGCGCAACGACACTTACCTCATCGTGCTTGACGGTATTGCTCAGGAAGTAAGGCTGCCCGAAACCGAAGGTATTCCGCGGCTCGCGATCGGCGGCAAAACGGCCCTCGTCATCGGCGCCTTCGTGCCCGAGCAGGGCGTCGAACCGAGCTGCTTCTTTTCGGGGCTGATTCGCGAAGTCAGGTTGTGGAATTGCGCCATGGAAGCCGCGTTGATCGAAACCAACCGCAAGGCTACGTTGATGGGGGCCGAGCCTCAGTTGCTTGGCCTGTGGCGCTTGGACGAAGTGCATTCGCCCGGCGACAAGCAACCGATCGAGCCGCACAATGCAGCGACCGGCCATCGTGTCAGGGCGCGATTCACCCATCGTGCATCGCGTCCGACCGACCTGAGCATGGATCGCTCGGCATTTCCCTATTTGCTGCGTGAATCGGCCAAGCAGTGGCCGTATGCCAACACCTGGGGTGCGCGCGGGCAATCGCAGGTCGTCGGCTCCCCGGCGCTCTCAAGCAACGGAATCGTGGCATTTTCGACCGGCAGCGTCCTCTATGCGGTCGGCGCGCAGGATGGCCGCCGGAAATGGTCGATGGATGTGGCAAGCCGCATCTCCGACCCGGTGGCCGACGGTTCCGGCTTTCTGGTGTTGACGCAGGACGATTCGCTGGTCCGCATCGACGCAAAAAGCGGCGCGAAAATTCAATTGCCGGCGTTTGCGGGGATGCATCACAACCACGACGAGGCATTGCCTGCGCCGGCGACAGACGCTAACTACATCGCGGCAGCGACTGGGGCCGGACGGACGAGCGTCGTCATTTGTGCGCGCGAAGCCGATGCCGGTGTCGAAATGTCGTTGCCTGGCACGCCCGTCCGCCTGGTTTTTTGCAGTGCGGGCCTGCTGGTGCTGACGCAGGCGAGCGGCAGCTTCACGCTGCACCTGGTCGACTGCGAGACAGCGCGCGAGACAGGACGGCGTAGCGTTGGGGCGGATGCGTTTTGCGCCGCTGGCTCGTGGATTTTCTCGGTAGCCGACGATGTCGTGTGCAAGCTCGACGTCGGCTCGATCGGAGGGATGCCCCTGGCCGTCTCGGCCAAGCTGGAGAACAAGCCCACTGGCCTTGCGGCATCGCTCGACGATGACTTGCTCGTGATCGGCACGGAAACCGGCAAGGTACTCGGGCTGAGCTTGAGCGACCTTTCACCGACGTGGAGCACCACGCTGCCGGCGAAGAAGGCTGGTGCCTGGAACGCGGTCAACCGGCCGGTGTTCGATCGAGCCTCGCGCATCATCTGCACCACGGGTAGCGGCACCATCGCCGCGCTCTCCGGCGAGACCGGCGGTCTGCTCGGCGTATATCACGCCGAGAACGGTGCCATCGGTACGCCGGCCGTCTACGCGGGAACGGTGTACACCGGGTGCCGCGACACCATCGCCAACGCGCTCGACTTCGAACTCGACGGCGCAATGCACAGCATGGTGTTCGGCGAGACCACGGTGCTACGGTTGAATCTCGATCGCCGAGGCAATCCGATCGCCGACGGCAAGCAATACGCCGTGATCGACACCAACACCGACGGTGCGACCCTGCCCCTCATGCAAGTGCATCAGAGCTGCGTCGAAGCGTGGGTCAACGTACCTCGATTGACGGGGGACGCCGCTACTCGCGCGGGCGGAGGCATCGTCGGCATCGTGCCGACTGAGGAATCGGGCTTCGACATCAACCTCTGGCTGGATGCCGACGGCACCGTTCACTATTCCTCTAGCGCGAGAGACGATGGGCATTGGAGCGGCGTGCACGTCAAAGCCAAGACCGAAATCGGCGATGGACGTTGGCACCACCTCGCCGTATCGCGTCGCCCGGCCGTGCGTGGCGAGGCCGCGGGGAGCGCCGATCAGATCATCCTATATGTCGACGGCAAGGCGGTGCAGGTCGAAAGCTTGCCCGAGCCGTGCGCCCCGCGCGTAGCCGCATCGGGGGTGAGGGCCTATGTCGGTGCGACCGTGGGCGAGAATCTCGGCGCGGCCCGGCCATTCCTCGGCATGATCGCCGAAGTGCGCGTGTGGGATACGTATCTGGTGGCGCCGGAAATCACCTCGCGCATGCACATCAAGCTGCGCGGCGACGAACCCGATCTTTTGGCGTACTGGAACTTCGATTACGAAGCCGTGCATGATTCGGCCTTGCAGGGGCATAGCGGGCGATTGGCGCTGCCGGCCACGGACGACGCGCCGGCGTGGTGGCTGACCGACCTGCCGTTCACACAGCCTAACTACCCGCATGTGACGACTGCCGCCTCGGTTTCGCAGGTGCAGGAGGACGGCACCACTACCTACTCGCTCACTGCCAAGGTGTGCGCTGCCGACGGCAGCGGTATGGCCGGCAGGCGCATCGAAATGTGGTACATCCTGCGCCGGCCGAGCGATCCCGCTTCGATTTGGATCGACGGTACCGAGGTGCTGGGCGTCAAACCGGGCACCGAGCCCGACCCGGTCGTGCAAAGCGTCGGCGCAGCGCGGGTGTTTTCCGCGATCACGGGCGCTGACGGCGCGCTCAAGCTGAACGTGACCTCGTCGCAGCGCGGCCATGGTCCTTCGCTCGACCTGTGGGCGTCGTTCATGCCGGTCAATGAGCGGTTCCACGTGAGCGTGCTGATCGACAATCAGAAGCTGGCCAAGCCGGCACCGCCGACGCTGACGGCGCAGGCGAAGTTGATTCAGGACTACCATTACACCCGCGGCGACAAGGTCGATCACAAGAAGGACCGCTCCACTTGGCGCATCGTGCTGCGCGCGCGCGAATTCAACGACACCATCCGAGCGCGCGAACCGATCACCCTGTGGGCGTCGACGACGGCGACAATCGAGATCGACGGCGTCCGGCACACGGTCAACAGCGAGCGCTCCGTCACGTTGGAATGCGAGCCGAGTGGCGAAATGACGGTGGTCATGGAAGCGAACGAGCTGATCGCACCGACGCTCTACGCGCGCGCCGGCTTCATGCACCGCAACGACCGCATCGTCATCGAGGCCGATCAGGACGCACAAAAGCAGCTCTCGACCATCAAGGCCGATGACATGACCCGTTCAAGGGTGACCAATTGGAGACGACCGGAGGACGGCGGGAAGGACGATAAAGGCGAGACGCTCCTGAATCGCGAACATCACGAGCATGCCGGCGACATCTCGCAAGCGGTGAGGCAGGTGGCGTCGTCGGTGAAGGCCGAGGACGATCATGTGATGCTGCGCAACCGCGTCTCGCCAGCGCGCCGCAAACTCGCGCAGATGCGCGCTCAGGAAAACGGAGAGGATGTCGCGCTGTTGATGGCGGGCGAGAACGGCACGATGCAGCAGCCGCGCATCGCGGCTATGCACCAAGAGGAGGGTGGGGCGCAGACCGATCGCGTAGCGCTCTTGCGCACGATGGCGGGAACGCCACGCGTCGCGCCGGCCAACCCCGATGCCTTCCGCCGCTCCTTGGGCGGTGCGATGGGTTTCGTCATCGAAGCCGGCGGGCCGCAAGGGTACAGCTATCGTCCCCTTCGCACCGAGGGCGAGGTCATGCTCGCGCGCGGCGTGCCGACTCCAATGCTGCATGCGTCGCCCATGCTGGGCGGTTGGTTCGACGACGCGTGGTCCGCAGTCAAGGATGTCGCAACCGACGTCTACGAGGGTGCGAAGAGCATCGCGGTGACGATCGGCAAAGCCGTGGAGGTTGCCATCACCACCATGGTCGACGGTATCAAGCACGTCGTGCATAAGGTCGTGGCAACCGTCCAGGACGCCTTGAAAGCGGTGGCGGGCTTTTTCGAGCAGATCGCCGTCGCGATCAAGAAGGTCATCGCCTTCTTGCGCGCGTTGTTCGATTGGGGGGCCATTCTCGAGGCGCAACGCTACTTCCGTGTCTTGCTGCGCGACTCGTTCAAGATGCAAAGCAAAACGCTCAAGAACAAGGCGCTCCTAAAGCAGATATTCGGCGCGATCGCCGGCAATCCGACGTCGATTCCGTCCGGCCAAGGCAGCCTCAACGACCGCATCCGCGAGGGCGGGGGGCGCGACTCGCCCGTCGTGGCCGGCTCCGATGGGGTGCAGGCGAATTCCATGTTGCAGAAAACGAAGACAGGCCAGATCAGCTCGAGCGGAGGCGATTTGCAAGGACCGGAATTGACATGTTCGGACAGCAATCCGGTTGCCGGGATCGAGAACGTGTTGATCGGGTTGGCGGGCTCGGTGCTCGACCTTTCGCCTGGCGATCTCGTGACGAAATTGGTCGAGGGCTTGAAGAAGGCCGTTGCAGTCGACATGAACGCATTCGCCAACCAATTGGCGGACGCGTGCGGCACTGTCGCCGAGGTGGTGGACGCGATCCTCGGCATCCTCGAAACGACGATCTACGTTCCGTTCATCAGCGAACTGTACAAGTGGATTACCGGCGACGACCTGTCGCTCCTGAGCCTGATTTGCCTCGGGTTGGGCGTCTTCTTCAACACGTTGTATGCGTTCGTCACGCTGCTGGTCGACGGCGATGCGCGGAACTTCGCGAGCGACGCGAAGGCACTTTCGCAAGCTGGCGAGCGCGCGGAATCCTTCGGACCGGGGGCGATGCTGCAAGTGGGCGCCGACACGGACGCGGGAGACAAGCTGTCGGCTGCGGTGGACGTGCCGCAGAGCAGGATGGTCGTCGAAGTCGTCTACATGGGCGCGCGTGCGCTGACCATCGTATGCGAGACGTTGTTGGACGCCCGATATTACGACATCGCCACCGTAGGAAAGGGACGGCAGAGCCCGCTCGACAGGGTGTACATGGCCAAGGTTGGCATGATGCAGAGCGTCTTCAGTTCGGTGGCCGCCGGCATGTTCGCGTTTTGCTCCCAGCGCGACTTCCATGACAGAGTGAAGGCATTGCTGGGCACGGATCGCGACGTGGCTCAACGGATCGAGGGGCTGATCCACGCGAGCTTCAGCCTTGTGTTGGCTAAGAATGTGGTCAAGATCGCGCTGGGGGTGTTCACTTGGTGGGATGGCGGCGTGGAATCTATAGACCTCTCGACGTGGACCGGAAGGACGAAGCAACGACTTAAGGGCTTGGAGTATCCGGCTATGTGCATCCTATCCGTGCTGACCGCCGGTGCGATCGGTGTGACGCTCGGCTTTTTCTTCAAGGCGACGAAGGAGGAATCGGTAAAGAAAATCGAAGGCAGCAACGTCTATAAGGAATACGTGTTGTTCACGATCCGAGACGTAGTCGCCCTCATCCCGCTCCTGTTCGAATTTCTCTACACGGCGGAAGGCGTGCGCAAGCATGGGGGCAAGCCGACATCGAGCACGGTCTATATCGTGACCATGACCGCGCGGGCTGCCGCGAATATCGCGTCGGTGGCGCTGCATGGTGTCGGGGTCTTCAAATACGGGGACATAAGCTGATTTCCGGCCTTGGTCGGACAACCTGTCGCGGTTGCCATCGGTAGAGGGAGGAGGATCGATCCCGCCTTCGGGCGGGGTTGTTCCGGTGCGCCTACCGGTTCCTCCAGGACGACACCTGCGCCCTGACCACGCGGATTTCGGCGCGAGTCAGTTGCGCGCGACAGTCGACGCGTCCCGCGAACTCGACCGAGGTCCTGCTTCATCAACGCTTTGTGGCGTCGCGCGCGATTTGGCACCGTTTCGCGACGGTATTGTCACCTTCCGGTGACCCTACCTCGCTCGCTTTTCGCGCCTCAATTGTCCCTATGGACCATCGTCTCGGCCTCGGCCGTGTCCCACCGCCCGCGACGCATCGCTTCAGCCAACATCCCGAGCGTTAAAGGCATCAGCGCCGGTCTTCGAAACCGCGCCGAGAAGAGACCAAGGAACGACGACAGTAACTGCTGGCCTTCGGGGCTAAAGTAGCGCCGGTACGGAAATTCGCGCACCTGCACGTGGAAGGAGTCCGCCCACTTATCGATGAATTCGACGGCGTCGAGCCCTGTGAGGCCCAAGTCATCCTCAAGGCGTGACGTGGGCTGAATATCCAGTCGACCGCCAAAAAGCGGCCGACCGAGCTCCTCTCGGGCAAACGCCTCCAGCCGTTCCCACGTCTCGTCTTTCACAGCGGCACCCGATCGGCCGGTTGTGCAAGGCGGTTGTAGGTCACGATTGTATTGCGGATGATCATGAATGCGTCTCGCGCCAAAAACATTTCCCCAATGACCGGGATGGATCGTCCAACAAAAGCGCCGAGGTTGCGTGTGAAGGCAATCCGTACTCCTTTAAGCCCGACCTTCGTGATCATCGGCAAACGCACACGCACCTTAAAAGGCAGTAGCGCGCGGGCAGTTAGTGACGCAACGGATGTGCCTACTGTCGCACCTACGAACTTACCCGCGACTGGCACGTCGGCCTGACCAAGCAGTACGGCGGCTGCAGCCGCCAAGTCATCCAGCCCGAGCTGCTTACGGGTCTCGTCTAACGCGACGTAAGTGAACAGATCTGCGGGTGTCAGATTCCGGTGGATACCATACGTGTACCGGCTATCGCTCATTCTTATCTCCGATGATTAAACGCGTTTCGCTGCTCTCTCAGCGAGTGTCAAATACCGCGCGAAGCCGGTACTTTACACGACCGGTTAGACAAGGTCCGTCGTCTGCGTACCCGGCTCCCAGTTCGTAATCACCGGTTCACGGCTTATTGCCGCCCCTCCACCTGTTGCGTTATTGACGCTGTACCTGATTGACAGGCCGAACATGGGGAAGCCGTCGAATGCTTGCCGGATGTCAGGGTGGTCGTTGATGCTGACCAAGACCTCGCCCTTGCAAGCCCGCATTCTTGGCGCACATGTCGAAAAGCTACCGCGGGACGAGTGCATGGTATGAAACATGTTACCCGGTAACGCGAAGCCTAACGATGTGTGGCGGATTTAGCGCTTACGGTGCGCCTACCGGTTCCTCCAGGACGACACCTGCGCCCTGACCACGCGGATTTCGGCGCGAGTCAGTTGCGCGCGACAGTCGACGCGTTCCGACGACGAGCGGCTGTATTTCGTGAAAGGGCGCCACGCCGGCCGCAAGAGTCTGATCGTAGAGTGGCTGGGAAGCTCGATGGCCGAGGCGTTCGGACTTCCCGTTGCACCCTTCAGGATCGCCGAAGTGCAGGAAGCGCTGATCGATATCGCGCCGCCGGAATTTGTCGAACTGGGCGCGGGCTACGTATTCGCCTCCCAGGCAGTCCCCAACTCCCTGGAACTGTCGTGGACCAGTCTCGAAAGCGTCGTTCCGGACCAGCAGCTGGACGTCATCGTGTTCGACTGGTGGGCGCGAAATCAGGACCGGACCTTTTGTCCGCGGGGGTTTTCCTTTGTGCGCCCAGCATGGGCGGTATCCGTTCGCGGAACCCGTCAGAGCTGTAGTGCGATGAGCGCGAGTTAGATGTCGACGATGCGTCTCAACAGGGAGTAGGAGACACGCCAGTGTCCCTCGGTGTCGCTGCAGGCGATCGACGCCGTTTTCTGGTTCAGCCGCACGACGGTCCCGATGCGCTCGCGTAGGTGTTTGTCGGTAAACCCTACGGTGTCGCCGACGAAGAACTCTTCACGACGAGCGCGCGGTGGCGGCGCCGGTTCGGGCTGGGGTTGAGCGCTTGCAACGTCCGGCACGATGGCCGCATACAGTACGGCCCAGCTTCGCCCCGTTGCATGATCTTGAACGACCGCCTGCGTGGTGCGCAATTCGATCACGCGCCCCTGACACAGAGGACCGAAAGGATCATCGGCGACGTAGGCGACGTTCATGCCTAGATGCAGACGCTGACGCACGTGCAATACGCGCTGCGGGTCGTCGAGCATCCTGCCGACGGTCAGATAGAGGCGATACAGTTCGGCGCTGTGAGCTTGTCGCAGCTCGTCTAGAGAGATCTTCATGAAGGCGATGAGGCAGACAGGGGAAGCCGCCGGCCGTGCCAGCGGCAGTAATTCGTTGACACGGGAAGCAGGCCAAGCCGGTAGTTTATCGAGTGTGTCTTTCATCGGGTGGGTTGCCACGACCCAGCATTTTCTCGAATACGGCGTAAGGGTCAGATTTGCTGCCGGCCGACCGCAAGGTTTCCGCATCGTTTACCCACGCGTAGACGATGATGTGCGCCTTCGAGTCGTAGCGAGAGAACAAGCGAAACCGCCGTCCGATCTTGGCTCGCCGCCAGTGTCGGTAAGCGGTGCCAAGGGTGTTGCCCTGCCTGTACTCGTCGCGCGAGGGGTCGCCTGGAACGATGTCGGTAATCAACTGGCTCAGGGCGCGAAACAACTTGACGTTCGCATTGGACTCGAATCCGGTCGGGTCGCTTTGCTCCGCCCGCTGAACGGCAGCATGCAATGCCTGTAGCTGCCCAATGATGCAATCGTGGAACAGCAGCGTCCAACCATGTTGCTGCATCAGATGACCACGTCGCCGGCTATGTCCTCGCTCAGATCGGCGAATTTTGCATGCCGCAGCATAGCCTTAGCTAGATCATCAGATACCCCCTGGATATGGCGACCGTGCTGGATGTCTTGGGCCAGCAGCGCGAGAAACGCGCCGATAGCCGGGTCTTCATGGTCAGCATCTGCACGGCTGACAGTAATGTGCCCATCATCGTGCAGGTCGAATGCGACCTTGCCGCCCGTATCGAGCCCAAGGGCCTGGCGGATGGCCTTGGGCAGGGTGATCTGCCCCTTGGACGTGAGCGTCGCAAACTCGTGTAGGGTGGACATGGCATTCTCCTGCTCTCGAATGGTAGGAATATTCCTTACTGAGTCAAGCTCCATTGACAGCCGGATTTGTGCTATCCCCCGCTCGCGTAGCAACAAAAATGAGCACGCTTGATAAGGTTAGTTATCAGATGTGGCGATTTTTCGATTGGGTCCCAGGATACTGCCGGGGAGCGGGCAATGAATTGGCTGTGCTGGGACGTTGCGAGGTAAGCTGTTGCCCGAACTAACTTCGGGGACATTCCAAATGGCGTTACCGAAGCAATGGTTTGCAAACAGGGGCCAGATTGTGCAGACGCTCGGCGCGACAGTGACGCTTGCGGGTGCGATTGGGGCGATTGGGACGGCCCTGGCAAAAGCCCCGGCCTGGCTGACGGCGGGGCTGGCCGGCTTCGGCATCGGCATCGGCGCCGCGCTGGGTGCAAGCGCCGCTTGAGCCGCAGAGCGCGCTGCGACTGGTGCGGCACAAGTGTTTGTTCCGCCCGGCCGGCACGTGCGTACCTGGGTGGGCCTGCCGCTCGGAGCCACTCAGCTCGACGTCGATGCGCACATCAGCCATCACCGGGCCGGCGCGCTGATCACCCAGGTGGGCCGGGAGAACAGGGCCGCGTTGGTGATCTGAGCGCCGTTGCGCCGGGCGCCGGTCTACGCGGAACGCGGCAACGGTGTACGTTTCCGCAGAAGCACCATCGAATCGCGCGAGGCGCATCATGAACAAGAAGCGGTTTCCGCGCAGTAAACTAATGGTTGCTGACGGCGCCGTTACCCGTTGTTGACGTTTTGTGCAGATCGGCTTAATATGTCCACTCGTAGCTAAGACGTTTCGTGAGCGGATGAGTGTCGGGAAGCCGATGCGATACGAACGTGCTGCCGCCCTCGGGTGGTCCTGCATACCAGCAGGCGCAAGAGAAATCCGCTGACACGCAATCGTGTCAGGAAAAGGCCCTTCGGGGCCTTTTTTATTTTTCCTTCCCTTTCTTCTTTTTCTTCGGGCGCTGCTTGGGTTTCGGCGGCTCGTACACGCCGGAGACCAGGCCGATCAGCGCCCGGAAACGCCACCCCTCCGAACCGGACGGGGCCGCCAGGCCCCGCAGGTAGGCGCTTTTCACGAACATGTTCAGTGCCGGGCGCACCGAATTCGCGTTTTTCGTGAGCGAGAAGAACAGCGAATAATCCTGCGCCACGCCTTCGGTATCGGGAAGCGTCACCTTCGTCACATAGGTGTAGCTCTCCTGGCACCAATAGATCTTGCCGCCGAGCATCGAATTTACGATTGCTGGCAGTTGCAACGAGCATTCGTAGCGAATGACGTCGAAGGCGCGCAACTCACCCAGGTGCGAGTAGCGATGTTCGTCCTGGTGCAGTGCGTCCTTGAACTCCTCGCTGAAGCAGTGGCATCCGAACTGAACATCGACGGGCACGATTACGGGATCGCCGCCGGCAGGGGTGAGCACGGGCTGCAACACCAAAGGTTGCAGGTGCTCGAACGTGTACTGCCGTCCCCGAAACTGCTTTGCCGCGAAATTGCTCATTAGCGTTGTGTTTTAAAGGCCCGTCTATATGCGCGCCGAACTCATTCCGATGCCGGCGGGCATTTTCTCACAGCACACCGCGCACGCGAGGAAAGCGCGCGGGCGCCCGACGTGGCCCGTACAGCGTGCGACGCTGGTATCTTTCACGCCCTGCGTCTCCTTTTCTAGACTCCCGCATGAACGCCGAGCTTCCGCCGCTCCGTGGCTACGAGCCGCCGCCATCCGCCGTCCTGCGCGATCAAGCGCGGCACCCCTACAGGGCAGGTTGCATACGCAGCCCAAGCTTCGCAAAATCGCGATCGGCAGCACGCGACCCACAAGAGACAATCGCTTTCGCGGGAAGCGGACGCTCAAACTTCACCGACTACATACCAGCCTTGGCACGGAGATCGCATTGCGTCTTTTTGACAACTCGACGAATGACCACCTCGAAGCGAAGTCTTAAGAATATGTGACACCACCGTATCAAAAAATGCGCTCAGCATCGCCTCAGTACAACAGCCGGCAAACGGAGGTGCTGAACCAGGTAATCAGCCGAGCGGATAGTAATTGCACTGAACCCCAGAATTCATGTATGCACCTAGCACATAGCGATAATGAGGCAGAACGTCGCTGGTACGTCCATTTTGGCAAGCGTGGATAAGCTCGCTGAGCAGATATTGGAACTCGCCCCCCGGATGACGGAATATCGCGGCGTGCGCAGCACCCAGAGCATTGCGCAAAAATTGGCGTTGCGCATCCACAAACATAACGACGCCGTCCGCGAGTGAGACCAATACGCTCGGTGAGTGTTGCGGTGCTCCTTTCGAGCAAGCCGCCCAATAGTTCTTCACTAACGTTTCCGGCTTGAGTGCGAAGCTCTTGCAAAGGATAAACCCATATGGCGCATCGGAGGTCTTGTTGTCAGGGTCAAACATTTCTTGCGGCGCACCCTGCATCTTTAGCGAACTCCCGAATTGACGAAAGCATGTCGGGTCATTTACCGCTCTTCGGAGTTGCTTGACTGACCTGATCTTCCAGACAGCGTCTTCGAGCTCTTTCGTCCCAAGATCACTTTTGATCTCGCCGATGCAAGCGACACTCTCACACGGGATGTAAGTAGCTTCAGGCGATTGATTGATTGAAAAAACCGGGCAGTTGTCTTTCTCGTGGATAATCACGTCCGTTTGTGCCGAAGTTGCGCCATGTGTGTCAATCACGCATCCCGTCGCAACGGTGACCTTTTCTGGTAGAAGACCGACCAATTGGCGGCGTACTTCAGTCTCCCGGGCGCCCCCAACAAGTCCAGGCGTTGTTGCGGCGCTAGCTCGGTTGAAATTTTGTACTAGCCCATCCGCTAAATAGGCAAGGTAATCCGAGACGCTAAAGGTTTTTTCCATGGTTCGATTGACTAGCCGTTGATAAGGCGCCTCGTTTCGGGCACTTGGTCGCTAATCATACAGCATGGCGCATGTCATCCGTAAAGGATACTCAAAAAGTTGACCAACGAATTGATCTTGCATGCAATGGGCTGAAACGATTGTCGGCGATTTGGATAGCGGTGCCGATTGACTGAAACTGGCCCGGACAGCGCCCGGCTCAATTTAATCCCGGAGCGGACTCTGGAACGTATGCGCGGAGCCGACCGTTCTCGACCTCGATTCCCGTACAATTGTCCGCACCAAGAAGGAGAAGAGCATGGGCGAGGCACGTCGGCGACGTTCCCGCGAGCAACGCGAAGCGGAAGCGGTTAAACGGAATAAACGGGAATTCGTCGAAGGGATGGGTATGGCGGACGGCGACGACCCAACCCGGCAAGCGCTGAAAGCGGGACTCAAGCCGTTCATGGACCGGATGACGCCCGAGCGGTGGCGGCTGCGCCGCGCCGCGGTGCTTGTTCACCTGAAGGGTCGTGTGAGCGGCTCCGAGCTAGCGAAGGCTCAGTCTGTACGCGTGCGCGAAGACGAAATGGGCTGGTACCTTTTTCTGTGCGACCAGGCGATCAACGATCCGCTCTGTACGGATGTGAGCCAGTCGCAGCGCATCCTTCCGTTTTTCGCCGGCCTCGGTGCCAGATGGCAGCACGCGCACCGCGTGGCCGGGATCGAGCGCAAGTTGGACGAATTGTTGAAGGAGCACCGCAAGCAGCCCGACGGGCTCCTTTTTGAGCTGCTAGTGGCGCTTGCCTATGCAGAAGAAGGTTGGGACGTGACGTTTATCGAAGAAGGTCAGGATAGGACTCCGGACATGTGTATCGTGCGCGGAGACCAAGAGTTTTTCGTCGAATGCAAACGCATGGTCCGCACAACCGATTACTCGGAGAAGGAGCGTAACCAATTTCTGCGCCTGTGGGACGCCGGTCGGCATGTACTGCTTGCTCGAGAGAGGTCAGTGGGTGTGGTTCAAGGGGACGTTCCACATCGATCCAGTCGAACTTCCCGACAACTTCCTGCTTGATCTCTGGCAATCGTCGCTGCCGATCGGCTTGGGTGAACGAATTTTGATGGACAATGAGCAGGCGACGATCAAGGCTCGCCTTATCGACCAAGCGGGAGTTCGCCGGCATATGCGAGAGTTTCGCGTGAAGGCTAACTCGCCTATGTTGACGCAGGTGATCGGTGGCGACTGGGCACCTGAAGACGCTTCGGTCACGCTCCTCCCGATAATCAAGCGCGGGCACGTGAACGGCTGCGAAATGTCGGAACTCGGCATGTACGTCGAGGAGGTCGCGTTCGCGTGCGGCTTCACACGGAATTTCGACTCCAAGATGTCGATCGACAAAAAGGCGAAAGACATCAAGAAGCTGCTCTCAGATGCCGTGAAGCAGGTGCCTCGTGATAAACCGTCGATCATCCATCTGGCCGCCGAAACGATGGAGGGCCCCGACGTAGAGCGTCGTCGGACCGAGAAGCTTCTCGCCGGCATGCCCGACTTCGATTTTGACGGAGCGCCTGTCGCGCTGGTACGGTTCCACCGGCTGCAGGCCCACCAGCGCGCCTCCATGCTCTTCGAACTCGACGAGACAGTAGACAACCTTCGGGTGCAGGGCATCGACCTCTCCCAGGTGCCGCGCATGGTCGTGGCGCCGCAGGACTCCCCGATGCTGCACGGGGCACACTGGGACCTCTATCCCTGACGCGAGTCCCAGCGCTTCGGACCTGAATTCAGTCAAGACAAGAGAGCGGCTGTAACAAATTCTGCAGTACAGGACGGCAGACGGCAAATACCACCTTGAATCCTCTTCCATCCTTCACATCTGAATGTCGCCGCCTGTTTTGCCGCGCCCGCGATTTTCAACGATTCGTTCAGCGGCATCGAATGACCGTAGTTGGCCGCACTGTGCCATACGACGCCGTCGCGCCGCTGCCGTGGCACGACGACATCCGGGTGGCAAGTCTCGACCCTAGGCCGCCCATCGCATCTCGACAAAGCCGACATTCAGTGCGCAAGCCCTTGAGCAAACCGATCTTGTAACGGTAGCAATTGTCATTGCAGATCAGTTGCGTAGCGACGCATAATCGAGTCGGCGAGATGCGTTCCAGCGCCGACTAATCGCGCGAGTATGCGTATTTGCTCGCGACAATGGGGATCGGGTGTTGGATACGGATAGTTCATTGTGTGATCGACCTCGCCCCAAACTTCCTCCAGAAGGGTGCGCACTTGCACCTCACAGGTCGCCTGTGATTTTGAATTTGGTCTAAGCACATAGTGAATGCTTGTATAGTAGCTTTCTTTCAATTCGCGCCTGACTTTTAATTTATCAAAATATTCACCAGATTCCGGATCCCACGTATAAGCCTTAGGCGGCTCAAACAGGGTAAATTCCCCCTCATCGATTTTGGCAATCAATGCATTATGGATGCGCTCAAATTGCGAAATGTGAAGGTGAAGAACTCGCACGCCTGCGATATCTGTTATCCTCGAAAACAAATTATCCGCAGTGATTTGACCCTTCCGCTTCGCCGGTTCGAGCCTTGCATCATCTTCATTTTTTCGCTCGACTTTCTCAATAAGATGATCAACATCTTTCAATCTATATCGAAGAGAGTGGACGCATTTTGAAAGACTCTTGCTTTCGAAGAAATTTCTGACATGCTTATGAAAAAACTCGAAGGACTCAATGTTTTGCTCGTATGCCTTCAGAATATCCGCATGCTTCTCCCTGAGATCTTCACGCAGCATTTTAATCCTCCAAATGCGTCAGGCGATTCATCAAGTCTTTTGCAAATTCGTGATACATCGTCTTTTTTTCAAAGTATGTCTCCTTATTCCCGGAAACCGTGCTCTTATCTTCGTGCGTCAGATCTGAATGTGTCGGGACCTTCCACATGGGCGATCGATATTTTTGCGCCATCGACGGAAGCGTGTTATGCGAATGCATAATCGATGTGCCGCCGATCGGTTTTTCAACGATTCCTTTTGTGAGATGGGAATAGCACTCCTTCGGGATTTTGGTCTCGATAATTTTTGGGAGTATCTTGGCGTACCCATAATGCGCGGTCGCCAAGTCATAGTCGTTCTGTCCCGCATACCTTCTGGCATTGTAAATGGTGTAACCAAGAAATTTCACAAAGTGAGCTGGAAATGCCGAGCGTTTCTTATCAGATAACACGCTGTACATTGTCGAAAATTGTGCTCTCCATGCTTTGAGAGCTAATCCAATATTCGTGAGACCAAACGTCGAAAACATGTCGGGCATACAAGGAACAAAGAACCCCGTCGACATCGAGATAATTACCCGATTCAACGTCCCTAGGCTTGGAGAGGTATCGAGAATCGCGACCTCATAACCATACTTCTTCGATGCTTCAAGACACAAACTGCGGATCGATGTGAGCAGCCGAAGTGATTGAGGCTCGCCGAGGAACGCATCGCTCCATGATTTTGCAAGTTTGTCCTCAAAAGTATGGAGACTGAGGCGACCGGGGATTAATCCCAATTTTGGGGTTATCTTATGAACGGCACCGAGTTCAAATGAATCAAAAACGCCGTCTTCGACCGGCTTCAGGAGACAATGGATCGATCGTGGCGTTGCAACGAATTCAGAAAATGATTTTTCACTATTTTCCAAAGCATCTTGAAAATCTTCAATATACGGCTCCTCCTCCGTCCATAGCTTCTCCAATGCAGTCGGCTGGATACATTGCAGCGTTAGATTGGATTGGGGATCAAGGTCAACCATCAAGGTCTTAACTCCCTGTTCGGCAAGCGCGTGCGCAAGATGGAAGCTTAAGGTTGATTTACCGACGCCACCTTTGTTATTAAAAACAGATATTATTTTCAAGGTTCGACTCCAAATTTCAATTAAACAAGAAAGATCGTTGACTTTGTAATGCGATTCCGCGTTTTTGTGCTTGATGCACGCAGTCATCGAATTCGAGAATGCGCTGAGCTCTGTCCCCGTTCAACAAAAGCGTCAATCGATGGGTCGGCTTTAAGTGCGATCCATCCATGTCGCTCGCACCTAAAAGGCTGCCTAATCATCGCATACTCTCTCCGTGCCCAATTGTCGACGATTTGACCGACAGCGTCGACTGTCCGTCTGGGGCCGGGCAGCGACACGACGCTGTCCGGCCTACGTTCCCTCACACGTCGGTTTGCTCAGCCATCTCGAGCGCATCATCGACCTCAATTCCGAGGTATCGAACCGTGCTCTCTAGCTTCGTGTGTCCGAGCAGCAACTGTACTGCCCTCAGATTTTTCGTGCGACGGTAAATCAGCGAAGCTTTGGTCCGGCGCATCGTATGCGTTCCGTAAGCTGCATCATCCAGTCCGATCGTTCGTATCCAGTGATGGACCAGTCGAGCGTATTGTCGGGTCGACAGGTGCGGCGAGTCGTGGATGCGACTCGGAAACCCCTGTGGTCTAAGAGGAACCAAGCCGATCATGATGATTCTCCTGAATGGGTAACAACCCAAACAGGAAAGCATCTTTTTTATGTGCAGTTTGCTGCAAGCCACAGATCCCTGCAAGGCGCGTCGCACTTGCGCTCGTGACGAGCCGTACGGTGCAAACTCCGCATAATTTGCGGCTGCGCATTATTCCGGCAATGCGAATATGTGCATTGCCGGAAGAACTTCTTGTTCGCCGGCTCCGATAGCGGGAGCCAGAGGGCTGCGGCGATGTACAGCTTGATCGGCTCGTGCAAGCTGAACGGGATCAACCCGCGCGCTTACCTCGAATACGTGCTGACCCATATCGCTGATCACCCCATTAACCGCATCGACGAATTACTACCCTGGGACGTGGCAAGTAAGCTGCCAGGGAAGTCCTGCCCGCCTGCCTCAACGGGCTGATTGCCAGCCGGTGCACCCGAGCGCCCGATACCCCATCGTGCCTCACGTGCGCGCCGTATTGCGAACGGCCTTCGCGAGGTGCTTACAGATGTATCGATTCATTCTCTTTTGGTTTTTCGGATTCGACCCTTGTGTTTGGGGTGGCCGGCACCATCTTGCGAGAGCACTGCGCGTCCCCTGGGACGCGCCAATTGCGATCGAGCGGATGCACGAGACATGCATCTATCCCATCGGTGAGGAGAGGGAATGCAGCACATCAAGGACATCCAGGACTTCATGAAGAAGCTTGCCGGCGCCGAGCCTTACCGGCCCGCGAACAGTTTGCAGATGCAGCGGTACCGGAAACTGTCGGTGCTGGTGCTCGGCCTAGGCGCCGTGGCCCTGGTGATGTTAATGATCACGGCCTACTCTTACCGCCTGACCTCCTGGTCGCCCCTGCAGCTGGTAGGCGCAGTGCTTGCCCTCTCCACGATCTTGCTGGCCTTGGGGTCGATGCTAGTCGAGCCGTACGCGATGCTCAGTATCCTGTGGCGCTGGAAGACGCACACGCTGGAGAGCTACCAACGTGAAATCGAAAATGACGAGCGTCACGTCGTCCAGTTGGCGCAGTACGATGAGGCGACGCTGGGGCGAGCTCGGGCCTGGCTGCAACTCAAGGTCAAGCGCCTCGACGCCCCCGTCGCACTTCTGTTCGGCAGTAGCGCGGGGCTGTGGTCGATCGCTGCGGTGACGATCACGAATGTCAAGGACGCGGGAGGACGAGCATGGTTGCACGATACTTTCCTTCGGGGCTTCGCGCTCGAGAACTGGGCAAATACCGTGCTGCTGTGGGGGATTGCGCTAGTGTTTGGATTGTCGCTCGGGGCGGCCCTCAGAAAGGCGGTGCTCGGTCGCTACACCTACCAACTGGAACTGGTCGACATGGCACTGGTGCGCAAGGCCGACGATGCAGCAAAGCCGGCCGATGTGCTTAAGGAGTGACGGCGCGTGACGGCAACGGGCGGAACAGTCGGGCGAGCGAAGCGCTGGATGCCTCGCCGCTCGTTTCACTGAGACTAGGGAAAAAAGCGTGAGCGCATCCTAGCCGCTGCTTAAGCACTCCGCTGACCTTTTACCATTTGGTAGATCGAGCCGACAATCGGTCGACAAACCAGCCCAGCCTAACAGGCAAACTGACTGCATCGCCAACACACTTGTTGAGGATTTCGACGATGACCAGGGAAGACGATGTCGATTGGAGGTTGCGCCTCGAAGGCGTACACGGGATCCTGCAGGGCGAGGAGATGAAGCACACCAACTGTTCGAACTCTTCGAGTTAGCCGGCGCGAAACTGTGCCCCATGGTCACGGGCGGCGAGATTTCGTTTAACTTCGCGAACGGCCCTGAGTTGAACGCCGTGGCACTTTACCCTGAAAAGACAGTTGTTGTCTTTCGCGGAATGATGGAGGCAATCTTCAAAATCTCGGCGCGGCTAGTAGGCCTGAGCCTGTCAGATATTTTGTGTGACGAGGTCATGAGACGATAACGGAAATTACGTCCTATGACCGAAACAACGGTGACCAAGAAGAGCAAGAACCCGAAGGCGCCGAAGCTGTTCCCGGATGAACTGATCGATCAACTGCTGGCGCAGGTTCAGAACAAGGATGCCGAGTCGATTCTCGGCGAATCGGGCCTGGCCGGGCAGCTGAAGAAGCAACTGGCCGAGCGCATGCTGGCCGCCGAACTGACGCACCACCTGGAGACCGAGGCCGAGCAAGGCAAGGCCGGCAACCACCGCAACGGCACCAGCCGCAAGACGGTCATTACGCCCAACGGCGAGCTGAATCTGGATATCCCGCGCGACCGGCAGGCGACGTTCGAACCGCAACTGGTCGGCAAATATCAGCGCCGGCTGCCGGGCTTCGACGATCACGTCATCAGCATGTATGCGCGCGGCATGAGCGTGCGCGAGATCCAGGGCCATCTGCTGGAGCTGTACGGGCTGCAGGTGTCGCCCGATCTGATTTCCACCGTTACCGATGAAGTGCTGGCCGAAGTCGAGCAGTGGCAGCAACGCCCGCTTGAGGCGATGTATCCGATCGTATATTTCGACGCGCTGCGGCTGAAGATCCGCGACGAAGGCACGGTCAAGAACAAGGCGGTGTACCTGGCGCTGGGCATTCGCGCCGACGGCCGCAAGGAAGTGCTGGGTTTATGGATCGAGCAAACCGAAGGCGCCAAGTTCTGGCTGAAGGTCTTCAACGAACTGAAGAACCGCGGCTTGCACGACATCCTGATCGCCGTCGTCGACGGCTTGCGCGGCTTCCCCGAAGCGATCGAGGCGGTCTACCCGGCCGCCGCAGATCCAGACCTGCATCGTGCATCTGATCCGCAATTCGCTGAATCTGGCGAGCTGGAAGGACCGCAAGCCGCTGGCTGCCGCGCTCAAGCCGATCTATCAGGCCGCCACCGCCGAAGCCGCGGCGGCGGCGCTGCAAGCCTTCTGCTGCAAAGCGAATGGGGCAGGAAATTCCCACGGTCGCCGGCGATGTGGCAGCGCCAATGGGAGCAAGTCATTCCGTTCTTCGCCTATCCGCCCGAAGTGCGCAAAATCATATACACGACCAACGCCATCGAAAGCATGCACATGCAGTTGCGCAAGATCGTCAAGAACCGCGGCCACTTCCCCAGCGACGAAGCCGCCAGCAAACTGCTGTACCTGGCCTTGCGCAACATCGAAAAGGATTGGAAGATGCCGCCTATCACCTGGCGGCAAGCAGTCAACCAGTTCGCCATTCTGTTCGGCGAGCGATTCACCGCCGCCATCAGCTGAGATTTTTTAACCGACCTCAGCACACAAAATTCCTGACACCTCCGCATGGCGCCAGTCGGATAAGAAAAACCGCATCCGTAGTCTAGGGCTTGAGTCCATCGTCAAGGTGCGAGCTTACACCCGGCTTCACGCGCAGCATCTGGCCTTTATCCTTCGTGAAGTATCTGAGCACGTTCTGCTCAAGACGTGCGAACTGCTCCACATCGCCGCGATTGAGCGGATCTAGTCCCCATCTTCCCTGCTGCTCGAAGGTAAGCGGTCGATGATCCACGCCCTGTTCCTGCGAGGCTAGACCGGCGACGATTGTGTCCACTTGAACGAGGAGGTGGACACAATGACAGAGACAGAGCACAGCAACGATCTGAAGTCGCGCCTGGTGACGGGCTTCGAACGCGACGGGCGGCGCCGGCGTTTCGATCCGCAGGCTAAGCTGGAATTGGTTCAGACATGCATGCAACCGGGCGTGTCGGTTGCGAGGATGGCGCTGGACCACGCGGTGAACGCGAACCTGCTACGCAAGTGGATCAGGGACTACGAGCGCGAGCGCAATGGCGCTGCAGCAAGCAAGGCGATCGAGCGCCAAGCTGCGGCATTCGTGCCCGTGGTTCAGATCGGCGAGGGCGAGGCTTCGGTAACTGACGTTTGTCGGCGATCGCCTCGTATGGGGATTGCGCAATCACGCGATGGCCTCACGCCGTCGTCGCAGCTCGTTGCGCAACTGCCCAATGGTGTGACGCTCAAGCTCGAGTGCAACGAGCACGAACTCGCGCTGATGTCGACGATGATCGAAACGCTGGTGCGTTGTCATGTTCCGGCTCGACCCTGAGTTGAAGGTCTACGTGCATCGCGATGCGGTGGACTTCCGCAAGAACATCACCGGCTTGACGGCCTTGGTCGAGCAAGCGCTGGGGCTCGATCCATTCGCTCGAGCGGTGTACGTGTTCCGTAACAAGCGCGCCGATCGCATCAAGCTGCTGCTATGGGAGCGCAACGGATTCTGGCTCTTGATGAAGCGGCTGGAAGCAGATCGTTTCGTATGGCCACGCGAGGCCACCGACATTCTCGAGCTCAGCGTCGAGCAATTGCACTGGCTGCTGGACGGCATCGACCTGGCCGCCATGCGCAAACATCCTGCGCGGCACTATGCGCGCGTCAACTAGGAGCGGCGCATGGTTGCACGAGAACAACACGCGGATCGGGATCGACGCGGTGACGTAAACCCATCGGCGGTCCAAACCCATTATGGTTACGGGATGACTCGCGCCCCACAACCCGCCTCGATTACCGCCGAAGAACTCGTCGCGCTCATCGCCGAGCGCGACGCGATGCTTGCTGAGCGCGATGCGTTGCGTGGCGAACTGCGCGTGACGAAGGTCGAGCGTGATTTACTCAAGGAGCAGCTAAAAGCCTATGAGCGGCGGCTGTTTGGCGCGAAGAGCGAAGCACGCAGCGCCGATCAACGCGACTTGTTCTTGAACGAAGCCGAAGCGTTGGCGCCGACGGCGGCAACCTTGCCGGCACAAGAGGAAGGCGAAGCCCAGACGCAGGTCGCCGGCCACGCGCGTAAGAAGCCCGGGCGCAAACCGCTCGATCCGGCCTTGCCGCGTGAAGTCGTTCGCTATGAACTGCCGGAATCGGAGCGCGTATGCCCTCACGACGGCTCGGTGCTCGTCGAGATCGGCGTGGAAGTGAGCGAGCAACTGGACATCATCCCGCAGCAGGTGCGGGTGATTCGGCACGAACGTGTGAAGTACGCTTGCCCGCGCTGTGACGAGAGCCTGAAGGTGACGCCAGCACGCTCGCGCGTCATTCCGAAGGGCCTGTTTACCGAAGCCGCGCTGGCGTGGTTCGTGGTTTCCAAGTATATGGACGGCTTGCCGCTGTATCGGATCGCCGCGCTGCTCAAGCGCTTTGGCGGCGACATCTCGCGCAATACGCTGGCTGCGAGCGTGGTGCGAGTGGGCGAAGCCGTGCAGCCGGTGATCAACCTGATGCGGGACTATCTGCTCGATAGCGGCATCGTGTTCGCCGACGAGACGACAGTACAGGTTCTCAAGGAGCCTGGAAGAGCGCCACAGACGAAGAGCTACATGTGGGTGCAGATGAACGGCAGCGGACCACCGGTGCGACTGTTCGGCTATGCGCCGGGGCGCGGCAAACAACACGGCAGCGATCTGTGGGCCGGCATTCGCCGTGGCGCCGTGTTCATGACGGACGGCTACGAGCCGTACAACGCGATCGCCGATGCCAATGGCCTCGTGCACCTTGGATGTTGGGTGCATGCCAGGCGGTACTTCGTGGAAGCTGAGGACGTATTGCCTAAGAAGGCACGCGGCCCTCATCAACCGACAACGCAGTTCATCACGCTGATCGGCAAACTGTACGCGGCGGAGTCGCACGCGGATCCAGGAGCCCCATCGGAGGGCTCGCCTTCGCCGGCGCTACAGCCGTGTGGTGCTTGCGCGAATCAAGGCGTTGCTCGATGAGTATCTAGCGACGCACGGCACCCAGCGGCCTGCTAGGCAAGGCTCTGAACTACCTCGCCGGACAATGGCCGAAGCTGAACCGCTACGTCGAAAACGAAACGTGGCCGATCGACAATAACCCCTGCGAGAACGCGATTCGCCCGTTCGTGGTGGGGCGCCGCTATCGTCACTCCGTAATTATCGAGGTTCACACCTACGTGTCAGCGATAGCGTCTATTTTCAGGGATCGGCATATGTGAAGTGGGCGCGGCAAGCTTCCATAACTCGGAGTACTTTCCTCGTGCTGCCTTATCGTTTCGAGGAGGGTCGCCATGCCCAAGCACTCACGCCTCAGACCCGGTCATATTCTTGCCGAACGATGGTTCGCCAAGGCTGGCCTAGAAGCGCCTGCGGATTTATTCCATCGATATCTGGCCGAACGTGGATACGCTGCGGAGACCGTCGAGAGCTATTTCAGGAGTGTCGCGCACTTCGTTCACTGGGCCTCGCAGCAGGGAACTACCCTTAGCGAAGCCGACGACGCGAACGATTGATCGGTTTCTCTACGGGCATCTGCTCGCACTGCCATTGCGCCCCCAGATGCAAACGAACGAGAACCGACATCCACGCTGCGGTCAGGCTGGTTCCTTGAGATGCCGAGCATCGCTCGTGCGACGCCGAGCTTCGACCATATCCGCAGTGATAGCGAGAGAGGTTACCGCATTCAATCGTCATTTGACAGAGGTTCGCGGACTTTCGGACAGTACCTGCTACGTGCGCTGTCGGCAGGTATTCGAGTTTCTCGTCGATCGTTTCGGCCGCGGTCCGGTCAACATATCGAAGCTTGTTCCGTTGGACGTCGCCCGCTTCGTCCAGCGCCGCACGCGCGGACTTGCACCCAGCGCGGTCAAGACCGTCGGCATTTCACTTCGCAGCTATTTCCTCTTCAAGGCTAGCAGTGGCATTCCAACGACATCGCTCATTGCCGCACTGCCGCGGGTCGCCTTATGGCGACTCGCCGGGTTGCCTGATGTTTTGTCGTCCGATGAGATCAGGCAACTGCTCAGTTCCTTTGACCGAAACAGCCCTACCGGCATGCGCGACTACGCCATTACGCGCTGCTTGTTAGACCTCGGCTTGAGACGAACGGAAGTCGCAAACCTGAGGCTCGATGATATCGACTGGCGCGTAGGAACCTTGACGCTTCACGGCAAGGGTAAGCGAATCGACGTCATGCCGTTGCCGCGAACAACCGGCAAGGCAATCGCGGCGTACTTGCAGCACGGGCGCCCTCGAACGACGCGGCGTGAGGTTTTTGTACGCCATCGCCCACCGATCAATACTGAAGCTAACCTGGACATCATAAGAAACGCGGTACGTTACGCCGCCGAGCGTTGCGGTCTTCAGGAACGCGTGCGCGGCACACACATTTTCCGGCACACCATGGCGTGTCGAATGGCACAAGGCGGCGCCCCGTTTAAAGAGATCGCCGACCTATTGCGTCACCGCAGCCTCGACACGACAACCATTTATGCGAAAGTGGATCTTCCATCGCTTCAGCGAGTGGCGCTTCCTTGGCCGGGGAGACACTCGTGAACCGCCGCATATCGTTTATGTCGTGGATCGACGACTACCTCGCAACTCGGCGCCAGGCGGGTTATGCGCTCAAGGCGGAAGGCGAACAGCTTCGACGCTTCGCACGATTTACCGAACAGATCGGCTACCAAGGTCCGCTGACCATACAACTTGCCGTTCGGTGGGCCAGCAGTTCGCCCAGTGGTCGGCAGTTGACGGCCGCACGAAGGATCGAGGTGCTACGGCCCTTTGCCGCATACTGCCGGCAGTTCGATCCCACGACACAGATCCCGCCCAGATCGCTCTTCGGGCCCGCTCATCGCCGGTTGGTACCGCATATTTTTAGCGCCGACGAGATCATCGAATTGATGGCGAACTGCGATGACCTTTACCCTCCAGGCGGCCTGCGTGGCGCAACCTGCGCGACTATCTTCGGGTTGATGGCGTCAACAGGCCTGAGAATCTCAGAAGCGACGGCGCTGACCCGTTCCGATGTCGATCTCGAGTACCGGTTGCTGCATGTTCGATGTGCGAAGTTCGGCAAATCGCGTTGGGTTCCGATACACCCCTCCACGGCCGACGCTCTGCGGCGCTATGTCCGGAAGCGCGATCGCGACCCTCTCACCGCGAACCGGGAAGCGTTCTTCGTTTTTGACTATGGGCGTCCTGCCTCCACGGGAAGCGTCAATTACGCCTTTCATCTTCTCTGTGATGCCTTGAACTGGCGACCTCGAGGCGACCATCCCCGACTCCGCCTGCATGACCTTCGGCATTCGTTCGTCTGCCACAGGCTACAGGAATGGTACGCTCGAGGACTGGACGTGGATGGCAGCGTTCTCGCGTTGTCCACCTACCTCGGCCACGCCAAGGTCACCGACACGTATTGGTATGAGACAGCCACCCCTGAGCTCCTGGCGATTGCAGCTCAGCGCTTCGTGAGCTGCCGCGGAGGTACGTCATGAGCAAGTTCCCGTGCAACCATTTCCTATTTTGCTGCAGAAGTTTTTCGTGCAACGCTTGTTGCAGCAGCGACACGTAAGCCCGCTGTACCGTGACGGCGTACCGAGACACCTTTCGTTTGCTGCTAGCCTTTGCGTATCAACGTTTGCACAAGCAGCCTTCCAATCTTGCTCTCGAGGATTTAAACGCGTCGTTTATTCTGGAGTTTCTCCGTCACCTCGAACAGGATCGACACAATTGCATCCGGAGCCGTAATGCGAGGTTTGCTGCCATCCGGTCGTTCATGGAATACGTTTCGTTCGAAGAGCCCTCTGCGCTGGAGATTGCTCAGTCTGTATTGTCAATTCCAATGAACGCTTCGAACAGCCTCTTGTCGGATCTCTGTCGCGCGAACATATTGAAGCGATCCTCGCTGTTCCCGACGCTGAAACGTGGACGGGGCAACGTGACCAGGTCATGCTGGCGACCTTGTACAACACCGGCGCGCGTGTTTCCGAACTCCTTGAGATGCGCGTATCTGATCTCGTGTTCGGCTCTACCGCATGGATACGCATCCATGGCAAAGGTCGCAAAGAGCGTTCGGTGCCACTGTGGCCGGATACAGCCAGAGAACTGAAGCGATGGTTAAAGCAATATCCACGCGCTTCACATGAACCGCTCTTTCCAGGTCGGTCCGGCAGCCCGCTCACACGTGTCGGATTTTCCGAACGACTAAAGCTCGCCGTCGAGGGCGCGTCGCGGCAGTTTCCCGAACTTGCGCGACGTCGAATTTCTCCGCACGTCGTGCGCCATTCCGTCGCCATGCATATGCTGCAATCGGGCGTCGATATCAGTGTCATCGCGCTTTGGCTTGGTCACGAAAGCCCCGTGCACGACTCATCGCTATGTTGAGGCCGATCTTCAAATGAAGGACCGAGCATTACAGGCTCTCCAGGCGCCATCTCGCAAGCCGCTTCGATATCGACCGCAGGACGACGTTCTTCGATTCCTACAGACGCTGTAGTTATGCAAGACTGATCGCCACGCATCGCTCAAGAAGCTCCCACTCGTTGATCCCACGGCCCTGTAAATGCAGGACCGTGGAGACCCTTTCCGGTCATCTTCCGTTCGGCGGCGCAATGAACCTTCGATAACGAACAACTTACGATAGTTTCGCTTTAGGAAGCGTTTCCATAAACGAAAGTCGTGGCTCTTCAGCGATACGGTCGACGGCGCGAAAGCGAGCGCGATGGTCTACAGTCTGATGCTCACGTGTCGAGCCTGCGGCGTCGATCCTCATGCCTATCTGCTGCATGTGCTGACCGAACTACCGGAGCGCGCACCGGATGCCGATATTAGCGACCTGCTACCGTTCAACTTCGCTCGACAGCAAGCCGTTACCGGGTAACGCCGATCGCTACCGCGCTGGGCCGAAGTATTGGCCCCGCTGTTCCGAGTCGGGATCGAGTCGGCGCACGATCGCGTCGTCCGCCCGCGCGATCAACCGTTCCAGCATCTGTCGCTTCGTTACCGAGTAACGGCGGGCCAGCCGCGTCAGAGCAAGATCCGCTTCGGTGCTCACCCACATATCCAGACGTCGATCACCGTTGCCGTCCTTGCCTGCCGTCTCGCGCCTTGCTCGATAAGTCGCTTGCCGCTGTGCCGTCGTTTGCGTCATCTCTCACCTCCTTCGTTACCCGGTAACTGTCGACATGAACATGTTACCCGGTAACGCGAAGCCTAACGATGTGTGGCGGATTAGCGCTACGCTCGATCGCCGAACTCGCGAACATCGTGCGCTGAAGAACTACCGGTCTTGATCGGCAGTCGCTGTTGTCGGTTTCAGAGATGCAGGGGTTTTGCCGAGCGCGGCTGGCTCTCGTCGACCCAGTTTGACGTTCGACTGGTCGCGCAGGGCGCGGATGGAAGGCGGGAGCCTTCCTGTCATTGCCAGCTGGTTATAGAGAGCCCGGCAGGGCCGGGCAACCAGAGCCAGAATCGAAAGCGGGCCTGGTTAAAAATTGCGACAGCGCAAGAAAATGCGGCGGTTTGGTTCAAAGGCAGGATAGGCTATCGCCGGTTTTGTCATATCCGCACATCGCTGGAGCGGAATTGCCGGTAGAAGTCCATGGGATAAGCGGGCTATCACATGAGCGTGCTCATCGCATTGCCCCGCGGCGGTGACTGCGACTCAGTGATGATGAGCGCGCCGAAGCCAAACTGGACGATACCCCGCGTCGCTGAGCATGACGAAAGGGGGCACAGATGGCGCCGACGCGCGCCGCTTTTTGTTTTCAATCGACCGAATACGAACCTACCGCGTCGCGGGCGAGCGGTCGACATTGTCCGCCGACTCTTTGCCGCCGAGACTGGAGCGTTTTCAGCGGTTGCTCCGGATCCGATACCGCGAGTGCAGTTTTCAAAGCCGTGGTCGATCACACAAATTTATGCTAAGAAGGGCTGCTTTATGTCAGCCATATAGTTCCATCGGCGGATCTGACGCGCTACGTGGACAGCGTCAAGCAGGAAGTCCGGTTTTACCGACAAACATCTTGGCCGGTCGGCCGAGGTGATTGCCGGGGGTTAGTTGACCATGGTTGTCGCTGCTCCGCGGCCGTGGCCGGGGGCGTGTTGCATACGGACGGCTACAGTGCGTATGCCTGGTATGCGAAGAAGACCGGCATCGCCCATGCTCAGTGCTGGGCGCACAGCAGACGCGCGTTCGTGAAGGCCGAGGCAATCGAACCGGAACGGGTGGCCCAGGCTCTGGAGCACATCGGCGTGTTGTACCGCGTTGAAGAGGAGATCCGACACAAGAGCCTGACGGGTCCCGCCAAGCGCGCGTGGCGGCAGCAGCATGCGTTGCCGGCGGCGCAGCGGTTCTTCGCGTGGGTGGACAAGCAGTTCGAGGCGCAAGGCTTGCTGCCGAGCATCCGTTCACGAAGGCGCTGGCTTACGTGCGCGAGCGCCGCGACGGCCTGATGCTGTATTTGGACGATCCAGATGTCGAGATCGATACTGAATTCATTGGAGCGCGCATTGCGCGCCATTCCAATGGGCAAGAATAATGCTCATCGCGCTTTATGCGAAGGCGGCGTCCTGGATCTGACGATCCTACCGAGGGCAAGGACGCGTGCGCGTGCAGGAGCCGCTTCACATAATCACAGCGCTTGCAGGAAGGCCATCAGGGCCTTGGGCGGCCGGTACCTCGTGGGATTAGACTTGGGGCTCCTTCAACCGCGCCAATGCCCGCTCCTTCATCGCAAAGTCTCCCTCGACGTACATGGCGGGGGCTGTTCGCCGGACTCTGCTGCCCAAGCCACAAGGCAATGTCGCACTGGTCGGCTTCCCGACTGAAGCAAGGTCATTGCAATTCCATCCGCACCAAGTGGGGTACACGGACGTCCTGGCCAAGTCGGGGTTTTTCTGGAAGCGGCCCGCATGGCGAGCTTCAGGCGCTGAGCCACGTTGCCTCGCGTCATGGGGTTACCGTCACGGCGGGGTAGCAGTGGCGAGTCGGGCTGAAGCTGGGGGTTCAGGTGCAGCCAACCTCGCACCGCCCTTGCGGTGGTCTTCCACAGCGGCGGGTACGAACGCTGTTACGCCCCTTGCCGTGCAGCCGGATGCTCGATGTCGGGCCGAGCACGACATCTGCCAAGCGAAGCCGATGATCTCCGAGACTCGGGCACCGGTGTTAAACTCAGCGTGAACATCAGACGGTCGCGTTGGCCGATCCAAGTGTCGCTCGGCGCGTCGATCACGGCGAGCATCTGCTCCCTGGAGACGAAGCTCACCATCTTGCGATCGAAGCGCTTCATCGGAACGGCCAATGCCTGCTCGATGAAGCGCAGGTGTGCCGGGTCCTGTCTGGCGGCGAACTTCAGGAAGAGCGAACCGCAGCCAGCCGGATGTTGCGGCTACGCACCGAGTTATGTCGTTCCTGCTCCAGGTGATCGAGGAAACTCGCCAGAACGTCGCGCTGATGTCGGTCAGTTCCACGCTGCTCGGGTCTTTGCCCCGCTGTTGCGCGTAGCTTAGCAGCAGCACGAAGGTGTCGGGAACGACGCCACTGTCACGGGCTGAGAGCTCGCTGGCTGAACCATGTAGTCGGTGAAGAACTCCTGCACGAGAGTCGCGAAGGTTGGTGAGGTCTGCTTTCTCCGTTGCCGTCTCCGAGCGCGAAGCGCTCGAACTGCGCGCCGACGATATCCATCAGCTCCGGCACGCCGTGAGGCCTTCCAATCGGTGTCGGTGATTCGGCGTGACCGAGGTAGGTGCACAGCCAGAACATCGCGTGATCCACGGACACGCCAGCCTCGTGCACAAAGTTGAACGCGGCGAACCGCCATGGTGTGACGTAGGTCCTGGATGCGAGGGTTGCGCGTGGTCGCCGGCGCGCGCATGCTAGCCTGGCCGCATGTGCTGGAAGACGTTCTCCACTATCTCCCGCGGCAAGAAGTCGCCGGTGTGCGAGACGAAGAACGGTGCGCCGGGATCGGGGTCGGCGTACCGGTCGCGCATGCGCCGGTACTTCGGGAGCGCCCGGACCACGCCGTCGTGGATGGGCAGGCAGCGAGATTTGTGGAACTTGCTCTGGCGCACAGTGATCGTCCCGGCCAGCAGATCGACATCGCCCACCCGCAACTCGAAGGCCTCTGACAACCTCAACCCGACCGTGGCCAGCAGCCCGAACAGCGTGCGGTAATCAGCGGGCGCAGCCCCCTAAAGGCGTGAGGCGATCGCGTGCCGCAGCAGTTGCAGGATCTCATCGTCGGTATAGATGTGGGAGTCAGCCTTCGATGGCCACGGCCGAGCACTGCGTCGGCAGCACCTCGGTGTTCGCCTCGATTTGCCGGTAGTAGGCCGCGAACGGGCCGCAGGATCTGATCCTGCGGGCAGCGGTCACCGTGCTGGTGCTGCGGACATGCTGCCGCGCCCATTCGAGTTGCAACTCCCGCGTCAACGGTCCCTTGTGATCACGGGCGTCGGCAAAGCGGGCGAAGCGCATCAGTTCCGTGCTCGGCGCCGTCAGATCGAAGCCAAGCCGCCGCGTTCCTTCAGGTAACGCTGCACGGCCGCCTGTAGCGTCGTCCCGGCGTTCATGCCGCGCTCCCGGCCAGGGCATCGCCACGGCGGCAAGCCGATTCAGGTCGACCTTGGCGTAGATGAGTGTGGTATCGAGCTGCCGGTGGCGCAGCACAGTCGGCCACCTCCTTGATCGTGCCTCCTGTGTCCAGCAACCGGCCGGCCAGGGTGTGGCGCAGGATATGCACTCGGGTGTAGGCCAGCCACAGCGTCGATAGGCATTGCGCACGGTGTTGCGAACGACGTCCGGACCCACTGGCTCATCCACCGGCGCCACATGTCGAACAAACACCCTTCGGGTGGTCGTCGGCGGTCGCTCCATGCGCAGGTACTCGGCGATGGCGCGGCCGGTCGCCAGCGGCAAGGGCATCACGTCCACGCGCCGTGACTTGCCCTTCGCGATGGCAAGGTGCCGGCAGCCAGTCGATGTCGTCCAACGACAGACTGCTGACCTCGTGGGTACGCAACCCGAGGTCCACGAGGCATCGACGATGGCATAGGATCGAAACGTGAGGGCAGTCCAGACGGGGGAGGCACCGAGCAGCCGATCGACATCGGTGCGCGACAACGTCTGCGGCAGCGGCGCCAGGCGCCATTGCGCCGGCGATGCATCGACCGGCAACAGATGCTCCACGCGATCGCCCTCGAACGCCCGAAGCGAAGGTAGCTCGTAGCGCGCTGGCAATGGTTCCTCCCGCTGGCTGGCGACACCCGATCGAGTTCCTTGGCGATGAAGCGCCTCAGCTGATCCGCGGTCGGCGTGACCGCAGCGGTCATGTGAAGCAAGGCGCCGACGATCTTCAATCGCTGAAGACAGGTACTTCGAGCAGCCCCTGGCCTGCTGCATGTGCACGTCGTAGCGGGTAGCGCCGCTTCGATCGGGTCGCAGCCGATGGCTGCCTCTGATGTCGCGGAGTTCCCCAGAACCACTCGCAGGTGTCGCATCGCAGCTCGAACCTGATGGCGACAATGCTGCGCCGGGGGCGGGCAGGTGCAGCGTGGCAAGTGCTCGTCGATGAACCGACTGATCTCGTAATCAAGGTCATCCAGCGAATGCCGACCTCGACGAATCCATCGTGCGAAGTGCGCGAGGCAGCTGAGGTACGCCCTTGCCGTGCTCTGCGCGTAGCGTCGCTCGGTCAAGTGATGCCAATAGGCTGGCACCAACGGCGCAAGAGCACTGTCGCGCAGCAATGACGCCGCCGTTGGGTGAAGGAAATCGAACGCATCCATGATCGTCTCCTGACGTGGTGTTGCCACCACAGGAGACGCTCGCTTTTATGCGAAGTCCAGAGCCGCGAAGACACGCCGTAGACCGCGAACTTAGTGACTTCCGCCAGCCTCGGGTCGTGCGCCTTCGCATAAAAGCGCGATGAGCATTATTCTTGTCATGCAGTTATGTGCGTGACAAGAAGAACTGGATGTTCTGCTGGACCGAGCTGGGTGCCAAGCAGATCGGCATCGCGCAAAGCCTGTGGTGACGTGCAAGCTGCACGACATCGATCCCTACGATTACTTGGTCGACGTGCTGCAGCGCGTGGGCCAGCTCCGGCTTCGCGCGTGCATGAACTCACGCCGCGAATGTGGAAATCGCTCTTCGCCGACAACCCGCTACGCTCGCCTTTGCATCAGATCGCCTGAGATCGCAACGACGTCGGTGAATTACCGATTACGCTGGACAGAAGGAATCCTAAGCTTTCGAATTCTCCCGGGCGTAAGCGCCTCTCGCGGGCCTTGCTACCCCGAAGGTTTC
>CAWIRZ010000028.1:0-71164 GCA_963838695.1 uncultured beta proteobacterium | reverse complement strand
AGGGACGAAGCTCGCAACGTCGGGGCGTTTGAGCACAACGCTATCGATCAAACTGTCGTACACCTCGAGTTTTTCAGAGGGGAACGTCTTGGGGCAGGTTCCAATGAAACTGATCGCCATCCGCTGCTCGCCTGGCACCGGAGACATGACGACCGTCTGACGCTGATGCAGCGGCGTGCCTTCCGACACCCATTGGTAATCGACTTCGCGGGCCGTTTCCCCATCGATTTCCGTGACGCCCAGATGCTTCAGCTCGAAGCGCGGTAGCGTCTTGCGCATTTCGGACACGAGCCGCGTCACGAACGTATCGACCGTATCGTCTTTCTCCATCGGCGCACGCGACACGACAAACGTGAAGCTGCTGCTGCCGGCCGCGTCGACCGTGAACAGGTGCATGGTCTTGTCGATAAAGTTCGCGGGTAAATCGATCGCCGCGTCGTTCATCTCGTATTTAGGCATGGATTTCCGCCTCGGCAAACGCTGCCGATTCAAGTAAGAGATAGGTTGGAGCTAACACGAAGAACCCTGCCGCATCAGTTCGGTGGCCACTGCACTCCGGCGGCGACGATGCGCTTACGGATCGCTTCCATGCGAGGCAACTGAGGCGAATCTGCGGGCATTCGGTTCAACTGGTTCTTAAGTACCGTTGCGTATTTCAGCCCGCCATTGTCGGACACGGTGGGGTCCGCACCGTGTCCAAGTAAGTAGTCAACGACGTCCCATTGGTGAAGTCGCGTCGCATCGAAGATAGCGGTGTTGCCCATCGAATCACGGATGTTGACGTTCGCATGATGTTCGATCAGGGTTCGCACCTGCGGCAACAGGCTGTCCTCGGCCGCCGCAAACAACAAGGGGGTATCGCCGTCGTAGCGCAAATCCGGGCTCATACCGCCCGCCAGCAACGCCTTGAGCAGATTCGGGTTGTCGGCGCGTGCCGCAATGTAGGCAACGTTCCCGTCAGTCGCCCCAAAAGCCTGCTCCGGCTTCGCACCGTCTCGCACCAGTTCGGAAATGATTTGGTGGCGGACGTTAGCAGCGTCATCCTTGACGGGGACGACTTCCTGCACCGCAAAGGACAGCAGACTCGTCTTCTTGTTGCCTAGTGCGGTGAGATCGGTTTTTGGCGCGAGTTCTTTGACACCCGCTAGATTTCCGTGACGGATCGCTTGAGCGAGCGCCAGTTGTTGTCCCGTAAAAAAATCTTCCGGTGGGTAGCGTTTGAACCCCGACATCTTTGTTCCTTGTGCGTGAGTGGGCCACCAGATCGGAGTCGATAATCCGACTGCAGCGACGAGTGCCCCCACAATTACTGTTTTGCGATATTTCATCAATGCGCACCGAGTTGCTGGAGAAGGGCCGCCTGCTCTTGCGCGGCCCTCGACTGCATACCGTTAAACATGTCGGCCATTTTGTGGCGCCCGAAGCTCGTCATAGCGGTTCCTGAGATGTCGATCTGTTCCCCAACGGTCTTCGGCATGACCGCTGCAGTTACATCGCTGATCGGCCCAAGTCTTCCTTCCTGTATGCCCGTGAGGACGTCACCGTCGACCCAATAGTTCGTAATCGATACCGCTTGCGGAGCGACGCCGTACAACTGGAGCATGCCGGAAACGGACGCAACACCTCCGGGTGCAGTCGTTCCAGCATCTCGTTTGGAACTTCCGGATAATCGTCCTCAACGTGCGCCGCCGTGCGAGCGTTGCTCAGTGCTGCAGACTGCAATATGCGCTCGACGTGGGGATCGTCACAGTGCTCGCCGGAGATGCCGAGTCGTGCTGCTTCCTTGGGATATCGCTCCGAAAACTCGCGCATCGACCGGCGCAGCAACGCGAGTTCACGTTCGTAAAACGGGAGCACATCTTCCGGTTCCGGATAGTCGTTCATCGATTCCTCATCTCCCGACGGCCTCGTGCCGTCGCTTCCGCTGGGTTTCCGCGCGAGTCGTGATGCTGATGAAGTAGCAGCGTGCGCACCAATGGCCCTGTGTGATCGTATTGGGCTTCGCGAACCATCGATGTCCGCGGGCGCATTCCCATTCGAGCCGCGTCGCGCTATTCACATAGGTCTCGGAAATGCACCGCCCGCCGCGCTCGGCCGCGATCTCTCGCATACGTTCGATACCAAGCTTCAATGCGTCGGAAGCACAGCGCGCACACCAGTGCCCCTCGGTTACCTTGCTGGGCATGGCATGCCAGCGGTGCCCGTTGCGGCACTCCCATTCAAGCTTCGTCTGATTGTTCACGTAAGTATCCGAGAGGCAGCGTCCGCCATGTTTAGCCGCCCAGGCATGCATTGCTTCGATGCTGGATCGCTTCGCTGCGTGCTGGCACTTCAGACACCATCCGCCGCGAAAGATGAGCGCGCCCTTGGTTTCCCACTCATGTCCCTCGCGACACCGGAACCGGTAGTACGCTTTGCTGCCTTCGTATTGCGAGGAAAGGCAAACGCCTCCGCGGCTTTGCGCGCACTCGTGCAATCGCTCGAGGCCGTCCTTGCGCCGATAGGCGTGGACTTTCTCTTCATAGGAGCAAGCACGGCACCAAACGTCACGCACGATCTCGGCGCCGACCGCCTCCCATTCGTGTCCTTGTGCACAGCGAAAGCGGTATCGGTCCGCCAACTTCGTATAGTCCGCCGACAAGCATTCGCCGCCGCGCGCGCTCGCCGCGGCACGGATCCGGTCCATCCCGTCCGCAGCCGACAGCCGCCGCGCATGCTCCGCGCGAGCGCATGGGATGCACCAGGTTCCCTCGAGCAGTTTCTTACGCGTTTTTTCGAAGACATGGCCTTCGCGGCAAACAAAGCTATAACGCGTATCCCGATCGACGTATCGCTCGGCAAGACAACGCCCACCGGCAGCACGCGCAATCTGGCGCATCTGTTCGAGCGCTTCGTCATCGCGGCAACCCGGGCAGTGCACTAGCGAATACAGCAGGTGGCTACCCGAGCGACTCGTTTCGTGTCCTTGCTTGCAACGGAATGAGTATTGGGCATTCCATCCCTGCCACTCCGAATCGAGGAGTTCCAATCCATACGGCGTTAACGCCTCGCGTAACCGTTTGAAGTATTCAGTAGACAACTTATCGCTCCGCTTGGATGCGCGTTTTCCGGTTGAGGCGTTTAAAGACGGTTCACGGCGCGGGAAGAAAAGGTGAGCATTTTAATCTCTGTCAGCCCGCAGTTCTACTATGCAAGCAACGTAGGATAGAAATGATTCCATCCGCCTTTAATTCATCGAAATAGCTTGCGTTTTAGACCAAGCCTGAGGGCGCGGGCGTCATGCGAATCGAACCGAATCGAATCAATCGAACGAAATCCAATCAAATCTAATCAGATGAAATCGATTCGAGATCGATCTACAAGCCGTGGTGGAGAGTTAGGCGGATCGAGCAGAGCTACCGTACTCGACACCTTACGTCTAGTCGAACGCAAGCGTACCGCGAGTTAGGAGGCGGGTTTTTTCGCGAAGAAATAAAGGAAAATCGCAGCATGGTCGCGCCACCGCCCAAGCCGAGGGTGCAGCGCTACCAGTTCGGCGCTCGGCTGCGGCTCGACTACCCGCTCGATGACGAACCCCGCTTGGACAAGCCCGTTGACATACGTCTCGAGGCGACGCGGAAAACGTGGAATATCTAAGCACTCCGCACGCCCCACGGCGGGGTCCTTGCTGAAGCGCCGCGATTCGACGAAAGGCGTTTCATCGAAATAGCGGCTCACGACGAGTTCCGACTCGCAACCTTGCTCGTCCTTCAGCCATCGGATACCGGGCGTGACAAAACATGGGTGCAGCACGCTGAAGGCGAACAGCGAACCCGGCTTCAGCAGTCGAAACGCTTCGCGCGCGGCAGCCGGGAAGTCGGGGCTATCCATAAGCGCCATCGTGGAGACGGCCGCATCGAATCGCTCGCTCCGAAACGGCGTGTGCGATCCATACGATGCGACCTGATAGTCGATCCCTAGCGGCTCGCGTGCTTCTTCGCTCCGAGCCCATTCGATCATCCGAGGCGAAAGATCGATCCCCGTGACGCGCGCCCCGCGGCGCGCGATATTGCGCGTCGTCGCGCCCTCGCCGCACCCAAGATCGATGACCTCGCACCCGGCCAGATTCGGCAATTCCGCCAGAAAGCAAGGATCGTTGAATACCGCTCGATAAAGATCCACCCCGGCGCGCACGCGCTCCGCCCAAAGCGTGGCGTTTCGATCCCACGCGTCGCGTACCTGCGTCTCATCGATCGACATAGTTTGTTCAGCCTCCCGTCCCGATGCATTATCGACGCATTGTCGACCGCTATCGACACGTTCGGTTCAACTCGCCTCGTCGGGCTTCACGCCCAGCAATTCGCGGATATGCGCAAGCGAACCGTCGTCCTTGACGACAGCGCTCAGCCATTCGTGCAGCGGCATATCGGCCCACTCGGCCGCTTTATCCGCCAAATACGCTGCCGGGCTGTGCGGCTCCGTCGTGCGTAAAAATCGAGCGACGGCCCGCAATTGCGCGACCGCATCGGCACGGCTTTGAATGGCGCCGACAGGGCGCACGACGCTAAGCGCTGCAGGATTGTTCGACATCGAATTCTCGAGAGAGGGAGCGGTCTTGAAACTAGGCTCGGCGCGTTCGGTCGCACCCGCGTCGGGTTGGGGAGGCGCGGGCGTCGGCTCCAGCTTCGCGCCAACATCGCGCGCAAAGCGTTCGGCCAGCCCCAGGACGGACTCGTACGCGTCCTTCGCTTGCCGGAAACTCGGCGCGGAGGTACCCGCGCGAGCGTCCAGCGCCTGCTCGAGCGCAATCATCGCCGCCTCGAACCCCTTCAAATCGGTCACCAGCGTCTTGTAGAACGCAGGCGGCGTCGCCCGTTTGGCCGCCTCGATCTGCTCGAGCGACGGCTTGCCACGCGCGATCTCATCGGCACGCTCGGGGTCGCGCCGCGTCGCTTGCACGACCGCGCTCGCCACCTCCCAATCGAGCCCGGTGAATTCGCCGGCCGATGCTTGCGTCAGCGCGACTCCACGCAGCAACTGCGCCGTGCGGCCCACGAGCCAGCTCACATTGCCCAGACGATACTCGGCATCGTCGCCTTCGGGCAGCGGATGCACGGTGTCCCAATAGCGCTCGATGAGCGCCGCCAGCAACACATACCCTTGGGACAGCCCCGCCACGCCCTGCTTCATCGCCAAGGCTTCGGTCAGCCAAGCGGCCAGGCGAAGGTCTTTGGTTTGCGTCTTCAGCAGCAGCGTACAGCGTTCGATCACGAAGCCCCAATCGGCTTCCTTGATTTCAGTGATCCACTCGCCCTGGTCGAGCGACGGGTCGTCGAACCGGCGCGCATGTTGGATTGCGTCGAAGTCGGACGAGAACAGCAAATCCTCGCCGCACGACGCGGCACCTTCGAGCGGTGCAATCAGCGGTGCAAGATCAATCGGCATATCAACTTACCTTGTATTCGAATTCGCCCGATTCGAGCGCACGCACGGCGATTTGCTCGATACGCTCGCCCTGGGCAATGCGCCCGAGCACGTGCTGCGCGAGTTCGGGCAAGAGCGTGCCATTGAGAATGTGGTCGACGTTGCGCGCCCCCGAATCCACTTCGGTGCACCGTGCGAGCACCGCATCGACGAGCGATTCGTCCCATGAAAAAGCGGCACGATGATTGTCGGCGATGCGCGCGCGGATCCGTTCGAGCTTGAGCTCGATGATCTGCACCAGCACGTCGTCGGAAATCGGGTAATACGGCACTACCTTGACGCGGCCGAGGAATGCAGGCTTGAACGCCTTATACAACTGCGGACGCAGCAGTTCGGCCAACGCGTCGGCGTCGGGCAGCGCCTGCGCTTCCTGGTTCAAGCAAGCCTGCATGACGGCGGACGAACCGACGTTCGACGTGAGAATGATCAGTGCGTGGCGGAAATCGATCTCGCGCCCTTCGGCGTCGTCGAGCGTGCCTTTGTCGAAGACTTGGAAAAACATTTCCAATACGTCCGGGTGCGCCTTTTCGATCTCGTCGAGCAGCACCACCGAGTATGGATTGCGCCGCACGGCTTCGGTCAGCACGCCGCCTTCGCCGTAGCCGACGTATCCCGGCGGCGAGCCTTTCAGGCCCGACACGCTGTGCGCTTCCTGATACTCGCTCATGTTGATCGTGACGAGCTTGCGTTCGCCGCCATAGAGAATGTCCGCCAACGCGAGCGCCGTTTCGGTCTTGCCGACGCCAGAGGGCCCGACGAACAGGAAGACGCCGCGCGGCTTGTTCGGATCCTCGAGGTTCGCGCTCGCCGTGCGGACGCGTTGCGCGATCGCGTCGAGCGCATGGTCTTGGCCGATGACGCGCTCGGCGAGCAGGTCCTGCAAGCTCAGCACCGTGCCGATCTCGTCCTTGATCATGCGGCCGAGAGGGATGCCCGTCCACGCGGCCACGATCGCCGCGACGACCTGCCCGTCCACTTGCAGCGGCACCATCGCGCTCGGTTGCTGCAACGCTTCGAGCTTCGTGGTGAGTTGAGTCAACGCTTCGCGCTGCGAGGCGCGAGCGTCGACGTTCCCCGGCTGCGCATCGGGCGCCGCCTTCGCTGCGGCCAGTTCGTGACGCAATGTCTCTATCTGCTGCGCCAGCGCACGTTCTTCTTCGTAGCGCGCTTCGTCAAGCGCAAGCGATGCGACGTCGGCTTCGCGAGCCGCGCGCAGCCGCGTGAGCCGTTCGTCGTGCGCGGCCCCGGCAGTACCGGACGCGCTCTCGCGTTCGAGCGCCGCGATTTCGGCATCGATCCGTTCAATGCGCTTGCGCGTATCGTCGATGACGGCCGGCGTCGAACCCTGCGCTAATGCCACTTTCGCGCATGCGGTGTCGAGCACGCCAATCGCTTTGTCGGGCAGTTGCCGGCCCGTGATATACCGGTGCGACAAACGCACAGCTTCGGTGATCGCCTCGTCGAAAATGCGTACGCCGAAATGCGCTTCCATGCGCGGGGCGAGCCCGCGCAACATCGCGCAGGCCAGGGCCTCGCTCGGCTCCTCGACCTTCACGACTTGGAAACGCCGCGCGAGAGCGACGTCTTTTTCGAAGTACTTGCGATATTCGGCCCACGTGGTGGCGGCGATCGTGCGCAGCTCGCCGCGCGCGAGCGCCGGCTTGAGCAGATTGGCCGCGTCGTTCTGCCCGGCTTGGCCGCCCGCACCGATGATCGTATGCGCTTCGTCGATGAAAAGAATGATCGGCGTCGCGCTCTTCTTCACTTCGTCGATCACGTTCTTCAAGCGATTTTCGAACTCGCCCTTCACGCTCGCACCGGCCTGCAAGAGCCCCATATCGAGCACATGCAACGCCACGCCGATCAACGGCGCCGGCACGTCCGCCGCCGCGATTCGCAGCGCCAGCCCTTCGACGACGGCCGTCTTGCCGACGCCCGCCTCGCCCGTGAGGATCGGGTTGTTCTGACGGCGGCGCATGAGAATGTCGATCGTTTGACGAATCTCGGCTTCGCGGCCGATCACCGGATCGATCTCGCCGTCGCGCGCGCGCTGCGTGAGGTTCGTCGTATAGGTGTCGAGCGCTGGGGTTTTCGAGGGCGAAGCGGGCAACGTCGGATCGAGCGCCCCTTCGCCGGCTCGATCGTCGCTCGCGGCCGCGCCCTCGCCCACCGGCGCGGCTTCGCGCGAGCCTGCGGTGGCTTCGTCGAACCGATGCTTGAGCGGTTCGATCGGCACCTTCGGCAAGACCGGCGACATCCGTTCCGCGAACTGTGCGAGTTCGGGCGACGTCAACAGCGCGAGCAGCAAATGCCCGGAACGAATGCGGGCCGCGTGCGAATCGAGCGACGCGATCAGCCATGCTTGCTCGAACAGCGAAATCAAATGCTGCGAAAACACCGGCGTGCGCGTATTGCCCGTTTTAAACCGTGAAAGTTCGCGTTCGAGATCGCTGCGCAGCACCTCCGTGCTGAGTCCGCTCGCACGGAGGACGACCGACAGATCGCTCGCGCTCTCCTCGATCAGCGCGACGAGCAGATGCTCGAGATCGACTTCGTAATGGCCGCGCGCGAGACAGAGGCTCGCAGCTCGCGTCGCTGCGTTCAGGCACAACGTGTCGAGCTTGGCGATGAGGGTCTTAAGGGGTGTACTCATGTCGGATCGATATTCGCTTTCTCGTTTGTCGGATCAATGAATGACGTTCAGTTCGTAACGGGCGTCGTCGCGGTCGCGTTCGGCCGAGCGGGTGCAAAGGAAGGCGTCGTAGCCGAGCCGCGCGCCCATGCCGAGGCGGCTCATGCCCACTTCGTTGCGCGCCAGCACCAGCGACACTTCATATTCGGTCGTGATGCCCGCGAGCAGCGTGAGCATGCGCTCGAGCGCAATCGCCCGCGACTCGTCGGGCAGGAACATTTCGTAATCGCGCTTGTTGAGCGGCCCGACGACGATACGCATCCGCATATCGCGCTGCCACACACGTTCGCCGGCGAGCGCCGTCGCCCCGAGCGTCGAATTGATTTCGCCCAGTACCGTCAGCCGCTCTTGCGGGATGGCGTACCACTTGCCCGCAAACTCCTCCACGCGAACCGGCACACGGAAATAATCCGTCAATACCGTCTCCAAGAACGCGGCCGACATCGGCCGATGACGCGCAGCCGATGCATAGCCGGCAATCGCCTCGTCGATCAGCGCGCCGCCCCCTTCTTGCAGGTGTTCGCGCATGGCGGCGTCGGGCACGCCGGCGAGCGCCAGCAAGAGCGGCAGATAGCGTTCCTCGCGGTCGAGCTCGTAGTGAAACGGCAACCGGTATTTTTTCCACGCCGCATAAAAGAGCGTCGTCGCACGACTCGAAAAGACGTCGAAGAACGCCCGGGCCGCATGATCGCGCTGCAATTGCGCACGCGCGATCAATTGCTCGGTGTAATGCAGCGGCAACGCCCCTTGGCCGCCGAGCAAGCCGAAGAACGCCGGCGTCAGCTCGATGCGCTCGATTTTGCTTTGCGCGAGTGCGGTGCGGACCGCCTCGGCCCCGGCAAGCACATCGCCCGCCTCGTCGTAGGAGATCGCATGCTCGATCTCGCTGGGCGGAAACGTCAGCGCAAGGCTGTTGCGAAAGACGATGCCTTGGTCGCGGCGCTCGTCGGACTCGGGCTCGTCGTGCTGCGAGAACCATGTCTCCAGCACCCGCATCGCCTGAAAGAATTTGAACCGAAACGGCCGGTCGAGCAACCGCTCGACTACGCCAGCGTCGATGCCGCGCCGCGCGGTTTGCATCGCATGATCTCCTCGCCTGTGCGGCCCGCGAGGGCCACGAGTTGGACAAAACTGTTCAACCGAACGAACAGGCCGAAGAAGGTATCGAGCACGCGCACGAACGTGGCGAGGCTCGTACCCACATAGTGTGCTTCGTCGAACGTCAGGCGAATCTCCACGCCGCGCACGAAGGTCGCATAAGGCCGCCCGGGCAGCCAATGCACGGCCGGCCGTTGCTCGATGCCGACGATGCCCGCGATATGCCGCGCGGAGACCGCCGAACGCCGCACATCGTAGAGCGCCAGCAATTCTTTGAGGGGGGCAAGGCCCTGCGCGCCGAGCGAGACGTGATTGAGCGAGAGATGCGACACGAGGCGCCAGCCCATCGCTGCGCCACGGGGCACGCGCACGCTCGCGCTCGGCCGGGAAAGCAGGCCGATCGGACCGACCCCGAGATCGGGCTGCGCGAATAAATCGCCGCCTTCCAGCCCGATGGCCAGGCGTGCGGGCAAATCGCGATTCGTGCACGTCAGTGCCAGGCTCAGCGTATCGGTGCGCGCTTCGAGCGGCGCAAAATGCGCATCGACGATCGAAATCTCGGTTTCGTAGCCCGGGCTGTTCTGCGCGACCGAATCGTTGCGACGGGCGAACCAATAGCGGCCCACGCGCGCAGGCTCGTCATGATGCAGCGCATAGAACGGCCGAAACTCGGTGATGGTTTGCCCGTCCGCGCGCATCTCGACGCGGCGCACGTCGTCGATCGAGTAGACCTCGTAATCGGCCGCATGGGCAGCATCGGCGACGACCGGGTAAGCCACTTCCTCGTGGCTCACATGGATCGGCTCGCCGCGCTGCTCGAACAAGTTGACGACGGGCGTGCAGAACAGGCGAACGTGATTGACACTGAGCGATTCGACAAGCCGCTCGATGTGCGGCTCGTCACGCAATTCGCCCAGGGCCACGTGCAGCGTGACGCGCCGGCAACGCCCCGCCGTTTTCAGCATCGTCCCCAAGTCGAAGTCGATGAAATCGAACTTCTCGGGAAATGCGAAGTACTCGGTCAGAACCCGGTATGCCGGGTGCGACTTGGCGGGGTAATCGATCAGTGCGTCGTCGCGTGCGAAGCCGGCCGGCTGGATCGGTATCGCGGGAAGCGCCCGCCACTGACGGCCTTCGGGCGTCTCGATATACGCACCGGTCGACTTCCTGAACAGGCAATCGGTGAGCGCGGCGATGAACGATTGCTCGCCGTGCAGATAGGCCCGCACCGAAGAGAGCGCGAGTGTGCCGAGCGAGCCTTCGGGCAGCAGCGTTTCGAAGGTGAACGAGAGCAGCGAGGACGTGCCGCCAGCCAGTGTGACGGCTGCGGGCGCGACCTCGGCGAGCGGCGTATGGCGGGCGCGCGCCAAGCGCAAAGGCGCAAGCGTGACGTCATACGCGGTTCGAAACCGGCAAGGCACGCCACGGATTTCGCGCGAGTGTAACGGCGTACCGCGCGGGATCACCGTCGGCGGCGTGGCCTCCCCTTCGCCGGGAGGGACGAATTGCGCGATCGAGCATGACGGAAACGGCCGCAGATAGTGCGGAAACAGCACTTCCAGCAACGCTTCGGTGAATTCGGGACGATCGTCGTCGAGCTTTTTGTTGATGCGGGCCGTCAGCAGCGCAAACGCTTCGATCATGCGTTCGACATGAGGGTCGTCGCTCTGTTCGCCCGCCGAAGCCAGCCGCGCCGCGATCTTGGGATATCGCTCGGCGAAATGATGCGAATAACGGCGTAAAAACGCCAGCTCGCGCTCGTAGTAAGGCAGCAACGCTTCCATCAATGATCCCCGGCGCCCTGAACCGCCCGTTTGCTGCTGCAGGGCGCGTATCTGCGCTCTCTCGGCTAGCCGAGTCCTAGTTCGCGCACTCGGGAACGCGCTGCGTGCGTACCGCGGCGCGACCGCGTAACTAATAGTGCAAGGCGGACGCTTGCAGCATGGCGTCGAAGCTGATCGGCTCTTCGGCCGAATGCACGACGCGCTTCGCAAAAATGACGAAATTGAGCGCGTTGGTCGACTGCTCGACTGCTCGACTGCTCGTTAGCTCACTGCCGCATCGCCGCTGGCGCGGGCAAGCGAGGATCGTCGTCGAAGAGCTTATCGAGCAAGCTCAATTCGAAGCGCTTCATGGGGCAGCCTGCTCAAACAAAAATCGCGCTGAACGATACGCCGCCCGCAGCACAAGGAAGCGGGCGGCGTATCGGTTATGACAACTTAGACCGCGTAGGTCTTGTCGTTCTTCGTCAAGCTCCACGCGCCTTGCGCGTTACCGCCATTGCCGCCGCCCACCTTTTGCTGCGTGTACTTCCATTGCACAGCGGCATACTTCAGCGAGAACTGTTCGGTCGGGAGGCCTTCACCGACGACGCTCGGCGTCACGCTCGAAATGATGACGTACTTCATCTTGATTTCGAGGTACTTGACGCGGTTGCCTTCGCCGTCCGCACGCATGAAGTCGACCGTCACTTCGTCGAACGTCGTGCCGCCCGATGCGTGTTGGTACAGCAGCGGGCTCACCACGTCGATGTCCTTCGTGAAGATCATGTCGCCGTGCTCGCAGCGTTCCGCTGTCGCACCGCCGGCCGTCGAAGCCGTTGCCGAGCGGGGCTGGACGATCGAGTGATTCCACGAATTGATTTCGATGCAATCCTTGTGATCTTTGTCCGCGGATTCGCCCTTGATGGCGGGACTGCCGAACTTCAGATAGATGTCTTTCATGACTGCTTAACTCCCAGGTAGCGATGTAATAAGCAGCCTCGGGCCAAAGGCCCGGGCCGCACTCGGAATGATTCTTGGGTTATGCGCCGGCCGCTTTGGGCAGGTCGGCAACCAGTCGCAACGAGATCGACAACTCGTCGAGCTGGAAATGCGGCCGCAGAAATGCGACCGAGCGATACGAGCCCGGCTTGCCGGGAATCTCGGAGACTTGGATCGACGCTTCGCGCAGCGGGAACTGCGCCTTTTGTTCCTGCGTGGCGTTATCGTCGAGCAACACGTACTGTGCCACCCAACGATTGAGGAACTGCTCGACGTTTTGCGCCGAAGCGAAGCTGCCGATCTTGTCGCGCATCATCGCCTTCAGATAGTGGGCGACCCGCGAGACCGAGAAAATGTACTGCAACTGCGCGGACAACACGGCATTCGCATTCGCGCTGTCGGTGTTGTACTTCTTCGGCCGTTGCACCGATTGCGCCGCGAAGAACGCCGCGTAATCGGAGTTCTTGCAGTGCACGAGCGGAATGAAGCCGAGATCGCTGAGTTCCTTCTCGCGCCGGTCGGTAATCGCGATTTCCGTCGGGCACTTGAGCGCGATTTCGCCGTCGTCGGTCTTGAACGTGTGGGTAGGCAAATCTTCGACGAGCCCGCCGCCTTCCACGCCGCGGATCGCCGCGCACCAGCCGAAATCGTCGAACGCCGCCGTCAGTCGAGCAGCGAAAGCCCACGCCGCGTTGCACCAGAGGTACTTGCTGTGATCGGAGCCGTCGACGCTCTCGACGAAATTGAATTTTTCGGCAACAGCGCCGTCCTTCGGGTTGAACGGCAGCCGGCCCAGATAGCGCGGCAGCGTCAAGCCGACATAGCGCGAATCTTCCGATTCGCGGAACGATTTCCACTTCGCGTATTCGACCGTATCGAAGATCTTGCCGAGATCGCGCGGCTTACCGAGATCGGAGAACGATTCGAGGCCGAGGATTTCCGGCGAGGCCGACGTGATGAACGGCGCATGCGCCGCCGCTGCCACGTGCGACATCTGTTCGATGAAGTACATGTCCTCGGGCTGACGCGTCAGTTCGAAATCGCCGATCAACGTACCGAACGGCGCACCGCCGAACGTGCCGAACTCTTCTTCGTACACTTTCTTGAACAGCGCACTCTGATCGAACTCGGAAGCCGCTTTGAAATCGCGGATGATTTCGCGCTTGTTCGCGTTGAGCACCCGGATCTTGATCGTCGAACCGGTGTTGCTCTCCTGGCATAGATAGTTGAGCCCCGTCCATGTGCTTTCCATGCGCTGAAACTCCGGCGCATGCATGACTTCGCTCAATTGCGCCGACAGGAGGCGATCGAGTTCCGCGATACGCGCGTCGATCGTCGCCGCGAGGTTGTCCGACACGACAACCGTGCCGTCCATCACCTGATGGACGAGCTCGCCGATCAGATCCTTCGCTCGCGCGTGTTCGGAATCGGATTTGGCGACTTTGCTCTTTTCGACGATCTCGTCGAGCAGCGACGTAGAGGCACCCGCCTGGGCGGCGCCGACGGGAACCGCGGCCGTTTGTTGATTCATGCTGACACCCCGCTTCAGTTATTCGCCTTGCTTGTCTTCATCATCGCTGCGCAGCCCAGCCTCTCCGGCCAGCGTCTGCAACTGCTGCGTATTCGCGAGCACTTCGCTGAGCAGGCTTTCGAGCTTGTCGTTGCTGGCCAATTTGTTGCGCAGATCGGCAAGCTTCGAGCGCGCGTCGAGCAAGCGCCGCAGCGGTTCGATCTGCTCGACCACCGCGTCGGGCCCGAAATCGTTCATCGAGCGGAAGCGCAGATCGACACCGAACGTGCCACCGCCTTCGGTCAACTGATTCTTGACCTGGAACGCGGCGCGCGGCTCGACGCCCTTCATGACGTCGTCGAAATTGTCCCGATCGATACTGACGAACTTGCGGTCGCGCAGCTTTGCCTGCTCGACTTCCGACTGCCCGCCGAGATCGGCGACTACCCCGACGACGAACGGCAACTCCTTCACTTCGATCGCGTCGCCGCGCTCGACTTCATAAGTGAGCTGCACGCGCGGCGGACGCACTTTCTGCAGGCGTTTTTGAATGCTTTCCTTCTTCGCCATCGTTGGCTCCCCGAAACGGCTAGGTCAAATGGACCGATCAGCGAAGCGCACTGAAAGGATCGGATGCACCGCCGCTCTTCGCGGGCTGTGCAGGCTGAGCGGGCGCGGCGCTCTTGGCCGGCGGCGCGCTCGGTGCGCTCGGTGCCGGCGCGGCATCGCCCTCGGCCACCTTCTCCGCCGGCTTTTGCGCGGCGGCGACGGGGCGACGGACGTAGCGGCGCTTTTTCAACGCTTGCTTCTTCTCGGCTTCTTCCGGGAACAACGCGTTCTCGCCGAGCGTTTCGCGCAGCTGATGCGCGAGCACTTGTGCGTCGGACTTTGCGTCGCCGGCGAGCGCCGAATCCTGCCGCAACTGGCCGAGCGATTCGGTTGCCACGCGCAAGCCGCTCACAGCGAGAACGCTCTTCGCATCGCGATCGGTCTGATCGCGCGACAGCGCTTCTTGCGCCGCGACGATGGCCTGACCATAGTGAGACTGCCGGAATTGGATTTGTGCGATACGGGACCACGGCTCTTCGCGCGTCGGGTCCATCTTCGCCAGTTGATCGTAGAGGCCCAGCGCGCGCGCTTCGTCGCCGCCCTTCGCGACGGCGTCCGCGTCGGACAGCGCTTTGTTGAATGCTTCGGGCGTGGCCGTGCCTGAGCCTTGCGTCGCACAGCCGGCCATTGCGGCGCATGCGAGCACCACCGCGGACAATTGGAAAAGTCGTTGTTTCATCATTTTTCTTACTGCCAGGCGGCTTTATTAATTCGCTCGAGGGGAAACCGCAACTTTGCTTTGCGGCGAGTGCGCGCGTATAGTACCGGCCAATTTTCAATAATTCAACTGTGGCGGATCGCTTGAGATTCGTTCACATTGAAAGCCGTCTGTTTTCCGCCATTGGCACATCGGGCATAGCTGAAATAATTTCCGATAGAAATGCGCGGCGAATTGGGTGGCGGAAAAAATTTCCTGGTCACTGGAAGGACTAGACAACCTTGTCCATCTCGCGGCGTGTCGGCATATCGCATGGCCGAACCGCACAGCGAAATCGTTTTCAGTCGAATTCAGACAACACTGCTTCAACTTGTACGGGGAACGGGCGTGAGTCGTAAAGCAAAGAGTGATCGGGTTTGGTTGCGCCTCGCATGGCCGCTTGCGATGTGCGCATTGCTGGGCGGGTGCGCCGCCGGCGTGTCGGTGATCGGCGCCGCGGCCTCCACGGCACTGCAGGCCGCGGGCCTCGGCAAGCCGCCGGTGCCGGATTCGCAAAAGCCGCCGCGCGATGTCCCGCTTACGCTCGCGGCGGCCTCGAACCTGAACGCCGCGAATGACGATCATCCGCTCGCGTTAGTGGTACGCCTCTACTCCCTGAAGGATCCCACTTCGTTCCAGCAGGCGCCGTTCGATACCTTTACCGATCCGGCGAAGGAAAAGAGCGCGCTCGGCAGCGATTTGCTCAGCGTGCGAGAAGTGACGTTGATTCCCGGCCAGCATTACCAAATGACCGAGAAGGTGTCACGCGAAGCGCAAGCGTTCGGCATCGTGGCCTTGTTTCGCGATCCCGCGCTGCGGCGTTGGAAATTTGCCTTCGATCCGGCTAAATCGGAAAAATCCGGCATAATGATCGGCCTTCATAACTGCGCGATGACGGTCACCAACGGCTCCGTCATCTCGCCCGATCCGCAATTGCCGCTGCAAGGGCTCAATCTGCTGTCCTCGGTGACTTGCGGATAGCGCGTCGGCCAATGATACGTCGTGCGCCGAGCGTGGCAGCTCCGTGTGCGGCATACGAAAACTTGATAGTGAAATCCAGATGAGTTATTCGGCGAAATTGCTTTGGGGCGAGGGCCTCTTTCTACGGCCCCAGCATTTCCAACAACAGGACGCCTATCACGAGGCGCGGCTGTTCGAATCGATACGCGCGATGCAGCCGTTCAATTGGGGCGTGCGCAGCGTGCGCTTCGATCCGGACGCGCTCGCGAACAATCTGCTGCGGCTGTCCGAGCTGTCGCTCGTCTTTCCCGACGGCACGCTCTACGCCGCTCCGCTGGCGGACGAACCGCCGCAGCCGATCGCGCTCGATACGCTGCCCGAAGGCGTGTCCGAATTCACGTTCTATCTCGCGCTGCATCCGCTGCGCGACGCAGGCGGCAATTGCGCGGACGAAACGTCGGATACGTTTTCCGCACGCTATACGTCCAAGCAAGCGAGCGTCGCCGATCAATTCACCGATGCGGCCGTCGCGAATCTGACGTTCCTGAAAACGAGCGTGAAGCTGATCAGCCACACCGAGCCCCGGGCGCAGTTGCTCGCCGTGCCGCTCGCGCGGCTGCGGCGCACGGCCACCTCCGGCTTCGAATTCGACGAGTCGTTCGTGCCGCCGTGTCTGGCCGTCGAGGCTTCGCCGATCCTGCATCAGCGCTTGCGTCAGCTCATCGATGCGCTGCAGGCGAAGGTCAATGCGCTTTACGGCTTTCATCGCGAGCCCACGAAGAACATCATCGAATTCCGCTCGGGCGACATCGCATCGTTCTGGCTATTGCATACGGCCAACGGGGCGGTGGCCTCGCTCGTGCATTTGCTTCAGCAGCCCACGCTGCATCCCGAGCGCCTGTTCCAAGAGCTGCTGCGGCTCGCCGGTCAGTTGATGACATTCTCGAAGCGCTATGCGCTCGCGGATCTGCCCGTTTATCGGCACGACGACCCGGGTGCAGGCTTCGCGCTGCTCGACACGATCGTGCGCGATCTACTCGAAACCGTGATTTCCACGCGCTATTTCGGGATCGCGCTCGAAGAAGTCCGTCCGTCGTTCCACGCCGGCCGGCTCGATTCGGGCAAGATCGACGAGAAAACGACCTTCTTCCTCGCGGTGTCCGCCGACATGCCGGCCGTCGAACTCGTCGAGGCCGTCCCTTCGCGCTTCAAGGTGGGTGCGCCCGACGATGTCGACAAGCTCGTGCTGTCCGCCATGCCCGGCGTGCGCCTCGTCTACACGCCGCAAGTGCCGCCGGCCGTCCCCGTCCGCCCGGGCGCCTGCTACTTCGCGTTCGAATCGCGCGGCGACTTGTATGACCGGATGCTGCAAGCACAGTCGGCGATGATCTATGCGCCGTCCGGCATCAACGATCTCAAACTCGAACTCATCGCCGTCACGTCATGACTCAAATGCCTTCGCTGTTCGGTGCCAATGCGCCGCAGTCCACGCCGCCCTCGGCTTCGACCGAAGGTAGTTTTCAAGCACGGTCGCTGCGCGATTTGCTCTACGACGGCTTTTTCATGGTGTTCTTGCTCAAGCAAGGGCGCGAACCTGGCGACGCGGCCGAGTTCAGCGGGCGCGTGCAAGCGTTCCTAGCGGATTTCGAACGCGGCGCGAAAAAGATCAATGCGGCGGCCGACGACGTATACGTCTCGAAGTTCGCGTTTTGTGCGGCCATCGACGAAGCGGTGCTCGCCTCGTCGTTCAAGATCCGCACCGAATGGGAACGCCGGCCGCTGCAACTCGTGCTGTTCGGCGAGCAGTTGGCGGGCGAAAAGTTCTTCGAGCTACTGGAATCGTGCCGGGCGCAAGGCGTTGCGAGGCTGCAATCGCTCGAGGTATTCCACCTGTGCTTGCTGGTCGGCTTTCGAGGCAAGTATCTGCTCGAGGGGCCAGAAAAGCTCGCGTATCTGACGGGACGCCTCGGCGATGAAATCGCGCAGATGAAAGGCAAGCGCGCGGCGTTCGCGCCGCATTGGCCGTTGCCCGATCAAATCGCGCACCGGCTCAAGCACGAATTGCCGCTGTGGACGATCGGCGCGGTGTTCCTGCTCGTCGGGCTCGGGGCTTTCTTCGGCCTCAACAGCTACCTGCGCGGCGCGACGATGCGCACGCTCGCCCCCTACTCGCAACTCATCCAGCCCGAAGCGGAATCGGCCAATCTCACCATCTCGCTGCCGTAGCGAACAGCGGGGCACGCCCTTGCCTGCCCCGCCTTTGCGCAGCGATCCGGCATCTTCATAATCGTTCGTTGTTTATTGGAAGATAGAAAGAAATACACGAGCCGGGCGAACCGTCGACGGCGCCGGCTTCGCCCCGCAGGGTCTGGGCGCTTACGGCCGTAGCGCCAGCACCGATTGTACGCATTCGTCGACGCTCAGTTCGTGCAATGCATCGCGCGGAAGGGTTTCGTCGGCGGCCCGGCCGAACACATCCAGCACCCGCGGCTTCAAGCGCACAAGCATGAGCCGCTGCCCGTGGGCACGCAGCTCGGCGGCGAAGATGCGCAGCGCTTCGATCGCCGTGCCATCGACATCGGGCGTTTCCTCCAAACTCAACATGACCGTATTGGGCGCGCTCGGCAAGGCGGCGATAAGCTTGCGCGCTTCGCTTAGCACCCGGTCCGTATTCGCGAAGAAAAGCGGCGCATCGGGCCGCAGGATCATGACGCCGTCGACCGGCCGCGCATCGGCATGCAACGATACGTCGACGAAGTCATGGCTATCGCGCAAGCGGCCGAGCACGCTCACCAACGGCACCGAGAAATTGCGCAGCGTGAGCAGCAGGCTCGCCCCGATGGCGAGCACAAGACCGTGCAGGACGCCGAACACGAGCACACCCCCGATGGCCGCGATCGAGACAAGCCGATCGCGCCGCCAGCTCCAATACGGCCGGAACGCGTCGGGATGAAGCGAGTGGCTGACGGCATAGACGACGATCGCCGCGAGCACCGGCTCGGGAATGCGGGCGAGCTGCGGCCGCAGGAACACGACGATGAGCCCGATCACAGCGGCCGCGACGAGCCCAGCCCAGCGCGTCTGCGCACCGGCGGCCTCGTTCGCCGACGTGGCGGAGTACCCGGCGCCGACGGGCATGCCCTGCAGCAGCGCCGAGACAATATTGGCACCGCCGAGCGCCACTAAATCGCGGTTGGCCGACATCTCGTCGCCGTGCTTCAACGCGAAGCTTCGAATGGAGCCGTACGACTCCGCATAGAGAATCAGCATCAGCGCGAAGGCCAGTTCGGTGGTTTGCAGCCATTGCGGGCGGGCGAAGGCAGGCAGCCCGAAGTGCACGTCGTGCACGTCGATCGCGCCGACGACCGCGATGCCCCAGCGATGCCAATCGATGAAGTACCCCGCGCCGATGCCGAGCACGATGACCACGAGCGTGGCAGGAATCCGCGCGCGCCGGCCGAGCGCGAACAAGATCGCGAGCGCGATGCCGCCCAATGCGACGCTGTGCAGATTCCAAGCGGGCAACTGGCGCACGAGATCGAACGCCATCCGGGGTACATCGCCGTAGTGCGACGACACCCCGAGAATGCTCGGCATCTGTTTGACGGCGATCGTCAATGCAAGGCCAAACGCAAAGCCGCGCAGCACGGGCTTCGCGACGAAATCGGACATGCCGCCTAGCCGCGCGAAACCGGCGAGCGCGAATAAAATGCCCGTGGCGGCCACCAGCGCGGCTGCGTAAGCGAGCTGCGCGGCCCCGCCGCCGCCGATCTGCGCGTTGACGGTGGCCGCGAGCACCGCAGCCGACGACGAAGTGGATGAAACGATCGCGAAGCGGCTGCGGCCGAGTAGCGCATAGACGGTCAGCCCAGCGAGCAGCGCGACGAGGCCCGCTTGCGGCGGCAGATTGGCGATGCCGGCATACGCCACCGCCTCGGGCAGCAGCAAGCCGGCGATCGACATACCCGCGAGCGCGTCTTTGAGGGCCCGCTGCGAGGGCGGCTTCGGCGCGCCGGGGGGAGCGTACTGTGAGGGATCTTGCAGCCGTGCGGCGGCCGCGTGCCCCGTATCGATCGTCATGGCGTCGCGCGTCACCTTAATGGGCCGGCGCCGTGCCGGACCAGCCCGGCAAGTAGCGCGCCTGCGGATCGTGTGCACAGGCGAGCGCCGCCTGAAGCGCCTTGTCGAAGTTCTTGCGGATGCTCTTCTCGGGGATCTTCGGCCGCAAGTAATCGGCCCAGAGAAATTCGCTGAACGGCGTCGTGTCTTTCGCGAAACCGCCGATACGGCGCAACTCGCCCGCCAGGCTGCGATAGGGATCGTCGACGAGTGCGGTCAAGGTTTTGGGCAAACGGTCGTAATCGTGCCGCGCGCCGTCCGCGCCGAACGGATGCACCCATTGGAAGTGCTCCATCATGCGCCAGAAGATCTCCTTATCCAGCCAAGAGAGATCGCGCAGCACCATCACTTGAACGCGGCGCTCGCCTTCCTCGATGAGCGCCAGCCCAAGGTGATGGTGATCGACGACGAAGTACGCTTGGTCGGGACCCAGAACAGCCGGAAACCAATGAGTCGAAATCGTCTGTGCGCGCGCCTTTTTATCTAGCGATTTCCAATGCGCGCGCTTGAGCTCCACCTCGTGGTACCCCACCGTGAACTGTGTGGGTCGAAGCGCCTCGAGCTCAGCTGACATGAGGCGAATATCGGTGGTCGGACCTTGCATGGTTCTTCTCCTTGTTATACCCCGCCTCGTTGCTCGCCGCATGCAGTGCCCCCGGCTCGGCCGTCGCCGGGGCCCCGCTCAACGGCTGCCGTTGTTCGGCGCGACGGGTGCGGACGACTTCTTGCGCAAGAGCTTGTAGAGGGCGGCCAGCGCCACAGGCACGATGGCCGCGCCGACGCCCACCAGCACGATCAAATTCAGATACTGCCGAATGAACGGAATATTGCCGAAGAAGTAGCCGGCAAGCACGAGCAAGAGCACCCACAATGCGGCGCCCGTCACGTTGAAGAACTGGAAGCGGCCCATGCGCATGTCCGACACGCCGGCCACGAACGGCGCGAACGTTCGCACGACGGGAATGAAGCGCGCGAGCACGATCGTCTTGCCGCCGTGGCGCTCATAGAAGTTGTGCGTCTTTTGCAGCGCGGCTCGATCGAGAAAGCGCTCCAGCAGCGGAATATGGGTATTGAACACCTTGGGCCCGATCGCACGGCCAATCAGGTAATTCAGGCTGTTGCCGCCGATCGACGCGACGAGCAGCAGCGCGATCAGGGAGACGAGGTTCATCTCCCCCGACGCGCAAAACGCTCCGCCGATGAACAGCAACGAATCGCCGGGCAAGAACGGCAACACCACGAGCCCCGTCTCGCAAAAGACGATCAGGAACAGCACGGCATAGACCCACGCCCCGTATTGACGGACGAAATCGCCGAGAAACGTATCGATGTGCAAAACCAAGGCGACGAAATGAAGCAGCGTGTCCAAAGGCATTCCTTCCTAAAAGTCGAAACGAGTGAAGCGAGTGAGGCGAGCGTACGCGTGACGCCGCGTGCGGCATAAGTCCGTCACCCCTCGTCGCTATGCGTCACCATCCGCCACCGCCAGCGCGGGCCGGCATCGTCGCGCCATGATACCGAAACTGCATGACCGCCCCTAAAACAGTCGCGCGCAGCCCGGCGGCCAGGCCAATCCGCTGGCCGCAAATCGCTATAATCGCGGCATGTCCCCATTCCCCGAATCGCCGGACGACGCCGAACGTGCCGTGCCGCCCGCGGCGCCGGCGCGCCGCTCGATCGCCCCGCTGCCCGACCAGCTAATCAGCCAAATCGCCGCCGGCGAGGTGGTGGAGCGTCCTGCGTCGGTGGTCAAGGAATTGCTTGAAAACGCGCTCGATGCCGGCGCCAAGACGCTACGCATCCTGCTCGACGCGGGCGGCGTCAAGCGCATCTCGATCGCCGACGACGGCTGCGGCATTCCCCCCGCCGAGTTGCCGCTCGCGCTGCTGCGGCACGCCACGAGCAAGATCCGATCGCTGGCCGAGCTCGAGGCCGTCGCCACCCTCGGGTTTCGCGGCGAAGCGCTTGCGTCGATCGCCTCCGTGGCCGAAATGTTCATCACGAGCCGCACGGGCGCATGCACGCATGCCACGCGCATCGACGCGCAAACGGGCGCATTGACGCCGGCCGCGGGTGGGGTCGGCACGACGATCGAAGTACGCGAGCTTTACTTCAACACGCCGGCGCGCCGGAAGTTCCTCAAAAGCGAGCAAACGGAACTCGGCCATTGCGTCGAGATGATCCGGCGCGCGGCGCTCGCGCGGCCCGACGTGGCGATATCGGTCATGCATAACGGCCGCGCACTCGAACATTGGAACGCGAGCGAACCGCCTGTTCGCGTCTCGAAGATCCTCGGCGAAGCCTTCGCGAACGCTCACCTACCGCTCGAGGAAGTGGCCGGAGAAATCGCGGTGTACGGATGCGCGGGGTTGCCGACCGCGAGCCGGGGCCGTGCCGATCAACAATACTTCTTCGTCAACGGCCGCTTCGTGCGCGACAAGCTGCTCACCCACGCGGTGCGGGCGGCCTACGAAGACGTGCTGCACGGCGATCGCTACCCGTCGTACGTGCTGTTCCTCGATCTGCCGCCCGAGGCGGTCGACGTCAACGTGCATCCGTCGAAGATCGAAGTGCGCTTCCGCGATTCGCGCGCCGTGCATCAATTCGTGTTCCACGCGTTGCAGCGTGCACTCGCGCGCCACGCCGGCGCATCGCCCGAGACGACGACGCTCGGGCATACGGCGCAGATCGCACCGCATGCGGGCGTGGGGGCGGGCTTTGGCGACGGCACGACGCCGGGGCTCGGCGCCGGGGCGGCAGGCGCACCGAGCGGCGGCGCATCGATCTCGGCGGCGAGCCGCAGCGGTTCGACCTGGATGCGCGATTCGCGCATGACGCAAGGCACGCTGCCCGTGGCGCAGCCGCTGGCGCTGTACGACGCGCTCTTCGGCCGCAAGGAGCCCGGTCACCCCGATGGCCGGGCGAGCGAACGCGGCACCGGCGGTGGCGATGCCCCGTGGCTTGCGACGCTGGCGTCCCCGTCGTTGGAAGCGCGCGATAGCGCGATCGAAGGATCCGCTTCTGCGTTCGGCGCGCCGCACCTGCCGCATACGCCGATGCCGGCCGATCTCGACCATCCGTTGGGCTTCGCGCTCGGTCAAATCCACGGCGTGTACGTCCTGGCGCAAAGCGCGCGAGGCCTTGTCATCGTCGATATGCATGCCGCGCACGAGCGCATCCTCTACGAGCAATTCAAGCGTGGGCTCGCCGAGCGGAGCGTCGCCGTGCAACCGCTGTTGATTCCGATATCGATGACGGCCGATGCGGTTGAAATCGGCACGGCGGAGGAAGAGCGCGACGCGCTCGACGCACTCGGCTTCGACCTCGCGCCGCTTTCGCCGACAACCCTCGCGATCCGCGCCGTGCCGGCGCTGCTCAAGGATGCCGATCTGCCCGCGCTCGCACGCGCAGTGCTGGCCGATCTCCATGCCTACGGCGGCTCGCGCGTGCTGACCGAGCGCCAGCACGAAATGCTGGGCACGCTCGCTTGCCATCATGCGGTGCGCGCGAATCGCCGCTTGACGCTCGATGAGATGAACGCGCTGCTGCGCCAGATGGAAGCCACCGAGCGCGCCGATCAATGCAATCACGGCCGGCCGACCTGGTATCAACTGACGCTCGCCGATCTCGATCGTCTTTTCTTGCGCGGGCAATAAGCGCGTGAACGAGCCTCATCGCATTGCAGTGGCTTGCCTGCTGGGCCCGACGGCGTCGGGCAAGACCGCGGCCGCCCTCGCGTTCGCAGCGAAGCACGCGACGGAAATCGTCAGCGTCGATTCGGCGCTCGTGTATCGGACGATGGACATCGGCACAGCGAAGCCGACGCCGGACGAGCGCGCACGCGTGCCGCATCATCTCATCGATATCCGGGAGCCGACCGAAGCGTACTCGGCGGCGGATTTCCGGGCCGATGCGTTGCAAGCGATCGGCGACATTCTCGCGCGGGGCCGCGTGCCATTGCTCGTCGGCGGGACGATGTTGTACTACAAGGCGCTGACGCAGGGCCTGAACGACCTACCGAGCGCCGATCCCGAAGTGCGTGCGGCATTGGAATCGGACGCGGCGCGCGAGGGCTGGCCGGCGCTGCATGCGCGGCTTGCGAGCGTCGATCCGATCACGGCGGCGCGATTGGCGCCGAACGACGCGCAACGTATTCAGCGCGCGCTGGAAGTGTTCCTGCTGACGGGGCAACCGATGTCCGCCCTCCTGACGGCATCGCAACGCGCGCACGATCTCCCGTACCGCTTTGTGCCGATCGCCCTCGAACCGAGCGATCGCGCGCTGCTGCATACGCGCATCGCCCAGCGGTTCGACGCGATGCTCGAAGCCGGGTTCGTGGATGAAGTGGGTAAGCTGCGCGCACGCGGTGATTTGCATCCGAGCTTGCCGTCGATGCGCTGCGTCGGCTACCGGCAAGCGTGGGAATATCTGGACGGCGCGATCGATTACGCCACGATGCGCGACAAAGGCATTTTCGCCACGCGCCAACTCTGCAAGCGCCAGCTGACTTGGCTGCGTTCGATGGCCGAGCGGATCGTCATCGATTGCTGCGCGCCAAGCGCGACCGACGATGCGGTGCGCGCGGTGGAAGCCGTGGTTGAGGAAAATCAGAGCGGCGCGTCGACGTAAGCGCTTTGGGCGACGACGTGCCGCAACCGCCCGACAGCCTCGCTCAAACCACCACCGTTTGCGCCTCGCCTTCCTTGCTCGCCCGCACGGTGCCGATCTTCCACACCTGCTCGCCGGCAGCCGTCAATTCGCGCACGGCATCGTCGGCAACGTCCGCCGCCACGATGACGGCCATCCCGATCCCGCAGTTGAACACGCGATGCATTTCCGCATCGGCAACGCCGCCGTGCTGCTGCAGCCACGTGAACAGCGGCGGCATCGGCCAAGCGCCGGCGCTGCAGTTCGGCCGTCAGCCCCTCGCGCAGCACGCGCGGAATGTTCTCGACCAGCCCGCCGCCCGTGATGTGCGCCATGCCCTTTACGGTGATCTTCTGCATCAGCGCCAGCAAGCGGCTTCACGTAGATCCGCGTGGGCGCCATCAGCGTATCGGCCAGCGAGCGGCCGTGGAAATCGGCCGACAGATCGGGATTGGCGCGCTCGATGATCTTGCGCACGAGCGAAAAGCCGTTCGAATGGATGCCGCTCGAGGCCAGGCCGAGCACCACATCGCCCGGCACGATCGTGCTGCCGTCGATGATCTTGCTCTTTTCGACCGCGCCGACGGCAAAGCCCGCGAGATCGTACTCGCCGTCCGGGTACATGCCCGGCATCTCGGCCGTCTCGCCGCCGATCAGTGCGCAGCCGGCCAGCTCGCAGCCCTGCGCGATACCCTGCACGACGGTGGCAGCCGTGCCGACATCGAGCTTGCCGCAGGCGAAGTAATCGAGGAAGAACAACGGCTCGGCGCCCTGCACGAGGATGTCGTTGACGCTCATCGCCACGAGATCCTGGCCGACCGTGTCGTGCTTGTTCAGATGAAACGCAAGCTTGAGCTTCGTGCCGACGCCGTCGGTGCCGGAGACGAGCACGGGCTCGCGATATTTCTTCGGCACCTCGAACAGCGCGCCGAACCCGCCGATACCGGCAAGGACGCCTTCGCGCAGTGTCTTTTTCGCAAAGGGCTTGATGGCGTCGACGAGTGCATCGCCGGCGTCGATATCGACGCCGGCGTCACGATACGACAGACCCTGGGCGCCAGCCTGGGCATCCGGGGCGGATTTCGGTTGATTCATGGGGAAGAGCGAGAAGGTCGGTAAAATGCGATTTTAACCGATGCTGACCGGGATACGCCTTTGTCGCAGAATTCACCGATTCTCACGCCCTACCAGCGCCAGGCGCTGTTCTGGAGCGCCGTCGCGCTCGGCCTCGGCATCTTGCTGTGGCTGCTTAGTCCCGTTCTCACGCCGTTCCTGCTCGGCGCGATCCTGGCCTACATCCTCCAGCCCGGCGTCGCTTGGCTCGTGCGCCATCGCATCCCGCGCGGGATCGCGGCGCTGTTGATGATGCTCGTGTTCGCCCTCCTCGTCTCGCTGCTCGCACTGCTCGTGTTCGCGGTCGTGCAAAAGGAGGGGCCCGAACTGAAGGCGCAAATCCCGGGGCTGATCGCGCATCTGCACGACTGGCTGCAGCCGAAGCTCGCGCAGCTCGGCTATGGCGACGTCTTCGATTTCTCGAGCCTGCGCGACATGCTCACCACCCAGTTGGAAGGCAGCGCGCAAACCGTCGCGCTCGCGGCGTGGAAATCGCTGAGGACGAGCGGCAATGTCATGATCACCGTGATCGGCGATGTGGTGATGGTGCCGCTCGTGCTCTACTACTTGCTCTACGACTGGAATACGATGCTTGCGCGGCTCGCGTCGATCGTGCCGCGCCGCTGGTTGCCCAAGACGCTCGAACTCGCCGTCGAGATGGACCGCACGCTGTCGCAGTATCTGCGCGGCCAATTGCTCGTCATGGGGGTGCTGGCCGCGTTCTACGGCATCGCCCTGACGATCGCAGGCTTCGAGATCGCGCTGCCGGTGGGCATCTTCACCGGGTTGGCCGTCTTTATTCCGTACGTCGGCTTCGCCACCGGTCTCGCGCTCGCGCTACTCGCGGCGTTGCTGCAGTTCGGCAGCGTCTACGGCTTCGTCGCCGTGGCGATCGTCTACGGCATCGGGCAGATCCTCGAAAGCATGTTCCTGACACCGCGGCTGGTCGGCGAGCGCATCGGGCTGCATCCGCTCGCCGTCATCTTCGCGTTGCTTGCGTTCGGCCAGTTGTTCGGGTTCTTCGGCATCCTGCTCGCGCTGCCCGTCAGTGCGATTTTGTCGACCGCGTTACGCGAAGTGCGGCGCAGCTATCTCGCGAGCACGCTGTACAAGAATTGATTGTTCGATTGATTTTCGATTGTTTGTGTTTCCCACATCGTGACTGTGCACCGTCAATTGACGCTCGACCTCGGCACCCCACCGCCGTCGACGTTCGATAATTTTTTCGCAGGCGCCAACGCCGAACTCGTGGCGCGGCTCGCCGAGCTCGATACCGCGCTGGCGGCCGGCCCGCTCGCCGATCGCTCGTTCTATGTCTGGGGCGAGAGCGGTAGCGGCCGCAGCCATCTGCTGTCTGCGCTCGTCCATAGCGCAGCGCCGGGGCGGGCGTCGTTTCTGGGCCCGCAAAGCGCACTGGCCGCGTTCACGTTCGATCCGAACGTGGCGATCTACGCCGTCGACGATTGCGACAAGCTGTCGGGCGCGCAGCAGATCGCCCTGTTCAACCTCTTCAACGAGGTGCGCGCGCACCCGACGAGCGCGCTGGTCGCCACCGGCAACGCGGCGCCGCTCGGGCTCGACGTGCGCGAGGATCTGCGCACGCGCCTGGGCTGGGGCCTCGTGTTCCATCTGGCGCCGCTGCCCGACGAGCGCAAGAGCGCCGTGCTCAAGCACGCGGCGAAGGAACGCGGCATCGCGCTGGCCGACGACGTGCCCGCCTACCTGCTCACGCACTTTCGGCGCGACATGCCGAGCCTGATGGCGCTGCTCGATGCGCTCGATCGTTTTTCGCTCGAGCAAAAGCGCGCGATCACGCTGCCGCTGTTGCGCACGATGCTCGCTTTGCCGGCCGACGATACCGGTTCCGAACCCTCACCGGCTCAAGTGAGCCGCTTCAAGTAAAATGCGCACTCATGACGAACCTCGCACTCTTCGACCTCGATCACACGCTTATCCCGACTGACAGCGACCACGAATGGGGCCGCTTCATCGTGAAGCTCGGCATTGTCGATGCCGAGTCGTACCTGCGTGAGATCGATCGCTTCTACGCAGACTACAAACGCGGCCAACTCGATATCCATGCGTATCTCGAGACGATCCTCGCGCCGCTCGCTCATCGCTCGCGCGCGGAACTCGCCGCATGGCACGAGCAGTTCATGCATGAAGTGATCAAGCCCGCCCTCACGCCGGTCGCGCTCGAACTCGTGCGCGAACACCAAGAGAAGGGCGATTTGTGCTGCATCGTCACGGCGACGAACGAGTTCGTCACGCGTCCGATCGCCGATGCGTTCGGCGTCCCGATGCTGATTGCCTGCGAAGTGGAAACCACCGACGGCCAGCCGCATTCGCCGTTCACGGGGCGTGGCACAGGCACACCGAGCTATCGCGAAGGAAAGATCGTGCGCGTGGAGTCGTGGCTCGCCACACTGGGTAAAACCTGGGGCGACTTCGCGCACAGCTACTTCTATAGCGATTCCCATAACGACATTCCGCTGCTAGAGAAAGTCACCGATCCGATCGCCACCAACCCCGACGCCACGCTGCGTGCCCACGCACAAGCGAAGGGTTGGCGCATCCTCGATCTTTTCCAACCGACGTGATCAAGAAACTCATCCGCAAGCTACTCGGCCAAGATACGGAAACGGCCGCCCCCACGAGGGAAGATTCCCTCGCCGAAGAAGCCGTTTCGAGCGAGCCTGTCGCGCGGCGAATCCGCCGCCAAGCCGCGCCGCAAAAAACCCCGGGCCGACAAGCAGACAACCGCGAGCGGGCCGGAGACGCCCGTGATTCTGTCGTCCGATATCCACGGCATCGATCCCGCGCTGATCTCGCGCAACGCCGTGCGCGTCACCGATACGCTGCAACAGGCCGGGTTCCGTGCCTTCATCGTCGGCGGCGCCGTGCGCGATCTGCTGCTCGGCATTGCGCCGAAGGATTTCGACGTCGCCACCGACGCCACGCCCGAACAAGTGCAGCGCCTGTTCCGCCGCGCTCGGTTCATCGGTCGGCGCTTCCAGATCGTGCACGTGCAGTTCGGCCAAGAGATCATCGAAGTATCGACGTTCCGCGCGCTCGTCGATGCGCCGGCCGACCGGCCGTACCGGCGGCACCGGCCACGGAAGTCCCGCCCAAGCGTCTGCGCCGCGACGAACTCGATCGGCGCACGCATGCGGTCGACGCGAGCGGACGCGTGCTGCGCGACAACGTCTGGGGCGAGCAGCACGAAGACGCGACGCGGCGCGACTTCACCGTCAACGCGATGTACTACGACCCGGCCACGCAAACGGTGCTCGACTATCACGGCGGCATGAGCGACATCCGCGCTCGGCTGCTGCGCATGATCGGCGATCCGGCCACGCGCTACCGCGAAGACCCGGTGCGCATGCTGCGCGTCGTCCGTTTCGCGGCGAAGCTCGGCTTCGAGATCGAAGATGCCTCGCGCGAGCCGATCAAGCCGCTCGCCGATCTGATCCACAACGTGCCGGCCGCGCGCCTGTTCGACGAAATGCTCAAGCTGCTGCTTTCGGGCCATGCGCTGGCGTGCCTGCAGCAGCTTCGCAAGCAAGGCCTGCATCACGGCCTGCTGCCGCTGCTCGACGTCGTGCTCGAACAGCCGCACGGCGAATCGTTCATCACGCTTGCACTCAACAGTACCGACGCACGCGTGCGGGCCGGCAAGAGCGTGTCGCCGGGCTTTCTGTTCGCGACGCTGCTTTGGCACGACGTCCAGCAGCGCGCGCAGCAATACGAGGCGAACGGCGAATTTCCGGTCCCCGCGCTCCATCGCGCGATGGACGACGTGCTGGACATGCAGACCGAAAAACTGGCGATCCACAAGCGCTTCTCGGCCGACATGCGCGAGATCTGGGGCTTGCAGGCGCGCCTCGAAAAACGTTCGGGCCGCAGCCCGCTGAAGCTCGTCGAACACCAAAGATTTAGAGCAGGTTATGATTTCCTCCTGTTACGGTGCGAATCGGGCGAACTCGATCCCGCCATCGGCGCGTGGTGGGGGGCGTTCCTAGACGGGAGCCCCGCCGAACGCGAAACGCTGCTGTCGCAAGGCGGCCGCACGAGCGCACCGCGCAAGCGGCGTCGCCGCGGCGGCGGCCGCGGCCGCAAGAGCGATGAAGCGCAGCCGGCCGGCGAGGCCGACACGCAGCACTCGCAAGAGGACTGAAGAGGCTGAACAGGCGGCGGTGCTCCGTCGAACGCCAAGTCAGGAAGTCGTAGGAAGCTATGCCATGACGATTGCTTATCTCGGTCTAGGCGCGAACCTCGGGGATGCTCGGCAATCCCTGAAGGATGCGGTCGTCTGCCTCGCCCAACAGCACGCCATCACGGTGCTCGCGAAGTCGAGCCTTTACCGCACTGCGCCGATCGACGCGGGCGGCGGCGATTACTACAACGTCGTCGTCAAGGTCGAGACGTCGATGAGCGCGCCCGCCTTGCTCGCGCTGTGCCACCGGATCGAACATCACTTCGGGCGCGAGCGGCCGTTTCGCAACGCCCCCCGCACGCTCGATCTCGATATCGTCCTTTACGGCGATACGCGGCTGGACGAGCCCGATCTCATCGTTCCGCACCCGCGTGCTTTCGAGCGCGCGTTCGTGCTCGTGCCGCTGGTGGAGATCGAGCCCGACATCTCGATTCCGGGCCATGGTCGCGCCGACGCGCTGCTGCCGAGTGTCGCCCACCAACGCATCGAGAAAGTCGAGACATGCCGCTGCGCGATGGCCGACGTGCTCGCGAAGGCCGCGGCAAAACTCGCCTCCGGCGGCTGTGGAAAGGCTCGCGCGAGCGCCGATTCGAGCGAGGCGACGGCGGCCGACACCACGAGCGCCACACACGGGGGTAAGCCCTGATGTCGACCCACGCCGCGCCGCCCGTGACGGTCACTGCACCCGATTTGCGTGCGCCGCACCGTTACATCGCGATCGAAGGGCCGATCGGCGCGGGTAAGACCTCGTTGGCGCAACGACTGGCCGAGCGTTGGCCGATGCGTACGCTGCTCGAGCGTCCCGAAGTCAATCCGTTTCTCGAACGCTTTTACGGCGACATGGCGCGCTACGCATTGCCGACCGAGTTGCAATTCGCGGTGCAGCGGGCGGAGGAAGCCCGCGACAGTGCCGAATTATTGGCACGTGGCGGCGCCCTTATCACCGATTTCATTCCGCAAAAGAGCGCCGTCTTCGCACGCTTGACGCTCGACGACGACGAGTGGCGCCTCTACCAGCACCTGGCCGAGGGCATCGCCTACGCGGACGCCCCCGTGCCCGACCTCGTCATTCACCTACAGGCGAGCCCGGCAACGTTGCTCACGCGCGTGGCGAAGCGCGCCCGCGCCGAAGAGGCGCGCATCTCCGAAGCGTACCTTCGCCGATTGAGCGAAGCCTACGATCAGTTCTTCTATCACTATGACGACAGCCCCGTGCTGACCGTCAATACCGAGCACCTGAACCTGCTCGGATCCGATACGGATTTCGCCCTGCTGATCGATCAGATCGAAACGATGCGCGGACGCAAAGCAAGCTTCGTCAAAGCGCTTTAATATCCGCTCCGACAGCGCGCGGGCGCTCATCTTTCCTTTCCGAATACGAGACATTCGATGACCTATTTGCAGGAATCCAATCGGCCGAAAATCACCGTGCCGAAGCTGCAGGCCATGCGCGAGGCGGGCGAGAAAATTACGATGCTGACCTGCTACGACGCGAGCTTCGCCTCGCTGCTCGATCGCTCGGGTGTCGACGTGCAGTTGATCGGCGATTCGCTCGGCAACGTCGTGCAAGGTCAAACGACGACCCTGCCCGTCACGCTAGCCGATATCGTCTATCACACCGCCTGCGTCGCCCGAGCGCAACCGCGCGGGCTCATCGTCGCGGATCTGCCGTTCGGTACCTACGGCACGCCCGCGGATGCGTTCTCAAGCGCCGCCCAAGCAATGCGCGCCGGCGCCCAGATGGTCAAGCTCGAGGGTGGCGAATGGCTGGCCGAGACGATCCGATTTCTCGTCGAACGCTCAGTGCCGGTTTGCGCTCACCTGGGCCTGACGCCGCAATCGGTCCATGCGTTCGGCGGGTTCAAGGTGCAAGGCCGGACCGAGGAAGGCGCGCAGCGATTGCTGCGCGATGCACTCGCCGTGCAAAATGCCGGCGCTCAGTTGATCGTGCTCGAAGCCGTCCCGCCGGCCGTGGCCGCGAACGTGACGAATGCGGTGGCCATTCCGACGATCGGCATCGGCGCGGGTGTCGATTGTTCGGGGCAAGTGCTCGTCTTACACGACATGCTGGGGATTTTCCCCGGCAAGCCGGCCCGCTTCGTGAAGGACTTCATGGCCGGCGCGCCGAGCATCGGCGCAGCCATCGAGGCGTACGTGAAGGCGGTGAAAGGCGGCTCGTTTCCCGGGCCCGAGCACGTTTTCTAGGAAGCACGCCTACCGTACACAGGCGGCGCGGGCGGGCGAAGCGTATCGACGCGGGGTTGGCGCCAATCGAAGCGCTCGTTGGCGCCTACCTACGACCGATTAGCCGAGCGGGCAGCGCGCCGCGTAGCGCGTTGCAGACGACCAGCGCCTGCGCTCGCAGCAAATCGGCTTGTGTCAGCGTGCGCTCGCTCGCCTGCATCGCCGGATCTTCCAGCAGCACTTGCCGCATGACGCCCGGCAACAATCCGGCCGACAGCCGCGGCGTATACCAGCGCCCGTCCAGCTTGACGAATACGTTCGAGCGTCCGCCCTCGGTCAATTCGCCACGCTCGTTGAAGAACACCATATCAAAGCCGCCGTGGGCCTCGGCCAGCCGCCATGCGCGGTCGTAATCGGCGCGCGACGTGGTCTTGTGACGCAGCAGGAATCGATTCGACGACATCGGTGCAAAGCCATGCTCCGAGGCGAGCAGAATGCCCACGGGGGCACCGCCGTCGGACGAAATCGATGCAATGGACGTATCGGATGTATTCAATCTATCGGTCGAAGGCTCTTCGGCCGCATCCGCCAAACGCACTACCGCGCCGAGCGGGCCACCCGTGATCTCGATGCAGCCGGCCTTGTTCAACGCAAGCCGCACGCGATGCGGCGTACCTGCCGGCAGCCGCGCACAATGCTGGTCGATTCGTTCGCGCACCGCCGCTTCATCGAATGGGAAGTCGAGTTCGGCCGCGCTCGTGCGAAGACGAGCCAGGTGCCGCTCGACATAGCGCACGCCCTCTTCGCGGCTCGCATACATCGTCTCGAACAATTGGAGGCCCGGGTCGGCGCCGGTCAAGAACTTCGCCTTGAGTCGGCATTCGGCATACTCATCGTGCGCCACGCTATCGAGCACGATGCCCCCGCCGACACCCATCGTTCCGCGCCGCGTGCCGCCGGCAGCAGCGGGCGCGTCGAGCGTGAGCGTGCGGATCGTGACCGACAAGCAGAAATCGCCGCACCCCGCCCCATGGACGTCGGCAGCCGTCGTAGCGGCCGCAGCCGGCGGCTCGAGCCAGCCGATCGTGCCCGTATAGAGCCCGCGAGGCGTCGTTTCGATCTCGTCGATGAGTTGCATCGTCCGATGTTTAGGCGCGCCCGTAATCGACCCGCATGGAAACAACGCGCGCAACAGATCGGGAAACGACGTTCGTTCGCGCAGGTCCGCCTCGATCGTCGATGTCATCGCCCAAATCGACGGATAAGGCTCGACCGAAAACAATGCGGGGACGCGAACGGTGCCCGTCTTCGCCACGCGCGACAGATCGTTGCGCAGCAGATCGACGATCATCAGATTCTCGGCGCGATTCTTCGGATCGCCGGCCAAAAACGCCTTGGCGCGCGCGTCGTCCTCCGGCGAAATGCCGCGCGCCGTCGTCCCCTTCATCGGACGCGTCCGCAAACGCTCCCCACGCTTTTCGACGAACAACTCCGGCGAGCACGAGAGCACCCATTCGTCGCCGGGCAGCGCGATCAACGCGCCATAGCGCACGGGCTGACGCGCACGCAAACGGCGGTAGAGCCCAACGGGCGAGCCGAACGCGTCGAACGAAAGCCGATAGGTGTAGTTGATCTGGTAGGACTCGCCGGCACACAGGGCTTCGTGCACGGCCGCGATCGCTCGCGTGAAAGCTTCATACGTCACGCTTTCGACGACATGCGCCGCACCGGCGACGGACGGCTGCGAAGCTCCACTCCCACCGGGGCTCGGCGACGAAGCCGGCTCGACCGCTTCGTGCGATGTGTCGGCATCGAGTTCGGCCAGCCATGCGTCGATCTGCTCGCGCGTGCATGTATCGCAGCGCTCGAACAACAAAAAACGCAGCGAGGCATCGCCAGGCTGCGTGTGTGAGATCTGTGAGGTCAGCGAGGCCTGTGAGAATTCAGAGGAAGCTGAGGAAGAAGCAGGGAAAGCAGCCGCGGCCGGCTTGCCGAATTCGAGATTGCGACCGAATTCGTAATCACCCAGCACGACTGCATGCAATCCCGCGCGCATGTCGCGCTCGACATCGGCATACACCGCGTCGAGCGTTAGCGCGTCCGTGCAAACATGCTCGCGCACGAAGCCCGTCAACAAGCGGCTGGTGGGCGCCGCCGCGCTCGCATCGCAATCGTCGAGCAGTGCGAACACCGCGCCGCGTGATTCTGCCTTCATCTGCTGTCCGTCCGTGCGCTCGTGCTTCCCGCTCATGAGCGCACGAACGAACGCACGAGCGATCAGCCGTTAGCGCTGCCCTTCAATCGAAAAAGCTCTTCACGCGATCGAACCAGCTTTTGCTCTGCGGGCTATGACGCGCGCCGCCTTCGACAAGCGCCTTCTCGAACTGCTTGAGCAAATCGCGCTGCGGATCCGTCAGCTTCACCGGCGTTTCGACTTGCACATGGACATACAGATCGCCGGGGACGCTCGAGCGCAAACCCTTGATGCCCTTGCCGCGCAACCGGAACGTCTTGCCCGATTGCGTGCCTTCGGGCACCGGAAACGTCGCGCGGCCCGCCAGCGTCGGCACTTCGATCTCGCCGCCGAGCGCCGCCGTGGTGAACGGAATCGGCATCTGGCAGTGCAGATCGTCGCCGTCGCGCTCGAACACCGTATGCGCCTTGATGTGGATCTCGACATAGAGATCGCCCGGCGGCCCGCCGTTGATGCCAGGCTCGCCGTTGCCCGACGAGCGGATACGCATGCCGTCGTCGATACCGGCCGGAATCTTGACCTCGAGCGTCTTCGTCTCCTTCACCTTGCCCGCGCCGTGGCAATTCGCGCACGGATCGGGAATGTAGCTTGCCGGTGCCATGGCATTTCGGGCAAGTCTGCTGGATGCTGAAGAAGCCCTTGCGACATGCGCACCGCGCCCGCGCCGTTACAGGTCGGGCAGGTCTCGGGCTTCGTGCCCGGCTTGGCGCCGGAGCCGTGGCAGATCTCGCACGAGACCCAGCTCGGCACGCGAATTTGCGTCTCGCAGCCGTGCGCGGCTTGTTCGAGCGTGATCTCCATGCTGTAACGCAAGTCTGCGCCGCGGTAGACCTGTGGACCTGCGCGGCCGCCGCGGGCGGCCCCGCCGGCCGCTTGGCCGAAGATATCGCCGAAGATGTCGCCGAACGCATCGGCGAACCCGCCGCCGAACCCGTGCGCACCGGCCGCGCCGGCCATGTTCGGATCGACGCCGGCGTGCCCGTACTGATCGTACGCCGCGCGCTTTTGCGCATCCGAGAGCATTTCGTAGGCTTCCTTCGCCTCTTTGAAATGCTCTTCGGAATTCTTGTTGTCCGGGTTGCGGTCGGGGTGGTACTTCATCGCGAGCTTGCGATACGCCTTCTTGATCTCGTCGTCGCTCGCGTTCTTCGCAACGCCCAGAACCTCGTAGTAATCCCGTTTCGCCATCGGTTCACCGCCGGTTCGCGCTTTCATGCGCGACCGCTCCTTTCGCATACTGTTGAGTCTTGCGACTCGTTAGACAGGCGTCGCCAAGCGGTCTCGACCAGCCAGGCAGCCCCGCCCTCCATAAAACAAATGTGCCCGGAGAACCCGAAGGCCCGCCAGGCGTCGATTCGGCCGGTGGTTTCTCCTCATCGAGACAAAACCCCGGCCGCTCGTGGCACGATCACGCGGCCGTCGGTCAGTCCTTCTTCACTTCCTTGAACTCGGCATCGACGACATCGTCCTCAGGCTTGCTCGAGCCCTGGCCGGCGCTGGCGCCTGCCGCACCGGCGCTCGCGGAAGCACCGGCGCCGCCCGCCGCCGCGCCCGCCGCCCCTTGCGCTTGCATGTCGGCGTACATCTTTTCGCCGAGCTTCTGCGACGCGGTAGCGACCGCCTCGATCTTCGCTTCGATCGCCGCCTTGTCGACCGCATTGCTCTTCAGCGTTTCCTCGAGGTCCTTCAGCGCCGCTTCGATCTTCTCCTTCTCGGAAGCATCGATCTTGTCGCCGTATTCGGTCAGCGCCTTCTTCGTGCTGTGCACCAGGGCGTCGCCCTGGTTGCGGGCATCGGCCAGCTCGCGCAAACGTGTGATCTTCCTCGGCGTTCGCCTCGGCGTCCTTCACCATCTTTTCGATCTCGGCTTCCGACAAGCCCGAGTTCGCCTTGATGGTGATCTTGTTTTCCTTGCCCGTCGCCTTGTCCTTCGCGCCGACGTGCAGGATGCCGTTCGCGTCGATGTCGAAGGTCACCTCGATCTGCGGCATGCCGCGCGGCGCGGGCGGAATGCCTTCGAGGTTGAATTCGCCGAGCAGCTTGTTGCCCGCGGCCATCTCGCGCTCGCCCTGGAACACCTTGATCGTCACGGCCGGCTGGTTGTCGTCCGCCGTCGAGATACACCTGCGCGTGCTTCGTCGGGATCGTGGTGTTCTTCTTGATCATCTTCGTCATCACGCCGCCGAGCGTTTCGATGCCGAGCGACAGCGGCGTCACGTCGAGCAGCAGCACGTCCTTGCGGTCGCCCGACAGCACCTGGCCCTGGATCGCGGCGCCGACGGCCACGGCTTCGTCCGGGTTCACGTCCTTGCGCGGCTCCTTGCCGAAGAACTCCTTCACCTTCTCCTGCACCTTCGGCATGCGCGTCATGCCGCCGACCAGGATGACGTCGTCGATGTCGCTGACCTTCACGCCGGCGTCCTTGATCGCGATGCGGCACGGCTCGATCGTGCGCGTCGATCAGTTCTTCGACCAGCGCTTCGAGCTTGGCGCGCGTGATCTTCATGTTCAGGTGCTTCGGACCCGAGGCGTCCGCCGTGATGTACGGCAGGTTGATTTCGGTCTGCTGGCTCGACGACAGTTCGATCTTCGCCTTTTCCGCCGCTTCCTTCAGGCGCTGCAGCGCGAGCACGTCCTTCGACAGGTCGACGCCTTGCTCCTTCTTGAACTCGCCGATGATGTAGTCGATGATGCGCTGGTCGAAGTCTTCGCCGCCGAGGAACGTGTCGCCGTTGGTCGACAGCACTTCGAACTGCTTTTCGCCGTCGACGTCGGCGATCTCGATGATCGAGACGTCGAACGTGCCGCCGCCCAGGTCATACACGGCGATCTTGCGGTCGCCCTTTTCGGCTTTGTCCAGGCCGAACGCGAGCGCGGCAGCGGTCGGCTCGTTGATGATGCGCTTGACTTCCAGGCCCGCGATGCGGCCGGCGTCCTTCGTCGCCTGGCGCTGGCTGTCGTTGAAGTACGCCGGCACCGTGATCACGGCTTCCGTGACCGGTTCGCCGAGGTAGTCTTCGGCGGTCTTCTTCATCTTGCGCAGCACTTCGGCCGAGATCTGCGGCGGCGCGAGCTTCTTGCCGCGCGCTTCGACCCAGGCGTCGCCGTTGTCGGCCTTGATGATCTTGTAGGGCATCAGGCCGATGTCCTTCTGCACTTCCTTTTCTTCGAAGCTTGCGGCCGATCAGGCGCTTGACCGCGTACAGCGTGTTCCTCGGGTTGGTCACGGCCTGACGCTTGGCCGGCGCGCCGACGAGGACTTCGCCGTCGTCCTTGTAGGCGATGATCGACGGCGTGGTGCGCGCGCCTTCCGAGTTCTCGATCACCTTCGACTTGATTGCCTTCCATGATCGCCACGCACGAGTTCGTGGTGCCGAGGTCGATGCCGATGATCTTGCCCATTTTTGGTAATCTCCGAGATATTCCGATCACTTCGACGGACGGCGCTTCCTGCGCCTGTCCGCTCAATTCAACCTTGCACCCAAGATGTGTGCCGCCGCGGCGTTTTCAAGAGCCCGGGCGCGCCTACTTCGGGGCTGCGACCGTCACGAGCGCCGGACGCAGCACGCGCTCGGCGATCACATAGCCTTTTTGCAGGACGGAAACGACCGTATTCGCTTCCTGCTCGGCCGGCACCATCGAAATGGCCTGGTGGCGGTGCGGATCGAACTTCTCGCCGACGGGGTTCAGCACCGTCACGCGCCCCTTTTCCATCGCGCTCGCCAACTGGCGCAGCGTCAGTTCGACGCCCTCGCGCAGCTTCGTGGCATCGCCCGAGGTATCGGCCAGCGCGGCTTCGAGGCTGTCCACGACGGGCAACAAATGCTCGGCGAAGCTCTCGATCGCGAATTTGCGGGCCTTCGTCACGTCCTCCGCGGCGCGGCGGCGAACGTTCTCCGTTTCCGCCTTCGCGCGCAAGAAACTCTCGTTGAGTTCCGTGATTTTGGCGTGCGCTTCCGCCAGAGCTGCTTCGGGGGTGGCGCCAGCCGCACCGGGCTGACCTTGCGCAGCGGCAGTTTGCGCTGCGACGTTCTCGGTAGCGCTTTGCTGTGCTGCGTCGTCGGTGGACGGCGGTTGCTGGCTGGCCGGATTGTCTTGCGTATTTTCCATGTCGCTGAAAATCATCCAAAAAATGAAATCGAAGCGGTGGCCGGCTACGGCGGCGTCTCGCCGTCGCCGCCGGGCAACGGAAACTCGGGTTATCCGCCGATCCGTTGCTGAAATACCACTCTGCCACCGTGCGTCGCGTGGGCAAGTGGGGGTGTTGCACGGTATTTCAAGCCCCGGCTCGCCCCTTTTTCGCACCATCTGCGCAAATCGGAAACGAACGGTAACACTGATTATCGGGGCCGAGGCAAAAGCGCGTTGAGCGCCATCCTGGTTTGCCCTACACTGCTCTCATGCGCTTCGTGTTCGGCCATGCCGCGCCGAAGCGCCGCAGCATTGCCCATCCGAAGCGTTTGCGTTCGTACCGCCTTTCTCCGCGTGAGGGAGTACCGTGAAACTGACCTTTGCCATCGCGGTGGTCGCCCTGGTACTCGTTGCGGGAACCACGACCATCTGCCTGTCCGGCGCAGTGACCGACTGCACGACGGAGTACGGCGGGGCGCATGCGGCGATCGATTCGCTGTTCAATCCCCACCCGAAAGCTTGTCGATGATGCGCCGGTCGCGCTTGGTCGGCCGGCCTTGCAACGCGGCCGCGGGCTCTCGGTAGGTGCGCCGCCGCTCCGCTTCCACTTCGCGTTTGATCCGGCTGTCTGACGTTTCGGCATAAAGCGTCTGCGCGACGCTCGCCGGCCCGCGCACGTCGCACACGCCCCGCACCTCGACTTCCCAGACGATCCGCTCGATTTCGACGACGACAAGATCGCCGACCCGAACCTCTTTGGCCGGCTTCACCGCCGCGCCGCCAATGCGCACGCGGCCCTTTTCGACGGCATCGGCCGCCATCGAGCGCGTCTTGAAGAAGCGGGCGGCCCAAAGCCACTTGTCGATGCGCATGCGCGCGCCGGGTTCGGTCGAAATCTTGTAATTCATCGGATCACCGGATTCGAGAAGAACGGCGCGCCACCGCGCCTATCGGGTACGCCACGGCAGCACGCAACGTCCCTGCCCGTGCACTTTCGCGCAACACGAGCATTCATGCCGGCACGCTCGCCGGAACGCCCTCGTGCGCCGGCCAACCCTGCAACTGCTGCGCGACGATTTCCCCCAGCGCTGCGATCCACGCGGGCGCCGCGTTCAGACAGGCGATGCGATGAAATTCCTTCCCGCCCGCGTGCAGGAACTCATCGCGCACCTCTAGACCAATCTCCTCGATCGTCTCGAGGCAGTCCGCCGTGAAGCCGGGGCAGAAGACATCCACTCGGCGCACGCCGGCCGCGCCCAGTTCGCGCAGCGTGGGCGCCGTGTACGGCTGCAACCACTCGGCCCGGCCGAAACGCGACTGGAACGTGACGCGGCACTCCGTAGCGGTCAGCCCCAGCCCGGACATCAAAAGCGCCGCGGTATTGCGGCATTGATCGTGGTACGGATCGCCGAGATCGAGCGTGCGTTTCGGAACGCCGTGAAAACTCAGCACGAGTTTGTCCCCGGCCGCGAAATCGGGCTGGCCGTGCGCGCCCCAGTAGCGCCGCACCTGCTCGGCCAACGCGGCGATATACGCCGGATGATCGGAGTAGTGGCGGACGGTGCGCACCTCCAGCTGGTTGCGCATGCGCGCAAGCGCCGCGAACGCGGCATCGAAGGCCGTGGCCGTCGTGGACGACGAATATTGCGGATACATCGGCATCAGCAACACACGCTCGGCGCCCGCGAGCTTGAGCTGGCCGAGCATCGCGCCGATGCTCGGCGTGCCGTAGCGCATCGCGTAATCGACGAGCACCCGGTAGCCGTTCGCGTGCAGCAGTTGGCGCACCGCCTCCGTTTGCTTCTCGGTATGCACCCGCAACGGCGAGCCCTCGGGCATCCAGACCGACGCATATTTCTTCGCCGACGAGCGCCCGCGCAACGGCAGGATCAAGCCGCGCAGCACCGGCTGCCAAGCGAGCGCGGGAATTTCGACGACGCGCGGATCGGACAGGAACTGGGCCAGGTAGCGACGCACGGCACGCGGGGTCGGCGCGTCGGGCGTGCCGAGATTGATCAGCAGCACGGCGACGCGATGAGAGGCGGCGGGCTGCGACGGCAACTCGAGATCGAAACGCATGAGCAATAGGAAGCGCCTGAAGGCGGGGCATGAGCGCGGCACCGAGGCCACGCCGCCGATGTTGACGTGAGGGCCATTATAGCGGCGCCCTTGACGAGGCCGCCCATCGTCCGTCCGGCCGATGGCGCCGCCACGGCATCCGGTGCACGATGGGCATGCCGCTCGCGCCGGGTCGTCGGTCGCTCGACGGCTGCGAACTGGGCGGGCCGGCCGCTTTGGGCCGCACCGGCGCGGTGCGCCCGCGGCTAGGGCTGGCTCAGTGCCGTGGAAAGCAGGCGCGCGGTGATATCGACGATCGGGATCACGCGGTTGTATGCCATCCGCGTCGGCCCGATCACGCCGAGCGTGCCGACGATCTTGCCGTTCACCTCGTACGGCGCCGTCACGACGCTCATCTGCTCGATCGGCACGAGCGTCGATTCGCCGCCGATGAAGATTTGCACGCCCTGCGCGTGGCTCGAGACATCGAGCAATTGAAGGAGGCTCGTTTTTTGATCGAATACGTCAAAGAGTTTGCGCAAACGGGCCATATCGGAGGACAAGTCGGCCACTTCCAGCAAGTTGCGCTCGCCCGAAATAAGCACGGTGTCGCTCTCGTCGCTTTCCTCGGTGCTGGCCGTGACCGCCGCGTGCATCAGCGAGGTCATATCGCCGCGCAATCGATCGATTTCTTCGCGCAAGCGCCGGCGCACCTCGTCGAACGAGAGGCCCGCAAAATGCGCATTGATATAGTTGGACGCTTCGATGAGCTGCGACGGCGAATAGTCGCGCTGGGTCGCGATCATGCGGTTCTGAACGTCGCCTTCGGGCGTGACGATGATGAGCAAGATGCGCTGGTCGGACAGGCGCATGAACTCGATCTGCTTGAACACGTGGCTGCGGCGCGGGGTCATCACCACCCCCGCGAACTGCGACAAGTTCGACAGCACGCTGGCTGCCGCCGCGACCACCTTCTGCGGCTCGCCGGGCCTCAAGGTCTTGCGCACGATGCGCTCGACGGCTTCGTCGTCCTGAATAGGCTCGACGGTGAGCATCGTGTCGACGAACAAGCGGTACCCGCGTGGCGTAGGAATGCGGCCCGCCGACGTATGAGGGCTCGCGACGAGTCCCAGCTCCTCGAGATCGGACATCACGTTGCGGATCGTGGCGGGGCTCAGTTCGAGCCCGGAGTACCGCGACAACGTGCGCGAGCCGACGGGCTGGCCTTCGGCGATATAGCGCTCGATCAGCGTTTTGAGGAGAGTTTGTGCGCGAGGTTCTAGCATGACGCGAAATTTTTAGCCCAACAGCGTGCCTGCCCGCGAGCGCATGACGCCACTCGAGTGTTCGCGTGCATCCGGCATAGCGGGCGGGCCGGGTACACGCGACGCTTTGCCGGCGACGGGCACGCCTGGCCGCCGGCGTCTGGTCGGGACAACACCATTCTAGCGACAAATCGCGGGGCCGGGACGGTGCGTGCCGAGGCGCCGAACCAGGGAAACGACGACGACGGTTCTTTTCGACATCCACCTATGGTGTAATGCCGGCATGGAAATTGGTAGCCAATTCAAGACGGTGGCGCTCGTAGGGCGCAGCAACACGCCAGGCATCGGCGAGCCGCTGACGGCGCTCGCCACCTGCATCGAGCAGCGCGGCTTCGAAGTCGTGTTCGAAGCCGAGACGGCGAGCGACATCGGCGCGGTGGGCTATCCCGCTCTCACGCCCGCCCAGATTGGCGCGCGCGCCGATGTTGCCGTCGTGCTCGGCGGCGACGGCACGATGCTCGGCATCGGCCGGCAACTCGCGCCTTACCGCACCCCGCTGATCGGGGTAAACCAAGGCCGGCTCGGCTTCATCACCGACATCCCGATTTCCGAGATGAGTCAGCGCGTGGCCCAAATGCTGGGCGGCAGCTTCGAGCGCGAGGAGCGCACGCTGCTCGAAGCACGCATCATGCGCGAGGGCGAGGCCATCTATCACGCGCTGGCGTTCAACGATGTCGTCGTCAACCGCAGCGGCTTCTCGGGAATGGCCGAGTTGCGCGTGTCGGTGGATGGCCGCTTCATGTATATCCAACGCTCGGACGGCCTTATCGTCGCCACGCCCACGGGCTCGACCGCTTACGCGCTGTCTTCGCAAGGCCCGATCCTGCATCCGCAACTGCAAGGAATCGTGCTCGTGCCGATCGCCCCGCACGCGCTATCGAACCGTCCGATCGTGCTGCCCGACGAATCCAACGTCAGCATCCAGATCATCGGCGGGCGCGACGTGAACGTGAACTTCGACATGCAGTCGTTCACCGCGGTCAAGCTCAACGATACGATCGAGGTGCGCCGCTCGCGCTACACCGTGCCCTTCCTGCACCCCGTCGGCTACAGCTACTATGCGACGCTGCGGCAAAAGCTTCACTGGAACGAGCATCCGTCCGACGAGCAAAGCGATGGCAAGGCGCCTTGATCCGGTCCGTCCGGCACGCTCGCATTCCCGTCGGCCCCGCACCAAACGCTGTTGTTAACAAACGCCCATGCTCCGCCACCTCTCGATACGCGACTTCGTCATCGTCGCCGCGCTCGACCTCGAATTCGACCGCGGCTTTTCCGTGTTCTCCGGTGAAACCGGCGCGGGCAAATCGATCTTGATCGACGCGCTCGCGTTGACCCTCGGCGCCCGCGCCGACGCCGATGTCGTCCGCACAGGCGCGATGCGCGCCGATCTCACGGCAGCCTTCGACGTCAGCGCAAACGTCGAGCGCTGGCTCGACGAACACGCGCTCGGCGGCGATACGGCCGGCACGGGCGACGAAAGCCAGGTGCTGCTGCGCCGCGTGGTCGATGCCAATGGACGCTCGCGGGCCTTCATCAACGGCACGCCCGCCACCTTGGCGCAACTGCGCGAGGTGGGCGAAATGCTCGTCGACATTCACGGCCAGCATGCACACCAGCTGCTCGTGCGGCCCGACGCGCAACGCACGTTGTTCGATACGCACGCCGGGCTCACGGCAAGCGCCGCCAATGTTGCCCGCGCCCACCGCGCTTGGCGCGACGCGCTGCAGGCGCTCGAACTCGCCACATCCAAAGATCGCGAACTTCAGCTCGAACGCGAGCGGCTTGCCTGGCAGCTTGCCGAACTCGACAAACTCGCGCCGCAGCCCGGCGAGTGGGAGGAGATCGGTGCCGAGCATCGGCGGCTCGCCCATTCGGCCAATCTGATCGAAGGCGTGCGTGGCGCTCTCGACACCCTGGCGGAAGCCGACGGCGCGATGATCGGCCAGTTGGGCTCCATCATCTCGAAGCTGCGCGATCTGGCCGAGATCGATCCCGAACTCGGCGATACCCTCGCTGCGCTCGAACCGGCCGAGATTCAGTTGCGCGAAGCCGCGTATTCGCTAAGCCACTATGCCCAGCGGCTCGATCTCGATCCGGACCGCCTGGCTGAAGTGGAGCGGCGGCTCGATGCGCTGCATTCGCTCGCGCGCAAATTCCGTCTGCAACCGGAGACACTGCCGCAAGAGCACGAGGCGCGCCGCGCGCAGCTGGCGGCCCTCGACGCCGCCGCCGATCTCGATACGTTGACGGCCGCCGTCGACAAGGCGCGGCAAGCCTATACGAACGAAGCCAAGCAGTTGTCGAAGGCGCGCGCGAAGGCCGCGAAGGCGCTGGGGGCGGCCGTGACCGCCGGCATGCAGGAATTGTCGATGGCGGGCGGCAGCTTCGAAGTGGCGCTCGTGCCGCTAGCCGAGGGCGGCGCCCACGGGCTCGAACAAATCGAGTTTCGCGTGGCCGGCCACGCCGGCGTGCCGCTGCGCCCGCTCGCGAAAGTCGCATCGGGCGGCGAACTGGCCCGGATCAGCCTGGCGCTGGCCGTCATCGCCAGCGCGGCCAGCCCCACGCCGACATTGATCTTCGACGAAGTCGATACAGGCATCGGCGGCGGCGTCGCGGAAGTCGTCGGCCGCTTGCTGCATCAGCTCGGGCGCGATCGGCAAGTGCTGTGCGTCACGCACCTGCCGCAAGTCGCGGCACGCGGCGATCATCACTTCCAGGTGGCAAAGGCCGCGGGCACCGGCGGCACGACGCTTTCGACCGTCGTCGCGCTCGATCACGCAAGCCGCATCGAAGAGGTGGCGCGCATGCTCGGCGGGCTCGAAATCACGGCCACCACCCGCCGGCACGCTAAAGAGATGCTGGCCGCGTAAGGCGCTGCCGGCGCGGGCCGGCGCGGTTTGCACCTTCCCCGCACCTTCCCGCACCTTCCCCGCCCCGTCCCGGCAGCAGCGGCGGCCCTGTAGGGGCTGTCGTTTAGTCGAACACCCGCCGCCAGAGCCCCAGCACGGCCTCGCGTTCCCGCTCGATGCGCTCGTGCGGCACGCACGCCTTTTCCATGCCGTCGAGCCGCAGTTGATGCTGCAGCTTGCGGTAGGTCCGGTAGGCCGCGCCGACCGTCTCCGCTTCGTCGGCGCTCATGAGCCCGAAGCGAGCGACTTCCCGCAACAGCGCGATATTGCCGGTGTTGCGGATAAGCTCGGGATCGTGCGCCGCGTGCAACAGCACCCAGTACTGCACGATGAACTCGATGTCGACCATCCCGCCGCGATCGTGCTTGACGTCGAACAGCTCGGTGCGATTCGGATGGCCCGCGGCGACGCGTTCGCGCATCGCCACGATCTCGGCCGCCAGCGGCTCTCCCTCGCGAGGCGTCGTCAGCACGCGGTGCCGAATGTCTTCGAATGCGCGGCCGATCTGCGCGTCGCCCGCGCAAAATCGCGCCCGCGTCAGCGCCTGATGCTCCCAGACCCACGCCGTATTCGTCGCATCCCCTTCGCGCAGCTGGTAGCGCCGGAACGCATCGAGATCGGTGACGAGCAGCCCCGATTCGCCGTTCGGCCGCAGACGCAAGTCGATGTCGAATAAGGTGCCGGCACCGGTCGCCGTCGTCAGCCAGGTGATGAGGCGCCGCGCGAAGGTGGAGTAGATATCGGCGGCCGCATCGTCCGGGTCGTCGTACAGAAAGATCAAATCGAGATCGGACGCGTAGCCGAGTTCCTTACCCCCGAGCTTGCCGTAAGCGATGACCGTGAAACGCGGCACCTCGCGGTGACGCTTCGGCAATTGCTGCCAGACAGTCTCGATGGTCACGTCGAGTACCGAATCGGCGAGTTCGGACAAGCGATCGCTGACCTGCTCGACCGTCGACCGGCCCGCCAGATCGATCAGCAAAATGCGGAAGACTTCGGCCTGGTGCGCATGCCGCAGCCAATCCATCTGCTGTTCGACGCCGTCGGCCGCTGCCAGACGGGCGCGCAGTTGGGTCCTGAACTCGGGCCAATCGAAGGGGCTGCCGATCGCTTCGTCGTCGAGCAATTCGTCGAGCAACTGCGGGTGCCGGATCAAATAGCCGGCAGCCCAGCGCGACTGGGCGAGCACGTCCAGCACGCGCTCCAGCGCGGCCGGATATTCGTTGAGCAGCGCCAGGTACGCACCGCGCCGGCCCACAGCCTCGAGCAAGTCGATCATGCGCGCGAGCGTCGCCGTGCGTTTGGGCGCGGGCTCCATGGCCGCCGCGGCGTCCAGTGCGCGCCCCGCGATCGTGTCGAAGCGCTCGCGGTTGCGTTCGGGCAAGCCTTGGTAGCGCGACGAACGGCGCACCGCGCTCAAGCGCGCGTGCAGTTCGCTCGCATCGTCGAAGCCGGCCTCCCGTAGACGGGCGATGATTTCCTCGTCCGCCGCCGAATCTTCCAGCGCGTTGCCCCATAGCTCGCTCGCCCGCACCGCATCGGCCGCCCCCGCTGGAGGCGTACCGGCCTTGTCGGCGAAGATTTGGTCGAACTGCGCTTCGACCCGCTCGCGATGGCCCTCCAGCACCGTGCTAAGCGCGGCGAAATCGGCAAAACCCATCGAGCCGGCAAGCGCCGCGCGCTCGCCCGGATCGACGGGCAGTGCATGCGTTTGCGCATCGTTTCTGTATTGCAGGCGATGCTCCAGTTCGCGCAGGAATCGATAGGCGTTCGATAAGTCCTCGCAAACTGACGGCGCTATCAAGCCCCGCGCCGTCGCGTGCCGCAGCACGGCCAGCGTCGGGCGAATGCGAAACCCCGAATCCTGGCCGCCGCGGATCAATTGAAAAACTTGTGCGCTGAACTCGATTTCGCGGATACCGCCGCGGCCGAGCTTGATGTCGTCCGCTTTGTCCGGCCGCATCATCGCGCGGCGCTGCGCTTCTTCGCGAATCTGCCGATGCAGCGAACGGATCGCACCGATCACGCCGAAATCGAGGTAGCGCCGATAGACGAACGGCTTGACCAACGCCTCGAGTTGCTGCGCGAGGCGCCGGGCCGCGTCGCTGTCCTGCTCCGACACGAGACGCCCTTTGATCCAGGCGTAGCGCTCCCATTCGCGGCCCTGCACGTAGAAGTACTCTTCCAGCATGCCCAGGCTGCAGACGAGCGGCCCCGAATCGCCGTTCGGACGCAATCGCATATCGACGCGAAAGACATAGCCGTCCGCCGTGGCTTCGGCCAGCGCGCCGATTAGGCGGCGCCCGAGCCGCGTAAAGAATTCTTGCGTGGAGAGCGCGGCCCGACTGCCGCCGTCGGTTTCCCCGTCATCTTCGTAGACAAAAATCAGGTCGATGTCGGACGAAACGTTCAGCTCGCGGCCGCCGAGCTTGCCCATGCCGACCACGCCGAACGTAAGCCGATTGCCGTCGGCCGCGCGGGGCTCGCCATAGAGCGCCTCCAATTCGCAAGACAGGACCTCGATCGCGCGCTGAATGGCGGCTTCGGCCAGATCCGTCATCGTGCCCGTCACTTCCGCGACATCCGCCTTGCCGGCCAAGTCGCGCTCCATCACCGCGCAAAACACCTCGGTGCGCAACCTGCGCAATCCATAGCGCAGCGCGTCCTCGCCGATCGGCGCACCGGCCTTGACGCCGTGCGCATCGCCGTATTCGGCGATCAGCGCATTCAAACGCGCGTCGATGCCCGCTCGGGTGATCGGCGCTTCGGCCAAAGCGGCGATGCGCTCGCGCAATGCGGGCTGCGCCGCGATCGAGCGCGCGGTATAAGACGAATAAACTGAACTCAGCAGTGAATCGGCAGTCATGGATAGGCGTGGCTCGCTTGTTGCGACAGTAGCGGCAGCCGCGCACGCTTGCGCTGTTCCCATGCAACGCCGCCGAGCCCGTCCGCTGCACGAACGAGGCGGGGCGCGGCAGGCCAAGGCCGGAAGCTAGGCGGGACGGGACGTTCGCGCACGCGGGAACGGCCAGCCGCTGTGATACATTTCGTCGTCCGAGACGCCAAACTACCACATCCCCGATTCGCCGCAGTATGTCCGACAGCAAGGAATCCGCCGAAGCCGCCGTTGCCGGACAAGCGCATCAAGAACATCGGCGGTTACGCCGGCTGCTCAAGTTCGCCCTGGCCACCGCCTTTCTCGTCTATTTCATCGTCGCAGCCCTGTTCATCGGGTTACGTTATCTGGTCCTGCCCCGGATCGACGATTTCCGTCCGCGCATCGAGGCGCTGGTCAGCCAGCGGCTGCATGCAGACGTACGGGTCGGTAAACTGGCCCCGCATTGGTCCGGCTTCCAGCCCGGGATCGATGTCACCGGGCTCGAGATCCGCGACGCTCACGGCGATCGCGCCCTATCGGTGCCGCATGCCACCGCCACGCTCTCTTGGGGCTCGTTGCTGCGCGCCAAACCGGCACTGGCCAGCCTCGTGATCGAGCGGCCCGACGTGCTCGCCGCACGCGAGCCCGACGGCACGCTGTGGGTCGGCGGCGTGCAAGTGCCCACGACGCATACCGGCAACGACACCTTCTCGACTTGGCTGCTGTCGCAACAAGCGATCGTCCTGCGCGGCGGCACGCTACGCTGGCGCGATGCGCAGCGAGGCGCGCCCGAGTTGGCCCTGCACAACGTAAAGATCGCCATACTGAACGACGGCTTCCTCCATCGCGTCGCGCTGCAAGCGCCGGCCGAGGGCACGCTGTTGCATGGGCCGCTCGATTTCCGCGCCCGCTTTCACCATATGCCGCTCGAATCGATCGGCAAGCCGCAAAATTGGACCGGCGAAGCGTATCTGTCGACCGGCCCCATCGATCTGCCGATGCTCGCCCGTTATGTGAAACTGCCGATCGCCACCTACGCGGGCCGTGTCGACAACACCATGTGGGCGCGTTTCGCAGGCGGGCATATTCACGACGCGCACGGCCGGCTGGAAGGATCGGACATCGCACTGCGCGTGCGCCCCACGCAGCCGCAGCTCGACTTGCCCGTCGCCCGCTTCGGCTGGGCACTGCAAATCGAGGCGCAGCGCGACTACCGCTTGCGGCTCACGAATCTGCTCGCCGAACTTGGGCAACCGCCGCTCGCCGACGGCACCCCCGTTTCCCGCACGCTGGCGCTCGCGACACTCACCGGGCGCTATCGGGTCCCGACCGTCGACCACGGACAGTTGATGAGCGTGACGGGCGACCGCGTCGATCTGGGCGTGCTCGCCGAATTCAGCCGTGCCTTGCCCGTGCCGCGCCGCTTTCTCGACGAACTCGTGCGCTTCGATCCGCGCGGGATGGTCGCGAACTATACGATCGCGGTCGAGCGCGCTCGCCCGCAGGACGCGTTGGCCGCGAGCGAAGAACGCGTTGCGGGCACGGCGCCGGTCATCCGCTACCGCTTCAAGGCCGATCTCCAAGGCATCAGCTTCGCCGCGCAAGAACCGCCGCCGGGCCTTTCGCCGGCAGGCCACCCGCGCGCCGGCCTGCCCGGCTTCGAAAATCTGTGGGGCAGCATCGACGCCGACGAGCGGCAAGGCACGATCGCGCTCGATACCGTCAACGCGGCCGTGACGATTCCTGGCGAGTTCGACGATCCACGATTGACCTTCGATCGGATGCGCATGCGCGGAAATTGGACGGTGAGCGCCACGCGCGACCCGGGCGAAGCGCATAAAGCGTTTTCGGTCACGGTGCCCGAACTCAGCATCGAAAACGCCGACACCGCGGGCGCGGTCTCGGCGACTTACACGAATCCCGGCCATGGTCGCGGCGCGCTCGATCTGAACGCGACGATCCATCGGGCGACGTTGCCGACGCTGTCGCGCTATCTGCCCACGAGCATCGCCGAACACCTGCGCCATTATTTGGGCCACGGCCTGCAAGACGGCGTCGCGCACGGCGCCACGATCGAGGTGCACGGCAATCTCGATCAGTTTCCCTACTCGCGCGATCCGAAGGCCGGCGTGTTCCGCATCGTCGCGCCGTTCACGGGCGGCAAGTTCGATCCGTCTCCCTACCCGCCGAAGACGCTCAAGAACGGCACGCCGGATCTATGGCCCGCCATCGAGGGCATCGACGGCGTGTTCAAGCTGAAGGAAAACGCGCTTCGCTTCGACATCGACCGCGCCCATTACAAGCGCGTCGCGATCACGCGTGTCGCCGGGCATATCGACGATCTCGGCAGCCATGAGTCGGACCTCGTCATCGACGGCGCGGCGCACGGCCCCTTGGCCGATCTGCTCGACTACGTCAATCACAGTGCCATCGCGGGGCTCACGGGGCATGCCTCGGAGCCGCTACGGGCGAACGGCCCGGCTCGCCTGGCGCTGACGCTCACGGTGCCGCGGACCCACGAACCGCAAGTCGGCGTGGAGGGCACCGTCACGCTCGACGGCGATACCTTGGCCGCCCCCCAACTGCCCCCGCTGGAAGCCCTTAGTGGTCAAGTGCGTTTCACGAAACGCTCGCTCTCGCTCGAGCGCGTCACCGGACGCTGGCTCGGCGGCGAAGTGCGTGCCGACGGGGCGCTACAGGAAACCGGCCGTTACGCATTCAACGTCGCGGGACGCCTCGCCGCGGACAGCGCACGCCAACTGGATCTTGAAGGCCCCGCGGCCAAAGTGCTCGGCCACCTGTTCGGCGCAGCGCCTTATTCGGTTAGCGTGCGGGGCGCAAAGGGCGCGTTGCCCACCGTCTCGGCCAGCTCCGATCTCACCGGTCTCGCGCTGAATTTGCCGGCCCCGCTCGGCAAGCCGCTCGGCGCGCCCATGCCGTTCTCGTTCGAGCTGCGGCCGCTTGACGCCGACCCACGCGAGCGCGCAAGCGCAAACGCAAACGCAAACGAAGGCACGCGGGCTCGCGCCGAGTTGCGCCTCGGCCCGCTACAAGCGACCTATCTCGTCGAACGTGGGAACCGCGATACGGGCGACGCCGGTTTATCCGTGCTGAGCGGTGCGATCGGTTTGAACGAACCCGCGCCGCTTCCTCCGAGCGGCGTGACGGCCAACTTGACCGCCGATTCGCTCGACGCCGACGCTTGGCGCACGTTCATCGGCGAAATCGGCCACGGTCAAAACGCGCCGCAACCGGCAAAGCAAAGCGCGGGCGCGGCAGCACCAGGACAGCCGCAACCGCGCCCCGGGCCGTCTGCGCGCGCGGCGCAGTTCCTGCCGAGCCGCATCGCGGCGCGCTTCAAGACGCTCAAGCTGCTGAACCGCCAGTGGTCGAATGTGGTCTTCGATGCCACGCATGCAACCCCTAACTGGCAGGCCGAGTTGTCCTCCGACGAAGTGGCCGGCAGTCTATCGTGGCAGCCCCCCGCGGCCGACAAGCCGGGCGGCGCGCTGCGGGCGCGGCTCACGAAGGCATCGATTCCGGCGGCCGTCGGGCACGATCTGATTGGACAACTCACGCCGAGCACGAATCAGCCGATGCCGGCCATCGATCTGGTGGTCGACGATCTGACGATGCGCGGCCGCGACATCGGCCGGCTCGCCGTGACCGCCCGCAACTTCGACGAAGACGGCGTGCCGGTCTGGCAAGTCGACAATCTGGATGTATCGAACCCCGCGGCACACCTGGTGGCGACGGCCAATTGGCGCACCTCGCGTCGTTTCGGCGAGGCTGCCGATGCCGCCACGCCACGCCGTACCGTCGTTCAATTCAAGCTCGACGTCGTCGATGCGGGTGCCCTGCTCGACCGCTTCGGCCTACCGCGCACGGTGAAGAACGGTTCGGGGTCGCTCACGGGCAAGGCCGTCTGGCGAGGCGAGCCGACCGCGGTCGACTATCCGACGCTCGATGGGCAGGCCGCGATCGATCTGCATCACGGCCAAATCCTCAAGGTCGATCCCGCCGTCGCAAAACTGCTCGGCGTGCTGAGCCTGCAAAGCATCACGCGCGTGCTGGCGCTGAACTTCCGCGACGTCATCGGCGAGGGCTTGCCGTTCAAGAGCGTGACGGGCACGGCGCACGTGCACGGTGGTATCGCCAACACCGACGATTTCCGGGTGATCACCGCACCGATGCGCGCCGACTTGTCGGGCACGGTCGATCTTGCGCAAGAGACGCAGGATCTGAAAGTGACGATCACCCCCACCTTGAACGCGGGTTCGGCCGTGATCGCGGCGACGGTCGTCAATCCATTGTTCGGCCTCGGCGCGCTCGTCGCCAATGTCGCCCTCTCGCAATCGATCTCGCGCGCCTTCGCTCACGACTATTCGGTCACGGGATCCTGGTCGCACCCGCACGTCGAGCGGGTCACGGCCGATCGGGGTAAGATGACTGCTCCGGCCGGGGCGGTGGGCCAGTGACGCGCCGCGGGAGCAATGCCCCGCGGCAGCCGCGTCCGGCGGCCAGCCCAGGCAGCATCCGACACTTGAATTCATGAGCGATCGCCTCGTCCATACGACACCGTTTCGCGTCGCCGCGCTCCAGATGGTGAGTACGCCCGAGCGCGACCGCAATCTTGCGGACGCCGAGCGGCTTATCGCACAGGCCGCCGCCGAGGGCGCGCAGCTCGTGCTGCTGCCCGAGTACTTTTGCTTCATGGGATATAAGGACGGCGACAAGCTCGGCGTGCGCGAAACGTACGGCGACGGCCCGATTCAGCGCTTTCTATCCGACAGCGCACGTCGCCATCGGGTCTGGGTGATCGGCGGGACGCTGCCGCTGGCGGTGCCCGATCCGCTCGATGCCGGGCGCGTGTTGAACACGACGCTCGTGTTCGATCCGAACGGCGCCGAGGTAGCGCGCTACGACAAAATCCACCTGTTCAATTTCGAGAAAGGCGCGGAATCGTTCGACGAGGCGCGCACCATTCGCCCCGGCGCCGAGGTGCGCACGTTCGATGCCCCGTTCGGGCGCGTCGGGCTGTCTGTCTGCTACGATCTGCGCTTTCCCGAGCTGTACCGGCGCATGGGCGATTGCGCGTTGATCGTCGTGCCTTCGGCGTTCACGTACACCACGGGCCGCGCGCACTGGGAGATGCTGCTGCGCGCGCGCGCCGTCGAAAACCAGTGCTACGTGCTGGCCGCGGCGCAAGGCGGCTCGCATGAAAACGGCCGCCGCACGTGGGGCCATAGTATGTTGATCGACCCATGGGGCGAGATCGTAGCCGTGCTGGACGAAGGCCCCGGTGTCGTCGCCGGCGACCTCGACCGCACCCGCATTGAAGAAGTCAGGCGCAGCTTGCCGGCTTGGCGCCACCGAGTGCTGGCTTAACCCCTCTTTTCGCATCGAAGAACCGACCGCATGAATCTGATCGAACCTGGCATCCGCAATCTCGCCACCGCGAAAGACGTCCTGCTCACGCCCTATGGGCTCGACGAAGCACGCTTGACGCGCACGCTCGCCGACATCTTCACGCATCGCGTCGATTACGCGGATCTGTACTTCCAAGCCACGCGCAGCGAAGCATGGAGCCTCGAGGAAGGCATCGTGAAATCGGGCAGCTTCAGCATCGACAAAGGCGTCGGCGTCCGTGCCGTTGCCGGCGATCGCACGGCGTTCGCCTACTCCGACGATCTCTCCGTCGAAGCGCTCGCTCAGGCCGCGCGCGCCACGCGCTCGATCGCGAAAGCGGGCGGCGGCAAGCAAAAAATCAAAGTGGCCAGCGCGCTTAGAGGCGTCGCGGGGCGCGATCTTTATCTCGCGGCCGATCCGCTCGCCTCGCTCGACGCCACCGAGAAGGTCAAGCTGCTCGAGCGCATCGAGCAGATGGCGCGCAGCCGCGACACGCGCATCACGCAAGTGATGGCTGGGCTCGCGGGCGAATACGATGTCGTGCTCGTCGCCCGCAGCGACGGCGTGCTCGCCGCCGACATTCGTCCGCTCGTGCGTGTCTCGGTCACCGTCATCGCCGAACAAAACGGCCGGCGTGAAATCGGCAGCGGCGGCGGCGGCGGGCGTTTCGATTACGCTTACTTCACCGATGACGTGCTGGCCCGCTATGTCGACGATGCCGTCAAAGCGGCGCTCGTCAATCTGGAAGCACGCCCGGCGCCGGCAGGCGCCATGACGGTTGTCCTCGGCCCAGGCTGGCCCGGCGTCTTGCTGCACGAAGCAATCGGCCACGGGCTGGAGGGCGACTTCAACCGCAAAGGATCGTCGGCATTCGCCGGCCGTATCGGCGAACGCGTCGCGGCCAAGGGCGTGACGGTTGTCGACGACGGCACGCTGCCGAACCGCCGCGGCTCGCTCAACATCGACGACGAAGGCAACCCGACCCAATGCACGACGCTGATCGAAGACGGCGTGCTCAAGGGCTACATCCAAGATACGTTGAACGCGCGGCTGATGAAGATGCCCGTGACGGGCAACGCCCGCCGCGAATCGTATGCGGCGCTGCCGATGCCGCGCATGACGAACACCTACATGCTCGCCGGCGACAAAGCCCCGCAGGAAATCATCGAATCGGTGAAGCACGGCCTTTACGCCGTGAACTTCGGCGGCGGCCAGGTCGATATCACGAACGGTAAGTTCGTATTCTCGGCGTCCGAGGCGTACATGATCGAAAACGGCAAGGTGACGTACCCGGTCAAGGGCGCGACGCTGATCGGCAGTGGCCCGGAATCGCTCAAGGACGTCAGCATGATCGGCAACGACATGGCCTTGGACACCGGTGTGGGCGTATGCGGCAAGGAAGGCCAGAGCGTGCCCGTAGGCGTCGGCCAGCCCACTCTGCGGATCGACAATTTGACGGTCGGCGGCACGATCTAACCCCCCGCAATGCACGTTTCTTGCATGAAACGTGCATTGCGCGCGGATTTCCCGCATTTTTTCCGCCCCTAGCTTGCAGGCCGCGCTTAGGCGGCGTATAAAGTGGGACGCACCTTTTTGAAGAGCTTCACTCCGATCATGTCGACGAAGTTTTATTTTTACTTCTTTTGGCATCTCAGTCCGCTGGCGGATGGAGAGGGGTGTTAGCGCGCGACGCAAACCCGAATTCCCAAGAAAACCGCCAGCAAACCTGGCGGTTTTTTTTCGTCTCGGCGTTATTCGATCGCCGGCGAGACCCGTACCCGATGAGGAGAACCGCAGCATGCCCCCGCACAACACCGACGATGTCCGTATCCGCGAGTTGAAAGAACTGACGCCGCCCGCGCATTTGATCCGCGAGTTCGCGTGTACCGAGGCCGCGTCCGATCTGATCTACGGCACGCGCCGGGCGCTGCATCGGATCCTGCACGGGATGGACGATCGCCTGATCGTCATCATCGGGCCGTGCTCGATTCACGATCCGAAGGCGGCGCTCGAATATGCGGGCCGGCTCGTCAAGGAACGCCGGCGCTTCGCGGGCGAGCTCGAAATCGTCATGCGCGTCTATTTCGAAAAGCCGCGCACCACGGTCGGCTGGAAAGGACTCATCAACGATCCGTATCTCGACAACAGCTTCAAGATCAATGACGGGCTACGCGCCGCGCGCGAGTTGCTGCTCGGCATCAACGAGCTTGGCTTGCCGGCCGGCACCGAGTACCTCGACATGATCAGCCCGCAGTACATCGCGGATCTCGTCTCGTGGGGTGCGATCGGCGCACGGACGACGGAATCGCAAGTGCACCGCGAGCTGGCGTCGGGGCTCTCGTGCCCCGTGGGCTTCAAGAACGGTACCGACGGCAACGTCAAGATCGCGGTCGATGCGATCAAGGCCGCGTCGCAACCGCACCATTTCCTCTCGGTCACGAAGGGCGGCCACTCGGCCATCGTTTCCACGGCCGGCAACGAGGATTGTCATGTGATTCTGCGCGGCGGCAAGACGCCGAACTACGATGCGGCCAGCGTCGACGCGGCCTGCGCCGACATCGGGCGCGCCGGCCTGGCGGCGCGGCTGATGATCGACGCGAGCCACGCCAACAGTTCGAAGAAGCACGAGAACCAAATTCCCGTGTGCGCGGACATCGGTCGGCAAGTGGGGGGCGGCGACGAACGGATCGTCGGCGTGATGGTCGAGTCGCATCTCGTCGCCGGCCGTCAGGACTTGCAGCCGAACTGTGCGCTGACTTACGGCCAAAGCATCACGGATGCTTGCATCGACTGGGACGAAAGCGTGGCGGTGCTCGAGGGGCTGGCCGAGAGCGTCAAGCAGCGGCGGATCACGCGCGGTAGCGGCAACTGACGCGTCTGGGCTGATCCGCCCCGGACGGATCCGCGCCACGGATGCCGTCCTTCATGCGGTACGTTAAGCCAGCGCGCCTGTGCCGAACACTTCGCTATGGATACGCGCGGGATCGACGCCGCGCGCGACCAGCGCATCGCGCTGCGCCTGCATGAACGCCATCGGCCCGCAGAGGTAGTAATCGGCATCGGGCAATACCGCTTGCTCGGCAATACGCGAGAAGTCGATCCGGCCTTCGAAGTCGTAGTCGACACCTTGTCGATCGGTCGCTTCCACGTCTTCGTAGAACACCGCCCGCGAGACATTCGCGTGCGTCGCCACCGTTTCGGCCAGCCATTCCTTGAACGCGTGCACACGCCCGTTGCGGCAGGCGTGAACGAAAGCCACCCGGCGCCCGCTGCCCTCGGCCGCGAGCGTCGAAAGCATCGACATCATCGGCGTGATGCCGACCCCGCCCGACACCAGCACGACCGGCGTCGACTTCGTCCGGTCGAGACGAAAATCGCCCATCGGTGCCGTCACTTCGACGACGGTCCCCTCTTCTACGCCATCATGCAGAAGCGTCGAGAGACGGCCGGCAGGCACCGCTTCGTTCCCGCCCTCGCGCTTGACCGAGATCCGCAACCACTTACCGTGCGGGGTATCCGAAAGGCTGTATTGGCGCGGTTGATCGACGCCCAATTCGCCCACATAGCGTTTCACCGTGACGAACTGGCCCGGCTCGAAGCCGGCGGCCGGCGCGCCGTCGGCGGGCGTCAGGTAGAACGACGTGATTTCGTCGCTTTCTACGACTTTGCGCGAAACGACGAACGGACGATAGCCACTCCACGCCGCACTGTCGTACAGCTTCGCTTCCGCGCCGATCATGATCTGCGCCAGTTGCGCGTAAGCCAGCCGCCACGCCTCCAGGGTCGCCTCGTCGACGGCGTCGCCGAGCACTTCGACCACCGACGCGAGCAGGTTCTCGCCGACGATCGGGTAGTGTTCCGGCCGGATGTTCAAACTTGCATGCTTGTGCGTGATCCGGCCGACGGCCGAGCCCAGCGCGCCGAGATTGTCGATGTTCGCGGCGTAGGCATAGACCGCGCGCGCCAAGACATCGGCTTGACTGCCGCTTTCCTGATGCGTCTGGTTGAACAGGTTCCGCAGCTCGGGGCGATTGGCAAACATGCGACGGTAGAAGTGCTTCGTGATCGCCGCGCCGTGCTGGGCAAAGACGGGAGCGGTAGCTTTGACGCGGGAAATTTGATCGGGCGTAAGGGCGGAGGTCATCGTTTTTGCGTTCCTCGTTAAGATGCACAAAGAATACATCTTAACAGGACGCCCATTCCATACGGCATTTTGTCGCACAGCCGCATGCCGCGATGAGCGCAGCCGCCCTTGCGTCTGCCCGTTTCCCGGTGGGAAAGTTGCTGCGGCCGCGTTACTCGACGCGGCGCTCAGGCTGCCAAAGCACATCGCTGCCGCCGCCCGCGCGATTCAGCACCCGGGCGAGCACGAACAGCAAATCGGACAAGCGGTTGACGTACCGGCGCGGCGCATCGGCCAGCGATTGCGCGGCGCCGAGCGTGACGATCGCGCGCTCGGCGCGCCGGCACACCGTCCGGCACACGTGAGCCAGAGCCGCGGTACGCGTACCGCCGGGCAAGATGAACTCCTTGAGCGGCGGCAAATCGGCGTTGTAGCGCGCAAGCCAGCCGTCGAGCCGTGCCAAATGGGCATCCCCGATGACGTGATGGCCCGGAATGCAGATCTCGCCGCCCAGATCGAACAAGTCGTGTTGAATGGCCGTCAGCGCTTCATGGACATCGGGGGGCAGCGCCTCCGTCAAGAGCACGCCGATTTGCGAGTTCAGCTCGTCGACGTCGCCCATCGCGGCGACGCGCGCATCGTCCTTGCGGACGCGACTGCCGTCGCCCAGGCCGGTCGTGCCGTCGTCGCCCGTGCGCGTGGCAATCTTGCTCAATCGGTGGCCCATCGTCGTTGCTCCTTTATTCGTCGGCGCCGCGTTCGCGGCCGCGTCTCAAGACGCAGCGCAGCGCAACGCGCGCCCTGCCGCCCAAGATGGCTCGATACCGCCAAGCGACCCACATTATAGGCGCGCCGAGAAGCGCGCCGGGCGGGCGTCTCGAGCCGTCGCCCGCCCCATTCTGGCCGCTCGGCGATCGGCGTAGAATGAACCGGCCGTTGAATTGAACGTTGGATTGCGCGCGTCGACCGTTGCGAGGCACGCGCACGGTCCCCGCTCGCTGTTCCATTCCATTACACGAGCGCGACACCGCACCCAGGGCTCGCGCCAGGAGACGCCATCCGTGAACCATCCCGCGCCCCCGGCCGTACTACGCCCTCGCCGGCCGTTTCCGGCCGAGTTGCTGTCCGCGCTGCAAGCGCGGTTCGGCGAGCGCATATCGACGTCGGAGGCCGTCCGTGCACACCACGGCCGTGACGAATCCCCGTTCGATCCCCAACTGCCCGATGCCGTCGTGTTCGCGCACAGCACGGATGAGGTGCGCACGATCGTCGAGCTGTGCGCACGCCACGACGTGCCGATCATTCCTTACGGCAACGGCTCGTCCCTCGAAGGGCAACTGCTTGCCGTCGAAGGCGGCGTGAGCGTCGACTTGTCGGGGATGAACGGCATCGTATCGATCGCCCCCGAAGACATGACGGCCACCGTGCAAGCCGGCGTCTCGCGCAAGGCGCTCAACGAGGCATTGCGCGACACGGGCCTGTTCTTCCCGATCGATCCCGGCGCCGATGCCAGCCTGGGCGGCATGTCGGCCACCCGCGCCTCGGGCACGAACGCGGTGCGCTACGGCACGATGCGCGAGAACGTCCTTGGGCTCACCATCGTGCTCGCCGACGGGCGCATCATCAAAACCGGCACGCGCGCGCGCAAATCGTCGGCCGGCTATGACCTCACTCGCCTTTTCGTCGGCTCGGAAGGCACGCTCGGCGTCATTACCGAAGTGACGGTCCGGCTCTATCCGCAGCCGGAGGCGGTTTCGGCCGCCGTGTGCGCGTTCCCGTCCATGGGCGAGGCCGTACGCACCGTCATCGATACGATCCAACTCGGCGTGCCGGTCGCACGCGCGGAGTTCGTCGATACACTGGCCATTCGCGCCATCAACCGGCATTCGAATCTCACGCTAGCCGAATCGCCGACGCTGTTTTTCGAGTTCCACGGCACCGAGGCGAGCGTCAAAGAACAAGCCGAGCGCGTCGAGCAGCTTGCCGGCGAACACGGCGGCAGCGGCTTCGCGTGGGCCACGCGGCCCGAGGAGCGCAGCCGGCTATGGAACGCGCGCCACACGGCTTTCTTCGCGATGCTGCAGCTCAAGCCCGGCTGCCGCGCGGTTACCACGGATGTCTGCGTGCCGATATCGCGGCTGGCCGATTGCGTCGTCGAAACCGAACAAGACTTGCTTGCCTCGCCGCTGCCGTGCCCCATCGTCGGCCATGTCGGCGACGGCAATTTTCACGTCGCCATCCTGATCGATCCCGCCAAGCCCGACGAACTGCAGGAAGCCGAACGGCTGAACCGGCGCGTGGTGGAACGCGCGCTTGCGATGGGCGGCACGTGTACGGGCGAGCACGGCATCGGGCTGCATAAAATGGATTTCCTGCTCGAAGAACATGGTCTAGCGGCGGTAGACGCGATGCGCGCGGTCAAGCATGCGTTCGATCCGCGCAATCTGATGAATCCGGGCAAGATTTTTTCCTATACGGCCTGACACGGCTAACGGGGGACTTTATGGAAGCTGCTGCCTTGCCGTCAGCCGAAATCCGCGCCGAGCGCCAGCGCGAAGTGGTACAGGCGCTGATGGCCACACTGCCGGCACACTGCCTGCTCCATCGCGAAGAAGATACGGCGCCCTACGAGTGCGACGGCTTGAGCGTCTATCGGCAACTGCCGCTGGCTGTCGCGTTGCCCGAAACCGAAGCGCAAGTGCAACGCGTCTTGCAGATCTGCCGGCGCCTGGGCGTGCCGATCGTCCCGCGCGGCGCCGGCACCGGCCTTTCCGGCGGCGCCACGCCGATCGCGCACGGTGTCGTGCTTTCGCTGTCGCGCTTCACCAAGATTGTCGACGTCGACCCTTACGCGCGTACCGCGACCGTGCAGCCAGGCGTACGCAACATCGCCGTTTCGGAAGCCGCTGCGCCGTACGGGCTCTACTACGCGCCCGATCCTTCGTCGCAAATCGCCTGCACGATCGGCGGCAACGTCAGCGAGAATTCGGGCGGGGTCCATTGCCTCAAATACGGCCTGACCGTTCATAACGTGCTGCGCGTGCGCGCCGTGACGATGGATGGAGAGATCGTCGAATTCGGCTCGCTAGCACCCGATTCGCCGGGGCTCGATTTGCTGGCGGTCATGATCGGCAGCGAAGGCATGTTCGCCGTCGTCACCGAAGTGACGCTCAAGCTCGTGCCCAAGCCGCAAACGGCGCAGGTCGTGATGGCGAGCTTCGACGATGTCGTCAAAGGCGGCGCGGCCGTGGCGGCGATCATCGCGGCCGGCATCATCCCGGCCGGCCTGGAGATGATGGACAAGCCCGCGACGCGCGCCGTCGAGGCGTTCGTGGGTGCCGGCTACGATCTCGATGCCGCGGCGATCCTACTATGCGAATCGGACGGTACGCCCGAGGAAGTGGCCGATGAAATCGTCCGCATCACGGCGGTGCTGCGCGAACATGGCGCGACGCGCCTTCAGATCTCGCGCAGCGAAGCCGAACGGCTGCGCTTCTGGTCCGGCCGCAAGAATGCATTCCCGGCGGCGGGCCGTATCTCGCCCGACTACTACTGTATGGACGGGACCGTCCCGCGCCGCAGTATCGGTCCGCTGCTCGCGCGCATCGAAGCGATGGAAAGCAAGTACGGGCTGCGCTGTATCAATGTGTTCCACGCCGGCGACGGCAACATGCACCCGCTGATCCTATTCAACTGCAACGACCCGGACGAGCTGCGCCGAGCCGAGGAATTCGGCGCCGAAATCCTGGAAGCCTGCGTCGAGTTCGGCGGCACGATCACGGGCGAGCATGGCGTCGGCATCGAAAAGATCAATTCGATGTGCGTGCAGTTTTCGGAGGCCGAGCGCGAGGCGTTTTTCGCTGTCAAGCGTGCATTCGATCCGGCCGAACTGCTGAACCCGACGAAGGGGATCCCCACGCGGGCGCGCTGCGCCGAGTACGGCAGGATGCACGTGCGCGGCGGGTTGCTGCCGCATCCGGAGCTGCCGCGCTTTTGATTCGAAGCGCGGCCGGGCCAGCGCGTACGCGGATTTACCCCTACGCGAGCCCGCCGCGGCTTGTCCGCCCGCGCTCGGCCGGTACAATCCGTAGCAGATACACACAGGCATGACTCGCTAAAAGCCGGCGCTTACGGGATGAACGACACGACGAAGCTCGAAGCCATGCAGCAAGAGGACATCGTGGCCTACTGGTCCGAACGGATCCGACAGGCCACGGCCGATGCACGCCCGCTGCGTTTGCGCGGCGCCGGCACGAAAGACTGGTACGGCCAGCAGCTGCAAGGCGAAATCCTCGATACGCGCGCGTATCGCGGCATCATCGCCTACGATCCCGCGGAGCTCGTCATCACGGCGCGCTGCGGCACCCCGCTCGCGGAAATCGAAGCGGCGCTGGCCGAACACGACCAGATGCTGGCCTTCGAGCCTCCTCACTTCGGCCGTGCTTCGACGCTCGGCGGCTGCATCGCGGCCGGCATTGCGGGGCCGCGCCGGGCGCAGGCGGGCGCCGCACGCGACTTCGTGCTGGGCGCGACACTCATGAACGGTGCAGGCGAGGTCCTGCGCTTCGGCGGCCAGGTGGTCAAGAACGTGGCCGGCTACGACGTCGCGCGGCTGATGGCGGGCTCGCTCGGCACGCTCGGTTTGATGCTCGATCTGTCGATCAAGGTCATGCCGCGCCCGGCCGTCGAAGCCACGCTGAAGTTCGATACGAACGGCACCGACGCCGTGCGCAAGCTCAACGAATGGGGCGGCCGCCCGCTGCCGATCACGGCCAGCGCCTGGCGCAACGGCACGCTCGCCGTGCGCTTGTCGGGCGCGGAAAGCGCGGTGAAGGCGGCGCGCAATACGATCGGCGGGGAAGTTGTCGACGCGGTGGAGGCCGAGCGCTTTTGGGAAGGGCTGCGCGAGCAAACCGATCCGTTCTTCGCGTCGATCGCGCCGGATTCCGCACTCTGGCGCCTCGCTCTGCCCTCGATTACCGAACCGCTGCAACTACCGGGCGCCCAGTTGATGGAATGGGGCGGCGCTCAGCGCTGGTGGATTACCGATACCGATGCGCAAACGGTCCGGATCAGCGCGAAGCAAGCCGGCGGACATGCGACGGTTTTTCGCGCGGGCCGCGCTTTCGATCGCAGCGTCGGCGTGTTCACGCTACTGCCGGCGCCGCTGATGAAAATCCATCGCGGCCTGAAGACAGCTTTCGATCCCGCGCGCATCTTCAACCGCGCGCGTATGTATCCCGATTTTTAACCTAACGCTGGCATCAAACGTCACGAAGGAGCGCAGTGCACTCACGAACCAGGCGACCGGGAAAGCGATAAAGGCGACGCGATGCAAACCGAACTCGCGGACTTCATCCGCAACACCGCTGACGGCGAAGAGGCCGATGCCATCTTGCGCAAGTGCGTGCATTGCGGCTTTTGCACGGCCACCTGCCCGACGTACCAATTGCTCGGCGACGAACTCGACGGCCCGCGCGGACGCATCTATCTGATCAAGCAGATGTTCGAGGGCGGCAGCGTCACGCGCAGCACGCAACTGCATCTAGACCGCTGCTTGACGTGCCGCAGTTGCGAGACGACGTGTCCCTCTGGCGTGCAATACGGCCGGCTCGTGGAGATCGGGCGTCAGCACGTCGAAAAGACCGTGCCCCGCCCGCTGCGTCAGCAATTGTTGCGTAGAGTGCTCGCCACCGTGCTGCCGAACAACGCCGTGTTCGCGCCGGCGATGCGCCTCGGACAGCTCGTGCGCCCGTTTCTGCCGCGACGGTTGCGCGACAAAATTCCGGCGCGCCAACGCTTGCTCGAATGGCCGACGCCATCCGAAACGGCGCCCCCGCTCGGCGCGCGCCGCATGTTGCTGCTTGCGGGGTGCGTGCAGCCGGCGATGCTGCCGAACATCAACATCGCGACGGCAAGGGTGCTGCATGCGCTCGGCATCGAGACGCTCATCGAGCCGGAAGCCGGATGCTGTGGGGCGATTCGGTTGCATCTCGGCTACCGCGACGAAGCGCTCGACGATGTCCGGCACAACATCGACGCGTGGTGGCCGCACGTTGAAGCAGGGGTGGACACGATCGTCATCAACGCTTCGGGCTGCGGCGCGACGGTCAAGGAGTATGGGCATCTGTTGCGCAACGATCCGGCCTATGCAGAGAAGGCGCAGCGGATCACCGAGCTGTCGCGCGATGTCGCGGAGGTGCTGAGCGGCTTCGAAACGGAATTGGCGGCACTGGCGCGTCGGCGCGGCGTGCACACGGTCGCGTTTCATCCGCCATGCACGTTGCAGCATGGCCAGCAGATCCGCGGGGTGGTCGAGCATTTGCTGGGGGTACTCGGCGTCGAAGTGCGGCTGCCGGTCGATAGTCATTTATGTTGCGGATCGGCCGGAACCTACTCGGTCACGCAGCCGGCGATGTCCTATACGCTGCGCGATCGGAAAGTGCAGAGCCTCGAAGCGCTCGAACCGCAGATGGTCGTCTCGGCCAACGTCGGGTGTATCGCTCACCTGCAAAGCGGAACGTCGACGCCGGTTGCGCATTGGGTCGAGCTCGTCGAGCATTTGATTTATGGGTGAGCCTGGCGGTAGCGCCGGTAGCTAAGCGGCAAGCAAGCCCTTGCTCCCGATCCGTATAATCCGCAACTGACTTCGGGCTTCGCTCACCCACGACCTATGTCCCATATCGCCGACAACTTGCAGGCGGTCCACGCCCGCATCGAACGCGCGGCCCTGGCGGCCGACCGTTCGCCCGACACCCTCCATCTGCTCGCCGTCTCCAAGACCTTTCCGGCCGAAGACGTCCGCGCCGCCTTCGCCGCCGGCCAACGCGCGTTCGGCGAAAATTACGTGCAGGAGTCGATTTCGAAGATCGATGCGCTTGCCGATCTGCGAACACAGATCGAATGGCATTTCATCGGCCCGTTGCAATCGAACAAAACGCGCCCCGTGGCCGAGCATTTCGATTGGGTGCATTCCGTCGATCGGCTCAAGATCGCGCAGCGTTTGTCCGAGCAGCGGCCCGATGCGTTGCCGCCTTTGAACGTGTGCCTGCAAGTGAACGTGAGCGGCGAAGCGTCTAAAAGCGGCGTCGCGCCTGCCGAAGTGCTCGCGCTCGCGCGCGCGACCGCCGCACTGCCGAAGCTGAGGCTGCGCGGGCTCATGTCGATCCCCGAACCCGCCGAAGGCTTGCCGGCGCAGCGCGAGCCGCATCGCATCTTGCGAACGCTGTTCGATACGCTGCAAGCCGAAGGCATCGGGCTCGATACGATGTCGATGGGGATGTCGAGCGACTTGGAAGCGGCCGTATTGGAAGGCGCGACGATCGTGCGCGTCGGCACGGCGATCTTCGGCAAACGCGATTACTCGCATTGATGCCGGGGCGTGCGCCGCCGGTCTCGACGCCGGCCGTACGCGACCGATACGTTGCGCCTGTGCGGGCTGCACCCGGCAGATCCATCGTCGGGAGCGGCCTATAATCCCCCGCTGCTCCCACTCGTCAATTCCTCATGAAAATCGCATTCATCGGCGGCGGCAATATGGCCGCGGCACTGATCGGCGGCTTGATCAAGCGCGGCGTCGCCCCAGCGGATCTCTACGCCATCGACGTCAACGAAGAAGCACGCACCCGCACGCACGAGCAATTCGGCATTGCAACGGCGGCCGCGGCCGACGAAACACTTCGGGGCTATGACGCCGTCGTCCTCGCAGTGAAACCGCAAGTTCTCAAAGCCGTATCGGCATCGCTCGCGCCACATTTGTCGACGCAACTCGTCGTCAGCATCGCGGCGGGTATCCGCGGTGCCGATCTGTCGCGCTGGCTCGGCGGCTACACGCGCATCGCGCGCGCCATGCCGAATACGCCGGCGTTGATCGGCCAAGGCGTGACCGGGCTCGCCGCATTGGCCGGGGTGGACGAAGCGGGCCGCCAGCTGGCCACCGACGTACTCGGTGCGGTCGGTACTACGGTGTGGTTCGACGATGAAGCGAAGATCGACGCCGTCACGGCGATCTCCGGCAGCGGCCCGGCGTACGTGTTCTATTTCATCGAAGCGCTGCAAGAAGCCGCTCGCCGCTTGGGGCTGAGCGAAGAACAGGGCCGCGCGCTCGCGCTCGGCACCTTCGCCGGTGCGGCGCAGTTGGCCGTGCAATCGGACGAGAGCGCCTCGGTTCTGCGTGAACGCGTCACGTCGAAGGGGGGCACGACGGCCGCCGCGCTCGCGAAGTTCGATGCACAGGGCGTCAAGGAGGCCATCGTCAATGGCGTGCTCGCAGCGGATGCGCGCGCGAAGGAAATGGGCGACGAGTTGGGGAATCAATAAGTTGTGGGCCGCACTCAAGATCGCATCGCTTTTCCAAGTGAATGCGGCCCCGTCGTTTAAAATCAGAAAATTCCAATCACGACCACACTGCCGTTTCCTTTCCTGCATCTCTCGGTTATAATTTTGCGCCTGCGTTAAAAGAACAAGCTATCACTAAAAGGAATAGCGGCATGAGGGCCACGAATCTCTATGACGCGAAATCGTACGTCGGCGTGCAGCGCAATCGATTAGTCAAGCTAGATACGCCGTTGGGCCCGGACTGGCTGCTCCCGATGTACGTAAAGGGTCGATCACGTCTGGGCCGCGATTATGAATTCGCTGTCGATGCTGTATCGAAGCACGGCAAGGAAATCAAACTCAAGGCATTGATCGGTAAAGCCGTGACGCTTTGGATCCAGCAATCGGACGGTTCCTATCTGCCGCATCACGGTTATGTCCATACGTTCTCGCGCCTCGGCGCGGATGGATACCTCACCGTCTATCGCCTCGAGTTCACGTCTTGGATGAATTTCCTGCGGCTGCGCCGCGACATGCGCGACTGGCAAGAGCAGTCCGGCGAGCGAATTATCGCGGATGTATTCGATCAACATCCGCAGGCCGTCGGTGCATACCGCTTCGAACTACTGCGACCGATGCCGCGTTACTCGTACCGAGTGCAGTGGGAATACGATTGGAATTTCATCCATCGCAGCCTCGAGGAAGCCGGCGTATTCGGCCGCTTCGAGCAAGCAGCCGACGGTCAATCGCATACCCTGGTGCTGCTGGACGATTTATACCGCATGCCGCAGCTTGCGCAGATGACGATGCGGTTCCACCGAACGGGCTTACGCGAGGAAATCGACGGCATCACGCAATGGAAGGAACAACAACAGATTCAAAGCGCAACGCTTACCACCGGTACATGCGATTACAAGCGTCTCGACTTGCCCAAGCGTATCAGCGGTGTGATCAGCCTAAAACAAGACACGCCCGCGGACGGTGAAGTCTATGACTATACGGGTGCCTATACGTGGGGCGAGCGCGATCAGGGCAGCCATCAATCCACAGTGCGGCTAGACGCCTGGGAGTCGCAAACCCTGCGCTTCCAAGCCGTGGGAAGCGTACGCAATGCCATGCCGGGCTATTGGTTCCTGCTGGAGAACCATCCCATACACGATGCGGAGCCGGAACAAGATCGCGAATTCGCGATTCTGGCCACGACCTGGACGATTCGCAACAATCTGCCCGGGATGGAAGATGTGGCGGATTTTGCGCACAGCGTACGGGCGGAAATCGCCGGTCACGTGACGTCGAATGCGGGCGGTGTCATCGTGAAGCACACCGACGGCAGCGAAGGGTTTTTTCAAGTCGAAATCGAAGCGCAACGCAGGCGCACGCCGTTTCGCAGTCCGCTTGAGCACAACAAGCCTGTTATGCAGTTGCAGACGGCGATCATCTCGGGGCCGAGCGGTGAAGAGGTGTACACCGATTCGCTTAACCGCGTGAAGGCTTGGTTTCCTTGGAATCGACGTAACGAGCGTAACGAGAAAGCTTCTTGCTGGGTGCGCGCGGCCTTTCCCGATGCAGGCAATACACGCGGCGGGCACTTCCCGTTGCGCGCAGGCGACGAGGTCTTGGTTGGGTTTGCCGGCGGCGATTGCGACAGACCGGTCATTATCGGGCGCATGCACGGCGGAGCGGCGCCGCCAGTTTGGCACACGAACGGATTACTCTCAGGATTCCGTTCGAAGGAATATGGCGGACGCGGCTTCAATCAGCTGGTATTGGACGACTCGACCGGCCAGAACCGGGTGCACCTTTATTCGACGAGCGCCGATTCGCATCTGCACTTGGGCTACCTGATCGACCAGACGAACAACACCCGCGGCCCCTATCTGGGTACCGGGTTCGATCTGAAGTCTGGCGCCTATGGTGCGATTCGCGCAAGTCAGGGGTTGTATGTCACCACTCACCCTAAAAGCGCGAACAGCCAGCCGCTGGACGCGAGCGAAACGCAGCAGCAGTTGATCGACGCCGAAAGCGTTGTGGAAGCGCTCTCGGACATAAGCGAGCAACACCAAGCCGAAAGCTTGAAGGACGCGCACGATGCGCTGCGCGCTTTTACCGACTCGACACGCCAAAGCGTGGCCGGCAGCGCATCCGGCGGTCGAACGGCTGGGGGCGGCACCGGTAGTGCCAACGTGTTCGACCAACCGGTTATGTTGTTCGGCAGTCCGGCTGGAATTGGTCTATCGAGCCAGCAGTGCGTGCATGTGGCGGCGACACACCATGTCAATGTGGTGAGCGGTCAGAGCACGCATTTGGCGGTGGGCAAATCGCTGTTGGCGAGTGTCGGCCAGAAACTCAGTGTGTTTGTACAAAACGCCGGCATCAAGCTATTCGCCGCCAAGGGCAAGGTCGAAATCCAGGCCCAATCGGACGACCTCGAAATCATCGCCCGCAAGCGCCTCAAAGTCCTCTCGACAACCGACAAGGTCGAGGTGGCAGCCGATCAGGGCATTCTTCTGGCGAGCGGCGGCGCGTATATCCGGGTGGCTGGCGGCAACATCGAAATTCATGCGCCGGGCAAGCTCGACCTGAAAGGCGCTCAGCACCTGTTCGACGGGCCGGACAGCATGGGGTATCCCCTGCCCTCGTCGCGCCCCGATCAGCCGGGGCAACTAGAGTTGTTGCACCGCTACGCCAATGGAGCGCCCGTGAAGGGCGGCGCGTTCTCGATATTCGATTCGAATGGGCAACTGCTCAGGCAAGGCGCCCTCGACGGAAACGGACATACGATCGTCGGCGGTTTGCCTCCGGGTGCAGCGCACGTGCGGTTCTGCGATGACCCTCGGCAGCAGGATCAGGTCCCCAGCCGGTTCAAGCTTGCCCCCTGGCCGCAGCAATCCGAGGCACAACAAGCCGATGCAAGTCTTGCCGCGCAAAGTCGAACCAGTGCCTTTCTGCCGCCCGGCGAGGCCGCAGGCAGCGCGGCGAGCTTGGCCCGGCAGACCGCGCAAGGAAGCACAGGCTTGGCGCAAGCGGCCGGCGCTCTCGCGCGTCAGGCGATCGGCAATGTGCTGCCTGGCAGTGCACAGGGAGTCCTTGCCAAGGCGAGCCAATTCGGCGCAGCAGCCAAGCAGATCGGCACCCTGGCCCAGAGCGCTCGCGCTGTCGCGTCGATGCCGAAAACCCTTTGACGCGCAATCGAACGCTCGCATTTCATCCAGCAAGCACATCCAAACAATAAAAGAAACCCATCATGGCCGATTCGGGCGTTCTGATTCCCAAACCGACCGACGTGTTCGTGTCGCCGCTTTACAAGCTTCACCCCGCCGACGTGCAGACGGGCATCGACGTATTCGACAAGTGGCTTATCGATATCAGCGGCGGCTGGATCAACGTTGAGCGCTTGAAGGATGTGGCAGCGGGAACGCCGCTGATCGGCAACATCTTTGCAGCCGTTGACGCGCTGCTCGATATCAAGGCGATGATCGAGCATCGCGACAAGTCGCCGGAGCTGTTCGACTGGCTCAATCTTGCGCTCGATCTGATCGGCGTGGTCCCGCTGCCGCCCGTTACGGCGGAACTGCGCATGGGCGCGAGACCCGTGCTCAAGCTGCTGCGCCAGGAGATTGAGCGCAGCGGCCGCGCCGCCGCGGAATCGACCGCGCTGGTGGTGAGCGACGCGGTGATTTCCGCTATTGCCGGCGACATTTACTCGCGCTATGCGGGCGAGATCGACACCTTCATTAAGGTTATCCGGCAGGGCTTGTCCCAGCTGTTGCAGCAATGCGCACAATTCATCGGCACGCTGCTGGAGGGGATCGCGGATCTGTTCGCAGTGGTGGCGGGCAAGAAGACCTTGAATACCGAAGGCAACCTGCACGCGGCCGACTTGCACGCGGCGCAGATCAAGTCGGGACTCGCCTCTTACGACGCGAGCAAGGTGATGCATGGCTTGGCGCACTACGTTGCCGATTGGACAAAGATCGAGGGCAAGGGCCTCGTCTCGAGCGCGGCAGCGGCCGGACACGCGGCCGATTCGCTGACGGGCGGTCGGTTGATGGGGCAGCAAAGCGAGCGCTTGATGCGAATGTCGGATGAGCTTCGCCAGCGGATTCCGCAAGTGCAAAAGCGCATACGGGAGCTGGACGGGAACGAAGTCGGCAAGATCGGCTGGTTGCTGTTGACCATCGAGCAAGGGATCGTGCAATGGCGTAAGCGTCACCGTGTCGAGCGGGCAACGGGGGTGCCCAGTCATGGGCAAGCGAAGCTTGAAGAGCATCGCGCCGATGGCCCGAAGGAAGCGCTCACGCATACCGAACCGGCCGAGCATCCAGGCGGTTCCGAATGCAAAAACCGTTGCCCGATCGAGACGCCGCCCGCGCGCTCGGTTGGCTCGATCGGCTTCGCGCTGGGCGATGAGCGCATCGAGCATCACGACTTCACGATCGACGGGCCGATGCCGGTTGTTTGGCTGCGCACATACCGATCGTTCTTCGATGCCAACGACGAACACGGCGAACTGGGTGCGCGGTGGATCACCCCCTACATGACGCGCTTCGATATTCACGCGACGAAGCTCGTCTATCACGATCCGCAGGGGCGCAGCCTCGATTATCCGTTGCTTGCCGCGGGCGAGGCCCATGACGACCGCGCGGAAGAATTGACGCTATTGCGGCTCGACGAACGGTGGCTCACGCTCACGCGCGGCAATCAGTTGCTGGAAACGTACGAGAAGCATGGCGATGCGCTGCGCTTGGCGTTCATCCGGGACCGAGCCGGCAATCAGGTAACGCTCGACTACGATTATCAGAATCGGCTCTCACGCATCATCACGGGACAGTCGCAGGTGTGTTGTAAGTACGACAAACTGAACCGCATCATCGCGATTTCGCAGCACGCGCTCGACGGCGAGCGGCTGGCGACGCTTGCGCAGTACCGCTATGACGAGCACAACGACCTCGTCGCCGCGACGGACCGTTTCGGCAACAAGTGGCATTACGCATACCGGCATCACTTGGTGACTCGCTATACGGACCGCACGGGCCGGGCAATGAATCTCGAGTGGAACGGCACCGGGCCGAAGGCCAAGTGCGTGCGCGAGTATGGCGACGACGGTAGCCACGAAATCCGCTTGGCGTGGCACCCGAACTTCCGGCGCGTGGATGTAACCGACGCGCTGGGCAACGTCACGCAGCACCATTACGACCGTAAAGGCTATTCGTTCCGCGTGGTGCATCCCGATGGCAGCGAAGAGTGGATGGATCGCGACGCGCACGACAACCTCACGCAATACATTCACCGCGATGGCTGCATCGAGCGGCTTGCATACGATACACGCGGCAATTTGGTACGCCATCAGCGCACGGACGGCGGCATCGTGGAGATGGCGTATGACGAGAAGGACCAAGTCATACGCATGGCCGACGCGCGCGGGAATGTCTGGCATCGCGAGTACGACGACAAGGGCAATCTGACAGTCGAGACCGATCCGCTCGGACATAAGACGCAGTTCAGCTACGACGAGCGCGGCCTGGTCACGCAGATCAAGGACGCCAAGGGCGGCACCAAGGTGCTTGCCTATAACGATGCCGGGGCGCTGACGCGCTACATGGATTGCTCAGGCAAAACCACGAAGTGGACATACGATACGAGCGGCCGGTTATTGGAGACGACTGATGCCGATGGCGGCACCACGACAAT
>CAWIRZ010000027.1:0-205558 GCA_963838695.1 uncultured beta proteobacterium | reverse complement strand
AAGGCAGGGGTTGCTGGTTCGATCCCAGCCGGGCGCACCATATCTGGTAAGGGTTTTGGCGGTTTTTCTTCTTGCTCTGGCAAATCACTGCAGCGAAATTGCAGCTGCGACCGCGTGATACGCACAGCAACTGCCCGCGACGCAGCGATTGTCACGGGTGCGCCGGTTCTGGTGGTGCAATCGTCAGATGTAGCCCCAGTGCGTGCATGACTTTCATGATGGTTGCAAATTCCGCGTTTCCTTCTTCCGACAAAGCGCGATAGAGCGCTTCTCTCTTTACACCCGATTCACGCGCGAGCGCCGACATGCCTCGCGCCTTTGCTACATTCCCAAGCGCAGCCTGGATCAGACGTGGGTCTCCGTCTTCGAATGCTTGTGCGAGATAGTGGCGAATCGTTTCCTCATTCTTGAGGTACCTGGAGCCGTCGAACTCGCTCAGTTCACTGATTTTCATATCAATCCTCCAGTTCACCAGCCATCTGCTGCGCCAGCTTGATGTCTCTCTGCTGAGTTGTCTTGTTGCCGCCGCAAAGCAGGACGACAACGACTTTTCCGCGACGCACGAAGTAGGTCCGATAACCGGGCCCGACGTCGATCTTCATCTCGCAACACCTTCTCCGACAGCGCGCCATTGTCCGAGGTTGCCTTGCTTTGCCCGTTCAATCCGAAGGTTGATTGCTGCGCTGCCAATCGGGTCACGAAGCTCGTAGAGCCATTTGTCGAAGCGAGGGCTGGTGAGAACTTTGAGCGCGGTAGACATTGTAATCCATGGGGGACGACTAGATTAGCAATTTGCGGATCGATGACGTGGAGATCTTGTGAGGGCTGAGAACCCGGGCCTCGACGCCAAGCAACGCGGACCGGACGCGAGGCAACGGGATGCCGGCTTCCGAGGAACCGGAGGTCTTGAAGGCGCGCGCGTCGAAGCTCGACTAAAGCAGGCGGACACATCGCGCGCTATGCATGGCTGAGACGCGCGGAAATGATAGTGGCATCGCGGTGGCGCTCGAGCGCCCGGTCGGTTAATCAGACTGATCCTAGCGAACTCAGGTGTCTCCGCGGCCGGCGGACAATAAAGTGCCGCGCTCCCAAGGCACGTCAGTGCTCAGCGCAGTACAGTGGAATTACAGTTTGGGGGCAGGCTGGGGCGGCCTGGATTGACCTTGGTTAGCCTTGGTTCTGCAGTTTGCGAGTTGCGTAAGGCTTTGTTTTTAAAGGGTACGCGGCGCGTAGAAAAAACTCAGAAGGCAGGGGTTGCTGGTTCGATCCCAGCCGGGCGCACCAAGAATATGATAAAAATCAAGGTGTTGGCGTCGCGCGATTAGCGCTGGGCAAATTCGTACGGAAATCATACGGAAATACGCCATGCACCAAAGCGCGTCAGTCGAGGCCCTCGGCCTTGCTCCCTGTTCTCTAAAGCTGCTCCGCTTTATCCTGCCGAAATTCTCCCGGCTCTAAATTGCCGGCGCCCGATGTTCGTAGCCAAGGCGGCTGCTCGTAGACAATCTCCCCTTTTTTCGTAGCTCTGAGCGATCTGGTCTAACGACGTCCAACGTTGGAAAATGGCATCCGGCGGTCGGCTCTTTCCGACCCGAAGCGGCCCATCAATCTCGCCGATATCGGACGTTCAGCGCTTGATATGTCGAATGCCCCTTGTTGGCCGAACCCTGACCTGACCAGTCGAGGGAACTGGTCAGATCGCCTGCGCGATCGGGATAGCAGCTTACTGCACCGAATGCGGCCGACCGCAACCGCGAGTTTCGAAGATTTCGTTTGGACTTCTTCTTGGCGTGCGACGAGCTAGCCTATTCACCTATTTAAATTTCGTCTTCCCCGATCGGTCGATTTTCACATCAGGGTTTACCGCCTGGACTGCATCTATGAGTGCAAGAAACAGTTCCGATTCGTCCAGTTTGGCGTAGAGTCGCGGATTTCTGAGCACCACGCAATCCCCTTTTCGACCGAGATGCGATGGCAAGCCCATTATCAGGTTGTTACTCTGATATCCCTGAACCCACCATATTGACTCAACGTCCCGTAGCTTGAACTGCCACCAACGTTGGCGCGTTGTCAAGTCGGCAAGCCGTATCGTCCCTTCATTCTTGTCGATCTCGACGCGTTGGACATATCCCCAAAACCCCAATCCTAAAACAGATGCAACTATCAGAACGACTCCGATAACGGCACAACCCCAGGAAATCAAGCCATCAGCGTGCCATACAATGGCGGTGGCTCCTAGGAGAATGGTCAGCACCCCAGCGCCCCATATAGCATTTTCTCTTCCGATCTCGACACGTTGAACGCCGGGTCGGACCGGAATTGAGTTGGACTGCATTTCTGTTGTACCTTCAGCGCGCTGGCCGACAGTTTCTAGATGAACGATCATGGCAGATAGTACCCCGATTATCAGCAATCTACACCGCCCGTCGACTGTCTCTTCATGGCCGGCTTTTGCCGGATTTGGTTGCCAAACAGTCACCCACTGGCCGAAGAGGCTTGTGTAGCGCTGGATCAGAGCGCGGCCTTCAGATCCGCCAGCGTCATCATGACCGTCAGCGGTGCAAGCGGCGAGGCCTCGAAGCCCAGCGCGAGATAGAAGCGGTGCGCGCCCTGATTGAGCGCGTGCGCGATGACGCCGCGAATCCCGATTACGTCTGCTGCCTGCGCGATGCGCGCGCCGGCATCGCGCATCAGTGCCCGAGCCACGCCTTTGCCCTGCCAAGCGCGATCAACTGCCAACCGTGCGAGCACGAGCACGGGAATAGGATCAGGCATGTTGCGGCGGAAACGGCCCGGCGCCGCGTCGACATCGACGGCGCCCGAGGCGAGCGCGTAATAGGCAACGACGCGCGCATCGTCGCAGACGACGAAGGTACGCGTGGCGCCGCTCGCCTGGTTCTTGAGCGCGCGCCGCCTCAGCCATTCATCGAGGCTCGGCTCGCCCGACTCGAAGGTTTTGAGCACATGGTGGCTATTGAGGGGTTCCGGCGCGTGCAGCGTCATGCCGCTCCGCCGGGAGTGTCCCAGGGTGCGGGTGTCCGCATGGTGCGTTTGAGGCGCTCGTTCGGCGCGGGCGCAGCGTCGAGGCGCGTGATGAACTCGGCGAAGACCTCGGGCGTCGCACGGACGAGCGCCGTCTCGACGAGTGTTTCCTCAGCCGCGGCACGCGCTGCCGCGAGAATGAAGTCGGTGCGCGTCTGGCCCCGAGCAGCAGCGGCCCGGTCGATCAGATTGCGCTCGTCGGACGTGATCCGCATATTGAGCGCCTCGCGCTTTGGAGCGACGGCGTGTGGGGTAGGCATAAAGGCCTCCCTGAAAACTGGAGAAGGCCATAGTATAGCAGAGGCGTAATGACGGCGTCGTTACATCAGATATTGTCGTTTCCCCCCGGAGAACTCAGGGCACCCGGCCGAACGGCGGACGCGGCCTCTCCCTTGTTCCCCCTGGCACTGTCGACATCGGCGAAAAAGAGGGGGTGAAAGGCAGCCGGTCTAACACGACACCGTCTCGCCAACTCCCGCGGCACGACGACGGCCAGGCGACACGTTCCGACCCAGAGGCGTCACTCCACCCCGCGACGCTTCGATGGCAGCTACCCGACTACAACGGCCACTCGGCGATAGGCCCGTCTGACGACGGGCGCTCCGAGCTTTCGGAACGGTCCAACGCGACGGGAGCAATTGTAGTGTGTTGCATTACAGGCTACAATGGAGTTCATGATCAAAACCTTCCGACATAAAGGGCTCGAACGGTTTTTCATGAAAGGCAGCAAAGCTGGAATCCAACCGCATCACGCGACGCGCCTTCGTATCCAGCTAACGGCTCTGAATTCAGCCACAAAGCCGGACGACATGAACGCTCCGGGCTGGAAATTGCATTCGCTCGAAGACGATCTGAAAGGGCATTGGTCGATTTGGGTCAACGGAAACTGGCGGCTGACCTTCACGTTCGAAGGTACGGACGCAATCCTGGTCGATTACCAGGACTATCATTAAGGTGATTGTTATGACGATGATGCACAATCCTGCGCACCCAGGCGAGGTGCTGCGGGAATGGATCCCTGAGGACATGACCGTGGGGCAGGCGGCGCAGGCGTTGCAGATCAACCGCGTTACGCTGTCCAACGTGCTGAACGGCAAGTCGGGCGTGACGGCCAGTTTCGCGCTTAGGCTTGCCGCGTGGCTCGGCACGTCGCCCGAAATGTGGGTCGGCATGCAGGCGCAATGGGATTTGTGGCAGGCGCTGCAGCAGCCTACCCCGAAGATTAAACCGCTTCCTCGGCACGCGGCTTGATGCAATGATCCCGCATCTTGTCGGCATCATGCCGAATGCAGTGTTCTGCCGAGGCGTGTTCCCTCACGCAGCCATTGTTCGCCCGACCGGAGGCGCGCCCGCGTAAGCGCGCCTCAGATCCCGAGGAATGCGTTATCGATCTACGGCAGATCGATTTATGTGGCAATGTCAGTGACGCCCCATTTTGGCCAGCAAAAACGAGTTCTACGCGGTGTTTTCGGAGGGACGCAGCCGACCCATAGGCGACCTTCAGCTTTGTCGAAAGCAGACGCTCCGATAGCCCACGTCGTTATACACAACGACATAGCCGGTCGGCGGTGGCGAGAAAGGCCGTTTACTTTCAATGACATAGAGCAGTGCTTGTAAACTGTCGACGGATGCCGTTTCACTCTCCGCTTTTGAGCGGACGCCTTGGTCACCGAATCGACAGCCTGGACGCAAACGGAATTCGAGCACTTGGACCTTGGCGACGCGCGCCTGAACAAGCGAGCGAGGCTTTTGATGGAAAGAATGGCGGCGGAACCGACGGCCAGTGTGCCTCAGGCATGCCACGGTTGGAGCGAGACGATAGCAGCGTATCGCTTCTTCGATAACGAGAAGGTCCAGTGGCCTGCGATTCTGGAGCCGCATTGGCAACAGACACACAAGCGGATGCAGGCGCATCAGGTCGTGCTCTGTTTGCAAGACACCACCGAGCTTGATTTCAATGGTCAGGAGGCGATCGGACTGGGGCCGCTGACGTATGAGGCGCAGCGCGGGATGTTTGTTCACCCGACCTATGCGGTGACGCCGCAGCGCGAGCCGCTGGGCATCCTGGACGCCTGGATGTGGGCCCGCGAGAAGAAGGACGACTCGGGCAAGCGAGGCGGCCCGAAGGAAAGTTTGCGTTGGATCGAAGGCTACGAGCGCATCGCCGAGATGGCGTCGGATATGCCCTCGACCCGCCTGGTGTATGTGGCCGACCGCGAAGCGGATTTGATGGCGTTGATGGAGCGCGCCGATGCGCTGGGCAACCCGGCCGACTGGCTGGTACGTGCCTCGCATAATCGCAGCCTGCCCGAGGGCGACAAACTGTGGGAGCGCGCGACATGCGGCGAAGCGGTGGGAGAAATCGCCTTCACGATGGCAGCGCGCCAAGGCGTGAAAGCGCGCACGGTACGCCAGCGCCTGTGGCTGCAGCGCGTGCAGTTGCCCGCGAGCAAGGGCAAAAGCATCGCCGCAACGTGCCTGGTCGCGCGCGAGTTTGACGCGCCTGCCGGCGTCAAGCCGATCGAATGGCGCTTGCTGACGAACCGCACAGCGACCAGACTGGATGAAGCGACCGAATTGATCGAGTGGTATCGGGCGAGATGGGAAATCGAGATTCTGTTCAACGTTCTGAAGAACGGCTGCCAGGTCGAAGAACTGCAACTGGATACGATCGAACGGCTCGAGCGTGCATTGGCGCTGTTTCTGGTGGTGGCCTGGCGCGTGGCGCACTTGATGCGGATGGGCCGCACCTGTCCTGATCTGGATGCGCATCTGTTCTTCGATCCCGATGAAATTCGCGCGGCCTACTTGCTCACGAAGACCCGTCGCCCAACGCAACCCACGCTCAACGAGGTGCTGCGCTTGATCGCTCGACGAGGTGGATTCCTCGCTCGCAAGAGCGACGGCGAACCCGGCGTGGAAACTATTTGGAAGGGACTTACACACGTTCGCATCGCCGCCGAAACGCTGCGCTTGCTACGCACCGAGGGCGGCGATGGGACTTATGTATAACGAGGTGCCCTACGGCTGGCTGACGAATACCGGATGAATTCCCGATTACGAAGGTGATCGCCTGCCCCCCGTGAGGGGCTGGAAATCGCCCGCGCTGCCCGCCTTGTTTCACACGAGCGAGTCAGGCCGGGGTGCAGTTGGTTTTGCATAGGGACGTCAGGGCCGGTTCCGCAGTCGTCGACAAATGTGAGAATGAATGGACAGGGGGAGGGGATATGTCGGAACTCGTGGACATTGCGACGCGTGTCGCTGTTTCCAAGCTCAGGCAGAGGCTGATTGACGTTACCACAAAGGATGTCGTTCCGCCCAAACAATACCGGTCGCAACTGTGGGCAATAAGCCTCGATCTCTGTACGTCCGTGTGTGACGTGGCGGCTCACCGGGGCGATCCACGGATAAATGATTTCGCAAAGGACGCGCACGAGGTCGCCGCGAGGATCGCACTGGATGATTTTGTCGAGGAACATGCGCAGCGCATCACAACCCTCTTGACCGCTATTCCGTCCGCGTTTCACCACGTCACGTTGAAGACCCAGGGTGGCGAAATCATGCTGTTCGATTTGAACGGCGCCGAGCTGCTTGAAGCGGCCAAGACCGTGACCGAGATCGAGCCGGAGAAAGTGCTCAAAGCCTACGGGGCGGTTTGGGCGCACGCGCGGGCATTGAGCGAACTGAAACCCGAGAGCGCATCAAAGAGCAAGCAAGACCTCCTCCTGAACGTCAGCAAGGATGGCGTTGAATATGTCGCGCGACTCTACCTAGACGCCGATGACTTCGCTTCGCCGCTGCTCGAATGGGCCATTGTGGATGCCTTGGTATTCGACCGGGTGATGGAATTTGCCTCGGCTTGCGCATTCACTGGCAACTTGCCGGATACGCCCGCTGGTCAATTGTTGGAGGGACCGCTGCTGCCTGGGACGGGGGCATTTCAGATGGGAGCCAAGCTGCCAAGCTGGCTTTCTGTTTTCGGAGGCGGGATCGCGCATGCGGCCGGGAAACTCGTGGCGGAACTCATCGCGCTCGGCGTAACGTGGGGAATCTCGGATTGGATTACGAGCGGCGATGGCCCGGCCAAGTGGACGCTGTTCACTGGTGTCACTGCCGCCCGCTGGGTGTGCGGAGCGATCAAGTCGCGTAGTTCGGAGGGTGCCGATGCCAAGGGGACAACGAACTTGCAGATGCTGTGGGACATGGGTATTGCCCATGAACGGGTGCCGGCCATGAACGTCGGCCTATTGCGACACCTGTTATATCGTCTCGAAGAGCGTGGTGCAGCGTTCAATCCCGCTGTGTATTCGATCCTAGACAAGCGGGCACGACGCGAAGCTTCTTCCAGGTGATGAGAGTGTGAGAGCGCCTGCCACCTGCGAGCCGTTGATCCGTCAGTTGCCGCAAATCGTCGGGGGAGGAGCGTGAGCGCGGTAGGTTGATTCTGATCGATCAACGCGCGTAAGTCCGTTGTCGAGGGTGAATCGGTCATCCAAAAGCCCACTCGTCGGTAGAAGCGAACGGCGGTTCATGGCTGGGTCGCGGCATAGTCTCTACTTCTGTCTCGCGTTAAAAGCGGGGGATTACCCATCTACTTGAGCATCACAACCCCGCACGCTCCTGATCGGCGGGCTGATTGCGGATGGACATGAAGTCGGGGCTTACTCCCTGGCCATCAAACCAGCTATCCCAGGACTCGCCGGCAGGGCTCAGGATCCGAGTGCGACCGATGGTCACCACGTCGACCCGTTTCACATCGTCAGGAAGCGCCACGGATTTTGGCAGGCGTACCGCTTGGCTGCGGTTGTTTTTGAAGACGGCACCTTGTACCACGATGGGCTCCTTGGGAAATCCTGAACGTATATCCAATTCCAGTGGCGCATGTAGATATGCCAATGTGATAGACCGACCGGGATGGCGAACTGGACAGCAACAACTCACCCCGCCGACCGGCGCATTGCACGCATTTTTCCGCGTCGACGACCGTCCATGGAGCCCACCTCGGCGCGCCCGGTGCGCGCGGTCGCGCGCAGTTCGATATCGTTGGTCGCCGCCGCGTCAGAGGTCACCCGCGCCGAGATCGATCTGAACTTCTTGCTCGATCATCGCGGCAATAGGCGCGTAAATGTCAGTCTCCACCGTGTCTGCGACGCGAAGCGACACCAGCAAAGCATAGCGCGCCGTCGAATTCCACTGCTTCAGCTCCTTCCAGTCTTTCCACCAGCCTCCGACCGGAAACACCGCAATCTGCGCTTTCGATGCGAGCTGAGCGGCCGTTCCCGTCCAGATGTCCGAATGCAACGAGCCTCGACCACGAAGTTGTGCGCCGTACTTCCACTGTGCGATTTCCGGGTCGCCGTAGTCCGCGTCTTCTTCTGGGTTTCGTTCCAGTTTATTGATTCGGCGCTTGAACTGGTCGTCGTCCTCTGTCGCCCCCTTTACTGCAAAGCGTAGTGCGTAGGACTGATAGCGGAATTTGCTTTGCCAGCCCCGCGAACTCGGATTCGGCTCGACGAAATAGGAGAGGGTTACGCGCATTTCGACCTGCGTCGGGCCAAGGCGATGGAGTTCGTCGATGGGCCACGGAAGGTCGTGCAACTGCATTTCACCGAGGACGATTCCACCATCGTTACCTTTGCGGTAAGGGTTGAATGCTCGCTGAACGACAAGCGTCGGTCGATGAGCTGTTGAAAACTCGGATTGCTCTTGCGTCGCCAGGCCATACCCGAAAGTACGGAGCAGCTGTTCCTTCTCCTGTCGACGCGGCACTTCGGAAAGCGTGGCGCGCATGGCAGCGGTGTGCTCCGCGCCATGCGCGACCAGACCACGGATAGTTTCTGGCCAGTAGTCCGGGTACCGCGCTTTGATATGTGCGCAAATGCGTGCAACATCGGCTGCGGCCGCGCTGGTGTCGCCCGACGTGCAGAGTAGTTCTCCTGCCGCGTCGCTGGATGTCGTGAGTACGCGGAGAGATTCGGGCCCGACGGTGACGAAAGCTCCGCGCTCCAGCGAGCCATTACCGCCCTCCGCAACCACGTCTGGTTTGAATGGCCATGGTGACCTGGCCCATAAAACTGACGTGGTGGACGCAGGCGAAAGATGTCCCTTCTCAGCGATAGCCTGCAATCCCTGGTGCTTGACGTTATCGATTTCGACGAGGTTCGTCGCAGCGCCCACGGTGAGCGCATTCCATGCCTGTCCCGGATTCTGCACCGGGCTGTTCGCGTTCACGTTTGGATACTCGGTCCAATCGGCCCATTGCACATTCCCTGCGGACAGCACAAACAGCCGCGGAACCCAAGGCGTGTCGTCAGGCACGTCGTCGATGGACGTGATATCGATCGGCGGCCGTCCGTAAGCGAGTTGATCGACCGTGGCGGACCATTCAGATGGATTGCCCTCCAGATGTCCGACGGATGTTGTCATCATAGCGAACAGGCGGTCACGGGCGGGGTCACCAACTTCGACCCGACTGACTGATTCAGCGATGACAGCGCCCCATAGCCTCGGCGGCGTGGCTCCGTCTGGCGGAAGAATCTTGACCGACTCGAGTCGATGCGGGATTTCAAGGTCGTGCTCGCCATTCAGCGCTGCCGTCAGGTCGCCATAGATGGCGATCCCAGCCATTTCGCTTCCGTGGCCGGCATGGTCGTGTAAGCCCCAAGACGGGTCATAGGTATGCGAGTCGGCTGCGTCGAGGACGACATCGAGTAACGGATGGCCGTAGTTCACGCCCGTATCGAGGATACATACGTGCGGCACCCTCCCAGCGGTGAAGGTGGTGCGGCCGAGCAGGTCGTCGATCCAATCTGCGCGTTCTTTGGGAGTAAGATCGCTCAGATAGAACTCGGCGCTTGGCTCGACAAACCTGATTTCCGCGACCATGTCCAGCAATTCGATGGTCTGCTCGAGCGCAGCGCGAGTTCCGCAAGCAGCGACTACGAGCCTCCCCGGGAAGCGGACGTAGCCGGGTTCCACGTCGACACCGACTCTCTTTGCATATTCGACGAAGCTTGCGACCAGGCCGTCAACGTGACCGGACGTGTGGCGTAGCCAGATTTGAAACCAATGCGGTTGCCTGTCCTCCGGTGGAGTTGCCGAGTCACTCCAAAGTTCCGAGAAGGCGGTGCGTCGGATGTTCTCAATTGCGTTGACGAGAGAAGCATTCTTCGGAGCGGTACCGGCGCGGTTATTCTGTGAGATGTATTCTGAGACGCGCTTTGCGAATGCCGACAACTTGCCGTCGGGGACATGGAGCACGACGATATCGTGGTCTTCGTGTGCATGAACGGTGAGCAGTTCAATGCCCTCTCGTTTCCATTCGACGCCGGTATAGTCGTAGGTGCCACGAGGTTTGAACTCGATCGAGATGGACATCCCGCGCCTCTCCGGAAGCCCTAGCTCTTGGCGAGCCTTCTCGAGTTCAGCGATGCTGTGATTGAGCGCGCCGAGCTGGCCGAGCAATCTCCGACCGTGGGCTCCCCGGTCCCTTTGTGGCGCTCGCTCGCGTTGTACTGAAAGCGGTGAGCGAAATTCAAGCGTGGTCACGTACCCGCTTACGGGCAGGTGGCTCTTAAGTTCGTCTGCCATTCTCTCAAGTTCTGCATCTCGTTTTATTGCCTTGAGAGTCTACAGCAACCGCTACCGATTTCTACGTGCGCAAATCGCGTCCGTGTGTACGTTCTTCCAGGTGACGCGCCACGCTCGATTCGCTTACCTTATGTTCACCTTCCATGATTGCATCTTTCAACGCATCGAGACATGCCTTCACGATGTCCGCATGAGACTCGCCGTCACCGATGCGAGACAGCCTTTGGAAGTCGATATTCGAAGTTGAAAACGTCCCGAGGCTGTTCCGCAGAAGGGCTTCGATCTGCCGCTCGTCTGGCGCCTCGTACTGGATCACATCGTCAAAGCGACGGAAAAGGGCTCTATCGAGGTCCTTGCCGTGATTCGTCGCTGCTATGACCAAACTCTCCGATGTATCTTGTTCGATGAGCTGAAGAAACATATTCAAGGTACGCCGCATCTCGGCAACGTCGTGCTGGCTACCCCGCTGCAGGCCGAGCGAATCGAACTCATCGAAGAAATAGACTCCGCGCGTCGATTTCAGTGCTTCGAACACCAGCCGAAGCTTGGAGGCACTTTCGCCCATAAATTTGGTGATCAGACTGTCGAACCGGGCAGTGAATAGCGGAAGCCGCAATTCGCCGGCGAGGGCCGCGGCAGTCATCGTCTTCCCGGTTCCAGGCGGCCCAACGAGCAGGAGTTTGCGTCGGGGGCTCAGGCCATGAACGCGTAGCTGCTCGTGATGGCGCTGTTCGCGCAGAACCCGATCAAGGTTTCTACGAACTGAGTCCGACAAGACCATCTGCTGCAGATGCTCGTGCGGGTACTGAACCGTGAGCAGTTCAGCCAGTTCACCCTTTGGCTGAGCCAACGGAGTTGGACGTTGCACGCCTTCACTCCGTACGGAGGACAGCTCGGGCTTCCTTCCTGCCTTCGCGGCATCGACGAGGTCCCGCAGTTCTGCCGCCAATTTTGCGTGTCCACGATGCGCTTCGTCCGCAGCCATCTGCATGGCGACCGCGTAGAAATGCTCGTGGTTGTCGCCAGCATATGCGCGCAGTAGTGCCTTTACTTGGTCGGAGCGTGCCATCGGGAACCTCAAAAAGTCTCGAACCGAAGTATAAACATCACGAGGTGACTTCGCAGCCGCCCAGAGAGTCGATAAGTCGGCCCTTTCCCGGTATGGAGCCGAAAGGCGCGGAGGCCAACCCCGCCTGATTAACGACTGCTTGTCCCATCCGGCCGACTTCCTGGCGACGCCCCGCTTCTATGACGATCGCGTTACAGCAACGCGAAGACGTAATTATTGCGAATATTCTGAACTTCTGGGGATTCGTTGAGTAGGCTCGATTCTTTCAAAGGTATAGTGGCGTCCATCGCGCGGGGTGTCGCGGATCGGCGCATTCGATCCAATGGATGATCCCGCAATAAAGCACGGAAAGTCGGACCAAACAAAGCTCATATGACGCGGCTGTTCTTCGGGGTGAAACAAAACATTGATGGCCCAAGCTTTTGAAGCCTTGTCCGCCTGGCGGGTCATGCTGGCGGGCCTCCTTTTCTTCGGCGGCATTTACCTGGTCTTCGGCGCGGCGACTTGGCTGCTCACGCGGCATATCCTGCCCGCGCTCGGCATCGGCCGCACGCTGGATCCGCGCCCGCTAGCGGTCGGCCAGTTGCGGCGCGAGTTTGCCCAATCGGGCCTGTCCATCCTGTTGTTCGGCACCGGAATGATCTTTCCTTGGGGCTTGCTGCAACTGGGCTGGGCGCGTCTGAACCCTGACGCCGGCTGGTGGACGATCGCCGTGGAAATCCTTGTTCTGGTGGCATGGAACGACGTGCATTTCTGGGTCAACCACCGCCTGCTGCACACCAAGCTGCTGCGCCGCTACCATCTGCCGCATCACCGCTCGGTGGTCACCACGCCGTTCTCCACCTACAGCTTCCACCCCATCGAAGCGCTGATGCTAGGCAACGTGATCCTGCTGCCCATGGTGCTGCACGACTTCAGCTTCTGGTCGCTGGCCTCCGTGCCGCTGTTCAGCCTGTTCTTCAACTGCATCGGCCACGCCAATTACGATTTCTTCCCGAACGTGTCCTATGCGCACTGGTTCGCCGCCAGCCGCCGGCATCACCTTCACCATGCTTGTTACAACGGCAACTTCGGCTTCCAGTTCACCTTCATGGACCGCTTGTTCCGCACCCGGCTGAAGGCCGAGGCGGCGGCTCCCCATCTAAATGCATTCCGGCAGCGAGAATCCCTTGGTGGGCGGGCGTAGCAGTCCGCGCAGCCTGCCGACACTGCGCAACCGGCGCGATTGGCAGAGCCTAGCCTACCTGGCCGCGCTGCCTGCGTTGGCCGCTTGGCAATGGGTCCACGGATTCTGGTGGCCGCTGTATGCGTTGATGCTGTTTCTGACGCTAGGCATCGGCGTGATTCATCACAACCACACGCATGTCCGCATGTGGCGCGGCCGCTGGACCAATCGCGCCACCGACTTCGTGATCACGCTGCTACAGGGGCACCCCACCTTCGTGTTCTACCCGGCGCACGTGGCCAATCATCACCGCTACAAGCATGGCGCGCGCGACGCGGCACGCACCTATCGGTTCGGCGGCGATACCAATCACTTGTGGGGCTACCTGATTCATCCGGCGCAAGCTGCCTGTGTGCTGTATCCGCTGTTCATCGCGTGGCTGGGCCGCCTGCGTAGGCGCTGGCGCGGTGCGTGGCGCTATTGCATGTGGCAGTACGCTATGTGGCTGGGCCTGTGGGCCGGCCTGCTGGCCATCAACCCGATGAAGGCGCTGGTGTTCGTGATCGTTCCGCAACTACACGGGCTGCACTGGCTGCTGGCCACCAACTATCTGCAACACGCGCATGCCAACGGTGGCCCAAGGGCGGCCGCCGGGCTGAACTATGCGCGCAACTTCGAAGGCCTGGTGAACCCGCTGCTGTTCAATATCGGCCTGCACACCGCGCACCATGAGCAACCACGTGCCCACTGGTCCGAGTTGAGCCGCCTGCATCGCGACCGCTACCGCGCGCGCGTGAACCCGGCGCTGAACGAGGGCGGGTTGACACCCTATATGTTTCGCGTGTTCGTGCTGGGCACATTCCTGCCGCGCTTCCGCACCCGGTCATGCATGGCGCCCGAGCACGTGAGCTAGCGCCGCCAATCCACACCTCCGAGAGACCCACCATGCCTATTGCGTTCAATCGCGTCTACCTGGAGAGCGCCGGCTATTTCATGCCGGGCGAACCCGTGTCCAATGACGCCATGGACAGCTATATTGCGCCGCTGAACCGCATGTCCAGCCGCATCAAGAGCCGTATCCTGGCCGAGAACGGAATCAAACAGCGCTACTACGCGATCGATCCCGAAGGCGCCACGGTATTCACCAATGCGCAGTTGGCGGCCAACGCCATCCGCGACTGCCTGCGGCGCGGCGAAGGGGACCTCGCGGACGTTTCGCTGCTGGCCAGCGGATCGTCCGGCGGCGACGCGCTAATGCCCGGCTTCGCCAACATGATCCAGGGCGAACTGGCCGCGCATCCCATGGAGACGTTATCGGTGCACGGGATCTGCGCGGCCGGCGTGTCGGCCATCCAGGCGGCGGCGCAGGGGGTCGAAATGGGCGGGCATGCCCGCGCGCTGGCGGTAGCCGCCGAATTGCCGTCGCGGATATTCAAGCGCACTCGTTTTGCCGCGCGCGGGTACAACGCGGACTTCGATGCGCATTTCCTGCGCTGGATGCTGTCGGACGGCGCGGGCGCGATGCTGTTGGGCCACGCCGGACGGCCCTTGCCCGGGGCGTCCAATGGTGTGCGTTTGCGGTTGAAGTGGGTGCATCAACGGTCTTTCTCGGGCGACTACCCGGTATGCATGCAGTTGGGCCTATCGGCCGACCGTCAGAAGGGGCACCTGGACTATCCGTCATGGAACGAGGCCGAGGCCGACGGCGCGCTTTCGCTGCGGCAAGATATCCGCTTGTTGCCTCACCTGTTCGACATCGGCATACACGAGTACGCCAAGCTGGTGCGCGACGGTTGGTTGAATCCGGAGCAGGTGAACCACTTCCTGTGTCACTACTCGTCCGAGAAATTCATTCCCGTGGTGGAAGGCCTGATGGAGAAGGCCGGTCTAGTGATCCCGCGCGAGCGCTGGTTCAGCAATCTGGCCTGGCGCGGCAATACGGGCGCGGCGTCCATTCTGATCATGTTGGCCGAGTTCCTGGAAACGCGCGAAGTAAAACCTGGCGAGCAGATCTTCTGCTACATCCCCGAATCGGGCCGCTTCATGGCGGCCTACATGCTGTTAGAAGCCGAGGCCGTGCAGGAAGCGAAGGTGTCCGCGGCGCCCGCGGGTGCCGCGCATGCCGCGGCCCAGCGTCAAGACGTGCACAGCGCGGGCGCCGACGCGATTGCGCCGCCGCATGATCCGGACACGGCGCCGCAGGGCCTGGGCCAGTTGCTGACCGAACTCGCAGCCATTTGGCACGATTACCGGTCACGCGTGTGGCGCACGCCCGTAGTGCGCAGCTTGCGCAATCGGCAGTTCCAGACGGCCGACTATCTGAACTGGATGGAGAACTGGATCCCGCAGGTGCGCGAGGGCAGCAAGTGGATGCGCGAAGGCGCGGCCTCGCTCGGCGGACAGTATCTGCCGCTGGCTGCGCTGATCGACATGCATGCCGGCGAAGAGCAGAACGATTTCCAAATCCTCTTCCAGGACTATCGCGCGGCGGGCGGCACAGTGGACAACATCGATGCGCTGCGCCGCAACCCTGGCGGCGAGGCTCTGAACGCCTATCTGCACAGCCTGGCCGCAACGCGTGACCCCATTGGGCTGCTGGGCGCCATTTACATCATCGAAGGCACGGGCCAGCGCATCGTCCCGGCCTTGTTGCCGTTGCTCAAGGCTAGCCTGAAGCTGCCGCCCGATGCCTTCCGCTTCCTGGAATACCACGGCCACAACGACGAAAACCACCTGGCTCGTTGGCTGACCGCGGTGGAACTGGCGCTGGACTGCGACGAGGACGGCCGTGCCGAACAGCGCATCGTGGATACCGCGCGCCGTACCGCCGCGTTGTACCTGATGCAGTTTCATCATGTGATGGAGAACGATGCCGCATGAAGAAGGAACCGAATTTCCTTGCCGGCGAACACGATCCCGCCGATCCGAGCCCGTGGTTGGCGCTGTACTTGGATCGCAGCACGCCTTTGCCGGACAACGTGAAGAGGGCGTGGCTGACGGACTCCAGCAGCGGGTCGCGGCAATACCTGCTGCCGTTTCTGCGGCCGCTTGCTCGCTCTTTCATCATCCTCATCCAGGTCATCAAGACCTTTCTGCCGCGCCGATGGTCGCATTCCAAGCTGCTGCACCGCATCTTGGCCTGGGGGCTCAAGAGGTTCGTGTCGCCCGAAGCTAATTGGCTCATCCTGCGGCACTTTCATTTGGGTGCGCAGGCGCTGTCGTTCATCTCCGCGAATTCGCCGGTGCACATCACCACCAACCCGCTGGAGCCACTCGAGATCGATGATTTGAAGGACGAGCTCTTCGTCAAGCACGACCTGAATCTGTTCAACTTCGTGATCCGTCTGAACCGGGCGTTGCGCGATGCGGGCGTGGAGATGCACGAGCCCGAACACGTCGATTTCTCGATGATCCGCGATCCCGACTTGCGGCTGGAGGACATGCCGCAGGGCAAGCTGAACTTCCTGGACCTGCAAAGCGCCATCGAGTTGTTCACGCCGCTTTACCAGTTGATGCTGACCGACAACGATTTCTGGCGCGCGACGAATTCGCTGCAGTTGGACGAGACGATCGGCATCTATGCGGCCAAGCTGCTGGGCGCGCCGCAGCACCTGATTCTGGTCAATAACGGCCACCCGCTGGTGCCCATGTCCACGCTGCGCGCCGGCTACCGGCTGGTGCTGCATGGCTTGTCCACCGAGATGCTGCACAGCCTGTTGATGGAGATGAAAGCGGCGCAGCAAGGCGCCGGGTCGATAGCCTAGCGGCGCATCGATACGAATAAATGGAGTGACGGCAAGAGAGGCGCGAGCGCGAGCGCGATCAATCCCCGCCATGACATCCACGAATGCGCTTACTTTCGTGCTAATCGGTCGATCCGCCGATCATTGCGGCACGAGCGAAGAATGCATTACGCTCACATCGCCGCAGGAATTTCAGAAGTTGAACGACCCTACGCAACTCAACTGAACTGAACTGGTGAGTCTCCCCGTGCGCCCACTCGTCTCACTGCATCATCTCGCTCGCCACGCGTCCGTTTGCGCCGCGCTAATCTGCTGCCACGCAGCGCTGGCCGCTGAAGCACCTGACTATCGCGTCACGCAATTCGATCGCGCGCTCACGATCGATAGCGCCGGCCGCGTGACCGCACACGTGAAGGTCGCCATCGCGCTGTCGAGCGACGCGGCCGTTCAGCGCTTTTCGCAATATGTCGTGCCTTACGACGCGAACCTGCAAACGTTGACGATCGACGATGCGCAGACGGTTCATCCGGACGGCCATGCCATCCACGCCGATCGGCGCACGGCCGTCTTCGATCGTCCGGCACCTGCCACGGCCATCGCGCCGCAATTCAGTTCCGAGCACCTGCGGATAGTGGTCTTTCCCGCCATGGCGCGTGGCGATATCCTGCGCCTCAGCTATACGCTGACCGACCGCGAGACCCTTTTCCCCGGCAAATTCACCGAAGTGGCGACATTCCCGCTCACCGAGGCGTATGACGATGCGCAGGAAACACTCGATACGCCAGCGGGCATGGCAGTACGCATCGACACGCGCGACATGCAACAGGTCAGCGACACCACGACAGGCGCACGGCGTGTGCGCGTCTATCGCTATCGCACGTCGCCGGATGGACCGGTAGCGGCCCAAGCGGACGCGGTCTCCGCGCTCGATGCAGGACCCTACCTCGTCGCCACGAACTTCTCCGACTATGCGGAAGTTGGCCGCGTCTACGAACGTACCGCCCAGCCGAAAGCCGCGCCGTCCGCCGCCATCCGCGCGCTCGCCGACCAAATCACCGCGAATGTGTCCGGCCGGCGCCAGCAAGCCGCGCTCATTTACAACTGGCTTAGCCGAAACATTCGCTACGTGGCCGTCTATGTCGGCACGGGGCCCGTCGTGCCGCACAGCGCGGATGCCGTCCTACATGACGGCTATGGTGACTGTAAGGATCACGTCGCGTTGTTCATTGCCCTGCTCGAGGCAAAGGGCATCCGCGCAGACAACGTGCTCGTCAATCTGGGAAACAGCTATCGCGTGCCCGATGCGCCCGCGTGGACGGTCTACAACCACGCGATTGCATGGTTGCCGGAGTTCGGCGTTTTCGCCGATACCACCGACGGCTTCGCACCGTTCGGCGTCCTGTCCTTCCCCGCGAGCGATAAACCCGCGCTAGACACAGCCACGGGGGAAATGCTGCACACACCCGCGCAAAACGGGACAAACAGCGCGTCGTCGATCGACTACACCATCAACGTACGCGACGACAGCAACGCGGACATCACCGGCACCATCGCGTTGAAGGGGCAGGCGGGCATCACACCGGCGCGGCTACTGTCGCAGTACCGCAGTTCCCGAATCGGCTATAACCTGCTGCGGCAATCCGGTTTGACCGGGACCTTGCACGTCATGGCAGAGAACGCCGACAACGCCGGCAAAGCCGATAAGGACGGCGGCCCGGTGCGGCTCGCATTGACGGGCAACATCGACGACCTGGCGATCATGCCCGGCCCCGCCGCTCTGGCCATCCCGCTCATGCCTAACTACGGCTCGATCAGGAGCTTTGCCGATTTTGTCGTCAGGCAAGCCTGGAGCCCGCTGGACGGCCCATGCGGCGGGAGCGCATTGCGCGAACATTACAGCGTCCAGTTGCCTGCCGATGTGAAGATCATTGCCATTCCGCCCGATCTGCACAAAGCAAGCGGGGAGCTAGCCTACGACGCCACCTATCGGCGCAATGGACAGACGATCGATATCGAGCGCGTGCTCGCGCGCAACTTCCGCACGAACGTATGCAGTTCAGCGATGCTGAAGCAATGGCTACCGCTCGCGCGCGAGATTTCGAATGATCTGAAGCGACAAATTCTCTACCGTTGAAGAAGCCGATTATTTCAGGTCTACGCCGTCGTCCCAGCGTGGGCGATGTCTCCCGCAACTACCCTCGAAATGTTCGCGCGAGGTTTGCGCGGGACGCAGGCACCCGCATTCTGAATTGGCTCGTTCGGGCGAGAGTCCGATCGAGATCTAAGAGACCTGAGAGATTTGAAATGAACGAAAGCAGATGCCTTGATAAAAACCTCCCCGGTGTGGTGAGACCCGTTGTCGATTTCAATCGATGTGAAGGAAAAGACGCCTGCGCAAAAGTTTGTCCGCACGATGTCTTCGATGTTCGGAAGATCGATCGGGCCGACTACCAACAGCTCTCATTCGTAGGCAAGATCAAGAATCGTGTTCATGGGGGCATGGTTGCGTATACACCAAAGGCGGACCAATGCCGTGCCTGTGGCCTATGCGTGAAGGCGTGCCCCGAGCACGCCATCGAACTGGTGAAGGCGGCAGAGGGTTGACGGGCATTCCCGCGTTAGCGTGACGCACGCCCGCGCACTCGGCACATTCCCCGGTGAGACGCCGAGGGAGGGCCGTGAAACCGATTCCATTGGTCGCAACAAGGCTGGCACGTTCGGCGTAGCGATCGATGACAGTCCGTTTGCTGGGTTCCTTGCAAACAACCGCAAACCGCTCGGCTCAACCATCACGCTCGCGCTCGAGCATACACAGCAACAGGTCGTCGGCGCGACCAACGGCAGCTAGCTACCCTAGATTGCGAGCGGTCTGGATACGCCGCGCTAGCGCGCGCGCCCCCGCGCCGCATTCGAACCGATGCCGCCATTCGCCATTCGCTGAAGGCATGTCAACAACCCATTGCGGATCAGACGCCCACCGCTCGTTATGCGGAGCGGTTGACAAATTGATTCCTGGTAAAGAAATGCGGGGTCCGGCCGATAGACTTCGTATGAAGAATCGGAGATCATAGCGAGATAAGACGTTGAAAACGGGGTCGGTCGCGACAGCATTTGTCGTGGTTACGGCTTAAAAGAGGATGTGAAATGAAAATCCAGAGTTCCATGGTGCTCGGTGCGAGCTTGGTATTGACCGCGTGTGCGATCAATCCCAATACCGGTCAGCCCGAGATTGCACCATCGGTGAAGGACAGTCTCAAGAGCACTTTCAATAGCGACGATCCGTGTTCGAACAACGATCGTAACGTTGGCATGGTTTTGGGTGGTGTCGCGGGTGCCGCCGTCGGTTATCTGACCCATGGTGTCAAGGGGGGCATCGCGGGTGGCGCGGCGGGCGTGGCAGCGGGTTTCCTGATCGGCCATACACTTGATTCGCGTCGATGCCAACTGTCGAAGATCGCTGCAGCCAACGGTTTAAAACTGGCGTCGGTGCCGATCAAGCAGCAAGACGATTCCACTGCGCCATCCCCTGCGGCCGGAACTTTGTCGACCTCCGCTGCCGGCACGCGAGACGGCTCGTCTGATTCCCAGCTCGGGCTCGATGTGCAGGTGGAAAACAAAAGCGACGAATTCATGCCGGGTACGGCGCAACTCACGCCGCAAGCCCACGCTTACATGAGCGAGATCGCGGCCGAGTATGCGCCGAAGACGCTGCTCGCTTCGTTGCCGTCAGACGCGACACAGGCACAGCGGCAACAGGCGCTTAATCGCAAAGTGCTGATTGTCGGCCATACCGATGAACAGGATGCCTTGTCGAGCCATGATCTCGCCGCACTTTCGCAGCAGCGCGCCAAGGCGGTCGCTGCGGTCTTCGCCGAGGCGGGCGTGCCCACGAGGAATGTCTACTACCAGGGCGCGGGCGATTCGCTCCCCATCGCGTCGAATTCGACGGCTAACGGTCGAGAGGCAAACCAGCGCACGCAGATTATCGATGTGCCGACCGAGTCGGATCTTCAGAAGTACCTCGCTCGTCGCAGCGCGAACCCGGCCGATTTCCGTTTCGCTGACACCACCGCCGCCAAACCGTTGGTGGCAAGCCGGGCTACAACGACGGCGGTCGTCGCGAGCGCGCCGGCAAGCAAGCCCGCCCATGCGACGATGCCGGGCGCGAACGCCAACCCTGCTGTCTCCACGGTTGTGGGCGCTGCACAGGAACCCGTTGTAGCGTCGCCGGCACCGGCAACGCATAGGGCGCGCGTCACGGCCACCGCCGGCAATTACGACTTCGGCGGTAAGCCGACGGTCGGCAATGGCATCACGGTGAGCCTCGGCGCGCCGCCGAAATCGTCCTTCAACCTGATTTCGAGCGCGAATGCCGCGCAGGCGACGCAGCTCGATTCGTGCCTTGGCGACCGTCCTCATACGTCCTCCGACGTGCGCAATCTGGCGACCGATCAGCCGTTGAATGTGCGCGATTACCTGCCCGGCTTCTATGGGGCACCGTGGGTCACATCAATGGGCGGCAATCTGGTCTCGCTGCTCGACGTGCGTGTTCCGAGCGACGCGGGAAGTCCGATTCCGGAGCCGCATCTCCAAATCTACAAAGACTACAAGGGAAACGCGAAGCAGAAGGCGAGCTTCTCGGCCCGTGTTCCGGTGAATGTCTACCGCGGCAGCGATGCGACGCTGTATCGGGTTTTCGTCAATGGTCCGATGCAATGCCTCGACCTCGTTGTGCCGAAACGCCAACCGCTTGGAAACGGCAACGTCTACTACACGAATCGAGACGTGGACTATACGGCGACAGGCAACTTCGCACTCGCGCGCTAGCCCATTTAAAAACCTTCTGACGACTACCGGGGATATCCGTGTCTTCCACTCTCTTTGATGCCTTCGTCAACAGCATCGCCTGGTCATTGCCGGTTTTGATCGCGACATTGCTCACTATCTTCTTTGTCTGGAAACGCTATACCGACGATCTGTGGTGGGCCGATTTCTGGGTCTGTGTGCCGCTCCTCGGCAAGATGCGCCGCTGGAAGCGTCAAACTCACGGAATCGAAAATCCGCAGTCGTGGAGCGATGCCGGGCTGCCGCCCGCTGAAGAGTCGCTGTGCTCGACGTACATCGACAAACTGCCGAAAACCGATTCCGATGTGTTCGCGCGCTCGGTCGAGTATCTGAAGATCACGCATCAAAACGGTCGCTCGCCGATGTCGTCTTTTATGATGCTGGCATTGGTGCTGCTCACGATCGCAGAAGCTGCGGGCACCGGGATGTTGATCGCGCCGTTTGTCGCGAGCGAAATCACCGGCAATCAGATGGTATGGATCGGCTACGTCATTGCAACCGTGATGGCGGCCGGCCTACTGGGCCTAACGCACGCGGCCGGCAAGGAGGTGTACAAGTGGTCGGCGATTCGCAAGGCAATCGGTTCGGTCAGCGAGACGGTCGAAGGCTATACCGGAGAGAAGATCAATAGCGGCGATGACCAATCGATCGACAAGCAAGCCTCGGCGAAGGTACGTTTCGGCAGCCGGGTGCTGGATGGCGCACACGATCGCGGAAGCCTCTTCGTGCCGGCCATCGCTGTAGCGTTGCTTTTCGTGCTGCTCGCGGGCATTACGTGGATGCGGATCAAGGGCCTTGAGATCGATATGACCCATCGCGCCGCCGATCAGGCGTCGTCGGCCGCAGGCAATCCGTTCGCTTCGGTGCCGGGGCTCGGCGCATCGATGCCGTTGCCCAACGATCTCGCCGATGCTTCGCGTGCGGCACAGCATAACGTCGACTCGGAGTTAAACGGCGAACTGTTCAGTCAGGGCATTGCCGGTGCGATCGTGCTCGCCATCATTTACTTGATCACCCAGGCGCTCGGATTCTTCCAGGCATTCAGCAGCACGTTTATCGGCGACGGCAAGAATGCGTATCGCCAGACCCACGGCCACACGAGCTTTCAGAGCTACTTCGCCAAAGAGATCAAGCCGGCTCTCGATCGCGGCAACATGCGCCTGACTGAATTGCGTACGCACCTTGGCCGCGAAGTGCCCAAGTATCGCGACCATGTGTCGAAGGTCAGCTGTCACGAGTTTTATAACCGCCGGTTGCACGAGGAGGCCGGGCACCGTTTGCCCAAGCGCCAATCCGGCAGTGACGATGCAACGATATCTGCCACGCAGCCGGTGCGCACGGCGTCAGGCTCCGAGCTGGCGGGATCCAACCTAGCGTCGAAGACCGAGACACTCGCACCGGCCACGAGCGGCGACATCGGCCGCATTGCGGAACGAATCATCGACGAACCGAATCCCGAGCGTCGCAAGGTGATTCTCGATATCGGAGCCGAGGATTCCACGGAGCGCCGTAAAGCGATCCTCGAAGCCGTCAGGCAAATCAAGGCACAGCGTGAGGCTGCGCAGGCCGATGCGCGCCTCGAAGACGACATTCTCGGGAGCCTCTGATGCGCTGCACGCTCAAGGGTTTGCGAGCCCTCGTGTTGGGCGCGCTGGCTTCGTTCGGCGCCGTTTCGATTGCGCAGGCGGGGCTCGCCAACGACGTGCCGAGCTGCTACGCCGCGAACAAGATCGCGGCGCCGCAGCCGCAATACGATCGTTTTATTTACGTACTCGTCGATCAGACAGTTGCGCTCGATCCGACGCTGCAGCGCTCGGTGCTCGATAACCTGGCGCCGTTGCTGCGGCCCGGCACGAAGTTCGCCATCGCCGAATTTTCGGCGTTCTCGCAGGGGCATTATCTGAACGTGCTGCACGCGGGTGTCATCGAGCGTCCGTTGTCGGCGAGTGCCGAGGGCGACGTGCCGATGAGCCGGCTGCGCGAGTTTCATACTTGCCTCCAGCAACAAGCGGTCTACGCGCAGCGTCTCGCATTGGGTACGACGTCTCAGGTGCTGCAAACCGGTTCGTCGTCGCTCGATCAGTCCGACATCATGATGGCGCTCAAGAGCGTATCGAGTGCCGTCGCGCAAGAAAAAGTGCAGAACCGCTTGATATTCGTCGTCACGGACGGGCTCGAGAATTCGAGTGTGACGAGTTTCTATGCCCATAACGCGGTGAGACACATCAATCCGAGTGTGGAGCTCAAGAAGGCCGCGGACAGCGATCTGTTCGGCGATTTCGGCGGCGCTCGCGTGTTCGTGCTGGGGGCTGCGGTCTTGGCCGCGCCGGAAACGGGCAGCCGCGCTCAGCGCAACGGCTATCGCGACCCGGGCACGCTAATGGATTTGCAGCGCTTCTGGCAGGGCTACTTCACGCACTCGAATGCGAAGCTCGTCGAGTTTGGGACACCGGCGTTGCTTGAGCCGGTTTCGTGGTAACCAACCGGCGAACGATGCGCGTGCAAATGGCTTGACGATCGTGCTGCGATATTCGGCGTGGCGCGGGCAGCCTGCGTCCAACTCGCCCCAAGCGATCCAACGCCGCCTCGCCTCCCGTCAAGCCGCTTCGCCCTTGCCGCTCACCGCGGCGCCGCTCTGTTCCAGCGAGAGGTATCGAAGCAGCTTCGTGACCATCGTCACGACGATGCCGGCAAGAATCACAAAAAACACGGCGAGCGGCAGCAGGTGGCGCACCGATACAAAGCCCGCGAGGCCCATCATGGCCGATGAAACGAGCAGCAGCGCGCAGCCAAGGATCGCGCTGGTCAAGCCCGCGATATGCGGAAATAGCGAATTGCCCTTGGCCATCAACGTGGGATACATCGCGCCGGCACTCAGGCCCATCACAAGTACCGGCGCGGCGAGCGTCCAGACGCGCAGGCCGACGGTGCACGCCAGCACCAGCATCGCAATGGAAGCGGCAACCATCGTCCACGCCCCCACGCGCAACCGCGTTTCGGCAGTGGGCAGGCCCGGCCCATGAATGCGATTCGACAGGCCGCCGAGAAAGTACATCATCCCGATACCGAGCGCGAGATAGCCGAAGTAGGTCGGTTGCTTGTGAAGCGTGCTTTGCACCATGAACGGCCCGACGATGTTGAAGACCAGCAGGATGCTGTAGCACACCCCTTGTGCAAGAAAGCAGCATTGAAACACGGGGCTCGATAGCACCTTTCGGGCATTTTTCGTCAGCGTGCGCAGTTCGAGGCGAACCGGTGACGGCAGCGTCTCGCGATAGCGCCAAAGAATGCCCCACATCAGCAGCGAATAGACGAGCAGGAAATCCAGGCACGAATGCCAGCCGAGCCAAGTCTGCAGATGTGCGCCGATCACGGGTGCGACGATCGGCGCAAGCCCCCACGCGATCGACATGTAGGTGAACGCGTGAATCAATGCCTGTCCCGAGAACGAATCGGTGATGATGGCCTTCGCCAGCAAGTTCGTCACGGCAATCCCGAAGCCCTGCAAGCAGCGCGCGAGAATGAACGTCTCGAGATTCGATGTCGTGAGCGATAGCGCGCAACCGATGGTGTAGACGATGAGGCCGAAGGCCAGCACGCGCTTGCGCCCGTAGGCGTCGGCAATCGGGCCGAAGATGAGCTGGCCGAGCGCGTAGGCGGCCATGTAGCCGGACACACTCGATTGAATGGCCTGCGGCGACGTTCCAAAGTAACGCGCCATGTCGGGCAGGGCCGGAACGTAGATATCGATAGCCAACTGACCCGCCGAGGCGTACAGGCAGATCAAAAAGAGCAGAAAGCGCGGCGAATTGGCTATCCGCGCGCGCGTTGCAGGGCGGTCTGAGAGAGTGACGGTCATGGGGGAATCGAGAGGCGAGCCGGGGTGCCGCGAACGGGCCGCTCTAAGTCGGTAGCCGGCACGCAGCGAATGCCTGCCATTGTAGTCAGTCGTGCCATGCCTTGCTTGCGACCATACAGCGGCGACGTGTACCGCGGTGTGCCAAACCGCGACGCGGGCGTCGCTTTCGGTAATCGGGCCCTTACAGTTTCGGGCCCTACTTCCATTTCCGTTTCTATCGGTTCGATCTACGACGGGTTCACTCGTTCGTCGATTTTCCGAGCGCCCGCTAAAAATCGCGAGCCCAAAATCGGTAAAACGTTTGCGCGGTCCCGCCACGGCCACGTTGACGTTTGTTTCAGAATCTCTTAACGATTGTTTGCATGATTTACCCCCTGGAAATTAAGACAATTCGTATCCGGTGCGTTCGAACGCAGTCGTCATTTCGAAGCGTTTAGATGTCGTCCCATCGATTCGAGTAGGCGGTTTTTCGGCGATAGGGTTCGAGTGCAGTCGCTGCACGACCGAAGCACGAGCACGTCGCCTCATAGCGCATCGGGCGAATACGACATAAAGGCATTCACGGGGATATCACACGATGGCATTAAAGATCTTGTCCGTTTTCGGCACGCGTCCCGAGGCGATTAAGATGGCGCCCGTCGTCAAAGCGCTCGAAGGCACGCCGGGGCTCGAATCGATCGTTTGCGTGAGCGGTCAGCACCGTTCGATGCTGGAGCAAGTGCTGGAGCTATTCGATATTCGTCCGCGATATGACCTCGCGTTGATGACTGCCAATCAAACGTTGAATGGCCTCGCGTCGCGGTTGATTTTTTCATTCGACGATGTCCTCGCGCAAGAGCGTCCCGATTACGTGCTCGTTCACGGCGATACGACTACGGCCTGTGCCGCCGCCTTGGCCGCGTTTCATCGCCGCGTGCGCGTGGGGCACATCGAAGCCGGTTTGCGTACGGGCGATTTGTCGAGCCCGTGGCCCGAGGAGATGAATCGCCGCGTGGTCGATGCGCTCAGCGACATCATGTTCGCGCCCACCGAAAGCGCGAAAGCCAATTTGATGGGCGAGGCGCTGCAAGGGCGCATCGTCGTGACGGGCAACACTGTCATCGACGCACTGTATGCGACGTCCGCTCGTATCGATGCCGACGCGTCGTTGCGCGCCAAGCTCGATGCACAGTTGCCGCGGCTCGACGATGCCAAACCGATCGTGCTCGTGACGGGGCACCGCCGAGAGAGCTTCGGCGAAGGCTTTGCGGCGATCTGCGTCGCGCTCGATCAACTCGCGCGCAGCAACGATGTGCAGATCGTGTATCCCGTTCATCTGAACCCGAACGTGCGCGCGCCCGTGCGTGCGCGGATCGGTCATACGCCGGGCGTGCATTTGATCGAGCCGCTCGACTATCTCGGCTTCGTGCGGCTCATGCAGCGCGCGACGATCGTACTCACCGATTCGGGCGGCGTGCAGGAGGAAGCCCCCGCGCTCGGTAAGCCCGTGCTCGTCATGCGCGATGTCACCGAGCGCCCGGAAGCAGTCGAGGCCGGCGCCGTCCGGCTCGTCGGCACGCGCGCCGAGTCGATTGTCGGTGGCGTTCGCGCTCTGCTCGCGGAGCGCGCGGCAGCCGCGGCCCCGCGCGAGCCGATCAGCCCGTATGGCGATGGTTTTGCCGCGCAGCGCATCGTCGCCACGCTAGCAGGCCAGCCGCTCAGCGAGTTTTCGGGCAGGGCGCGACCGCTCGATATCGACATGTCGATGCACGCGGCTCATGCCCTTCGGATGGCCCTGCACGTCCCGGTCCACCCGCTTTGAATCCGTACCACGACGCCCCCACTCATCTCTCTTTCGAGCCCAGTGTCATGCCGCGTACCCGCCGACTGTTCGCCTTTCGCCCCGTTGCCTGCATCGCCCTTTGTCTCTTTGCGGGCGGCGCGCTGCTGCCCACGAGCAGCCGCGCGAGCGCAACCGGAGACGCGTTGCGCCAATTCGGCGCGGCGACGAGCCTGACGCGCAGCATCGCGCTAGCGGATCTCGGCATCACCGAGCCGGTCGTGCTGACCGGCAACGCGAGCCAAGATTTCTATCTGCCGGTGCCGAAGAATATGTCGATCGCAGATGCGGCCATCACGTTGGACGGCCGCTATCTGAAGGGGCAACCCGGTTCGGCTTCGGTCGTGCTTTCCGTCGATAACCAGCCGATGGTTTCGCAAGCGTTGTCCGACGGCGACGGTTTGCTGCAACGTTCGCTGGCCGTCGCGCCGCGCCCACGCGAGACCGGTTTCGTGCGCTTTTCCGTGAATTTCCAGTCGAATACGGGCACGCACTATTGCGAGGTCGACCGGTCCGCGGGGAACGCGGTCGTCGTATCGCCGCAGACGCGTCTTACCTACCACGTCGACGCGGGCGCCGTGACCTCGCTCGACGATGCTTGGAATACGTTGCCGGGCGAGCCCGTCGTGCTCGTATCGCGCGCGAAGCTCGATGCCGCAGCCTACGACAGCGCATGGCGTCTCGGCGTAGCCCTTCAACGCAGCGGCAAGCGCGTGTCGGTGCGCGCGTTGCCGAGCGTGGGCGAGACCGTCGATACACGCGGGATTGCGGTGCCGGCGAGCCTGGCCGCCATTCCGGCGTTCGCGGCTTTGCGCGATAACTCGGCCACGCACCGTCTCGGGAGCGACGCCGAACTTGGCGCGCTCGTCGTGCTCGGGGCGCCGGCCGCCAGCGGCGATATCGTGGTGGCCGACGACGCTTTGCGTACGCGCTTAGCCGGCGCGCTCGATGCGCTTGGGGCGCAGCTCGCCAACGACGCCGACGCCAGGGCCGCCCTGCGCGACTGGCGGGCCCGCCGCGCGACGCTAGCCGATACGTTGGTCGGCTCGCACCAAATCCGCCTTGCCCAGCTCGGCGCGCGCACGGTCATCGCGGTGGCGGCCGACGCAGGCGCACAGGCCGCGGGCCTGTTCGACGACACGCTGCGCCGCGCGTTGACGAGCGACAGCTTGGTTGCACGCATCGCCGATCCCAATGCGCGCGATAGCGGTTCTGCCGTGCGACTGTCGAGCCTCGGCGGCTCCGCCGAGAGTTTCGACGTACTCGCTCGCGGCGACTGGACCGAGAGCTTCCCGCTCGCGGCCGTTTCCGCCGATTCGCGCATGCCGTCGAAGGTCGTGCTCTACGTGGCGGCCGCACCCGGGCCGTCGTCGTCGCGTCCGGTGGCGACCGTCTACTGGAACGGCGTCCTGCTCGCAGCGAAGCAACTCGTTGCCGACGGCCAACCCGAGGCGCTGACGGCGCGGGTGCCGGGCTATGTTTTGGGCGAGCGCAACACCTTGCGTGTTTCGGTGCAACGCCAGCCGTATTCGGCGAACTGCAACGAGATCCCGCAAGCGTATCCCGTGAACGTGCTGCCCGCGCTCAGCTATATCGAGCCGGGCGATGCGGAGCCGGACGGTACCTTCGTCGGCTTGCTGCCGCTGATGGCCGGGCACCCGCAGTTGATCGTGCCGCCGGGTTATCTGCAAGCGGCCCCCGACTCGCTCGAACACGTGATCTCCATCGCGGCGGCGAGCGGCCTCTCGCCCACCCAGGCGGAACTGACGATCGCGCCCGCGGACGGCGTAGCCAAGCCCACCAAGTCGTTCCTTGCCATGGACGTTGCGGTGGACGGTGCGGATGCTTCAGCCCGCGTGACGGACGATGGGCGTTTGCAGATCCACGGCAAGACGGCGCCCTGGCTCGATGTGACCGGGCTGACGCGCCTATCGACAGCGGAAGTGGTGCGGGCGCACGGCGAGGACGGCGTGCTGTGGTATGCGATCGGCAAGCATGGTGCAGCGGCGGAACCCGCCGCCGCCTCGGTCGAGCTGACGCAACCGTTCCTGCTCAATCGCGGCAATCTGGCGATCATCGGCGAGACCGGGCCGGTTGCGTGGCTCGATAGCAGCAACCCGGACGCAAGCTTGCCCCCTGGCGCCGGAGAAAGCGCGCTGTACGAATGGCGCCGATACGTCTCGTGGGGTGTGCCGTTGGTCGGCATCGCACTGCTCGCCTTCGTCACGCTGATGATCGTCGCTGCGCGCGCTCGTCGCAAGCGCAACGGCGGCGGGCACTGAACGCGGGCGACGGCGCGGCATGTTCTCGTCACTTTACTGGCCCTATCTGATGGCCGACTACTACCACGGGCTCGAAATCGTGAGCGCCGTGGTAGGCGTCGTCATCCTGCTTTCCAGCGTCGACGATCTGTTCGTCGATAGCTGGTACTGGATCCGCCAGATCTGGCGTTCGCTCACGGTGTGGCGCCGGCATACACCGTTGCAGGCGGCTCAACTGCGTGCCGTACCGGAGCAGCCGCTCGCGATCATGGTGCCGGCCTGGCTCGAATACGATGTCATCGCGCCCATGTTGGAGAGCATGGTCGGCGCGCTCGAGTACAAGAACTACATGATCTTCGTGGGCACGTATCGCAACGATGAGCGCACGCGCAACGAAGTCGAGCGGATGCGCCGCCGTTACCGCCAGCTTGTCCGCGTCGAGGTGCCGCACGATGGTCCGACCTGCAAGGCCGACTGTCTGAACTGGATCGTACAGGCCATCTTCCGCGAAAACGCACTGCGTGCCGAACCGTTCGCGGGCGTGATCCTGCACGACAGCGAAGACGTGCTCCACCCGCTCGAGCTGAAGTACTACAACTATCTGCTGCCGCGCATGGACTTTATCCAGTTGCCGGTGACTTCGCTCGAACGCGAATGGTACGAGCTCGTGGCGGGCAGCTACATGGACGAATTCGCGGAATGGCACACGAAGGACCTCGTGGTGCGAGAGAGTCTTTCGAAGATGGTGCCGTCGGCGGGGGTGGGCACCTGCTTTTCGCGCCGCGCCCTCGAGCTGCTGGCCGAGCAGACGCAGAATCAGCCGTTCAATACCGATACGCTCACCGAGGATTACGACATCGGCGCACGGCTCGCACGCAGCGGCTTGCGGCAGATCTTCGGCAAGTTCACGGTGGAGTATGTGACGCGCCGGACTTCGTTCTTCGGCCTCGGCAAGGAGAAGGTCTCGACGATTTCGATGCCGCTCGGCATCCGCGAATACTTTCCGAACACGTTCCGCACTGCGTATCGGCAGAAGGCGCGCTGGACGCTCGGTATCGGCCTGCAAGGCTGGCAGCAGGTGGGCTGGCACGGCTCGCTAGGGGTGAAGTACCTGCTCTATCGCGATCGCAAGGGGCTGGCAACATCGTTCGTTGCGATTCTCGCGTATGTCCTGCTGCTGAACTTCCTCGGGTTTTGGGCGGCCGATCGCATGGGCTGGTGGACGGTCTACTATCCGTCGTTCTTTTCGCCGAACGGCTGGCTGGCCACCGTGATGGGGCTGAACTCGTTCGCGCTCGCGCTGCGCATCCTTCAACGCAGCTACTTCGTCTGGCAGATGTACGGCTGGGAGCACGCGGTGCTCGCGGTGCCGCGCATGATCGTCGGCAATTTCATCAACGCGATGGCCGCCGCGCGCGCGTGGCGCCTGTTCATCGTCCATCTCGTCACCGGCAAGCGGCTCGTCTGGGACAAGACGATGCATGACTTCCCCTCCACCGATCAGCTCGCGCAGCAGCGCCAGCGATTGGGCGAATTGCTGCTGTCGTGGCAAGCCGTCGACGAAACGCGTCTGGCCTTCGCCGTCAACTTGCAGGCGAAGCAGCATCGGCCGCTCGGGCAGATTCTCGTCGAGCAAGGCTGGCTCGACGAAGCGACGTTGCACGAGGCCCTCTCATTTCAAGAAGGTGCGGTGGGCTTGGAGCCGGCCGAGCCATCGATTGCACGCAAGACCTCATGACGCCCTTCGTTCGTCCTCTCCTGCTGGGCACCGTGCTCGCCTGTTGCGTTGGCCTCGCATCGCCGTCGCACGCGTTTGCGCAAGCCCCGCACAAGCCGGCAGCGCAAGCCCCGCTGCAAGGCGAAGCCTGGCGGCTCGCGAACCAAGCGTACACGAGCTATCGAGCCGAGCGCTTCGCCCAATCCGCCGCGCAGGCGGAAGGTGCAGTGCGGCTGCGCCCTGACGTGCTGCGTCTGCGCATGTTGCTGATTTACTCGCTGCAAAAAGCCGGCAAGCTCGAAGCGGCGCAAGCGGCGGCCGACGACGCTATCCGGGCCGGCTTCGATTCGTCCGCGCTGCGCGAGGTGAAGGCCAACCTGCGCCCCGCGCCGGCAGGCACGGGCAACACATCGAGCGCCGCCTGGCGAAAAGGCTTTCCGATCGCGACGCAAGCGTACGCCGATTACAACGCCAAGGAATACGTCACGAGCGCTCAGCGCGCTGAAGCGGCGTTTCGGCTCGATCCCACGCAGGGCGCGTGGGCGCAACTGTGGCTCGACGCGCTGCAAGCGCAGGGCAAATACGCCGAAGCCGCCCGTGCCGCCGATACCGCCGTCTCGCTCGGTGCGCCGAACCGGAACGACTTGCTCGCGCGGCGCCAGACTTTGCAGCGCCGCATGGCCGTGATTCCGGCGCAAAAGGGCTATCAGGCGCTGATCGCCAACGATCCGCACGCTGCCGTGCCGTTCGCGCGCGAAGCGGTCTCGCTTGCTCCCGACATCGACAGCCACCGCTTGCTGCTGATGACCTCGCTCATGCTCGATAACCAACTGAGCGCAGCGGAGGACGCCGCCACGGACGCACTTCAGCAGGACGACGGCAATATCGTCGCGCTCGTCATGCGTGCCTATTTGCGTCAGCGTCAGGGCAAGACCGCCGAAGCCGACGCGGATTTCGACGCGGCGCTCAAGGCGGACTGGCTCGACGACGGTCAGCGCAAGAACGTGCGCCTGATCGCGGCGGACGCGGCGCTCGCGGCGGGCGATTCCAAACGCGTCACGGCGCTTGTCGCATCGCTGGATCAGAAGGACGCAGCGGTTCTGCGGCGCCTGCGCGAAGCCAAGACGGCGCGCCGTCCGGCGCAGCTCTCGCTCGCCAGCTATCCCGCGCCGGTGCAGGACTGCCACGACACGCCGTACGGCACGTCGTGCGAGTTGCTGCCGTCGGATGCGGCGGGTGCGGGCGGCGCGAGTGCGCAGGCTTACGCCGCTTATGCGCGAGGCGACTACCCAGACGCGATCGCGAAAGCCCGCAAGGCCGTGAGCGAGGAACCGCAAGACGCCGCCCTGCAAAGGCTGCTGACCACCGCGCTTTCCGCCGGCAACGCGGCGCAGATGAAAGAAGCCGAGCAGCGTTTGAACGATACGTTGGTCAAATCGCCGGCCGACGCCGCGCTGCTGATGCAACGCGGTTATCTCTATCAGCGCGAAAGCCAGCCGGAGAAGGCGATCGCGGATTTTCGGGCGGCGCGCGCGACGGGCAACGCGCCGCCCACCTCGATTCTCGACGAGGGCTACGCGCTCGCCAATGCGGGCGACAAGCGTAGCGCCGTCGATACGCTTAAACAGGCCATCGATATGAACGATGCCGGCAAGCTCGCGCTGACGCCGGCGCAGCGCTACGACACGCGCAGCGCCGTGGGCGGGCTCTCGCGCGAGTGGGGCGCGACGGTATCGGCCGGCTATCGCGGCGCGAGGCCGGCCGGTGCGGGCCTTGGCGGTGCGGAAGTCAGCGTGCCAGGCGATGCGGTATTCGGATCGGCCGAAGTATTCTGGCGGCCGTCGATGATCCTCAATTCGACGACGCGCGTATTCGAGGTCTATGGCCGGCTGACCCAGACGCTCGCCAACGGCGCCGGGGAGACGCCCGCGCAGACCGTGGTCGATCCGTGCACGAACACGCCCGTCAATGTGAATGAAAGCGTCAACAACGGCCTCTCGGGGATTCCGACGACGACGGGGTCGCTCGGCATCCGCTTTACGCCGTCGACACAATACGGCCTCACGTTCGGCCTCGAACGCCAATTCAACCTCGGTTCCGCGACGCGTTCGGGCACGGTCACGCCGGCCTCGAACGCACTGCGTTGCCGCTTGAGCGGTCGCGATCCGTCCAATCCGAACGGTGCGGCGCTCGGCAATCCGCGCACGGCCAACTATTGTCGCGCGCGGGCAATGGCGGTTGGCTGTCGTACATGACGTACGGCTATTACGAGGGCACGACGCTGCGCATGGACAAGCCGAGCTGGCTCACGATCGAAGGCTACATGCAGGCCGGCTATTCGTGGCAGGACATGCCATCCCAATTCTGGTTCACCGACCAAACCACGGGTGCGCAGAGCGCGCGCTCGTCGGGGCGCTACAAGCGCGATCAGCTTTTCGCGGCGTACGAGGTTCGAGTGGGCCGCAGCTTCCGCCTGGACCGCGTGAGCGACCGTCTCGTGCTGTTCCCCTACGCGGTGGTTGCCGGCGATTTTCTCAAGGAGAACGATCGCGTGGAAGCACCGGCCTTGGGCGATGGCTCGATCGCATTGCTCGGCAACGGTTCGGATTGGTCGATGGGTGCAGGCGCAGGCGTGAATGTCCGCTACTGGTTCCGCGAGGACCACTACGATGCGCCGCGTTCCTACATCGACTGGGCAACGCAGTACCGCTTCAATGTGGGCGGCGGTTCGAAGGACCGCTCCAAAGGCTTGTTCATGACCGTCACGCTGTCGTACTAACGAGCGTGCGCCGTTGCGCCGGCGCGTGTCCGCACGCGTTGGGTCGTTCATTCAGGGAGTGGCAGGATGAAGCAGGGTTTCTTTTCGGGTGTGAAGACGATGCGGAGAATGCGGCGCATTGCACACGGCGCCGCGCTATGCGTCGCGATGTTCGGCATGCTCGGCGCGAGCGGCGCCGCATGCGCGCAAGCGCAGGACGCTTCGTCGATCATCATCAAGGGCAAGGACGGTTGGCTTTTTCCGGGTTGGGGCAGCCTCACGACGGTCAACATGCGCGGCATCGACAACGATACGCATCTCATCGCGCAGGCGCGCGACCTGCTTGCCGCGCGCGGTATCAAGCTCGAAGTCCTGCTGTTGCCGGACAAGACGCGCTTTTATCAGGACAAGCTGCCCGATGGGCGTGCGCTGAGCCCCGACGTGCAGGCACGTTACGCCACCATTCTCGGCAAGCTCAAACAAGCGGGCATCTCCACGTTCGACGACGAAGCTGTGCTGCGCAAGTTGCGCGATGCGGGCGAGGGCGTGTTCTACCGCACCGATCAGCACTGGACGCAGGTGGCGGCCGATGCGACGGCCGAAGCCACCGCGCAGATGATCGCGCACGATGTGCCGAAGCTCGAGGGCCACGCCGGCACCGGCATGCCGCTCGGCAGCATGTTCAACGAACGCCGCTATGGCGATTTGGCTGAACTGTTCCTCACGCCAGACGAGAAAAAGCAGATCGGGCGCGAAGTGTATTCGGTGCGCCGTCAGGCCGAAGGACAGAGCCTGATCGACGATGCGCCGGCACCGGTGCATGTGACGGGCCACAGCATGGTGCAGCCGTACTTCGGCTATCCGCAGAAGCTCTCGAATCTGATCGATCGTCCCGTTTCGGTGAACTGGAAGCCGGGCAACGTCGGCCAGTGGATCATGTTGCTCGAGTACGTCGAATCGCCTGAATTCAAGGCGCATCGGCCGCAGGTGCTCGTATGGCAGATGTTCGAGCCCACTTATTCGCAAGGCCCGGATGCTTCGGGCTTGTGGGACAACGCATCGATCATGTCGACCGACACCTGGCTTTCGCGCCTGAAGACCGCACTCGGGAACTGACGACGTGGCTACCCTGCATCACGACCAGCGGGATCGTCAGGACAGTCGAGAAAGTCGGGACGGTCAGAACCGTCCCGACGGTCCCGACGGTCACGACCACGCCGGCGGGCACCGCCTAACCGCGCTCGTATGGGTCGTGCTGTTTGTCGCCGGCTTCGGCTGGGCGCTGTGGTCGCTTGCGCACGCGAGGATCGATGCGCAGGCACTGCGCCTCGATGCATGGCGCGACGGCTCGGCCGGTCAAGCGCTCGGCAAGTCGCTGCGTTTGCCTGAGCAAGACACGATGGACGCGGCCAATGCCGCCGCGCGCTACCGGCTGCTCGGCGATCTCGGCGACCAAACGGCGCTCGGTTGCCCACAGTGGATGTTCTATCGCGACGGCCTGCGTCCGCAGCCGGGCGTGGGGGATTCGGTGCTGCAGGCGCGGGTGCGGCTGATGCGGTACTGGACCGGCGAGTTGCGTAAGCAACATATCAACGTGCTGGTGGTGGCCGTGCCGGACAAGTCGCGCATCGAGGCCGCGCACCTATGCGGCCAGGCGGCATCGAAGCCCATGCAGCAGCGGCTAGACCAATGGCAGGATGCATTGCGTGCGGACGGCGTGCCGTTCGTCGACCTGCGTCCCACCCTCGAAGGCCACGCCGAGCCGATGTTCTTTCGCACGGACGTTCATATGAACGCCGACGGTGCGCGCGCAGCCGCCACGGCGGTGGCGCAGGCCGCGTTGCCGTTGCTCGGAAATCGGAAGGGGACGCAGGACTTCTCGATCGGCGCCCCCGGCGCACCGGAAATTCGCATGGGCGACCTGCTCGTACTGTCGGGGTTGCAGCATGCGCCGCAGGGCTGGCGCCCCGATCTCGAACGGGTCCGGCCACAGGCGATCGAGCCGGTGCGGGCGGGTGGCCTGCTCGACGACACGCCGCCCGTCGAGGTGCTGCTCGCCGGCAGCTCCAACGGCCGGCGCAGCAACTTCGCCCCGTGGCTAGGCATTGGGCTTGGTCGCGAAGTGTGGAACCTCAGCATGGACGGCGGCCAGTTCAGCGGCGCGCTCGTCGCGGCGTTCCGCCAGCGCGAGCAGTGGCCGAAGTCGCTGCGGCTCGTCATCTGGGAGTTCTCGGAGAACGCTTTGTCGCTTCCGCTCACCGGCGACGAGCGCGCCGTTCTCGAGCACTTGCCCGCTCGGCAAGACGCCTCCGGGCCGCCCCCGGCCGCTGCGCCGGCGGTGCGAGCGTCCGCCCCTTCCGCCTGAGACCGACCGTCATGCTGTTCAATTCCTGGTTGTTTCTGCTGCTGTTTTTGCCGATCGCGCTGGCGGGACACTATCTCGCCGGCGCCGTCAGCCTGCGGCTTGCCGCAATATGGCTGTGCATCGCGTCGTTCGTGTTCTACGGCTGGTGGAATCCGCAATTCATTGCACTGCTGGCCGCGTCGATCGCATTCAACTACGGCATTAGCCAGTGCATGTTGCGCTGGCCGGATCGGCCGCGCCTGCAGACGGCGATCGTCGCGACGGGCGTGGCGGTCGATTTGGCCGCGCTCGTTCACTACAAGTATTTCGCGACGCTGTTCAATTTCATGAGCGAGCTTGGCATCACCCACGGCATGATGGATCCGCTCGTGCTGCCGCTCGGTATCTCGTTCTTCACGTTTACTCAAATCGGCTATCTGCTCGACTGCCGCGCGGGCATCGCGAAGGAACGCCGTCTGCTGAACTATGTCCTGTTCGTCACGTTCTTTCCGCACCTCATTGCCGGCCCGATCCTGCATCACAAGGAGATGATGCCGCAGTTCGCGAAGCGCGAAAACTTCCGCTTCCGGGCGGAGAACCTGTCGGTCGGCACGATGTTGTTCGTCATCGGCCTCGCCAAAAAAGTGTTGCTCGCCGATGCGATCGCGCCTTACGCCGACGCCGGTTTCGCCGCGCCCGGCAACTTGGCGTTCTGGGCTGCCTGGGGCACGAGCATCGCGTACGCGTTGCAGCTTTATTTCGATTTCTCGGGCTACTCCGATATGGCGCTCGGCCTCGCGAAAATGTTCGGCATTCGCTTTCCGTTGAACTTCAATTCGCCGTACAAGGCTAGCAACATCATCGACTTCTGGGCCCGCTGGCACATCACGCTCACCCGCTATCTCACGGCGTACCTTTATTACCCCGTCGCGATGGCGATCTCGCGCATGCGCGAAAAGCGCGGCCTGACGGCCGGCTCGGTTGCCGCACGCACGCCAAGCGGGTTTGCCGCGACCATCGTGGCACCGACCGTCTTCACGATGGGCCTCGCCGGCATATGGCATGGCTCCGGTTTCCAATACCTTGTTTTCGGTCTGCTTCACGCGGTGTACTTGTCGATCAATCACGCGTGGCGCATCTTCGTGGTCGGCCGCAAGCCGGCCGCCAGCCGCCGGAACACGCGGGCAGGCAAGATCGCCAGTGTCGCCGTGACGTTCGTCGCCGTGCTCGTTGCGCAGGCATTTTTCCGCGCACACGGCGTGGCCGATGCGGTCCGCCTCGTGGAAGGCATGATGGGGCTGCACGGCTTCGAATCGGTCGGCTCGTTTCAATACGCGCTGCACATGGCGCCCGGCGATGCCTGGCGGCTGATTGTCGGGAGGCATTTGCAATTTCTGTACGTGCTAGCGCTGCTCGGCATCGCATGGTTCGCGCCCAACGCGCACCAAATGCTCGGGCGGTATTCGCCCGCGCTCTTCAAGGCGCAGGAGGCGGCGTTCGCGTTGATGCGGTGGCGTCCGAGCGCGCCGTGGCTCGTCACCGTGCTCGCGTTGTTCTTCTTGTGTCTCGCGAATCTGCACAAGGAAACGCGCTTCCTCTATTTCCAATTCTGAAACCGAATACCCCGTCGAACCGGAGCGACCTCATGTCTATCATCGAAATCGAAACCAAACTCGCTGACATCATCGAAAGCATCATCCTCACGTCGGTGGACGCCGACACGCTGCTCATCGAATCGGGGCTCATCGATTCCCTCTCGGCGGTCGACGTTGCGCTCGCCGTCGAACGCGAGTTCGGCGTCAAGATTCCGCCGTCGGAAATCGACGTGCATTTGGAATCGGTGCAGACGCTCGCCCACTACATCGCCTCGCACAAGGCTTGAGTTTGCGACAGACGAGCGTGCTTGGCCGACTCACGAGGAGAGCTTGATGCATTTCGACTTCGACCGTTTCGAATTCGCCGACGAGCAGGCCGCGCCCGAACGCGCGGCCGTGATTGCACCCGCGGGCTCCCTTTCATGGGCGGCGCTCGCCGATGCCGTATCGACGTGGATGGCCGCCGCAACGAAGGCCGGCGCGCGCGTGGACGTCCCGCTCGTAATCACGGGGCACAAGGAGCCGGCGTTTCTCGTCGCGATGCTCGGTTGCCTGCGGCTGGGCGTGCCGTTCGTACCCGTCGATATCGTCAACCCGCAGCAGCGCATCGCGCGTATCGGCGAGCTGGTGCGCGCGGGCCTGCGTTACGACGCGCAAACCCGCGAGTTCGTCCCGACCGGTTTCGCGGCCGCGCCGCTCGCGGAGCGCGGGCTGGCGTACATCATGTTCACCTCGGGCAGTACCGGCGATCCCAAGGGGGTGCAGATCGGGCGCGAGAGCCTGGGCTTGTTCGCCGGCTGGATTCGCGATTGCCTGGCGCTGGGCGATGCGCCGGTATTCATGGATCAAATGCTGTTCAGCTTCGACTTCTCGCTGTTCAACTGGGTTGGGGCGCTCGCGACGGGCGGTGCATGTGCGCTGTGCCCGCGCGACATCATCGAAGATCGCGAGCGTTTCGCCGCTTATCTGGCCCGCACACGCGTCAATGTCTGGACTTCGACGCCGTCGTTCGTCCGTCAGCAACTCCTCGATGCTGCGTTCGACGCCGCGCATCTGCCCGATCTGCGGGCCTTCGTATTCGGCGCCGAATCGCTTACTCCGACAGTCGCCGAGGCGCTGTGGAGCCGCTTTCCCGCCTCGCGCATCGTCAACTCGTATGGGCCGACCGAGGCAACGTGTTCCACGACGTGGGTCGAGGTCGATCCCGTGCTGCGCGCGGCCGCGCCGCTGCCTTTCCCGATCGGCCGGGCCAAACCGTATGCCGACGTGTTTATCGACGACGGAGAGATTTGCATTGCGGGCGACCATGTCATGCGCGGCTATTTGAACCGCGCGGATTTGAACGACACACGGATGTTTAGGCGCGACGGCAAGCGCGGGTATCGCACCGGGGATCTCGGCGAGATGGACGAGCGGGGCCTCGTCACGTTCCGCGGCCGGCGCGACGATCAGATCAAGCTGCACGGCTATCGAATAGAACTAGCGGAAGTCGACGCGGCGCTTGCCACGCTGCAAGGCGTGCGGGCCGGGGCGGCCGTCGCGTTGAAGCGCCCCGACGGCACGATCGTGCGCATGATCGGCTTCGTCGATCCCGCTGCGCAAGGGCCGTCGGGCCTGCTGCCCCCGCCCCCCGCGTTGGCGGATTGGCGCGGCTCGCTCGCCGGCCGCGTCCCGCCGTACATGATCCCGTCCGAACTGATTGTCTGCCACGGCTTTCCGCTGACGCAGACTCAAAAGGCCGATCGCAAAGCACTGGAGCGCATGTATCTGGAATCCCGGATGCGCTCCGCCAAGGAGTCGAATCGATGAAGGTTGTTGCACGATGTCTCGCCGCGTCCCGGATGGGCGCCGCTATGTCGCTACCGGTCGTATTTGCCCTATTCGCGGGGATGAACGCGACGGCCCACGCAGAAGGGAAATTCGCGCAGCTTTATGCGGCGCGTCCGCCGGCTGGGTCGTCGTTCGTCCGCGTGGTCAACCCGAGCGGCGCGCCGCTTCAGGTGAAGATCGCCGACGGGCCGGCGCAGACGCTATCCGGCGACAAAATCGCCAGCACGTATGCCATCGTCAAGGGCAATACGACGTTTACCGTTTCGCTGGACGGCAAGAGCGTCACGACGCTCAAAGTGGCGCCCGATACGTTCGACACGCTCGTGCCGCGTCGCGAAGGGAGCAAGATCGCGTTCACCGTCATCGATGACGGCGGCGGCTCGCAGGACGCGCTCAAGGCCGAATTGCGCTTCTACAACTTGGCGCGTGGCTGCGAGAGCGGCCGCCTCGCCGTCGCGCCGGCCGGCCCGATCTTGTTCTCGAACGTCGCTGAGCGAACCGCTGCCGCGCGTCCGATCAACCCGGTCTCGGCGAAGCTGACCGCCGCGTGCACGGTGGCAATCTCGGGCGCGGTGACGCTGCCGGCGCTGCAGCCGGGGGATCACTACAGCGTGTTCCTCACGGGTACGGCGGCGCAACCTGTGCTTCTCGGGCAGGTGAGTGCGACCGACGCGTACGGACAGTAAAGCAATCGACCGAATCCCGCAGGAGCCCCCCTATGCGCCACCCGTTGCGCAGCGTTTTCCGCGATGACCACGCGCAGTTCCGCTTGCAAGTCGAGCGCTTCATCGCCAATGAGATCGAGCCGTACTACGCGCAGTGGGAGCGCGACGGCATCACGCCGCGCGCGCTATGGCGCAAGGCGGGCGAGGCCGGCCTGCTCAATTGCGCTATTGCCGCACCCCATGGGCAGGGCGGCGACTTCGGACATGCCGCGGTCGTGATCGAGGCGCTCGCGCGCGCGAACTGCCTGGGCATCGGCTTTTCGATTCACTCGGATATGGTCGCGCCGTATCTGGCGACTTTCGGTACGCCCGAGCAGCAGGCAAAGTGGCTGCCGCGCATGACTTCGGGCGAACTCATCGGCGCGATCGCGATGACCGAGCCCGATGCGGGCAGCGACCTGAAAGCCGTGCGCACACGTGCGCGGCGAGCGGGCGACGCGTGGGTACTGAGCGGACAAAAGACGTTTATCACGAACGGCGTGAATGCCGGACTCGTCATCGTGCTCGCCAGTACGAACCCCGATCTCGGCGCTCGTGGCCTGTCGCTCTTCGTCGTAGAAGAGGGGTTGTCGGGCTTCGCGAAGGGGCCGCCGCTGGCGAAGATCGGCCAGCATAGTCAGGACACCTGCGAGCTGTTTTTCGACGACGTGCGCTTGAGCGCCGATGCGTTGCTAGGCGAAGAGGGCGCGGCGTTCGACTACGTGACTCGCGAGCTTGCACAAGAGCGCTTGGCGATTGCGCTGCGCGCGGCCGCATCGCTCGAAGGCCAACTCGCCGACGCCGTCACGTACGTGAAAGAGCGCAAGGTGTTCGGCCGACGCGTGATCGACTACCAAAATTCGCGTTTCAAGCTGGCCGATGCGCACGCACGATCCACCATGCTGCGCAGCTTTCTCGACGACTGTTTGGCGCGGCACATGGCGGGTGAACTTGAGCCCGTGACGGCGGCGATGGCCAAGCTCAACGCAACCGAATTGCAAGGGCAAGTGCTTGACGATCTACTGCAACTCTATGGCGGTTACGGCTATATGAGCGAATACGGGATCGGGCGCGCCTGGGCCGACGCACGCGCGCTGCGCATATTCGGCGGCACGAGCGAAATTCTGCGAGAGATCATCGGCAAGCAGTTGTAAGCGGCATAGGCGTAGGCATAGGTATTGGCATCGGCGTCGGCATCGGCATCGATGGCTGCTCCCATGCAGACGCGCGTACCTCCTTGCGTCGACCGCTCGCTCAGGTCATCGCGGATTGCCAGCGCTTGAGCAACGAACGCGCTTCGGCCGAATCACCGAGTACCCACGGATCGAGCGAGAACGCGACGATGCGTTGCGCGCCGTAATCGCGCGCGATGTTCCATTGCGCTTCGATGCGGCGAAAGCTTGCTGACCGTGCTTTAAAGTCCGTCCCATCGTTCTTCGTCGTCGGCAACTGCTCGAACAATTCCGCGATGAGATCGAATTTCGCTCCACGTGCGATCAGCATGTCGTGCAGCGGTTTGAGCGCGTCGTAGTTGCCGATGCCGGCCACGCCGACGCCGTCTTGGATCATCGGATGCAGCTTCACTCGATCGAGCAACGTGCCCCACATGCTCGGGAGGGTGCCGGCGGTGGGCAACTGGCTGTAGTACGTCGATACGGTCGGCACCTGACCGCTGGTGGCGATCGCGACATCGGAGAAGCTGCCGAGCCAATCGGCTAGTTTGTCGAGGCGTGCCGGATCGGCCCAGTTGTACTGCTCCAACTCATACGGGATATACCAGCCGCGAAAGGCGTCGTGCAAACTCCACAGCGCCGTTTGCATATAGCTGGCACCGCGTTCGCGCGTGCGTGCGAGGAAGGCGTCGAGCGCGGCGTCGCTCTTGTTGCCGAGCGCATTCCACCAGCGCTCGTCGTACGGCACGCCGAGGTGCACGCCCATGCCGAGCGCCGCGCTTTCGTCCAGCAGCCACTGAATCATCGAATCCGGCGCGATCCATGTACTGTCGGGCACGCTGTCGATGCCGACCCATTGCACGAAGATTTCCTTGCAGCCGAGCGCATGCGTGGCCGTCAGACGTTCGTGCCATTGGTCGCGAGTCCAGTCGAGGTGGCTGCGCCACAGTTGCACGAAGGTGCCGCCGATTTGGGGCGGTGCATCGCAGGCCGCGAGCGGAAGACAAGCCGCCAACGCAGCAGCTTGCAGCAGGCGGCGGCGTTGCGGGCTATGAGGTCGGGCGGCGTGAAGCGAACGCATCGATAAGAGTGTGGGCGGTAAGTAGCGCGGGGCCGGAATGGAAGACGATTCTAACGTTTCGCCCTCGGGCTCGCATCCCTCGCTAGCGCCCCGAACACGTCGTCCAGACCTCATATACTCCGTTTTGTGAGGCTACCCTCGTCATTAGAACCGTTTTTATCGGCGATCCCCAATCGCCGGCGGATGACGAGTGCCTTAGCGCCCTGTCGATGTAGCCGCATATCTTATTGCGCAAGGCTGGGCTTATCCCATCAACTGGACACATAGGACCCATCATGGACGCTATCGATCCACGTACCACCGCGCTCGTCCTCATTGATTTGCAAGAAGGCATCTTGCCGTACGGGAAGGGGCCGCGCACGGCCGACGCCGTGCTGCAAGCGAGTGCACGGCTCGCGAAGCGCTTTCGTGAAGTGAGCGCGCCGGTCGTGCTCGTGCGCGTCGGGCCGAGCCCCGATTTCGGCGACGTTCTGCGGCAGAGCGTCGATCAGCCGTCGCCGGCCCCGGCGGGAGGGCTGCCTGCGAACTGGTGGACGTTCCCGGCGCAACTGGAAACGAGCGAACGGGACATCCTAATCGTGAAGCGGCAATGGAATGCCTTTTACGGCACGGAACTGGATTTGCAACTGCGTCGCCGTGGCATCGGGACGATCGTTCTAGCGGGCATCTCGACGAATATCGGCGTGGAATCGACGGCGCGCGCCGCGTTCGAGCGCAACTATGCCATCGTGTTCGCTGAAGACGCCATGAGCTGCGCCTCGACCGAACAACACGAAGCATCGGTGCGGCATATCTTCCCGCGCCTCGGACACGTCCGCCAAACCGACGACATCCTCGCGGCGGTGCGGGCATAACGCCTCGCCTGCTTAACGCACCTGCCCGCCTAGCGATTGCGCCGCAACGCGCAATCGCGCCTCGTTGAAACCAACCACGTCAAATAACACGAGGGCCGGCACTCGGGCCTGATTTAAATCAACATTCGTAAAAATCAGTGACTGGCGACTGATTTCGCGCAACAAAACGGCACGACCCCGATTAAAATCGATGCCTTACCCTTTAGCTATCGCCCTTTCGAGCCGTTAGCCAGGCATGGACACATACGAGGCCGGCGCGCAGACCTCGTCGCAGTCGGTCTTACAGCACAGGCTCTAGCGAGCCGCCTGACGCTCGACACACCGATAGAACAACGAACCGACCGTTCGTCGCGACTTCTCGCGCGGCATGCATGCGCATGCGTGGCCCGAGGCTTTTGGAGAGATTTATGTTTGTCGCAATCGGTTGGATCATGGTGCTTGGCGCCGTGATCGGCAGTTTCGTGGGAGAGGGCGGACACCTGTTCGCGTTGCTTCAGCCGTTCGAATTGTTATGTATTTTCGGGGCCGCGTTTGGTGCGTTTGTCGTCGCGAACCCTGTCACGACGCTGAAGCGGACGATCAAGAGCTTGCCCGCCTGCTTCAAGGGGCCGCGCTACGACAAAGCGAAATACCTCGAATTGATCGCGCTCCTGTATGAACTCATGCAGAAGGCGCGCAAGGAAGGGATGATGGCGCTCGAAGCCGACGTCGATGCCCCCGAGCAAAGCCCGCTGTTCCAGAAGTACTCCACGATCGCCGGCGATCATCATTTGCTCGACTTCATCACCGACTATCTGCGGATGATGTCGTCGGGCAACATCAACGTCTTGGAAATGCAAGACTTGATGGACGAAGAATTGAGTACGCATCACGCCGAAGAATCGGTCGTCGCCAACGCACTGCAAAAGATGGCCGATGGCTTGCCGGCATTCGGTATCGTCGCGGCCGTCATGGGTGTGGTGCATACGATGGCATCCGTTGGCGAGCCCCCCGCGATTCTCGGCAAGATGATCGCAGCCGCGCTCGTCGGCACGTTCCTAGGGATTTTGCTGTCGTACGGGTTCGTCGGGCCGATGGCCGATTTGCTGCATTCGAAGGGCCGCGCCGCCGCCAAGCCGTTCCAGTGTGTGAAGGCCGTGCTGCTCGCCTCGCTGAGCGGGTATGCGCCGTCGGTCGCCGTCGAATTCGGCCGCAAAGTGCTGTTCACGACCGACCGCCCCACCTTCCAAGAACTCGACGATACGGTGCGCGCGACGAAGGTGTCGAAGCCGGCCGCTTCCTCCTAAGGCAAAGACGAGCGAACGATGGGTGACAGACTGTCCCGCGACGCCGCCGACAAGCGGCCGATGAGTATCGTCGTCCGGCGCAAGAAAGGCGGCGATCATGAAGGCCATCACGGCGGCGCATGGAAGATCGCGTACGCCGATTTCGTGACGGCGATGATGGCGTTCTTTCTGCTGATGTGGCTGCTCGGTTCCACGTCCAAGTACGACAAGGAAGGCATCGAACAATACTTCAACACGCCGCTCTCCGCGCTGTTTTCCGGGACCGAGTCGAGCCCGGCCACGTCGCCGAGCGTCGTGCAGGGCGGCGGGCGCAACATTGCCGATACGCGTCCCGGCGTGGGCGCGATGACGCAACCGAATCCGCCGACGCAGACGATCACGCCGCAACTGGCCGCCGACGAGGTTCAGCGCTTGCAGCAGTTGAAGCAAAAGCTGACGGCGTTGATCGAGCACGTGCCCGCACTCAATGCGTACAAGGATCAGATTCGGATTTCGATTACCAGCGAAGGGCTGCGCATCGAAATCGTCGATTCGCAGAAACGGCCGATGTTCGCTTCCGGGAGCGCGCAGATGCAACCGTATGCGGTGACGATCCTGACGCAAATCGGCTCGGCCTTGAACGACGTCGAGAACCATATTTCTATTGCCGGACATACCGACGACGTGCAGTACCAAGGTAGCGAGGAAGGCTATACGAATTGGGAATTGTCGTCGGACCGCGCGAACGCTGCGCGCCGCGCGCTCGTTTCGGGTGGGATGCGGCTGGATAAGCTGTTGCAGGTACGGGGTCTCGCAGATGTGCAGCCGCTGCAGGGCAATGATCCGAACGCGCCGACGAACCGGCGTATCAGCATTCTCGTCATGAACCGAGCGGCCGAGATGGCGTTCTATCGCGACGGCGGACGCACGACGACGATCAGCGATGCGGCGCCGACCGTGCCTTCGCTTCAGGATGCGGTAAAGCCGATCGCCATGCCGCCGGCAATCGCGCCTATCGCGCCTGTCGCGGCACCGGCGACGGCGACGGCGCCCGCGACGGCGAGTAGCGCGCCCTGACGCTTGCTCGTTCGTTCGCTCTATCGTTACGCTTTTATCGCCGAAACCTCCGAAAACCGCGCCAAGCAAGCCTGCAATACGGCTTCGACCGGCGCGGACCAATTGCCCGCTCGCGGTTGTCGGAACACGCGCATGGCTCCGGGGTACCAAGGCGAATCGCTGCGCCCGTGCAGCCAGCGCCAGTCCGGATCGTGATACGGCAGCAGCACGAAGCACGGCTTGCCGAGCGACGCGGCCAGATGCGCCGTGGACGTATCGACGCATACGATTAGATCGAGTTGCGCGACCAAAGCGGCTGTATCGGCGAAGTCGGTCAACTCATGTCCCAGCGCGAGCAGCGGCTGAAACAGCCGCGGCCTTTGGGCTTCGTCTTCGTCTTGCCCCTTTTGCAAGCTGACAAACGAAACCCCCGGAATACTCCACAGCGGCAACAGCAACGCCAATGAATTCAGCGAGCGATGCGCGTCGTTGTGATGGAGCGGATTGCCTTTCCAGACCAGACCGATGCGCGGGCCGGACGGTAACGCGGCGGCAAGCCGTTCGCGCCAATGCGTCGCTTGACGCTCATCGATTCGAAGGTAGTTCGCCGACGGGATCGTGTCGAGCGTCGTGCCTAAATGCACGGGCGCGCTGAGCAGGCTCGTCCAATAGTCGTATTCGCCGTACTTCGCCTTCGCTTCATCGTGCGTGAGTAACCCATCGACGCCTTCGACGTGCGCGAACAACCGGTGCAGCGACGGCGCGCAAACCATCTCGACGCGCGCGGCGCCGGCCGCTTTGAGCAGCGGCAGATAGCGGCCGAATTGAATGACATCGCCGAGGCCGTCTTCTTGCCAAACCAGCAGCGAACGGCCTTCGAGCGATTCGCCCTGCCATTGCGGCAGCGGCAACATTGCTTTTGTCTTGTAGTGCAAAAAGCGCGGCAAGGCATAGCGCGACTCGAACAGCCGCCATCCCTCCTTGAATCGGCCGAGGCTCAGTAGCAAAGTGCCGAGGCCGAATTGCGCGTCGAAATAGTCGGGGTTCAGCGCGAGCGCGCGCCGGTAATGCGGCTCGGCTTCGTCCGGAAGTTCGAGTGCGCGCAGCGCCGTGGCCAGGTTGTAGTGGCTTGCGGCCCCGTTTGGATTGAGCGCGAGCGCTTGCCGATAGACATCGGCGGCTTCTTGCGGCCGGCCGGTTTGATGCAGAACGTTGCCGAGATTGTTGTATCCGGCGGCTGCATCGGGACGCAGCTTCAATGCCTCGCGATAGGCCGCCTCGGCTTCGGCGAAACGCGCGGTCTTTTCTAAAACGATGCCTAGGTTGAAATGCGCGTCGGCGTATTCGGGCTGCTTTTCGATCGCGGTGCGCAGCGTTGCCTCGGCTTCGGGCAATCGCCCGAGGTCGCGCAGCACGCACGCCACATCGACCTGCGCCTCGACGTAGTTCGGACGAATCGTAACGGCAAGGTGCGAAGCCAGCGCCGCCTCGGGCAGGCGGTGCTGCGCGTAAAGCACGCGGCCTAGGTTGGCGAGTGCGTCGGCGTCTTGGGGCGTCAGGGTGAGCGCTTGTTTGTAGGCGTGTTCGGCTTCGTCGTACCGTTTCAGTTGCATGAGGACGTTGCCCAGCAGCTTATGGGCGTCTGCACGGTCCGGCCGCAGGGCGGCTAAGGCGCGATAAGCGGCCTGAGCTTCCGTCAACTGCCCCTGATTGTGCAGCAGCAGGCCCAACGCAAGATGCGCGTCGGCGTCGTCGGGCTGTCGCGTGAGCTGCGCCCGCAAGGTATCGGCCGCCTCTTGGAGCCGGCCCGCGTCATGCAATTGCTTGACCGCGGCGAGTACGGTTTGCGATGCGGCTTTAGCGTTGGGAAAGGGGGGCGGGGTATCGGGCATTGAATAAGCTTATGGCCGGTGGGCCGCCTCCAAAGGCTGGAACAGCGCTGATCGCGCCGCCTAATTCCGGGAATTGATCGCGCAGCCGGTTTCTGTTCGGTGGTTCGGGCCGTTGGGGGCAGGGGGCATTGCCGCAATTGGTGCCAAATACCGGTGCTATTCCGCGGATTGCCCGCCCGGGTGGTTCGCTATGCTGACAAGCTCCAAAAGACCGTATGCGAGAACGCTTTGCCGATCAATGCCCCCTTACCCGCGCTTGCCGGATGGCTCGACCAAGCGGCGCCGGAGAACGTCTCGGGCTGGGCCGCCGACACCGGGCGGACCGATGTGGCGGCGACGCTTGCCTTCTACGTCAACGGCGAGAAGGTGGCCGTCGCAACCTGCGATCGGCCTCGGCCCGATGCGGTCGCCGCAGGATTTGCCGGGGCGCGGGCATTCGCCATCAACCTGCGGCCCTGGCTGAAGGACGGCCCCAATACACTGGAGGTGCGAGGCGAAACTTCCGGGGCGGTGCTGCCCAACGGACGGCAGTCGATCAACATCGGCCGTTCCGCCGAAATCGGGGGCTACTGGTCCGAGCAGTACAGCAAGAAAAGCACGATGACGACACGCTGGTGGGAAAGCGAGTACATCGTAAAGCGCATCAACCGTCGGGTCTGCGGCGAATCGCTGCCGGGGATGTCCTCGGGCCTGCATCGCGTGGCCGCGCAGCGTTTTGCGGATCGCCTCCCGTTCGCGCGCGGCGTGTCGATCGGGTGCGGTACCGGATCCAAGGAACGCAATGTCATCCGCAGCGGGCTCGTCCAGCATTTCACGCTGTTTGAACTGTCGTCGGTGGCCGTGGAGCAGGGGCGTGCTCAAGCCGAGCAAGCTGGCCTTTCCGAAAGCATGACCTTCCGTATGGAAGACGGGCTGGCCGCGGAGACGCGCGAAGGCGTCTATGACGTCGTCTATTGGAATAACGCGCTGCATCATATGTTCGACGTCAAAGCCGCACTCGAATGGAGTTGGCGCGTGCTGCGAAAGGGCGGCGTGCTGCTCATGGACGACTTTGTCGGGCCGACGCGTATGCAATGGTCGGAACAACTCATCGAAATCAACAATGCCGTGCGCCGTGCGCTCCCTCCTGACTACCTGCGCGTTCCGGGCAAGCCGAATCTGGTGTTTCAGCCGCGCGTCGAGCGTACGCCGGTGGCGGCCGTCATGGCCACAGATCCGTCCGAATGCGCGGATTCGGCGAACATTTTGCCGGAACTCACGCGAGTGTTTCCGAACGCATGGGTGCACAAGACGGGTGGCGGCGTCTATCACTTAGCGCTCAACGACATCTTGCACAACATCGTTGTCGCGCAAGACTACGATCTGTTGGAAAGGATCCTTGAAGTCGATGATGAGTGCGTGAAGGTTGGCGAGACCCATTACGCGGTGGCGATTGGGGTTAAGTGAGGGGCGCGGCGTCGAACCTGTATTTGTCCGCCCTTCGGAACACGCTCGATCTCGACCTGGCCAAGATCGAAGCGGTCAAACTGGTCGTTGACAAAGTGGCCGTCACGACCGACGACAAGCTGCTCCGGAATGCAGGTGCCGTCGGGTTTCCCGGTGGTCGCACTTTCGTGGTCAATTTGCAACCCTGCTGGAAGTTAAATGCTGATGCCCGTGTGGCAACGTATTGCCGGCATTCCTTATTTCTTGGCTACCGTATCTCGCATTCGCGAGGGTTCACGTCCTTGAGCCGCCGCGCGGATTTCTACGCCCGCATTCGCCGCAGTCTTCCATCGTTTAGCCCTTGGCGCGCGTAATGTAGGACCGTTATCTCGGGGACGGATGATTCCTGTGCTCCAAAAATTCTGAGTATGACGCCCCTAGCTTGCCCTTCGTGGCTCCGCGCCCGGGCCGGAACATCCCGCCTCTACTTCGGGTCGTTGCGTTCCGGAAGCGTGGGCCTCAATAGACGGAAAGGGCGGCGTTTCCCCCTCACCTCAGGGCTTTGCCGTAACCGCCGACACGGATAATTGAGCAAACATCGCCGTGAACCGCCCATGAGCTCGCCACCCCTCTTCAGATGGTTTCCCCGGAAGCCGACGAACGCATCTTCGTCACTCAGCCCCATATGGCGCCGTTGGACGAGTTCATCCCCTATCTGGAAAAGATCTGGGAAAGCAAAGTACTGACGAACCGCGGCCCGTTCCATCGGCAACTCGAGCAGGCGCTTTGCGACTACCTTGGCGTGGAGCACCTGGCGCTATTCGCCAACGGAACGCTTGCGCTTGTCACTGCGTTGCAAGCCCTGCGTATCACCGGCGAAGTGATCACCACGCCCTATTCGTTCGTCGCGACCGCGCATTCGTTGCTGTGGAACGGAATCAAGCCCGTGTTCGTCGATGTCGATCCGAAAACACTCAATCTCGATCCAGCCAAGATCGAAGCGGCCATCACACCGCAGACGACGGCAATCATGCCCGTCCATTGCTATGGGCACCCGTGCGACGTCGACGAAATTCGTCGGATCGCCGACATCTACAACCTGAAGGTCATTTACGACGCGGCGCACGCGTTCGGTGTGCGCACCGAAGGCGGCAGTCTGCTGCAACATGGCGACCTGTCGGTACTGAGCTTCCATGCGACGAAGGTCTTCAACACGTTCGAAGGCGGCGCGATCATCTGCCCCGATGCTAAGACGAAGCAGCGCATCGATCATTTGAAGAACTTCGGCTATGTCGACGAAGTGACCGTCGTCGCACCCGGCATCAACGGGAAGATGAGCGAAATCAACGCGGCGTTCGGGCTGCTTCAGTTGCAGCATGTCGACGAGGCGATCGCCAAACGCCAGCGTATTGACGCAATGTATCGCGCGCTACTGCGCGACGTGAGGGGCGTGCGTTGTTTGCAAGATGCGGGCGAGGAAGCTGCGAACTATGCTTACTTCCCGATTCTCGTGGAAGCTGACTATCCGTTGAGTCGAGATGCGCTCTTCGAACTGCTGCGCTCTCACGGAATCATCGCGCGGCGGTATTTCTATCCGCTTATCTCCGACTTTCCGATGTATCGCGGGTTGCCTTCTGCGAGCCGAGACAATTTGCCCGTGGCAGCGGATGCCGCACTCAAGGTGCTTTGCCTGCCAATCTATCCGGGGCTGGCCGATGAACAGGTCGAGCGGATTGCTGGCGTCGTGGCACGCTCGGCGTGAGTTCGGTCGACTATCGCGTCGGAAGTTATGCTGTTCCCGATGACCCTGCCCTTTGCCAAAGCGCTTCGACTATGACCCTAAACGCGATTGGCGGCTATTTCGAACTCGAACTACCGCCGGGTCACGGCGAACTGTATCCCGATGCGCAGCGTTTTCAATCTGCGAGAGCGGCTTTTCTCGCCCTTTTGCTCGCAGGTAAGCCGCGGCGAGTATGGATGCCTTGGTACAACTGCGAAACGATGCTTGAGCCGCCGGCGATGGCTGGCGTGCCGGTGCAACACTATCGAATCGACGAGGATTTCAATATCGCTGACGACTTGACTCTTGGCGACGGCGAGTGGCTGGTAGTCGTCAATTACTTTGGCATTTGCGAGCCTCAACTTGAACGTGTATTCGCGCGCTTTCCGCGCAAGCGCGTCGTTGTCGATCATTCACAAGCCCTTTTTTCGCCGCCGCCCAATTGTCTGGCGACCTTGTACTCTCCGCGCAAGTTCTTCGGCATCCCCGATGGCGGCTACCTCGTCACAGGTTGCCACGTCCCTGAACCAGATGAGCAGGACTCGGGATCCGTCGCGCGTTTCGAACCTCTTATCATTCGCCTTGATCGCGGCCCGGAGGCCGGTTACGAAGGGATTCGCACGGCGCGAGCGACGCTGCGAGGGCAGCCACCGAGGCAGATGTCGAATCTAACGCGCCGGATGTTGGCTCATATCGACTATCCCTCGGCGCTGGAGCGCCGTCGGCAGAACTATCTCCGCTACCACCGCATGCTAGGCGGCGACAACGCATTGATATTGGCGGCCGAGCCGGCGTATGCCCCACTTTGCTATCCGTATTGGAACCATCGTAGTGATCTGCATGCCGCCCTCGCGGCGCAGCGCATATTTGTCCCAAAATATTGGCCGAATACACGTGGGGTGACGGGCACCTCTGAAGACCTAGAGTACAAGTTGTCGACGCAATGCTTAGCGCTCCCCTGTGACCAGCGTTACGGGATTCCGACATTGACCGCGTGATCGCCGCGCTGCGCAAAGCAGTCGAATCCCGATAGGGAGTGATACGCGCAGCCATGCAATGTATCGGCTGCGCAGTGACGCGCCACCGCCCGCTATGCGGAAACGAGTGACGACCCTTGTTGAATCATTTCCACTACTGAACGCGGATCATTCCACATCAAGGCATCAAGAATCGATAGCCCGGGCTGGAATTGATACGCGCCGACGTCGTAGACTGGGTGGTCGAATGACAAGAACTGCAACGCAACGTTACGCGACGCAAAATCTCTCGGATCGAACAGTTCGCGCCCGCCTATCGGGTTGACGTACCCGGTCGCCCCGAGCGCTTCGCAAATTGCGGGCGCCCAACCTCCCGGCGGAAGTTTATCCGGAAGCGAGAGATCAAGTGCGGAGCAGATGCGGTAATCAAAAGGAATGTCGAGGTATTGGCATACGCTGCGCAGACCGCGGATATTTAAACTTACGAGCGAACCGTCGCCATCGTCGCACATCGAGTTTGCTACAAGCGCTTCGACCGCCTTGTAGTAGGGCGCCTTACGGTAGTGCGTCAGCTTACCCAGCACGCTTTGCCGTGCACCTGCGGGATCGAGGAGCTGCGCTTCGCAAGTCTTGATCGAAATGGTCGAATTCGCGAGTGGCACGCTCACATAATTCCATCCTTCCTTTGGGTGCAGCACGCGGTTGCGGTTCATCCACGTCTTGGGTGTGTATTGTGTGACGTCGAATACGACCCATGCATCGGTATGTGCGATCAGCGCAAAATGCCCCAGATACGGGAAGAAGTAGGGCTGCATAATGCCGAGCTTCACGTCAAGCCCCAAGCTTCAACGCAACATCCGCAGCGTGGTGCTGAGCTAATCGAATGCGGGCGCAGATGCGTTCGATCTTGCCCTGGTTCACGCGGGCGCCGATAGGCAAGTGCAACATCGTTTTACACCAGAGTTCTGTATTCGGTCGGTTCGTGCCGATTGCGCTATCTTCGCCTGGGCAGGCGCCGATGCCTCGATCGCCGAGCGCTTCCACGTTTTCGGCGATGAGCGTGGCGATGAGGGCGTCGCGCGACAAGCCAAAACTGCTCTCGTCGATACGGCAGACAACGTTCTGATAGTTGCTGCCGCGACGCCTGCGGGAGCAATCAATTGCAGGCCAGGTATCTCTGGAAGATGCACACGGTACGCCTCGAATTGCAGACGGTTGCGTTCAAGCAGAGTGGGCAAATCATCGAGATTAACAGCGCGATAGCCGCCTGCGCCTCCGACAGTCGCCCGTTACCGGTCTTGCCGACCGGAACGGGGCGGCCCATCCCATAGTTGCTGCGAATGTTGCGTATATGTGCTGCTAGGTCATCGTCGTCGGTGCAGATGACGGCACCTTCGGCGGCGCCAAGGACGTTGCTCGAGTGGAAAGAGATGACTTCTAGCTGTCCGAAGCCGCCTACCGGCTTGCCCCCACTCCGATGCGAATGCTTGTGCGGAGTCCGAGTACAGTGCGACACCTCGGCGTTTGGCCAGTCGCTGCAATCCTTCAATGTCCGCCGCGCCACCCCAAAGGTTGAGGTATCAGGATGCCCGTCACATCGTCGCTCAAATGAGCTTCGACCAATTCGGGCGTTAGATGACCTGATACGGCGCTGACGTCGCAAAACACGGGCTCGACGTTCGCCCATGCGAGCGATTGTGCTGTTTGGACGTAGCTGAGCGCAGGCACGACTACCTTGCCTTTTACTCCGAGGGTTGAGCGGCCAGCGACAGCCCGATGCTGGCCGTCGTTACGCACATGGCGCGCACTGCAGACGTTCCGCGAGCCGTGCTTCCAGCGTTTGAGCGAGTGGCCCATGGTTCGTGTAGTACTGCCGTGCGAGATGTCGCGGAACGCGGTTTCATAGCGTTCCCAATTCGGGAAATTGTTCTGCCCAATTGGCAGAGGCTGCTGCAAGGCCGGCTCCGCGCCGAACAATGCAAGCCCATTCGGAGAAGTATTCATGATGAAAGGCGTTCGTTGATGGCGGCGGCGTGTACGTGAACGAAGCGGAGCAGAGCAACGATCGATTCGATATCTTCCTCGTTGACGAAGTGGCCGCACGGCAGCATAAGGTAGCGCTCGAGCTAGCCCCTCTGTTGCGCTTAAGTCGCCGTACACCATCGCATAGTCGGTGCGCTTTTGATGAAGCGCTGGGAAGTAATAAGGACGAGGCAGCATGTGCTCCGCGTGCAGATCGCCAGTAATCTCGCGTTTGACCGGCCAGTTTTCAGTCAACTCGACGACGATGTTCTTGAAGCCGCAGCGCTCGCTCTCGTCAAATGCGACTAGCCGCATATCGGGTACCGTCGGAATGAATGCTTATAGGCGTAATAGCGGCGGCGGTTACGTTCGACCTGTTGGTCTACGTCGTCGAGCGCGGCAAGCGCCATGGCGGCGTGAATCTCGCTTTGCTTTGCGTCGATGCCGAAGCGATCAACCGTGCCATCCGCCCGTAACCCATTGTGGCGCATATCCCGCAAACGCGCGGCGAGCATGTCGTCGTTGGTTGTCACATAGCCGCCCTCGAAGGCGTTGAACAGCTTGCTCGATTGCATGGAAAAGCATTCGGCGCGCCCACATGAGCCGATTTTGCGTCCGCGATACGATATCATAGACCGATTCGACCGCATCGAATAGTAGTGGGATTCCGGTCTGTGCAGATAGCGATTCGAGCCCTTCCACGTCACAGCAGTTGACGATCGGATGGACGCCAAGGATCAGCGCGGTCTTCTCGTTGATACAAGATGTGGCGTTTTCGGCCGTAATCGAGAGCGTGCGCGGATCGACTTCGCAGAAGTGCGGAACTAGCCCGGCCCAGGCTACGATATCGGCCAGGCGCCGATAGGTAAGGGATGGCATCACGACCTCGGTGCGTCCCGGTAAGGCAAGACATTTCATTGCCATCACGAGCCCCCAAAAGCCGCCCGCGAAGGAGATGCAGTGCTTTACTTCGTGGAATTGAGCCAGGCGTCGTTCGAGTTCGCGTTCGACGACTCCGTGATCGGTGTACTGCCCGGCGTCGTGAAAGGTCTTGGAATAAGCCAAGAAGCGCTTGATGTCGGGCTGCACCAGGTTTGATATTGAACGAATCGAGTCGAATACGGGCGCGCCGCCGAACACGGCAAGCTCCGCCGGCTGAGTCTTGCTGAACATGGAAAAGATGACTCCCGTTCGTGGCTGCATCACGATGCTCTCTCGAGCACTGCGTTGTAGCGGTAGTGAGATTGATAGAACGTTTCGGGCATCAGCGAGGTGCGCACGCTCCAGCCACATTGAGCCGCGAGCGATTCGAGTTGCGCAGGGGAGCGCCAACGACCAATTTGCGATGCAGGGTCGTCAAGCTCCGCCCGATAGTCTTTGTCTTTCGGAAAGAATAAATGCGCACGATCCCGATCGGGTAAATTGCCGAGGAAGATGCTTTGCACGCCGCTGAAGCGCAGGGCCAGGGTCGTCAGCACGTCCGTGGCTTGCTCGTCGGTCAAATATGAAAAGACCGCGTAACAAAGCACCTTGGTAAAGCGTTCAGGTGCTGCCCCGTGCCGTAAATAGTCACAAACATCACCGACTACGAACGAGAATCCGTGGCGTTCGAACTCACGCTGAGCGACTGAGATCAGGTAATCGGAAAAATCGACGCCGAGGTACTCGATACAGCCGTCGAACATGAAGCGTGACAGCGCACCATTGCCACAGCCAAGTTCGAGCAGACGCTCACGCCCGCTTAGTGCCAGTCCGTTGCGCATCGAATCGACGATGAGCGCGATTTGTTCGTCTGAGACCGGCTTACCGTAGACGGTGCGTCGTACCTGTGCCCATAGGTCATCGGACGGCACGGTCTTCGGATATTCCTTGTAGTCGGATTTCGGATATTCCATAGCAAGGGCCGTAGGTCAGGTTGCCGCGGTGGGTTGAAGCGATACTGCCGATGATTCAGCAGCCCGACGCTTACGATCGGCGATTCGCTGAGCGACGTTCGCGCGTGCGTACGCGAAGTCAGCTTGGAAGCGTTCCGAACGTAGGAGCCCACTTGGCTCGGATGAGGTCAATTCGTCAAGGTTCGTCATCAGGCGGGCGATCTCGGGCAGCGCACCCGCGAAGCGCGCATAGAGCGCCCGGAGTTGACGCTTGGCTTCCCCGAGCAGCGCAGGGTGCAAATTGCCTTCCGCGGCTTCTGAGCGAATCATCAATTCCCACTCGTAAAGGCCGGCACTGAAGTTGGAACCCGTTGCCTGCGATGCTTGTGCTTCGTGTTTGCGGAACGCGCTGAGGTAACCCCCGACGGCGACAAGCGGTGCGCGCTCGGCTGTATTGAGAAACATCGCGACGTCGCTACCGAGAAAATCCAACTGTATGCCTTGATAGTCGACGATGCGCTCGACGTCGACCCGCTCGCGATCCAGCATAACGTTGCTGGGTTCGCCAATGAAGTTATGTAACGGAGCGACCATGCGCTGAACAAGGTAGTTGCGGTCGACTAACGCCGTTTGCCCCAACTGAAGCAAAGCGGGGGGCTGCTGGAGGATTTGGCTATTGCCGTCGACGATTACGCGGTCGTGGAAAGCGAGGAGCGACGCCGGATTGACCCTCAGCGCTGACGACAGTACTTCGACCGAAGCCGGCATCAGAATGTCGTCGTCGCACAGCCATTTGACGTACTTGCCGCTCGCCCGTCTCCACAGTGCCTGAAAGTTTAGCGTGCCCTTTTGAAAGCCGTGATGGAAGTACCGGATGCGCGGATCGTCGAACTTTTCGACCAACGAGGCAAGTGCGGCGTCAGGCGTATCGTCGCCGACGAGGATTTCGACGTCCCGTAGCGTCTGACCAAGCGCGCTAACGATTGCCTCGCGTAGGTAGCGGGCCTTGTAGGCGGGGATCAGGATGCTGACCAAAGCCATATGGCGAGTTCCTCTGGATCTGCGTTAACGATTGCAAGTCGGCCCCCGAATCCCCCAATCGACCCTTGTGCGAGCACATTTCGGCATACGAATCTGCGTACTGAGCCCAATGGGCGAGTCGGGGCATCAAGCAAGGCTTTTGCGATGCATAGCACTTTAGCCTTGCTGGCGCTGCTTCAATCTTCCAAATAGACCAGGATTTCGCCGTCATTCCTAGCGTTCGCGCTTCATTGGCCAAAATGACGCCGAAACGGCGCGTTGTTCCGTCGATTGAAGTGCACGTAGTCGGACTACGCTGATGTCATCGCGGAGTCTGCTCGTACGTGCTTCTCGTGCGCACGACAGCTCGACAAACGCCGATAGAGGCCGCCCACTTGGCGGCCGTTCAATGTCGGCCAAACAAGGAAGAACCCGTTTTCATGGCTACCGTCAGCATCCTCGTTCCCGCGCGCCGGGCTGAATTTCTCGGCCGAGCGCTCTTAAGCGCCCAACGCCAGACGTTCGCCGATATCGAAATTCTCGTGGGCGATGGCACGCCGGATGGCGAGTTGGAATCGCTAGTGAGTGCGACGGCCGATACGCGGATCCGGTATGTTCGCCATGGTTTCCACGATCGTAGGCACAGTCTGCAGGCGCTATGGACGCTGGCGCGCGGCAAGTACGTCAAGTGGCTTGCCGACGATGGGATCCTGATGCCGACTTCCGTCGAGGTTCTAGTCCATGCCCTGCGTCAGCACCCCCAGTCGGCGCTCGCCTTCCATGGCCGCGTCTTCATTGACCAAAACGAGTCCGTCGTACATACGCCACCACCGCTTCTGAATGTCGGTGAGCGCGCGCTTATAGATCATGGATTTCTGATCAGGGAAATGGTAGGCCAACTGAATAACTTCGTTGGCGAGTTCAGCAATGTATTGATAGATCGAGAGCACGTCGCGGAACGTGATCTTTGGGCATATCGCGCGACCACGGTCGATTTCCTCAACGACGTGGCGACGTACCTCAATCTAGCCGAGCGCGCGCCGCTTGTCGCGGTCGGCGGGTGTGGGAGCATGTCTCGCCTCAATGCCGGGGACGCGGAGGGAGCGCGGACGCCAAACTATGGTGCCGGCCTCTATGAATGGGAGGTGTTCGTCCGCGGTGAAGCTGCGGCCGGGCGCCTCACAGGCGCGGCGCTCGCCGATGTTGCCGAGAAATTGCGCCGCCACTACGCTGCCAACATTGGCGACTCGCCGGAAATTGCCCCGCTTCTTGCCAACGTCGGTGAACTGACCACTCGATCGCAGCACGAGTTGTTCGACGGCGAGCGCTTTCAGTCGGATCTGGCATTTGCGCGCGCGAGCGCTGTGGCGCGAATGACCAAAGGCGCTTCGACGGCGCGGCCCTTGGTGCGTTCGCAACGCAAGGTTTGCGCGGTCTGCGAGCAGGACGTCGATGCGTGGTTGCCGCATCCGCATGGCGTCGATCGATCTTTCCTTGAGGAAATCGAGCCAGTCGGCTCGACGCTCGAGCGGCATCTCTGTCCCAAGTGCGGCTGCAACGACCGCGAGCGCCACCTTTGGCTCTACATTGCGTTGTCGGGCTTACTCGAACGGGCAAGCGAAATGCGCATTCTGCACGTCGCCCCGGAGCCTGGCCTCGAGCCGCGGATCCGGAGGCTCGCGCCTCGGGAATATGTCGCCGGCGATCTGTTCCCTCGTGCAGTTGGGCACCGCAAGATCAATGTCGAAGCGCTCGACTTCGCCGACGGCCACTTCGATCTGATCATTTGCAACCATGTCCTTGAGCACGTCGATCACCCCGAAGCGGCGCTGGCCGAATTCCATCGATGCTTGAAGCCGGGTGGCCATCTTATCGCGCAGACGCCATACTCGCCTGTGCTCAAGTATACGTTCGAGTTGACGAAGGCGCCTTCGGCCCGATTCGCGACACGCTATTTCGGGCAAGCCGATCACGTCCGATTCTTCGGTGCGGACATCGCCGAGTACTTCCGCGCCGCCGGGTTCAGCGGCGAACTCTATCCGCACGAGACCGTGCTCGGCGACCTGGATGAAAACGCCTGGGGATGCAACGAACGCGAACCGTTCTTCCTGTTCGCCAAGAACGCTACGGCTTCGCCAGGCGCTGACCATACGCACAACGGTATGTCGTCCGCGGGTTCACCACTTTCGTCGAATGGGACTGCCGCTGCAAGTGCGCAGGCGCCTGCAATTCACACTGCACGGCCCCCCGTCCTCTCGACCACGCCTATCAGATTGGTCTGCGCCACGCGCCATTCGCAAGACAGCTTCCTGCGCGAAACCGCGCTCGGCCGTTCGCTGGCCGTGATGCACAAGGCGAATGCGCCCGAGCTGCTGCTGTTCGACAACAACACGACCGGTCTGCCCGCGCTTTATAACGCCGCAATCGAGCAGGCGGCCGGCAGCCCGGCCATCCTCGTATTCGTGCACGATGACGTCTCGATCACCGATTTCTTCTGGATGGAACGCATCCGCGAAGGGCTGCGGCAGTTCGACGTCCTCGGCCTGGCGGGTAATCGCCGACGCTCGCCGCATCAGCCGGCTTGGGCGTTCGCGACGCCGCAATTCACGTGGGACACCCCGGAGTACCTGAGCGGTTGTGTCGGACACGGCACGGGCGTGGCCAGCGAAGGCGTGTCGTACTTCGGGCCGGCAGGCGTCGAATGCAAACTGCTGGACGGGCTCATGCTCGTTGCCGACAGCGCGCGCTTGGTCGAAAGCGGCGTACGTTTCGACGAACAGTTCGACTTCCATTTCTACGATATGGATTTCTGCCGCCAATCGGAACTCAAGGGCTTGAAGATGGGCACCTGGCCGATCAGCGTCGTACATGAAAGCGCAGGCGCGTTCAACACACCGCCCTGGCGCGCCGGTTACGAGCGATATCTGCGCAAGTATGGCGAATGAACGTGGGTCGATGCCGGGCCGGCTGTTCACGAATCCGGTCGACCAGTTGAACCGAGGCGACCGCGGGCAAGCGATATCCGGTGTAGCGTCGGAAGGCGAGGCCGCGAAACCTACGCAGGGCGCGATCCGGTTCGTGACGCCGCCGCTTGTGGCTGGCCGCGGTACGGCCTCGGCTCATGCCGCGGCGGCAGCCGCACCGATTGCGCCTGCCGTTCCCGCTACGTCTGAGCTTCCCCATTGCCCCCCCATCGAACTCGGCCTCGCCCATCAACAGGCGGGCCGTTTCGAGCAGGCCGCGGCGATCTACCGCGAAATCCTCGCTGCCGATCCGAATCATTCGGATGCGTTGCACTTGCTCGGCCTCGTCGCCTATCACCACGGCAATTACGCGCAGGCGAGCGAACTCATCATGCGGGCCTTGGCCCACCGTGAGAGCGAGATTTTCTACGGGAACCTCGGCAATGCGCTCGCGGCGCGCGGGATGCGTGCCGCAGCGATGGAAAGCTTCAGGCAGGCCATCGCGCTCAAGCCCGGTTACGTGCCTGCGCACAACAACCTGGGCAATCTGCTGCGCGAGGAAGGGCAATACACCCAGGCCGTGAGCTGCTACGAGACGGTGATCGCCTTGCAGCCCGATTACGCCGAAGCGCACAACAACCTGGCCAATGCCCTCGTCGATCTAGGCGACCTCGATGCGGCGATCGCGGCGTATCGCCGTGCCATCGCATTGAAGCCTGGCCTGTTGGAGGCACGCAGCAACCTGCTGTTCATCCTCAGCTATCGCGAGGATCTGGACCCGGCCGCCTATCTGGCGGAGGCCGTGGACTACGGCCGAATCGCGACAGCCGAAGCGCGGCCGTGGCGCAATTGGCTCGGCTCGATGGCGCCTCAGCGCAAGGGGCCGCTGCGCGTCGGTTTCGTCTCGGGCGATCTGAAGATCCATCCGACGGGCCATTTCCTCGAAAGCCTGCTCGCCCATATCGACCGCAGCCGCATCGAACTCGTCGCCTACCCGACCCGCCGATTCGAAGATGCGCTCACCGCACGCATCAAACCGCATTTCTCGGCCTGGACACCGCTGGCCTCGCTAAGCGACGAGCAAGCCGCGGCGCGCATCCGCGACGATCGTATCGATCTGTTGCTCGATCTCTCGGGCCACATGAACTACAACCGCTTGCCGTTATTCGCATGGCGCGCGGCGCCGGTGCAAGCGAGCTGGCTCGGCTACTTCGCCAGCACGGGCCTGCCGGCCATGGATTACCTGCTCGGCGATCCGCATGTGCTGCCCGAGGGGGCGCAAGCCCACTACACGGAACGGCTCTGGCGCTTGCCCGATAGTTACCTGTGCTTCACGCCGCCGGCCGAACGCGTCGATGTCGGCCCGCTGCCGCTTGCGACGCAAGGCCATGTCACGTTCGGTTGCTTCAATCATTTGATGAAGATGAACGATCGCGTCGTCGATGTATGGGCGCGCATCCTGCACGCGGTGGCCGGTTCGCGTCTATTCCTCAAAGCGAAGCAACTCGACGATGCACCGACACGCGAAGCCACGATCGAACGATTCGCCAAACGCGGCATCGACGCGTCGCGCTTGATTCTCGAAGGGCGTTCTCCGCGAGGCGAGTATTTCGCGGCATACAACCGCATCGATATCGCGCTGAGCCCATTCCCTTATCCGGGCGGCACCACAAGCGTCGAGGGGCTATGGATGGGGGTGCCCGTTTTGTGCCGACGCGGCGATCGGTTCTTGTCGAACATCTGCACGAGCATGCTGCATTCGGCGGGCTTGCCCGATTGGATTGCGCAGGACGACGAGGAATACGTGGCCAAAGCGATCGCTTTCGCCGCCGATGCCCCGCGCCTCGCCGCATTGCGCGCGACCTCACGCGCGGCCTTGCTCGCTTCCCCGCTCTGCGATGCAGCGCGCTACGCACGCCACCTCGAAACGGCGTTCGAGGGCATGTGGCGCGATGGCGTAGCGCGTTTGAGCGCGGCGCAAAGCAGCACTGCGGCATGACGATGCGACACGCGCGCTGCTGCCTTTTCCCATGACTGGATCGACCATGCAAGACACCGCCCGGCTGCTGAACACAGCGTTGGCTCACCATCAGGCGGGGCGGCTTGCCGACGCGAAGGCGCTTTACACGCGCATTCTCGACAAACAGCCGAAGCATCCCGACGCGCTGCATTTCATGGGCCTGCTCGCTTGCCAGATCGGACAGAGCGAGGCCGGCATCGCGCTGATGCGCGAATCGATCGCCGCACATGCGAGCCCGATCTACTTCAACAATCTCGGCAATGCGCTGCGCGAGGCGCAAAAGCTCGACGATGCTGTGCTCGCCTATCGACGGGCCGTCGAACTCAAAGCCGACTACGCCGATGCCCACAACAATCTCGGCAACGCATTGCGCGAGACAGGCGACGCGGCCGCCGCGCTCATGAGTTGCGCGCGCGCGATCGAACTCAAGCCTGGTTATGCCGAGGCTTATAACAACCTCGGCAACGCACTGAAAGACATGGGCGAACTCGATGCCGCGATCGCCTCCTATGGAAAAGCGATAGGCGCGAAGCCGGCGTTTGCCGAAGCGCATTTAAACCTGGGTATCGCACTTCAAGCGAAGGGCCACGGCGACGCGGCGCTCGAATGCTTGCGAGAAACGATTGCGCTTGCGCCGCAATTGGCCGTCGCTCACGACAAGCTCGCGAGTGTCCTCATGCACCGCGGCGATATCCCTGGCGCGATCGAAGCCTATCGGCGCGTGACCGAACTCACGCCCGAATCGGCTCAGGCGCATAACACGCTCGGCAATGCGTTGAACGGCGCGGCTCGCGTGCCCGAAGCGGTACCGTGCTACGAGCGCGCGATCGCACTCAAGCCCGATTTCGCCGATGGGTACCACAACCTCGCCAACGCGCTGCGACGCCTCGGTGCACCGGAGCGGGCGCTGAGCTTCGCGCGTCGAGCGATCGAGTTGCGCGGCGATACGCCGTCGTTCCACAACAACCTCGGCACGATCCTCGCGGATCTCGGCGAACCGGATGCCGCCCTGGTCTGCTATCGCGACGCACTCGCGCTCGATCCCGATTTCGGCGAATCGCACACGTGCGTGCTGTTCGGGCAATCGTATGTATCGAATTGGTCGGCGAGCACGCACCTAGCCGATGCGCGTTATTTCGGCGAAAAGATGCGGGCACGCGCCACGCCCTATACGCAATGGCCGGCACTGACCGATACCTCACGCATCGGCCGCGCGTTGCGCGTGGGTTTCGTCTCGGCCGATTTGCGCAAACATCCCGTCGGCTACTTTTTCGAATCGGTGTTGGCGCAATTCGATCGGGCTCGCATCGAGCCGATCGCCTACTCGAACGCGGTACACAGCGACGAACTGACAGCCCGGATCAAGCCGCGCTTTGCACTCTGGCGCCACGTGGCGGAACTGGACGATGCCGCGCTCGCGCAGCGTATCCACGACGATCGCATCGATGTGCTCATCGATCTATCGGGGCATACGGGACGCAATCGGCTGCCGATGTTCGCATGGCGGCCGGCGCCGGTGCAGGTGAGTTGGCTCGGCTACTTCGCGACGACGGGCCTCGCCGAGATCGACTTCCTCGTTGCCGATCCGCATGTGGTCCCGCCGGGCGAGGAGGGGCAATACACCGAGCGCGTTTGGCGTTTGCCCGATAGCTACTTATGCTTCACGCTGCCGGCCGAGCATGCGACGGTCGCACCGTTGCCCGCACTCGCGAACGGCTATGTCACGTTCGGCTGCTTGAACAACCACAAGAAACTCAACGACGGCGTGCTGGCCGCATGGTCGCGCATCTTGCACGCGGTGCCGCACGCCAAGTTGTTGTTGAAAAATCATCAACTCGGCGAGCCTTCGATCTTGCGCGAAACCTACGCGCGATTCGCCGCGCACGGTATCGACGCGGCGCGCCTACTACTCGAAGGACCTTCCGGCCGTGAGCAGTATTTCGGCACCTACGGCCGTGTGGACCTCGCACTCGACCCGTTCCCTTATCCCGGCGGCACGACGAGCGTCGAAGGGCTCTGGATGGGCGTACCCGTATTGACGCGTGCGGGCGATCGCTTTCTCTCGCATTTGGGCGAACTCGTCGTGAAGACGGTCGGCTTGCATGAATGGATTGCGGCCGATACGGAAGACTATATTGCGCGTGCCATTGCGGCGGCGGCCGATTTACCCGCGCTCGCGACGTTGCGCGCAGGGCTGCGCGAACGCGTGGAGCGTTCGCCGCTCGCCGACGCACCACGTTTCGCCGCCCATTGGATGACGGCGATCGAACAAATGTGGCAAACGAAGACCAAGGAGATGACGCAATGACCGTGGCCGATCAGGGCGCTTTCGCGCTCGTGGAGGACGGCCTGCTCCATCATCGCGGCGGCCGTCTGCAAGAGGCGCGTGCCCGCTATGAAGCGGCGATCGCGCGCATGCCGCGCCATGCCGACGCATTGCACTTGCTCGGCGTGATCGCGATGCAGGAACAGCGCCATGCCGACGCGCTCGAATTGATCGGGCGTGCAATCGAAATCAGCCCGCAGGCTACGTACTTCGACAATCTGGGCAGTGCGCTGCGAGGATGGGGCAAGCTCGAGGCCGCCGTGGAAAGCTACGAACAGGCGCTCGCGCTCGATTCGAATCATTTTCGGTCCCACAACAACCTCGGCATGGTGCTGCAGCAAATGCGGCTGCCGGCCGCCGCGGCGGCGAGCTTTCGTCAGGCGGTGTCGATCAATCCGCAGTTTGCGCAAGCGCATAGCAACCTTGGCAACGTGCTGCGCGAACTCGGCGAGAGCGAGACGGCCGAAGTGCATTGTCGCCGTGCGATCGAATTGCAGCCGACGTTCGGCGAAGCCCACAACAATCTCGGCAATGCGTTGAAGACGCAGCGTAGGCTGGCCGAGGCGGCCGCCTGTTACGAACAGGCACAACGCTTGTTGCCGCATGAGCCGCAGGTTGCGCTGAATCTCGGCATTGTGCTGCGCGAAACGGGCGAGCATGCGGCAGCGATCGCAGCTTTCCGCCGGGCCATCGCGTTGCGGCCGACATGGGGCGAAGCGTGGAGCAATCTGCTGTTCACGCTGAGCTTCGCGCAAGAAGTCTCGCCCAGCGAGTATTTAACGGAAGCGCTGGCCTTCGGCCGCATGGCGGAGGAAACGGCGCGGCCGTTTTCTCAATGGCTAGTCAATCGAATGCCCGGTGCGCCGTTGCGAATCGGCTTCGTATCGGGGGATTTCCGCACGCATCCGGTCGGGTTCTTTCTCGAAAGCGTGCTCGCGCAGTTGGATCCCGCACGTGTACAGCTCGTCGCCTATTCGACGCGTCCATACGAAGACGCTGTGACGCGGCGGTTAAAGCCGCGCTTCGCCGCATGGCGCAGCTTGGTTGGCTTGACCGACGAAGCCGCCGCGACGACGATACGCAACGACGGCGTGCACATTCTGTTCGACATGTCGGGGCACACCGATGCCAACCGGCTCCCGGTATTCGCTTGGAAGCCGGCGCCGATACAGGTGAGCTGGATCGGCTACTTCGCGTCGACAGGACTTTCCGCGATCGACTACGTGCTTGGCGACGAATGGGTGTTGCCGCCCGACGAAGCGGGGCAATTTGTCGAACGGCCGTGGCGGTTGCCGCACGGCTACCTGTGCTTCACGCCTCCCGAGCCGGCCGTACCGGTGGATGCAGCGGCATTGAACGATATGAGCCGCCCGCTTACGTTCGGCTGTTTTAGCGATCTGGTGAAGGTCAACGACGGCGTGGTGGCGGTGTGGTCGCGCATCTTGCGCGCGGTGCCAAGTGCGCGGCTGTTTCTCAAGGCGCAGCAGCTCGCCGACGAGAGCCAGCGCGCGGCGACGATCGCTCGCTTTGCTGCGCATGGAGTCGCGGCCGATCGGCTCGTGATGGAAGGGCCGTCGCCTCGAGAGGAATACTTGGCGGCGTACAACCGCATCGATATCTCGCTGAGCCCGTTCCCGTATCCGGGCGGCACGACGACGGCGGAAAGCCTCTGGATGGGAGTGCCGGTGCTATGCCGGCATGGCGATCGCTTCCTCGGGCACCTGTGCGAAAGCGTGGTGCAAAGCGTCGAGCTGGGCGAGTGGATTGCGCGGGATGATGACGACTACGTCGTCAAGGCTGTTGCGTTCGCAAGCGATCGGCAGGCTTTGGCCGCATTGCGTGGGGGATTGCGCGCGCGTGTGGCCAATTCGTCGCTATGCCGGCCCGATCGATTCGCCCGCACGCTGGAGGCGCAATTCGATGCGATGTGGCGTGCGCATACAGGTAACGTCAAGTGTCTCGAACGTTGAGCCTGGCTTCGGCCTGCGAACTTATGCGACGGCTTGGCAGTGGGTGAGCGTCCGCTGCGAAGCCTTACCCTTACATCCCCCTAGCCCGCCGCGCCGTCTCCGCCAGCGTATTGCGCACTTGCTGGAAGATCTTCAAATAGTTCTGGCTCCCATGTTCGATCGCGGCCGTCTTCAGCGCATCGAGCACCAGCAAATCCGCCGGATACGGGCTAACGATCGACCCGGACATCGGCAGGCGCATCGGATCGAAATGCCGCACGCGCCAATGTCGTTCGCCGAGCAGCACCAGCGAGACAACGCGCTCTTGCACGAACACCTTGGCCGGCACAAAACCGTTCGCATAGGGAATCGAGCCGTTGAGCAATTGCGCGAGCCCGCTCGTACCCGCCTCCGCCACCGCGAACAAGACTTCGTTCACCGCCAACCAACGCCGCCAAAACGCCGGCGTCGCCACGAAGTAATTGCAAAAGATCATATGGCGGGAATCCATCACGGCATGGTGCGGATCGATACCCGGCGCAACGAATGCAACGGCTTGCTCGAACACCGGCCAGCTATTGGCGTGATTGGTGGCGGCCTGGTCGAACGCGTTCAGATGCACGGCCCCTTGATCGAAGAACGGCGAGAAGCCGATGACGTCGACATCGCGCGAAACCGTGGCAATGAACTCATTGACTTGGGCCGAATCGAGCGTCGTCTTCTTGCCGAACTTCGGCGAAAAGAATCCGTACAGCGTGTTCTCGTCGAGCTTGTTGCTCTGAAGAAACGTGCGGATCGGCCAATACTCGCGCCAGTCGGGCCGCTGGCCGCAGTTGTCGAGCGGGATGAAGCCCGGATCGAGTTGCTGGCGCGTTTCCTCCGAATAGAAGATCTGACGAATCTCGACGCGGCGCGGGCCGGCCGCAATGCTCGACGGGTGCATGAATGAATCTCGATCGATTGAATATAGCTTTGGCCGCACCGTGCGCAGGCACACGGCGGCGAGTAGACAGTGTGCCAGCCGATCCCGGCAGGGCATTGCCCGAAAAAAGCATCAATTCCGGTTCAATTTGTCCGGTGCACGATAGGAAAGGGCGCGCGGAAAAAATAAAGCCGCATTGCTGCGGCTTCGAGAGTGACACACCGCATCCACTTCATGCGGTTGTTCTTCGTTATTTCTTGTCCTTAGCGAATCTGCCCGCCCGACAGGTACTGACGTGCCGCCGATACGCGTTGGCGCGCATCGCTGTGGCTCGCCACCAGGGTGTCGCGCGCAGCCGAAGCCTTGCTCGCGATCGACGTGTTCATCGCCATGATTTTGCGGATCAGCGCGAGATCTTCGTCCGTCTGCTCTCGCTCGAGCGTCATCAACAGCGGCGAGCGCTGTTCCGCGAGATCGGCAGCGAAAGCAAAGTCGCCAGCATCGAGCGCGGCGACAAGCGTGCGCGTCAATTCATAGGCGCGCGCAAGTGATTCATTCGACATATCGGCCAACTCCCTATTCAATGCTTCGGTTACGCCTTGTTGATCGTACCGGCCGAGCCGTTACCACCGAACAATTGATTGAGGTACGACGTGTTGTTCGCCGTCTGCGACATGATCGTGTTCAACTGCGAGAACTCGGCCTGATACTGCGACGTCAAGCTTGCCTGGTACGCCGATAGACTCGCTTGCGCCGCCTGCTGCGAGGTCAAGTCGGATTGCAGCGTCGTATCGCGCTGAGCGATCTGACCCGTCACGGCGGTCGTGTAGGAGCTGATGAACGAGCTCAACTGTTCGCCGATGCCGTTCGTGCCGTTGAACGTGTTCGATACGAGCGAGGGGTTGGCGGCCAGCGTCGATTGCAACGCCGACGAATCCAGCGTCACCGTGCCGTCGTCTTTCAAATTCAAGCCGAGCTGCGCAAGACTGTAGGTCGTGCTGCCGACCGTGATACCGCTCGCCATGATCGAGGCGATTCCGTTCACCGCCGAGTTCAGCATCGCATCGCCGAGTAGCGGGCCCGACGTATTGCTGGTCGAGTCGTATGAGGACAGCGACTGAACCGTCGACACCCACGAGTTGTACGCCGTGGTGAAGTTCTGCAGGGCCGTGGCGATTGACGACGTGTTGGTCGCGACGGACAGGCTTTGCGTCGTGCCGACGGAGGCCGATGTGAGGCTCAGTGTCACGCCCGAGAGCGCCGTCGTCACGTTGTTGCTCGCGCTATCCACCGGCGTGCCGCTGACCGTCAGCTTGGCGTCTTGGCCGCCCGTCACTTGCGCGAAGTTGGCCGTGGCCATGCCGGCATCCACGCTCGGATCGGCGGAGACGGTCACGGCGTTCGCGGCGCCCGTTTGCGTCGAGGTCAGCACGAGGTGTTGTCCGTCCGTGCCGGTGACGACGGAAGCGGTCACGCCCGGGTTGTTCGAAGCGCCGTTGATCGCCGATGCGATGCCCGACAGGGTGTTATTCGACGAGGTCAGCGCAACAGTCATCGAGCTGCTGCCGACGCTGATATTCAAGTTGCCCGTGCCGAGCGTGGCGTTAGCCGCATAGGCTTTGGACGAAATTTGGTTCGCCGTGGCGATTTGTTGCACGCTGACCGAGTACGAGCCCGCAGCGGCGCCCGTCGTCGTCGTAGCTGTAATGCCCGAGCCGCTCATGGCGGCGGAGAGCGACGAAAAGATGCTGCCGTCCGATAGCCCGCTCAGCGAGTTCAGCAAGTTGGACATCGACGATTGCATCGTGCCGAGCGCGGACAATTGCGTGCTGTCGCTCGTTGCGGCCGCGGCGATCGTCTGCGATTGCGCAGCGGTTGCGCCCGTTACCAGCGCGGAGACCAGCGAATTGACATCGAGCTGCGAGTTCGTGACGCCGCTCAGAATCGACTGTGCCGCTTGCTGAAGAACTGAACTGGTGCTGCTCGAAGATACGCTACTCATGCCAAGCTCCGTCTAATACCGCAATGCTGGGTCCAAATGAGGCGGCTCACCTGGGTGACCCGGCCCGCTACCAATGCGTAACGGGAGGCAAGCCTCCCGCTACGATTACTTCGTCTTTCCGGGCCTCGGCGAGGCGGGCGCTTTAGCCGGGCCCGGCCGCGCGGCGAGGTCGATACGCCCCTCGCCGTGCGCCGCTCAAGCTTGGCTTAGCCGAGGAGCTTGAGCACTTGTTGCGGCAGCGAGTTCGCTTGCGCCAGCACCGAGATACCGGCTTGTTGCAGCACTTGCGCCTTCGACAGGTTGGCCGTTTCTTGCGCGAAGTCGGCGTCTTGCAGTTGCGACTGAGCCGAAGCCAAGTTCGTCGACGTCGTTTGCGTGTTCGTGATCGCAGCCGAGAACGTGTTTTGCGTTGCACCCAGCGTTGCTTGGAAGCTGTTCACTTGCGCCAGCGCGGCGTCGATTGCCGTGATCGCGTTTTGTGCGCCCGACGTCGACGAGATGTCGACGCCCGACACGCCCAGGCCCGTCGTCGTCCACGACGTCGTGCCGAAGTTTGCCGTCAGCGTTTGGTTGGCGCTCGCGCCGATTTGGAAGTTCACGCTGCTCAGGCCGCCCAGCACGTTTTGGCCGTTGAACGTCGTTTGCGCTTCAACGCGGTTGATTTCCGTCAGACGCGTCGAAACTTCCGTTTGCAGGCTAGCTTGAGCAGCCGTAGCCGAGCGAACCGTCGCCCGATTCAACTGCCAGCTGGCGGATACGTTGCAAGTTGGCAACCGTCGACGAGATCGCGCCGGCAGCCGTTTGCACCATCGAGATACCGTCGTTCGCGTTTTGCACACCTTGGTTCAGCGCGTTGATCGACGCTTGCTGCGTCGTCACGATCGCGAGACCTGCTGCGTCGTCGGCCGCCGTGTTGATGCGCTTGCCCGACGACAAGCGGTTGATGGCTTGCGACAGCGCGCTTTGCGAACCCGACAGGTTCGTCTGCGTTTGCGAGCGACAGGATGTTGGTGTTGATGTTAAGCATTTTGCTTCCTCGTTTGGAATTACTGGTCCAGGGACTTGGCCGGTTCGGGGTTCGGCGTCGCGCTTTCGCGAATGGCGCTGCCCGCCTGTCCTGGTTGTCGGCGAGGGCGAGAAAAAACTTTAGGGAGCGAACGACGAATTCGTGTGTCCGGAAGGGAAAATTGCCTGGAGCGCCTTGATGGATAAGGCTTTTGAGAAAAACTTAACGTTTGCTAATTGGCGCTGTTCGGGGCCCTTTTGAGGGCTCGGGAAAGGGGGACGATGGCATGTTGTCAGGTCGGGTCGCGGCGAATTGGCGTCAGTGGCCCGCGCTGTGCGAAGGGGATTCGATAACCGATGACCGACTGGCGATGACGACCACGATGGCGACTGCGAGAGGGGTATCCGGCCGGTAGGGTGACGTGGAGAAGACGCCGCAGCCCGGGGCATCGAAAAGTCGATGAAAGGAAATTCGATCAAAGCTGGCATGTTGTGCGTTTCTCTGATATCATCGCGGGTCGAATTGAGATCGCTGCCGTTTTCATTTGAGATCTGCCGCCCTTTCGTCGCATCGCATGGCCGCGCTGGCCGGCTCCGCGACGGGCTCGCGGTGCTTCGCGAGTGGTATTGGCATTGGCAGGTTCAGCTCCGGCAGTCAAACGCGGCGTCGGCAATGGGTAGGTGCCGGCCGGCGTGCGCGGTGAACTCTCCGCTCTCTCTTTTCAAGCTAGTCCGGCCGAGCCCGCACCGCATATCCGGTGCACGGCGGCATGGCAGTGACGCCCGTCGGACCGGCGCGTGCGCGAAGGCGCGCTACGCATTTGAACGTAACTTTGGGATATCCATGACGACCATTCTTCTGAAGGAAAACGAGCCGTTCGAAGTGGCGATCCGCCGCTTCCGTCGCGCCATCGAAAAAAACGGCTTGATCGCAGAACTGCGCGAGCGCCAATCGTATGAAAAGCCGACGGCTGTGCGTAAGCGCAAGAAGGCCGCTGCGGTGAAGCGCCTGCATAAGCGTCTGCGCAGCCAAATGCTGCCGAAGAAGCTGCACTAAAGGCCAACGCGCCGCTCGTAAGCGCGCGCGAAGCTTGGAATACCAACGGCGGTGAGCTTCGAAAGAAGCTGCACCGCCGTTTGCTTTGGGTCTGCAACCCACGCCGTACCGCCCGCGTTCGCGGGCGTTTACGGGTGCTCTCGGGTGTTTTCGATCGAACGAAGGGCTTAAGCCGCGTGCTTTTCGAGCCGCGCAGACGACAAGCCGAATTGTCGCGAGATGGACGCGAGCCGTTCGCGCCATTCCCAGACGCCGAATGCATCGTGCACGTTCTGTAGGCAGCTCAGCAGGCTGACGGTCGTCGGATCGTAGATGTTCACGCGTGCTTTGAGCAGCGCCTTTTTGAGCGCGGCCACCCCTGCATCCATATAAGGCGGAACGGCGGTGGGCGGCTTGTCGATGTAACGCACGGGCACGCCTTCCATCACGGTCATGTAGTCGCGGGGATGAATGAGGCGCCCGATGGGGCACCCGCCGCGAAAGCCGTGATAGGCGCCGCCGCCGCGCGGCAGCAGGGCCGCTTGCCGCTGAGCGAATAGGTGATCGACGGCGTGATCGAACAGTTCCTGGTGCGTCAGGAAGTGCAATGTTTTCATGATGTTGATCGGCTGCCGGACGCAGCGGTAAATCGTTACTCGTGACTGCTATATCGGCCGTGACCGGCGAAGCTGGAGGTCATTTTGGGATATTCCCTATCACGGGCAGCGCGATCAAGCATTTTTTGCCGACTGTTGCGTGCGGGGGACGGCCGCTCCGAGGAGAGCCGCCGTTCGTTGCCGGCGTGCAGCGGCGCTAGGCTACCAGCGCCGAGGCGCAACGCTGCGGCGCCCGCGAAGCCCGAAGCCCGAAGCCCGAAGCCCAGAGCCAAGCCCGAACCGCTAAAAAATTCCCTACACCGCCGCGCGTTTGGCGAGCGCGGCGCAGCGTTCCCGTGACGCGCAATTCGTTTGATGGTCATTGACCATGCCGACCGCCTGCATGAACGCGTAGCAGATCGTCGAGCCGACGAATTTGCAGCCGTAGCCCTTCAGCGCCTTGCTGAGCGCATCCGAGGCCGGCGTGGACGCCGGCGCATGTTCTTTATAAAGCGCCCAGTCGTTTTGGACAGGCTCCCCACCGACGAACGACCACACGAAATGGGCGAGCGAGCCATGTTCTTCGCGAATGCGCAGGACGGCTCGGGCATTGAGGACCGCCGCTTCGACCTTGGCGCGGTTGCGCACAATGCCGGGGTTTTGCAAAAGCGCTTCGATTTTCTCGGGCGTGAAACGCGCGACCGCCTCGACATCGAAATCCTCGAACGCCAGGCGATAATTCTCGCGCTTGTTGAGAATCGTCGACCACGAGAGGCCCGCTTGGGCGCCTTCGAGTACGAGCATTTCGAACAAATGCCGATCGTCCCGCGAGGGCACGCCCCATTCGGTGTCGTGATAGTGCGCGTCGGCGGCGGTTCTTACCCAGTTGCAGCGTTCGGTCATGGGGTTCTCTCAAGGGCACGATGCGCGAGCGCACACCGTCGTTTTACGGTGCGCCGGTACCCGAAGCCCGCCGTTGCTCGATTCGCGGGAAGATGCCGGCTGCGATAGCTCCGAAGCATAGCGGATCGGCCCGCATGGGAAACTAGGCCGTTCGGGAGATTGGCGGCGTCCCCCGGAGCCGATAATCTCTCGGTCGGTTTGTTTGGTTAGCGAAGCGGCGGCACGCCGTAGGTGGTGGACATGGAAGCAACGCATTATCTGATCGGTATCGATGGTGGCGGAACCGGCACGCGGGTGGTGTTGGCCGATGCGCGCGGCGTCGAACTCGCGCAAGCCGCAGGTGGCGCTTCGGGGCTCGGGCTCGGGGTGGCGCGCGCCTGGCAGGCGATCGAAGACGCCTGTGGGCAAGCGTTCGCCTCGGCGGGGTTGCGGCTCGATTGGGCGCATTGCGCGCTCGGCTGCGGCTTGGCCGGCGTGAACAATCGGGACTGGCTTGCCGAGTTCGTCGCGCACGCGCCGCCACTCGCGGCGTTGGACGTGCAAAGCGACGCCTACACAACGCTCCTCGGTGCGCATGGCGGCGAGCCGGGCGTGGTGGTGGCCGTAGGCACAGGCAGCATCGCCGCCGTGCTCGAGCTTGACGGCACATGGGGCATCGCAGGCGGCTACGGTTTTCCGTCGGGAGACGAAGCGAGCGGCGCATGGCTTGGCTTGCGCGCGGTCGTGCATGCTCAGCAAACGCTCGACGGTCGCGCTGCGCCCGATGCGTTTTCCGCCGCGCTGCTCGCCCGAATCGATGTGGCTGATCGCGATGCGCTCGTCGTCTGGCTCTGCGAAGCGAATCAGACGGCCTACGCAAGCCTCGCACCGGTCGTGCTCGCCCATCGCGATCACCCGGTGGCCGCTGCGCTGCTGGCGCAAGCCGGCGCCGACATCGCGAAGCTCGTCGATGCCCTCGATCCAAGCGCCGCGCTTCCGGTCGCGTTGTGCGGTGGGCTGGCCGTGCCGCTGGCCGCGTTCGTGCCGGTTTCGCATCGGGCCCGATTGCGCCAGCCGCGGGCCGATTCGGCGCATGGGGCGCTCGAACTCGCCCGGCGCGCGTGCGCCGGTTCGGTGCGCGACCCCGGCGCGGCGGCTTAGAATAGCCGCCGTATCGTTTTCCTTTTTCGGTCACCTACCGCTTTGCCTTCTGCCATGTATAAGCTTGTCGCCACCGATCTCGATGGAACGCTACTGAACAGCGATCATCAACTGGATCCCTTCACCGTGGCGACGGTGCGCCGGCTCGAGCAGGCCGGCGTTCAATTCATGATCGCGACAGGCCGTCATTACCGCGATGTCGCGGGCATACGGGATGTCCTCGGCATTCGTCCCTATCTCGTGACATCGAACGGTGCGCGCGTTCATGCGCCCGACGACACGATGATCCACTCGCGCGATCTATCGCGCGAAGCCGTCCGTCGGCTCGTGCAACCGGAGATCGTCGGCGGGCATGGGCGCGTCATTGTCAATCTATTCGCCGATACCGCTTGGCTCATCGATCGCGATGCGCCGCACCTGCTGGCTTTCCATCAGGATTCGGGCTTCCGCTACGAAGTCATCGACATGCAGGCGCACGACGGAGGCGGTATCGCAAAGGTGCTTTACATTGGCGAGCCTGCGGATTTGGCCGAAATCGCACAGCGGTTGGACCGAGCGTTCGGCGAAACGCTCTACGTCACCTATTCGCTGCCCGATTGTTTGGAGGTGATGACGTCGAACGTATCGAAAGGCCGCGCGTTGCAATTCGTGCTCGATCGTCTTCGGATGCAAGCCTCGCATTGCGTGGCTTTCGGCGACAACATGAACGATATCGATCTGCTCGAAACGGCCGGGCATCCGTTCATGATGAACAACGCCAATCCCGATCTGATCGCGCGCCTGCCGGACGTGCCGCGCATCGGCAATAACTTCGAAGCCGGCGTGGCGCATCAGTTACGCAAGTTGTTTTCGATTGCCGATGAGCTTGCCGCTTCGTAGGGTGGGGGGGCGGCCCAATACGGGCCGATGATGCCTACCGGCCTGTCGCGGCCTGAGGCTCGGGCAACGCCGCGCACGGGCAATCCACGGAGCGCCCGTTCAGGCCCTCGCGATCGAGTGCGAAGGTGGCCTTAGGCTTGGCGCCTTGCTCGCTCCATTCGAGCTTCACCACGTAGATGCTGTCGAAATCGTCGCTTTGCCAGGCCGGCACCGCTTGCCGTGAGAATCGCCGTATTGATCGACGATGTGGCGAACGAGCGCTTCGATTTTGTGATGCTCCCACGCCGTTACGATCAGCTTTCCCCTCTGAGCCGGCTTGACGAGAGCGTGTTCCAGCGCATCGATTTGCGCATATCCGTAGGTGGTATCGACCGGTAAAGCGAATTGAATCGCGGTAGGCTCGATGGTCGCCAGCGGGCGGACGTAGTCGTATCGCTCGCCCTTGTCCTTTTTCTTAACCGAGGGATCGGGGGCGTAGATCGCATCCGGCTTGCCGAATTTAGCCGCGATCACGGCCGGCAACGCCAACGCCCGGTTCAATCCTTGGCAGTCGAGTTGGCCATAACCCTCGGCCGGCTTTTCCCCGTGCCGAACGAAGACCAGCGTTTCGATATCGGCCGATACGGCCTGCGCGGTACTGGCGGCTGACAGCGCGGCACCGAATACGATCGATAACGCGAGCCGTCGATTGAGCGAGCCGAGCCGTTTCGAGCGAAGCGGCAGGCGGCTGCGCGGCCCGGCATTCAGCAAGGCATCCCGCAAGGCATTCGGCAAAGTATTGGGTCCGGCACTGGGTTCGACCTTCGGTTCGACGCCACATGGCGCATTCGGGTTGGGCATGACGCATCCTTTTTTATCAGTGGCGGCGAAGCGCGATGGTCGAGCGTCGTTGGCCGATTCTAGCAGCGGCGCTTGTGCTTGCTCGTGCTCGTGCTCGCTTCTTGCTCAGCGATAGCGTCGCGTTATTTCGGAATGCTAACGACCACTGTCGACGAGGGTCATCCTATGTCATTCGGCGAATCGTCAATGCACCCGGGCGTTCAGTGCCTTTCAAATGCCCTCTGAGCGAGCGCCGCATTGGTGTCGATGCGCTCCATTGCATGGCGTTCGACACCCGGCAATTCGGCCAATAATGAGGGATTACGCACGGGGCATGTGTTTTTAAGAATTATCATACGATTTCGTGGCATATCGGGTAAATTCAGCATTGCCAGTGGCGTTCATTCCGACTAATCTCGGAGCAACCCGTTTTTCAATCAAGGGAGACCACGATGTCCCAATACGCGGAACTGAAGGCGCAGATCGCAAAATTGCAGGCCCAGGCAGACGAGGCACGTCGCAGCGAAGTGGCGAACGTCATTGCCGAAATCAAGCAGAAGATCGCAGAGTTTGGGCTCAGCGCTCAAGATCTCGGCTATGCCGAAGGCCCGCGGCGCGGCCGTCCGCCGAAGAAGGCGCCGCTGCCGCCGAAGTACCAAGATCCGAAATCGGGCAATACGTGGAGCGGCCGCGGCAAGCCGCCGAAGTGGATTGTCGGCAAAAATCGCGATCGCTTTTTGATTTCGCAGTAACGCGAATCTTTCAAGCGGCGCCGCTGCCGGTGCGGCATGCGGCGCCCTATCGCCGCTCGCGCTCGCCGCGAGCCGCTTGGCCTCATGTCTGCCCGTGTATACGCGGAACCCGTGATACCCAATATCGGGCGATGAGCATGGCGTTTTTTACGAATTATTTCGAACGTGTAATCCTGCGATTGCGCAGGTTTGCGCGCTCATTGTCGTCATTAACGGCCGATTGCTTGACGGCGCCATTCGCTTGGCATGCGGGTTATCCCGCTGCGACGCTACGCAAGCGGCTCCGTCCCGTACCTTGTTCGAGTAGCCCCTCATAGCACTTGACGTAGTTGCGCGCCATCGTTTGGGCGGTGAAGCGGCGTTCGAACTGAGCGCGAATCTCGTCGCGAGAAAGCTCGTCCAGGCGCTGCAATGCCGCTACGGCCCCTTGCACGTCTTCGACGATATATCCCGTCACCGCATGGTCGATAACCTCGGGCACCGAGCCGCGATTGAAAGCGATGACCGGTGTGCCGCAGGCCATCGCTTCGATCATGACGAGCCCGAACGGCTCGCACCAATCGATTGGAAACAGCAGGGCCTTCGCGCGCGAGAGGAACTCGGGCTTGCGCGCTTCGTCGATCTCGCCGACGAATTCGACGTGCGCCTGCGAAAGCAACGGTTCGATTTCCTGCTTGAAGTAGTCTTGATCCGCCTTGTCGATCTTCGCGGCGATCTTGAGCGGCAGGCCACTCATGGCGGCGATTTTGATGGCCGTATCGACGCGCTTTTCCGGACAAATCCGCCCGAGGAACGCCAGATATTCGGGTTCGCCATGCAGCTGCGGCACCAATAGACGTTCGGGCAAGCCGTGATAGACGGTATCGCACCACCCGGCTTGCGGCAGCGGCGCGCGCTGCGATTGCGAAATCGACACGACGTTGGCCGCGTCGAAGGTGTCGAACACGGGCTGTAGTTCGGGCAGGTCGAGGCGGCCATGCAGCGTCGTCAACGACGGCGTATGCGCGTCGGCGAACAGCGAGAACGGCAAATAGTCCAGGTGAAAGTGCAGCACGTCGAAATCGGCGGCGGCTCGGCGCACCTTTTCGAGCAGCAGCATATGCGGCGCGAGCGGATCGCGGATCGTCGGGTCCAGCCGCAGCGCCCGCGGCCAGGCCGGCTCTAGCTTGGCCGACGTCACCGAATCGCCGCTTGCGAAGAGCGTGACGTCGTGTCCGAGTTCGACGAGCGCCTCGGTCAAATAGGACACGACGCGTTCGGTGCCTCCGTAGAATTTCGGCGGTACGGCTTCGTAAAGCGGCGCAATTTGAGCGATTCGCATTCGTCAATCTCCTTTCTTAGCGGGCGGCGTCGCGTGGGGCAGCGGCAATATCGCCGCTGCCGGCCACTTCGGGCTGCCATGTCATTATCAGGAACCGGCTTCGTCGCTTTGAGCAGGTTTTCAAACCCTTAATCCTTGTTACAGGCCGAAACAGCAGGCGCTCGGGAATTACACCGTTCCGGTAAAAAAGTCGTCCTCCCATTTTCAGTAGCCGCCATGGGTTGCCGCGCGAGGATGCGACCTTCTATCATCTAGACCGATGGCGCCGATGCCGCGCCGGTCCCCAAGCGATTGCCGTGCCCGCTCTGCACCAATTTGGCCCCTCGCCCGCAAACCCGCGCGGGTGCTCAATGTCAGAAAAATTCCTACACGCCGTACAGAATATTTCTGGCCTGACCTGCCGGCGCTCTTCCTATTTCCACTCTTTTTACAATTCGACACAATTTGCCCAAGACCAACAACGGGCCATGTTTTGCATCGGCGCTCGTATCGCCGAGCAAACGTTTCCGAACAACTGAGCTTTGCATGGGACCGGGGTAAAAGTGCCAAAACGCACGCCCCGCTCGACACTTTCGATTGACCGGGGGAATCATGAGCGCGACAAGCGAAATGCTTAGCGAGATCAAAGAAGTCAATCTCTCGTATCTGTTGCTTGCCCAACGCCTGTTGCGGGAAGACAAGGCGGTTGGCATGTTCCGCATGGGTATCAACGATCAGCTGGCCGAAGTCCTCGCCAACCTTTCGTTTGCGCAGACGGTGAAGCTCGCCGCTTCCAACCAGTTGCTGTGCCGATTCCGCTTCGACGATCACACGGTGCTCTCGTCGTTGGCCGACAAGGGCAAGGCGGCATCGCTCACGGGCGCCCACAGCGCCATTTTGATGGCCAGTCAGCCGGTCGAATCGATCAATTGATCGACATCGGTCCTCTCCCTCTCGCGCAAGACAGCCGGCTCGAGTTCGAGTCCGGCAGCGGTTTTGGCATGATTTTCGGTATTAGTTAAGCGGGGCACACGGCCGATATGGCAACCAAGAGCGTCGTGCTCGAGGTCAAGGAAATCACTTTGGCCATCGAGTTGATCGAATTGGGCGCGCGCCTGCAATTGCTCGAAGCGGAAACGAGCTTATCGCGTGACCGGCTCATCAAGCTGTACAAGGAATTGAAAGGAGTATCGCCGCCCAAGGGCATGCTGCCGTTCTCGACGGATTGGTTCATGACTTGGCAGCCGAACATCCAATCGTCGCTTTTTTACAATACCTACCGGTTTATGGCCGAACACGGCGGCTGCGAAAACATCCAGTCGATCGTAAAGAGCTATCGCCTATACCTCGAACACGCCCAGTTGAACGGCGACGAGCCGCTGCTTAGTCTGACTCGCGCGTGGACGCTCGTGCGGTTCTTCGAATCGGGGATGCTCCAGCTGACCTCCTGCACGCGGTGCCGCGCGCATTTCGTCGCGCATGCGCACGATCCGCAGCACGGTTTCGTCTGCGGGCTCTGCCAGCCGCCGTCGCGTGCCGGCAAGACCAAGAAATCCGCCGCGGCCAAGGCGGAACAAGGCTGCGCCGATAGCGCGCCGGGCGTCGCCGAGTGGGCCGCCTAGCGGCCCGTGCTGCCCGGGCGCCGCTCCTTCCGACGCAATGCCTTCCGCGCCAGCGCCCGCCCGCCTTGTCCGCCTCCCGGCGTCCTGGTTTACACGGCGTCGGCCCTCCCCCCATTTCCCCCAAAGTTTTCGGCCTGCCTGCCGTAAACCAGATTAACGACGGTCTCCCCGTCGCTCTTGTGAGGATCCGGCAGTGCTGATTTTCGTTGGAACACTCGTAACCGTATTGTCCGTCTTCGGCGGCTATGCGCTCGCGGGCGGCCATCTAGGCGCGCTAGTGCAGCCCGAAGAAGGGCTCATGATTGCCGGCGCCGGGCTGGGCGCGTTCATCCTCGGCAATGGCGTCAAGACGATCAAAGCGACGCATCAAACTGCTGCCGACGCTCTTCAAGGGCTCGAAGTACACGAAGGACGTCTACATGGAGTTGATGGCGTTGCTTTACGTTTTGCTTGCAAAGGCGCGTAAAGAAGGCACGCTGACGCTCGAAGCCGACATCGACGATCCCGAGAAGAGCCCGATCTTCACGCAGTACCCGAAGATTCTCGCCGACCACCATATCGTCGAGTTCCTGACCGACTACCTGCGTTTGATGGTGGGCGGCAACATGAACGCGTTCGAAATCGAAAGCCTCATGGACGAGGAGATCGAGACGCACCACGCGGAGGGCGAGGGCCCGGCGCACGCGCTGATGCGCGTGGGCGACGCGATGCCGGCGTTCGGGATCGTGGCGGCGGTGATGGGCGTGGTGCATACGATGGCGTCGGCCGATAAGCCGCCCGCCGTGCTCGGCGCGATGATCGCGCAAGCGCTCGTCGGCACGTTCCTCGGCATTTTGCTTTCGTACGGCCTGATCGGGCCGCTGGCGTCGCTCGCGGAGCAACGCGTGGCCGAATCGACCAAGATGTTCCAGTGCATCAAGGTCACGATTCTCGCGAGCCTGAACGGCTATGCGCCGGCGATCGCCGTCGAGTTCGGCCGCAAGGTGCTGTTCTCGACCGAGCGGCCGTCGTTCGCCGAGCTGGAAGAGCACGTGCGCCGCGTCAAGGCCAAGTAGGCGAACGGCGATGCTAGCGAGGACACCGCCCCATGACTAAAGGCAAGGATCGGGCAATCGTCGTCAAGCGTGTGGCGCCTGCCAAGAAGGGGCACCACGGCGGCGCGTGGAAGCTCGCTTACGCGGATTTCATGACCGCGATGATGGCGTTCTTCCTGCTGATGTGGCTGCTGAGCGCCGTGACGCCGGTTCAATTGAAAGGCATTGCCGAATACTTCAATCAGCCGTTGAAGGCGGCGCTGCTTGGCAGCGGAACGCGCAGCGCGCAGGAGTCCAGCATTATCGAAGGCGGCGGCCGCGATATCTCGACCGACGCCGACGGCGTGACGCGCCGCTCGGACGGTACCAGTTCGCGTGCGACGCATTCGGCCGTCAAGGCGGACGACGAGGCGATGAACCAGCTGCAGGGCGCGCTCGAGCGCCGCGAGCAGGTACGGCTTCACGATTTGCAGGTCAAGCTGATGGCCGCGATCGAGGCCAACCCGGTTCTGCGTCAGTTCAAGCAGCAGATCCGCATCGATTCGACGCTGCAAGGGCTGCGCATCGAAATCGTCGATACGCAAAAGCGCCCGATGTTCGCCACGGCCAGCAACGACGTCGAGCCGTACATGCGCGACATCCTGCGCGCGATCGGCCAGACGCTGAACGACGTACCGAACCGCATCGTCGTGCAGGGCCATACCGATGCCGTGCCGTACGCGGGCGGCGGAAAGGGCTACAGCAATTGGGAGCTATCGGCCGACCGCGCGAACGCGTCGCGTCGCGAGCTGATCGCGGGCGGGATGGACGAGGACAAGGTCATGCGCGTGTTGGGGCTCGCCTCGACGCAGAATTTGAACAAGGCCGATCCGCTCGATCCGGAGAATAGACGCATAAGTATCATCGTTCTCAACAAAAAGTCCGAGGACGCTTTGATGCATGATGACTCGACCACGACGACGCTGTCGGACAACGCGGCGAGCGCCGCGCCGATCGTCGGGAAGATCGTGCCGGACGCCGGATCGGCGAAGAGCCCGATGCCGACGGCGACGGTTGGGGCGAACGGGATGGCCGCACCGGCGAATGCCGGCAAGGCGGCGCTGAGCAAATGAAAAGCGCGCCGGCCTTCCGGAAGGCCGGCTGCACAACGAACGCAACCCGCGCGAGCGTGGGGTGAGGCATTCATGATCAGGAACATTTTGGCGATCGACGATTCGGCCGCGATGCGTGAAATCCTTGCGGCGACGCTGCGTGCGGCGGGCTACGAGGTGACCCTGGCGCCCGACGGCGAAGAGGGGCTGGAAAGCGCGCTGGCGAGCAGTTTCGATCTCGTGCTGACCGATCAGTACATGCCCCGGCGCAGCGGGCTCGATGTGATCGCGGCGCTGCGTTCGCAGCCGGCTTACGCGGCCACTCCGATCTTCGTGCTGACGACGGAAGACGGCGTTGCGTTCAAGGATGCGGCACGCGCGGCGGGCGCGACGGGCTGGATTCAAAAGCCGCTCGATCCCGATACGTTGACCGAACTCGTCGACGCGCTCAATGCGTGAGGCCGGGGGACGACGAACCGCGGCGAACGGTACGGCAAGGATAGGCATATGCGGCGCAAGGCGCGCGCATGGAAACGGATCGACAACGCGCTACCTGCGAAGCACTCGACTCATAGCGGTGATTGAAGCATGACACTCGACATTACCCAGTTTTATCAGACGTTCTTCGACGAGGCGGACGAACTGCTCGCGCAAATGGAGCAGTTGCTGCTCAATTTGGACGTCGGTACGCCCGATCCCGAGGATCTGGCTGCGATTTTCCGCGCGGCGCATTCGATCAAGGGCGGGGCGGCGACGTTCGGCTTCACGGCCTTGACGGAAACGACGCACATTCTCGAATCGCTGCTCGATCGGGCGCGCAACAACGAGTTGAAGCTGCGCAAGGACATGATCGACACGTTCCTCGAGACGAAGGACGTGTTGGCCGACCAGCTCGCCGCGTACCGCTCGAGCACCGAGCCCGATGCCGCGGCGGCCGGCGCGATCTGCGCGAAGCTCGAACGGCTGCATGTCGAAGGCAACGGTGCGCCGGCTGCCGAACCGGCGCCAGCGCCCGCTCCCGCAGCGGCCGTAGCAAGCGCGCCCGTTCAAACGAATGCCACGCCGGCCGAGGGCGGCACGCCGGAGCACGTCGTGCAGCAGGCCGTCGAAGCGGCCCACGGCTCGGCGGCGGCGGCGGGCAAGGAAGGAGTCGAACAATGAAGGGCCTCACCTGAAAGTTACGCTACGGGGGGTGGGGGAGAAGGACCAGGCGCTGCTGATCGAAGAATTGGGCAACCTGGGCAGCATCGTCGGACAGGTGAAGAGCGGCGGCGAGTTAACCGTCTACCTTGAGACCGACGTACCGTCTGACGACATCATCGCCGTGTGCTGCTTTGTGATCGACGAAAGTCAGATCTCGATCGGCCGCGGTATGGCGCCCGACGCCGGGGCCGAGGCGGTCCCGGCGGAAAGTGCGCCGCAAGCGAGCACACCGGCCGTCCAACCGAGCACGCCGGCACCGGCCGCCGCACCCGCGCCGACCGCGAGCGCGCCGGTTGCAGCGGCTCCGGAACCGAAGGCGGAACCGAAGGCCGAGCCGGCCAAGCCCGTTGTGCCCGCCGCCGCCGCGCAAGCGGGCGGCGACGACAAGAAGGCGCGTCCGGCCGCGGCTGCGGCAGCGGGCGAAGGCAGCTCGATTCGCGTCGGCGTCGAAAAGGTCGATCAATTGATCAACCTGGTCGGCGAACTGGTCATCACGCAGGCGATGCTCGCCGAAACGACGAGCGCGTTCGATCCGGCACTGCACGATCGGCTTTTCAACGGCATGGCGCAGCTCGAGCGCAATGCGCGCGATCTGCAGGAAACCGTGATGTCGATCCGCATGATGCCGATGGATTACGTTTTCAGCCGCTTCCCGCGCCTCGTGCGCGATCTCGCGGCGAAACTCGGCAAGGAAGTCGAGCTTGTCACCTTCGGTCAAGCGACCGAACTCGACAAGAGCCTGATCGAGCGGATCATCGATCCGCTGACTCACCTCGTGCGCAACAGTCTCGACCACGGCATCGAAACCGTCGAGGTGCGGCGCGCGGCGGGCAAGGACGGCGCGGGCCAGCTCGTGCTGTCGGCAGCGCATCACGGCGGCAACATCGTGATCGAGGTGTCGCGACGACGGCGCGGGCCTGCGGCGCGACAAGATTCTCGCCAAAGCGGTGAAGCAAGGCATGCAGGTGAGCGAATCGATGTCCGACGAGGAAGTCTGGAACCTGATTTTCATGCCGGGCTTCTCGACGGCGGAGCAGGTGACGGACGTATCGGGCCGCGGTGTCGGGATGGATGTCGTGAAGCGCAACATCCAATCGATGGGCGGCCATGTCGAGATCACCTCGCACGCGGGCAAGGGCACGACGACGCGCATCGTCTTGCCGCTCACGCTTGCGATCCTCGACGGCATGTCGGTCAAGGTCGGCAGCGAAATCTTCATCTTGCCGCTGAACTTCGTCATGGAATCGCTGCAACCGGTGGCCGAGGACATCTACACGGTGGCCAACGGCGAGCGTGTCGTGCGCGTGCGCGGCGAATACCTGCCGCTCGTCCCGCTGCACGAAGTGTTCTCGGTGGAAGGTGCGCGCACCGAGCCGACGCAAGGCATCGTCACGATCATGCAGACCGAAGGCCGTCGCTTCGCGATGCTGATCGACGAACTCGTCGGCCAGCAGCAGGTTGTCGTGAAGAACCTCGAAACGAACTACCGCAAGGTGCGCGGCATTTCGGCGGCGACGATTCTCGGCGACGGCAGCGTTGCCCTGATCGTGGACGTCGCGGCGTTGAACCGTGAGAGCCGTGCATCGCACGGCGCAATGAATTTTTCGTAATTCCCAACCGCTTGGGGGCTAACGTGTCAGAAGTCCAAACCAATCACGCTAAAGGCTTGACCGTCGCTAGCCGTCGCGATGCACTGCAAGCCGACGCGGCCGGTCAAGAATTCCTAATCTTCACGCTGGGCGCGGAAGAGTACGGGATCGACATCTTGAAGGTGCAGGAAATTCGCGGCTACGACAGCGTGACGCGCATTGCCAACGCGCCCGATTTCATCAAGGGCGTCATCAACCTGCGCGGCATCATCGTGCCGATCGTCGACATGCGGATCAAGTTCCACTTGGGCCGCGTGGAGTATGACCATCAAACGGTCGTGATCATCCTGAATGTCGCGCATCGCGTCGTCGGCATGGTGGTGGACGGCGTGTCGGATGTGTTGACGCTGACGACCGATCAGATCATGCCCGCACCGGAATTCGGTGCCACGCTGACCGCGGAATACTTGACGGGCCTCGGTACCGTCGACGGCCGCATGCTGATCCTGATGGACATCGAAAAACTGATGGTCAGCAAAGAAATGGCGCTCATCGAAGCGTTCGCCCAATAAGGCGAAGCGCTAGAGCGCACCAACCGGAGATTCAAGATGTTGCAGAACTGGTCGATCCGCACGGCGTTGACGGCTATCGGTGCCGTGCTCGTGGCGCTGACCATCGCGGTCGGCGTGCTCGGGCTCACCGCGCTTTCGGGCGCGAACCGCTCGCTCGAGTCGCTCGCGCACGGCGATTTGCCGACGATCCACTCGCTCGACGATGCCGGTAGCTACTTGCTGCGCTCGCGGGTGGCGCTCGATCGTTTCCGCGCGCTGTCGGAGGCGAACAACGCCGACGAAGCGAAGAAGGTCCTTGCGCGTGCGCAGGAATTGTTGACGGCCTCGAACCAAGCTTGGCAAACGTTCTCGACCACGCCGCGCGAAGGCGTGGATCCGGCGATGATCGACGAACTCAACGCGCGCCACGCAGCGCTCTTGCACGACGGCGTCGAACCCGAGTTCGCCGCCGCGCAGGCGGGCGACCTCGCGGGGTACCACGCGATCGCCGATACGAAGATCAGCCCGATGTTCGTCGCCTTCGACAAGGCAGCCGCACGGGTGACGAAGGCCCGTCAGGAACATGCGGAGTCGCAGCACAATCAATCGGCCGAGCAGATCACGTTGATGAGTTCGCTGATCATCGCGGTAACTGCGTTGGCGATCGTGCTCGTCTTCTTCGTTCGGCTCGCGCTGCGCGGGCTCATCGTTCAGCCGATCAACGATGCGATCGAGCATTTCGAACTGATCGCCGACGGCAATCTGACGCGTCCGGTAACGACCTACGGCACGAACGAGATCGGCCGCCTGTATGCGGGCATCGTTCGGATGCAGCAAGCGATGACGACGATGGTCAAGGCCGTGCACGCAGGCACGGAATCGATCGACATCGGCGCGAGCGAAATCGCGATCGGCAATACGGATCTGTCGCAACGCACCGAAGAGCAAGCCGCCTCGCTGCAGCAAACGGCGACGAGCATGGGCCAGCTCACGGGCACGGTGCGCCAGAACACGGAAAACGCCCGTCAGGCCAGCCAGCTGGCGGTCAACGCGTCGGATATCGCCGTGCGCGGCGGCGACGTCGTGAGCCAAGTCGTCACCACGATGGAAGACATCGCGACGAGCTCGAACAAGGTCGTCGATATCATCGGCGTGATCGAAGGCATTGCGTTCCAGACCAACATTCTCGCGCTGAACGCGGCCGTCGAAGCGGCGCGTGCGGGCGAGCAAGGCCGCGGCTTCGCGGTCGTGGCGGGTGAAGTGCGTTCGCTCGCGCAGCGTAGCGCCGCAGCCGCCAAGGAAATCAAGGCGCTCATCGGCGATTCCGCGGCTAAGGTGGCAAGCGGCTCGGAACTCGTCGGCCGTGCCGGCACGACGATGGATGAAATCGTTCAAGCCGTGCGCCGCGTGACCGACATCATGGGCGAGATCAGTGCGGCCTCGGAAGAGCAATCGACCGGCATCGAAGGCGTGAATCGCGCGCTCTCGCAGATGGACGACGTGACGCAGCAGAACGCGGCGCTGGTCGAGCAGGCGGCTGCGGCCGCGGCGTCGCTCGAAGAGCAGACGCGCCAACTGAAGAACGTCGTTGCGCAGTGGCGTATCGACGGCACCCCGGCGTCGGGCAGCGGACCTGCGCGGGCCGCCTTTAAGCCGGCTGGGAAATCGGTTGCGAAATCGGCTGCGAAATCGGCTGTGAAATCGGCTGGGAAGCCGAGCGCCACGTCGACGGCCAAGCGGACGGCGATAGCCGCCCACGCAGCGCACACGACCTCCCCCACGGCAGCGACCGGTGCTCCGCGACTGGCTCGCCCTGCGGCCCGCACGGCCGGCGGCGCGTCGGAAGCCGCGAGTGCGCACACCGCGCAATCGGCGTCGTCCGCGTCCTCGGCGGCTGCGCCCACCGCGAAAAGCGCGGCGAGCGTTTCGCCAGCGTCGGCGGCGGGGCGAAGCGCACCCGTGCCGGCTGCGAAGAGCGCGAAGCCGGCCGCTAGCGCGGCTGCGGCTCCGACCGCCGCGATGTCGAGCGGCAAGTCGGACGACGATTGGGAAACGTTTTGAGGCGGTGGCGCGTGCAAGCGCGCCACCGGCAGTAAAGGTAGACGAGCATGTGGCGTTTTAGTACCCCGCCCGCGATCGGGCAACTCATTGCGTCGCGCGTGTTCCAGCGCGAGCGGGGAGCGGTAAGCGCTAGGCACGGCACGGTCCGTGCCGGCAGCCGGTGCATGAGTGCATCGACACGGCCCGGCCATCACGAAGTGAGAGAAGCACCATGACGACAGCGCGCGCATTGTTCCGGCCCGAACGGGCCGAGCCCGGCACCCTCGGCGATCGTGCCGACGAGCGGCCGGGTTTCCCGGAACGCACCGGCTTTGCCGAGCGCGATTTCGAGTTCACCTCCGCCGATTTCGCTCGGATCCGTGAACTCATTCATCGCCGCGCCGGCATTTCGCTGTCCGAGCACAAGCGCGACATGGCCTATAGCCGTCTCGCGCGGCGCTTGCGTGCGCGGGGGCTGGACAGCTTCCGTCGTTATCTGGACCTGCTCGAAGCGGAAAATAGCGCCGAAGAGTGGGAAGCGTTCACGAACGCGCTGACGACCAACCTCACCGCCTTCTTCCGCGAATCGCATCATTTTCCGATCCTGGCCGAGTTCGTCAAGCGCCGTCAGCAGCCGGTTTCGATCTGGTGTTCGGCCGCTTCGACGGGCGAAGAGCCGTACACGATCGCCATGACGCTCGTCGAGGCGCTGGGCGAATCGCAGGCGCGCCAAGCGACGATTTTAGCCACCGATCTCGACACGCAAGTACTCGCCAAGGGCGAGGCGGGTGTCTATGCGTTCGATCAGGTCAAGGCGCTGAGCCCCGAGCGGCTAAAGCGCTTTTTCCTGAAGGGAACCGGTCAGCATGCGGGCCTCGTCAAAGTACGTCCCGAGTTGCGCTCGATGATTCGGTTCGCGCAATTGAACCTGACCGATGCCGACTACGGGCTGCGCCAGCCGTTCGATGCGATCTTCTGCCGCAACGTGATGATCTACTTCGACAAGCCGACGCAGTCGCAAGTGCTCTCGCGTTTCGAGCCGCTCGTGAAGACGGGCGGGCTGCTGTTCGCGGGTCACTCGGAGAACTTCACCTATGTGACGCAGGCGTTCCGTCTGCGCGGCCAGACGGTGTACGAACTCGCGCGCGATGTTCCGGCCGGTGGCCGCTCGCACGCCTCGCGCTCGTCGACGCACCAGGAGGCGACGGTATGAACCGCCCCCCTGTTCACCTGCGTGCGCCGCTCCCCGAGGAGGCAGCATGAGTGCCTTGCCCATTGCGACGAATCTGTACTTCGACAACCACTTCGGCCGTCGTGGCGTGAAGCTATTGCCGAACGAGTTCTATACGACGCGCGAGGACATGGTGCTCGTTACCGTGCTCGGCTCGTGCGTGGCCGCCTGCATTCACGATCGCACGGCCGGGATCGGCGGCATGAACCATTTCATGTTGCCGGACGACGGCGAGCAGCCGGCCCAGGCGGCATCCGATTCGATGCGCTACGGCGCGTACGCGATGGAAGTGCTGATCAACGAACTCATTAAGATGGGCGGCCGCCGCGAGCGTTTCGAAGCCAAGGTATTCGGCGGCGCGGCCGTGTTGGCCGGCATGACGACGATCAACATCGGCGATCGCAACTCCGAGTTCGTGCGCCGCTATCTCGGGCTCGAAAAGATTCGTATCGTCGCGGAGGATTTGCAGGGCGTGCATCCGCGCAAGGTCGCGTTCATGCCCGATACGGGCCAGGCCATGGTGAAGAAACTGCGGCTGCAGCAAGATCCGACCGTTGCCGAGCGCGAACAAGAGCTGGCGAAACAAGTGGCCGAAGCGCGCGCCGCGCGTCATGCCCGTGCCGCACGCGAACGCGGCCGCGTGGAATTGTTTGGAACGAATGCCGGGGCCGTGGCCGGCAAGCCGCGCATCGAGTTGTTCGGTGCGCCGGCGGTGAAACCGCGTCTCGAAGTTTTTGGCGGAAACGCACGCAGCACGACACCAATCAATAGCGCCAAGACCGTAGAGGAGGCGTAGTACCTGTGCAGCAGAAAATCAAAGTATTGTGTGTCGACGATTCGGCGCTGATCCGGAGCCTGATGACGGAAATCATCAACGGTCAGCCGGATATGATGGTTTGCGCGACGGCGCCGGACCCGCTCGTCGCGCGCGAGCTGATCAAGCAACATAATCCGGACGTGCTGACGCTCGACGTCGAAATGCCCCGCATGGACGGGCTCGATTTCCTCGAAAAGCTGATGCGGCTGCGGCCGATGCCCGTCGTGATGGTGTCCTCGCTGACCGAGCGCGGCTCGGAAATCACGCTGCGCGCCCTCGAACTGGGTGCCGTCGATTTCGTCACGAAGCCGAAGGTCGGCATTCGCGAAGGCATGCTCGACTATTCCGAAAAGCTCGCGGACAAGATCCGTGCGGCCGCCCGCGCCCGCGTGCGTGCCCGTGCGGTCGCTCCGGCTGCTGCCGCGGGCGCGACGCATGCGGCGGCCGCGCCTGCGCCGATGATCAACAATCCGCTCGTCAGTACGGAAAAGCTGATTATCGTGGGCGCATCGACGGGCGGCACCGAGGCGATTCGCGAAGTGCTCGTGCCGTTGCCGCCCGATGCGCCGGCGGTATTGATCGCACAGCATATGCCGCCGGGCTTTACGAAGTCGTTCGCGCAGCGCCTGAACGGCCTGTGCCGGATCACGGTCAAGGAAGCGGAGCACGGCGAGCGCGTGCTGCCGGGCCATGCTTATATCGCGCCGGGCCACGCGCATCTGTTGCTTGCACGTAGCGGTGCGAACTACATCGCGCATTTGTCGGAGGATCCGCCCGTGAACCGGCACCGGCCCTCGGTGGACGTGCTGTTCCGCTCGGCTGCGCAGCACGCCGGCAAGAACGCGATCGGGGTGATTCTGACGGGGATGGGCCGCGACGGCGCGGCGGGACTGTTAGACATGAGAAATGCAGGCGCATACACTCTCGCGCAGGATGAGGCGAGCTGCGTCGTCTTCGGCATGCCACGCGAAGCCATCGCGCTAGGTGGGGCCGACGAGGTCGCGCCTTTATCGGAAATAAGCCGCAAAGTGATGGTTAGGCTCGCGGCGATGGGCGACCGAGTGCAGCGCGTATGACCGGCCGGGCCCGGTTTTTCGCGCCGACCAATTAGGGTTAAAGGGAACAAAGATGGACAAAAGCATGAAAATCTTGGTGGTGGACGACTTTCCGACGATGCGCCGGATCGTCCGCAACCTGCTCAAAGAACTCGGCTACGCGAACGTGGACGAAGCGGAAGACGGCGCGGCGGGCCTGTCGCGCCTGCAAGGCGGCGGCTTCGACTTCGTGATTTCCGATTGGAACATGCCGAACATGGACGGCTTGGAGATGCTCAAGCGCATCCGTGGCGATGCGGCGCTGTCGCACTTGCCCGTCCTGATGGTGACGGCCGAGTCGAAGAAAGAGAACATCATCGCGGCGGCCCAGGCCGGCGCGAGCGGCTACGTGGTGAAGCCGTTTACCGCCGCCACGCTCGACGAAAAACTCACGAAGATTCTCGAGAAGATGGCTAAGACCGGGAGCTGACGTGAACGAGGCCACCAACGTGCATTCGGACGGAGCGGATAGCCCCGATCGGACGACCGACCGCATCCTTGCGCGCATCGGTCAACTCACTAAGACGCTGCGCGATTCCATGCGCGAGCTTGGGCTGGACAAACACGTCGAACTCGCCGCCGAGGCGGTGCCCGACGCGCGCGACCGGCTGAAGTACGTCGCGGACATGACCGAGCAGGCGGCCGAGCGCGTGCTGACGGCGATCGATATCGCCAAGCCGCTGCAAGAGCAATTGCAGACGGATGCGGCCGAACTCGATGTCCGCTGGGAGCGGTGGTACGCCGCGCCGATCGAGCGGGAAGAGGTTCGGACGCTGATGACCGATACGCGCGCATTCCTCGCACGCGTGCCGGACACCACGGCGGCGACCAACCAAAAGCTGCTCGAGATCATGCTCGCGCAAGACTTCCAGGATCTGACCGGGCAGGTCATCAAGAAGATCATGGATGTCGTGTACGTGATAGAGCAGCAGCTCTTGACGGTGCTGGTCGAAAACATCGCCCCCGAACGGCGCGAGCAGTTCGCGCAGACGGCGGCGGCGCTGGCGGCCGATACGAACTCGATCGCGACGCCCGACCATCTGCTCAACGGGCCGCAGATCAGCCCGGAAGGGCGTACCGATGTGGTGCAGGATCAAGCGGACGTAGACGATCTGCTAGCCAGTCTCGGGTTCTGACGCGTTCGGCGTGTCATTCGAAGTTCGGAAAGGCGGCCCGCTGGGTGCGGCGCGGCCTTTCTCGATCGCTGCCGCGGGTCGACGCTCGGTCCATCTCCCGCGGACACGATGTATGGCGGAACGAAGCGAAGCTCACGGTTCGACCGCCGTTACACGGTAAGAAGATGGCACCGGCACACCCGCGCCGAGGGGCGCGATAAAAACTATCCATAAAGGGGTTCTTTCCTGATGTCGAATCGGACCATGCACGCCGCGATCTGCGCGGCGTTCAGTTGCGGCTTGCTGTTCGGGGCCGCGCCAGCATCCGCCGCGCTCGGCGGTGTACCCACGCCGCCGCCCGCGGGCGCGGTGGTCGACGCCCTCGGGCCGGTGGCGCACGTTGCGTCCGGCGCGACCGGCGCCAGTGCGACTAGCGCTGCCTCGTACACGGTGACGCAAACCACGTTCGCCTCCGGCACGATCGTGCGCGAGTACGCGTCGGCTGCCGGCACGGTATTCGGTATTGCCTGGGCCGGCCCAGCGATGCCCAATCTGTCGGCCCTGCTCGGGACGTACTTCCCGCAATTCGACAGCGCGCGCAACGCGCTGCGCTCGGCTCGTCCGGGCCGCGGTCCCCTCGTGATCGACCTGCCGGGCTTGGTGGTCCGCTCCGGCGGGCACATGGGCGCATTTGGCGGACAAGCGTACTTGCCGTCGGCGCTACCGGCCGGCATGACCGCTAGCGACATCCAATAAACGAGCGAGGGCACGCAGAACCATGTTGCAGATCAATAAGAAATGGGCCCGCGCGCTGGGCGCGCTCGGCTTGGCGGCGATCGTCGGTCTTGTCGCGGGGTGCGGCGGCGGCGGCGGCTCGAGTGGGTCCACCAGTTCCACCAGTTCCAGCGGTTCCGGCAGCACGAGCAGTACCGGCAGCGGCACGTCGACTTCGCCGAGCGGCGGCAACACGACCACGACGACCAGCACCACCGGCGGGGCTACGGGCAGAAACCTCGTTCCGAGTGCGGCCGTCTCCAGCACGCCCGCTTCGCTCTCCACCAATCAAGTGGCGGTCGCCGTCTCCACCGGCGTAGCGAATGCCGTGAACATCCCCACGGTGAGCGTGACTATTTGCGTCCACGGCACGGGTACGTGCCAGACGATCGACAACATCCAAATCGATACGGGCTCTTACGGGTTGCGGCTGACATCCGATGCCTTGAACAGCACGATGACCACCGCCCTGCCGAGGCAGACGGTGGGCGCACAGGCGGTGGCTGAGTGCATGGGCTTCGCCGACGGCAATTCCTGGGGCTCGGTACGGGTCGCTGATGTCCAGATCGGTGGCGAAACGGCCCCGAGCATGCCGATTCAGGTATTGGGCGACGTGGCGCAATCGCAGGCGGGAGGCAGTAACAACGCGTGCGCAACCGGCACGCTGCATGACACCTCGACGGGCACGACGGGCATCGCTGCCCACGGCATTCTTGGGATCGGCACCGCGAAGTTCGATTGCGGCACCGGCTGCCAGACTCAGACGGCGAACGGCATCTACTACGGCTGCACGGTGAGCGGCAGCACGCTGACCGGTTGTACCGATTTGGCCGTACCGACTGCGCAGCAAGTGGCCAATCCGGTCCAGTTCTTTGCCAGCGGCGACACCAACGGCGTGATCTTGAACATGCCGGTAATCGGTGCGACGGGCGCGAGAAGCGCATCGGGCTTTTTGACGTTCGGCCTCGGCACGCAAGCGAACAACGTGGTTCCGTCCTCTGGCATCCAAACGTTCACGACCGATCACTTCGGCGATGTCCAGACTGCGACACTCGACGGCACCACGTACACGGACACGACCTCGATCCAGCGGGCGGCGTTTTTCGACACGGGATCGAATGGCTTGTTTCTACCCGACACGCATAGCGGCCTGCTGCTTTGCACAGACGGCAGCGGCTTCTATTGTCCGACCGGCGCGGTGGCCCTCCAGCCTTCGGTGACCGGCTTCAACAGCGCGGCGGCGACGCTTTCGGTCAGCATCGAAAACGCCCTCGATCTGATCAACGGCGGCGGGTTCGCGTTCAACAACCTGGGCGGCGACGCTGGCGCTGACTTGCTCGCCCTCGATTTCGGCATGCCGTTCTTCTACGGCAAGACGGTCTATATCACCTACGATACGGCCAGCAGCGGTGTGCAGAACGTAGGGACGACCGCCTCGGTCGCCTTCTAACACCGTCATCCCTCTCCGCCTTATCCGCGCACGGCCACGCCGCCGTGCGCGGTCGTTGCGCGCCGCGATGGTCTAAAGCCGAGCGAATCGGCGTAGGCCGCGCGGCGCGCAACCGCTTCCTAGCTCCCGCTTGCCTAATCCCCTTCGGTTGTTGTCCGTCTGTTTCCTCTCCGACAGGCGAATCGGACGCACATCGTAGGGCGTCTCTGCTCGTCTCTACGCTTTTCCTTCACGGTTCCAAATGGTAGGCCCCTCGACGGGCATAAGCCTTGCGTCGTAAAGGCGCGTATCTGTCCGCAGTGCCATGTACTAGAGTGCAAGAACAACGATAAGAAATCAGTGGCGTCGGCGACCGCCGGCCACGGCCGCACGCGCTCGAGGATCAACCAGGAGGAACCCATCCGATGTTGAATCGTCCTTTACGCGCTGGCTTGCGGGCCGCACTTGCCATCGGCGCCGTTTCGGTAGCATGCTCGTCCGCTAGTGCCGCACTGGGCGGCGCACCCATGTCCACCCCATCGGACGCGACCGCCGTGAGCACCACGGCGCCGACCGTTCACGCCGCGTCGTCGGCAACCGCAACGGGTATGGCCTCACCAGCGGCCTCACCCGCCTCCGGCACCGCTGCAAGCACCCGTTATTCCGTGCGAACCACGCAGCTAGCGAGCGGCACGAGCGTGCGCGAATACATCGGTGCCGACGGCAATGTCTTCGGCATCGCATGGAACGGCCCCCGCGTCCCGGATCTACCGACATTGCTCGGGACTTATTTTCCGCAGTACGCGAGCGGCGTCCAAGCACTGCGGGCGGCCCGCCACGGCCGAGGCCCCGTTTCGCTGAAGCAATCCGATCTCGTCGTCCATTCCGGCGGCCATATGGGCTCGTTCTTTGGGCAAGCATGGCTGCCTAGCGCGTTGCCGGCCGGCATCACCGGCGCCGACATCCAATAACCGAACGACGAGGGCAGAACCATGTTGCGTACTCACAGCAAACTCGTTCGGGCGCTCGGCGCGCTCGGGTTGGCCGCCGCGGCATTCATCGTTGCTTCCTGCGGCGGCGGGGGAGGGGGCGGCGGGAGTGGCGCCGGTGCCGGAGCGGGAGCCGGGGGAGGCCAGACGGTCGCAAATCAAGCTTCCGTCACCGTGGGCCGAGGCGTGGAAGGGGTAGCGAACATCCTCACCGTCAGTGTGACGATTTGCGTTCCCGGCACGAGCACGTGCCAGACCGTCCCCAACGTACAGGTCGATACGGAATCGTTCGGGCTGCGACTCGCCAGTTCGGCTGTCAACCAGGTGCTCAGCTTGCTGCCGCAGCAAACGGTGGCGTCCACCCCGATCGCCGAATGTACGACATTCGCGGACGGCTCCGCCTGGGGCACGATCCGCAACGCGGACGTCACGATCGCCCAAGAAACGGCCGCCAGCCTACCGATCCAGATCATCGGCGATCTACCGCAAAGTGCCGTCGTGACGGGCAATTGCTCGGCGGGCGCGCTCGAACAGACTCCGACCGACCTCGGTGCCAATGGGATCCTGGGGATCGGTGTCGCCCCCACCGATTGCGGAGCGGCTTGCGCGAATCCGCCGGTCAGCGGCAGCAATTACTATGTTTGCCCGGGCAACGCGAACTGCACGCCGACGCTCATCCCCGTCGCGCAACAGGTCACCAATCCGGTGTCGAAGTTCGCGGGCGACAACAATGGGGTGGTTCTGTGGATGCCCGCTATCGGGGCAAGCGGCCAGTCCAGCGTCTTGGGCACGTTGACCTTCGGGATCGGCACGCAATCGAACAACGCGATGCCGGCCAGCGTCGCCAAGTTGGCGACGAATTCAGTGGGCGACGTCAACGGGATGTTTGGCAGCACGGCGATCCCCGCCTTCTTCGATTCGGGATCGAACGCGTACTTCTTTACCGACGCCACGATAACGAATTGTTCGACCAATACGTTCTACTGTCCGAGCCCGGCCACCACGCGCACGCTGGGCGTCGCGAGCTATAACGCCGCGGCGCCGGGCGCCTCGGGGGGAGCGGTAGTCACAATGGCGGTGGGCAATGCCACCCAACTGCTCTCCAATGGCAATTACGCGCTCAACGATCTAGCCGGCAGCCTCGGCACAGGGGCCGCGTTTGTCGATGTGGGCATGCCGTTCTTCTATGGCCGTACCGTCTACTACGGGCTCGACCGGTCCGGCTCGGGCGGCCCGGGCCCATTCGTTGCGTTCTGACGCCGAATCGCGGCCCCGGTTATTTAGGGGCCGAGCTTTTCGTCGGCACAGCCCCGCATAAACCCGCATAGACGCACATTGCTTCCTTTCTCGGCGCGCCCGGTCCTGGCGCGCCCGTCTCGTTGGCGCTCCCCGGCGCGCGACGCGCGCGGCCGGGCTGGGCGCCGATCAGTCGAAATGCACCCGTTTCCCCCGCCTTATCCGTCGATCGTGCATTGACCTGTCCGGGAATAATCGCTCTCACTGGATAACGGCATGTCGCCGTGATTCTTGCGGAGAAATTCCCTGTGGCAGAGGACAGCGACCTCGACAAAACCGAAGCAGCAACACCCAGGCGCCTGGAAAAGGCGCGCTCGGAAGGGCAGGTTGCGCGCTCGCGGGAGTTGGCGACGTTCGCGTTGCTGGCGGCGGGGTTCTTCGGTGTCTGGGGCCTGGCAGGCCCGATGGGCATGCATTTGCAACATATGCTGCGCGGCGCGTTCATGTTCGATCATGCGTCGCTCGCCGACACGAACCGCATGCTGATCGGTGCGGGCAACGCCGGCCGCGAGGGATTCATGGCGGTGCTGCCGATCTTGGCCTTGACGGGCCTCGCCGCGGTTGTTGCACCGATGGCGCTCGGTGGCTGGTTGCTGTCGCCGAACGTATTCGAGGTCAAGCTCGAGCGCTTGAATCCCGTCGCCGGCATCGGCCGCATGTTCTCGCTCAACGGTGTGATTCAGCTCGGGATGTCGCTAGTCAAGACGCTCCTCGTCGGCACGATCGGCGGCTTGGCCGTCTGGCATCGCAAAGACGAAATTCTCGCGCTCGCGGCAGAGCCGCTGCGCTTGGCGCTCGGGCATGGCCTGTCGATCGTCGCCGCGTGCTGCGCGACGACGGTGGCCGGAATGTTCCTGCTCGCAGCGTTCGACGTCCCCTACCAACTCTGGCAGTACAACAAGAAGCTGCGCATGACGAAGGAAGAAGTAAAGCGTGAACACCGCGAAAACGAAGGCGACCCGCACGTGAAGGGCAAGATTCGCCAGCAGCAGCGCGCGATCGCACGCCGCCGCATGATGGCCGCGGTGCCCAAGGCCGACGTGGTCGTGACGAACCCGACGCACTACGCGGTCGCGCTGCAATACGCGGACGGTGAAATGCGCGCGCCGAAGGTCGTGGCCAAGGGCGCGAACCTCGTCGCTGCCCGCATCCGCGAAATCGCGGCCGAACACAACGTCGCCTTGCTCGAAGCGCCGCCGCTCGCGCGCGCGCTTTATCACAACGTCGAACTGAATCGCGAAATCCCGGGCACGCTCTACAACGCCGTGGCCGAGGTGCTGGCCTGGGTGTATCAGCTGCGCAAATTCCGCGAAGAAGGCGGCGACGTTCCGGCCGCACCGACCGATCTCGAGGTGCCGGCCGATATGGATACGAAGGACCCGATCTCCTCGGCCGACGAACAGGAAGAAGCCGAGGAAGCGCTCGGCGATGCGAACGAAGGAGCCTCGGCATGAACGCGCGCGTCGGAAGCCTGTTCGGCAAGGGGCAGATGCTAGACGGCACGAACCTGCGCGCGCTCGCGGGTCCGATCCTGATCTGCATGATCCTCGGCATGATGATTCTGCCGTTGCCGCCGTTCCTGCTCGATCTGCTGTTCACCTTCAACATCGCGCTTTCGGTGATGGTGCTGCTCGTCAGCATGTACACCCAAAAGCCGCTCGATTTCGCCGCGTTCCCGGCCGTGCTGCTGTTCTCGACGTTGCTGCGTCTGTCGCTGAACGTCGCCTCGACGCGCGTCGTGCTGCTCGAAGGCCATACGGGCCCGGGCGCCGCCGGCCAGGTGATCGAATCGTTCGGGCACTTCCTCGTCGGCGGTAACTTCGCCGTCGGTATCGTCGTGTTCGTGATCCTGATGGTCATCAACTTCATGGTGATCACGAAAGGCGCCGGACGGATCGCCGAGGTGGCCGCCCGCTTCACGCTCGATGCCATGCCCGGCAAGCAGATGGCGATCGACGCCGATCTGAACGCGGGCTTGATCGACGAAGCAGGCGCGCGCAAGCGCCGCCAGGCCGTCTCGCAGGAAGCCGAGTTCTACGGCGCGATGGACGGTGCCTCGAAGTTCGTGCGCGGCGATGCGGTGGCGGGCCTCATCATCATGGTCGTCAACGTGCTCGGCGGCCTGATCGTCGGCGTCGCGCAGCACGGGATGGACTTCGCCTCGGCCGGCAAGACCTACACCCTGCTCACCATCGGTGACGGCCTCGTTGCGCAGATTCCCTCGCTCGTCATCTCGACGGCGGCCGGCGTGATCGTTTCGCGCGTCGCCACCGACGAAGACATCGGTACGCAGCTCACCGGGCAACTGTTCACGAACCCGCGCGTGTTGCTCATCACGGGCTCGATCATCGTCATGCTCGGTCTGATCCCGAACATGCCGCACTTCGCGTTCTTGCTGCTTGGCGGTGGGGCGATCCAACTCGGCCGCACCCTGAAAAAGCGCGCCGAAGCCGCCAAGACCGGCGCCTCGCTCGTCGATGTCGCGCCAAGCGTCTTGGCCCCCGCGGAGAACAACGAAGCGAGCTGGGACGACGTCACGCTCATCGATACGCTCGGCCTCGAAGTGGGTTACCGGCTGATCCCCCTCGTCGACAAGAACACCGACGGCGAATTGCTCAAGCGCATCAAGAGCATCCGCAAGAAGTTCGCGCAGGAAATTGGCTTCTTGCCGCCCGTCATTCATATCCGCGACAACCTGGAGCTGCGTCCGAACGGTTACCGGATCGCGCTCAAAGGCGTCGAAGTGGGCGTGGGCGAGGCGTATCCGGGCCAATGGCTCGCGATCAACCCGGGCCAGGTGTCGGCCGCGCTGCCCGGCCAACCGACGCAAGACCCTGCTTTCGGTCTGCCCGCGATCTGGATCGACACGAACTTGCGCGAGCAAGCGCAGGTGTACGGCTACACGGTGGTCGATGCGAGCACGGTCGTCGCCACGCACCTGAACCATCTCGTCGTTCAGCATGCCGCCGAACTGCTCGGCCGCCAGGAAGTGCAAGCGCTGATCACGCGGACCGGCAAGGATGCACCCTCGCTCGTCGAAGATCTGGTGCCGAAGACGCTGTCGCTCACGACGCTGCAAAAGGTCTTGCAAAACTTGCTGGAGGAAGGCGTGCCGATTCGCGATATGCGCACGATCCTCGAAGCGCTCTCCGAGCACGGCGGCAAGCTGACCGACCCGCACGATCTGACCGCCTGCGTGCGTCTGGCCCTGGGCCGCGCGATCACGCAGCAGTGGTATCCGGGCACGAACGAAATGCAAGTCATGGGGCTCGATTCGAACCTCGAGCGCGTGCTGTCGCAAGCGCTCTCGACGGGCGCGAACCCCGGGCTCGAGCCCGGTCTCGCCCACACCCTTTTGATGGCGACGCAAAAGGCGATCAACCGTCAACAAAATGCCGGGCTGCCGCCGGTGCTGCTCGTGCAACACGCGCTTCGCGCCATGCTCGCACGCTTCCTGCGCCGCAGCCTGCCTCAATTGAAAGTGCTCTCGTATGCCGAAGTGCCCGAGACCCGCACGATCAAAGTCGTTAACCTCATCGGGGGTCAAGCTTGAACATTCGTAAATTCATCGGTGCGACGAGTCGCGACGCGCTTCGTCTCGTACGCGAGGCTCTGGGTGCGGACGCGGTGGTGCTATCTAACCGAACCAACGACGACGGCACCGTGGAGATCGTCGCCTTGGCCGACACCGATTTTGCGCAGATCGCCCCCGATGCAGGTAACCCCGCTTCGCACGGCATGCCGGCCGGCCTGGCCGCGCCGACGGGCAACCCCTACGCGGCCGACGCCGCCGCCCTCCAATCGGGCGGTGCATACCGGAGCCCTGCGCCGGGTGGCGCGCCCGTCAATCCCTACGCGAACGGCATGCCGGACGTGTTTTCGGCTGTGTTCGGCGCCAGCCCGGAAGTGGGCGCGAACGCATCCGACGAAGGACGGCCGTCGCGGTCGGACGCCGCGTCGATCGCGGCGCCCCGCTTGAGCGAGCGCGCGGGCTTTGCCGCCCGCTCAGCCGCCGCCAGCACGCCGGCGAGTACGGCTGCGGCGACGCAGGCGGCCGCGATCGGCGGTTCCGCCGCAAACGCCCACGACACCGATCCCGCGCAGACGATGGCGGAATCGAATCCCTGGCTGATCGACCATGCCCGCCGGATCGCTGCGCAAGCGGTGCACAGCTCGCGTGCCCATCCGATGACGCCGGCCGCCGCGGCGGCAAAGGGTCTCGGCGCACCGGGCCGCATATTGTCGGACGACGAACTGAGCGCATCGCAACTGCCCGACTGGGCGCACGAAGCCGCACGCGTGGCAGCACGCCGTGCCGCGCCGCCGCGCGTGACGCCGGCCTTCGAAGGGCTGGGCGAGCAAGACGCCGAAGCGATGGCCGAAGCGGTGCACGCGCGGGTGGAACAGATCGTCAACCAAAAGGTGGTGAGCGAGCTGTCGGCGATGCGCGGCATGATGGAAGAGCAGTTCGCCGGCCTGATGTGGGGCGACCGCCAGCGTCGCAGCCCCGTGAACGGCGAAGTGACGAAGACGCTGTTTTCCGCGGGCTTCTCCGCACAGCTCGTGCGCATGGTGGTCGATCACATGCCCGAAGTCGAGAACTTCGACGCGGCGATGGAGTGGACGAACCAAGTGCTGAGCTCGAATTTGCCGGTACTCGAGAACGAAGACGCGCTGATGGAGCGCGGCGGTGTGTTTGCGCTGATGGGCCCGACGGGTGTCGGCAAGACGACGACGACCGCGAAGCTCGCCGCGCGCTGCGTGATGCGCTTCGGCGCGAGCAAGGTGGCCCTGCTGTCGACCGACAGCTACCGGATCGGCGGCCACGAGCAACTGCGCATCTTCGGCAAGATTCTGGGTGTATCGGTGCATGCCGTGAAGGATGCGGCCGATCTGCAACTGGCGCTCGCTGAGCTGCGCAACAAGCACATTGTGCTGATCGACACGATCGGCATGAGCCAGCGCGACCGCACCGTCTCCGATCAAATCGCGATGCTGTGCGGCGCGGGACTGCCGGTTCAGCGGCTGTTGCTGCTCAATGCGACGAGCCACGGCGATACGCTCAACGAGGTCGTGCAGGCATACCGCAGCGCGCCGGGTCAACCCGAGCTGGCCGGTTGCATCCTGACCAAACTCGACGAGGCGACCAACCTAGGCGGCGTGCTCGATACGGTGATCCGCTACAAGCTGCCCGTGCACTACGTTTCGACGGGACAAAAGGTGCCCGAGAACCTGTACGTGGCCTCGAAGAAATTCTTGATCAAAAGCGCGTTTTGCATTCCGCGCGACGGTTCGCCGTTCGTGCCGCACGACGACGAAATCCCCGCCTTGCTCTCGGCGCTGTCGAGCCGGTCCAACGCCGAACTGCATGAGGTTCGCTTTGGCTAAACAAGTGACCGATCAGGCAGAAGGGTTGCGCCGGCTGCTCTCCAAGAGCGGTTCTCGTGTCGTGGCGGTGACGGGCGGCCCGGTGGGTGTGGGCTGCACGTCGACAGTCGTCAATTTGGCGGCGGGGCTCGCGGCGCTCGGCAAGGATGTGCTCGTTATCGACGAGCGCCTCGGCACGAACTCCGTTTCGGCCATGCTGGGCGGCTTGCGCGGGGCGGGCTCGCTGCGCGCGCTGATGAATGGCGAGATCAAGTTGGAGCAAGCGTGCGTGCGGCATGAGCCCGGTTTTTCGGTGCTTGCCGCCTCGCGCGAGAACTGCGCCGGCTACAGCGCCGCGCAGCTCGCCATGCTGCTGTCCGGGCCTGCGGACGTGGTGCTCGTGGATGCGCGGCTCGACCGGCAGGGCGCGCTCTCGCCGCTCGCGGCGCAAGCGCACGATGTGATGATCGTCACGCGCGTGGCGGCCAGCGCGATTACGGAAGCCTATGCCTGCATGAAGCGCTTGCACTTCGAACACGCGATCGCGCAGTTCCGCGTGCTCGTCAATCACGTGTCCAGCGTGTCCGATGCACAGACGACGTTCGAGAACCTCGCCGAAGTGGCAGCGCGGTATCTGACGGTGTCGATCGAGGACGCCGGCTGCGTGGCGGCCGATCCGCTCATGGAGCGGTCGCTCGAACTCGGGCGGTGCGTCGTCGATGCATTCCCGTCGGCGCAGGCGGCGCGGGACTTTCGGCACGTTGCCGCGGAAATGTTGTATTGGCCGATGCGCCCGGCGATGTTCTCGCCGCGGCCTGAAGTCACGGTGCGCTCGGCGATGCCGGCGTCGGCGCTCGCCGACGCGGTGGCCGCCGATCGCCAGCATGCTTGAAACGTTAGGGACAAGGAAAAGGGAGCCCTCGATGTACAACGCTCAAGGGAAAATGTCCCAGACGGATGTGTTGACGCAGTACGCACCGCTCGTGCGCAGGCTTGGTTTGCAACTCGTGGCGAAGATGCCGGCGAGCGTCGATCTGGACGACCTGATTCAGGCCGGCATGATCGGCTTGCTCGACGCGGCGAGCCGCTACAAGGAAGACCAGGGCGCGCAGTTCGAAACGTACGCGAGCCAACGCATTCGTGGCGCGATGCTCGATGAGTTGCGCAGCAACGATTGGTTGCCGCGCAGCTTGCGCAAGACGTCGCGCGAAGTCGAATCGGCCGTGCACCATGTCGAGCAGCGACTCGGCCGGTCCGCGAGCGACACGGAAGTAGCCGAGCATCTGCAGATGCCGCTCGACAACTACCAGTCGATGCTGCAGGACCTGCACGGTAGCCAGCTCATCTATTACGAAGACTTCGACCGCTCGGCGGACGACGAACCGTTTCTCGACCGCTACTGCGTCGACCACACGGATCCGCTGTCGGCCCTGCTCGACGATAGCCTGCGTGCGGCGCTCGTCGAAGCGATCGACAAGCTGCCCGATCGCGAAAAGCTGTTGATGTCGCTGTACTACGAGCGCGGCATGAACCTGCGCGAGATCGGTGCGGTGATGGAGGTGAGCGAATCGCGCGTTTGCCAGCTGCATAGCCAAGCGGTGGCCCGCTTGCGCGCGAAGTTGCGCGAAATGGCTTGGGCCAGCGTCGATTGATTCGCTCGCGCCAAGCACGATAAACTCATCGGCCGCGGCGTTCGCTCGCCGGCCACACGCGTGAGGTATGAAAGCGATCGACCCGCGGCGATGCATGTATCGCGCACGTCCGATCGAGCCTCGCGTTAAGATCTCCCGCGTTGCCGCCACCTTATCGGCGGCGCTTGCCGGGAGCATGTCATGCCTGTCACGGGCTTTAGCCACTACAACTTGCGTGCCGATCGAGCGACGCTCGATGCCCTACGCGACTTCTACGTCGACGTGGTCGGCCTGCGCTTGGGGTTTCGCCCTCCGTTCGATAGCTTCGGCTATTGGCTCTATGCCGGCGAGCAAGCCGTGTTGCACCTATCCGAGGCGGGCCCGCACGAGCGACACCTGCGGCACGTGGACGGCACGTTCGATCATGTGGCGTTCGAGTCTTTCGACATGGAGGGCTTCGAGGCTCATCTGAGGGCGCGCGCAATTGAATTCCGGCGTGGGCACGTGCCGCTGGTGGATGTCTGGCAGTTGTTTTTTCTCGATCCCGCCGGCAACGGCGTCGAGCTGAATTTTGCCGGCGCCGAAGGCGATAAACGATAAACGATAAACGATAGGCGATAACCGATGACGCCGAGCTTCGCCATTTCCGAACATGCCGCGCTTTTGATCGTCGACATGCAAAAAGGCATCGGCCGGCCGACGCTCGGCCGGCGCAACAATCCCGATGCCGAACGCAATATCGGCCTGTTGCTCGATCGCTGGCGAGCCAGCCGGCGGCCGGTTATCCATGTCCGCCATGTCTCCCGCTCGCCGGAGTCGATCTTTTGGCCGGGGCAGAGCGGCGCCGAGTTCCAGGCGCGCTTTGCGCCGCTCGCGAATGAGCATGTGGTCGAAAAGAACGTTCCCGATGCATTTGCGCAAACGGGGCTGGAGCGTTGGCTGCACGTGCGGGGGATTGGGCAGATCGTGATCGTGGGTGTAATCACGAACAACTCCGTCGAGGCGACGGCGCGAAGCGCGGGGAATTTGGGATTCGAAGCAATCGTGGCGTCGGACGCCGCCTTCACTTTCGACTTGCGCGACCTGAGCGGACGGCTCTGGCCGGCCGAAGACGTGCACGCGCTATCGCTCGCCAATATCGCGATGGATTACGCAGCGGTGCGAACGACGCAGGAGATTGTGGGAGCGCTTCGGGCGGGAGCGGGTTGAGCCGCGGCTGAGCGATCGAGGGCGATCGAGGGCGACGAGGGCGAACGAGGCGCAACCGAGCGGCAACTCCCGCCCAGGTGTTTCAGACCACGGCCATCCGCCCATCCGGCCCATACACGCTGGCCGCATGGCGCGACGTGGCGCCGCGCAAGATAGCAAGCGCGTTCTGGTTGTAGTTCATCCGGATGCGGATCATGAGGCCATTGGTGGCATTCGCGCGACGAGCGCGCTGCACGACGGCCTGCAGCAGCTGCCATTGCTTGGCGAGCCGGGTATCGTCTGCGATGGCCAGTTCCATGCCCTTCCAGCCGGTGGGCAGGCCCATCTGGCGCAACTGAGCGTCGCGCGTTTTTTCGAGCGCAGCCAGTTTCTCCGTGAGTTCGTTCTTCTGTTCGACGATGCCGGGAAGCGTCTCGAGCGGCGATACCGCGGCGAGCGCCTTCTCCTCGTACATCAACAGGGACGCGAACGCTTCGAGCGTCGCGTGTTCTTCGGTCACGGTGGCCAGTAGGGCGTCTCTCATCTCATCCGCCAAAACTCAAATTGCACTTGCGTGCGCACAAATGAAGCCGACGAGGCGCGCACGGCAAGCGGGTGTGCCGCTAGCCGCCCGTCGACGGGTTTTTCAATAGATCGCGAGCCGTCGCCAAAATGCCGTCGGCGATCTTGCCCGGATCCATCGTCAGCGTGCCGTCGGAGATCGCCTGCTTGATCGACTCGACGTGCGCGACGTCGATGTCGGCCTCGCCGGACGCAGCCAGCGAACGCAATTGCGACGACAGCCCCGACAGGCTGACATTGGCATCGCCGCCCGAGCCTTGAGCCGGCGCGGCGTTACCGCCCGTCGGCGCGGCATTGGCCGCAGCTTGGCCGCTTTGACGGGCACCCTGCACGCCGCCCTTGGGCGACGACAGGTTTGAAGTGGAGGTGGAATCGACTTTCACGATAGTTTCCCGAACGATTTCGATTTGAATGTGATAACGGCGACACTCAGCGAAACTTTAGCGCAATCGGGAAGAACACCGGTCGACGCGGTCCGGCAATCCGGGGCGCGATCGGCTGGCGCCTCCACGCGCCGGCCGTCTCAGCCCCAAACCCTCGGTCCGCCCCTCTTTACTTCACATTTGAACCTGCACGGTCCCGCCATCCATGACAATGCCGGAAATGATCTGTCCCCCAGCCATTTTGACGCGGACCTGTTGCCCGGGCGTGGCGTTGTTCATGACGCTGCCTTCGGCCGAAATCTGAAACCCTTGGCCCTGTGCGACGACGCGCACGGTCTGGCCGATCGTGACCGCGCTCGCGCTCTTGAGCAGATCCTGCCGCAGCGGCATCCCAGCGCTGATGCGAGTCAGCGTGGTCGAGCCGACCGCCTGCGAGGGGTCGGTAATGATCGCTCTCGGCAGATTCGACAAATCGCCGTTGCGGGCCAGCAGGTCCTGCGCCGTCACGACAGTGCCGGCGTCGATTTGACGGGCGGCGAGGTAGTAGGTGGCTTCGATCGCGATCCGTGCGCGCAAGTAGAGCGTCCACGGCTTCTCGCCGGCACAGCGCACACCGACCGACGTCGTGCCCCACAGGCGGGCGCCCGTCGGCATGAACGGCTCGAGCGTGGCGCAGGCGGCGAGGCCGCGCGGGAAGGTCGGTGCGACGGTGATGCGGATCGTGCCCGGCAAACCGAGCGTTTGTTGTTGAAGAAAGGCGAGCGCCGCATGGCGGATCGTTTCGCCGTCTTCTTGGCCCACCGGCGCATCCGAGGGTGGCGCCGAAGCGGCCGCGGCCACTGTGCTGGCTGGCGATGCCGTGGTGCCGGAAGACGGGGCGGCCGGCGCCACGGCGGCTGCACGGGGCGGTGTCGAAGCCGGGGCCGTGCCGAAGCGGGCGTTCGCCGGCGGCTCGACGGCGATCGGCTGCGCGGCGCGAACCGCGCGCTGCGGCGGCGTCACGACGACGGGCATGACGCGGCCGGCCGTCACGGCATTCGTAGACCGAGCGTTGACGGGCGACGGTGCAAGCTGTGTGTAAGCCGGCTTCGCGGCGTTCGTGGCGTTCGTGGAATTGGCGACGGCGCCCCTGCGGGTTTCCCCGGGCCCGGGGATCACGATCATGCCGCTCGTGGCCGCGCCGGCCGATGCCGCCGGTTGCGATTCGCCCGGGCCGGGGATCGAAATCATCGTAGCGCCCGTCGTTTCGGCGCGGGGCGCCGCGGCGTGCGCCTCGCCCGGGCCGGGAATATAGATCTGCCCGTTCGCGCTTACCGTTTGCGCCCGCACGGCGCCCGCCTGCAGCAGCGCGGCGGCCAGCAGCACGCGGGACAGCATCCGAACGATGCGCATAGGTTCCCGGCCCAGGGCGCGCGGCGCTGTCGGGCGCGCAGGATCGGAAACGGCGGTTGCGAGCATCGAGTTCTCCATCGAAACACTTCTGACGACGAACCGAATTCTAGGGCTCGCGCGAGGCGCGCAAACGTTGAATAGAGGGCGGCTTCCCTGGTTATTCGTCCGATTGGCTCTTGCCAGCCGACCCTAAGATGCACGTCATGCAAAAAAGCCTTCCCGGCGCGCCCTGTCCCGAACCAGGGTGAGGCCGAGAAGCGGCAACAAGCGGCCGACGCTTGGGTTACGGAGAAACACCGATGCTGGACAAACTCGATGCCGAATTCGCCTTCGGTCGCGAAGCGCTCGATGTACGCGCCTATCGGCAGGAGCTGCTGTCGTCGAACATCGCCAACGCCGACACCCCCGGCTACAAGGCGCGCGACGTCAATTTCAGCGCGTCGCTGGCCACCGCGCTCAAGCGCGGCGGCGCGACCCAGGGCGCGAGCGCCGTCGCCACCTCGGGTACCGCCCAGTTGCCGATGGCGCAGCCGGCCGGTGTGACGAGCGGCATGTCGATGGCCTCGACCGAAGCCGGCCATATGACGGGCCACGTGCAATTGATCCCGACCGGCGGCCAGACCACGGACTACGGGACGCTGGCCTACCGCGTTCCGACGCAACCGGCGCTCGACGGCAACACCGTCGATCTCGATGCCGAACGCGTCCAATTTGCCGACAACACCGTCCATTACGAATCGGGCATGACGACGATGACGCAGGAGATCAAGCAAATGCTTGCCGCGATCACGTCGGGCGGCTAAGCGCGCGCGGCCCGGTTTTGTCCACGAATTGATGAATCCACGAATCGTTCAAGCGTCCATCGAAAGAGGCACCTAAGTCATGGCATTGATGAACATTTTCACCGTCGCGGGATCGGCGCTGTCCGCCGAATCGGAACGGCTGAACGTTACCGCGTCGAATCTGGCGAACGCGAACAGCACGACGGGGCCGGACGGCCAACCGTACCGTGCCAAGCAAGTCGTCTTCGGCGTCAAGCCGCTCGGCGGCGCGCAAACGGCGAGCGGCCAGCAAGTGGGCGGGGTGCAGGTAACGAATGTGGTCGACGACCCTACCCCGATGAAGACGACTTACGACCCCAGCAATCCCGCGGCGGATACGAACGGCTACGTCACCATGCCGAACGTCGATCCGGTGCAAGAAATGGTGAACATGATCTCGGCCTCGCGCTCGTACCAGGCCAACGTCGAGACGTTGAACACCGCCAAGAACCTGATGCTGAAGACACTGACGATCGGCACCTGAGGAGAATTTTAGTGACGTCATCCAATACCACCATCGGCGGCGGCGGTACCGTTTCGCAGCAACTGCTCAATGCCGTCAACGGTTCGTCGTCGAGCAGCGGCGCATCGAGCACCAGCACGAGCACGTCCACGGATCCCAATTCCGCGACTTCGCTGCAGAAGACGTTCTTGCAACTGCTGGTGACCCAGCTCCAGAACCAAGACCCGACCAACCCGATGGACAGCTCGCAAATGACGGCGCAGCTGGCCCAGATCAACACGGTGACGGGTATCAGCCAGCTGAATACGACGCTGACGTCGCTGGCTTCGCAGCTGTCGGCCGGGCAAAACGCCCAGGCTTCGCTGCTGATCGGCCAGAACGTGCTCGTGCCGGCCGCAGCCACGGGGGCGACCTCGACCGTATCGAGCGGCGCCTCGTCCGGCTTCGGCGTCTCGCTCTCGTCGGCGGTGTCCGACCTGACGGTCACGATCAAGAATTCCTCGGGGTCGGTTGTCAATACGCTCGACTTGGGCGCGCAGCAGGCCGGTACCGTTCCGGTTTCGTGGAAGCCCGTCGATTCGTCGGGCAACACACTGCCCGACGGCACCTACTCGATTTCCGCAGCCGGTACGAGCACCACCGGCGCGACGGCGACCGTCACCGCGCTGACCGGCGCGCAAGTGCAAAGCGTCGTTCAGCAAAGCGACGGCAGCACGGGCTTGCTGCTCAACAACGGCAACACCGTCGGCATGTCCAGCGTGTCCGCCATTTTGTAACGAACCGAAGCATTTATCCGAAGGGAGACCGCTAGATGGGCTACCAACAAGGCTTGAGCGGCTTGTCCGCATCGTCGAACGACCTCGATGTCATCGGCAACAACATTGCGAACGCCAACACCGTCGGCTTCAAGCAAAGCACGGCGCAGTTCGCCGATTTGTACGCGAATACGATCGCGACTTCGGTCAACGATCAGATCGGTATCGGCACCCAACTCTCGGGTGTCCAGCAGGACTTCAAGCAAGGCACGTTCACGACGACGGGCCAAGCGCTGAACGTGGCGATCAACGGCACGGGCTTTTACCAGATGTCGAACAACGGTGCGCTGACGTATTCGCGCAACGGCGTGTTCCAACTCGACAAGAACGGCTTCATCACGAACTCGCAAGGGCTGCAGTTGATGGGCTACGGGGCGAACGCGAACGGCGTGATCAATTCGGCGCAAACCGTGCCGATTCAAGTCCCGACGACGAACATCGCACCGATCGCGACGCAAACCATTACGGCACAACTGAACCTGAACGCGCAGGATCCGGTGCCGGCGGTTGCGCCTTTCTCGTCCACGAACTCGCAGTCGTACAACTACTCGACGTCGATCCAGACTTTCGACTCGCTCGGCGGCTCGCAGCAGGTCAACATGTACTTCGTGAAGACGGGCGCCAACGCATGGGATGTCTATTCCGGTGCGGCTTCCGGCGCGATCGGCAAGGTGGGTTCCGTCGGGTTCAGCACGGCCGGCGCGCTGACGGCGACGACGCCGACGGCGCCTGCCACCAGCCCGTCCACGGGCGAACTCACGTTCACGATCCCGAACGCGGACGGCAGCGCCACGCCGCAATCGATCACGTTGAACATGACGGGCTCGACCCAATTCGGCGGCTCGGACGGCGTGAACAACCTGGCGCAAGACGGCTTCGCCTCCGGCCAATTGACGAACTTCGCGATCGGCGCCGACGGCACGATTTCGGGTACGTACTCGAACGGCCGCACGCAATCGCTCGGTCAGATCGTGCTCGCGAACTTCAACAACCCGAACGGCTTGCAAGACCTGGGCGGCAACGAATATTCGCAAACGGCGGCTTCGGGCGTGGCGCAGCTGTCGGCACCGGGCAGCACGAACCACGGCACGCTTACGGGCGGCGCGGTGGAAAACTCGAACGTCGATTTGACGAGCCAGCTCGTCGATCTGATCACGGCGCAGCGCAATTACCAAGCGAATGCGCAGACGGTCAAGACGCAGCAGACCGTCGACCAAACGCTGATCAACCTGTAAGCGCGTTAGCGGCAAGCCGCACGCACGTAAGACAAGGCGAGTCATGGACCGACTGATCTACACCGCGATGACGGGCGCCTCCGAGGCGCTCGAACAGCAGGCCGTCGTTGCCAATAATTTGGCAAACACGTCGACGACGGGTTTTCGCGCGCAGCTCGCGAATTTCCGCAACGTCCCGATGAGCTTCGGCGACGGTTCGACCGTGAACAACGACACGACACGGACGTTCGTGCTGAGCGCGACGCCGAGTTCCGACTTCGCGCCGGGCCCGATTTCGCAGACGGGCAACCCGCTCGATGTCGCGGTGACCGGCGAGGGCTGGTTGTCCGTGCAGACGGCGGACGGCAACGAGGCTTACACGCGTGCCGGCAATCTGCACGTCGACGAAAACGGCCAGTTGGTGACGGCCACGAACTCGCCCGTGCTCGGCACCGGCGGCCCGATCTCGATCCCGCCCGGCGCAACGGTGACGATCGGCAAGGACGGCACGGTGTCGGCGCTCGGCGCCGGCGATTCGCCATCGCAGATCGTCGTGCTCGACCAGCTCAAGCTCGTCAACCCCGCGCCGGGTTCGATGACGCGCGGCGACGACGGATTGTTCCGGACCACCGACGGCCAGCCGGCCGACGCGGATCCGACCGTCACCGTCGCGCAAGGTGCGCTCGAAGGCAGCAACGTGAATTCCGTCGCGGCGATGGTCTCGATGATCTCGAACGCGCGCCAGTTTCAGATGCAGACGAAGCTGCTGCAAACAGCCGACCAGAACGATCAGACGGCGAATCAGCTGCTCTCGTTCACCTGACCGGTTCTCGACTCGTTCCTACGACGTAGAACCTAGAACCGGATAGCCAGTACCAGGAGATTTACCATGAATCGCTCGCTTTACATCGCCGCCACGGGCATGAACGCGGAGCAGTCGCAGATGGATGTCATCTCGAACAACCTCTCCAACGTGAGCACGAACGGCTTCAAGGGCTCGCGCGCGGTGTTCCAAGATCTCATCTATCAGACGCTGCGTCAGCCCGGCGCGAATTCGACGCAGCAGACGGAGTTGCCCTCGGGCTTGCAGGTCGGCACGGGCGTGCAGCAAGTCGCGACCGAGCGCCTGTACACGCAGGGCAACCTGCAGCAAACGGGCAACTCGAAGGACGTCGCCATCAACGGCAACGGCTTCTTCCAAGTGCAGATGCCCGACGGCTTGACGGCCTACACGCGCGACGGCTCGTTCCAGACGAACGCACAAGGCCAACTCGTGACCTCGAGCGGCTACCCCGTCGTGCCGCAGATCACGATTCCGCAGAACGCGACCTCGATGACGATCGGCAGCGACGGCACGGTCAGCATCACGCTGCCCAACTCGACCAACAACCAGACGATCGGCACGATCCAACTGGCGACGTTCATCAACCCGGCCGGCCTTGAATCGAAGGGCGAAAACCTGTTGCAAGAAACGACGTCCTCGGGTGCGCCGAACGTCTCGACGCCGGGCCTGAACGGCGCGGGCACGCTCAATCAGGGCTATGTCGAAGCATCGAACGTCAACGTCGTGCAAGAACTCGTCAACATGATCGAGACGCAGCGCGCGTACGAAATCAACAGCAAGGCGGTCCAGACCTCGGACCAAATGTTGCAGACCTTGAGCCAGATGTCGGTTTAAGGACAGTACGACTTTGATGAGCAGGCGGTAGACGAAGATGTTGCAAACGAGCCGGATCCCTTTTCGCGTGCGCGGGTTGCGCGCGGCAGCCACGCTGGCCTATGCGAGTGCGCTCGCAGGGGTGCTGACGGGCACTTTCGCCGGATGCGCGCAGATCGAGCACCGCGAGCCGATCGTGCAGCAGCCCATGACGGCCACGCCGCCGGTGCCGCCGCAACTGCAGCCGCCGGGGTCGATCTACAACCCCGGCTATGCCGGCCATCCGCTGTTCGAGGATCAACGTCCGCGCAACACGGGCGACATCCTCACGATCGTCATCGCCGAAAACATCAATGCGACGAAATCGTCCGCCGCGGCCGCCGGGCGCAACGGCAGCACGAACTTGTCGGTACCGACGGTGGGCTTCTTGAAGGGCTTGTTCAATCACGTCGACTTGAACGCATCGGGCGCGAATACGTTCGGCGGCTCGGGCGGCGCGAACGCATCGAATACGTTCAACGGCACGATCACGGTGACGGTGACGAATGTGTTGCCGAACGGCAATCTCGTCGTGAGCGGCGAGAAGCAGATGTTGATCAACCAGGGCAACGAATTCGTGCGGTTCTCGGGCGTAGTCAATCCGAACACGGTGTCGGGCGAGAACACGGTGCTCTCGACGCAGGTGGCCGATGCGCGCATCGAATACTCGGCGAAAGGCTATATCAACGAAGCCGAAACGATGGGGTGGCTGCAGCGCTTCTTTCTCAACATAGCGCCATGGTGATCGCGATGAAGACGACGATTTCCATCCGCCGCGCCGTGCGCGCCTTGCGCCGCGCGCTCGTGCTTGTGGGCCTGCCCCTGCTGGTGGCGTTCGCCGCCACCGGCACCGCGCAGGCCGAGCGTTTGAAAGATCTCGTGCAGATCCAGGGCGTGCGAGACAATCCGCTGATCGGCTACGGCCTCGTCGTCGGCCTCGACGGCACGGGCGACCAAACGACGCAAACGCCGTTCACGACGCAAACGCTGACGAACATGCTGGCTAATCTCGGCATCTCGCTGAATAGCGGCCAAGCGAACGGCGTGAATCCGGCGCAGAACATGCAGTTGAAGAACGTCGCGGCCGTCATGGTGACGGCAACGTTGCCGCCGTTCGAGCGGCCGGGCGAGGCGATCGACATCACGGTGTCTTCGCTCGGCAATGCGAAGAGCCTGCGCGGCGGTACGCTGCTGCTCACGCCGCTCAAGGGTGCCGACGGGCAGGTCTACGCATTGGCCCAGGGCAACGTGGCCGTGGGCGGCGCGGGTGCCAGCGCCAACGGCAGCAAGGTGCAGGTCAATCAGCTCGCGGCCGGCCGGATCCCGGGCGGGGCCATCGTGGAGCGCGCGGTGCCGACGCAAGTGTCGCAAGCGGGCGGCACGATGCAGATGGAGCTGAACGACATGGATTACGACACGACGCAACGGATCGTGGCGGCCGTGAACAATGCGTTCGGCGCGGGCACGGCGATGCCGCTCGACGGCCGCACGATCCAACTGCACGCCCCGGTCGATCCGAGCCAGCAAGTGGCATTCATGGCGCAGCTCGAGAATCTGGACGTGCGCCCGGCGCAAGCGGCCGCGAAGGTCATTCTCAATTCGCGCACGGGTTCGATCGTCATGAACCAGATGGTTTCGCTGCAAAGCTGCGCGGTGGCGCACGGCAACTTGTCGGTCGTCGTCAACACGCAGACCGCCGTGAGCCAACCCGGCGCGTTCTCGAACGGTACGACGGTCGCGACGCAGCAGTCGCAGATTTCCTTGAAGCAGGACAACGGTGCGCTGAAGCTGGTGACGGCCGGCGCGAATTTGGCCGATGTCGTGAAGGCGCTCAATGCGCTCGGTGCGACGCCGGCGGATCTGATGTCGATCCTGCAAGCCATGAAAGCCGCGGGCGCGTTGCGCGCGGATCTCGAGATCATCTAAGAAAGAAGGTGCCCCGATGAACCCGAACACCACGTACAGCGGCAAGGTCGATACCGGCACCGGTGCCGGCACCGATATCTCGAACCGCTTCGCGCTCGATGTGCAGGGCTTCGACGCACTGCGTGCCCAAGCGGGCGCCGATCCGCAGAAGGCATTGAAATCGACCGCCCGGCAGTTCGACGCGGTGTTCATTCAGATGATGCTCAAGAGCATGCGCGAGGCGACGCCGGAGGACGGCATCCTCGATTCGAACGAGAGCAAGCAATACACGTCGATGCTAGACCAGCAGCTCTCGCAGCAGCTCTCGTCGAAGGGCGTCGGCGTGGCGGACGCACTGATCAAGCAGCTCTCGCGCAACATGGGCGGGAGCGCCGCTGGCGGTGCCGGCGGCGCGGGCGCGCTCGGCAACATGCTCGGCGGTGCCGCGGGCGGCGGTAGCGGCAGCGGCGATGCGGGCAATACGGCGATGCTGAACGCCCTGGCGCACGCCTATTCGAATGCGCAAGCGAACGGCTCGCTCGCATCGAGCAAGGGGTACTCCGGACAAAGTGCGCTGACGCCGCCGCTGCGCGGCAACGGCGAATCGGCGAAGGTCGATGCGTTCGTCGACAAGATGGCTGCCCCGGCGCAAGCGGCGAGCGCGGCTACCGGCATTCCGGCGCGCTTCATCGTCGGCCAGGCCGCGCTCGAATCGGGCTGGGGCAAGGGCGAGATCAAGAATGCCGACGGCACGGCGAGTCACAACGTATTCGGCATCAAGGCAACGCCGGATTGGAGCGGCAAGACGGTGGCCGCGGTCACGACCGAGTACATCGACGGCAAAGCGCGCAAGGTCGTTCAGAAATTCCGCTCCTACGGTTCGTACGCCGAAGCGATGACCGACTACGCCAAAATGCTACGCGACAATCCGCGCTATGCGTCGGTGTTGTCCACTTCGCACGACGCGGCCAGTTTCGCCCACGGCATGCAAAAGGCCGGCTATGCAACGGATCCGCACTATGCGAAGAAGCTGATTTCGATCATGCAGCGCATGGTTTGACGGTTTCATCGATGCCGGCTGGCTCCGGCGTCGCAAATGTTTTTACGGGGCGCGTTCTAGCGCGACGAGACCTACGCAGGGAAAAGACGGTATCGAGGCCGGCCGCCGAAAGATGGCCGGCCCAGCCGCTCACTTGCGAAACGGCGGTGGACAGAGCCGCATTAAGCGCACCATAATGGCGCCCATCATCCGCACGACAGATAGAGGAATGGTTGCCGGCGTAAGCCGATAACCGAGTGTTTACTCGAAAACTAAAAAAATATTTCGAGAATGCCTCTAAACTTTGCACGTGCGATGCCGCTAATCAGACGAGACCCTGTTCGGATCGCTGCAATGCATCCGAAAGCTTTGGCGTCGACGTGCATTTCACGCCACGCAAGTTTGCATACCCGAGCCCATGGATACCAATCAGTCGAATGGCCCGACGGAGGATACAGCCGAAAGCGATCTCGATTTCGGCCGCCGCAATCCGCTCGAAATCGGCGTTCAGCTCCGCAATTTGGCCAATCGCGGCGATTTCCTGACCGTGCAGTACAAGAACGGCCAGCTCGTGACGAAGATCCTCGACGTCGACGTGCGAGGACGCACCTTCTCCTTCGACTGGGGCGCACTGCCCGAGCAGAACAAAGGGGTGCTCGCTTCGCCGGGCTGTACGTTCCGCGCCTCGCCCGAGGGCGTGCGCGTCGAGTTTTCCACGATCACGCCGCAGGAAACACGTTTCGAGGGTTTTCCCGCATTCGAAGCGCCGTTCCCCGAAGTGCTGTACTACGTGCAGCGTCGCGAATACTTCCGCGTCGACGCACCGGTGCTCGATCCGTATTTCTGCCGTGGCAGGCTGCCCGAAGGCGACACGTTCCGCTTCGAGGTTCACGATCTCTCGCTCGGCGGGATCGGGCTGCGCACGACGGACGAGCGTGTGGCCGAACTGCCGATGGGCGCCGTGTTGTCCGAGGTCGAGATTCACCTGAACGGCCACGGCATGCTGGCGCTCGATCTGGAGCTGGTATCCATGCGCGCCACGGAATTGCCGAAGGGCGGCCGCCGCTACCAGCTCGGCATGCGTTTCGTTGCGCTGCCCGGCAGCGCCGAGAACACGCTGCAGCGCCTCATCACCCAACTCGAAATGCGCCGGCGCTCGCTCGTCAAAGCGTAAATAAAAAACGGGGCCGATGCACTCGACCCCCTTAAATTTCTTTCCGCGCGGCCGTTATACATGTGTTCCCTCAACGTGGCGGACGCCCCTATGGCCTCCGCCCTTCAGGAAGACGCATGTCTAACGATATTTTCAACATTGGGTTGTCCGGGCTGAACGCCTCCCAATGGGGCCTCCAGACGACGAGCCAAAACATCAGCAACGCGTCGACGCCCGGCTACACGGTCGAAAATCCCGTTTACGCCGAAGCGAGCGGCCAATACACCGGTTCGGGCTACCTCGGCGGCGGGGTCGATACCGTCACGGTGCAGCGCAACTACAGCCAGTACCTGAGCACGCAACTGAACACGGCAACCGCGACGAACAGCGCGCTGTCGGCCAACTATTCGATGGCCTCGCAGTTGAGCAACCTCGTGGGTAGCCCGACCGCGGGTATTTCGGCCGCCGTCACGTCGTATTTCACCGGCTTGCAGAACGTCGCCAACACGCCGACGAGCACGGCGATGCGCCAAACGGCGATCAGCGACGCGCAAACGCTCGCTTCGCAGCTCAATGCCGCCGGCTCGCAATACGACCAACTGCGTACCAGCGTGAATCAGCAACTGCAGACGTCGGTCGCGTCGATCAACACCTATTCGTCGCAGATCGCCAAGCTGAACGGCCAGATTGCCGCAGCGTCCGCGCAAGGTCAGCCGCCCAACCAGTTGCTCGATCAGCGCGATCAAGCGGTAGCCAGCCTCTCGCAGCTCGTCGGCGTGTCCGTCGTCCAAAGCGGGGGCAGCTACAGCGTCTTCATCGGCAACGGGCAACCGCTTGTCGTCGGAAACAACAATTTCCAGCTCGGTACCTCCAACTCGCAAAGCGACCCCAGCGAGTTGGCCGTGACCTACAACGGCCTTGCGGGTGCCACGACACCGCCGCCCGTGGAGTACTTGTCGTCTTCCGCACTCACCGGCGGCACGGTCGGCGGGCTGCTTCAATTCCGCAGCCAGACACTGGATCCGGCCGAATCGCAGCTCGGCGCGATCGCGACGAGCTTCGCCAACCAGGTGAACGCACAAAACGCGCTGGGGATCGATCTGGCGGGGAACCAGGGTGGCAATCTGTTCACCGTCGGCGCGCCGACCGCCTACTCGAACCTCGCCAACACCGGCACTGCTCAGTTGTCCGTCAGCTTCGCGAACGGCTCGCAGCCGACTAGCGACGACTACGCGCTTTCGTTTGCGGGCGGCACGTATACGTTGACCAACACGACGACGAACTCGGTGGTCGGCACATCGCCAACGGCCCCGAACGGCACGAGCGCGATGGGCGGGCTCGTCCTGAACATCACCGCGGGCGCGATGAACGCGGGCGATTCGTTCACGATCCAGCCGACGCGCGGCGCACTCGATTCGTTTGCCTTGGCGACGTCGAACCCGTCGTCGATCGCGGCGGCGGCGCCCGTGCTCGCATCGGCCGGGAGTTCGAACACCGGCACGGGCTCGATCTCGCAAGGCGTGGTCGGGGCCGGCTATCAGATTTCCAGCACGACGACGGTGGCCTACGATTCGGCCACGAATACGCTGAGCGGCTTCCAAGCCGGCACCACGATTACGATAGCGGGCTCGCCCCCGACATCGATTCCGATCGCTTCGCCGACGACGACCGTCCCGTACAACCCGGCGCAAGGCGCGACGCTGACGATCAACAGCACGACGTCGCCGCCGCCTGCCGGGATCACGAACGGCGTGACGGTGTCGCTCACCGGCATTCCGGCGAACGGCGACACCTTCACGATCGCGCCGAACACGGGCTCGTTCGACGGCCGCAATGCGCTCGCCATCTCCAAGCTCGTGACGGCTGGCGCGCTCAACGGTGGGACCTCGACCTTGACGGCCTCGTACGCGTCCTACGTCAACAACATCGGCAACGCGGCGGGCCAGTTGAAGGCGGCGAGCACGTCGCAGTCGGCCCTCGTGACGCAGATCACCTCGGCGCAGCAAGCCGTGTCGGGCGTCAATCTCGACGAAGAAGCGTCCAACCTATTGCAATATCAGCAGGCTTATCAGGCGAACAGCAAGGTCATTCAAACGGCCGAGTCGATGTTCCAGACCCTGATGGGTATCTTCCAATAAGGTGTCAGCGATGATGCGCATCTCGACTTCGCAGTTCTACGATCAGAACATCCAGACGATGGATAACCAGCAGAGCCAGCTGAGTACGTACTATCAGCAGCTCTCGAGCGGAACGGCGCTCACCACGCCGGCCGACAATCCGCTCGGCGCGGCGCAGGCCGTCCAGTTGACGATGGTGTCGGCCACCTACACGCAGTACCAGACGAATCAGACGGCAGCGATTTCGTCGCTGGGCCTGGAAGACAAGACGCTATCGAGTGTGACGAGCACGCTCGACAGCATCACGTCGCAGATCGTGCGGGCCGGCGACGGCACCTTGAACGACTCCGACCGTGCCTCGATCGGCCAGGCGCTCCAAGGCTATCGCAATCAGCTCGTGAACTTGGCGAATACGAGCGACGGCGCGGGCAACTATCTGTTCTCGGGTTTCCAAGCGACGACGCAGCCGTTCACGAACAACACGGCGGGCGGGGTGAACTACCAGGGCGACAGCGGCATCCGTGAAGTACAAGTGGCCGACACGCGCCAAATCGCCACGAACGACAGCGGCGCGAGCGTCTTCTTGTCCGTGCCCGCAACCGGCACGACGCCGGTCTCCGCGGGTGCGAGCACGAACTCGGGCACGGGCACGATCGGCTCCGCGTCGATCACGAACCCGTCCATCGCGACGAACGGCAACCAATACACGATTACGTTCGGCGGCACGCCTGCCGCGCCCACCTACACGGTGACCGACAACACCGCGGTGCCGCCGACGACGACGGCCGCCGCGGCGTACACGGCCGACGCGCCGATTGCGCTCGGCGCCGGTATGCAAGTGGCGGTTTCGGGCGCGCCGAATCCGGGCGACACGTTCTCGGTGACGCCGTCGACGGCCGCGCAAAACACGAGCGTGTTCTCGTCGCTCGATTCGATCATTGCGGCATTGCAGAAACCGGCGGACAACAATCCGACGGCGGTCGCGACGCTCAAGAATGCGCTGTCGTCGGCACTGATGCAGGTGCAAAACTCGATGACGAACGTTACCGTCGTGCAGGCATCGGTGGGCGGGCGCGAGCAAGAACTGCAGGCGCTGCAAACGACGACGCAGACGAACTCGGTGCAAACGCAAAGCGATCTGTCGAACCTGACCGGGGTCGACATGGTGACGGCGATCAGCAAGTTCGAGGAAACGCAGAGCGCGTTGCAAGCCGCGCAGCAGACGTTCGTCAAGATGCAGGGTATGTCGCTGTTCCAGTACATCGGCAACTGACCCGCGACGCCGAGCTAACGATTAACGATTAACGATTGACGCTTAACGATTGACGAAGCCGCACGCCTGCGAGGGCGTGCCATCAGGCCGAAGCCCCACTCTCCTCGGGACTTCGGCTTTTTTTTGTCTAATGCAGCGCCGCGCTCACTCGCCCCATCTGATCGATACCGGTATCGACGAGGTGCGCGAAGAACGGAATCATGTTCGGCAGCATGAGCATCAAGAGCAGCATGCCGACCATCAGCGTGACGGAAAAGCCGATTTGAAACACGCCGATCTGCGGGGCGGCGCGGTTGAGAATGCCGAGCGAGAGGCTTGCAACAAGCAGCGCGATGACGATCGGCAGCGACAGCAACAAGCCGGCCGAGAAGATCGCACCGCCCCACTGCACGAGCGTGCGCAGCCCGGGCGGGCCGAGCAAGGCCGCCGCGATCGGCACGGATTCGAACGATTCGATCAAAGCCGCGATGACCTGCAAGTGGCCGTTATAGGCGAGGAACGCCAGCATCGCGATCATGTTCAGAAAGCTCGAAATGACCTGCGAGGAAGCATTCGAGCCCGGATCGAAGAACGTCGCGAAGCCGAGACCCATCTGCAAGCCGACCAGCGTGCCGGCCATTTCGACGGCGGCGAACACGAGCTGCATCGTGAAGCCCAGCGCCGCGCCGATCAAAAGTTGCGTGGCCATGATCCAGACGCCGTTCGCGGAAAACACGGTGGCCTGCGGCATGGCAGGCAGCGTCGGCGCGACGATTAGCGTCATGAACGCCGCGAGGCCGATTTTCACGCGGGCGGGAATGGCGGTGTGGCCGAGTATCGGCGCGGCCGCGATCAGCGCCGCGATGCGCGTGAACGGCCAGAGGAACGCCGTGAGCCAGGCGTTTAACTCGGCGTAGGTGACGGTGAACATAGGCTGAGGTGAGATCGGCACAGGAGCCGGCGCGCTGGCTCGCTACCCGGCTATCTCGTTCTCCCGTTATCCGGTGATCCGGTGATCCGGTTATCCCGCGAGGGAAGGGATGCTCGTCAGCATCTGCCGCATGTAATCGAGAATGATCGACATCATCCACGGCCCCGCGATCACGAGCGTGATCGTGACGGCCATCAGCTTCGGGATGAACGAGAGCGTCGCTTCGTTGATCTGCGTGGCGGCTTGGAAGAAGCTCACGAGCAAGCCCACCACGAGCGAGATGATCAGCGGCGGCGCGGTGAGCAGCAAAGCGACGTACATCGCGCGATGCGCAAGCGTCAGAACGGATTCGGGCGTCATGAGAGCGGGTCCTCGATACAGGTCGACGGTCGGCAGGTCGGGTTGAACCGTCGAGCCGGTTCAGACGAAGCTTTGGGCGAGCGAGCCGATCAGCAGTTGCCAGCCGTCGACGAGGACGAACAACATGAGCTTGAACGGCAGTGAGATTGTGACCGGCGACACCATCATCATCCCCATCGACATCAAGATGCTGGCGACGACCATGTCGATGATGAGAAACGGAATGAAGATCGTGAAGCCGATTTGGAAGGCCGTTTTCAGCTCGCTGGTGACGAACGCGGGCACGAGCAGCGATAGCGGAACGTCTTCCGGGCCTTGCAGCGGCGGCGAGTGCGAGATCTTCGCGAACAGGGCGAGATCGGATTCGCGCGTTTGCTTCAGCATGAACCCCTTGAAAGGCGCCACGCCGCGCGTGACGGCCGTCTCCATCGGAATCGTGCCGTCCGCGAAGGGCTTGTAGCCGTCCGTATAAGCCTTGTTGATCACCGGCGACATGACGAACAGCGTCAAGAACAAGGCCAGGCCCACGAGCACTTGGTTCGGGGGCGTCGTCGTCGTGCCCAGCGCTTGGCGCAGCAGCGAGAGCACGATGATGATGCGCGTGAAGCTTGTCATCATCAGCACCATGGCCGGCAGAAACGACAACATCGTGAGCAGCAGCATCGTCTGCACGCTCAGCGAGTACGTGGTGCCGCCGTTCGGGCCGGCGCTCGTCGTAAAGGCCGGCAGCCCGGCGGGCGCCGTTTGCGCGAACGAAAGCGTGGGCAGTAGCGAGAGGATCAAAAAGGGCAATGCGGGGGCCGCGGCGCGCGCGAACCGCACGAGGGAGCTGGACGACATTTACTTGCCTCCGCCCGTAGGCCGAGAAAACCGTTTCTTTGCCTCGACCGCGAGCGCGTCGCGAAAGCGCGAGCCCAAGGTGCCGGGCAGGGCGCCTTCGGTCGATTCGGGACCGCCGGGCGAGCCGGCGCCGTCGCCGTTCGGCGCGGGCAGGGTATGCAGCAGCCGGACGTTGCCGGGAGAGGCGCCGAGTACGAGCCAGGTATCGCCGATTTCGACGACGGCCACGCGCTCCTTGCCGCCCAGCGACACGCCGCCGACGGTGCGCACGAGCTGGCCGCGCGCCGACGGCTGCAGGCCGAGGCGCCGCGCGAGCCAGGCGCACGCGAACACGAGTGCGATGACCACGGCCAGGCCGACGAGCGTTTGCAGCACGGCGCCGACGCCGAGGGACGGCACGGCCGTGCCGGCGCCTACGCTCGAGGCGATTTTCGCGGCGTTGTTGACTGCGTTCATATCCGCCGCCGCTGCCGCGGGCGAGCCTGCCGCCGCTGCGGCGGCGCAGGCAACCGCGAGGGCCGCGTGGATTGCCGCCATACGCCGGCGGTGCGGCGCATGCTGCAAGCGTGATTTCATCAACGGTTCAGTTTTCGAATGCGTTCGGACGGCGTAATGATGTCGGTCAGCCGGATACCGAACTTGTCGTTGACCACGACGACTTCGCCTTGGGCAATCAAACAGCCGTTCACGAGCACATCCATCGGCTCGCCGGCCATCCCGTCGAGTTCGACGACGGAACCTTGCGCAAGTTGCAGCAAATTGCGGATCGCAATTTTCGTGCGCCCCAGCTCGACCGTCATCTGAACCGGAATGTCCAGGATCATGTCGATGTCGTTGCGCGTCGTGGTGGGCTCAACCTTCGACAGCGGCTGGAATACGCCGGCCGCGGCGGGCGCGGGTGCCGGATTCGTATTCTGCTCGGCCAGCGCCGCGGCCCAATCGTCGAGGCTGGCTTCGTCGTCGGCGGCCGTCGCGGCGGGCTTCGCAGTCTCGGCAGCCATGGCGGCCAGTTGCGCGTCGAGTTGGGCCGAGCCTTCACCCGGCGTGGCGTTCAGGTCACTCATAGTCCGTTTCCTTAATCGTGTTTTCCGCTGCGCTGATCATTTTTTGCACGCGCAGCGCATATTGACCGTTAAAAATTCCATAACCGCATTCCATGACCGGCACGCCGTCGACCTTGGCGACGATATGCTCCGGGATGTTGATCGGCAGCACGTCGCCGGCCCGCATATTCAGGATGTCCTCGAACGTGACTGGAATTTGGGCCAGATCGGCTGTCAGCTCGACCTCGGCCGCTTGCACTTGTTTCGAGAGCACGCGCACCCAGCGGCGATCCACTTCGAGCGCTTCGCCTTGGATCGGCGAAGTCAGCACGTCGCGGATCGGTTCGATCATCGAATAGGGCATGCAGATGTGCAGCGTGCCGCCGGTCGGGCCGAATTCGATCGAAAATTGCGTAACGATGACGATTTCGTTCGGCGTCGCGACGTTGGCGAACTGCGTGTGCATTTCCGAGCGCATGAATTCGAACTGCAGCGGCCGCACGCTTTTCCAGGCCGTCGTGTAGTGATCGAACACGAGGTTCAGCAACTTGGCGATGATGCGCTGTTCGGTGGCCGTGAAATCGCGCCCTTCGACGCGCGTATGGAAGCGGCCGTCGCCGCCGAATAAATTGTCGACGACGAAGAACACGAGATTCGGATCGAACACGAACAACGACGTGCCGCGCAGCGGCTTCACGTGAACGAGGTTCAGATTCGTCGGAATCGGCAGATTGCGCGTGAATTCGCTGTACTTCAGTACTTTGACCGGACCGACCGAAATTTCGGCGGTGCGGCGCATGAAATTGAAAATGCCGAGGCGCAAGAGGCGCGCGAAGCGCTCGTTGATGATTTCGAGGCCGGGCATCCGGCCGCGAACGATCCGCTCTTGCGTCGCGATGTTGTACGGGCGTACGCCCGCCTTGTCGCGGTGCTCGGTGTCGGCATCGGATTCGCCGGTTACGCCCTTGAGGAGTGCATCGACTTCCTCTTGGGACATAAACTCTTCGTGGCCCATCGCTTTGCTCGTCCCTGTATTGCGGTTGGTGAGAAACGCCTGAAGTGGCAGGTTCGGCCCGGCGTCAACGCCGGGCGCCGCGCACTACTGGACCACGAATTCCGTGAAGAGCACTTCCTCGACGTGAACCGGCGGCTCGCTAGCGTCCGTCGGCTTCTCGATCAGCGTCTTCAGCTCTTGCGCGAGCGTGTGCTTGCCTTCGAGCGTTTGGAGATCCTCCGGATGCTTGTTCGACAGATCGAGCAAGATGCGGCTGCGGATTTCCGGCATGTGCTGTTGCAGGGCCTCTTGAATCTTGCCGTCGGCCAGCTTCAGCGACAAGCCGACGCGCAGGTAATGCTGGCCGTCGTCGGACAGCAGATTGACCGTCATCGGATCCAGCGCGAAGAACACCGGCGGCGGGGGCGGCGGCGGCGGGACGGGCTTGCCGTTGCCGACGCCGTTCTTGAGCAGGAAGAAGTACATGCCCGCGGCGGCGACGCCCGCGGCCACCAAGGCGATCAAAACGATCAGCACGATGCGTTTGAGCTTGCTCTTTTTCGCGGGAACGTCGACGGTCTGCTGAGCTGCGGTCGTGGATGCCATGACAATGCTTTGCGTGAATGCGGTAGGGTGAATTGTTGGCTATACCGGGCGCGAGCGATAAGCCGAAAAGAAGGGACATTCGACGCCATCTCATCCGTTTAAGCCGACGGCCTTCGGATGGGCGGGTAAAAATGGGGCGTTATGGGGAGCCGGAGGGGTGTCAGCGCCGATGCCGATGCCGGCCGACGATGCCGCTCGGGCGGCGTGGCTACCGACCGGGTGCGCCGGTATGCCGGTAGGGTCAGCTGCCAGCTCGGCTACCGGATCGTGCGGATCGGTAGCCGCTACGCCGCTGCGCTGCGAGACGCCCCCACGCGCGGCCCGGCGTGAACCGGGCGTCCACGCAGCACGACGATGGCCCGCGTACTGCCGAGGATCCCGGCCTTAGGCGAACGTATCGACGATGCCGACGGTGCGGCGCGTGTTCACCGTCGCGGCTGCTGCGATCGCCGTGTCGGCATCGCCGCTGCCGGAACCGCTGCCGCCACGCCGGCCGCCGCCGCGGCTTTGATTGCCCGCTTGTTGCTGGTTGGCCTGACGCGCGAAACCGTCGCTGACGCTCGCGCTGCCGAGCCCGAGCCCGCCGGCCTCCAATGCCTCGCGCAGCTTCGGCAGCGCCGCTTCGACCGCTTCGCGCACCTGCTGATGCTGCGAGACGAACAGGGCGTGGGCATGGTTGTCTGCCACTTGCAGGACGACTTGCAGCGGGCCGAGATCGGGTGGGTTGAGCGTGAGTTCGGCGCTTTGCTGGTGCGCGTTCGAGAGGAAAACGACCTTCTGGCTGAACGCGTCTTCCCAATCGGGCGTACCGACTTGCGGCGCGATGGTCGATGCCGCTGCCGCGGCAACCGCCGCATTCGGCGTAGCCGCGGCGGCCTGAGCGGCCGCGCTTGCAGCCGTGGCCGCTTGCGTTGCGGCCAGGGCGGCGTTGGTCGCCTGCGCGTTGTCCTTCAAGGTAGCGATGGCCGCCGTGGCATCGCCGCCGCCCGCGAGCGCTTGCGCCGTAGCGACGGCGGCGCTGTCCGGCGAGGCGGTGGCACCGGCGGTCGATTTCGCGGCTTGATCCGTTGCGTTGGCGATCGCCTGGGCATTGGCGTTCTTGCCGTCGCCCGTCAGCGCCGTCAGCATCTTGGAATTCAGCGGCAGTGAGCCCACCCCGTTGCCGAGGTTGCCCGAGCCCGCGGTTGCGCCGCTATTGCCGAGCACTTGGGTACCCGTTGCGCCGGTTGCGCCGGCCGCGGCCCCCGCGGCGGAAGCCGCGGCGCCTTGCATGCCCATCTGCGCGGCCAGCGCGGCTTCGAGCGCCGCACGCACGGTTTTCGGCTCGGCAGCGCCTTTCGATTTGCCTGCGGCGCCGACCGCCGAGGCGGTACCCGAACTCGGATCGCTATCGACGACCGTGGCCGTGCCCGTCGTCGCGGCGCTTGCGCCGGCTTGCGCTTGTTGCGCCGCCGCCTGTGCCGCCGCTTGCGCCTGCGCGGCGGCACTGCCCGCCGCCGCCGCGGCGTTTTGGCCTTGGCTTGCTTGCTGTTGCGCGTCGGACGTCCCGTTGCTCGATTTGGTGCCGGAGCTGGAACTCGCTTGAGTGGACGCAGTGCCGTCGCTGCCCGAAGTCGCGGATGAGCCGTCCGTGCCGGACGCCTTGTTCGACGCCGAGGCGGTGTTCGCGCCGTCGGCCGTATCGGCGTGCGGGTTGCCGGTCGCGCTATTGGCGGCGGTCGAAGCCGACGACGATGCACCGGCGCTTGCCGAAGCATTCGAGGCCGAGGCGTTCGAGCCGGATTGGGCCGATTGCGCGGCCTGTTGCTGTGCGTGGACGCTTTGTTGGAGCGTCTGCGAGAACGGCGTGGCCGACGGGCTGTTCGCGCCCGCGCCGGCAATGCCGGACGAGGTGCTCGACGTACCCGAAAGCGAGCCGAGAAGAGAAATGGGCGACATGGCTATGCCTTTGTATAGGTCGGCCGGCCGTGCGCGTGGGCGCGAGGGCCGGCAGATTCGATTCCGGTTCAGTTCAAGTTTTCGTGCCGCATCCGCAGCATCTTGGCGGCGTGCTCATCGGCATCGCGCTGCTCGCGCCGCGCCGAGAGACGGGCTTCGGCGGCGTCGCCCCGAGCCTGCAAGACTTCGTACGAGCCCAGCTTTTGTTTTTGACGCTGCCACTCGGGTTTGGCCGCTTCTAGTCGCGAAGTGGCCGCGGTGAGCAAGCGCCGTTGTTGCTCGATCGCCGCGTCGAGCGTATCGATGAACGCCTGAAAATTGCGCCAGTTGCCGGCGGGCATGCCGCTCTGGGCCGAAGCCGAGAAGTTCGCGTGGTACTCGTCGCGATAGCGAACCAGCGCCTCCAACTGCGCTTGCACGTCCGAGCGGTCGCGTTGCGCGCGGCCAAGCTGCTTGGCCGCCGCGTCAACGTCGTTCTGCGCCAGATCGATCAGCGTCTTGATGGGAAAGTGGTTTGCCATCGCTTAGCACTCCTCATTGGAACAACGCATCAAGCATATTGAGGCTGGAATCGAATGGTGCACATTCGCGAAAGCCCTGTTGCAAGAATGCTTCGATGCGTGGATACAGTGCGATGGCCCGGTCGAGCAGCGCATCGCGTCCGCTCGAATAGGCCCCGACATTGATCAAATCGCGATTGCGCTGATAACGAGAAAGCATCTGCTTGAACAGCCGCACACGTTCCAGATGGTTCTCGTCGATAAGCGCCGTCATCGCCCGGCTGATCGAGGCTTCGACGTCGATCGCCGGATAATGGCCGGCTTCGGCGAGCGCGCGCGACAGCACGATATGGCCGTCGAGAATCGCGCGCGCCGAGTCGGCGATAGGGTCCTGCTGATCGTCGCCTTCGGTCAGCACGGTATAGAACGCCGTGATCGAGCCCCCGCCGGCCGGGCCGTTGCCCGTGCGTTCGACGAGTGCGGGCAGCTTGGCGAAGACGGAAGGCGGATAGCCTTTCGTCGCCGGCGGCTCGCCGATCGCGAGCGCGATCTCGCGCTGCGCCATGGCGTAGCGTGTGAGCGAATCCATGAGCAAGAGCACGTGTTTGCCTTGGTCGCGGAAGTACTCGGCCAGCGACGTGGCGTAGGTGGCGCCTTGCATCCGCATGAGCGGAGAGACGTCGGCCGGCGCCGCCACGACGACGGAGCGGGCCAGGCCATCTTCGCCGAGGATCTGCTCGATGAATTCCTTCACTTCGCGGCCGCGCTCGCCGATCAGCCCGATGACGATGACTTCGGCGCTCGTATAGCGCGCCATCGTGCCGAGCAGCACCGATTTACCGACGCCCGAACCTGCGAAGAGGCCCATGCGCTGGCCGCGTCCCACCGTGAGCAGCGCGTTGATCGCGCGCACGCCGACGTCGAGCACCTGATGGATCGGCTCGCGCAGCAAGGGATTGATCGACGGAGCCGACAGCGGTGCATCGGCGCCGCTATCGAGCGGCCCGAGGTTGTCGAGCGGGCGGCCCGACGAATCGACGACGCGCCCCAGCATGCCCCAGCCTACCGGCAGGCGCTTGGCACCGGCCTGCGGATCGGTCAGCAGCGCACTCTCGCGCGGGTACACGCGAGCACCGGGCAGCAGGCCGGCGAATTCGGTCGTCGGCATCAGAAAGAGCTTGTCGCCGGCGAAGCCGACCACCTCGGCCTCGGCCGTCGGTCGGCTGCTGCCGGGCGGCATCTCGATCATGCACTCGGCGCCCACGGCCATCCGCATGCCGACTGCTTCGAGAACGAGCCCCGCCGCGCGCGTGAGACGCCCGCAGGCCGACAGCGGCCGGGCGAGCGCGCTGCGTTCGCGCAAAGCATCGAGGCGCGTGCGCCAAGCGGCCAGGTGGCGGTTGTTCGCGAGCGCGGGATCGGGCGTGAACGCCGGATACGGCGTGGCCGGGCGCGCCGCGCTGCCGCCGGCGTGCGCTGCGGCGCTATCGGTTGCGGTTGCGGCCTGGGTGAGTGCGTCGATGGCGTCGATTTTAGCCAGCTCGTCCGTCGGATCGAAGCCCGCTGAGGCTCCTGCTCCCGCTCCTGCTTTGGCTCCGGCTGTCCCCGTGCTCGCGCCGGTGTCCGGGGCGAGCACGCGCCGCGCCTCGGGCAACGCCTCGGGGCTGAACGAGGCGAGCGCCAACTCGACTTCGAGCGGCGAGAGCCCGCTTGCGCGCAGCGATTCGAGGGTAGGGGCCGTGTTCACCATTGACTGACCTTGCCGAGTGCGGTCACGACGCGCTCCCAGCGCGTGCCGATCGTCGCATCGATCTCGCCGGTGGCGGCTTGCGCGCGGCATCCGCCGCGTTCGATCGCGACATCGGTGCGTACATTCCAGCCGAGGGTGTCGAGCTCGTCTTTCAGATAAGCCTCGACGATCGGCAGATCGGCCGGATTGACGATCAGTTGCGGCGCGCCCGCGAGCACCGGCTCGGCCGCGAGCACCTCGCGGGCGGCCGCGATGAGCGCGGCCGGATCGTGCGCGACATGCTGGCGCACGACCTGCTGCGCGATATCGATCGCGAGCGCGACGAGCGATTCCGCCATCTCCGTTTGCACCCCGTCGAGGGCGGCTTTGAAACTATCGGCCAGACCGGCGAGCCGCGCGGCTTCGGCCTGCGCTTCCTGGCGGCCCTTCTCGAATCCTTGCGCATGACCCTGATCGAAACCGGCCTGGTACCCGATGGCCTGGCCGGCCACGTGACCGGATGCGAGCCCCTGCTGATGAGCAGCCGCGCGAATGCGCTGGATCTCCTGCGCGAGCTTGTTCTCGCGGACGGGATCGGGCGGGGGCGGCGGATCGAACGAAGCCATCTCCCAGCGCTGGTACGCGGAGATGGGCTTCTTGTCCGAAGGGCCTGAATCAGACATATGCATCTTCCGCCTTTCCACCGATGACGATCTGGCCGCTCTCGGCCAGGTTGCGCACGATCTGCAAGATGCGGCGCTGCTGCGTTTCCACTTCCGAGACGCGCACCGGACCGCGCGCATCGAGATCCTCGGCGAGCAGTTCGGCCGCACGCTGCGACATGTTCGAGAGGAACTTCTGACGCAGCGCGGGCGGGGCGCCCTTGAGCGAAATGATGAGCGCTTCGGACTCCACTTCCTTGAGCAGCAGCTGGATCGCCCGGTCTTCGAGATCGAGCAGGTTCTCGAACACGAACATCTGGTCGATGATCTTCTGTGCGAGGTCCGCGTCGTACTGGCGAACGTTCTCGAGGATCGATTCCTCGTGCACGCTCGGCATGAAGTTCAGGATTTCGGCCGCCGTCCGGATACCGCCCATCGGGCTGCGCTTGAGATTGTCGCTACCCGAGAGCAGGCCCGTGAGGACATCGTCGAGCTCGCGCAGCGCGGCCGGCTGAATCCCGTCCAGCGTCGCGATCCGCAGCAACACGTCGTTGCGCAGACGGTCCGTGAAGCAGGCTGCGATTTCCGAGGCTTGGTCGCGGTCCAAGTGCACGAGAATCGTCGCGATGATCTGCGGGTGCTCGTTCTTGATGAGTTCGGCCACGGCGGGCGAATCCATCCACTTGAGCCCTTCGATGCCGCTTGTATCGCTGCCTTGCAAAATGCGATCGATGAGCACGCCGGCCTTGTCCTCGCCGAGCGCCTTCGTCAGCACCGAACGGATGTAGTCGTTCGAGTCCAGCGACATCGCGGTGTGCTGTTCGGCTTCTTTGACGAAGTCTTGCAGCACGTTTTCGACTTCCTCGCGCGTGACGTTCTTGAGCGCGGCCATCGCGGCGCCGATCTTCTGCACTTCGCGCGGCGCGAGAAACTTGAATACTTCAGCGGCTTCTTCCTCGCCGATCGACATCAGCAGAAGCGCGCTCTTCGTGACCCCTTCAGCGCTCATCGGACACCCAATTCTTGACAACCGTCGCTACGATCTTCGGATCCTTGCGCGCGATGGTGCGCGCGTAATCGAGGTTCCGTTCGAACTTGTGCTTTTCGTTCTCGAACGCCAGGAGGTTTTGCTCCATGTTGTTGTCGAGTTCCATCGCCGTCGTGACCGGCGAAGGCGAGCCGCCGTCGAGCAGCACGGGCTCGCCGGGACCATCCAACAGGCTGCCGACGCCCGCGGCATCGGTAGCCGTGCCTTCGCCCGGAGGCGGGAAGGCACGCTTCATCGCCGGCTTGACCATCATCAGATAGAGGATCAATGCGACGAGGCCGATGCCGAGCCACTTCGCCGCTTGAATCGCGAGCGAAATGATCTCCGGCTGCTTCCACCACGGCAGGTTCGCGAGCGGATCGGCTTCGGTCATGAACGTCGCGTTGACGATATTGACCGAGTCGCCGCGCTCCGCGCTGAAGCCCATCGCGTCCTTCACGAGCTGCGTGACTTGCGCGAGCTTGTCGGCCGTGAGCGGCTGCATCGTCGCGTGACCCTTGGCGTCGACGACGCGCTGGTAGTTGATGACGACCGCCGCGGACAGGCGTTTCACCCCGCCCTTGGCTTGCTCGACGTGGCTCACGCGCTTGTCGAGTTCGTAGTTGGTGGTGGCGTCCTTGCGTTCGCTGACGGGCGTCGTCGTCACCCCGGAGGTGGCCGCGGCACCGCTGGCGACGGCGATCGGCGCCGAGGCCGGCTGCGGCGGCGTGTTCGACAGCGCGCCCGGCACGCCCGAGGCGCCGCTTTGCGTCATGTCGGTCGCTTCGCTCGTTTGCCGGCTGCGGATTGCCGCCTGTTGCGGCGAGCCGTTCGGGCCGTAGGTTTCGGCCGTCTGTTCCGATTGGGTGAAGTCGATGTCGGCGCTGACTTGCGCGTGGGCGTTGCCGGCGCCGAACAGCGGGGCAAGGATCGCGTCGATACGTTGTTGCGTGTTGCGCTCGACTTGCTGGACATACTTCAGTTGCGACGCGTCGAGGCCGGTTCCCGAAGAGGGCTGCGTCAGCAGATTGCCGTCCTGATCGACGATCGTGACGTTCTTGACGGGCAGGTCCGCGACGCTCGATGCCACCATGTGGGTAATGGCCGAGACTTGTCCTTCGTCGAGCATCCGGCCCGGATACAGATTGACGAGCACCGAAGCCGTGGGCGCTTCCCGGTCGCGCACGAAGACGGAAGGCTTCGGAATGGCGAGGTGCACGCGCGCTTGGCGCACGACCGAAATCGATTGGATCGTCCGTTCGAGTTCGCCTTCTAGGCCGCGTTGGTAGTTCACTTGCTCGGCGAACTGGCTGATGCCGAACTTCTCGTTGTCCATCAATTCCATGCCGACCGAACCGCTCTTGGGCAGCCCTTGCGAGGCGAGCTTCAGGCGCGTTTCGTTGACCTGATCCGACGGCACGAGGATGGCGGAGCCGCCGTCCGAGAACTTGTAGGGAATATTCGCTTGTTGCAGGGAGGCGATGATGGCGCCGCCGTCCTGGTCGGACAGGCCGCTGTAAAGCACACGATAGTCCGGCGTCCGGCTCCAGAGCACGAGCGCGGTGACGACGGCGATGAAGATGGCAACGGCAATGATGAACGGCGCGCGCGGGCTGCCGCGCATTTGCGAGAGGGACGACAGCCGCTGGGCGATACCGCCGAAGTCGGCCGCGCCGGCGCCCGCGGCGCCGCCTTGCAGCGCACCGGCCGCGCTAGCGCCTGGCTGGGCGCTGGCGAGGCCCATGCGGGCGTCGGGGTTGATCAAAGAGTTGGCCTGCGAATCCATGCGTCGGGTTTCTCCGGAATGCGGGGGTGTCCGGCCGCGGGTCCGAGCGGGCTTTACAGCCCCGTCTGGACGGGCGAGACACTTTCACGATTGGGATTATCCATACCGGTACGCAACTGAATCAGTCGAATAGAAGCGGGTTTTCCCCCTAGTTTCGCGGGTTTGCCAGCAGGGCCGCTGCTATGCTCACTCTCCGTAATGGGTCGGTGCGCACCGGGTTGGAACGGCGCAGGAAAGGCGCTCGATCTTTTGCCCCTTTTTTTGGAGAAACCATGACGGTTCCAGTCAATCCGCTCACCTCGGCGCTGCAGCAGATGCAGAGCATGGCGGCCGAAGCCGCCGGCGAGTCCAAAGCCGCTACGCTCGGGGAACAGTCGGGCGCGACGACGGCCGGCAGCTTCGCCACCGCGCTCAAGAGCTCGCTCGACAAGATCAGCGACGACCAGAACAAGGCGGTTGGGGAATCCCAGGCGTTCGAACTCGGTTCGCCGAACGTGTCCCTGAGCGACGTGATGGTCGATATGCAAAAGGCCAATATCGGCCTGCAGTTCGGCTTGCAAGTTCGTAACAAACTGGTGGCCGCCTACAACGACATCATGCAGATGTCGATTTGAGGCTGGGCGGACCGCGGCGGTCGGGTTGCTTGGAGGCGGCTAAAGCTTTCGCCCGGGAGATCCGATAACCGCGATAAGACCTGCGCGTTCGTACGAGGACGCGCTCGGTAGCGGTGGCAAACGCGGCCGGTGCCTGGCATGCGTTGCGTGCCGCACCGGTTGGATTTTGCAGATTCACGACCACGACCAATAAGGAGAAGCGCCGATGTTTTCCCAAGGACACGCTGGAGCGGGTGCCTATGCGCGCGTCGGCGTCGAGACAGGGGTGATGGGCGCAAATCCGCATCGATTGATCCTCATGCTGTACCAAGGTGCGCGCAAGGCCATCGCGCAGGCGCGCATGCATTTGCAGCAAGGCAACATCGGCCCGCGCGGCGAGGCGGTCAGCAAGGCCATCGGGATCATCGGCAGCGGCTTGCAGGCATCGCTGAACAAGGAAGTTGGCGGCGAGATCGCCCAGCGGCTCGACACCCTCTACAGTTACATGACGCGCCGATTGCTGGAGGCGAACATCGCCCAAAGCGAAGCGATGCTGATCGAAGTGGATGGTCTGCTCGCGACGCTCGAGGAAGCATGGATCGGTATCGGCGTGGAGGCGGCGCGGGTATTGGCGCAGCAGGGGCAGGTGGACGCGCAGCGATGAGTTCGAAAGCAGATTATTTTGCACGGTACGAGGCGATCGCCGCGGTGTCGTCGCGAATGCTATCGGCGGCTCGCGACGCACTCTGGAACGAGCTGATGGAACTCCAGGAGGAGTACCGGGCACTCGTCGATGCGCTGCGCGACGTCGATGCGGGGATATCGCTCGACGAGCACGACCGACTGCGCAAGTACGACCTGATTCGTCAGATTCTGGCCGACGACGCCGCGATTCGCGACTTGCTCAATCCGAGCGTGGCGCGCTTGTCCGCTTTTTTTTCGGCACGGCGCCCCGCGCATGTGCTCAAGGAACTGTTCGGTGCGCGCTGAGCGTACGGTAGCTTAGCCTCTTCAACCCCATCAACTCTTTTCCCGGCCCGCGGCGCACCTCGCACGCGTAGTGAGGGTAGGCCCGAACGACGGCGCAAGGACGCGGCATGACAGGAATCGATTCTGCCCTCGCCTCGATGCTGGTCAGCCGCATCGACAGTGTGCTCGACAGCGTGGGCGCGGGCGCCCGCACGAGTCCGGCGCAGTCGGGCGCGACGGGGCTCACCGTCGACACGCCGGCCCCGGCCGATGCGGCCGCCGCGCTGCTCGACACGCCGCCGCCGGCCTCCGCTCAGGCCATTCTTTCCGAAGTCGCACTGACGCTCGATGCCATTTCGCGCTTCGGCGGCGAAGCGACGCCTGCCGTCATCGGCGAGGCACCGATCTGGCCCGCCCCGCCTGCGATCGATGCACAGGGCGGGGGCGGTGGGCTGTTTCAAGCGGCGGGGGGCTCAGCGGCCACCGACGCGAGCGCGGCCGCGAGTGCCGGTTCGGCTTCCGGTTCGGCTTCCGGCGTAGGAGCGAGTGCGGCGCAAGCGGGGGCGGCCGGATCGGCGGACGCTGCGACGGGTGCGGCCGGCGTCGGTGCGGCTGCGGCCGCGATGCCGATCGATGCGTTGGCTGCCGCGCTCGAGCAGACGGTGAACGAATCTGGGCTTTTCTACGAATCGCATCTCGCGCAATGGCTGAGCGGGGGGTATCCCGCCGATGCGCTCGCGAACGAGCCCCAAACGCGGCTCGCTGCCGAAGCAATCCAACTGCCGCTCGATTGGAGCGGTACCGGGGCGGGGGCCGATGCGGGCGCGATGCCAGGCTGGCAAGGCTCGGCCGCTTCCGTGCCCGCGGGCGGCGGCTGGCTGCCGCACGAACTGCCGCCGCAATTGTCGCTACCGGCGTTCGGCGCCGGGCAGCACGCCGCCGGAGGGGCGCCCTATCCGGACGCGGCGGATGGCACGAGTTGGCGCGGCGCTCAGACGACGTTTTTCGAAGATGCAGCCTTGCACGGCACGAATGCCGGCCAAGGTGCGAATCTGCCCCCGGACGTGCGCTCGTCGATCGCCGCATCGATCCACCCGGCTACGATTGGGCTTGTGCGCCAGCAGCTGGACGTGCTGGCCACGCAGCAATTCCGGTGGACGGGGGAAGTTTGGCCTGGCGCGAAACTCGACTGGACGATCGAGCCCGAACGTGAACAGCGCGCGCGTTCCGGCGATGCGGGGGACGATACGCCGCAGACCTGGCGCACGCGTGTGACGCTTGCGTTGCCGACGCTTGGTACCGTCGATGCGGAACTTGTCCTGACGGGTACACAACTCGTCGTGCGTGTTCAGGCTAGCCCGGGTGGTGCCGCGAAGCTTGCGACGGGCGGCGGCGCGTTTGGACGCCGGCTCGAAGCGGCGGGCATCGAATTGGCCGGCCTGCAAATCCGCGAGATCGGCGGCACCTCGCCGGCTGGCGCGGCATCGGCGGCGACGTCGGCTTATGCGCGCGCCGCAGCGGAGGCCGAACCGCGCGAGGCAGCGAACGACGTGTCGGGTGTGTCGGACGTGTCCGATGTGGAAGCGCGGGACGGCGGGCTCGGCCCGGCGCGGGCGAGCGGAGCATTCGGTGCGTTCGGAGCGTTCGGTGGGATGGCGGGGCAGGGCGGCGGGGCGGATGCTCAGGCCAAGCGTGGGCCCGTGCCTTCCCCGATCGATCGATTATTCGACGATCCCTTCGAATGGAGCGGATCATGAGCCGGCGCGAGCGACGCACCAGCGCGGCCGCGCTGGCCTATGACGCGAAAGGCGGCGACCGGGCCCCCCGCGTGGTGGCGAAAGGCTACGGGCTCGTGGCGGAGATGATCATCCAACGCGCGCAGGAAGCGGGGCTGTATGTCCATCGGGCGCCGGAGATGGTGTCGCTGCTGATGCAAGTCGACCTGGATGCGCGGATTCCGCCGGAGCTATACAAGGCGGTGGCCGAATTGCTGGCTTGGCTGTATCGGCTTGAAAGCGGGGTGGCCGATGAAGAGGCGGGCGCCGAGGCAGCGGAGGCTGCGGGCGCAGGCTCGGCGACGAACATCGATACCGCCGCCGATGCATCGATACATTCCTTTTCGAGGGTTCCGCTGTTGCCGCGCTAGAGCGACGGGGTCATTGCGTCGGCACGGTCAGCGCAGTTACTCGTTCGCTTGCTCTACGCTGAACTCAATTCCCGTCTCATTGCTCAACTGGCGTAAGAACTTGACCATCAATGCGTGCCGCTCTTCGGCGAGCCGGCGCCCGGACGCCGTATTCATCCGGCCGCTCAACAGCAGCAGTTTTTCATAGAAGTGGTTGACGGTCGTGCCGTTCTTCCGCTTGTAGTCGTCGAACGATGCATGGAGCCGCGGTTTGATCTCTGCGTTGATCATCGGCTGCTTCATCGCTCCGCCGAATGCGAAGGCGCGCGCGATGCCGATCGCGCCGATGGCGTCGAGCCGGTCCGCATCCTGCACGCATTGCGCTTCGAGCGACAGCGGTGGCCCGGCGGGAACGAGCGCGCCGCGAAAGGGGATGTCGAGAATGATCTGCGCCACCGTGTCTGCGGTCGTGCGAGAGCCGGTGTGAGCTTCGATCCAGCGCCGTGCCTTCTCGGGGCCGGCCGTTTCGCTACCTCCGTTCAACTTGTAATCCGAAATGTCGTGAAATAAGGCGGCCAGTTCGACGATTGTCGTGTCCGCCCCGCACTCGTGCGCGATACGTTTCGCCATCTTCCAGACGCGCTCTACGTGCAGATAGTCGTGACCGGTGTAGTCTTCCGGCATTTCTTGCTGGACGTAGTTGCGAGCTGCTTCGATGAAGTCATTATGCGTATTCAACATAGCGTCCACTCCGTTTTTCTGCGAATTCGATCGACATAGAGTAGCCGCTTCCTTTTTTCTGGCGGCATAAGGCGAGGCCTGATATGTCGCATTGATCAGGGCTGCTTCGGTCTCGAGTCAATCTCACTCGAATCACTTCAGGCCACATTTTTGCAAAATGCGCTTCTGATCGACCATTTGTTGACGGGCCTCGGAAATTGTGGTGTATTGTTCTCCGTCTTCCGTGCGCCACATCGCAAGGGAATAGTCATCCGGTAAAGGGGGTGACGCCTCCAAATCGAACGTCCCGCTTATATGCTGGCCAACTGGCGGAAGCTCCGCCAAGCTCGCAGCTTCCGCAGCGCTGTTATCGAACTCTTCCCAGGTGATCTGGCAGCTGTCGACGTGCTTACCGCTCTTAATTCGTTCCGCCGCTTCTTCTGAACGGATTTGAGGACCTGGGCACGCGCTTTGATCGACTTTGGCGGCAGTGACCGGCGCCCTACTCGACGACATGATTGCCGTTTTGACAATATCAAAGCGGAATTTTGTGTCTGTTAGGGCTTCCAATTTCACCCGAAAATTTTGCTTGCCGTATTCCCAGGAGTCGTGAAACTCAGTATCGAACGGCTGACCGGGAACGGGCAGCTTGGCACCTGTTCCCAATGCTTTCCACAAGATTAGCAGCGGTCGGCCGGACCAGTCGGCCATTACGTTGAAAAGTGCGACCGGGAGGCAGGGCTTGATTGGGGGCAGCTGTACGTCCCGCAAAATGAGGCCGTTTTGTAGCACTAGCAGATGCATTTGCTGAGTACCCTCCAACCACTTAAATTCCCGCGCGTGGTTAGCGAACTTGCGCATGCTGTACTGCTGAACAGCTACTGCCTGTGGCGGGACTGTTTCAGTGAACTCAACCTGGGCAACGCAATCAAACAACTCACCTGCGCTTTGGCACAGCACCGCAGAAAAAGCAGTTGGTGCAGCGGAGATCCCGATAAGGCCGGCTGCCGCACATAGAAAGGATTTAATGGACATAGATGCTGCCGAAAAGTTAAACGATGCCCAAGGAGGCTCTTGTACGGCTCGACTGTTAGTCAGCCCCGCCAGATCCCGCTATCAAAACTGCGCCGCAGGTCGTTTTGTGCCCTTCGAGAGCAACTGGCGCCCCGAAGTCCAGGCTTCCGTCACAACCCTCTGCGATCTCGAAAACGTGTGGCGCGCATATCGGGCACGTCACTTTGTCGCCCTTGCGGGCGATGGGGATCGCGGCCCGACTCCATGTCGAAGACGGGCTGCCCGAGACCACGCGACCACCGTGGCTGGTTGTATCGCCCACCAGGATTTGCGCTTTTCCACCTACGGTAGCTCGTGTCATTGACGGAACCTCATTGCGGATTGGCGGATGAGCCCTGCAATGCTTTGATCGGCGGGTCCTGGTAGGTCGTATCGATCGTATAGCCTTGCTCTTTCAGGGCCGCTTCGGTCTTGAGTCGGTCTGCGTGATACTTCTGTAAGCTCTGCAGGTAACAGTGTCTTCCAATTGGCGATTTTATCGGAATTTCCGGGGAAATATCCTATTCCGTAAAAAGAATATTCACTTCATAATTTTCATGGAGATGAGGTATGTCGTCTTTCCGGGGATATCACCCATATTGCTTTCCATGAGGGACACCTTGAGATAGACACCATCTGCATAGAATTCCCATTTAGGCATCTGCCTTAATGCGGCCCGCCACTCTCGAATGGTTGGTGTGTAATTTGGATCTAGTGAATACTCAGTATCGACTTTTAGATGTCCCATGCCTGTTTTCCGATTTAATCGTGGGTCATCCTTTCAATATATCTAGTCCACCCTCTTTTGCGCAAATCGGAGAATAGTTTCATCGTGCGTGCAAGAGCGGCTTCGTGCGTGTCGGCTTGTTCCGGGCTTACGCCGAAATTTAATGTCCCAGTCATAAATGCCGTCTGGTACATCGCGGTCATCAGTACCCAGTGCTGATAAGAACGTTGTCTATCGTGAAACTATGCTTTCCGTGCACGAACTCAACGGTACCCAGGCTACCTCTTTGCCACTCGCGCTGATAAAATTTTATTCCAGAAGGATGGTTGTCAGTAGAGGAGCCCGGCCCGTTAAGGTCAGAACCCTTAGGATCGCCGAGTCGAATGTGCATCGGGGTGATTTCATGTTGTTGCCATTGCTAAGAGTCGGATCGGAGGGCGAATAGTGCACGGCCAAAGCGATAGCACACACGAACACGCCTACGAATCAGTACGAAGAATTTTTTTCATCATTTGTCCGGCGTGTCGGCCCAGGTTTTGATGATTTTAAGCTCGTCAAGCATGACTTGTGGCTTCGATCAGCATCAATTTGTGATATTTCTTTGCTGCGTCTTGATCCACTCCATGCGCTTCTGATAATCCTGCAAAACCAAGCGATCCGGAGCGTCGGATCGGTATTCGGATGTCTGTCGGTTGTGTCATGGACATTAACACCAGTTGAAGCTGGGCACCAGGGCGCGGATAATAGGGCGCTCGGCGCAATCTCTGAGCCGTCGGATAGACCGGACATTTCGAGTCGTATTCATCGAATCGTTGATTGCCGTGTCGTCAGCGCTTGCCATTGCGCCGACGCTGGCACATCAGCCAGTTCTGGAATTCCGAATTGTCATAAATCAGCCCTTGCAGCACCTCGCCTTGCTCATGCTGGGCAATTAGAATCAAATGCTTGAACGCCTTGTCGGGCCTGTTTTTACCATTGCCTTCTCCCAGGCTCTTGACCAGCGCGAACCCATCTTTGACAATCGGCGTGCATCTCAGATACCCGAGCTTCGCCTTCTTCGCACCGGTCTCGCCATCGACCTCATAAGGAACCTTATCGATCGAATCGGCGTGCCCCGTCTGCAGCGCAAAGTTGGTCGCGACCTGATCGACAAAATGCCTGCTGTCGCGCGAGTTCGCGCAGGTTTCGAACGTATCGGCGCCGGCGGCATAGCCGTAGAACCACGCGAGGACGTCGTTGAAGAGCCACAGGTTGCCCCGGCCCAAGCCTGCCCGCAAGCCCGAGTAGCGCAGGACGTATTTCACCTGCCAGGTGTCGAGCGTTGCCGCGACCTGCTTGGACGCGAATGCGCCCAGGCCGAGCCAATAGAAGCGCCCGATCTTGCTCGTGTCGCCTAAATGGAAGTCCTCGAGAAACACGCGCGCATAGGCGGCCGCGATCCGTCTTGCCCGGACGGCCGGGTCGCTGACGAACGCGGGCGGTCCCTTCTTCTCGGACAGTTGCTCCGAAACATGGCTATCGGCATCGCGATAGTCGGGCACCTGATCGTGCACGGGTGCATGCGTCACAAGCTGGCGCATGGAGAACTGCTGCGCGAGGGACCAAATGATGTCGCAACTGCAGTGCGCATCCACGCAGGTATTCGGCTCGGGATTGGTCGTTCCGGTGACCTTTAGATTTTCTGCCAAACTCAATGCTCCCTATCGACGCTCGATGTTCTCGATCAACTGCCGGAACCGGCGGCTGGCGCTGCAAATTCATCCCAATGCAACTCGAATTGCGCCGCCTCCTGCTGAACGGTATTCAGTGCCGGCGTGCGTCCCTGATCGGTGGTCCTGAAGAGGTGGCCGCCGGATGGCGAGCTGAGCCGATAATCCACGCCGGGAAGCGGCGAGCCGGTTGGCGAGAGGACCCTGAATGTCTGGTCGTTCAACTGCACATCGGGTTGTCCGTTGGCGTTCACGCCCATCGATTTGGGTGGCATGGTGCTGACCTGCGCATTGACCTCGTATTGCCCGCTGCCGGCGGTGATCTTGCCGCTCGTCAGGCTGATATAGCTGTCGCCCCCGTTCAGCAGGAGCTGCTTCGTGGCTCTGATCGTGATGCTTTCCGCCGTCTGCGTGATGTCGAGCTTTGCCAGCAGGTTGAGGTTCTTTTGCAGCGCCTTGATATCGATGTCGCCGGCGTACGAAACCATCCGTATGCCAAGCCGATAGGCGAAGAATCGGATCGCGTCCTTCGCCGAAGCCAGCAGGCTGTTGCCGCTGCTCACGCTCAAATGGCCGCCGGTAGTCATCGCGGTGTGTGCGCCGCTGGCGAGATGCATGCTGCCCGCTGTCGTCGCCTGTATGCCGGCCGGTGAGGCCAGCACCAGATGGGGTTTCGATAGCTCCGGGAAATCTCCGCGTGCTTGGCCACCAATGTCGTCGTTCTGCTTCTTCAGCGCATCCGTCACGGTCGGCCGATCCGCGCTGTCCTGCGCGCCAGCCTGCACGGCCGCGTTGGCGAGCGTATCGTGCTGCTCGCGGGCCTGCGCTAGACGCTGCACGGTTTCACCCATGTCCTTGGCCGCAGACGCACTGCCGGCGCGCGTCTCGGTCGTGACCAGCATGCCCTGGTTCGCACGCAGGACGCCCCATGCATCGGTTGCCAGTTCCCACCCGGTGCCGCGCGCCTGTCCACGCCCCGCATGGCCGGTGATGCGTGTGTTGTAGCCCACCACCAGACGAGACTGAGCGTAATCGCTCGATACCTGCACCTGAAGTTTCCCGCTGGTGTCGTCGGCCACCACCCGGTTTTCCTGCGAGCCGGCCAGTTCGCGCGAACGCAACCCCGAGAGCGCCTGGTTATCGGGCAGCTTCCACTGCACGTAGTTGATGGCGTTCGAGACGCTCCCCATGATGATGGGCCGGTCCGCCGAACCGTCCACAAATATGACGGCCACTTCATCGCCGATGCGAGGAAGGTGGCGCATCCCGTATCCGCGTCCGGCCCACGGATGGATGACGCGCAGCCAGCACGAACTCGTCTGGTCCGGCTTCCCGAGCCGGTCCCAGTGGAACTGCACCTTCACGCGGCCCAGCGCGTCCGTGTAGATTTCCTGCCCGGCCGGTCCCGTCACAAAAGCGGTCTGGATGCCGGGAATCACCGGTCGCGCGATCGTCAGCGCCGGGCGGTAGGGAATCTTCTTCCGGATGCACGTGAATGTTGCTCGATACGTCGCTGCGCCGTCGCCCGTCTGATAATTGTTGCGCGCGCTGTGCCTGATCTTGATCAGCATGAACTGCCGGTCCTCAGGCTCTGAGTCTTTGTGGTCGTAATGGCCCTCCAGCTGGAAGTAGCGTCGCGGCATCAGCTTGCGGCTCGTCGTCTCCCCAAAGAACAGCTTGGCCGCGGCGGCTATCGCGTCGGCCTGGATGCCGGCAAAATCCTGGCCCCGGATTTCGTCCGGGTAGGCGTGCGCGCCCGGATAGTCATAGATGTCATAGGCGGGCACGTCGCCCTGGTCGTTTCCGATGTCCAGCCCCGCCTCGCGCAGCGCGTTCGGCACCTTATAGTCGAACGTCTTGAACGACACGCCGCTCGACGCCAGTTGCCGCCATGACCGCAGCGATGAGATCACGTCGATGTTATCCAGCCGTTCGCCCCGCGAATACGGAATTCCCGGGCTGAACCCATCGATCGGCTTCGCACTGGTCGACGTGTCGGTAACGATGAGCTTGTGGCTTCCCTGCGTGTGCTCGAAGTAAAAGAAGAGCCCTTCTTCCTGCATTAGCCGCAATGCAAACGTCAGGTCGGTTTCACGGTACTGCGTGCAGTAGCTGCGATTTGAAGTGGCTTTCGACAGTCGAAATTCGAACGAGGCAAGCGCACCGTATTCCTGGAAGACATCGGAGAGAATAGACTGGACGGTCTGTTCCTGAAAGATGCGAACATCCCGCCGACGCGACAGCCTCCACAGCCACGGCCGTATTTCGGCTTCGTAACGAGCGAGGCCCCCATCGTTATCCACGTGAGAGAAGGCGGTGATATACCCGTGAAAATACCGCTGCTTCGAACTTGACAGCGCAGTGTCCTGTTGCAGAGAAATCGTCACCGGCTGACCGATCATCTGCTTTAGCTCGATGGTCGGATCTCGCGACACGAAGCTCGCCTGCATTTCGTCGATGATCGACAACCCTTCGGTACAGTCGAAGGAAACCAGCAATAGCTTTGACTGCCCCGACAGGGGCGTCTTAGCGTCGATATGACGGGGGGCGTTCAGGAGCTGCTGGAAATCCGGAGTCTTTGACATTGGATTTGAATGGCGCGCGGCTACAACGCCGCGTAAAACGGGAGCCGGATAATACCGCGAAAAATTGACGGATGTCACGGAGTTCAGAGTGGGAACGTTTACAGTCGAAGCATTGGCGGGATTGAGAGGGCGAAATTAAGAATTTTCTCATTTAACTTCGGCTCAACGCTGTTATGCGGAATTGAGATAGCTGTGGTGCTCAATGCGTTCCTGGCTGATGGGATCCGCTTCGGCCTATAAAGATCAGTCTTTAGCTGGATAATCGTGCATCAGGCATTGCTTGTTTGTAATGCTTCCGCTTATAGTGCGTACCTTTTGCGCGGCCATCGAGCACCCAGGCGTTGATATTTCTTATTAACGGTCCGCGCGCCGTACCGCCACCTCATGGACGACTCCGATATCCTTCTGCCTCACTTCGAACGTGAACTGGCGCTGCTGCGTCAGGGGATGGAGCGGTTCGAACGCGACTTTCCGAATGCAGCAGTGCGGCTTTCGCTCGCTGGGGGGCTGAGCGACGATCCGGGTGTCGGGCACATGATGCAGGGCGCCGCGTGGCTCTATGCGCGAGCATCGCAGCGGATCGGCGACCATGTACCGGAGTTCACCGAAGCGATACTCGAAACGGTCTTTCCGGCGTATCTGCGGCCCGTCCCATCGTGCGCGATTGCTCAATTCGACGTCTCCCGGTTGTTCGAGGACCGGACGCAGACACTCACCGTGCCGCGTGGCACCGGGCTGGCATCCCGCCCATCGCTGTGCCGTTTCGCCACGGTATGCGACGTCACGCTCGCGCCGCTCGAAATCAGGCGCGTGCAGTTCGCACCGGTGAGCGTCGTGCCCGCACGTAGCGTAGGCCGATTGAGCGGCGACACGGCAGGAATCATCTCGGTCGAATTCGCCTCGCCCGGCCGTGAGCTGGTGCCCGGCAGCGAGCTGTTGCCGCAGACGCTGCGCGTCTACCTGGACGGCGAGCGCTCCTTTGCGGCCGCCGTGACCGATGCAATCCTGCTGCAGCCGACAACGGCCTTTGTCGAGGCGGACGGCAGTGGCCGCTGGGAGGCATTGGAGACCATGCCCGTGTCTGCAGCCGGCTTCGGGGACGCGGAAGCGCTAACCGAAACGCCGCCGAACGTGCCCGCGCAGCCGGCGATGCGGCTGCTACTCGAATACCTCGCGTTCCCGCACAGGTTCCGCTTCGTCGATCTCGATTTCGCGGCGCTGCTGCGCGCGACGGGTCGCAGCGGTCGGCTGACACTGCATCTGCCCGTGGCGGGGCCGGCGGGGAACAAGCAGGCCATCCAGCGCCTCGGGCCCTTGAGCCGCGAACATCTGCGGCTTTTTTGCACGCCGATCGTCAACCGGTTCAGGCTCGACGCGGAACCGGCCGACGTCAAGCGCGGCCGGCCCTGCTACCCGGTCGTGCTGCCCAAACCGAAGAAGCGTGCTGCCCGGGCCATCCTTCATTCGATCGACGCCGTACGCATGATGCTTGGCGAGGAAGGCGAGACGGCGGGAGACGACATCCCGCCGTTCCACTCATTCCAGCACGGCTCGCCCGCGCGAATGTTCTGGCTGCGCGAGCGCGATCGGTTGACCATGCGCCGCTCCGGCAGCGAAACGGCCATTCGGGTGGTCGACTGGGGACAGCAGCCGGTCGTTCCGAAGGCCGCCAGGCTCGCGATCGAGCTGACATGCACGAACGGCGACGTGCCGGCGCTGCTCGGCACCGGCACGCAGGCAAGCCGTCTGCACAGCGAGTCGCTGGCGCTGGATACTCGGGTCACGATGCTCGGACATCCGTCGTCGCCCCTGCCGTTGCCGCAGGACGGCGAATCGCATTGGCGGCTGGTTGCCGCGCTCTCCCCCAATCAGATGACGCTGTCGGCGTCGGGGCTTCCCACGCTGCGGGATCTGCTGCGCCAGTTCGGCAAGGGTGCACCGCGCGATAGCGTCCGGTTCATCGGCGGCATTGTGCGAATGGACTGCAGCACAATCCGGCCGGTCATGCACGTGCCCGGAATCCCGACGCCGCATCTCGTGCCAGGCATCCAAATCAGGCTGACCATCGACGAAGCCGCCTTCGCCGGCGATGCGCGGCATACCTTCGCCCAGTTGATGGAGCGGTATTTCTTGCGGTATGCCGGCATGGACTGCATCCAGTTGGCGATCGTGTCGACGGGCGGCACGCCAATCTGGCTTGGGCAGCCGCTGCTTGGCCCTCCCGGCCAGGGCGTCCTGTAACGCTTTCGGGGACGCTCAAACAGATGGAAGCACTGTTGCCTTGGTATGAACGTGCCTTGTCGCATTTGCGGCAGGGCGCGCGTGGATTCTCTGCGCGCTATCCAAAAATAGCGCAGCATCTCGTGCCGGCGGACGAGAGTGACAGCGAGAGCGATCCGCACGTCAAACAGATCCTCGACGCGTTGGCGTTGCTGAGCGCACGCATCGACAGGAAGCTCGACGACGAGTACCCGCAGTTCGCCGAAGCGCTGCTCGACGTGCTGTACCCCCACTACTTGCGGCCTTTTCCCGCGTGCTCGATTGCGCAGTTCACGCCTGTAACGGTCACGGGCACGTCGGATACGATGCCCGCAGCCACACAGCGCATCGCGCGGGGGGCTGTGCTCGACAGCCGGCCCATCGATGGGGTCGCGTGTCGGTTCAGGACGGCCTACGACGTCACCCTTGCACCGCTTGCCGTCAGCGCGGCGCGCTATCTGTCGGCTGCCGCCGCGGCCGTCGTGCTGCCGCCCGACGCAGCCGCCGTGATTTCGATCACGTTCGAATCGACCGGAGCATGTCCCGATCTACGTTCGCTTCGCCTGAGCGCCGTCCGCCTGCACCTGCACGGCGAGCAGTCGTTCGTTGCCGCGCTGGCGGACGGTTTGTTCATCGATGCCTGCGCCGCGTTCGCCCAGGCGGGCGAGGGCGCCTGGCAGCCACTGCAAACCGTACCGATCGCTCAGGTGGGCTTTGACGCAGGCGATGCGTTGCTCGACTATTCGAGCCGATCTCATCCAGCGTTTCGCCACTTGATCGAATATTCCGGCTTTCCGGAGAAGCTCGATTTCGTCGACATCGATTTCGGCGCGATGCTTGCCGCGACGGGGCCTTGCACGCGGGTGACGCTGCATGTCGTGCTCAAAGGAGCTGCTGGCGAGGCACACGCAACCCGCCGGCTGGATGCCCTGTCGCCGACGCATTTCCGGCTCTTCTGCACGCCCGTCGTCAACCTGTTTCGCCAACCGGGCGAGCCGGTTCGTGTGACGCACACGGCAGTCTCGTATCCGGTACTTGCTAATGCGCGTCATGCGTCTGCCTACGATATCTTTTCGATCGATTCCGTCCATCTCGTGCGCCACATCGCCGAGCGTATCCAGGTCATCGAATTCCGTCCGTTTTTTTCGGAGCGCTACGGCAGCGAGCAGCTGCATGGACATTACTGGTTTGCCCGGCGGGACGATGAGGTCCGGGCAAAGAGCCCGGGCTATGAGACCGAAATTTCGGTCGTCGAGGCGGATTTCGATCCGTCGATATCATCGATCGATACGTTGAGCCTGGAACTCACCTGCACGAATCGAGATTTGCCGTCGCGGCTTGCCGTCGGTCTCGCCGACGGGGATCTATTCTTCCCCGACGAAAGCCCGGCCGCCAGCATCGCGATGCTGCGCCGGCCGACGCGGCCCGTGCATATCGAACGGAAGCGGGAACTGCACGGTCGGCTGACATCGCATCTCGCACTCAACCATGCATCGCTCGTCGGTGCCGGCGCAGCGGTCTTCAGAGAATGGCTGACGCTGTATGACCTGCACCGTTCCGCCGTATCTTCGCGGCAGATCGCCGGCATCGTCGCGCTCGAAGCGCGTCAGGCGGTGCACTGGCTGCCGGGCAAACCGTTCGCGACGCCGGTACGGGGCGTCGAGGTGCGGATGACGCTGGACGACGTGCACTTCGTCGGCACGAGCACGGCAGCGTTTGCCGCGACGATCGACGCGTTCCTCGGCTCTTACGTCCATCTGCGCAGCTTTGTACAACTGGTCATCGTCTCTAAGCGAACCGGCAGCGAGATCTTGCGATGCCTGCCACGCAACGGTGAATCGCCGCTGACATGATCTTCGAAATCTTCAAAAAGCCTCAGGCGTTCGGCTTCTTTCAACTCGTCCGGCTGCTGGAACACTGGTACAGGCGGCACACGCGGCAAACGTTCGGCGCATCCCCTGACGGTCCGACAAAGCGGCTCTTTTTCCGCAATACGCTGTCGCTGTCGTTCGCTCCGAGCGAGGTCGAGCGCATGCAACTGCACGATGCCGGCGGGACACTGCTAAACGGCACCGAAGACCTGGGCGGGGCGACCGTAGACGACTTGCGCGAGCGGGTCGACAGGATTGATGTCACGCCCGCATTTTTCGGCCTGTTGGGCGTGCACGGCGCTTTGCCGCTGCACTACACGGAGCAGATCGCCGGGCGCGAATCGCTCACGCGCGACTTCGCGGCGCGCGCGTTCCTCGACGTATTCAACGATCGCGCGACCGCGCTGTTTTGGTCGGCATGGAAGAAGTACCGGCTACCGTTTCACTACCGGGCGGATCAGGACGAGCACTATCTGCCGCGCCTGCTGGCGCTGGCAGGCACGGCGGACAGCGGCGCACAGACGCGTTTGCGAAATGGCCAAAGCCGTAGCGGCGGGCTTCCCGACGAAGCGATCGCATGCCATGCAGCGGGAGCACGTCACTGGCCGATGTCTGCTATTTACCTGCAGCAATCGCTGTCCGACTATTTCGGTGTCTCGATACGGACTCAAGCGCTCGTAGGCAGGTGGTATGACGTACCGCCGGATCATCTGTCCCGCTGGACGGGGTCGACCGGGATGAATATGACGCTCGGCGCCACCGCGCTCGCGGGCGAACGCGTGTGGCAATGCGATATCGGCGTGCAGCTAGTGATTGGGCCTCTGTCGAAGCGCGATCACGAAGCTTTCTTGCCGGGGTTTGACCGCGCTGTGGCACTGGAGCGTCTGGTGACGATGCTGGCCGGCGTCACGACCGAATACGAGGTTTCTCTGGTGCTATGCCGGGGCGAAGTCAGTCAGGCACGCTTAGGGGCCAGCGGGAGACTAGGGTGGGACGCCTTTCTGTGCACGCGGGACGCAGGCAGCGATCGTGCCGATGTGCGCTATACGTTGCGTGCGGAGCAGCGCTAATGGCATGCCCTACGGTGACGGTATAGGTGCAGCGTCGATGCGGGGCCCGCTATTCAAGCGGATGCTCGGCATCGTCCCCCCTCCCCACCGCCCACAAGAACGCCCAAGAACGCCTCAAACACCGGCGTGCGCTTGCTCCCGCGCCGCCTTGGCCCCTTCGACCCGCAGCATCGTCGGCAGCGACACCCCGTTCTTCGCAGCCGTCACCTCAGCCAAAATCGAAATCGCGATTTCTGGCGGAGTGCGACTGCCGATATAAATGCCGACGGGCCCATGCAGCCGGGCGAGTTCGTCCTCGCTCAAATCGAACTCGCGCAGGCGCTCGCGCCGCGCCGCGTTATTGCGCCGCGACCCAAGCGCGCCGACATAGAACGCAGGCGTCTTGAGCGCTTCCATCAGCGCGAGATCGTCGAGCTTCGGATCGTGCGTGAGCGCGATCACGGCCGAACGCGGGTCCAGCTTCATCTCGAGCACCGCGTCGTCGGGCATCGTCCGCACGATCTCGGTACCCGGCACGTCCCACTCGTCGGTGTACGCCTCGCGCGGATCGCACACCGTCACCCGATAGTCGAGCCCGACCGCCATCGACGCCAGATAACTCGATAGCTGCCCCGCGCCGATGACGAGCATCCGATAGCGCGGGCCATGGACCGTCAGCAGACGCTCGCCGTCGAAGCGGATCGAGTCGGTCGCCGTGGCCGGGGCGAGGTGGGCGCGGCCGGTCGCGATCTCGAGCGTGCGCGCGACAAGCGCGCCTTGCCCGAGCGTGTCGCACAGCGCATCGATACCGCTCGCGCGCGTGAGCGGTTCGAGCACGAGTTCGAGTGTGCCGCCGCAGGGCAGCCCGAAGCGATGCGCCTCTTCGGCCGCGATCCCGTAACGCACGACGCTCGGCCGTGTCATGTCGATATCACCGCGCCGCATGCGCTCGATCAAGTCGTCCTCGATACACCCGCCGGAAACCGAGCCGACGACGAGCCCGTCCCCCCGAATCGCCAGCATCGCCCCCTCGGGGCGCGGCGACGAGCCCCAAGTGCGGACGACGGTGGCGGTGAGCACCGGCTTGCCGTCCGCAAGCCAGCGCATGCTCGCATTTAGGACTTCGAGGTCCATGCTTTCCACGACTTCCCTCCTTTGCCTCCCGGTGCCGATTCGAATACGGCCGCGTGTTGTCCCGACGGCCCCGCCGGCTGCGGGGCGTCGCTCGGCAGCGGCTGGTCCCCCGCGGTTAGATGCGCGGCGAAGCGTTTGAAGAATTCATCGGCCACCTTGCGCACCACATCGTCGGCGGTGCTCTGTCCGTCGGCATGCAGCGTTTGGGTATGGGCGGTATAGAGCAACGTGCTCGACGCATCGCCGTCGGCTTCCAGCCTGAGCCGCGCCCCGTGTGCGCCGCCCCCGTTGATGGCGTCGATGGGGGGCGTTTCCAGCTGGAACAGCAGCGTACGAGCGCCTGGCGTGTCCACGCCGGTCAGCCGTACGCGCCCTTTGAAACGAACCCCGACCCCGTCCGCACCCAGATTGACGGCGAGTGCAAAGCCGTTTTCCCCGTCAGCTTCGATATTTTCGCAGCCGGGAATGGACGCGCGCAGGATCGCGGCGTCGGTCAGTGCTTCCCAGGCCCGTTGCGGCGGCACTGGCAGCGTGTAGCTTTCCGTCAATTCCATTGCGTTGCTCCTCCTTCAATTGGGAAGGGCCGGCGCCCGCCAGCGGAGCGTCGGATGTGGTCAACCGAACCTGTCCATTATGGACCGCTCCGCGAAAGTGGGTTCGATGCGCAGCGCGCATGAGGGCAGCAAACCGCGTGCAAAGAAAAACGGCATCGCGGCGCAGGCCGGCGATGCCGTTTGGGCATTCAGTTTGGAGGTTCTGTTACGGGCAGCCGCCGAACTAGAGGCGCTTAAGGCGCCGGCGGCGGGAATCGGCTCATTGCTGGCCGCGAGCCAGCAGCGAATGCTTGCGCGAGTACCCGAAGTACACGGCCAAGCCGATGATGAGCCATACGATGAAGGCCACCCAGGTGATCCATTGCAGGTTGACCATCAAGAACACGCAGGCGGCGACGGCGAGCAGCGGCAAAACCGGCACGCCGGGGCAGCGGAACGAGCGCGGCAGGTGCGGATGCGTGCGACGCAGGACGAGCACGGCGATCGACACCATCGAGAACGCGGCCAGCGTGCCGATGTTGATGAGTTCGGCCAGCACGTTGAGCGGTACCAGGGCACCGATGAGGCCGAAGAACAGGCCGACGAGCCAGGTCGTGGTAACCGGCGTGGCGAAACGCGGGTGCACGCGCGAGAGCACGGCCGGCAGCAGCCCGTCGCGCGACATGGCGAAGATGACCCGCGTCTGGCCGTAGCTCATGACGAGAATGACGGTGAGCATCCCCAGAACGGCGCCCAGATCGATGAAGCCGGCGACCCAGTTTTGCCCGGCAACTTGCAGGGCGTAGGACACCGGGTGCGAGACGCCGGCGAAGTTGGGCGAGGGCACGATGCCCGTCACGACCGCCGCCACCGCCACGTAAAGCACGGCGCACACGGCCAACGACGCGATGATGCCGATCGGCAGATCGCGCTTGGGGTTCTTGACCTCCTCGGCCGCCGACGAAACGGAATCGAAGCCGATGAATGCAAAGAACATCACGGCCGCGGCGCCGAACACGCCGTGCCAGCCGTTCGGCATGAACGGATGCCAGTTCGCCGGCTGCACGTGGAACGCGCCCACCGCAATGACCGCCAGCACGACCGTGACCTTGATCCCGACCATGATGTTGTTCACCCGCGTGGATTCGCGCACGCCGATGGACAGCAGCGTCGTAATCAGCATCATGACGAGGAACGCGGGCAGGTTGAACAGCGTCGTCGCCCCGGCCACGGCGCCCGGTGCAGCCGTGAGCGCCACGGGCAACTTCAGGCCGAAGCCGGCCACGAGCGATTGCAGATATCCCGACCACCCGACCGATACGGCCGAGGTGGCCAGCCCGTATTCGAGCATCAAGTCCCAACCGATGATCCACGCCGCCAGTTCGCCGAGCGTCGCGTACGAGTACGTGTAGATGGAGCCCGCCACAGGGATGGTCGAGGCGAATTCGGCGTAGGCGAGACCGGCCAGCGCGCAAGCGAAGGCGGCGATCAGGAACGCGATCATGAGCGCGGGGCCGGCTTGCACCGCACCCGTGCCCGTCAGCACGAAGATCCCGGTGCCGATGATGGCGCCGATGCCGAGAAAGGTGAGATCGAGTGCGCCGAGGGCTTTCTTCAAGCCGGTGCTCTGCGCACTGGCAATCATCTGTTCGACGTTTTTCTTGCGGAAGAGGGACATAGAACCAGGGTCTCCTGATGGTTGCACCGAGGGTGCAACTCTGTACGGAAAAGCCCTAGATTCTAGCTGATACGGCCCGCGAAACCGGTTGCGACGCAGGGAGAATCAGAAAAGTCCGAGGAACATTGACTGATACCGTCCTTTTAACCGGCCATGGCCGGGTTCAGGTCGACGAGCCGGTTGCTCATCACGTAGAACGTCAGCTCCGCGTTGTTGCTGAGCTTCATTTTCTCGAGCAGCCGCGCGCGGTAGACACTGACCGTCTTCACCGACAGCGACAGGGCATGGGCGATGTCGGTCAGCCGCTTGCCGGATGCGAGCATGCACAGGGTTTGGTACTCGCGGTCGGACAGCTTCTCGTGCGGCAGTTGGTCGCTGTCGAACGAGACGTATTCGGCGAGCGCCTCGGCGAGCGCGGGGCTCACGTATTTGCGGCCGGCTGCCACCTGGCGAATCGCGTCGATCATTTGCGGGGCCGTCACCGTCTTCGAGAGATACCCGGCCGCACCGGCTTTCAGCGAGCGGACCGCATATTGATCCTCGCGATACATCGAGAACATCATGACGGGCGTGCGCGGCGCGCGACGCTTGATGCGCTTGAGCACTTCCACCCCGTTCATGTCGGGCAGCGAAATGTCGAGCAGGACGACGTCGAACGGATCGCCGTCCAGGCCGGCAAATGCCTGCGCTCCGCTGTCGGCTTCGACCACCTCGCGGGCGACGCCATGGGTGACCAAGAGCTGGCGTACGCCCTGGCGGACGATGGCATGGTCGTCGACGAGCAAAATCCTTAGCGTCATCGTCTTACCTCGCGTGCCGGACGCGGGTTGCACCCGCGGCGCCGCGGCCTGAGGCGACGTCGCGCTCGTGCGCCATCGCGGCCCAGAGGAAATGCGCGCGCACCGTCGTACCCGAGCGCGTGGCTGGCGTATCGGCATCGGTCGGCCAGGGGGCCTGCCACGGCCCGAACGATTCGTCGCGCAGCCGCGAGGCGATCCGTACGGCACCGCCGAACCCTTCGCAGCGGGCACGCATGCCGGGCAAACCGAACCCGCGCGCGCTGATCGAATTCGGCGCGCCGGCGCGGCGGGCTCGCGGCGGCATGCCGCGGCCGTCGTCTTCGACGATGAGTACCAGGCGTTTTGCGTCGGTCTGGATGCGCACGTCGATGCTCGTCGCGTCGGCGTGCTTGGCCACGTTGTTCAGTGCCTCCTGAGCGACGCGCATGACGGCTAACGCCGCGTCGGCCGGCAGCTGCGCGAGCCGCACGTCTGCCGCATACACGAAGCGCGTGGCGAGTCCCGTGCGCTCCGAAAACGCTTGGGTCCACTCGGCGAGCGCAGTGACGATCCCGCCTTCGACGTTGGGCGCGTGCAAATCGTGAATCAGGCGGCGGCCCGCCTCGCAGGCCGCATCGAGCGAGCGCTGCGCGATCGAAAGCGCGGCTGCTGCGGCGCCGGCGTCTGCCATCGCGCTCAAGGCGTGTTCGACATTGGCGAGGGCAAAGCGCGCCGCCGTCAATTCGGCACCGAGGCTGTCGTGAAGCTCGCGGGCGATGTGCCGCAAGACGTCCTCGCGCGCTTCCTCTAGTTCGGCCGCGTGCTCCACGCTGTCGCCCGTGCGCTCGTCGGCGAAGCCGGCCGGGGCGGCGCCAGGCGTTCGTAGGCGGGCGTCGCGCGGCCGGTCCGGGTTGCGCGCCGCGGCGGAAATCGCGCCGGCAGCCAGCGGGACGACCGTCGAGACGTCTGAAGTGGGGTGTTGCCGGGAGGGATTGGCCAAACCTTGAGTCATCGCGAAGACCACATCTCACATTAATGCGCGCCATGCCGGAAAACATTACCTTCCAACGTAACGCTATTTACATCTGGTAACAAAGAACTCAAGCGAGGCGCACGGCCTCCATTCGGCCCTTCTTCGGGCCGGATCATATCCCAAAATTCCGGAAAAATGGCGGTGCGGTGGGCTCTACGAAGGGGTTATTGACAAGGCCGGCGTTTATGCATGTAGGAAAAATTCCTACGAGGCAGTGGCCGATCGGGACGGATGGATGTAACAGGAAAGCTGCGGCGACGGGGCGCAGAAAAGCAAAAACCGGAGCGCGAAGGCTCCGGTTTCGATGGCTGCGGAAGCAGCCGAAATACAGGCTGAAATTAGCCGACGAACGCTTTTTCGACGACGTAGTGTCCCGGCTCGTTGTTGCTGCCTTCCTGGAACCCGAGGCTGTCGAGCAGTTCGCGCGTGTCGCGCAACATATGCGGGCTGCCGCACAGCATGACGCGGTCGTTCTCGATCGAGAACGGCGACACGTTCAGGTCTTCGAACAGCTTCTTCGTATCGATGAGTTCGGTAATCCGGCCGCGGTTCTGGAACGTTTCGCGCGTGACTGTCGGATAGTAGATGAGCTTTTCGCGAACGAGTTCGCCGATATCTTCGTGTGCCGGCAGGTGCTCGGTGATGTAGTCCTTGTAGGCCAACTCATCGACGAAGCGGCAGGTATGCGTCAGCACCACCTTCTCGTAGCGGTCGTACACGCCCGGATCCTTGATGATCGACATGAACGGCGCGAGCCCCGTGCCCGTCGAGAGCAGCCACAGCGTCTTGCCCGGCAGCAGGTTGTCGGCCATCAGCGTGCCCGTCGGCTTCTTTCCGATCAGCACCTGATCGCCCACCTTCAGGTGTTGCAGGCGCGACGTGAGCGGGCCGTCCTGCACCTTGATGCTCAGGAACTCGAGGTTTTCCTCGTAGTTCGCGCTTGCCATGCTGTAGGCGCGGATCAGCGGTTTGCCGTCGACTTCGAGCCCGACCATCGTGAATTGCCCGTTTTCGAAGCGAAACGACGCGTCGCGAGTGCAGGTGAAGCTGAACAGCGTGTCGGTCCAGTGGTGGACGGAGAGGACGGTTTGCGGGTTCAGATTGCTCATGGCTACTAGAAAGTGCGAAGGGATGGGCACCAAAGCGCTCGGCACACGAACGCTCAGGCCGGCGGGGCTAGGGCGAAGGGCTGTCGCAGAGGCAGCGTCTCGCGACGCTGAAAACCCGCTATTTTAGCGCGCATCGAACATCACCGGGCTCTGTGGGGTTTTTCCGTGCGTAACCCACCCGGAATTCGCGCTGAACAAGACCCGTGCAAGCCGCTGGGGCGGCGCCGGCACATCGCCGCGACGGTGTGTACAGCGCCTCAGCGCTCCGCGACGAGCTTGGCGCCGAGACCGACCAGTGCCGCGCCGCACAACGCGTCGACGGGCCGGCGCACTTTCCGGTAGCCGCGCTGCGTCCGCTCGCTGGCGAACATGAACGCCATGCCGCAGTACCAGCTTGCCGAGAGCGAACCGACCGTCGCGAACACGGCGCCGTAGAACCAAAGCGGAGGATGGGCGGGAAACATCGTCGCGAACACGCTAGACCAGAACGCGACGGATTTCGGATTGGTGGCGCATGTCACGAAGCCCGAGCGGTAGGCGCGAAACCAGGCGGCCGTATCGTTCGGAAGGCTTGGCGACGCAGGCTCAGGCGCAAGCTGCAACGGCCGGTGGCGGGCGCTCGCGCGGATCAGCTTCAGGCCGAAGTAGACAAGGTACAGCGCACCCGCGATGCGCACGCCGCTATAGAGCCATTCGAGCCGATGCAGCACTGCCGCCATGCCGAGCATCGCGAGCGTGACCCAGATCATCGAAGCGGTGCAGACCCCGAGCGCGGACGCCGCGCCGAGGCTGCGCTTGCCCTGCAGCGACAACTGCGTGACCATGAAAAAGTTCGGGCCGGGGCTGGCCGCCGCGATCAGGTAGATGGCGGCGATTTGAGCAAGGATCGGCAGGTAATGCATCGGAGCGACGCCAGAAAAGACGGATACGGAAGAGTCTAATCTAACGCAACCTCGCTAACCCAACTCCGCTAACGCAACTCCGCCGTTCAGTCTTTCAATTCGAGGCGAGCGATATAAGGCAAATGATCGGACAGCCACGCCGTTTCCTGCGTGGGCGGCACACAGGCGATCGGCTGCATGCCGCGCACGAACATCTTGTCGAGCGCGAGCGCGGGCGAAAACGCGGGGAATGTACGCGCCGGCTGGCCCAGCAGCGTCGCGACCTCCACGAGCCCGTGTTCGCCGAAAATCCCCACGGAATCATTGCGCCAATCGTTGAAATCGCCCGCGAGCACGAGCGGCCCGACGGGCGCTTCGCGGGCGATCCAGTGCGCGATCCAATTCATCTGCCGCACGCGAGCCGAGCGCGTCAGCGCCAGATGCGCGCACAGCAGCGTAACGGACTGGCCGGCGAACGCCGCGCGCGCGACGAGCAAGCCGCGCCGCTCGAAGCGATGCGCCGAAATATCCCAGCGTCCGCCGAGGTCGAGCGGGTGCGGCGAAAGAATCGCATTGCCGTGACGCCATGACGGCTTGAAGACGTTCGGGCCGAGCGCGATTTCGAGGTCGAGCGCATGCGCGATCTCGGTGGCTTGGCACTCCCAAACATCCGCTAGCGGTTCGTGCACCGGCGCCCCGAAACTCGTGGCGAGCACCGGCCCCGGCATGCGCCGGGCCATCGCTTCCTGCAGGAAATAAACGTCGGCGTGGGTGGATTCGACCCACCGCTGCATCGCCTTCCATGCGGTGAAGCCGAGCGGCGATCGCCCCTTATGCAGGTTCCAGCTGACGGCGACAAATTCCTTTTTTTGCGGGCGAGCCGCAACGGCTTGAGTGAGTTCTTCGGGGTTTCGCATGCCGCGTTGCATCCGCTTCGTTCCAACCGTTAATGGGACGCGACGCTCGCGTGCACGCGATAGACGAGCGCCGGATTCTTATCGATCAGCGTCCAATCGGACGATTCGCCGAGAGGCACCAGCAACCCCGGATGGCTGGCATTCACACGACGGGGCTGCGGCGGTAACGCACAACCTTCGGGCGTAGTGGGGGCCGTATCGTCTTCGATCGTTTCGTCCGCATCGATGGCGAGCGTCACGCCTTTGGTGTCCGCCGCGACCGGCGACACGGAGATAGTCCGCGCAAGATCGATGCCGCCCGCGGGGTTGTCCTTGCAGCCTACGCGATGCGTGGTTTCGTGATGGTGCGTGCCGCTGAAGGTTTGCCCGACCATCGTCGTCGCTTGGAACGAATCGATGATCTGGCCGTCGCGCAAGACATCGAGTTGCCACGAAATCGACGGAGCGGCGGCGTCGAGCGCGGAAGGATCGCGAACCGTCGATGCACCGACGCGCGCGGCTGCGTTTCCGGCGGCGGCGGCGAGCGTGGCCGACAGGGCGCTTGCCAATGCGAGCGCCGCCAAGACGGCGAGCGCGCGGAGGGCGGCGCCGCCCAGCCTCGCGGCGATGTGGGTAACAAGCCTCATCGAACCCTTTCTCCTTCGCGCGAAGACGAATGCGGCCGCCGCGCGATACGACAAGTGCCCATCTTACGCCTAACGACGCGGCGGCCCAGTTGCGTTATTAGCAGCACGCATGCCGCGCTGCTGGCTTTTCGCATGGAACTTGCTTAGCTACACTGAAAACGGAAATGAGCGAACGATGCGCCGCCCCGAGGCTGGACGCATGACCATCAGTATCGACGGGGCGCGCTCGACAACACATGCGCTTGGCAAATGGCATGGGAGGTGAGCGATGACGACAGCCGTGGTGAAACAGGAAATCGCAGTGGCCTCGTTCAGCAAGGTGTACGACCTCGAACAGGTCGAGACCGCGCTGAACGAACTCAGCGAAGGCGCGAGCGATGCGCTGCGGGCGACCTACGAAAAGATGCTCAAAGTGGGCAACCTGCGCTTTTGCGTCAAACCGAATCGGATGCCTGCGATCGATGCGCTCATCGACGCGTTGCCGAATTTTGCCGATCCGCTCGAGGACGTACGCCGGCAAGTGGCCTTGTGCGTCGAAACGGAAGACCGCCTCGAGTTGATGCCGATTCTGCTGCTCGGCGATCCGGGCATCGGCAAGACGCACTTCGCCAAAGCGCTCGCACGGCTGCTGGGCACGTCGCACCACTACATCGCAATGAGCTCGCTCACCGCGGGCTGGATTTTGTCGGGCGCTTCGTCTCAGTGGAAGAACGCCAAGCCCGGCAAAGTCTTCGAAACGCTCGTCAACGGCAGCTATGCGAATCCGGTGATCGTCGTCGACGAAATCGACAAAGCGAGCGGCGATTCGCAATACGATCCGCTCGGCGCGCTCTACGCGCTGCTCGAATACGAGACCGCGCAGACGTTCGTCGACGAATTCGCCGAAGTGCCGATTAACGCGGGCCAAGTGGTCTGGATCGCGACGGCTAACGACGAGCGCTCGATTCCCGAGCCGATCCTGAGCCGCATGAGCGTGTACGAGATCGCGCCGCCCGATCGGGAAGGCGCGCGCCGCATCGCCCAGACGATCTACGACGAAGTGCGTACGGCGCACAACTGGGGGCGGCGTTTTCCGGAGCGGCTCGGCGAAGACGCGCTCGAAGCGCTCTCGCGGGCCTCGCCGCGCGACATGCGCCGCGCGATCTTGCATGCGTTCGGCGAGGCCCGAATCGACGGCCGCGATATCGTGCGTGCCGCCGATATTCGTCCCGAACGCGGGGCGCGCCGCCGGCCGATCGGTTTCTAAAACCCGTTCCTTTCGGCCGTTGACACGGCGTTTCGCCGGGGGCGTCGGACGGCGCATGGGGTTCGCGTCGTACAATGGCCTACGCACCATCGATGCGCTTGCACGCATCGGCCCGAGACACGACGTTCCAGGCGCAACCAGCGTGTTCGCGAAGAAGTTCCACCGAAGTTGCAAGCGGACGGAGAAGCGCGCCCGAGTGGGCCGCGACGAAACAACATGGATGAGATCGAATGTGTGGTGATCGGCGCGGGCGTGGTCGGTCTAGCGATCGCGCGCGCGCTTGCCGAGCGGGGCCGGGAAGTCATTGTGCTCGAAGCGAGCGAGGCGATCGGCACCGGCACGAGTTCGCGCAATAGCGAAGTGGTACACGCCGGTCTGTACTATCCGCGCGGCTCGCTGAAGGCGGCGCTCTGCGTGCGCGGCCGCGAAATGCTCTATGAATACTGCGCCGCGCGCGGTGTCCCGTACCAACGTTGCGGCAAACTGCTCGTGGCGACGGCGCGCAACCAACTGCCGCAACTGGCTGCGATCGAGGCGCGCGGTAAAGAGAATGGCGTACTTGATCTGATTCGGCTCTCCGGCGCCGATGCGCAGGAACTCGAGCCGGCATTGCAGTGCGAGGCAGCTGTTTTTTCACCGCAAACAGGCATCGTCGATAGCCACCAATTGCTGCTCGCGCTGGAAGGCGATGCGGAGCGCGGCGGTGCGGTGTGCGCGTTCCATTCTCCGGTGCAATCGGTCGAGGCGCGGGCCGGCCGTTTCATCGTGACGGTGGGTGGTGAATCGCCCACTACGCTATCGGCCGCATGCGTCATCAACAGCGCCGGCCTGCACGCGAACGCCTTGGCCCGCAAGATTCGCGGCCTCGATGCGCGGCACGTGCCGCCGCTTTATCTCGCGCGCGGCAATTACTTCAGCATCTCCGGGCGCGCGCCGTTTTCGCGTTTGATCTATCCGATGCCGAACGAAGCGGGGCTCGGCGTGCATTTGACGATCGATCTCGGCGGCCAAGCGCGGTTCGGCCCGGACGTCGAATGGGTCGATACGATCAATTACGACGTCGATCCGCACCGCGCCGATTCGTTTTACGCAGCGATCCGCGAATATTGGCCGGACCTGCCCGACGGGGGATTGCAGCCGGCCTATGCCGGAATCCGTCCGAAGTTGTCGGGGCCGGGCGAGCCGGCGGCCGATTTCGTCATCCAAGGGCCGGCCGCGCATGGCGTGCGCGGGCTCGTCAACTTGTTCGGCATCGAATCCCCCGGATTGACGGCTTCGCTCGCAATCGCACAGCGGGTGTGCGAACTGGCGGGCCGCGGGTAAACGAAGGGGCCGGGTGTTATCCGCGACATTTGGCTGACGGGGCTGCGCCTAGCGCGCATCGTTGATATGCTTGCCCCCTGCTGCCGCACGAAGCAGCGGTGAGTAGGACCCTATAAAGGAGAGCCCCCTATGAAATCCTCCCGTCGCACGTTTTTGATCACGAGCTTGGGCGCCGTATCGGCGTTGGCGCTCGCTTCTCGCGAGGCGCTGGCCGACGCGCCGCACGTCGCGGAAAACGATCCGACCGCCGTTGCGCTCGGCTACAAGATGGATGCGAGCAAGGTCGACAAGGCCAAGTATCCGAAATATGCAGCGGGCGAAAAGTGCGGCAACTGCCAATTCTTCCAAGGCAAGCCGACAGACCCGTTCGCGCCGTGCCCGATGTTCGGCGGCAAGCAAGTCGCGGGCGGCGGATGGTGCAGCGCCTATTCGAAGAAGGCTTGACGAACTAGCGATCGCGCGAGCGAGCGATCGGGTTATGCGGAAAAGAATCGGCTCGGCTTTCACCGCCGGGCCGATTCACCCGTCAAAGATGCTGTGAGAGAAAGGCCAGCGTGCGGCCGTGGGCGAGCGCCGAAGCGTGCTGATCGTAGGCGGACCGGTCGGAGCAATTGAACCCGTGACCGACGCCCGGATAGTCGAAAAACTGCGCGTTCGCATGCCCCGCGAACTGCTGCTTCACTTGCGCGACGGCCGTTTGCGGGATCGACGAGTCGTGCTCCGCATAATGGAACAGGATCGGCGCCCGTACGTTGGCCGCCTCGTCGAGCTTGTTCTGAATCCCGCCGCCGTAATACGAAACGGCCGCATCGATGGTGCCTCGCGCCGCCATCAAATAGGCGAGCTGTCCACCGAAGCAAAATCCGACCGCGCCGATGCTGCCCGCCGTTTCCGGCTGCGCGCGCAATGTCTTGGCCGCCGCGCCGAGATCGGCCACGGTGCGCTCGACGTCGATACCCTTGAGCAGCGCGAGCGCCTTGTCACGATCGGCGCCCTCATAGCCGAGCTCCACGCGCCGCTCGGCGCGCCAGAAGATATCGGGTGCCAGGGCGACATAGCCCGCTAGCGCATATTGCTCGGCCACCGACCGAATATGCGCATTCACTCCAAAGATCTCCTGCACGATGATGACGCCGGGGCCCTTGCCCGCGCGCGGCAAGGCCAAATAGCCGTCGTAACGTTCGCCGGCGCCGGCATCGATTTCGATCCATCGAGTTGTCAGGCTCATTCATCACCTCCCATTCGTCAGTCGCAAGGGCCGCCAGTTTCGCATCGATTCGCGATGCGCGCTGGCAGCCCGCCGTTCGCCGCGGCTCCGGCCGCGCTGTCGTTCGTCGATTGCGAACGAAACGATCTCGATAATTCATTTTTCGTGGGTAGGACCGCAGCGTAGAGTGAGCCCATCGCGGAGCACCACGCGGCGCCTTGCCACCCCGTGCGCCGCCGAACCGAATCCCGAAGCGGAGCGTCCAGATGAACCCGAACCCGAACCCGAGCACGAATCCAATGAGCCACTACGCCACGGCGTTCGCCGAGCGGTTCGATTTGCGTCTGCCGCTGGTGCAAGCACCGATGGTCGGAGCGACGACGACGGCACTCGTGGTCGCGTCCAGCAACGCCGGTGCGCTGGGCTGCCTCGGTGCGGGCGCCATGACGCCGGAGAAGATCGCCGCGGAAGTGGCCGAGATCCGCGCCGCCACCACGCGCGCATTCGGCGTGAACCTGTTCGTGCTGGAACCGGCGGCGCCCGACGAGGCGACGGTACGCCGCGCACTCGACGCCATCGACCCGTTGCGCGCCGATCTCGGCTTGCCCCCGGGACGGGCCCCCGAACGTTACGCGCCCGCGTTCCGGGATCAACTGGAGCAGGTCATCGCGCTGCGCGTGCCGGTCGTCAGCTTCACGTTCGGCGTGCTCGACGCCGGCGACGTCGCGCGTCTGAAGGCGGCCGGCAGTTACGTGATCGGCACGGCAACCCACGTGGCCGAGGGCATCGCCTGGCGCGACGCGGGGGCGGACGCGGTCTGCGCGCAAGGCGCCGAGGCGGGCGGGCACCGAGGCACGTTCATCGACGCCGAGAAGAACCCACTCGTCGGCACGATGGCGCTCGTGCCGCAACTCGTCGATGCACTCGGCATACCGGTGCTGGCGGCGGGCGGCATCATGGACGGCCGGGGCATTGCGGCCGCCCTGGCCCTGGGCGCGCAAGCCGCGCAGCTCGGCACCGTGTTCTTGCCGTGCGCCGAGAGCGCGATCGCGCAGGATTGGCGCAAGCGGCTTGCCGCGAGCAGCGATACCGCCACCTCGGTGACGCGCGCCATTACGGGCCGCTACGCGCGCGGTATCCGCAATATGCTGATGGAGCGACTCGAGGCCGAACCGGCGCGCGTCGCGCCCTACCCGGTGCAAAACGCGCTCACCCAAGAGTTGCGTCAAGCCGCCGCGCGCGCCGATCGCGGCGATTACCTCTCGTTGTGGTCGGGACAAGGCGCTGCGCTGTTGCGCGGCCGCCCCGCCGGCTGCGGCGCGGCCGAACTCATCGATGCGCTCGACGCCGAGTGGCGGGCCGCATCGAAGCGGATCTGGGGCTCGGCGGCAGTGGAATAAACGTTCTACGGAGTGTCGTATAAGCGAGTCGTTCACCCTAGCTGCTGAATGACATTCATATGTCCGGCTAAGTGTTTTTTTGATTGGCATCAATGCTTTACCGCACGCCTTTCGCAATTGAAAGTGGCGCTGTTGCGCGGACGCCGCACCCAGCCGGCTGCTCCAAAACCCGCATGCATAGTGGGTTTCCGAAGCGCAGCCGCGTTTTCCTCTAGGCTTTTTTGCGGCCGGCGCTATTAGTAGTCTTCCCACTTTCTCAAAAAAATCCCCAACTTTAATTTGTTGCCCTACACTTGCGCGCAGCACGAAGGCGCGGCCTGTCACGAACTCGCCGGCTCGCGTGCACCACCAAGTGCATGACGATGCATCCGACGTAATTGCCCCTTCGACACAGACAAGAGGGAAGGCGGGGATTCGGGCGATCACGTCGTTTTTGGGACCGAAACTGGAGACTTACATGAATATCAAGATGCAAAAACTGTTGCCGATCACCGCGGCTGCAATGCTGCTCGCGACGATGGCAACGGGTGCCGCGGCAGACGAAATCGTCAAGATCGGTCACGTTGGGCCGCTGACGGGGCAAATCGCCCACCTCGGCAAGGACAACGAAAACGGCGCTCGTCTTGCTGTTGAGGAAATCAACAAGAAGGGGCTCGTGATCGGCGGCCAGAAGGTCACGTTGCAACTGGATGCGCAGGACGATGCGGCTGACCCGCGTCAAGCCACGCAAGTTGCGCAGAAGCTCGTCGACGACAAAGTCGTCGCCGTTGTCGGCCACTTGAACTCCGGTACGACGATCCCGGCTTCGAAGATCTACAGTGATGCGGGCATCACGCAGATCTCGCCGTCGGCAACGAACCCCCAATACACGCTGCAAGGATTCAAGACGACGTTCCGCGTCGTTGCGACGGACGCGCAGCAAGGCCCGGCTCTCGCAAACTACGCAGCAAAGGATTTGAAGCTGAAGAAGGTCGCGGTTGTCGACGATGCCACGGCTTACGGCCAAGGCTTGTCGAACGAATTCGAAAAGACGGCGAAGGCGCTCGGCATGACGGTGCTCTCGCATGACGCAACGAACGACAAGGCTGTCGATTTCCGCGCGATTCTGACGAAGATCAAGGGCGAACACCCCGACGCGATCATGTACGGCGGCATGGACGCCACGGGCGGCCCGTTCGCGAAGCAAGCGAAGCAGCTCGGCATCACCGCGAAGATCCTGGCCGGCGACGGCGTGTGTACCGATCAGCTCGCGACGCTGGCCGGCGACGCGACCGACAACATCGTGTGCTCGGAAGCAGGCCGCTCGCTCGAGAAGATGGGCAAGGCTGGCGAAGAGTTCCAAGCCAAGTTCAAGGCCCGTTTCGGTGTGCCGATCCAGATCTACGCACCGTTCACGTATGACGCCGTGTATATCATCGTCGATGCGATGAAGCGCGCGAACTCGACCGATCCGGCGAAGGTCCTCGCGGCTATGCCGGCGACGGATTACAAGGGCGTGATCGGCGAGACGGAATTCGATTCGCACGGCGATCTGAAGCATGGCGTGATCTCGCTGTATCACTACAAAGACGGCAAGAAGACGCTGCTGAACGAAGTGAAGCTGTAATAGTCGACCGGCTTCGGCCGAACCGATCGGATAGCGGGCCTGAGCTGCCGGCTAGCCGATAGGCACTCGAAGGGCGTGCACGCGAGAGCGGGCGCGCCCTTCGTCTTTTGTGCGGCCGGCCTGGTGCGGCCGGTGCGCCGGTGCCCCGGTGCGGCCTAGACGCCGAGCCGTTTGAGCACGCGCGGCCCGATAAAGGCGACGAGCGCGGCGCACAACGCCACGACCGAGAGCCCGATCGAAAGGTTGGTGGCCTGCGCGACGCCGCCGATCAAAACCGGACCGAACAACAAGCCGACATAGGCGATACTCGCCACATGCGCGAGCCCTTCCGCCGCGTGGATGCCTTTGACGCGCATAGCCGCGGCGAACAGCACCGGCATCATGTTCGCGAGCCCGAGGCCCATCATGGCGAAGCCGATCAATGCCGTGACGGAAAACGGCAGCACGAGCGCGCCGATCATCCCCGCGCAGGCCAGCGATGCACTCACGAATACCAGCGGGACGGCGCCGAAGCGAGCACGGACGGCATCGCCGGCGAAGCGGCCTGCCGCCATCGCCCCGGTGAACGCCGCATACCCCGCGCTGGCAAAGGCTGGCGTCGAATGCACGATGTCGCGCATATAGACGGCGGCCCAGTCGTACATCGCCCCTTCCGCAATCAAGGCAATGAGCGCGACGGCGCCCAATGCCCACAGCACGGGCGAGCGCCAGCGGCTCGAACGCATGCTTTCATGATGGTTTTCGCTATGCGGCACGTGCGGCAGTACGGCGGGGCAGGCCAAGACAAGTACGCCTGCGCAGGCCGCCGCGGCAAGCAGCAGGTGAACGACGCTCGACAGGCCGTGCGCGAGGGCCACCCCGCCCGCAGCGGCGCCGAACATCCCGCCGATACTGAACATGCCGTGCAGCGACGACATAATGGGCCGCCCGAGCGCCTGCTCGACGGCGCTGGCCTCGGCGTTCATCGCCACGTCCATCGTCGCCATGCCTGCGCCGAACGCGGCCAGCACGGGCAACATCGTGCCGAACGTCGGCGCGATCAAAATCAGCGCCATGCTGCCCGACATCACGAGCCCGCCGACGAGGCAGGCGCGGCGCGTGCCGGCGCGCGCGATCCATTTCGCGTTGCCGACGGTGGCCGCGATCGAGCCCCCGGTCAGCACGAACAGCGCGAGCGACAAGGCAGCCGGTTCGAGGTGGAACTTGTCGCGCACGGTCGGAACATGGACGCCCCACGATGCGTACGCCATGCCCGCGATAAAAAACAGCGCCATGGTGGCGTAGCGGGCGCGCCGAAGGGCGGCGGGAGCCAGGTTGCGGTGTGCGGCGGGCGCCTGCGAAGAAGTGGTCTGCGACACTTGAGTTGGGCGGTGACGGAAGCTAAAGAGGGGCGGAACGCGCGAAAATCGAAGCCGCGAAAGTGCGCGCAAACGCTACGATGAAGAGCAAAGCGCCGATTCTAACGGACGGCTCGATCCCTCGCCGAATCGGCGGCGCAATCCGAAACCGGGAACACGAAGATGAACATTTCCGCATACGCACCGCTTCATTTACTGCACCGCAAGACGAGCGGCGCATTGGCGACGCACGCGCGCGAGCCGCTCGGCTATCCCTACCCGACGGCGCTGCCGTTCGCCCCCGACGCCCGGCATCGGCCGGTCGTGCTAGTGAGCCGGCTTGCCGAACATGCGCGCAACCTGGAAGCGGACCCGCGCGCGGGGTTTCTCGTCGTCGATGCACCGCCTAGCGACGACATATTGAACGGCGAACGCTTAACGCTACTGGGCCGATTCGTGCCCGGTGGCCTCGAACCCTCGCTCGTGCGTCGCTATTTGCGCTATCACCCGGATGCCGAACGATATCTTGCGCTAGGCGATTTTTCGTTTCGCGTGCTTGAAATCGAACGGATGCGATACATCGGCGGATTCGGCGCAATGGGATGGCTCGATGCGGAAGAACTCGATCCGCTCGAACCGCTGACCGATGAAGAAGAAACCGCGTTGATCGAATACTTCGATCGTCACGTGAGCCGCCCGGGGTTGGTGCGATTGGCTGGCGTCGATCGATACGGTGCGGATTTGAAAGTGGAGGGGCGGCGCCGGCGCTACGCGTTCGATTCCGCGAAAACGGATGCTTTCGGGCTCGAACAAGCGCTAGCGCAGTGCATCGCGCAGCAGACTGATTAGCTCGTCGGTTTATCTCGAAATAGGTAAATGGCTGTTGGGTTTGACGAAAGACGCGGGCCGCATCGCCCTGCCTCCCGCTCTGGTGCAGGATCCTGTCATCTTATGAAAGCTTTGGCATAAGAATATGCCGATCAATTTCACGGTTTGAAAGTTGCCTCGACTTCCCGCTCCCTTACGCGAAATATGAGACACCACTTGGTAAATCGAGATGGCCGGGCGCCACGAATGAATGAAACCAGGAGGAAAGGTTATTTCACGATTGTCATCTTTTCGGGCTTTTCGTTCGCTGAGTTTTTGTGCTAATCTCGCTTCCGAATCTCCGAGGCACTAGCATTCAGATGGCAAACCCGACCTAAGATCGGCGTCATTTATCGAAACCACAAGGGAACTTATGTCTTCTTACAAGGAACTTCTCGCTCAACGAGAGAAGCTGGAGAAGCAGATCGAAGAAGCGAAGGCGCATGAATACGCCGAAGTGCTGAGCGAAATCAAACAGAAAATGGCTGACTACGGCATTACGCTTGCCGAACTCGGCGGCGGTCGTGGCAAGCATGGCAAAGTTGGCCGCCCGCGTGCCGGCGTAGCGCCGAAATATCGCGATCCGGCGAGCGGCAATACGTGGTCGGGCCGTGGCAAGCCGCCCCGGTGGATTGCCGGTCAGGATCGGGATCAGTTCTTGATTCAGAAGTAAAAGAAATAGGCCGATCGGAATAGCAGCCGGCGTGCCGGCGCTCGCTATTGCGGCAGCAGCACAAAAAAAGAGAACCGCGTAGCCCGTTGGGTGCGCGGTTTTTATTCGTCTAGTGATTCTTCAGCCCTGTCGATTCTTCGGCCTTGTCGCGCTATCCGCATTCGTGGGTTCCGATGGCCAACCCTCCCCCACGCGAAGCAACCTGGCCGAGACGCGAATAAGAATGCGTTGCGTTCTCATAACCTTTTGATTTCAAAAGGAAAAAGCGGAAATGTCACAGCGCCGCTGCGCTCTGCTTGGTACAATCGGTCGGTAAACAACCCCCTGCCTACCGTTCCCGATGCACGCTCACCCCACTATCGAACTCCAGTCTGGAGAAAAACAGGCCGTCGCGCGCAAAAGCACGTTTGCTAGCGTTGGCGTCAACATCGTCCTGATGAGCTTGCAGGTCACGATAGGCTTCTTTGCGCATTCGCAGGCGTTGATCGCCGACGGCATCCATTCGCTGGCCGATCTCATTTCCGATTTCATCGTGCTGATCGCCAATCGCGCCAGCGCCGAAAAACCCGATGCGGATCACAATTACGGACACGCTCGCTACGAGACCGTAGCGTCGCTGTTTCTGGGCGCGCTCCTCGTGACGGTCGGTATCGGCATGCTTTGGCGCGCCGGCACGCGGCTCGCGGATTTGGAAAACATTCCGGCCGTGCATGTCAGCGCGTTGGCGGTGGCGGCGCTCGTACTGGTCTGCAAGGAAGGGTTGTTCCGGTACATGCTGCGTCAGGCGGAGCGCGTGCGCTCGGCGATGTTGATCGCGAACGCCTGGCATGCTCGTTCGGATGCCGCATCGTCGCTCGTCGTGGCCGTTGGTATTGTCGGCAGCCTGTTCGGAGTGCGTTTGCTCGATCCGATCGCCGCCGCGATCGTCGGCTTCCTGGTGGCCCGCATGGGATGGGTGTTCGGCTGGGATGCGCTGCAAGACCTCTCCGATCGCGCGCTCGACGAATCGGCGACAGCCGATATCCGCCAACTGCTGATCGCTACGCCCGGCGTGCGCGACGTGCACGAGCTGCGCACGCGCAAGACGGGCGATCTCGCGCTTGTCGACGCGCATATTCTCGTCGACCCGTTGATCTCCGTTTCGGAAGGGCACTACATCGCGGAATCCGCGCGCGCTAAGGTCATGACCGACAAGCGAGTGCTGGACGCCCTGATTCACGTCGATCCCGAAAACGATGCGGTGGCGCACCCGCCGGCTCGCCTGCCCACGCGCGCCGTGGTGGCCGCGTTAGTCGATGCGGAACTGGCCAAACACGGGCTTCGTCAGTCTGGGTTGAACGTGCACTATTTGAGCACGGGCTTGGACGTCGACATCACGCTCGCGGCCGACGCGCTAGCCGACCGCGAACACGATGCCGACCTGATCGGGCGGCTCGACCTGGCCGCCCTGCGGGCGAAACTCGGCGCGCGCAATGTCACGCTGCAGCGCGAACTCGGGGCTGTCCCGGTACGCGCACCGGGGCACGTGTGAAGGCGGCGAGAGGCGCGTGAGCGATGTGCCGCGCCGATTACGTGGGCAGTCGTTCGGTCGGCGCTCGCTCGCACACGAACCTATCGCTTACTCAAAGCGGCAGTTGCGTATCGAATTTCACTTCGCGTAGCACGACGCTCGTGCGGACCTGCGCCACGGCGGGGATTTTGAAGATGCGGTCGTGCAGGAAAGCGTCATATGCCTTGATGTCGGGGGCGACGATCTTGAGGATGTAATCGGCTTCGCCCGTCGTGCTATAGCACTCGGTCACTTCGGGGCAGGTGGAGATTTCGCGCTCGAATTGCTCGACGCCGCCCTCGGTATGGCGCGTCAAATGAATATGCGCGAGCGCACACACGTGCAAGCCGAGCTTTTCGCGATCGAGCAGCGCCGTATAGCGCTGAATGATGCCCGATTGCTCCATGTCCTTGATGCGACGCCAACACGGCGTACTCGACAGCCCGACCTGGTCGGAAATCTCCTGCACCGAACGTCGCGCATCCAACTGCAATAGACGCAGGATCTTCTGAGAAAACGTGTCGAGCGCCATCCGCGCCTCCCTTACGACAGCCACTGAAACCGATATTAGTGGCGGAAGAAATAAAAGGCAATCGAATGGCGGGCGAGCGAGGGATTTTCCCTAATTTGGCGGGCTCTCAGCGTCGTTTTGACTTATCCCCGTGGCGGCGGCTTCCTCGGCTCGCGCTTTCGCCTCGGCGGCCGTTGCGGCCGTCTTTTGTATCATGCGCAAGTCCTTGAGCATATTGCAGAAAAGGGCGCCTTGCTCGATTGCATCGTCTAGCGCGACATGCGTGTGGGGATGATCGTCGAACCAGTGTTTCGGCAAGCGCGGCTTGATGCATTTGCGATACGGTAGGCCCGTCATGGCAAAGGCGAGCGTCTTGATATCGAGTGCCGACCACGAGAACGGGCAACGCCCTGTAAACCGCATCATGTACCAAAACATGAACGAGAAGTCGAAGCCCGCCGGCATACCGACGAAGACAGGCTTGCCCGGCAGTGCCTCCACCCATTCGACATAAGCAGTGAGCGCTTCCTCCGGGCGCCGGAGATCCTGGCGGCACGCGGCCCACGCCTCGGGCTGTGTTTTCCACCACGCCTCCTGCACCGGATGGGCTTGGGCGCCGGGCAGCGTTTCGAGATTGGCCGAGAACGTGCCGATCAGCTGCTTGTCCTCGGTAAAGGCCGCCGATGCGAAGCTCAGCATCGAATGCGGGCCCGGGATCGGGCCGTCGGCCTCGATATCGGTGCTGACGTAGATCTCCGAAGTCACGCGCTCACCCCATCGGCCACATAAGGATTCGTACGCCGCTCTTCGCCGAAGGTGGACGTCGGCCCGTGACCGGGAACGAACGCGATGTCGTCGCCGAGCGGCCAGAGTTTGGTGCGAATCGAATTGATCAGATCGGCGTGATTGCCGCGCGGAAAATCGGTACGGCCGATTGAGCCCGCAAAGAGGACATCGCCGACGAACGCAATGCGATGCCGTGCGCTGACGAACACCACGTGGCCGGGCGTATGTCCCGGGCAATGGTAGACGTTAAGCGTTTCCTCGCCGAATTGCACCGTATCGCCATCGTCCAGCCAGCGGTCGGGCTCGAACGCTTCGGCGGCCGGAAAGCCGAACCGCACGCTTTGATCGGGCAGCTTGTCGATCCAGAACCGCTCGTCGCGTTGGGGGCCTTCGATCGGCACCCCATAGTGGGTGGCGAGCGCTTTCGCGCCCGCGCAGTGATCGACGTGGCCGTGCGTAAGCAGAACCTTTTCGACGGTGGCGCCGTGCTCCGCGACGGCGCGTTCGATGCGATCGAGATCGCCGCCCGGATCGACGATCGCCGCGCGCTGCGTCGCCTCGCAGATGGCAAGCGAGCAGTTCTGCTGGAACGGCGTGACGGGAATGATGAAGACCTTCATCTCAGAGTCCGGGGACGGCAAAAAGAAGATGGTACCAGCCGCGTCCCGTCCGCGCTGCTTGGCCGAACGGGCCCCTATGCGATACGCATTGTTGCTGCCATAGGGAGAATCAATGACGGAACCGAGCGTCCGCTCGCGATTGGCTCGATTTTCTGCTACAATGCGGTAGCTTTTGCGCGGGAGCGGGTCCGGATGGGGCTCGGTCGATGCCCGCGTAGCTCTACCGGCGATCTGCCTCGTTCGTGAACTCGAGCCTGCCGATCGCTGTCAATGAAGTCCGAAGTCGCGCGTTGTGCGGCTTCGTTTCCGTGTCGACGAAGTTCGATGCACACGTCTTGTCCAGCCAGGCGCCGCGCGCCTGACACGGCCTTCGGCCGGAATGCTGGATAAGCCTACGCCGCCGTTCCTCGTGCCTGCGGGCGCGCAAGAACGTGGATGCCATGTTCGATGGCGGCGTGTGGGGTCTGGTCAAGCTGACGGGGACAGCCGCACCAGACGTGAATACCAACCGGGCTGAATGCGGCCGAAAGTGGCCGCAGCCGAGTGCCTTATCGCGACCGACGCTTTGAGCGTGGGCGGCGTATTGCGCTCGATCGCCCGAGCCGTACGCACCGCAAAACGCGGATTGCCGCGGCTCGACAGATTGGCAAAACGTCATATGAAACATCGATTTCGTCGATCGCTGGGGATTCTTTTTTTCTTCGGCGCCTTTACGGGCTGCGCCATGCAGCCTACGGCTACCCAAACTGGCAGCGCAAACACCGTTCCGGCCGTTGCGCAGGGGGCGAACGCACCGGCTGCATTCGGCAGCGCGCCGGCGATGCCGCACACCGCGGACAAGTCGCTGGCTAGTGCCAAGCCGCTCGACGACGGCACGCCGGACGTCTCCGACTTCAAGCAAGTGGGCCGCGCTTCATGGTACGGCGGGCGTTTCGTCGGCCGGCGCACGGCCAGCGGCGAACGGTACAACATGAACGCGCTGACGGCTGCGCACAAGACGCTGCCGCTGGCCTCGTATGTGCGCGTGACGAACCTGTCGAACCATAAGACGGTAGTCGTGAAGATCAACGATCGGGGCCCGTACGTGCGCGGGCGAGTGATCGACCTGTCGTATGCGGCGGCCAAGCTGCTCGACTTGGCGCATGCCGGGACGGCACGTGTGACGATCGAAGGGCTGACGCAGGAAGAAGCGCGGGCCGAGCAAGCGGAAATGCTGGCGAGCAATAATTCGTCGAAGGACGACGGTAACTGATCGCCCTTGGCTTAGGGCCTTGGCTTAGGGCTTAGATCGGATCGTACGATCGAACGTGGACAGCGCCTTTCGGGGCGCTGTTTTCGTATCGGTGAGACTATTCAGGACTACTAACTACACTAACGAAATTGGCGCGACACAATAGGGCCTACAGCGGCACTGGCCGCCCATGAACGCCGATTCGTGTTCGAATGGTGAGATTTATCAGGAGTACTAATCGATGTGGGGGCGCCATTCGTGGCGAGCTTCCCCCGAGCGCGGACATGGCGACCGGAGCCCCATGTCGTGCGCCAAACGGTCAACTATCGTCTTTAGATAGATCGAGTGCCCGTGAATAAAGCGTGTTGCGCGATGCGCCTGTGATCGAGGCGGCGAGCCTCGCCGCCGCACTGACCGATACCTCTTCGAGCAACAACGTCAACAAAGCATCGTGTGCCGTATCGCTTTGCTCCGCCTGCGCCGGGGCGCCCTGAACGACGAGCACGAATTCCCCGCGCTGCCGATTCGGATCGGCAGCGAGCCAAGATGGCCCTTCGGCCGAGGTGCATCGATGAATCGCCTCATGTAATTTCGTCAGTTCGCGGGCAATAAGCAATTGCCGGTCGCCGCCGAGGGTATCGGCCAGCGCTTGCACGGTTTCGACGATGCGATGCGGCGCTTCATAGAAAACCAGCGCATGCGGGTGCGCTACCAGCGTTTGCAAAAGCGCGGTGCGCTGCTTGGCTTTCGTCGGCAGAAAGCCGAGGAACGAGAACGTGCCGACGAAATCGCCGGCCGCGCAGATGGCTGTCGTGACAGCGCTCGCGCCGGGTAGGGGAACCACGGCGAAGCCGGCTGCGCGTACGGCATCGACAAGCTTGGCGCCGGGATCCGACACGCCGGGCGTGCCGGCATCGGACACATAGGCGACGCGCTCGCCGGCGCGCAGGTAATCGACGATACGTGCGGCGGCTTCTCGCTCGTTGTGCTCGTGCACGGCCAGCAGCGGCTTCGAGAGGCCGTAAAGGCCGAGCAGTTGCCCGGTATTGCGCGTGTCCTCCGCCGCGATGCGATCGACGAGACCGAGCACATGCAGCGCGCGCAGGGTGATGTCGGCGGCATTGCCGATCGGCGTTGCAATGACGTAGAGCGTGGCGGACGGGTATTGCTGCCGCTGCGCGAGATCTAGGAGGTCGGACATGAAGCGAGATGCGCCAACGAGCGAGGGAAGGCCGCCATTGTGCCACGCGCGGGGGGAGAGAACGGCGGGTGGTCGAGTAGCGCAGCAAGGAAGGGGCGGTATCGACGCGGCTGGCAACGTGGCGGGCAAGGCGGCGGGCAAGGCGGCGGGCAAGGCGGCGGCCAACGCGGCGGGCAACGCGCCCGACAACTTTTCCGGGCGGCGTGAGTCGAAGCGCATCGGAGCCGTGTTCGAGACGCGGGCGCTCGAGTTCCTGCGTCGGCAGCGCCTGCGGTTGGTGGCACGTAACGTCACGTGCCGGGGCGGCGAGATCGATTTGGTCATGCGCGACCGCGACGGCGCGCTGGTGTTCGTGGAAGTGCGGGCGCGGGCGGGTGGCCGGTATGGCGGTGCGGCGGCGAGTATCGGTGCGCACAAGCGGCAACGGATCGTGCTGGCGGCGCGGTACTTTTTGGCAATGCGGGGGGGAGGCGAGAGCCCATGCCGCTTCGACGCCGTCGTGTTCGAGGGGCCGCGGCTGGTTTGGTTGCGGGATGCCTTTAGAGAGGACGGCCCCTGACAATTAAAACGTGCGGGTGGGGGTGTCGAGTGCGGTAAACTTGCGCGCTGACGAAACGGCCGCGGATCGGCGGGGCCGGCAGAGCAGAGAAACGATGTCAGTCGAACGAATTCAACAGCATTTTCGCGAAAGCGCGGCATTGAAACTGGAGGCGCTTGACGGCCTTTTGATGCCGATCGCCGCCGCTATCGATACGATGTTCGGCGCGCTGGCGAACGGCAACCGGATATTCGCGTGCGGCAACGGCGCTGGCGCGGCCGAAGCGCAGCGCTTCGCCGCCCATCTCACCGCGGGCTTCGAGCGCGAACGTCCCAGCTTGCCCGCGATCGCCTTGACGGCCGATTCCGCGGTGCTGACTGCGCTGGCCGCGGGCGGCGCATTCCATTCCGTCTACGCCAAGCAGCTTCGTGCGCTGGGGCACGCGGGCGACGTCTTGTTCGTCGTGGCGTCGCAAGGCGACGAAGCCAACCTACTGGAAGTGATTGCCGAAGCGCATGAACGAGACATGTTCGTGATCGCGCTGACGGGCGGCGGCGGAGGCAGGGTGAGCGACGCGCTCGTAGAAACGGATATTCAGATTTGCGTGCCGTCGCAGCGGGCGGCGCGCATACACGAAGTGCATGTGTTGGCCATTCACTGCTTGTGCGACGGCATCGATGCCATGTTGCTGGGCGAAGATTGACTTCGAAGGGAGTACGTTGATGAAGGCAAATCGCGTCACGAAGACGCTTGTGCGGGGCACGCTGACGGTAGCGACGGTGGCAGCATTGGTGGCGTCGCTGCAGGGTTGTGTGTTGGCGGTAGCGGGCGCGGCGGGCGGCGGGGCGCTGATGGCGACCGATCGACGCACGCTCGGCACGCAAACGGCCGACCGGGAAATTCAGGTGAAGGCGTACTCGCAGATTGCCAACCAGTTGGGCAATTCGGCGCACGTCGATGTGACCGTGTTTAATCGGCGGGTGTTGTTGACGGGGGAAGTGCCGTCGGAGGCGGTTAAGCAGCAAGCCGAGCAGATCGCCCGTGGAGTGGGGGATGTCACCGCCATCGTGAACGAACTCGCGGTTGGGCCGGTCACCGATTTTTCGGATCGGGCGAACGATTCGTACCTCGTCACGCGCGTGAAGACGATGCTGATTGCCGAGAAAGGGCTGTCGGCGAATGACTTCAAGGTGGTGGGCGAGGCTGGGAACATCTACTTGATGGGGCTGGTGACGGAGCACGAGGGGAACCTCGGTGCGGCTGTTGCGGCGAATGTCCCGGGCGTGAAGAGCGTTGTAAAGGTGTTCCAGTACGTGCAGCCGGAGCAAGCACAGGCGGTGGCGGGTACGGCGGCGCAGGCGGCCAGTGCGCCGAGTTCGGCGCAGTCGGCGGACGCTCAACCGACGGTGGGGGCGGTGCCGATCGGCGGCGGGGTGACGGAGAAGCCGTTGGATAGCGCGCAGACGCCGGCACCCGTCAGCAATTCGACGCAGGTGCATCCGGGTAGTACTGGGCAGGTGAAGTGATGGAGTGGTGTGCTTTCGGGCGGATTCGGGCGGTGGTTGCGGCGGGGTGGGTTGTCGTGGCCGCTGCGGGGTGGTCAGGGGCGGTGTTTGCCGCTTCGGCGCCAGCCGGGTTTGAGATCGCTAAGCAGAACGCCTGTCTTGGGTGTCATACCGTCGATCGGAAACTTGTTGGGCCCGCGTTTAGGGATATTGCGAGCAAGTACAAAGGCGACAGTGGTGCGCAAGGACGGCTGGAGAAGAAGGTTCGCGATGGGGGCGCTGGAGTGTGGGGCGTCATTCCTATGCCGTCGCATCCGCGGATGAGCGATGCGGATATCCGTACCGTCGTCGAATGGGTGCTGGCCGGGGCGCCTACCGCGGTTGATGGGAACGGCAACAACGCTAATGCCGGTAACGCTAAGTAGTTGCGGTCGTTGGATTTTCCCTGCCGGAAGGGTCTTGCCAAACCCCGTAACGCCATGCCAGAATTGTGGCTTCGTTGGGGCGGTAGCTCAGCTGGGAGAGCGTCGCGTTCGCAATGCGAAGGTCGAGAGTTCGATCCTCTTCCGCTCCACCAAGAAAATCAAAGGGTTACAGGTGATTTGCCTGTGACCCTTTTGTGTTTCTACGGTCTGTGTAACCGCCATGTAACTGGATTTGGTCAACTTCGATCCATGCCGTTCCATGTGGCGAGTCGGGCGCGTTCTTGCTCGCCCCCGCCGTTCAAGAGACCTACACAGTACCGGACCGGCGCACGCGCCGCTCTTTCGTGCGCCGGCTAAGTACGCGATAGAATCCGTGGCTTGAGGCGACAGACCTCTCGAATTGGAGTGCTGCGACGGGGCTATGACGGACGACAAATCACCACAAGAACGCATTGCTGCCGCGAGGCAGCTTTATGCCGTATTGAAACAGTATCTCGACAAGCCGAACTGGACGCCCATAGAGGGCACGCTGATTGTGTCGGGCATCCATCCGCCGGTTGGTTGCGCGGACATGCCTGCCGGTGGGGTGGGGCTCGACGGAAAGCTGTTCTCGGGTGTCGGAAACGAACGCTTTTCCGACGCTCGCGGAATCTGGCGGAAGTGGCTTTGGACCAGCGAAGACTATCAGGACGATGGTAAGCCCGCGCCCACTGAACTCGCACCAGACGAGTTTTTGATCTGGTGCGAAGACATGGAGATCGAAACCGACTGGCTACGGCTTTTCCGCGCGCTTATCGGCTATGACTCCAGCATAGGGATCGATGCGATCCCTCCGGCTATCCTGGACTACGCGACTCACGCTACGATCGCCGTTAACACAATGTTGGCCAGACACGCCGCCGCTGCGCCGAACGAACCCGAAAGTGTGAAGGATGAAAGGTCCTCGTCTCGATCTCCCATGCCCGTTCCTGAGAATCGGGAACACCTGTCGACAGAAGAATTCGCCGCCGCGCTGGCGGTCGACCCGCAATCGGTCAGGAAGCGTTACTCGCAATCTGGAAGTTATCACGGTGTGCGGCCAACGAAGCTTCCGAATCGTCGGCTGCTCTGGCCGGTCGCGGCAGTAAAACGGCTGCTCAATGGTGACACGGCGGGCGTGTGATTCACTTGATGTCAGCGAAAGTGAAGCAGCGGCTTGGAGATTATCGGCCCGCTTGCAGCTCTGCGTCACCATAACCAGTTGAAACTGATCGCCAAGCGAATTGCCGATCGACGATGTTGGCGGTTCGAGATGCTAACCAATCGTTTTCCGAGCATGAGGCGGGTCGGGCCGATGGACTCTCCGGTACGTACGGTCGCCGCCCACGGCGGGGCCGTGCTACGGCGTGCTCGCTGGCCAGAGGCGGCCTGTTCGCGCCCGGTGAGGCCGCAACCATCGCGTGAGACCGCCTCGCGCAGGTCTATGGCGCCCGACCGGTCATGCGCTGCAGGGTTTGAGCTAGCGTATCCCACAACAGCACGGCCCGCGCCTTTCCCAGATCGTACATGTTGAAGCGCCAAGGATATCGCCGGCGCAGCCCACGTACGCACAACAAAGCTGTCCAGTCGAATTGCTCGCCATGAATGCGTTCCTACGACCCGTGGAGCGTGCGAAGTGTTGCTTTTTTGAGACGACTAAAAATAAAGTTGGATATAGTTGGAATGGATTGACGTGGATTGGAATGTATTGAATTTCAGCAACTATTCATGCGTAATTGCGCGCGATTGTTAAACAATATAAATTCAAAGTATGGTCATTGGTCGACCAGATCGCCATCTTCCGGTCTTTTGAATTGACGTGTATGCCGAGACAGGAAGGCGGCGAAGGAGCACACACCAGTCAGCGCGCGATTGTGGAAGTTGCGAGGTCGGGTGGAAGAAGTGACGGATTTTACCGATGGCCCATTTCTGGATCACCACAGGTAAACCAAATACCGGCGCGGTGGCCCCGCGCCGGATTATGCCGTCGTGATGCGTGTCGACGCGGCGTGCCGGCGATTCGCATAAACCGTAGTTTCAAAGTTGGACCTGGCGTTGCCTTCGTGCTTCGGCATCTGAGGGGGCCTACTCACGCCTTTGGAAACAAAGAAGTCGATAACTAGAACGATTAGACGTAAAACTGAATTTTAAACTTGGGGAAAATATGTTCGATTTATTAATTTGTACTGCTTACAAAGAGAATGGAGTGAATGTCGTGCTCACGGTGATTCACGCCGGGGTGCCAGCAGGTTACGACAGAAACGTGGGTGTGAGCGCCAACGCTGATCTCGATGAGGATGACGACGATGAAGAACCGGTCGACGACTACCTCGAGCACTGCGCACGCCTGTACGAATTCGACGGGCTGTACGCCTGATCTACCTCACTCCCTGGCTCGGCTCAGTGACGACAACACACGCATCAAGCGTGTGCTGTCGCATCGAGCTGGCATGGGACTTTGCGGAATTCATCATGGAAAAAACTGAATTTAAAGAAGCGTATGCAAGTTGTGATGCAGACGCAGTTAGAGAACCGCGCACTTCCACCCTCTTGGTTGGACCCTTCCTACGTCTCAAAGCTCGCTACACCACAGCTTTGCCATTGGCAATTGCCGGTACTGTCACGTCACTCGGTATAGCAATGCGCGCCGGCTATCTCTACGGCAGCTCGCCGTCGGAGCAGCTCGTCTGCATCGCCTGGTCTGTAGCTGCGGTCCTGTCCACCCATATGCTGCCGGCACTGTGCCGCTCGATGTCGCTTGCCATTCGTAGTATTGCGGCAGCGTTATGGCTCACAAGCCTGATGGTAGTGCTTACGGGGCAGATGTCGGTTTTCCTTCTGGCTCAGCGCTCTGCTGGGGATCACCGGGGGGATGCCATTGTTGCAGTTATGGCGCAACCGACAGGCGCATCTACGGGACGTAGCCCCACGCTAATCGCGCAGGATCGGGCGAAGATTCAATCCGCCCTAGCCATCAGTGACAGTATCCATTGCGTGAGCCACTGCGCAGCGGTCCGCGCTCGACAAGCGCGCTTGACGGCAGAACTGGGTGCACTGACGACGGAGGCCGACGAGGCGAAGCGTCGTGAAGCTGCTGAAGATCGTCAGGTGGCGCTCGCTGACGACTTGCGTCGTGCGCGCGACTCGTTGCGCGACGATCCCGTCACGTCGCTACTCGCGGGGTGGTCGGGTCTAGACCAAGCACACCTCAATCTGTTACTTGCGCTGGTTCGCGCGGTTGCGCTCGACGGCATGGCTAGTTTGACTTGGTATATCGCGTTTAAATCGCGTCGCACGACTGCTACTAATGCTAGCAATTCGGTAGTCATGCTCGATACCGCACGTAGTCGCCCCGCCGTCGCATCTATCGAAGCGTCTGCTGAAGATGGTGTCGTTGAGGCAGCGGATGCTGATGCAGACAGCCGCCTTTTGCAACTCGCACGTGATGTCGCGGCGGGGAAACTCCGACCGACCGTGGATGGCATCCGCAATCACTTCAACTGCGCCCAGGCGACCGCAATCAAGCTGAGCCGCGGGTACAAAGAACTTCAACCAGCGCTTCAAGCCTGATCATCAATCGATACCCCCTCGGACGATTTACGCTCGAGGCCCCTGTTTTCGACGCACGTCGCTGCGCCGCCTTCTATATCCATACACTTATGTCGTTCGATTATTCACGGTGGTACACCCCACCACACTTAGAAAATCCAGTCGCAATAAGCGCTTCGCACCCGCCCGAAGGTTGGGGCCTCGACGGATTTTTCAATCCAGATGATTCGCCCCCAAGTGACATGCCGCCGACGGTGGCCGCTCTTGTCGATGAGCTTGGCGACCTGACAAGTCACGACGTGAGACCCATGATCAAAACCATGGTGCTCGGAAATCTTGCTATACCAGTGCAAGGCTCGTTCGATCAGGAACGGCCGAATTGCCAGCCAGGCCCATGCAGCGTGCTTACTATTCCATTGGCAGAAACAAGCGCATTCAAAACGACCATCAGGAAGGAGTTGGAAAAACCAGTAGTAGAAATGGAGCGGCAGCAGCAGGCTGAGCTGGCGCAAGATGATGCCGGTGCGAAAACTGCACATCGGGTCTGGGAGATCAAACTCGATAAGTGCGACGCCATGTTGAAGAAAGAGTGGGCGCGGTCAGCTCGTAGAAAGCGCCGGATTCGCCAGCACGAGTTGATTATGAGGAGGGAGCCCGGGAAAAAGAAGCCCATGCAGTTGTTGTATGGGCACGCAACATGGCCAGGTATGTACGATGGCATGGCCAACTATGGCCCAATCGCAGCACTGTACTTCGACGAAGCGAGCCGATTTACCAACGGGCCACTTACTTCTGGACTTGACCTGATGAATAGTGGTTGGGATGGTTCAGATTATCGTAGCAACCTGAAAACGACGGGTAACGTCAGGATTCGTGGCATTTGCATGACGCTCGTAGCAGCAATTCAAACACGTCCGTTCCGTCGGTTTATCAAGAACAAGGGTGCTGACGCTGACGAACTCGGTTTCCTGGCACGTTGCCTTGTATCGCACTCGCCGAAGCCGGATCGTACTGGTATCGCCGGGAAAAAGGGGGTTCCCACGGCTGCGCGCGAGCACTATTGGGCATGGTCAACACGGTTGCTTCAACGTCTTGCTGAGAAATTCCGTGCTGGCGATGTAAGCCGCAGGGCTGTGCCGATGCATCCCGATGCAGAGAAGCAGTGGATCGCCGCCTATGAGTGGCTGGCGCACTCGATTCGCCCGGGCGGTTGTTACGAGCCAATCGAGAACTACATTGCCAAGTGCGCAGAGAACATCGCGCGCATCGCGGTAATCTACGAAGTGGCTGAAAACGAAGATCCGAAAGAAGTATCGCTCGCGAATATGCGCCGTGCGATTCGCATGTGTAAGTGGTTCACGGAGCAGTACATTGAAATCTTCGGTTCAATGTATTTTCCGATCGTGGAGCAAGATGGAGTGCAGGCGGTGGCGTGGTTTCGCCACTATCATGAGAGGTCGGGCGGTAGTATGCAAGTCAGTACGCGTATTTTCCGCCAGTATTGCTGGGGCAGCCGTGAATTCCGCCACGATCGCAAACGCGTTGATGCAGTGCTGGAGTACCTTGAAGTCGAAGGCGTGATCGAGATTATTGGCTACGGCTCGCGCAAGTACATCAATCTCAGCCCGCAACACTTTGGTATTACTGCTCACGCTGCTAGCACCCTTGGTGGCTCCAGCCTGTTCAACCCGAGGTAAGCAAATCGCACCGCAGTCTGGTGCTACGGTGCTACATGTAGCACCGTAGCACCGATTTGACGGGTGGATTGCCATTCATCAGGGCCGTCCGCCCTGACGCGATGGCAACTGCGGTGCGTAGCGACGCGCGCGTGGTGCTAACGTCATCACCCGAGGCCGGCTCCAGCCGGCCTCGTTTCTCTCGGCTCGTCCCGCTGCCCATTGGCGTTTTCGGTATCGGGCTTCATGCCTGATGCTGGCGCTGTGCGCTGTACTGCTTCCGGTCATCCGCCGACATGCTGCGGACACGAGCCTGGCCGAGATGACGTTCGGGTTCCCGATCAATGCCCTGATCTTTCAGCGTACGGTGATCGACACGGGCCGTATGGCCGTACTTTGCCAATGCCGCGTTTTGGAAATCAGCTGATTTCTTTCGCGTGGCAATCATTTCGTCGCGCAACTCCATCCGGTTTTTTCCACCGCTGCCTTTCTTGCGGCCGCCTTGCTCCGGGTGCTTCGGGTTGTGACGCCGGAATATCTGCTCAGGTGGCCGGTCGATGCCGTCATCTTCACGGTCGGAATACATCAGGTGAAGGTGAGTGTTCGTGCCATCACCCAGCGCAGCCTTCGGTGCGTGGATGGCGTACTGATATGGCTTGTTGCCGACCAGTGCTGGCACGAGTTGCTCAACCAGATCCTTCTGCTGCTCGCGTGTGAGTTCGTCCGGCAGTGCGATCTCATGCTCGCGGTAGACGGCGCCATTGGCACGCTCGTGCTTGTCACCCGCTTTCCAGAATGCAGACGGATCGTCCTGTACCCAGCTCGGCATGTTGCCGTAAGCCGAAGCAATGAGGTCCTCACGCTTGCTGTGCTTACCCTTTCTTGCGATGTATGCGCTGTGTTCCGTGGCAGAACCTTTCTTGCCGCTCTTGACGCGATGATGGAAGCTTGCCATGCAACTACCCTTTCTCGTGCAGATATGAAAAAGGCCAGCGCAAAGAGGCTGGCCGCGAGCGCGATGCGCAATCAACGTGGCTTTGTTTGTTTTCTTCGTTTTGCGAGAAACGTTAAGTGCGCGCGTCCTTATTTCCCCTCTACTACTAAGGCATTGAGGAGGACTGCATCAAGCAGGACGACGACTATTACCAGCTGAAGAAGATTGATTGCTCATCTCATAGCATAGAGAGAGCAGTAAAAAATTAACTAGCAGCAGTAATGTAAAGGAGAGTAGATAACCGGGCTCGTGGAGCTCATCCATTACAAAAGGATCAACGAAAATCCGATGGCATGCTGACCTTGGTGACTCGCTAGAGTATGGGGGTATCGCCGATATCGATGTTGTTGAGGTGTAAGCGATCAGTGATCCACGTCCCTCTGAGATGCCGATAGAGGGGGCGGTCGACCACAGTTAGCCCGGCGGGACTGCAGGGTGGGGCGCCTTCGTAACGCCGTTTAGCTGTAGCGCTCGATCAGGTCGGTTCGGGGCGTCTCGCGATCCGTTCACGTACCTCAGGCGATGCCAGCATGTTGCGACGGATTCGAAACCAGGCGCGCCGGGGTAATCGGCGCTCTCTTGGCCGTGGCGATCTTGCTGTGGTTTGATTGGCGGCGTTTCCGTCGCCACCGGGCGCGATACACCCTTCTCAGCATAGTCGGCGGTGACCGTGAGAGTGATGGGCGACAACGTGGGGGCGTCCGGCGAGAGGACCGCACTCGGTCGACGACTCGGTAGCGAGTGCGACATGGCGGGCAAGTTCGGGCGACGGGCTCGCAAGGCTGCCAGTGGGCTGCAATTGGCTCCTGGCGGCCATTTCATATCCATGCGAGTCGCGCGGAAGAACTGGGGAGTCGCGTCGCGCCAATCCTGCGGCTTCGATGGTCATGCATTGGCTTGGCACGACCGAAGCGCGGCCGGATCTACTGATGGATTCACTTTGCTTTTCGCGCTTGCCGTTGCATAAGCAGAGACCGCCATACTCGGTAGCTTCGGTCGGCGATAATGTCGTGCGAGCTTCGTCTCGTGATTTGCCGGTCAGTTTGAATGTCGCGCGCCGAGCCGACGCGCTGGTCTGGCAGCCGAGTCAGGCAACGCCTCCCAAGGTTCAGCTTCTCTGCAAGATTGCCAAAATGACAAAACAGCAAGCAGGAAACGCGCTACAGGCGCTTCTAGACGAAAAGATGCGGGTGTTTGCCGAAGCCTTTGTTGAGGGATCGCGGCGCCTTTTCGTCGATGAAAAAGGGGCACTGGTTCATCCCGGTGAGTTCGGCTCATACCGAGAGGCTATCTCTCATGACTTTTTGCGCGCTTTTATTCCGCAGCGAATGGCGGTCGACTCAGGCTTCGTCGTAACGTCATCGGGGAGCATCAGTACGCAGTGCGACATCGTCATCTACGACCGCTCAGTGACGCCGCTGCTGCAGAACGACCATAAGCAGCGATTTTTCCCAGTGGAATCTGTCTGTGCAGTGGGCGAAGTTAAATCGATCATGTCGTTGGCCGATCTGAAGGCCGCACTGCGGAAGCTCGCGGGCGTGAAGTTACTGCGGGACACTCTATACGAGCCGAGGTACGTGCACTGCGTCAAGGAGGAAGGGCTTGCTTCTGAATACGAGCCGCATCGCGATGAGCGCGATCAGATCATCACGTTTCTGATCTGCGAAGGATTTGCATTTGATATTGCCCACAGGATGGAAGAGGTGCTCTCGAGTTATGTCCAAGAGCACCCCGAATACCCATCGAATCTTCGTCATAACTTCGTTCTAAGTATCCGGGACGGACTGCTGACTTACCTACACCCCTCGGGTCCACTGTTCCCGTTTCCGTCCAAATCAACGGAGGTTGTGCACTATGACAATACATCTGAACCTCAGCGGATCACAGTCGAGGCGCGTCGAATGAAAAATCGCCTAGTGATGCCGCGTCCAGGATCATTCGAGCATCTCAGGCATTTCGCAACCATGGTGCATCAAGCTCTTACGGTGGTCTCTGTGTTGTTCCCGGATATGGGACGATATATTCAGCCGCAGGACGATGTCTGGTACAAGGATATCGAGTTGTAGCCCGAGCGCTGCTGTATCTACTGGTCGTAAAAGGGAGGCCAGCACATGAAAAAGCTCTATACGGAGCGGCATGGCAGTATCAAACCAAGAATTGCTGAGGTGCTGGACGACGCGACACGCGGCGCACTTCTGACGCTCATACGCGCCCGTATGGACGAGGAATGGTTCGGCCTCGCTTTCCGCGAACAGTGCAGCGACGGCTATGCCTATGCCGGAACGGATTTCGGCAAGCTCAAAGCGACGATGGCTGGCTATGGGCTTCTATGGCCCCGGGAACCAGTCGATTCCGATGCTCCGCCAGACGAGGGCGCGATTTTCGACCTGGTCGAGTTTTCTTACGAGCACGTTGCCGAAGCACTTGATCCCCAGTTCCACTCGTACATGAGCCATTCCCACTACACATACGACCAGGAGAGCGGTCGGCAGAAGTTTGCCCTGGACGTGAATCGCATCTTCGAACGCAATGGCATGGCTTTCGAACTGGCCGACGGTGAAGTGATTCGTCTTGCCCCCGCTGTTATCGACGATGAACTGGTCCAGGCATTGTTTCATACTGGCGACTCAGCGCTCGATAGTCTGCTTGAGACTGCGCGACATAAGTTCCTGAATCGTTCTACGGATGTGCGGCGAGAAGCGCTCGAGAAGTTGTGGGACGCGTGGGAACGTCTGAAGACGCTTGAACCGGGCAAGGACAAGAAAGCCAGTACAACGGCGTTGTTGGACAAGGTATCGTCGGAGCCAATGTTCCGGGCGTATCTTGAACATGAGGCTACCCGACTGACCGAGATTGGCAACACGTTCATGATCCGGCATACCGAGGTGAACAAGGTGCCAATTGTTGAGTCGTCACAGATCGATTACCTGTTTTCCCGGATGTTCGCGCTGACCCGCCTGCTTTTGAAGGCGACGGGCCGCGGTGGCTAGATGCGACAGCTAACCCACGGCAGACATGGCGTTGTTAAATCGGATCGACGCGGGTTGCGGCGGGTAAAGAGAATCTATCGTGTGCGGGGAGGGCGATCGTCTGGCACCGGCTCTGAAAGCTGTCTGATTGGGCGATTGAGCGTGTAGTAGTCGTAGTAGCGGTCGCTCGACCGACTGATCGATAGCAGAATGCGATTCGTCAGCGTACGCAGGACTTTGTTTTCGCGGATGGCCTGGATAGCCCGGTCTTCAGCGATACCGCCGCCGTGGGCCGCCCGGTTCCTGTTCAGCCATACGTCTCTTTCGAGCGCACTGACATCCAGCCCTATCGCCGCGAAGAATCTGTCGGCCAGAACGCCCTGCGGCGCCGAATTCAGATGCTGCGCTTTGTTGCCCAGCATTCGCTTCTCGTCGGACGACAATGCTGAGTCCTGGATGCACCGATTGATCTGCGTGTAGAGGTTCCGCCAAGCGTCATCGTCGGCCGCGATGCGACTGTGAATTGCAATGCCCGTCTCGGCGAAGTACGTTCGCTGCAGCGCCTCGATTGCTGCCCCAAAGTGCGCCGCAGCCATGTGTACGGGTGCCGCGATGGCGTGCCAGTAGTTCCAGAACGCGTTGCGGAGGTTGTAGACGTCGTAGGCTTCGAGCAGTCCAGACGCCATCTGCTCCAGTAGCGCGGCATCAACTTCGCGTTCATAACGCATGCCGAGTGGAGCCGCGGGGCGACCACTGATGTCAGACGCGTCTTCGACAAGCGCGTGTCCCGCCCTCGCGAGGAATGAAGTCGGCTTCCATTCGGCGTCGAAAGTGGTGCTTCCGAGGTGGATGAAGTAGTCGCCCAGGCAGAAGGAAAGGCATTGTCTGATGCGCGACCGGGTCTCTTCGTCGGGCAAGCCGAGGTAGAGAATAAATCCCGAGTCTTGTACGTGTTCGGGTTTCGCGCGAGATTGGCCGATGACGACGTCCCAGCCGCCAACAGAAAGCCGGACGCAGGAGCGGCCATGCTTCTCCGACGTCGACGTTAGTGGAATGACAATCTCTCCGCGTGCCGACCGCAATGTCCTGCTCTTTTGCTCAGTTTCCTCAACATCGTCGGAATCAGGCCATATAAAACTGCCCGACAGGTTTCCTATCCAGTCCATCACGTACAGAGCTTCGCCTGCATAGCTGTGGGTCCAATGCAGTGACTGGATCGTTGAGGTCTGAACCACCGTGCGTTCCTCTGCAGCAGTGGTCGCGTGGTACTCCAAGGGGATAACGCCGTGCGCGGTGACGGTAGCGCCGCCATGCATGCCCTGCCAATGCACCTCATCATCTGCCGTCCAGACCCGGTTCGCCACCGACTCGGGATGAGTCACCCCGTCGTCCGCTGCCGAAGTGGTTTCCAGCACGAGGTCGAGACGGCGGTCCCGCCTGACGACAAAGGAGGTTACCGGGCCATGCAAAGGGCCGTGATCAGTGACCGTATAAGTTCGGCTGTCGATTTCGGCCTCAAAGAACTCCCACTCCTGGTAATCCATTTCTATCGCTCACCTTGTTAGAGTTGTACGTTTGCTGCTGGCGAAGCGGATATTGTAGGTGCACTCCGCCAAATTTCACGTAGGCGCGGCGGTGCGCTCGGGAGCGGTGTGAGTGCCCACGACGGTCGACGCGTCACGGCAGTCATGCTCAGACTTGCTACAAGTTGACGGCTGCGAATCGCGAGTAAGATGTGATTTGTCGGGGCAGTGCAACGTTGCATACGGAAATCACACTTCCAAAATGAGCAAAGACCGGGATATCGAAAGGGCGGTCGTCTCAGGCGAGCGGAACCAGCGGACGATGGAGCTGGTTCAGAACTGGTGTGCGCACGCCAAAGTGGAGAAGTTCGGCGGAACCGGACTCGTTGAGCAGCAAACCGGATTACCGATTGGCCATCACGCCATGACGTGTGACCACGCGCCTGCTGGCGGGATGGCTACCTGGGATCTCGCTGATGCTGCCGTTGACTTCTACGATAGGAATTGCGTCCACTGCGACCAACGGCAGCCGGTTCGCCTGCCGAACCTGTCCGAGCTCGTCGCTGCGCGAGACCGGTGGCAGGCGGAAGCCGCTGCAGAACGCAAGCGACACGAAGAGCGACTCGCTGCTGCCCAGTTGGGTCGGCGTCAGAACCGGGATGCTTTGAGAGCGGGTCAACCTGCGTCAGTCCTTACGTTGCTCGATGACCTTGAGCAATTCGACTCGCAGGGCTCTAGTGAGGCCGGACTTCGAATATTGGAGACCTCGAGGCTAGCACCGGAGATCTTTTCGGCGACGATCACCGAGCACTTTTTTGGTTTGGTGGAGGCGGGAGAGTATTGGTTTCTGGAAACCGGTCTTCAGGTGCTGCATCAACTCGGTTGCGATGAAAGGCGCCTTGTGAGGTGTGCTTTGATCTGTCTGACGCACCACGTTTGCGTTGAGATTGCCGCGTCGATTCTCGAAATGAATCTTGACGAGGCCGACGAGACCCTGATTCCGTCCGCAATCCTCCCGCTAGCCTTGCTTGCGCGACCTCCCCGGTCTCCAATCCCATCGGATCATCGAACTCGTCATCCCGAACCGTTGCTGGCGGTATTCAAGCGGTGGCCCGGCGCAGCGTGTCGGGGAGTTGAGACGTTGCTGGACGATCACCGGCCTTTTGAAGTGATGGCTGGCGCGCGATCGCTTCGCGTTTTAGTTCAGGTCGATCCATTGGTGCCCTTGCGCTTTGTACGCAGTCTGGCAACAAAACTGACTCGCGCGCATTTGCTCGCGGAAGGCGAGGGGCGGCACGACTTGAGGGACGTTTGCGAAGCGCTCCAAGAAGGGCTCGCGCTGGCGCTTCTCGCCGATTCGTCGGCCACGGACACGACGTTGATGGCGTACTTCGCGGGTGCGTCGTCGGATGGCGAAGCCCGACTGATCGGCGTGTACGAACGGGTGTTCTCCCGGGCGCGAAGAAACGACTCGACACCCGAACCTGCTGTGGGGGGCGTTGTGTTGCGCCGGCTGCTCTGGGCTGCGACTAGTTCGTCAAACGACGACGTATTGCGCGAGGTGGAGCATGCATTTGGCGACGATCCGGACAATCTGCTTGGCATCGCGTTGTCAGAACTCGACGTTCTCCTCGGCGCTGCAGCACTGATGGATGACAGACTGCGGAAACACGAAGCCGACAGTCGAATCGAAAAACCCGCCGGCATGCTGCAGGCGATGGAATTGCACGGCCGACAAAATACCCTTCGAGCGCTTCGCGAGAACTTTGTCGGCTGGGCGGCGAACGCTGCCCGCGTAAACGAACACGCGACACGTCAGTACATCGAATTCGTCGCTAGCATCAGTAACGAACTGGACGGACTTCGTGCCTCGCTGGTCGAGCACGCCAACACACTAATGACTACGCCGCACGGCCTTAATGCAGTGCTGCCACTGCTGTACTCATCGATGATCGGTTCGTCCCAAGTCGTCCGTGCCGCAGCGGCCAAGACGCTTGGCAAGCTCAGATACCGGCGGCAGTCCGACTTGCCAGATCTCGTATTTGAAGCGTTCGTACCGTTGCTCACAGACCGCTATCTCATAGTTCATCAATCGGCAGTGCGTGCGCTGGAAAAGATGCAATTTCCGGCCGCGTTCGATTCCGTGATCAAGGGAGCGTTGTGGGCACTTATTGCGTACTACAGGGGTGAAACGAAGTCGCACGCATTCCTGATGGAATGTATCGCGTTGTTTGTTACCCGCTACCTTGATGAAGCCGCAAAGCAGGCGCGGATAGACGAGATGATGGTCGCGTTGATAGAGCACGTGAAACCGTACAAGGCTCTATATGAGCTTCGCTATATAGGTCGCGAGCTTTCCACGACAAATGGCTTTGCCAAGATGATATTGCGGATCGTGGCAGACCAGGAGGCGATGGCGTCGTTGGAAGATGATGCGTTGAAGCTTTTGCATATGGTGCCTGCGACCGCGGTCCTTGAGAACGCGCCACTGTTTGAAGCAGAGGCAATTCGATGGAAGGACAATCACGTCGCTGTACGCGCTTTTATTGAAGTATTGACGCGTGCAGCGGCGTGGGAGCAGGCTGTAACGGTCGCAAGGACCCATTGGCAGAGCTTCCCGGACACCGTTCAAATGCGGACAAGGAAGTGGTCGGCGCGTCTGCTGTATCTCGCTGTGAGCTTTGAAGCGGCAATCGCGGCCGGCAACGTAGAGGAGCTGGCATCGATAGGACACGAGTGGACGGAAGTTGCAGCTCTCATTAAAAAGGACCGACTGGAATATGCAGAGAGACGTGATCCTCTCCGAGGTATATCCGGCCCGCATCAAGGCCGTTGAGGCACTCCTGCGGATAGCGCAAGGTAATTACCCGCACGCGGGCGAGCTAACGACCGCCAGCAGCGAGCTTGATGAAGCGTCGCTTAGCTATGGTCACGCTTCTACAGCCGTTGCGTATGCCGGACTGGCGGGCTTGCTTCGGATTGTGTCTGCACTGGTTGAATGGCGGGGGGCCGTATTGGATGCGGCGTCCGACGCCAATCGCTTCGCTCGCAGCGCAAAGGAGCGGTATCGTCTATGGAGCAAGGAATACGGCGACAAGGAGCCAACCAAAGCCCTCGCATCTGCGAGCAGTGATATTGCCGGGCTCAAGTCATTCGAAGAAGTTGAGCGACTGTGTTTAATGATTGCTGCAGTGCCTCTACCTGTAGGCGTCTTCGCTGAGCCGCAGGGCATCATCCGCACCACCGATACCGAATCAGACGCGAAGTCTGTTCCGACCGAGCTTTCGGTGGCGTTTCTCAAATTCAGCATCGACGGGACAGCGGCAAGCGAGCTTCACCATCTCACACCCAACGAAGTTCATGACCTTGAGATCGAAGTGCGAGTCTCACGATGGCCGGACGATGCCGAGCAACTCCGGCTATCGCCAGTAACGATCGAGCCCAGTGCGACCTACGCGTTCCCCGATTTCGTATTCAATAGGCCCACTGGGCAACCGCCGTTTGTACTGGTAGATCGAGGCAGAGCACTCCTGAGGGTGGCGCAAGGACTTCAGGCACGTCCTTTCGAATTTAAATACGCTGCCGAATTTCTGCCAACCAAAGCGGAGCAGCCGGTGTCAGTGGTGGGTCACCGGACGCTATTGATAGAAGGACTCGACTTGCAGGCAAACCCAATCACGGGCTACCCAAACGTCGACCGAAAGATCGTCCAGATACGCGACGAGCTTCGGCGGAGAGGCCCTGCTGTCAGCCCGGACCTTGGCGACCTGTTGATGATTGTTTCTGTGCTGTCGAATATGGCCGGACGGGCTGTTCAGGACGCAGAGTTCGAAGGCACATGGTCAGAGGCGCAGTTCCAGGACTATGTGCGAAAGGAGCTGCGGCGAAGACCTGAGATTGGGGTGGAGCTCGACGAGCACGCTCACGCCGCTGGGGGGATCACTGACCTTTCATTTCACGGTATTCCAATTGAGCTGAAGGCGCAATCAAAGCGAACGATGTCATTGGAGGATTGTCAGCAGTATGTGGAACAGACAGCAAGCTACGTCGCAGCGAAAGGAAAAAACTGCGGTGTGCTTTGTGTGTTGGACTGTAGTCCGAAGACGTCGGCGCCGCAGCCCGTAGACGCTGGTATCGGGATACTCGAAAAGAGCACGTCCTCGGGAGGAGTCGTCATAGCTGTCGTCCTGGTTCAGGGCAATCTGGGCCGACCGAGTTCGCTTTAAGCAGGCAAGCATGCATACGACAACGTATTTGAACTGCTGACCTTCAAGACAGCGGAGTGAATCGATGGCACTAACCCGGCGGCAACGCTTGCGTCGTGTTGGCACGGTGTGTTGTCACACACTGAGAAATCTCGCCTACTATCGGGCGTGGTTCGAGATGGAAAAGCCAAGGGCGAATGAGCAGTTTTGGATCTCGGCGAATGGAAACTTCGCGGATATCACCGTTCTCGAGTGGTGCAAGGTGCTTGCCGACGAAAAAGGAAAGCATCACTGGACAAAGGTTGTCCAGGACAAGACGGCATTTATGACCGGATTGCTCGCGAAGCTCAGAGTGGATGAAGCGGCGTGGTCGGCGTACGTCAAAGAGATGCGCTTTTTGCGCGACAAGTTCATCGCCCACTTGGACGACGAGCAGGTAATGACGTTGCCGCAGCTAGATATGGCAAAGATGAGCACAGTGTATCTTTATACCTACTTGCTCGAGAATGAAGATGACGGAGGGGTGTTTGTCGACGCGCCACAGAACGCGCTGGACTGGTTCGACGGGTTCTCTAATGAAGCCCGTGCAGTCTATCGCGCATAGGGCATAGCAACGCTTCGTTGTTGACCGTCGCAGGCAAGCACTTCCCGGGTTGCGAGCAGGTCGAAGCTGGACTATTTCCGTCAGAGAATCCGGAGGTGACTGATTTTCCCCATCTGCGGCGAGCGCTTCAGGATCAGCTCGGTAATGTATTCGGGTAACAAGGCGCGTGGCACATTAGCAGGCACACCTTCGACGAGCTGCGATGGGATACGAACGATGAATTTCTCCGGATCGTTCTTCAGGGTGTGTTCGTATGCGACGCGGTATTGCATGGGGGGGCGTGGAGGGAGTGAGAGAGACGATTTTTAACGGACACGAAGCGACTTCGAGGATGGCGATTGAGCCTCGGTAAGGCTTCCGCAAACGGTTCGTGGGGGCTCGGAGGGCTGGGGTGCAGGTAGGGGTGACGAGCGTTATTGGAACACTAATAGGCCATACCCCTAGCGGCGGATCGATGTCGCTGATCGGGCCATGAGGCGTCGTTCAATGGTTCATGTACCGGGCGCATCCGGCCACTGAACCCTGCTTTCGGTTCACGTGGTATCGCCGCCGCCGAGACACTCGCAAGTGCGAACAGCCATGTCACGTTCTTCGTACAGTTCCTGTCTTTGGCTTCGCATATCGGTGGGGGGCGGGGCTCGCACGCCGGCTGTGCCGCTAGCCGGTTGACCTAAGCGCTCCGCCATCGTCGCGGACGTGCCTCGCTTGTTTGTGACTCGTGAGGGGGCTTGTGCGGCTGTCTTTTTTTCGTGCGATGCGTCTTGCCGGTAGGTTCATCTTGGGTCAGCCTCGCGCAGCTCGAAACATCAATGACCGCGACCTCCGGCTGCGGACCGAAGGAGGACGCCTGCCGGATCTTGTTCGCATGTTCCTTTAGCCGTTCCACGACTTTCGGAAAGCTTAGGCAGGTTCCGTCCGGAAGTTTCCAGCCCCTACGGCGCGGTGTCTGGTGGACGAGAACCAGCACGCCCTCGCGACAGTCCCGCGCGCGCAGATACTGGCCGCACAACTGCGCTTCGAGTGCCGTCTCGAGCTGCGGAAGTGTCCAGGTCTCCGCCACCTTGATTTCAACAGCGACCTTTGCGGCCGCGGCCCGCGCCGTGAGGACGATATCGGGCTTTTTGGCTGCGACCGTCTCTGGCTCGCGCTCGACCGAATACGACCAGCCTTGGGTGAGACGCATGCGGTCGGCCAGCCAGGCCTGCACAGCGGCTTCGTCGGGGAGCGAGCTCAATGTTGGGCCTTGCGCGAAGTCAGCGTGCAGCAGGTCATGCTGGATGTCCTCGAGGCGCTGCATCGCGAGCATCTGCAGTTCGCGGCCCGTGGAGGGATCCTTTTCCCAGCGCCGCTCAAAGAGCAGTGTGTCATCGCCAGCCCATGCGGTTGTTTCGGAGTCGAGGGCCGCGCGCTCACGCGCTAGTGTTTCCAGACGTCGCTTGTCCACCAGAAAGTCGGGCTCGGTCGTCAGCGTTCGAAGCGCGTCATAGGTCGCGCGGCCGGGCGTCAGAACGAGTCGGTTAAAAGCGGTCGTACGCGCGTCTTCGGCGTTGTCGCGAAGGTTCGGCGAGTAGACTCCTCCGTTTGTCCGGTCGTTGTCGTTTTCGACTGTCACAGTGCGGTAGGCCAAGATCACAAGCCGCAGGAGGGTCGGGATATCCATGTCCAAGTCGCGACCGGGCGTCACCGAGAAGCGGGACCCGAATATCTGCGGCAGCACCGGAAGGACGAGCGTGGTCTTGCCGACCTCGTCGAGCGTGGCGAGCTTTTCAACAAGCGCCTGCGTTGTGCCTTCAGCGTTGATGGCGCACGTGAAGCCCAGATATTGCGCTGCGGTTGCAGGATCGTCTGTCGAGGCGAACCGTTCGATCGCGAGCTTGTACGCGCCTGGCAGGCTCTTGCCGTCTAATCCCCGCAGCGCGACGGACAGCAGAGGTCGAAGGTGTCCTGGTCCAAGATCCTTGCGTGATTCGACTTCGCGCCAGATTGAGGTAGCCACGACACGCACGACGGCCAAGGGGCCACGTTCGATGTAGTCGAGACATGGGCGATGAGTTTGGTCCCCCGGGGTGTCCAGCTCGCAGAGGACCTCGGTCATCAGGGCGTCCCGTACGGGTGTGGGCCAGGCGCTGGCCAGGCTCTCTATCCATCGCGGGAGTTCGTTGATCTCCAGCGTTGCGTATTCGGCCGCACGCCTTGCCTGCTCGGCACTGAGCTGGTTAACCCATACCGGGTTCCTCGCCGCCTCGATCGAGACCGCCGCTACGCCTAGCAGGTCCAAACCTTCGAGTTGATTTCGCTGGCTCGGGGGACGCGCGCTTTTCAGGACAGGCGGTCGCTCGCGCCATAGACGGCGCGTCGCCTCGGCAAATGCGTCAGCAACCTTTTCTCCTGCGAGTTCCGCCAGCGGCGCTACACTTTCGATCACGAAGCGATTGCGGCCCCGGTTCGCTTCGCGCAGCAGCGCCCAGAGATTACCGAGGGCTTGGCTGATCGTACCCGGTGAGGGAGGCAGGAGCTTGCTCAACGGGTCGGGGTCGTTTCGGATGTCCTCGACAAAAGCGACCCATCCGTCTTCCTGCTCCGCTCGCCGCTGCTCGTGTTCCGCACTCGCTTCCTCGAGACGGCGGGTGCTCTCCTCAAGTTCGGGCGAGTGAGGCGGAGGCATTAACCAGGCGTCGACAACCGCACCCATCTCGGCGCATGTTTGGACGCAATCCTTGATACGCCTAAGGATGTCCTCGGGGCGCCCCTGTCTCGCCCAAAGATCCATTGCCGCGTTCGCTGCGAGACGCTGCTCGCTCGGCGACAGGCGCGACGGACCGTCTGCGAGCAGCCAGACCAGATCAGTGGGCTGCAGATCCGGGGACCAACCTAGAAAAGCCATCGCGTGCACGGTGTCCAAGTTCCGGCCGTTTAGCGTGCTGCTGGTCGACAGGGTCTCGGCCGCATGCCAGAACGCTGCCTGACGGCGAGTCGGGCTTTCGTGCAATCGCCGGGCAGCTTCGGCCCGCTTGTCGTTGTCACTGGCGTGGGTCATACCGAGGCGATCTCGGCAGTGCAAAACGGCGTCTATTGCGGCATACGGCGCCATGTCCGGACCAGCCAAGGCCAGAAGCCGATCTGCGGCCGCCAGAAGAAATGCCTCAATCGTTTCGTCGTTTTCGACGGGGAACGCGCCGTTGGCGGGATGTTCGCAGGCATCGAGGTGCAGCAAGCCGCCGATCAGCTTCTCAAGGTCGGACGGGCTCGAGATCCGTCCAACGAGGTCCGAACTCGACCATTTCAGGCTGGATGCCCGACGGTGGCCGTCCTTCAACGCGCCAGAAGCGAAAAAGGCGATGAGGTCGTCTACGGAGATAAAGTCCGGAAAGAGCCCTTCGGCCGCTGTCTCCAGCACTTCGGTTGGCACCGTGTCGGCGTTGCGCTTGATGTGCCCGGCATAGGCGCGGCGCTGGCTGCTGTCGCCGGTCGCCAGCAGGGCTTGCCCGGCCAGATACGGTCTGACATTGGCGCAGCATGAGCCATAAGCCGCGCTTGCGGCGATATCCGCACAATCAAGCAACTCTCCCGCGGCGATGAGTCTGAGCACCAGCGCGCTGATGTCCTGATATCCAGAGTGGGCGTTCCATAGTTGCCGCAAGGTCGGTGCAATATCAGGCTGCGCAAAACGGGCCAAGGCCCTATTGTCGAACGTGTGGGGGTTGAAGGGCTCCGTTTCTTCCAGTATTTGTGTCGTGAGCGCTTGGAGTGCCAGGGCGCGGGTCGAAGTGGACAGGCTGGCGGGGTCGCCGTCGGAGAGCAGCACGGCGGGCTGGAGTCGGATGACCTCGCGCGCGATATCATCGTCCCAGATGCTCAACCATGCGGCGGTCGACTGCATCGACGGCCTGATCAGCTCGACGCCGTACGTTTGCGCAAAGAGCAGGCTATGAAGTTGCCGCTTGGACAGGTTCATGCCTCGCAGTCGCAACAGCCATTGGGCAGCGAGATAGCTGCGCACCACCCCCTCGTTGTCGTTATGAAGTCGAGCCCGTCCGTATGCGGCCGGATCAAAGACCGCTCTACTCAACACCGCGAGGCGCTCACTGCTCGACCAGTCTGGCAGCACCGAATCTATGTCGAGCGCTGGTCCAGCGGGGGCAGCGCTGGAGCCTGTGTCAGGAATGGCAATGGTCTGCTGACGGCCGAACACGAGCGCGGCGCCAATCCGCTCGAGGCCGCGCATTGCTTTTTCCAGACTTAGTTGATCGTGGCGGCTTCGGTCGTGATCCGCCTCCTGTAGCTGCTCGCGCAGGCCTTCGGCCACCATGTTCGCGAAGGTGTCAAGGCGGCCATGGGAGCGCCAGTACGGTACCAACCAGTTCAGATCCCCGGGACGCCGCGCGGTCTCCAGCATGTTTGCGCGGCCGAGGGCCGCCAGAAACTCCTCCACGTCGTTGACGCCCTTGGTCGTCGAATACAGACGCATCTGTACTTCATCGAGTGGCGTCATGAGGACGATGAGTGGCTCTTCCTTTGCGGGCGGCTCGGGGCGCTTTTCATTCCTGAGCAGGCGGCGGATCAACGTGCGCAGCTCGGGCTGCGGCTCTTCGGGTTCGGGGGGCGGTAACGCCTCGGCGAGGCGCCTCATGTCCCGTTCAAACTCCCATTCCGTGTGGCGCCCCGATAGCACGATGAAGGCACGATCCTCATTGCCATGGATACCATCGGCAATTTGCCGCAGCGCCTGATCGAGACGTATCTTTTCGAGCTTTGCCTCATCGATCGAGTCAATGAAGAACCATGCGGGTTCGACGCTCTCTCTCCATTGTTGGAGGCGCGCGCGGCTCGCGTTGCCGAAGGCGTTATCGAGCCCTGCCCGCGCCACTTCCTGTAGCGTCGCATGGAAAGCAAACTTCCCCTGACCGGCAAGAGAGTGGGCCTGTCGCTTCAGTTCAACCGTCTTGCCGCTGCCAGCCTCGGCTAGGATGACGACACGCCGGCGCTTGTGTAGGTCGCTCCACGCCAGGAGCCGATTTGAATATCCCGGCCACCAATACAGGGGCTCGGTGGCGGAGTCTTTGTCCCAGACGTGAAAGCGGCGGTGAAGCTCGATGGTTTCGATGGTCATCTCAGAGGCCCCGAGGGCGCGCGCCGCAATTGTGAAGTCCAGGTCAAGAGGCGCGGAGCAGCGACCCTGGCGCGGAGCATATCCGCCCCATTCTATCGGACAGCCCACCACTTTTTCGACGCTGCTGGGCGCGCTCAGAGGGCGATCTGAGGCAATACGCCCGCGAACGGAGTTCGAACTAAGCCGTCGGGTTGGCGCGATGCACACGCGGCACGAAGTGCCCCGATCCCCGGTGCTCAAAGCCCTAACCGAGGCCTCACTCCAGCGCGCCTCACCGGTTCCCGGGCGTCACGCTATGCGATGGTCCGGCTGTGGCAGTTCTTTTCCGGCCGAAGTGAACTGAAACTGTAAGCAACGACCTGGCGAAACGTCCTGCAGCCAGTGCCATTATTGGGCAATGCTGCCATAGCGGGAAAAAGGCGCCCGAATTTCCGCGGTTGCCTTTGTTTTTCCGGGGCGCGCCAGATGCCTTCGGGCGTCAGCTAGTTGAAGAAGCGTCACAGAACTGGCCAGTAACCGCCGTTCGCCATCTCCGTCACACGGTCATTCGAGGGGCCGCTCCGTTCGAACATCGGACCTCCATGCTCGGACCTGGCTGGGCCAGTGATTGGCCATTGCGGCCATTGGCCGTCCTGAAGAGGAGTTGGCGCCATTGGTACTGATTACAGCGCAAGTCAGTGTCTTGCACTCCCCCGACACTTTCCGGCCGTAGCGATTTTGGCGAAACGGGACACGAAATGACCCGTCTCGCCGTTAACATCCGCGGACCCTAAAGAGCGCGGCGCGATTGCCGATATCCAGTGACGGCGCGTTTTGTTCAGAACGCCGTGCGCATGACAGCGCTCAACATCACGATAGCGACTCCTGCCACAGTGTGGCCGCTTCCGAGGATGGAGCGAAGCCGACGTATGTCATGCCTGGGAAATGCGAAAAGAACAAGGTCTAGGAGTGCGCAAGGAATGCGATTCACCGAGTACGTGGTACTTGAAAGCGCTGACAAGGCAATCGACCCATTGGGATTCCGCCGGCCAGCCGGCGCCTTGCAGGACATGTTGTTCCCGCAGTTCACGGTTCTGACGGTTCGCCCCGTCTACCTGAGTTCGCTGTGCGGCATTCTCGACAAGCTCGCCGACGAGACGTTCAAGGCGCAGCAACTGTCGCAACGATTCCGCGCACTCGAAATCTATTGGGGCATCGCCAACGCGTCGGTCAATTCGTCGATCATCAATGTAACGAAATATCAACGTCTGCTCCGCGAGCAAGTCCGCCTGGACGGCATCCCGAAGCGTCATCCGATCTACCAGCGTCTTTCTTACGGCACGCTCGGTCACTACAGCAGTGCGGCACTGCGCTGGGGCCTCGTCGAACCGGATGGACGCACGCTGAGTCCGCTGGGCCGTGATCTCGCAGATGCGTTCTCGTCGCGCAACAGGGCGCGGCGGTTTCGCGACGCGTTAGCGAACTGGCAGAACAATCACGTCGTCTCGCAAGGTGATTTCGAACGGGCGGGCGAGCACTACGGCCTCGACGCGTCGGCTTCGCGTAGGGAAAGCGAGATCTGGCGCAAGCTCATCGACATCTGGTGCAAGAAGAATTCGCGCGTCGAACCGTTGTGGCGCGCGCCGCCAGAATGGCAAATGTTGCAGGCAGGCTTTGCCAACGCCTCGGCTTATCAGACGTTCTGGACCGACGCACGCCAGCAGTACGACGGCCTCGCCAGCGAACTGACGGCGATGGCCCGCTTCGAGCGGCTGGCAGCGGCCACGCAATTCGTGCTCGATCTGCGCATCGCGTCGCTCGAATATGGCGACACGTTCCGGGACGTACTGCCGCAGGGCGCAGAATCCTTCGCGGCGGCCGTGACGGCATTGGCCGGCGCATACTTCGCCGCGCCCGCCTTCCATGACTCGCGCCGCCTGTTCGCCAGTGTCGCACAAGCCGCCGGCGACTTCGCGACGTTGACACGCTGCGTAGTCGATCACCATATCGATCATCAGACGGCGAAGGGCACCTCGCCGATCGTGAACCACGACGAACTGCTGGTGACCGGTCGCGTGAATCTTGTCACGCTTAAAGAAGCCCTGGCGATCTTCGACAACGCATCGGACGGCACGGCTGCCCAACTCGACGGCCTTCAATATCTTTATCGCCGCCAATGGCACTTTGAAAAGTGCCGCAGGTGGCACGACTGGGCGTTCCCGCAGACGGAGACCTTGCAATGACGGAGCAGGTTGAATCGCTACGCGAGTATTTCACGAGCGTCTTCGAGTCATGCAACCAACGCGATAACGCGTTGCAACACGTGGTGGTGCTCAGCTACGAGTTCGACGACCAGCAGGTGCTGAACCTCGCTCTGCGGCGTTCGCTGAGTGCGGCGCCCGAGGCGCGCACGTCGGACATCGCCGATATGCTGCGCGTCGTGCCTGTGATGATCTACGACGCGCGTAAGACGCGCGAGCACAACCAGTTGCCGCATTTCATGGAATTGCTGCCGGTGCGCGCGCAGCCGTGGACCTGCCATCACGCGAAAGCCTATCTGGTGGTCACGCAGCGTCGGGTGCATCTCGCGCTGGGCTCGATGAACCTGACGCGCACGGGGCTCTTCGCCAATCGCGAGGTCTTCGAAACCTTCACGTGGAGCGACAGCGGGAAGGGCGAAAGGGCAGACCTCGCCGTACTGCGCGAGTTCGTCGAGGTGCTGGCGCGCGGCTACGCGTTGTTCGATTCGATGCCACTGGCTACGGCGATAGAGTCGGTCCGGCAGCGGCTGGACCGCTGGGGCGCGTCGGAAGATGAGGAAAGTGCCGTGCTGATCCACCAAGCTTACGACGGCGTCACCGGCCTGGAAGCGCTCGCTCGCGCGTGGCGTAATGCATTCGGCGACGCGTCGCCGGAGCGCGCGATCGCCGTGTCGCCGTTCTTCGACCGCAGCGCGCAGGGTGCGGTGTTCGCGCAGGATCTGAAGCGGACTTTCCCTTCTCTCAACGCGCTCGACGTTGTGACAGATGCGCCGGTCGCCCAGCATCTTTGCCGCGATCATTTTCGCGCGCTGCCGGGCGCGCGGTTGTTTCTGATCCCCGAAACCCTCACCGAGCGCGAGCGTGAGCGCATCGCGCAGGCCAATCAACCGGCCGACCTTGCCGCGCTCGCGATCACGCGCAAGCTCCACGCCAAGGTGTTGGTGCTGGCGCGCGGCAACGAAGCGCTCGTCTATCTGGGCAGCGCCAACTTCACCCGCAAGGCATGGTGCGGCGCCAATCACGAAATGGGCGTGGCGCGCGTGCACCGCGGTTCGGTCGACAAGTTGTTGGGCGCGATTTGCAACGGCCTGAGCGCGGAGCAGATCGACCGTTATCGTGATCTGCCGTCCAACACGCCGGACGAGATGCCCGAGTCCGAGGATGATTATCAGGACCATCCCGATTATCCGGAGTTCGTGCAGGGCATTGAGCTCGTCGAAATACCGGATTCGGATCTGATGGCATTCGACGTACGTGCCGAGCCCCTCGAACTTACGCAACTGGCGGACTACGACGTGAGTTGGGGCGGCTTGCCGCTTCATTTCACCAATGGACGCTCGAATCCGCTCGATCAGTCGCAACTGATCGGCCGGATCATCGGCGCGCGCAACCTGAAGTTCGTGCACCGGGGCGCGCCCGAACGCGTCTACTACCTGCCGTTTCGGCATGCGGCCGCGCTGTTCCAACAGCGCGAACGCTATGTGCTGTCCACCGGGGAAGACTGGATGCTGCATTACCTCAAGGAAAAGTTGCCGCTCGACCGCGACGCGGATGAATTCGTGCCGGGCGATCCGGACATCGTCGACGACGATCCCGCCGCCGCGATTCACGCCATGCGCGAACGCAACATCGTGATCGGGATGCAGCAGCATCTGAATCTGTTCGTGCGCGTGCAGGAGGTCTTTCGCAAACGTGCGGCGCAATGCCTGGAAACGCCATTGCCCGAGCAGCCCCGCAGATGGCGGGACGAGTTGGAAGAGCCGCTCGCCACCTTGGCCGACGTTCTCTCGCGCGACGCAAAAGGCCGGCCGCAATCCGGCGCGGATTCGTTGTTCAAGCTGGGCGAACTGGTGCTGTTCGCTCGCGAACTCGCCGCCGGATCAAACGCGGGCCACGCGTTATGGACGCGCCTCAAGGCTAAGTTGCCCGCGCAACACCATGACAAGGCGGTCATGGAATATCTCAGCTTCTGCCACGAGGGGCTCTGATCTTGAGTTCGCAACGATTCGATACGGTTATTCGCGCGGAGGCTGAACGCCCGAGCTTCCAGAAGGATTGGGACCGCCAGCGCAACACGGCGCGGGAGTTTCTCAGCCGCTTCGAGGAAGGCTTCGACACGCAGTTGCTCGCCGACGAGGTGGGCATGGGCAAAACGTATGTCGCGATGGGCGTGATCGCCGCGCGGCTGCTGGGCGCGAGCCGCGCCGATGCGCGCGCGTTGTTGATCACGCCGTCGAGCGCGGTGCTGCGCGCGAAGTGGGAGCAGGAGTTGCGCAGCTTTTCGGCATTCTATGTTAACGGGCAGGACCGGACGCGAAAGCGTACGTTGCGTCCGCTCGTCGTGCATAGCTACTGGGAACTGATCGCGTGTCTTCACGCTTATAAGAACACCGCCATCAGCCGCATCTCGGCGGAAACGACGTACTGCATTTTGCAATCGGTTTACGAATGGGCGTGCCAGAACAAGTACCTGTCCCGGCGTAGCGCGTTCAAGCGCCTGGAGGGCTTCGATGAAAGCTCGAAGAAGGCGCTGGAATTCGCCTCAGAGTATTCGCAGACCGGCTGGTTCAGTTACCTCGACGAACTGAAGGCCACGCAGGATCAGGCCATGCGCGCGTATCTCGCCGCGCTGCGCACCGACGTCAGCCAGGATGCCTGCAACTGGTTCAAGGACGCCTTCAAGGCGTTCGTGGCCAAGCAGGAAAGGTATTTGCCCAACGTGCTGATTCTGGGCATGTCGTCGCTCGACCGGCCGCGAACCGATCAGGCCGATACGAGGCGCTTCAGCACCTTCGTGCTTGGCGTGCTGGTGACAGGCCTGCACGCGCCCACTCGTGATGCGCTGCTGCGTTCGCTGCGCAAGGCCAACATCTTGCTGCCCAACGCCACCAAGGAGTCGCTCAAGGAGCTGGCGTCCAGCGATCTGTACCGCACCTACGATTGCGTCGTCAAGGCGCGCGACGACGATCCGGATCTCAAGGCACGCTGGTCGTCTTTGCGTGACGGGGCGGACGACAATTCGATCAGGGACTTCTTCAAGGATCTGATGAACACAGTGGTTCAGCACAAGCTGCGCGAGTCCAGAATCGAACTGGCCGTGGTGGACGAAGTACACAACTGGAAGGGCGGCAAGCATGGCGCGAAGGCGTTCAGCAAGACGTTCTCGCCTTCGATCCGCAACAAGCTGCTGCTGTCGGCCACACCGTTCCAACTCGAAGAGCGCGAAATGCGTACCGTGTTCGACTTTGCGACGGACAGAAACGGTGCAACGTATCGTGTACTGGATGAGATTTACCGTGCGAACGGCGTGGTCGCCACCTGCCTGATCGCTAACAATATCTTTCAGAAAGCGTGGGACGCACTCGCCGGCGACGACGAAAGTGTGGCCCGTCTGAAAGCTTTGTGCGAGGGCGCGAGCCCCGCCGCTGTCGAGCAGGCACTTGCCGATCTGATCGCCGATCCGGCCACGCGTACGACGTTGCGCGCGTTCAGCGATGCGGCCATGGTCTATCGCAAGGCCGTGGATCAACTCGCGACCTTACAGCGCCGGATTGTGATTCGCCATCTGAAGCCGCGCGGACATCGCTCGTTTCATGCCGGTCAAGATTTCGGCGCCGGTCCGGCGACACAACGCACGATGCTGTACGACGTGGAAGGCATGTCGCGAGACAGCGATGCCTTCGTTCATTTTCTGGCGATGCGGCTCGATCAGCAGACGCGCGCGGCGGACGGCAAACGCGACGTGGCCAATGCGCGTCTGATGAGCGGGCTGACGTCGAGCGTGAAGGCGTTCAAAAGCAGCGCGGCCGTGACAGCCCAGCAGAAGCGTGTCTTTGGCACTGAAACGGCGAAGTACATGGCGATGTTCCGGCGTGTGCTCGGCATGGGCGAACATCCGAAAGTCCGCGCGACCGTCGACCGGGCTTTGACCAACTATCAGAATGGCCGCAAGACGTTGATCTTCTGCGAACGCGTGGAAACGCTCGACGAAATCGGTGCGATGCTGCAGTCGCGCATCAATCCCACGGAAGCCACAGAACTTGACTTGCGCGCGAAGCGCAAGAATCTGCTCGAGGAGGCTGCGTTCGTGGACTTGCCGCTGGCGCGCATCTTCGCGCGAGCCTCGCAACTCGAGGCGAACCGGATGGAGAGTCTGCTGATCGAATGGCGGCCCAAGGCGGTCGCATTCGCACTCGACTGCTTGTCGCGCTGCCGTGTGAGCGTGACCGAGCGGCGGGTGTTCCGTTTGCTCGACCTGTGGCTGCTGGTTCAGTTTGGGCGCACCCAGCGTGCGCGGAAGCCGGCCATGCGATTGTTCAAACTGCTGCGTGAAATGGCAATGTCGGATGGTGAGGACCAACGCTGGCTCAGCACATCGTTTCTCGCGGCGGAGGGTACGAGCGCGGAATCGGCGGAAACAGTCGAGGAACTGGTCAACCGTCACGCCGTGACTTTTTTCGAACGTCCGCTGAATCTTTGGGACGGCGACGACACCGGGTCATTCGCGGCGAATCTGTGGGCGCTGATCGAGTCGGAAGCGAGCCTGCTCGTGGACGACACCGACGCCGGTGCGCGCCTGGTCGCGCCGGGTTTTTTCGACACGGTGCTGGATCTTCAGAAGGGCTTGCGCAAGGTGCTGCTGCGTCCGGACCTGTTCCGCACGTATCTGGGGCCGTTGCTGGCGAATCCGTCGGACGATCCGCGCATGGCGGAGATCATTCGCGCTGTCCATGACGGCGTGCGTGTGCCGCGCGGCATGGGTGAATCGATGTGGCGGCGCATGGTGCGCTTCCTGTTGAACCTGTGCGAAGCGAACGGCTCCATGAATACCGACGACCACACCAACACGCGCCGCCGCAGCTTGTGGCGCGGGGTCAACCTGCAGCGAAGCCGCGCCGGCGCGAAGCACGACGACGAAGTAAGAAACGACGCCAACGCGGACGACGATTACGCGGTGCGCATGCTCGACGGCTCGATGAAACACGACGGTCGTATCGTGCTATGCGCGGCCTTCAATTCGCCGTTGGCGCCGGACATTTTGATCTGCACGTCGATCGGCTCCGAGGGCATCGACTTGCATCGCGAATGCGCCGAGATCATCCATCACGATCTGCCGTGGAATCCGGCGCGGCTGGAGCAGCGTATCGGCCGTGTCGATCGCGTGGGCAGTCTGGCGGAAGCAAGCCAGACCGATCAACCCGGCACCGGGCTCGTGCAGGTCGGCATACCGTTCCAGCAGCAGAGCTACGAGCGCTTCCAGTACAGCGTGCTACTGGCGCGCGCCCAGCGTTTCGAGGTGCTGCTCGGCAAGCCGGACTTCGCTGTGGATGCCCTGGACGAGGAAGAACTGAACGAGAAGGAGCAGGGCGGCGTGCTCGAGGCCGTCACCGATCAGGATCTGACACTCGAGACGCCGCCGCCCTGTTTGCCGGAAGAACTGGCGCGCTGGTTCAGGGTCGATTTGTCGCTGTAGACGTGCAGCGGTGGGAGCGGTCGCCAAGGGCGGCCTTGCGCTCCATCTCTTCCACCACCTTGTGCCACCACTGCTCGCCGCGATGCGGCGCGGCCGCGTTCCGGCGCTCGCCCATGCGCGGCGTGGTCGCAAACAAACCGTTTGCCGAGGGGGCAGAAGTGTTCATGAATGCCGCTTGCGTTGTTTCGATGGTCGATCGGCTGGTACTCCGCATGGATTACGACGTTCGGCATTCGGGACGGTTGCTTGAATGGCTGTTTCACTTCGAAGCTGCCGTGGCGCCCGTGACTTGTCAAATGGCAGTTGAGAGTCGGTTTATGCTTTTTACATGAGGCACGCGCCCGAGACGTTCGTCGCGCGCGGTCGTGCGCAGTGCGACCAAGGGCGGTCGTTGGTTGCTGTTCTTGGCGGTTCTTCGAGTTTCGGCTTCGCACTTGACAGCGGACCCTATCACTCCGTCTCGGACAAAGTGCTTTTCCCTCGCCACGATATACTGCGTACTCTTTGTCCCGACATCCCGTGTTGAAGGTGCGACGCGGCGAGTCGACTCCGAAAACCATCCTGCAGCGTACTCCATGCCATCTCAGACGCCTAGGTTTCTCGTTGAAAACGTGGGTCCGATTATGGCCACTGCCAAACTGGCAATGGCTGAAGCGGTCAAGTATTGCATCTCTAACAATATTGCGAACATTGCTTTGGTGGTTCCTGCGAAGGGGCGCTTTCTCGGCGGGATAATCGCGGAAATGTTGGGCGACAAGATTGCAAAAGCATTGCACGCAGGCCAGTCTGTGGAGGTAGGTGGCTCGAATATCAGCGTAACGCTTGCGTATCCCGCGAGCATCGCTACCGTTCCTACTAATACACTTCTCCTTGGCGCTCATCTATCGACGTCTGATATGGAAAAGCTAGATGACTGTACGTCGCCAGCCACGATCGTTTTTCTTCCTTGGAACGAGATCGAAGGGAAAGAGTGGCTGTCGCTTTGGCAGCCTTCAATCTGGGGAGGCGCCACGTGGCGCGTCGCCGCGCCTTCGATGGATCCGGCGATAACAGCAGCATTGGAAAGCCTTCAAAGCCGTGTCAATGTGACAACAGGCTTGGCCCATCCAGCAGACAAGAAAGACGCGCTGGAGACCTTCAAGGCGTTGCAACAAGCGGGGCATCCAATTAATGCAAACGAGGTGCGGAATTGGGCACTGCGTAACAATTGGGATCGGCGCGGCGCACGCGATCTTGAGGCTGTGGCAAAGAAATACGAAAGTTAGAATGAAGAGGCCACGTCGGATCTTGCTATCCGAAGACGCTGCGGAAAGTGACCGAATGTCAGCGAGTTCCAGCCTTGTCCAGCCACTGCCGGATCTCATTGAGGCGGATTTTTGGCCCTAAACCTGCCTCGCGTACCGTCCATAACGTGTTCTCCGTGATGCGGTTGAAGCGTGGGGACAAGCCGGCAATGTCGGCATGCACACACGAGGATACCCAAATGCCGTCGCACTTGCCGTCTATCACTGCCTTCTGAAATCGCAACCTATGCCGTTCAATGAACGCGCGATTGAGAGCGTCAAGACGTTCCGAAGCCTTCCTTTTCGTGGCGGCGGCCAATATGCTTTGCCCTGGTGTTAAATCATCGAGGTTGAACGCCACTAACCCTGCGCCGCGATAGGGTTCGATCTGCTTGAGCCCCTTCGCCAATTGCTTACCGACAGATTCTTCGGAATAGACTTTTTTGCAGGCAATGCCGTACTCGCCGAGGTTCCCTGGGAGGAGAATTTCCAAGTCGGGTGGATCTGTGAAACGGGCGGGCACATTTCGCATACGCAAGAAACTCATCAAAGACAACTCCCAAAGAGCATCTTTCCCTTGCGATGATTGCCGTGTCGATAGTCGCATATCGCTCTTGGTAACTCGCCGAATCGCCTCACGCGCAGCAGGATCGTTGATGGCAGACAACACAGATTCGGCAATCCGGGCGGCTTCGTCTGCTTCGATCAGGGTGCGAATATCCTCCTTATCGGTTTGAGCAATCCACGATCTGTTTAGCCTGTCAGCCTTGGCGAAGAGTGCCCCCAACGCACTGTTTGGCTTGACCTGCGTCTGTGCGTCGCTCAAAGCTTCCTTACATCGGCCAACCAAGGCGGCAACCTCCGCATAGGTAGAAACGCGATCGGAACGTTCTACCCCATGGAGCCGAGCTAGTGATGGCGATTCAAACGGGGGCATTTCATTTCCTGTTATCAACCAGCATTCTGACAAACCTAACTACGTGCTAAAAAGGCGCTTGGAAGGCAGCGGCAGAAAGCGAAGAGCTATTTTCGAGAGGGATCTCATCGACGGCAGAGTTGCGCGGGCGATTGATTCATCCTTGAAGCAGTCATTAGCCTCGCCGTACTTCGACAGGCAGCACGGGTCGCCATGTGCATGACGCGACCGGCCCTACGCGGCCATGAAGCGTCATTCTTGCACGGCGTCGCTCGGACGTTTAGACGGCGTTTTCTACCCAGCAAACAGCCATTCGAGTGCCGAGAGCGAATGTTGTCTTATAAGTTTGCGGTCACAAGACGAACTGCGGATTCAAGTGATCACCGTTTGTCGCGCTATTTCCAAACTGGTGACAAAGGGTCGTAGTCGCGCTCGCTGGCGATGCCGTCGATTGCGTTCTCCAGCATACGGTGGAAGCCTGGGCTCATCGCAGCCCTCGTCATAGCTCGGCGTCGAGCACAAGGCTGCGAATTGCGACGCGCTCCTTTACATACCTCTTTGTCTGCTCGTCGAAAACCTTAAACCGTACTCTAACCGTTGCGAGTCGAGTATCGCCGGGACGTAGATCGACGACGTCTGCTCGATATCGTTGGTCTTCGAAGGAGGCTTCGAGACGCGGGGCTATCCGCATCGGAACGCTTGTCACCACCGTCCAGATTCCTTCGCTGTTGGGCGGGTATAGCCCGGGTCCCGCCTGGATCATCGCCTCGACGTGTTCTGCTGCAATTGCATCCCTGTTTGGCGAGGCCGCCACTGCGGCGGTGACATCGTTCGCGTACATTGCCCGCCGAAATCGCAGATACACCTCTTCCTCGCGAGCCGCTTGCGCTGGCAAGCTGTCATTAGGTTGAAGCGTCGTGAATACGGCATCGGGAAGGTTGCCCTTGGTTACGCCGGTGGCATCAGGCTCAGCGCACCAAATCAATGCGTAGAGCCCCTCGACGCCGAAGCGCCCCAACTCTCCGGGTACTGCTGGCAGCACCGCAGGCAACACCGCAAAGGAGAAGACCATTCGATCTTCAAGTTCAGACGGGAACTCGCACATCCAATCATCCTTGCGCGACTGTTCGACAGCGTCCAAGAGGTCAACGCGAGGAATCGAGTAACCGATGATCGGCACGACGTGCACTAGATCCAACAGGCAGGGGACGTAACGGCTCGAACCACCGCCGAAGTGATAGTTGATTCGCCCGCTCGTGTGGATGGTGATCGACTTTGTTTTTGGTTCTGGTGCGTCCCGCGGAGAAACCGGACTTTGGCCATCCACATTCGTAGACCACTGATAAGCGCCCTCTCTGATACCTTCCCGCACGAGGTTGAGTTTCATCGAGCCATCGTGCGTGACTTTCACGGACGCCAGGTGCCTCAGCACTCCCTTGCTGCGCAGGAGCAATCTTGCCACTATTTGCCTCCCATGGTGTTAGATAGGCTTAGGCTGGCGAAAGACTGTCGCCGTCGCGCCGGATTTTAACGCGGCCCACGGCGCGCGTTGTATCACGCACGCTTAGTCATCTTCCTTGCTGGGCTGGTGCGATCTGGTCCGAATTCGGGGTTCGTTACTCGGCAGTTGTGGCTCGCGTGCTGCCGGTCGCCGTCTGGCAATGACCGGTCAGTAAGAGTCATTCGCTTTTGCCGCCAATCGGACATTCCGGCGGCTGCTTCCAATCGAATCGAACCACTCTATTCAAATCCGATGAACGAGGTGGCGGTCGGTCGAACGAAGGAATTCAACGATCTTGTGAATTTGCGCCCGGCTGATTGTCGTTGGCTCATCATCGACGCTGTGTCCATATGCAGGAGAGGTGCGAATGCTGCCGAGTTAGGGCGTTACTCTTCCAGCGATCGTGGCAGATCCTGCCGAAGGGGGCGCCGGGCGCAATCCC
>CAWIRZ010000026.1:0-8321 GCA_963838695.1 uncultured beta proteobacterium | reverse complement strand
CGACCCGTCGATGGCGACAATTTCACCGATCAAGCATGTCATCGTGGTGGTCGGCGAGAACCGCACGTTCGATCAGGTATTCGGAGGTTATAAGCCGCGCGATGGTCAGAGCGTTTCCGAACCTCCTCTCGAAAGGCATCATTACAGCCGATGGCAGCCCGGGCCCGAACTTCGCGCTGGCCACGCAATACACGGCGCAGTGCGACCGACCCGAAGCGCTTCGAGATGGCGCCTGGCGGCAAGAGCCCTATACGGTGCTGCCAGCACCGAATACCGGCGGTACGGCGCCACCGCCGCGAGCGATACCAGCCCGCCTCCTTTCGCCACGCTCGCCGCGGCGCAAGCCACCGAGGGCGCAATGATAGAGCCGTGAGACATCGCGCACCTGACCACCGGCGCGAGCGGTTCGCCGACGCATAGCCCGATACGCGTTTCGGCCCGAACACGTATAACCTGCCGAACGGCCCGTATCAAATCTCTCGCGTCGGTCCCGACTACGACCAGTACATCACGAGCCCGGTGCACCGCTTCTATCAAGCGTGGCAGCAGGCCGACTGCTGGTGAAGTCACGCCACGCAAGACAATCCGAGCGGTTGCCAGATGGATCTGTTCGCGTGGGTCGAAACGTCTATGGGCGCCGGCACAACGGCAAGCCGCAGCCCGCGAACTTCAACGACCAGACGACGGGCGAAGGATCGACCGCGCTCGGCTACTACAACGTGAACACGGGCGACATGCCGTACTTCACGCATCTCGCGCGCCAATACACGATCAGCGACAACTACCACCAGCCGGTGATGGGCGGCACGGGCGCAAACAGCATCATGATCGGCACGGCCGATGCGCTCTACTACACGGACGGCAACGGCAACGCCGCAACGCCGCCTTCCAACCAGATCGAAAACCCGCGTCCACGCGCCGGCACGAACAACTGGTACACGCAGGACGGCTATTCGGGCGGCTCCTACAGCGACTGCTCGGACCCGTCATCAGCCGGGCGTCGGCGCCATGCGCCGCTACCTGGATTCGCTGCCTTACCATCCGAAGGCCAATTGCGCGCCGGACGCCTATTACCTGCTGAACAACTACAACCCCGGCTACAACGGCGACGGCACGGTCAATACGAGCAGCTTCACGATCCCGCCGTCACCCGTGCGGACGATTGCGCGATACGTCTGCTCGCAAAAAGCATCTCGTGGAAGTACTACGGCGAAGGCTGGAATACGTTCGTGATCAAGCTCGGCCACGAGCATCTATTGCAATATCTGCAATCCGTTCCTGTATGAAACGGCGATCATGACGAACCCCGCGCGGTCAAAGCCCATTTACAGGATGCGACAGACTTGTACGCCGATATCTCCAACGGCAAGCTGCCTGCGGTCTCGTTCGTGAAACCGGGCGGATTGCTCGACGGCCACCCGGCGTCGTCGAAGTTCGGCTTGTTCGAAGCGTTCTCGCGCAAGATCATCGATGCGGTGCAGCGCAATCCGAAGTTGTGGGCATCGACGGCGATCTTCATCACCAACGACGAAGGCGGCGGCTACTACGACTCGGGCTATATTCAGCCGGTCGATTTCTTCGGCGACGGGTCGCGCATTCCGCTGATCATCGTGTCGCCCTACTCGCGTGGCGGGCGCGTCGTGCACCAGTACAGCGACCACGTCTCGCTGGTGAAGTTTATCGAGCGCAATTGGTCGCTCGCACCCGATCACGAACCGCAGTCGCGACAACTTGCCGAATCCGGTTCAGTTGCCGGGCAATCCGTACGTGCCCGTGAACTCACCGGCGATCGGCGATTTGTTCTCCGCGTTTCATTTCGATCACCGCCACCATGGAGACGATGACGGTGACCACGACGGCGACGATCATGAAGGCCATCAAGGCGGCGCGGGTTGGTGGCCGTTCTGATGCCGGACGTCGGAAGGGCTGACCGCTCGAACCACGATTTGCGCCGAGGCGTCCCGCTCTATTCGCACTAGCGTTTCGCGCATGGCGGTGAATTCTTCGGGCGTGCAGACTTGCTTTCCAAAGTCGGCTTGCAGCCGGCGCGATATCTGAACGATGCGTGTAACGGGATCGAACACGTAGTGTGCCGCGTAGCGAACCGGACGCTCATCGACAGTCATATCCGCCGGCGCGTAGACGACGCTCACGTCGCGCGGCAACGTGACGGTTGCTTGCTCGACGAACGTGCCGCCGATGCAGACGTACGATTGCGCACGCTGCGAGTTGGCCATCCACTCCTGCACCTGTGAGGCGATCCCGCCCGCGAAGCTCGATAACGCGGGCGCCGCCGTCATACCGTCGGGCCAGACGACGTGCTCGAGCGTCCCCATCATGGAAACGGCGAAGGGGCCGCTCGTCGCGTTTACGTCGTCGGTTTTGATCGTGGCCGTGCCGCGCAGCCCGGTCTTTCTCAACCGTTCACTTCCTATTTGAACGATACGCGCACGAGTCGCACGTCGAAAGAGATTGCGCTCGAGCTCGGCGGTAAATCCGTCGTCCTCGACGCGATAGCCGTACCGTGCATTGCCGCTGTCGTCGACCGCTATATCGAGCCGAACATTGCGCGCTCGCGGTTGTGCGGGCGGCGTTCGCGTCAGCACGCCGTCATCGACCAACAACGCCGGCCGATCCATGACGCTCGGCGGCAAGAAACCGAATGCGATGCCGCCGCCGGCCGTGGTATCGGCGAAGCGTTCAAGCTTGGGAATCCAAACAATCACGTGATTGATCGCACCCGCGCCGTAACCCGGCACGGACGGTAGCGTGTAGACCGAGCCGAGACTGATTAGAGCAGGCTCGCTATGGATGCCAACAGCCGCAAGCAGCGCAATGTACAGCGCAACGTGATCTTTGCAGTCGCCATAGCGGTTGCGAAGAATGTCCGCGACGCGATGCGGCTTCGCCGCCGTTTCCCCGAGAAACAGCGCGACGTAGCGGATATTCGTGCGCGTCCAATCGTACAGGCGCGCGGCCTTCGTCCAATCGTCGGGCGCGTCGCGGGTCAGCGCATGCGCGAGCGCAACGATTTGGGGATCGCCCGCCGAGGGATCGACAGCATCGTCGCGGTAACGCTTCGCGAAGGCCTCGAAGCTCGGCACCGTCGTCACCATCAGCCGATCTCCGTCGTTCCCATAGCCCACGGCGCCGTGCTCGATCGGCGCGAACGGCCCATGCCGATAATCGAACTCGTAGCGCGTGCGCCCGTTCTCCGTCACAGGCGGTCGCGCCATATAACCGCGAGCGTCGGCATAGAGCGGCATATCGGCCGGCAAGTCGAAGACGAGCCTCTGATGGAGCACGGGCTCGCGCGCGGGTGTCGCAAAATATTCGAACATGCCCCGCTGCGTCCCCTTGCGCGCCTTGCGAAACTTCAGATGCTCGCGCCACCCGGGTTCGATACCGGGGAAGATGACCGATCGCAACACGCCGTCCTCGAAGGTCGGCGCACCGGCTGCGCGGGGCTCTTCGACATCTCTGATCGCCTCGGGACCCACGGGGTGGATGCCGCCGCCGGGATCGATCGATTCGGCCGATAACGAGACGATCCGCTCGATATCTTTGTTGAACCACACGTAACGCTGCGCAACCTCGTCAACGCCGGCTGCGGTATGAACGCGCAACGTTGCATCGTCGTCCTCGACGATCGAGCCGTCATGCTCGACGATGAAATAGTGAACGTCCGATTCGATGGTGGCGGGAGCGGCGTCGACGATCGTGGCTGCGGAGTCCCGCGCGGGCGTCTGCGTCGAGACGCCGGCCGCCAAAGGGGCGCCCATAGAAGGCCGGTTTGCGCCGAGACTCACAGACACTGCGAGACCGACATACGCCAGAACACGAAGTTGGACCATCACGTATCGATCGAAACGATTGCCCCACGTCGGCATCGCCATTCCTCGTCTTCCCATTTTTGTTAGTTATAAGAGGGCGCGGGTTCCCGTTCGCTGCCAATCCGCGCGATAGCTGCGCGGTGGCATGCCGAATTCCGCACGAAAGGCGCGATTGAAGTTCGATACATCGGCAAACCCGCAATCGAGCGCGACGTCGACGACTTTATCGGGAGTATCGGCCAGCCGCAGCGCCGCGGCGCGCAGCCGCGCACGCAGAACGTACTGGTGCGGCGTCACGCCCGTCGCGCGCTCGAACGTGCGCAGAAAATGATACGGGCTCAAGCGCGCGTGCTCGGCGAGTCGATCAAGGCCAAGGTCCTCGTCCAGCATCTCGTCGATCCATCGCACCGTCTCTACCACGCGTGCGAGCGCGCCGGTCGGAATCGGCTTGGCGTCGAACGCAGGCATGCATTCAGCGGTGCGCAGCACGCGCACCGCCAGCGTCAACGCCATTTCGTCCCAAGCCAGACCTGGCGCACCCACCACGGCAGCGCTCGAAGCCGCGACGAAAGGGGTCAACGCACGCGACGGCTCGATCCGTGGAACACCGAACGACAGCCGCCGGCGCGCGACGCCCGCATCGGCGAACACACGCTCGAAGTAATCGGCGTGATAACGGAACGCCACGCAGCGGTCGCCCGCGCTATGACGGTGCCCGCACTCGAAGCACTCGCCGGCATTGCCGAGCATGACCGCGCCCGGCGCCATCAGGGCGGCACCCGTCTCGGAGCGATATTCGAACGCCCCCGCCGCGACGAGCGCAATGCAAAACGCGCCATGGCGTTCTTCGAACGCACGGTCGCCGGGGCCGCACGTGCAAAGCACATCGGCGACATTCCAGCCGGGGCCGCTTGCGACGGTGCGCGGCTCCGTGGCCCCAAGGGACGCGTCGCGCGCTCGATGCGCGAGCGCACGCGCTAGATCCACCGCAATTTTTGCCAAGATTCGCCTCGTCTCCCTGCTTAACATCCTGATCGAACCGTACGCGCGATGCGATCGATGGCATCCGGCGACGAACCGACCCCACGATAACTATGGAGATCCCCATGATTCGATCGGAAAACGACCTGTCTCAAGCCTTTCTATCCGCGCTCGCCTCGCCCTGCCGCGCAAGCGATATCGACGAAACCGACGATGTCTACGGCTGGCTCGTCGGCAGTTGGTCGCTGCAGGTGCTTCGTTACCGGGGGTTCGACCTACGCGACGAGCACCTAAAGGGCGAGCTGCATGCCGGCTGGGCGCTCGAGGGGCGCGCGATACAGGATGTATGGATTATGCCCGCGCGCGAGGATCGGCGCGCAGGCCGAATGGCGCGCGACCCGCAGAACGACATGTACGGGACGACCCTGCGGGCGTGGGATCCGGCGCTGCGCGCTTGGCGCATCTCATGGAACAATCCGGCGCGCGGCCATCGCGAGACTCAAATCGGCCGGCGTATCGGCGAAGAGATCGTACAGACCGGGGCGCGCGCCGACGGGCAAGCCACCCGCTGGCGCTTCACCGACATCACACCCGAGCGCTTCCATTGGATCGGCGAAGCGCTCGATGTCGACGGCAAAACCTGGCGGCTCGAGGGCGAATTCATCGCCACGCGTACGACAAGCTGAGGCCACGCAACCTCATGCGGGTTGCCTCGCCTGTCTCGCGTCGGTTCGCGCTTGTTTCGTCGTTGCCTGGCCGTTGTAGCGATGTGGCTTCGCGCGGGTTACAGGCTTGCGCTCGCCGGGGACTCCTCTTTCAACGCCCGGCGTAGCGACAGCGCGATCACTTGTGCGGCCCGCTCAATTTCCGCGCGGCTCGGGCAACTCGGCGCGATGCGCAAGTGCCGGTCGCGCGGATCGACACGGTAGGGAAACGCGGCGCCGGCCGGCGTCAGAACCACGCCGGCTCGTGCGGCAAGCTCCACCGTGCGCTTCGCGTATCCGTCGGGCGTGAACAAGCTCACGAAATAGCCGCCGCGCGGCTTCGTCCATGAGACGCCGGCAACATCACCGAGCATGCCGCACAGCGTCGCATCGAGCGTTTCGAACTTCGGCTGCAAGATCTCGCGATGGCGTTCCATCAGTTGTTGGAGGGTTGCCCGGTCGCGCAGATAACGCACATGCCGCAATTGGTTCAACTTGTCGGGCCCGATCGTGCGGACCGACATATAGCGCTGCCACCAGGCAATATTGCTCGGCGACGACGCGAAAAACGCCATGCCACCGCCCCCAAACGTGACCTTCGACGTAGACGCAAACACAAACGCGCGATCGGGATCGCCCGCGCTCGCGCAGGCAGCCAGGATGTCGGGGCTTGCGCACCGCTCGTCGGTCAAGTGGTGGAAGCGATAGGCATCGTCCCAGAACAACCGAAAATCCGGTGCCGCCGTCGGCATCTGCGCTAGACGCCGTACTGTTTCGAGCGAGTAGATCGTTCCGGTCGGATTACCGTATACCGGCGTGCACCAGATGCCTTTGATCGTAGCGTCGTTGGCCACGAGCGCTTCGACCCGATCCATGTCCGGCCCGTCGTCGTTCATCGGGACAGCGATCATGCGGATTCCGAGCGCTTCGCAAATCGCGAAATGGCGGTCATATCCGGGTACGGGACATAGGAAAGCAACCTCTCCCTCACGCCGCCACGCCTTGGCACCCGGCAAGCCATGGAGCATGGCAAAGGCGAGCGCGTCATGCATGAGTTCGAGGCTCGAATTACCGGCTGCGACGACCTGCTCGGCCGGTACGTCCAGTAATTGCGCACCGAGTTCACGCGCTTCGGGCAAGCCCATCACATGACCGTAGTTGCGGCAATCGATGCCGTCGCGCGATCGGTAGCCCGCGTTCGGCGCCGCGTCGATCAAGGCTTGAGACAGGTCGAGTTGCTCCGATGCCGGCTTGCCGCGCGTCATATCGATCGACAGGTTCAGCGCTTTCACTTCGTCATAAGTCATTGTCATTGCCATCGTTCAGTCTCTTTCCCATGAAGCGCCGCGGATCGGCCGAGTGCGAACGAGTATGCCGGCGCAGCTTCCTTCAGGCAAACGCCTTATATTGATGTTGCCTTCAGATTTCCTGATGGCTTGATTGCGCGGCTTGAACGATGAAAACACTCGATTTGGATGTACTTTCGATGGTCGTGGCGGTCACCGATGCAGGCAGCTTCGTGCGCGGCGCCGCGCTCGTACATCGTTCTCAATCCGCCGTGAGCATGCAGATCAAGGCACTCGAACAGGCGCTTGGCAAGCCCACTCTTCGAGCGGCGGCGCGCAGCGTCGTGCCGACGCAGGAGGGGCTCGTGCTCGCCGATTACGCCCGTCGCATGCTCGCGCTGCGCGACGAGGCTTGGGCTTCGCTCGTGCAGCCGGAGGTGAAGGGGCGCGTCGTCATCGGCGTGCCCGACGACTATGCGTCGTCGCTGCTGCCCCTGTGCTGCGCAAGTTCTCGGCAACCTACCCGAAGGTCGAGATGCAGGTCGATCGGGCTGCCAAGCCATGCGCTGGCGCCGCTTGTACGCGAGAACCAAGTCGATCTCGGCGTGCATGACCCGCGTGAAGGGCATGCGCGGCGAACGCGTGCGGCTCGAGCCGAGCGTGTGGGCGGGCGCCCACGCGCCGACCGGCTGTCTGGCGCGAGCGTCCGTTACCGATCGCCGTGTTCGGAGCGGGCAGCGTGGCAAGGGAAAATGCGATCCGCGCACTCAAGCGCGCGCGGATCGCCCACCGAACGTCTTACGAGAGTCCGAGCTTGCTCGGGCTTTTCAGCATGGTGGAAGCGGGGCTTGCGGTGGCGCCCGTCGGCCCGCTGCGCTCTACCCGAGCGGTTCGTCGAACTTGGCCGATCGCACGGGCTGCCGCCACTGCCGCCGCTCGAGGTGGTACTGGCGCGCAGTGCCCGGTCCAATCGGCCGGAATGCGACTTCCTCGCCGAGCAGTTGCTAGGGGAGCTGCGGGTTTAACTAAAACAACGAGCGTTGGCGCTGCTGCGCCATCGAAACGACGTCGAGTTCGTCCAAGCGCTTGCGTGCTTTGGCGAGGTCGTGCGCGAGCTGCCGCTGCAGCCATGTTTCGGCGCCACCGCCGAACGCCTTGCTCCAGACGCAATGCCATCTCTGGCGAAATGCCCGCTTTGCCGCTTAGGAGGTTCGTCAGCGCCTGACGGCTCGCCAGCACCGTGGCGCCTTCCGTCACGCTCAAGTTGAAACGATCAAGGCAAAGCTGGCGCACGATTGCGCCTGGGTGAATGTTGTCGGTATCGGCCATGGGGCCACACCCTACGGCGCGATGTCGATTCGTCGATCGACAAGCGCTGGTTGTCGCCAAGACGCATCACTTGCGACGCTATTTCCATGGACGCGACTTCGTTGCGCAACGGCGATGAGCCAGAACTTATTCGTTCGCGCATGTCACGTGTTCATCGCGGGGCGAGCGCCTTCAAGTATTAGCAGCGC
>CAWIRZ010000025.1:0-426484 GCA_963838695.1 uncultured beta proteobacterium | reverse complement strand
TGGCATATCGAATTAACTCGCCAACATGGCGTTACGGTTTCTGGCGCACCGACGAAGGAGCACCTGTTGGCAATCTATCTGCCAACACCTACCGACTGGCATAGCGCCGTCGACAAACTACGCGCGTGGGGGGCGAAGCCCGTGCCCGCGGAGAATTCCTATTGGGACCAGCGAGGTTTGACTTTCGAAGACCCGGATGGCTATCGCATTGTTCTGCAACATGCGGCCTGGACGCGATAGGCGTGCAGTGCACTGCTCACGACCACAGGCACCTGTCGGACCTATATGCCTGCACCGTTGACAATCGAGCCTTGCGGTCGGCGCTGATCTCAGCGCCGACGAGATTCGCAGCGAGCTTCGGTATGCAGCAAGGAGCAGTCACTCGGCGTCAGCCCGGGAACGGGCGCTCTCGAGGCGAGGCGGGATGGGCCGCAACACACTTCCAGAGGCCGTTGCACTCAGTGCGCCACGTCGGGTGCGCCGTGGCCGGCCATGGTCACCATGGCTCGACACGAGATCGGTTGGTCCATCGGGCATTGGGAACGGATCCCGGCGCAACTAGTTCGGTGGAATTCGTTGGCAAACCCGCGTTGATAGTTGGGTATCATTGTTTCGGTGTTCGAACGTCGGCTCCGCCCTGATAACCGACCTTCGTGCGCAAATCTTGTACATCGCCTCGGCCATTGCGGACGGTTTCCTGCGCCAAAACACGGTGTTCGCTGAGCGGTACCCGCTTTCTCACGTCGCGAACCGGCGTTGTGGTCCCGGCGAGCGCAGTCGCCGCGTCCCGGCGAATGCGAATGGTAGCGGTTTTCATAGTGCCCTCCTGCGCGTGACTTCCGCAACAAAATCCCGGATCAAGTCTTCCGGGGTGGTGAATTGATATGGCTCTTCCACGCCGTCGACGTGCCGATGGTCGCCCATGGGCCGCTCGTTGTCGTATCCGACGACACGGCTGCCGGCATACCCATAGAACAGCCGATATTTGTAGCAATGCGCGCTGCCCTCGACCGGGGTCGGCACTTCCCAAATGACCATTTCAAGGATTGCGCGGCCACCGAAGGCCACCCGGTTGCGTCTTCAGTTCTTCCTTGATCTCTTCGAGGCGATACATTTGATCACGCCATTGCTTGATCTTCTCTTTCAGCCGGATGGTCTTCGCTTCGAGCTCGGGTGGCTGCGTCCGGTCGGCCGTTTCCAGTGCACTCAGGTAGCGCTGGATGCTCTCCTCAATCTGCTGCTGCCGCTTGTCGATCTTGCCCGTCGTGAAGTTACGGTCACGAGTGTTCGATGCCTTGAATTTGCTTCCATCATTCAACCCCGACACGTTACCGACGCTCGGAGCGCGCAATATCCAATGGAGTGGTCGCCCCTTATTTCGTGACCTCCAAGAGTAGCGCGCTGGTTTTTGGCAAGTCGCAGATTTTCCTTTACCCCATGTTATGAATGGCGCTGTGGATGCGCGAGAAAGAATCGCACCATCTCAGCGCTGGCATCGGGGCCGCTGGCATCCGTGTACGTCCCGCGGACACTGCCACCGGCCCATGCATGCGGCGCACCGTGGATGATCCAATACTCGGCATCAATGCCGTTGGCGGCCGTCAGCCGCCGTCGAGTGCACGCGCGCCCGCCCGCGTGACGGTCCAGTGTCTCAGCGACGGGGGACGTGCTCGCGCTGAATTCCCGCACGAGCTCACTGCCATTGGAGGGATGAACCGTCGCGTCCGCGTCGCCATGAAAGACGATCAACGGGCGCTTCGGCACGCTCGCCCCATCCTGACTGTCAGCGGGCCGCCCACGCCGTGCCCGGATGCCCCCCTTCATCGCGGCAAACGCCGACGGCAAGTTGTGAGCGCAGCGATATGGCAGCCCCGAGTGAATTCCCGCCGCGGCATACAGTTCCGGATAGGTGTGAATCATCACGGCGGCCATCGCACCACCAGCCGACAGACCGGCGACATACACGCGGGCCGGATCGACACTGTGGCTGGCCATTACGTCGCGTGTGATTCCGGCAATCAGCGAAGGCTCGCCCCGTTCACGCTCCTGGTCGCTTGGCTTGAACCAGTTCCAGCATCCGGACGGATTCGCCGTCTTCGGCTGGATCGGATAGACAACGAGACAGTCGTGGCGCTCGGCCAACGCGTTCATCCGGGTGCCTGCCGCGAAATCGTCTGCGTCCTGCGTGCAGCCGTGCAACATCACGATCAGCGGTAAAGGCGCGCCGCTGTACCCGCTGTACCCGCTCGGCACGTAGAGCTTGTAGTTCCGCTGCCCCGCGTCGTTGACGTACGTGCGCGCACTGAAACACCCGCGGTCCTCCACATCGGCCTGCCTGGCGACATGCGGGTGGGAAAACGCGTCCGGTGCTCGCGCGCGCGTGGATCGATTCCCGTCGAGCGCGTCGTCGCGAAGCTGCAGCGCGTCGACTGGTGGCTGCGGCGCCGCATGGCCTGGCCTGCCATCGCCGCCCCGCAGCGCTCGTTGAATCGCTGCGGTAGCTTCGAGCGGCCCAGCGGTCCGCAACAGATGCATCGCTTCCTGCATGGACGACAGGAAATCCTCATTCATCTTCATCATCGTTGTCCGTATGTCGGTTTAAGCAGCCGGCCGGGCTAGCGGATTCTTCCGGCTAACGCTGCCTTGACCGCGGGTGAAGCGTGGAATGCGCCCAGCACCACGACCGACGCGATCGTGGCGAGCGCGAGTTCAGGGCTAACATCGGATGCGATGCTGGCAAGTCCCAGCACTTGAATGTCGAGACGCTGTTTGGCCGCCCGTGCCGACTCCAGATCCTGCTTGGAAAAGTGCTGCAGACCAAGCACTAGCGCCCGGCGCGCAACCGTTTCATTCACTGTCTCGGCATGGACCGACAATTGGTTGCGGATCGCCGTGCGGATCAAGTCGGTGCGATTTGAGTAAAAGCCCTCTTCGACCAGCAGATCGATCTGGCCGAGGTCGACCGGACCGAGATTAATGGTGATCTTTTCCGTCTCGCCGCCCCTCGGACGGGGCGGTACGGTGGGTGTATGGGGGGGGGTGAGTGTTGCCATTCTCCATCCAGTAGACATCCGATGGGATGGTTATAGGATGGAGAACACGGCACGTCAACCCCAAGATATGGGGTCACGGCAAGTGCGTGCCCTAAGGCACGCGTTCGGTGGCGTGATCGCCGATCGCGTAACGAGTTTGCTTTTTCAGGAGTGTTGCCGCATCGGCGATGCTGATCCGTCGGAGGGATCTGGCCGTTTTTGCCTCGCAAGCGGTCATAGTGGTCATGCAGTGAGGACGGCATGAGTGGGGCGATATGCGCCGTCGGCATGTCCCAGAGCATCGACGGAATCGCCATCGGCCGCGAGGCGGCCAGTTCGAGACGTTCAACCGTGCGCGGAGCGCGACCTTCGAACGTCGGATTAGGACATTCAACGGTCCGTGGCGAAACGTGCTCCTGCAAATCGTCCGTCTCCTCACTGAAGTCGCGTTCAGCGCGCCACCCGCGAACTAACCGACCGATGATGTTCATGAACATCACGTGAGGCTTTGATTTTGTGACTGAATAGTCCTAATATCGCTTGCATGAACATGACTGATACGACCCGCCCCCGCGGGGGGCGTGCCGCCGAACGCGGACGACCTCGCGAATTTGACGTCGACGACGCGGTCGAGGCCGCTGCGCGAGTATTTTGGGAACACGGCTACCACGCAACTCCAGTCGATGCGCTATGCGAAGCGACCGGAGTTTTTCGCGGCAGCCTCTATAGGACGTTTGGCGATAAGCATGGACTGCTCGTCGCGGCGTTCGATCGTTATGCAGAAGGAGCCGTTGCGCGACTGAAGGAGAGGTTGACTGCCGACTTACCTCCACGACAGGCACTTCGCGAAGCGCTTCTGCACTATACGAAGGTGAGCGCGAATCTATCCGAGCGACATGGTTGCTTTATTACCAATGCGGTGATCGAGCTCCTGCCGGGCGATCATGCTCTGCGGTCACATATTGAGTCGACTTTAAAGCGTATCGCGACGCAATTTAGTCTCGCCATCGCAAGAGGTCAGCAAGCAGGCGAATACGATCGTCGACTCGACGCAGAAGAGGTCGGGCACTTCCTGCTGTGCATCGTTCAAGGGATACGCGTGCTCGGTAAGAGCGATATGAACGAGGCTGAACTAGCATCGATCGTCGACATCGCGTTGCGCGCAGTGACGTGAAGCATATCCAAGAGCCGTAGCTTCGTCGGCGGCATCCGCGAAAAGTGGGTGCCGAATTTTTCACAAATTTGAGAACGATCATTCATGAATTCATCAACCGCTTCGACTTCACAGTCTGCCGGCCATGGGAGAGGGATTGCTGCGTGCCTCGTCGCGACGGTCCTGTTTGGTGTGATGTTTCCCGTCATGACTAATGCGCTTCGTTACATCGATCCTTTTACGTTTACTTCGTGTCGGTACCTGATCGCAGGCGTGGGCTTTGCAGTCCTATTGCTGCAACGGGAAGGAGTCGGTGCGTTACGAGCAGATGGAAAATCGCTGCTGATCGCATGGTTGCTTGGTTCGATTGGCTTCTGCGGGTTTGGATCGTTTGTCTTTCTTGGACAGCAGTTAGCCGGAGAACAAGGGGCACTTAGCGCGTCTATCATGATGGCCACGCAGCCGATGATGGGGTTGCTCCTCAACGCGCTAGTGCGGAAATCCCCGCCTCCCCTTCCTTCGTTTCTGTTCGTTATGATCTCGTTCACGGGTGTCGCCCTCGTCATCACACGAGGGGATCTGCGGGCTGCATTGCTCGCGCCACGGCACTACGTGGCAAGCGGCCTCATCGTTCTCGGCGCACTCTGCTGGGTTGTCTACACTTTCGGCTCCGCGTACTTCACACGATGGTCAGCGCTGAAATACACGACAATTACGACGTGGCTAGGCTTGACCACGATTGTCACCGTGAACGTCCTGCTCATTGTGACGCACGCAATAGCCGCCCCTACGCTCGCAGCACTTTGGATGGTCACGCCACACTTGATTTACATGGGCCCGATCGCGGGTTTTGCGGCGATTCTCTGCTGGATTTCTGGTAACCGGATTCTCGGACCAATGAACGGCGTGCTGTTTATGGACGTAGTACCGGTTACAGCGTTTATCGTGTCGGCATTGACAGGAGTTATGCCAGGCGGAACACAAGTGCTCGGCGCCGTGATGACTGGGTCTGCTCTGGTTCTCAACAACCTCTATTTGCGGCGACGCTCCCAACGAATGGCGGTATCCGCCCTTATCTGACGTCAAGGGAGGCCGTCTCCCATCGGGCCCGTGCGAGCGATGGCCAGCCGCCCAATTGCAATGAGGGGAAACGGCGGAAGGCTGCTAATGATAGATAGCGGGCGGATTACTGGTGCTGCTTACGGGAGCAAGTCTTCATCATATTCCAAATCGAGCCCGTGCGACGCGAAAACCCTAAAGAACTCACCTCCCACAGCCGATATTCAGCCATCAGACCGATAACGACACCGCAGCTCCCGCGGTCTGAAAAGTTCGGATGCTCTGCGTGGTGAAGCCCTGACTGCGGCACTGCCGATCATCAATCTCTTAAAAATAAATTCGGAAATATAAAATGCGTCTGTTCTTCCTTTCAGCGATCTGCGTCATCGCCCTTGCCGCATGTGCTGGGGCGCCAACCATGAATCCTCTTCCCGCGGACCGGGGGCACGATGTAAGCGCCACTCTTACGGGCGGTGTGAGTGAATTGCAGATCGATGCTGGATCGTTCGACATCTCCTCTGAAGCGAAGGCGGACCTTCTCGGAGCCTTCCATGCGGAGATGACGAAGATCGGTATTCCGGTTACGGCGTCAGGCGCTCCGGTCGTCCTTCACGTAAGCGAATTTAAGAGGCGTCCCGTTGCGGCACGCATACTCTTCGGCGCGCTGGCCGGAAGCGACCATATCAAGGGGACGGTCGCGGTCGCCGGAACGGAGTTTGAGGTGGCCGACACAGGTGTCACGGTAGTGGGTGGGCTGGGCGTTGTCGCGAGGAACGTGGGCAAACAGACGGCCGATGGGATCGGACATCTAGCCGGCGTTGCCGACAAGTAACAAACACGGCATTGCCCGCGCGGTCAGTACCTTCGCGCGGGCAACAAAACCGTGTCGGAGCGACGTGAACATTTGTACCCGATCAGCCGCTTTGGCCGATCGAAGGGCCGCTTGGGGTCGACGTGCGCCATCCGCACCGCCCGGACCATCGACGCCTCGTCGTAGGCCGCGAGGCGACCGACTCCGAACGGCCGATGTGGCCACACAAATCGTCGACAATCGGTTTTCATTCGCGCGTTAAGCCGGCGCGTCGACTTCCTGCCGCGACGATGCCCGAGACCGGTACTTCGACTAGCAAGCACTAGCGCGGAAGATTTGAACTCCCGGCTCGCCGGCCGACATGCTGCGTCGTGCAACGCACCTTGTCTTCAGCCCGCCTCCCGAAGTCAAGGCTGGATACTGTCTAACGACTTATCGAAGACGTCCACCTGCGCCATCATGCTCTCGTCGAGCCCGCTGATTGCGTGAGGAAGATCAGCTACGACGGCATCCATAAAATGATAGGAATACGGATCGATGGCCTTAATCCCAAAGACACGCTGTCGCAGAATCGCTTCGTTCGTATCGCTAGCGAACATATCGATTTCGCCGATGATCAGACGCGTATAGGCGCTCATCGGTCCACTAGAGTTATAGGCCGGCGACACGCGTATCAGAAGCACCGCGTCGCTCCCTGGGTAGGTCGGGCCGCTCGCGTGCCACCGATTGTGTTCGTCGCGCGAAAAAGTGGGGAGTCCAGGTGCGGAAGCGTCGACTTCGTTGACAACGTAGCCGTGCTTACGCAGCGCGGTTTCAATGCCGTCAGTGAATCGCCGGTTCAGTTTTGTGTCACCCAGTTTTGCTGTGACAACGTCATCGAATGCGAGCGGATTCTCTTTCGCTGCGCTGGCATTCGCAGCTCCAGTTATAGCGACCGTGAGCGCCGCACCGATCAGCCCGCCGCCAGTCAGCATGAGCGGCGTCTGAGCGCGTCCACCGCTATATACCGCCTTCCCAGGATAGACGACCGTTACCGTGTGAACGGTATGAATCTTTGCGGTATCGATCTGCGCGAGCGGTGCTGCACAACCCGAGAGGACGCTAAGCGCCGCAATCGTGCCAAGGTTCAATAGTTTCGACGTAAGTCGCATTAATTATCCCAGTCAAGAGGCATTACCAATTATTTCTCCGCCTCCGCTTTATCGGAACATGAGCGAAAAACTTGAGATCGAGTCTCGAAATATTCGCAAACGACCGTTGCTTCCGGTGAAAACTCGGAAAATCCTCACTTCTCAAACTTATTCCTATTGATAGGCTCGACCTCTCCCGCACCGCCTGGGCGAGCGCCGAAGAGGAGGTGCCGTCTCATTGAAACGATCACGAACCGGCGAACGGCGTTACGTAGACCGGGAGCCATCCGAGGGATAGCTGGCAAGCAATGCCGCGCAACGCTCGCGCAGGAAGGCATGCAACGCGTGAATCGCCGGCGACAGTTGCGCACGGTCAGCACAAATCAGGTGCAGCGGCGCAGGCTCGCAGTCCTCCGGGCGAAATAACTCCACCAGTCGGCCTGCCTTCAGATCGTCGATGACGTCCAGTCGCGACTTGTAAACAATACCCTCCCCGGCTACGGCCCAGCGACGAACGGCATCGGCATCGTCGCTGATGCGATTACCTGTCACGGCCACGATGCGCTCGCCGCCACGCGGGGTAAAGCGCCAGCGTTCGTGTATCTGCTCGCTCCAAACATACCGAAGGCAGTTGTGTCGCCGCAGATCTTCAATCTTGGCCGGTGCGCCGTGCCGTTCGAGGTATGACGGTGCGGCGCACAGCGCACGTCGATTGTTGTCGACCAATTTCATGGCCAGAAGAGACGAATCTGGGAGCGCCCCGTAGCGCACCACTGCATCCAGCGGCTGTCGAATGAGGTCGGCCGCACGGTCGCTCATCTTCACGTGCAGCGACAAACCAGGGTGCCGGTGCTGAAATTCATCCAGCCACGGTAACAGCAGGTTTCGCCCAAAGTCGGACGGGGCGGATAGCCGCAGCGGCCCGGAAAGTGCCCCTCGGCCACTGGCCAAGGCTTGCTCGCCTTGCGTCAGCGCACTAATCATGACGCGCGCGTGTGGCAGATAACGCTCGCCGGCCTCCGACAGCTTCATGCTTCGCGTCGAACGGGTGAACAGACGCGTATCCAGCGCCCTTTCGAGCCGCTGCACCGATGCACTCGCGTGTGCGGGCGCGATGTTCAACTGGCGCGCCGCCTCGGAGAAGCTGCCGTAATCCACCGTGTGGACGAAAATTTGAACGTCATCGAGGCGAATCATTTTCGCTGAAATGCCGAAATTGTTTGGGCTAAACGGGCATTTATCCGCATATCGACAAAAGATAGCATAGTCGTAATCACTCATGGAGGACATGTGTATGAAAGCGATCGGCTTCTATCAGAACCACCCCATCAGCCACCCGCAGGCGCTGCAGGATATCGAACTGCCAACGCCGGAACTGCGCGACCACGATCTGCTGGTGGAAGTGAAGGCGGTATCGGTCAACCCGGTCGATACCAAAATCCGGCGCGGCGGCGATATTCCCGAAGGCGGTGCCCGCATCGCAGGTTGGGATGCGGCGGGCATCGTCCGCGCGACCGGCCCGCTGGCCACGCGCTTCAAGGCGGGCGACCGCGTTTGGTACGCGGGCGACATCAAGCGGCCTGGCAGCAACAGCGAACTGCACGCCGTGGACGAACGCATCGTCGGTCCCATGCCAACCTCGCTGAGCTTCGCGCAAGCCGCGTCGTTGCCACTGACGACGATCACTGCATGGGAGCTACTGTTCGACCGTCTGCGTGTTCAGGCTGCGGACCCGACCGACGACAATGTGTTGCTCGTCATTGGAGCGGCTGGCGGCGTCGGCTCGATTCTGACCCAGCTGGCACGCGAGTTGACTGGCATGACCGTCATCGGCACAGCCTCGCGGCCGGAAACGCGCGAGTGGGTGCTGGCCCATGGCGCCCACTACGTCCTCGATCATCGTCAAGCCTGGGCCCCTCAATTGGCCGCGCTCGGCATCGAGCACGTGACGCACGTTGCGGGACTGAACAACAGCGCCGCCTATGTGCCGCAAATCGCCGCCGTGCTGCGCCCGGAAGGACAGTTCGCACTCATCGACGATCCGGTGGACCTGGACATCGGGCCGTTCAAAGGAAAATCAATTTCGATTCATTGGGAGCTGATGTTTACGCGCGCGATGTTCACCACCGACACCCTCGCACGGCAACACGCGTTACTGCGCCGCGCGGCGCAGTTGGTTGATCAGGGCCGCCTCAAGCACACCCTGACCCGACGCATTGATGGCATCAACGCCGCAGGTCTCATCGAAGCGCATGCGCTGGTCGAGGCCGGCAAGATGATCGGCAAGGTCGTCGTTGCCAACACTGAACCCGTTTGAGAAGGAGCACCAATATGACATCGCCAATCATCAGCACGGCAACGATTAGCCTCGAAGCCGCACAAGCATTGATAGCCGAGGCGCGCCGAGCGTCCGCGGCGCGCGGGTTCGCCGCGACAATCGCGATTACCGATGCGGGCGGCCACCTGCGTGCGTTCGAGCGCTCGGATTCCGTCCCGTTTCTGACCGTTGACGTAGCCATCGACAAGGCATGGACCGCCGTGTCGTTCGGCATGGCCACACACCAATGGAATCAGTACATGGCCGAGCCCGCGGTTGCCCCGTTGGCGCACCATCCGCGGCTGATGCCGGTCGGCGGTGGTATGCCGATCTTCCATGAAGGGCGTCTGGTGGGTGGCATCGGTATTTCTGGCGGATCGTCGGTTCAAGACCATGAGGCCGCGGAGGAGGCGCTGCGTCACGCGGGGTTTATGCAATGAGTCCGGCCGGCGGAACCTTGACCGGCTCCGCTGCCTCCAGCAAAATTCCGCGATCGCGGTACGCATGCCGGCAGATCGGCGCGTGCTTGTGTTGGGCGGATACGAGAGGACGACATGACCGAGAAGGTGCCGATGATCGTTAACATGCACACGGCTTCGGAAATCGCGGCCGAAGTGCCCGCCGCTTGGACGCATTTCGTGCGCGAGTTAACGCCTGCGATGAAGGATGCGGGGCCGGGTCGTTTCGGGATGGGCCGTCTTGGCATGAACGCCAGGCGGGTACCGCCTGGCCATAGCGCGTGTCCGGCGCACACGCATCTTATGGCCGACGAAATCTTCGTCGTGCTGGAAGGGCACGGTCTGTTCCGCTATGGCGATCGCGTGTACGAGATCCACCCCGGCGACTGCATTTCCTGTCCGGCCGATACAGGGATCGCTCATCAAATCGCCAATCCCGCGACGCCGGATGGGACCGACTTGGTCTATCTCGCGATCGGTGCGGAGCCGCCCGCGGAAGTCTGCACCTACCCCGACAGCGGCGCGCTGGTTATCGATGCCTTCCATCGCCACGGATTCCTGCGCGAGGCCGACTACTATGAGGGGCAGCCGGAGCCCACGCCGCTTCTGACGCGCGGCGGGGATATATCCGGCTGATCGGCCATTGTCAGGCGCGCTGGCAAAAGCGGATGCTGTTTGTTCGCCGATGCGGTCGAGCACCTCGCGAACCGCGCAGTGCGAGGGCTACGCGTCGCCCAATTGACGTTGATATCGGTGCCTCGCTGAAGGAAGACACCTGACGAAGATGGGCCTACTCCCCCGCCCATTCGGCGAGCTTTGCCACCGTATTCATGTTGCGGGCGGTTCCAGACTTGGCGGCCCGGATCTTCAGTTTCGATTCCGCCATTCCGTTTCCATAATGCACGTAGATCTCGCGCTTTCCGAGCGCGATCTCTTCGGTCCGTTGGCCGCTCACGCCGGCGAGGGTGTCGGCCGGTGGCGGCTCGTCGAGGAATATAGCGACCGTTCGATTCGGTGCCGCCGACCGAAAAGGATTTCCCGCGAGAACCGCGACCAGCTCCGCACCGGTTCTGATCAGCACACCCACCGGCTTACCGGCGTATGTCTCCAGGCAACGCTCCAGCGCGGTCTTCACCGAGGTTTCGGAGAGCTCGCTTTCAAAGACGACATTGCCGCTTGCGATATACGTGCGTACCTTGGCAAAGCCAATGGACTCGCACATCGCACGCAGCTCGGACATAGGGAGTTTGCCTGTGCCGCCGACATTCACGGCTCGCAAGAGAGCGACATATGTGGTCATCGGTGCATTCTATCGCTACTACATAGACGGCCCGTTCCGCTTCCGCATCCGCTAAACCAAGTAGCCCTGGCAGCGCCCGAACGGGAACTACCAGGACCAAGGCTTTAAATTCAAGCGATGACCTTCTGCTGTCCGGCAGCCTGCTCGCGCAGGCTACGGGCTTCGTCGCGCAGGAACTGCTGGTAATCGTCCAGATCGCCGTCGAAGGGCTCGACGCCACCCTTGGTAACAAGCCAGAACTCGTCACATACCGCGCGCAACAAGGACCGGTCGTGACTGACCAGCATCACCGTGCCTTCGAATTCGTTGAGTGCCATGCCTAACGCTTCGCGTGTCGCCAAGTCGAGGTGATTGGTCGGCTCGTCGAGCAGCAGCAAGTTCGGGCGCTGCCACACGATCATGCACAACACGAGCCGCGCCTTTTCGCCGCCGCTCATCGTGCTAACCGCCTGATGGACTGTATCGCCACTGAAGTTGAACGTACCGAGGAACGTGCGAAGCGATTGTTCCGTGCCACTCTGGCCAGGCGCGCGCATGTGCGCCGGCGTTTCCTTGGCAAGGCGGATCATGTGTTCCATCGGCGTGTCGAGCGGACGCAGCACGTCTAGCTCCTGCTGCGCGAAGTAGCCGATGTTCAGCCCTTTGCCTTCGCTGATTTCGCCGGCAATCGGCGCAAGCGCGTGCGCCACAGTCTTCACCAGCGTGGACTTGCCTTGGCCGTTGGCACCCAGAATGCCGATGCGCTGCCCCGCCAGCACGGAGCGATTGATGCCCCGGACGATGACTGTCGGCGGCGTGCCGGACGGTGCGCCGGCAGGCGCCGGGTAGCCGAAGCTCGTATCCAACATCGACAACAGCGGGTTCGGGACGTTGAGCGGCTCCTTGAACTCGAAGGTGAACTCCGCATCGGCAAGCACCGGTGCAATCTTCTCCATCCGTTCGAGCGCCTTGACCCGGCTCTGCGCCTGCTTCGCCTTCGATGCCTTGGCCTTGAAACGGTCGATGAATTTTTGCAGATGGGCGATCTTGTCCGCCTGCTTGGCCATCGCGGCCTGCTGCAGCACAAGCTGCTCAGCGCGCATGTCTTCGAACTTGCTGTAGTTGCCGCCGTAACGCACGAGCTTGGCGTTGTCGACATGCACCGTCACCTGCGTCACTGCATCGAGAAATTCGCGATCGTGGCTGATCACGACCAAGGTGCCTTGGTAGCGCTTGAGCCACGCTTCCAGCCAGACCAGCGCATCGAGGTCCAAGTGATTGGTCGGCTCGTCGAGCAACAGCAAGTCGGACGGGCACATGAGCGCGCGCGCCAACTGCAATCGCATGCGCCACCCACCGGAGAAACTGTTGACCGGCTGGCCAAGCTGCGCAGCACTGAAGCCGAGGCCCAGGATCAGCGCTTGGGCACGGGCGGGGGCGTCATGCGCCCCGGCGTCGTGCAGCGCCATGTAGGCGTGCGCCATGCGCATGCCGTCGTCGCTGGCCTCGGCCGCGGCTACTTCGGCCTGTGCGGCCAGCAGGGCGGTGTCGCCATCGATGACGAAGTCGGTCGCGCTCTGCTCGGTCTCAGGCATCTCCTGCGCGACCTGGCCCATTCTGCACCCGGCGGGAATCGAAAACTCGCCGCCGTCTTCGTGCAGCGTGCCGTTGAGCAGGCCGAAAAAGGACGACTTGCCGGCGCCATTGCGACCGACAAGGCCAATCTTTTCGCCGGGGGTGAAGGTAACGGACGCGCGGTCGAGTACGACATTGACGCCGCGGCGCAGCGTGACATTACGGACGGAAATCATAAGGAGCTACTTCGGAGAGGATAGGCATGATAGCCGACCGACGTACGCGGCTATCTCTTTTCTGGCCGCATGAGTAAGGAGCCGCTGGCGCGCAGCCCCATCGTCGTCGCACTAGCCCTGGTCGCGGACATCGAACACGGTTACTGGCCTATGTGGGCCACGTCCAGTTCCTGCTGTCGCCGCACTCGCGCGTCTTCCTCGAGACGTGTGTCTTCGAGTTCCTGCAGGACGCCTTCGAGGTCCACCGGTCCCGTGTCGACTTCGACGCGGCCGGTCAATTCGGCATCCACATGTAGTTGCCCGGCTTCGAACAGCGTCCAGATCTCCGTGCCATAACTCGCGGTGGATAATTGCGGTGCGAACCGACCGAAGTACGCGGCGAGGTTGTCGACGTCTCGCTTGAGCATCGTGGCGGCTTCGTTGTTGCCGGCTGCGTCTACGGCCTGCGGCAGATCGATGATCACTGGCCCATCCGCTGCCAGCAGGATGTTGTATTCCGACAGGTCGCCGTGAATCAGCCCTGCGCAGAGCATGCGAACAACCTGGTTCAGCAGGAGCGCGTGCAGTTCGAGGGCGCGGGTTTCGGTCAGATCGACGTCGTTGAGCCGCGGCGCGACGTCACCCGCCGCGTCGATCACCAGCTCCATCAGCAATACGCCGTCGGTACAAATATAGGGCTGGGGCACACGCACGCCTGCGTCGGCGAGCCGGAACAGCGCGTCGACTTCAGCGTTCTGCCATGACGCTTCCTGCATCTGACGGCCGTAGCGCGTGCCTTTTTCCATGGCTCGCGCTTGCCGGCTGTTCTTGACCTTGCGACCATCCCGATACGAGGCGGCTTGCCGAAAACTGCGCTGCTTCGCGTCCTTGTAGACCTTTGCGCAACGGATCGATTCGCCACTGCGCACGACGTAGACCGTTGCTTCTTTTCCGCTCATCAACTGGCCGATGACTTCGTCAATGAGTCCTTCTTCGAGAAGCGGTGCAAGTCGTTTCGGTATCTTCATACGATCGTCGGCTGCTCACTGTGGAATATGCGTTCCACAGCGATGGAGGGTGAATGGCGCGCTGGAATATAGGGGACCAACAAGCCGATGAATCGCGCAGCCGGTGCTCGTGAGCGCAGGCTTAGTGCATGGGAGATGGGTAGAGGCATGCCGGATTATAAAGGAGGACGCGCCGACGTGAGTTTCACGATGATCGCGTAGGGGCTGCGTTCGTTTTCAGGCGACGACGGCCCTCGATATGGAGCACGCACCGTCTCGAGATCGCGCAGTTGCGGTCTAAACGCGCGGCCTTAGAGGCATAGCCGCGCTTTATTCACGAAAGTGGTCTTCCTTGCGTCACTCGGCCCTTGGCCGTCCGACCTTTTGACGCGGGGCAGCGATTGCCGAGTAGCTTCACCAGCCGTGTCTCGCATTCGGAAAACGAATACCCACGCCGCTGCGAGATCATGAACGTAAGCGGCAGCAGGCGACGAGACGCCCGGCAGTTTCCCTGTCATGCTTGATGCTCCGTCAGTTGGTGCGCATCCCGTCACCTAATCACTCAATGCAACCGACCGCCGCCGATCGATGTGCAACCGAACTCTTCAATACGTTGATATCCACTGGCACGGCTACCTGATCTGCCCACCTTCGGCAAGATGCAAGCAGTCGGGCTGGTCGCATCCATCAGGACGAGGCACGCGCGTTCTTGCAACGTCGCAAATTGTTGGTGCTGGATGATCAAGGCATCGCGCGCAACGGCGAACATCTGGTGCAGATGACGAAACCAACGTAGCGCGAGACGCGCCAATGGTCTGGTGATTTCGTCGTGCGCCTGATCCGGAGTAAAGTAATAAAGTCCGTCTTGGGAGAATAGAGTCTGTCTTGGGGACGGATGGCGGGTATATCCTCGCGCCCAGGGCTACGCGCCCGTGAAAAGACAAGGAAGTGTCGCCCCCGCGCGGCTGCCGCGAACCGACTGACTGGCAGAGAAGGACGCGTCCGCTGCTCCATTGGGTTCGAACTGACGATATCGCCAAAGCACTTTGGACGCGCGATTATCCGGACGGCAATGACTCATCTCGGCCAAGGACGGACCGTCGACACCGTGATCAAGATCGGTGACAATTTTCGCAACGACCGCCCTCATCCTACGGTCACGGATACAGGCCTACCCACGGTATCTTCGAACTGGTGATTGGAATGACAAGGAACACGTCTGTCGTACTTTACATTGTGGCGATGATAGCCGTTGTCGTTGGCGTCGATTTCCTGTTCTTTAAGCATCGATTCTGGGAAAGGCTGATAGTGAACATCGGCATTGTCTTGCTCTTTGCAGCCTTCTATTTGAGATTCCTAAAGAACCTGTAAGCTAAGCGCAGCAGCACCAACTGGTTGCCTAATAGCCACATCGAGTCCGACGGCTAAGCCCTTCCGCTACGCTCCGGGGCACGCCGCTGAACTCATATGGAACGTTCAGGGAAGCTCCGCTGCTGCCCTCGAGGTGACACCTGCCGTCCACGCATCGAAGAGCGGCACAACGGCATCAGCGGTCCGGGTACGGCCATGAAGCGTCATTCGGCCGTGTCGTCAGTCGGACGTTCAGACGTCGGCTCCGCCACAGATAACGGACATTCTCCGCCGATCGTGCATATCCCGTCGTCGGCCGAATCGGGCATTCGATGATGAAGGAAATCGGCTTTTTGCTAACGGTCGCTTTCGAAAAAATCAAACGGTCGAGATACTGAGTGCGCATTCATCTTGGAAGACCCTAGTCCGTTCTCACCGAGACACTTCGTCCGACGGCACGGATTTTTTGAGCGGCAGTTGAGCCGCTTGGCAACGGATCTAACGGGAGCTCGACCGCGCGAGCGGACTACCCGCGAACGGATCGTTTTCCCAGTCTGCACCTGCAGCCGCGCGTGCCTGCAAGGACGATCCGGAAACTACACCTGATGACCGCTCGAAGTGCCCTATGGACTGGCCCGCACTGATCGCCTGCTTCAGCCATTGCGGCATCGCACCTTCGCCACTCCAGCTCTCGCCATGCGCGCTGCGGTAACGGCCCTCTGCCGGCTCAGGTGCCAATGTCGCGGCCAGATCATCCGGGCTGATTCCGAAGACCTCCATGCGGTGGCGGAGGTAGGCAATCATACTGTCGCGCTTGCGTTCGTCCATAAAACTTGTTTCCAGTCAGGTAGGTATCCAGTACTTCTTTCAACCGCAGGCGGCAACGCGGGTAATGCAGATTCACTCGTCACGGCTTACCGCGTCAACCCTAATCTCAAACCGGCGTACTTCAGCATTCTTTGCATACGGTTCCTTCACATTCGAGTTCCGGCCGCTGCTTTACAGGCGCTGAATCGCAGCCACGTAGCTCTTCGTCGCATCCTTCAGTTCTTGCGCCGCAGCCTGCACATGGGCGGGCAACTCGCTAAGGGCAAGTTGGGTCACAACACCCTCCAGCCGCCTGCGCAGCTCTATCGCAAGTTCCATGACCGTCGCGTCGCCGACACGCCGGCGATTGCTCTGCCTGGAACTCACCGGCGAGCAATCCGCAAGACGATCTATCTGGCGGAAGTAGGCCTGGGCCGCCAGGCGGTGCCTTGCATGGAGCGAAGCAACATTCGACTTTGACAGGCAATCTTTAACGACATCGACATTCATGTCGAAATGAATCTGCAGCGCGTCGGAGGCATCCGCCCGGTGAAAACACGCCACCTGGTCGAACAGCGTCTCGCCATCCCCATCGATCAGATCGATCCAGACCTCACCGTCTTCCGGTGCCTGTCCCGAAGGATGAATCACCCGTTCGTCTTCATTGGCAGCGGCGAGCATCCGGTGGCCGTCGACATCATCGACCGTCATTTCAAAAACCTCGACCAACTCCCCGCTTACTGCGACCTGCATGACCAATAACGCCATCTCTGCTCCTTATGATGCGATTGACGGGAATAGCGTTGTGTCGATCAGGCGACCGGATCCCGTGATCCGGTTGAGTGACGTTCTGATGGGCGCGAACCCGCGCACTCTTGAGGCGCTTCCTGGCGACGTTGTGTGACGGATTTAACGGCAATGATTGACGCTGTGCAACAGGCATTGTGTGCCGTGAGACGTATCCTGCGCATCCGTCAGCGACGGCTCCCGCGCGAGGCGGCGAGGCGGTCGCCAGAATGGCACCGCTTCATCCGGAAGCAGGTGATATTGCTGTGTATCATGGCGATCAGGGCGGGCCCGTACCAGCGCCCGATCGATCCTCGACGCCGCCCATCCTCCCGCTGCTACGCAGGGATATTGCCGACTTAACCGCGGCTATCAATTCAGCCACGCGCCCATGTTACGGCGCGCCCCACAGCCTGTGTTTCGCTATCGAAATAGTCGAGCGCATCAAACTTGCAGGAGACGGGCTCAGCACTCCGGGCGCCACATCTGGTGAGCAGCAGGTTGGCGGCAAACCAGCCGTCCGGTAACCGATGAGCGGATGGGAAGACTGAATAACCGTTGTACTGGTGAATACATTTACTGTTTTGCATAAGCGATAACCGACCGCACGACATCCATGCTGTCCAAGCGAAATAAATGAAAATGGGGCGAGACGGATCGCGTCGGAAGACAAATGATGCGCACGTTGAAACATGGCAATCAGATCGGGAGCGCACGCTCCGCGAAGATACTAGTCAGGCTAATAGGCAAAGGGCCGGTAGACCGGCCCCTGGAATACGTTACAGCGGCGAGATATTCGCGGCTTGCATGCCCTTCGGGCCGCGCTTCGTCTCGTAGCTCACCTTCTGGTTCTCTGCGAGCGTCTTGAAGCCCTCGCCCCGAACTTCCGAGAAGTGAGCGAAGAGATCATCGCCGCCAGCGTCAGGAGTAATGAAGCCAAAGCCCTTGCTATCGTTGAACCACTTAACAGTACCGGTATCCATGAGAATTCCCTGAAATAAAAATAACAGCTCCGGTGCGGAGCGACAAAAACTTCAAGGAAGAAGAGAGGACAGCGAGTACCGCGCAGACGAGGCGGAAAATGGTGGTCAGCAATCGAGCTTCTTGAATATTTCGAGGTTCACAATATAGTACCGGAGTCAGTCTGTCAATGCTTTTGGTATCAGACATCTCAGGCATCAGACGGACCGTCGACGCAAATACATGCAGGCCGCTGCAGGCTCCTGAACGGGAAGCGTATCGCAAATTCGGATATCAGTGGTTCGGCGAAGCGGAAGTCGATCCGCTCGACCAGGTCGGCCTGATCGAGGCTGGTGTCGCCAATGCTTGCCGTTGCCCATCCTGTACGCACCGGACATTCCGGGGGCCCGGCAAGAATCACTGAGCCTGGAAATCGACAAGCCGACGCCAATATTCGTCCTGTCGCCCTTCGGGACTTCCTTCCTGCTGCCACAGAACGTAGGCCCGCTCCCGAAGATGCTGGTCGAGAGCGCGATGCCAGTACTCCTCTGCACGCCCATCAGGACATCCCTCTTTCTCCCAGAGCAGATAGGCGCGTTCCCGAACAGCCTGGTCCAAACCCAGTTTCGTTTCTGAATTTTTCTCAAGGTCATCCCCGTAGGGAGCCATCTGACCGCCCCGACCCGTGTGCATCCTGGCCGTGAGGGTGCGGAGCTCAGCGTCCGGGACAAGCCGGCTGTGAGCTGCCGCTTCCAGCGCCTTGGCCTGGTATTCGGCGTCGTCGGGGACATTGCCCGACTCGCCCAGCGTAATCGGGTACGTGTGCAGCACGGTGCCGCTACCATCTATGACGTCAACCAGTCGTTCGCTCATGACTGTCTTCCTGTGTTTGTCGTTTGATGAGGGGGCCCCATAGCTAACCCCCGGATCTGTTAGCCAGGCAGAGGCCGAAACCGGCCGACGCGATCCGAGCATGCGGACGCGCCAGCTCGCCCTGACGAACCGGCGAGCAGGCCGCTGCCAGGCGAACCCCATGATCCAGTTACAACCGGGCCCCGGAGAATGTGCGGCGGACTGTCTTTTGAGCTTCTCGTGGCAGACGTCAGGGGGTCATACGCGCCACGAAATCGTCGGAAGATATCTTTTGGGTCCTATGTGTCGTCGCAGACCGTCGTGTTGTCCGGACGTATGCCCGGATGCAGACGCTTCCCGATGAGCTGTGTGACTTCAACCAAACCCGGCTTGGTCACGGTATAGGATAGCGCTGGCCGACGTCGACCTTGCACCTTTTTTGCCGATATGGAGCCAGGAACAAAAGCGGAATCAGTCGACTGGCCCGAGTAACATGTCGATTGCCGCTTGACCTGCAATTTCGGCCACCAGGTAGGCCCATCGTTCGGTAAAAGGGCCGTTGCGCAACCTTATGCGGCCTCCGTGCGCGCCGAGCACTTCGAGGTTGGTGCCGCCTTTGATCAGAAAAGTCACGTCAAACGTTTCCTCTGCAGCCGGAGTCAATTCGACGTGAATCTCGAAGCCGCGGTATGTGATCATTCGCTGCATGGAAGCCTCCCCTCTATCGACGGAGACTAGCATGTGACCCACTTCGGATGGTACTGCCGGGACCAGAATGCACCCTTTTGCGCCGGTCTTTCCGGCGTCGCTGTTCCCGGGTCGAGCGCCAAGCGACGCCGCCACCACCACGTGCATCAGCAGGTCGTCTTTGCGATGCCAGCACGACGCAAGCTGTCAGGTTCACCACGCCACGATTTAGTTTGCTTTTCGATAGCATTGAGCGCATGGTGAAAAGATCCAGATGACCTGACCGCCCTTTTTCGCATCCGGACTGGCATGGGTTCATGACGGTCAGTATCGCTTCAGGAGCGCGCCATCATGACCATCCCCACCATCGAATACAGAGGGTACGAGCTACGTGCGTACTCTCACCAGATATTCCCGCTGCACCGTGACCCGTATGCCAAAGGTCCGCGCCAGTTCTCATCCGCCGTGCGAATCGACACCATCCCTTCCAGCGAGGTCAAGGCCCGGCGCTATGCAACGTTGTTCGATGCGGTAAGTCCCGCCACCGTGGGCGCCGCCATCGACGTCGCGATGCAATACGGCAAAGACATCGTCGATGGCAAGGTCAACGCGACCGAACTATGACATACCGAACGAATGCGAGTCAGCCCGCAACTGAGGGGAGCAGGTCATGCAATATCCACTTTATGTGCACCGTGATGGAGCTGGCGGCTATCGTTCAAGTTTTCCGGATCTTCCCCGAGCAGTTGCGCGTGGCCATTCGTTCGATGAACTGAAACGCAACGCACAGGAGGTTGTCGAACTGAAGTATGACCGCAGCGAGCAACTCATACCCGCTCCCACCTGCAGTACATCGGAACTGCAATCGCTCGACATGGACGATGGGCAAGGGATCTGGATTTTCATCGAGATCAATCTGATGCGGGTTACCTCGAAAGCCGTGAGCGTCCAGTTCAGTCTGCCCGAGAGTCTGCTGCAGAGAGTAGATGCTGCAACAAAAGAGCGACACTCGACGCGCTCTACGTTCTTTACGCTGGCTGCTATACACGAACTTGGAAACCGGGGCGAAGGGCAATTGTCCTAGATGCCGGTTTTTTCCCGTGGGTAGTCGCGGACGGCTTACATCCCACGCCGCGAGCGCGTCAGTGTCCAAAACCCGACCTTACGATGTGTCGCGTCGTCCCGGCTATCGGGGGCGACGCCAACCGCCTGTTGGCGAACCAGTTTTTCCATGGCAGGAGTGCATCATGATTGATGACCAGGTAAATGCCGAAGAACTGGCAGAAAGCAGGAAGCAGAGAGAAGCCGCGGCGAATGCGACGGATGATGGCATGCCGGTGGCCCCCGAAGATGAAAGGCGGGTCGTCGACAAGACTCAGTACAGACGGCCGAAGCAATGGGTCAGGCACGCAAGGAAATTGCTGGGTGCTGGAAGCGGCTTTGTGCGCCCCTGAACGTGGAAGCGCATTGCGGCGCGTTCCGGGCGCTCGTCCGGTCGTTGAGCGAATTTTTCACGTCCTCATCGACTCGATGGCGTGCTAGATACGTGGTCCAGGCACGACGTTGCGGGACTGCAAGGAGGAGACAAGGATGGCACACATTCGCCCGGCACCTCCGCATGATCCGGTGGAGGCAAGCCTAAGCCCCGCGGACGACCGGGTTCGCCTGAATCACTGGCTACCGCCGCAGGCAGGCGTTGTGCCCAGAATCCGGATCGGTCAGCGCTGGGTCAACGTGCTGTGGACGCTGCCGATTGCTTTCGTATTGCTGGTTGTCGGCGTAGCCATCGCGCAAGCACTGCGGCAAGTCCCGGCGGTGCAGGAATTCCTCGTGCGCTACCCGGGCATCCCGCCCTCCGCGGTGGCGGTCGTCACCGGATTCCCGGCGTGGCTGAGGCTGCAGCATTTCCTGAACCTGTTTTTCATGGCGTTCATCATTCGCGCGGGACTTCAGATTCTCGCCGACCACCCGCGGCTGTACTGGAAACGCGACTGCACGCCCGGCACGGAATGGTTTCGCTTCCAGAAGGCGGTGCCAGCCGGCCGCGTGTGGACCGCCAAGGACGATTCGGTCACGCTCCCCGGGTGGCTCGGCATTCCTGGAATCCGTCACTCCATCGGCCTTGCGCGATGGTGGCATTTTTCGATCACGCTGCTGTGGATGATCAACGGCATCGTCTTTTACGCGCTGCTGTTCACGACAGGCCAGTGGCTGACGGCTGGTGCCAACGACATGGAAAGTGATTCCCAACGCGGCCTCGACCGCCCTGCAGTATCTGTCGCTCACGTTCCCCGCCGATCACAGCTGGCTGCGCTACAACAGCCTGCAACAAATTACTTATTTCATTACCGTGTTCATCGCGGCGCCCACCTCCATCCTGACCGGCTTCATGCAGAGCCCGGCGATTTCCAACCGGCTCGGCTGGGTCGGCCGGGCGTTGAACCGGCAGCGCGCGCGCTCGATCCATTTCATCGCGCTGTGCTGGTTCCTGTTCTACATCCTCGCGCACGTGACGCTGGTGTTCATCACCGGAGCCCGGGTGAACCTGAACATGATGTTCGCGGGCGTGAACGGCGACTCCTGGAGCGGCGTGCTGGTCTTCGTCCCGGCCATGGCCCTCGTGGCCGTCACCTGGTGGCTGGCGTCGCCGTTCACGCTTCGTCATGCGCGTCTCGTTCAGCGGATCGGAGCGTTCCTGGCCCAGCCATTCAATAGCGTGACGCAGTGGTGGGACCCGACGAGCCAGCTCACCGAACAGGACATCTCGCCGTACTTCTGGCCCAACGGGACGATGCCGGCATCGGTCGGGTTCGATCAACTCGTGAAAGATGGCTTTGCGCATTACCGGCTGAGAATCGATGGGCTGGTCGAAAAGCCGGCAGAGTTCACCTACGCCGAGCTGAAAGCGATGCCGAAGCAGGAACAGATCACCACGCATTTCTGCATTCAGGGATGGTCCGGCGTCGCCAGGTGGGGCGGCGTTCCGATGCGTCATCTCCTCGATCTGGTGAAACCGACGGCCGACGCCCGCTTCGCGGTGTTCTATTCACTGGCCGATGGTGGCGATGGCGGACGCTACTACGACGTCCACAGCATCGCCAACATGCGGCACGAATTGACGATGCTCGCCTACGAGATGAACGGCGCGCCGCTCAGCGTGCTGCATGGCGCGCCGTTGCGGCTGCGATGCGAGAACGAACTCGGCTTCAAGATGGTCAAGTGGGTTGCGGCCATCGAGTTCGTGCACGATTTCGCCGATCTCGGCGCGGGACAAGGCGGCTACAACGAGGATCACGAATTCTACGGCTACCGCGTACCGATCTGAGTCACTTCTCAGATGAAAACGAACATCGCGATCACCGCGGCGGCCATCACCGCGGTTGAAAGCCATCCCAGCATCCGCAGCGGCACGGGCGTCACGAAGGTGCCCATGACCTTCGGGTTCGACGCCATCAGCATCATCAGTATCATGATCGGCACCGATGTGACGCCATTGAGGACGGCGCTCCAGAACAGCGCCCTGATCGGGTCGATCGACGTGAAATCGAGCGCTAGGCCCACGACCGTCGCGAGCACGATAACCGCGTAGAACCGTTTCGCCAGTTGCGGTTCGAGCGCGAGGCTGTTTTTCCACCGGAAAGTGCCGGCCATCGCATAGGCGGCCGAGCCGGCCAGCACGGGCAGCGCGAGCAGCCCCGTGCCGATGATGCCGAGGCTGAAGAGCAGGAACGCGAACTGGCCGGCGATCGGTTTCAGCGCGGAGGCGGCCTGCGCCGAAGTCTGGATGTCGGTGATGTGATGGGCATGCAGTGTGACCGCGGTGGTGAGAATGATGAAAAACGCAATGAGATTGGAGAACGCCATCCCGATCGACGTATCCAGGCGGATTCGGCTCAGGTTTGCCGGACCCTGTGACGGCATTTTAGTCAGCGCCTGCTGTCCTTTCTTGGCATGCAGTTCCTCGACCTCCTGCGACGCCTGCCAGAAGAACAGGTACGGGCTGATCGTGGTGCCGAACACGGCGACCACCGTCGTGATGTAGCCGGCGCTCCACGAGCCGTGCGGAAGTACCGTCCGCAGCGCCACAGTCGCCCACGGGATCTGCACCGCGAAGACGACGCCGACGTACGCGAACAGTGACAGGGTGAGCCACTTGAGCACGCGAACATACCCGCGGTACGGCACGAACACCTGCAACGCCAGCGAAAACAAACCCAGTCCGACCGTGTAAGCGCGCGTGGGCCCGCCGACGAGCAGATTGACGGCCGCACCCATGGCCGTCAGGTCGGCTGCAAGGTTGATCGTGTTCGCCACCAGCAGGAGGATGACGGTGCCGTACAACAGCCATCGCGGGTAATGGCGCCGAAGATTCGTCGCGAGACCATGACCGCTCACCCGCCCAATTCTTGCGCTCACGACCTGAATGGCGACCATCAGCGGATAGGTCAGCAGGACGGTCCAGAGCATGTTGAAGCCGAATTGCGCACCCGCCTGCGAATAGGTGGCGATACCGCTCGGATCGTCGTCCGCCGCGCCGGTTATGAGTCCCGGTCCGAGCTTCGCAAACCACGAGTCGGCTTGGATATCGATGTTTGCAGACGCGACCGTGTCGTGTTCCATAAACGCCCGGAGTCGTGCGGCATCTGTTTATTGTAGTAGCGAATCAGCTATTTATGCGGCGCACCTGGAAATGAGGGATATCTATCCGACGCTGAGATGCGCTGGCAACCGGGGAATCTTGGCTGGAGAAAGGCGCCACGATTCTCCTGTTCGTGCCGCCTGGCGCCGCCAAGAGTCATCTGGGATGGCCATCGGACACGCGCCGATCAACGCTGGCTGCTGGGTGCTGTTCGCGCGCACCAGCCGATAGCGAGATGCCGCGGACTTCATCCCGAAGATGGGGCGGGCTCATTCGCGGGTCGGCGCGACCGAACCCCTCATTTGAAGCTTTTATCAGGTGGAACCGTTGCTACTACACTGACAAGAGCGCCGCTGTCCCGAAGTCGAATCCAGCGGCGCCCCGTGACATTGCGAGATCACTGACGCTTCGAAGCCTCCTTCTTCAGCTTCTTCATGTCCTTCTTCTCTTTGGGCGTTCTGGTGGCGACTTTCTTTTCCGTCTTCTTGGCGTCTTGGGCTTTGCTCATGATGGCCTCCTTTTATCTAGTGTTTGACAGTGTACAACGCGACGCCCCTCCGAGAGACATGGGTCGATCCAAAAACACGTCGAGGCCCTCGCAATTAGCGTCGCGTGCCCACCCTTAAGCTTGCCCCCAAAAACGTATCCCTTGCCCACCCACGCCCGTACTCGGCTGCCATACGACACTTACTTGACACCTAAACTATTTACCCCTAAATTTCCCGCATCGACACGCGAGGAGCGATCATGCGCATCGTCTGCATCGGGGGCGGGCCCGCCGGCTTGTACTTCGGCTTATTGATGAAACTGCGCAACCCGGCGCACGACATCTCCGTCATCGAGCGGAACCGCCCGTACGACACCTTCGGCTGGGGCGTCGTGTTCTCCGATCAGACACTCGAGAACTTGCGCGCCGCCGATCCCGTAAGCGCCGAGGCGATTCTCGATGCGTTCAATCACTGGGACGACATCGACGTTCACTTCCGAGGCCGCACCATTCGCTCGTCGGGCCACGGCTTTTGCGGCATCGGTCGCAAACGTCTGCTCAATATCCTGCAAGCGCGCTGCGAAGCGCTCGGCGTAAAGCTCGTCTTCGAAACGAATGTCACGAACGACGCCGATTACGATGCCGATCTCATCATCGCCTGCGACGGCGCGAACAGCCCGATTCGCCAAAAATACGCCGACACATACCGCCCCGACATCGATGTGCGCGATTGCCGATTCGTCTGGCTCGGCACGCACAAGCGCTTCGACGCATTCACGTTCGCTTTCGAAAAAACCGAATGGGGCTGGTTTCAAGCCCATGCCTATTGCTTCGATCAAGACACGTCGACCTTCATCGTCGAAACCCCGGAACGCGTATGGCGCGCCGCCGGTCTCGACGAAATGAGCAAGGAAGACGGCATTGCGTTCTGCGAGCGGCTATTTGCCAAATACCTCGACGGCCACTCGCTAATATCGAACGCCTCGCACTTGCGCGGCTCCGCGCAATGGATTCGCTTTCCGCGCGTCGTCAATCGCGAGTGGGTGCACTATCGGCCGCGCGCGAGCGGCGGTACGACACCCGTCGTGTTGATGGGCGACGCCGCTCACACCGCGCATTTTTCGATCGGTTCCGGCACGAAGCTCGCGCTCGAAGATGCGATCGCCCTGGCCGACAGCATCGATGCGCACCCGCACGACATGCCCGCCGCACTCACGCATTACGCGCAAACGCGCAGCGTCGACGTCCTGCGCATTCAAAACGCCGCGCGCAATTCGACTGAATGGTTCGAGCATGTCGACCGCTACGCTTCGTTCGAACCCGATCAGTTCGCCTACTCGCTACTCACACGTTCGCAGCGGATCTCGCATGAAAACCTGCGCGAACGCGACCCGCGCTATGTTCGCTCTTTCGAGCAATGGCTCGCGGCACACGCCGGTGCCCGCCCGGTAAGCGACGACGCCCGTTCGATTCCCCCCATGTTTACGCCGTTTTCAATCCGAGATCTGACGCTCACGAATCGCGTCGTCGTCTCTCCGATGGCGCAATACTCGGCGGTGGACGGCACCGTCGGCGACTATCATCTGACGCACCTCGGCGCGCGCGCGATGGGCGGCGCCGGCCTCGTCATGACCGAAATGACGTGCGTCTCGCCAGAAGCGCGGATCACGCCGGGCTGCCCGGGCATGTACACGGACGAACACCAACGCGCCTGGCAGCGCATCGTCGATTTCGTCCACGGCGCGAGCGATGCCAAAATCGGCATGCAACTCGGCCACGCCGGCGCGAAGGCTTCGACGCGCGTGAGTTGGGAGGGCATCGACCAGCCACTGCCCGACGGCAATTGGCCGATCGTCTCGGCTTCCCCTCAGCAGTACTTGCCCGGCGTAAGCCAATGGTCTCGCGCCGCCACGCACCGAGAGCTGCGCGAGATCGAAGCGCAATTCGTGCGCGCCGCGCAGATGGCGAACGAAGCCGGCTTTGACTGGCTCGAATTGCATTGCGCACACGGTTACTTTTTATCGAGCTTCATTTCTCCGCTCACGAATCAGCGCGACGACGAATACGGCGGCGCCCTCGCGCACCGTCTGCGCTATCCGCTCGAGGTCTTCGAGGCAATCCGCGCGGTCTGGCCGCCAGGCAAACCGATTTCCGTCCGTATCTCGGCGCATGACTGGGTGCAAGGCGGCACCACGCCCGACGACGCTATCGAAATCGCCCGTGCATTCAAGGCGGCAGGCGCGGACATGATCGATGTCTCTTCTGGCCAAGTCAGCAAAGCCGAAAAACCCGTGTTCGGTCGCATGTTCCAAACGCCCTTCGCGGATCGCATTCGCAACGAGGCCGGTATTGCGACGATCGCCGTCGGCGCCATCTCCGAAGCCGATCACGTCAATAGCATCATCGCCGCTGGCCGCGCCGATCTGTGTGCCATCGCGCGGCCGCATTTGGCGAACCCAGCTTGGACGCTGACGGAAGCGGCGAGGATCGGCTATTTCGATATCGCCTGGCCGAAGCAATACACTGCCGGCAAAACCCAACTCGAACGCAATCTCGAACGCGACCGTGCCTCGCACACGGCAGGAGTGCAGCGATGACCCACAGCAATAATGCGCTAGCAGAAATGCACGCCGTCGTTACCGGTGGCGGCAGCGGAATCGGTGCGGCGATCGCCCGCGCTTTTGTCGATGCCGGAATGCGGGTCACGTTGATCGGACGGGATGCGGCGAAACTCGAGGCGCAGCGTCTAGCGCTCGGCCCGTCGCACGCTATCCATTGCGCTGCCGCCGACGTGACGGCACCCGAGTCGGTACAGGCCGCTTTTGCCTCGGCGCGCGATGCGTTCGGTGCCATCGACATTCTCATCAACAACGCCGGCCAAGCCCAAGCCGCGCCCTTCGGCAAAACCGATCTCGCGCTCTGGCAACGCATGCTCGATGTCAACTTGACCGGCACGTTTCTCTGCACGCAAGCCGTCTTGCCCGCGATGATCGAGCGCGGCTTCGGTCGCATCGTCAATGTCGCCAGCACGGCCGGGCAAATTGGCTACCCGTACGTCAGCGCGTATTGCGCCGCGAAGCACGGCGTCATCGGCTTGACGCGCGCACTCGCGCTCGAAACGGCCACGACCGGCGTCACGGTCAACGCAGTCTGCCCCGGCTATACGGAAACGCCGCTCTTGCAAACGTCGTTGGATCAGGTCGTCAGCAAGACGGGGCGGACGCAAGACGATGCCCGCACCGCCCTGCAGCGCGCCAATCCACAACGGCGCTTTATCGAGCCGGAAGAAGTCGCGCACGCCGTGCTTTGGCTTGTCGCACGCGAATCGGGTTCGATAACAGGCCAATCCCTATCGATCTCAGGTGGAGAAGTAATGTGAGCGATCTCATTCGCGCTTCGACGAAGAAGCGGTCTGCACCGCAGCCGGAGGATGTCGTCGACCTCGAAATGCGCACCGACACCGACAGCCATATGAGCCTGCGTCTGTGGCTACGTCTTTTGACGACGACGAACCTCGTCGAAGCCGAGTTGCGCCGCCGTCTGCGCGCCGAATTCGACACTACGTTGCCGCGCTTCGACTTCATGGCCCAGCTCGAACGTCATCCCGAAGGGCTGAAGATGAGCGAGATCTCGCGTCGGCTTATGGTCACGGGCGGCAACGTCACCGGGTTGACCGATCAACTCGAAAAAGAGGGCCTGGTGACACGCGATGTCGATCCGAATGACCGCCGCGCCTTCACGGTCAGGCTTACCCGCGCCGGACGCACGCTATTCGACAACATGGCGCGCGCGCACGAGGGCTGGGTGATGGCGTTGTTCAGCGGCCTGTCGGGCGACGAAAAATCGGAGATGCATGAGCGCCTGGGCAAGCTCAAAGCGCACCTGCTCGACAGCATCAAGATCAGCCAAGGCAGCTAGCGTAGCCGCCAGTGCTTGCAAGTCGCACTAGCGTCATTCGTCAGGCTAGCACCGACGGCACGCGGCATCCTGCGCTGCAAGCGCAAACGAATAGGAGAACGAAACAATGACCGACGCTGTTTCTACCGCCGACGCGTTGCGCGACGGGAATCGCACGACGCTCGCGTCGTACCGTGCACGCCACTTCGGTTGGCGGCTCGAACAAGGCGTGGCCACGATCATGTTGAACCGCCCCGAGCGCAAGAATCCGTTGACGTTCGATTCGTACGCGGAATTGCGCGACCTCTTTCGTCAGCTTGCCTACGCACGGGACGTCAAGGCCGTCGTCATTCACGGTGCCGGAGAGAACTTCTGTTCAGGCGGCGATGTGCACGAGATCATCGGCCCGCTCGTCGGTCTGCCCATGCCGGAACTGCTGATGTTCACACGCATGACCGGCGATCTCGTCAAAGCGATGCGCCATTGTCCGCAACCGATCATCGCGGCGGTGGACGGCATCTGCGCGGGTGCCGGCGCGATCATCGCCATGGCGTCGGATATGCGGCTCGCCACCGCGCGCAGCAAGCTCGTGTTCCTTTTTACGCGTGTGGGCTTGGCGGGCTGCGATATGGGCGCCTGCTCGATCCTGCCTCGCATCATCGGCCAAGGGCGTGCTTCGGAATTGCTGTTCACGGGCCGGTCGGCAAGCGGCGACGAAGGGTTCGCGTGGGGTTTTTATAACCGCTTGTGCGATCCCGGCCGTCTTTTAGCCGACGCCGACGAACTCGCGCGAACGATCGCCGAGGGTCCGACTTTCGCTCACGGTGTCACGAAGACAATGCTGCATCAGGAGTGGAGCATGAGCGTCGACGAAGCGATCGAATCCGAGGCGCAAGCGCAAGCCATCTGCATGGCGACACGCGACTTCGAGCGCGCGTATCAAGCGTTCGCGGCCAAGACACGGCCTGTCTTCGAAGGGGATTGAGCATGGCCAGCACGCAACGGCATGACATGCTCGACTGGCCGTTCTTCGCGGAACGCCACCGGACGCTCGCGCGCGAACTGGACGCATGGTGCGACGCGCATCGGGACGCATTGACGCCTACCGAGCCGCTCGTCTCGGGCCCGCACGGGCGCGCGAGCGTCGATGAAGAGTGCCGCCGGCTCGTCCGCACGCTTGGCGATGGCGGATGGCTGCGTTATGGCGTAGCGGGAGCGGCCTATGGCGGTCATGGCGATACGATCGACACGCGCGCTGTGTGCCTGCTGCGCGATACGCTCGCCGCCCGCTCGGGCCTCGCCGATTTCGCCTTGGCGATGCAGGGGCTCGGATCGGGAGCGATTTCGCTGGCCGGCACCGAGGCCCACAAGCGCCGCTATTTGCCGCGCGTCGCCAACGGCGAAGCCATCGCAGCCTTTGCGCTCTCAGAACCCGAGGCGGGATCCGACGTGGCCGCGCTGTCGCTCGCCGCGCGCGAAGACGGCGATGCGTATGTCCTCGATGGCGAAAAAACCTGGATTTCGAATGGCGGCATCGCCGATTTCTATGTCGTCTTCGCACGGACGGGTGAGGCGCCAGGTGCGCGGGGCATCAGTGCGTTCATCGTCGACGCCGATACGCCCGGGCTCACGATCGCCGAACGCATCGACGTCATCGCGCCGCATCCGCTCGCGCGGCTGCGCTTCGAAGGTGCCCGCGTGCCGAAATCGCAGCGGCTCGGCGCGGCCGGCGAAGGCTTCAAGCTAGCGATGCGCACGCTCGATATTTTCCGGACGTCGGTCGCCGCCGCATCGCTCGGCTTCGCGCGCCATGCGTTGCACGAAGCACTAGAGCGCGCATCGTCGCGCCGCATGTTCGGGCAAACGCTGGGGGATTTTCAGTTGACCCAGGCAAAGCTGGCCGAAATGGCGCTCACGATCGATTCGTCCGCGCTGCTGGTCTATCGCGCCGCCTGGATGCGCGATGACGGTAAGCGCGTCACGCGCGAAGCCGCGATGGCGAAATGGCATGCCAGCGAAGGCGCTCAGCGTGTCATCGATGCGGCCGTGCAACTGTGGGGCGGCCAGGGCGTATGCAGCGGGACGCCGGTCGAAACGCTCTATCGAGAAATTCGCGCGCTGCGCATCTATGAAGGGGCAACCGAGGTCCAGCAATTGATCGTGGGCCGGGATCTGCTCAAGGCGCATGCGCAAGCCCGCCTTCAGGACGGTCAACCCTATCAGGACGTTCAAAATCGAGCACCGGGGGGTGCACAATGACGCACGACGCACCGATCGTTTTCGAGCGCCCCGTACGCATTCGCTTTTCGCATTGCGACCCGGCAGGCATCGTCTTCTTCCCGCAGTACCTGACCCTGACCAACGCGTTAGTGGAGGACTGGTTCACCGACGCGCTCGGCATCGACTACGCCGAACTCATCGGCAAGCGGCGAGTCGGCTTACCGATCGTCAGGCTCGAATGCGAGTTCGCACGGCCGAGCCGAATGGGCGAAACGATCTCGCTTGCGCTATCGCTGATCGATGTCGGCCGCCGCTCGTTGCGGATTCGCATCGTCGGCCGCGGGCCTAACGGCGTGCGCTTTGCCGCCACGCAGGTGCTGGTCACGATGTCGCTCGAATCGGGCGAATCGATCGAAATTCCCCCCGATATCCGCACGGCGCTCATGCGCGCGGCCGCCACTCCATCCACGCTCGAACCCCAAGGCGCCTCATTATGAAACGTCCCCTGTTGCCGGCCGGCTGGCCGAAGCCGCGCGGCTATGCCAACGGTGTCGCCGCGCACGGCACGCAAATCTTTATCGCCGGCCAAATCGGCTGGGACGAAACCGGCCAGTTCCGCTCCGACGCGTTCGCGGATCAAGCGCGGCAGGCGCTGGCCAACATCGTCGCGGTGCTGCGGGAAGCGGGTGCCGGCCCCGAACATCTGGTTCGAATGACTTGGTACGTCACCGATAAACGCGAATACCTCGCCGCATCGAGGGACGTCGGTCAAGCGTTTCGCGAACTAATCGGCGATTACGACATCGCCATGAGTGCGGTGCAGGTGGCCGCGCTGATAGAAGATCGAGCGAAAGTCGAAATCGAAGCCACCGCCGTCATACCCGACTGATCCGGAGCGAGCCATGGAAGCGTCTGCCCATGTCGATACGTTTGCGCGAGACCATCTGCCGCCGCAAGATCAATGGCCCGTCTTGCTGCTCGATCATCCCGATGTCTCCTACCCCAAGCGTTTCAACTGCGCGGCCGAACTGCTCGATGCGACGATTGCAGCCGGCCACGGCGATCGCATGGCGATCTGGTCGGAGCTGAACGACGCGCCGCAGGGCACCACGTACCGCGAGCTCTGCGACATGGTGAATCGCTGGGCGCATGTGCTCGTCGAAGACATGGGGCTCGTGCCCGGCAATCGCGTTTTGCTGCGCGGCCCCAATACATTGCAAATGGCGGCCGCGTTTCTCGCGAGTTTGAAGGCGGGGTTGGTGGTGGTGCCCACCATGCCGCTCCTACGAGCCAAGGAACTCAAGCAGATCATCGATAAGGCAAAGATCGGCGCGGCGCTTTGCGATACGCGTCTCATCGATGAGTTGGACCGATGCCGCGACGCGCAAGATGCATTCTTCTGCGCCGATCTCAAGGAGGTCCGGGTGTTTCATAGCGACGCGCCCGGTTCGATCGAATCGATGGCGTTAGAAAAGCCCGACGAATTCATTGCATGCGATACCGCGGCGGACGATGTATGTTTGATCGCATTCACGAGCGGCACGACGGGGGCGCCGAAAGGCTGCATGCATTTTCATCGGGACGTGTTGGCGATGTGCGATCTATTCCCGCGCCACATTCTGAAGCCCACGTCGGCCGACATCTTTTGCGGCACACCGCCGCTCGCCTTTACGTTTGGCCTCGGCGGGCTGCTGTGTTTTCCGATGCGCGTCGGCGCTTCTACCGTGCTCATCGAAAAGCTGACGCCCGAAACGCTGCTGCGGACCGTCGAGCGTTTTCACGCGACGACGATGTTCACCGCACCGACGTTCTATCGTCAAATGGCGCCGCTCGTAGGACGTTACCGCCTATCGACGCTCAAGAAAACCGTCTCCGCAGGCGAGGCATTGCCCGATTCCACGCGCGCGCTTTGGCGTGATGCGACGGGGCTCGAAATGATCGATGGGATCGGCGGGACGGAGATGATCCATATCTTCATCTCGTCGGCGGGCGAGAAGGTTCGCCCTCACGCGATCGGACAGGCCATTCCCGGCTATGAGGTTGCAGTGGTCGACGACGAAATGCAGCCGGTTCCGACGGGCGAAGTCGGCAAGCTGGCCGTGCGGGGGCCGACGGGCTGCCGGTATTTGGCGGACGAACGCCAAAAAAAGTTTGTGCGCGACGGGTGGAATCTGCCGGGGGATGCCGTCTATGTCGATGCCGATGGTTATGTGTTTTATCAAGCGCGTGCCGACGACATGATCGTATCGGCCGGCTACAACATTTCCGGGCCGGAAGTCGAGAGCGTGTTGATGCAGCATGAGGCGGTGTTGGAATGCGGCGTCATTGGCGCGCCCGATGAGGAGCGGGGACAGGTCGTCAAGGCATTCGTCGTCGTCAAGCCTGGGTACGTAGGCGACGATGCGCTGATTGCACAACTTCAAGCATTCGTTAAACAAACCGTCGCGCCGTACAAGTATCCACGCGTGGTTCAATTCATCGACGCCTTGCCGCGGACCGAAACGGGCAAGCTGAAGCGGTTTGCACTTAGGACAATGTGATTACAAAACGGCCGCCCCCCGTCCGTTGGCGGTAACCAGCGACAGCAACGGGTGCTTTCTCTCGATCGACTGCAAATCGGGCGCGTTCTCGCGCGCCTCCCTCGCTTCGATTGCTGACCGGTGTACTAAACGCCGCAGGCGTTGGACGCGCAGCAGTGCATCGCTCAAGCCCGGCTGGTCCGATAAGCCCGTGAGAACGTCTATCATCGCCAACTACGAGCGCCGGGGGCAAAGGCCACTCACCAGTATCCTACTCGAGCGCCGGTGCCGGCAGCACGCGGCTATGCAAAGAACGGGGACCCGTTCATCCCAGCGTTTGAATTCCATGCGAGATCGAATTTCTCGAGGCTACCGGCTATATTTCCGCTGGAGGCAAACAATGCTTGATAAACGTCATCCGGCAATGTCACGGCAGACACCCCAAGCTCCGCACAGCGCATGAATTGCTCGACCGACTTCACCGCCGCCGCCAATATCTTAGTCCTAAAGTTATAGGTCTCAATTATCCTCTGAGATTTCTCCAACACCTCAAATGCTCCGCCTGTCGTCGTTTGAATCCGATTCAAATAGGGGGCGGCATAAGTAGCCCCGCACGCTGAAGCCATAACGATCTGCCGGGATTCGAATATGGTCGTCGCCACCGTCGCAATGTTCTCGCGTGCCAAAGCTGCGATAACTCGCAGCCCATCGCCCACTGCGGGTATCTTGATCACGATGCGGTCACTAATTCCGGTCAACTTGATTGCCTGCTTTATCATAGCATCATATTCGGTATGAGCGACTTGAATTGCGATTTTTCCCGATTGATTATCTACGATGCTTTCGACGACATATTCAAACGTTTGATCCGATCTGGCCAGTATCGTAGGATTTGTTGTCACTCCGGTCAGGACACCCAATTCAGCAGCATGCCTGATCGTTTTAATATTGATTGAGTCCAACCAAAGCTCCATATCGGCCCCCTTTTTTAAACGTTACACGAATTGCGCCCGACCTTTACACCGAGGCGCCCAACAACAAAACCGACTTGACACAAAGTCTTGCAACCAAGCTTCTCTTTTATATTTTTAATATGTTTGTCCACCGCCCCACTTGAGATATTCAATTTTTCTGCTATTTCCCAGCAAGAAATACCCGTCGCCAACCCCTCAAGCAACAGGACTTCACCTCGCGTCAAATAACGATGACCAAATTCCTCACCGAGAAAAATTCGCGACGCGTCGCGCTTACCCAACAAATTTCCTATGTCGCGCTCAAAAGCATTTAGATCCGTCTCACCAACGTTGGTCGCAACGGAAGGCCGATCTACAACACCGGTAAATATTCTTTCCTTTTCTGCCGCGAAGATATGAGATTTCATCTTATATACAAAGATCGACGCAAATTTATGAAGCCTATCGATATTATTTTCAATGACACTGCCATCTATAATTTTGTTATTCGTTGCACCAAAATGAAAAAAATCGCAATAACTCGCATGCCGCCTGGTTAATGTCACACCGTGACGATACCGTGCTCGGCAGCCGCGGAATAAATCGGCTCTCGATTAAGCCATTCCCAGAACACATGACCATTTGTGAATTTTGACGGCGAAACCTCAAAAATCGCTTTCTTGAAGAGCCCACGCTCCCAATAATATCTAATCCATTGTGCATGATTGGTCAATACGATCCGACCACCATCGTTATAGTGTCTATCAAACGTAAAATAACCAAACCCAAGAAAACTCAGCGGCCGCGTAACCTCGATAACATGATCTGTTGCCGAGAATGATGGATTTTTCTCGAAAAACGATGCATGAAACTCCCTTTGCACTACGTCCGGCATCCGTTCCCCCTAGAGTCTGCGATGCTATCTGACGCGAGCTGAGTCATTCGCCACGAAAAAACTCAACTGGACCTATACCAATCGAAACGTCACCGCGCCACGGCAAACGATATACAACAATACCCGCCGCAAGAGGCAGTAACATAAAAAACCGGACGAACGGAAGCGCGGTCCAGTCGGGTCTACGCAACTACTACAGATTTCCACACTTAATCGGCCTCATCGTCACATGCTATATTTCCAACCAGTCGCACCAGATCGGATAAGCAAAACGAGGGTATCCGTTTTTAACGCAGCAGGACGCAATCTAATTGTACGATTTCTGCATCAAAGATTTATCGGATTCCGCTACGCAATGTTTGAGTAGTGTTTTTGACTAAACCTTCGAAAGGACGACGATGCCGACCATTCGCCTTGCCCGCAGCCTTGTTGAGCATGGTTTGATTCGCGAACAACAATTACCAGAAATCACGAGGGTTGTGGAACGTTACGCGGTTGCTATTACGCAGACAATGCAGGAAAGAATTATCCGACGAGACGATCCAGTTGCAAAACAATTCGTTCCAAGTGATTCCGAACTGATTAGCGCGCCGAACGAACTGCAGGACCCGATCGCAGATTCGCGATTTACGCCGGTAAAGGGCATCACGCATCGCTACCCCAATCGCGTTCTTCTTAAAATCACGCACATGTGTCCCGTTTACTGCCGCTTCTGCTTCAGACGCGAACTCGTCGGGCCAGGCCAGCAAATGCTCTCATCGTCGGAGCTGGACGCAGCCATAGATTATATCCGCGCGAACAACAAAATATGGGAGGTCATATTTTCGGGCGGCGATCCACTGATCATGCCTGCAAAAAAACTCCTCCCTATCATGAAGGAACTAGACGCAATTGAACATGTAAAGGTAATTAGGTTTCACACTCGCGTTCCGATTGTTAGCCCTGACCAAGTCACCGCCGAGCTGATCGACGCCTTAAGCACGCGAACGCCCGTGTGGACGTAGTTCATACCAACCATAGTAGGAAATAGGGCAGGCTGCTCGAGATGCATTGTATCGTCTGCTCAATCGCGGGACTCCCACTGTTAAGCCAGACGGTGCTTCTGAAAGGCATCAACGACACGCCACAGGCGTTGGAAGACTTGTTCCGCACGTTAGTAGAAAATCGAGTGAAACCCTACTACCTCCACCATGGCGACCTCGCAAAAGGCACTAGTCACTTCAGAACAAGTATCTTGGACGGGCAACGGCTGATGCGTCACCTGCGTGGGAATACAAGCGGAACTTGCCAGCCGCTATATGTCCTCGAACATCCGGGCGGTCACGGCAAGGTACCCATCGGCCCCTCATACATCGAAGCGGTCGGCGAGGACTACCTGGTGACGGACCCGTGGGGCTCCCAGCACACCTATCCGCCATCGTTTCAGCAGTGAGCGTGGCCTGACGTCACCCTATCTGGTTCGACCTAGGCTACACGCGGTTCCTTTCGTCCAAAAGGATGTGCCTTATGACTATGCATTGTTTATTTTCAATTATCATTTCGTCGCCTCATTATCCACTCGCCGGCCTTTGTTATTAATTAACGCAGAGGGAGTAAATGAATGACGGTTAAACAGACACAATCAATATGGAATCGCTCCGACACCGAACTATTTCTTAGGTTTGGGGATGTTTTCGTGCCCCGTGGCGATGAGCAAATCCGCGTCGTACGGGATCTGCTTAGTGATCTAAAGGCTCCTCACGTGCTCGACATATGCGCCGGCGAGGGGCGACTAACGGAAGCGTATCTCCGCGCAAAGCCTGACGCACGCGTGACGCTACTGGATGGTTGCTCCCAAATGCTTTCAGTAGCCCGAGCTAGGCTTGAAGAGTTCAATGGGCGTTACGAACTGTCGCAAGCAAACATCGAGGAACGTGATTGGCGCCAGCACGCCAACTACGACGCTGTTATGACTTCCCTAGCGGTGCATCACCTCGATGCCAGAGAAAAGCAGTCGCTCTATAGGGATATTCATCAGACGCTTCGTCGCGGGTGGGATATTCGTTATGGCCGATTTGGTCGAAGCTGCCGGGCCCGTGACCCGCAAGCTTTTAACGGCGCACAATGGGCGGAGGCCGTCCGAAACGCTTCCGTTCTGCAAGGTGGTAACAGCGAACGCTCAATGATTTTTGAGGAAACAGGATGGAACTACTACCGCCTCCTTTCTCCCGATCCCATTGATAAACCATCGACAGTGAGCGAGCGCCTCGACTGGCTCCGGGAGGCTGGTTTCGTAGCAGTTGATGTAGTTTGGATGTATGCAGGTCACGCGATATTCGCCGCTACCAAGGGGGCAACGAAATGACTCACCGGCCCGCCCACACGATCCTTAGCCAATACCGTCAACGAAATCATGGCTGATACTCCGAGTGATGCGTATCGCCGCACAATGGCGGCAATAACGCCACGCAAGCTTTGGCAGGCACTCCCTGGAGACTGTGTCATAACACTAGCTCCCTGCAGCTCAGCGTTCAAAGACTACGTTTCCGAAACACTTGATATGGATGTCGGACAAATCGAAATCATTGCTCCGCCCGACGTGCGCAGATTCACGCTATCGATATTGTCCGCGACCTCGGGGCAACGCAGCGCGTAGCGTCCCGATCCGAATTGGCACCCTTCATTTTGGATAGCCAGGTGCTCGAATTTTCTCGCGCAACCGGTGTCCGTATTCTTCCGTACACCGCTCTACCAACCGCTTCCGTTCTCGAAGCACTGCGCCTGATCAACACCAAACGCGGCTTTCGCGAGATCGCCGGTGATTTGGGACTGCCGTCGCCGATGGAGGATATTCCCGCACGCCGAATGAATTGAAAGCAAGCCTGCGGCACTTCCTATGTCACCATTCGGCGGCGATAGTAAGACCAACCGCGCATCCAACGGATTCGGAAATGTCGTGATACGCTTGGGTAGCAAGGCCAAGATCGATGAACAGATCGAAGATGCTATCGCCGGGCAGCCTATTCGCGACTGTGGCTGGGTCTACGAAGAATATCTACCGTTTTTCGGTACCCCAAGCATCGAGATGCTCATCGATGATGTGGGCACAAGTGTGTTCTACAGCTGCGATCAAAGAACGGTAGACAACGCCTGGACCGGAATGGTGACGCCTGCCGAGCAAAGCCCTTTTGCTCCACAGTTGCTGCAAGCGGGCACTGCCTTGGGAACATGGCTGCGCGCGCGCGGATACCGCGGAATCTTTGATGTCGATAGCGGTACATATGAAGGTGGCTTCGTCGTGACTGAAGCCAACGTGCGACGAACCGGGGGGACTTATCTCGAAGAACTAGCGAGAAGACTCTACCCCGTCTTATCGCCGACGCGCTGGCTGCAGACGTGAGGCCAGGAGGTCGTCGGATGAACTTTTCGGAAGCGGTAGGCGCACTAAAAGCCGCTGGCGTCAGCGTCCGAAATGCAGAGGCACGAGCGGTATTGACGGCAGAAACGTTCGGCACCGACGGCAAATGGCGCTATCAGTTGTGGGCCGCTCAGCGGATGCCGTTGCCGAGATTGGAAGTGCCACCCAAAAAATTCTTGGAATTCAATAATGTTGCACTCTGCTCTGCACCCCGCGTTTAGCGGCATGTCCGTACCGGGATTATAGCCTCGCGCGACATTGATCTCGGTACCGCGGTATGGGGACCATGTGCTACCTGTCATATTTGGGACGGGGCTTCGGTTGGGAGCGACCGTCCCGGCAGTGGTGGATGGCTCCATGAGTACGGGTACCGACTCTCCGATGGCAAGGTCATTCTCCCTTGCATGGGGGCGCATCTGCTGAACCACTCCTGCAATGCATCGGTCCTCGACTATGGACTCAGCGTGGGCATTGCGGTGCGTGACATTAAGGCCGGCGAAGAAGTCACGATCGACTATCGAACGTTCAGACACGAGTTACCGTGGGAATTCGCATGTTCATGCGGTACGCCAACGTGTGTTGAGACCGTGCGATTCATTCCCGGCGCCGTACCGGCGAACCTTACCGACGAATGGCGGGAGCGTATGGCACCCGCGCTCGAACGAGCCCGCAACATTCCGCAGGAAATCCCACTCAGAGAGGGCGGCGTCGTCCTAGGGACACTCTTCTCGAATTGTGTAAATGGTCATTCACAGCCCCGCAATGACCGCACAAAGGCAGAGCACAGTAATTGAATGCTGCGCAGATGGGTGATTTGAAGTAGCCCCGAAAGGCTAGCGTGAAACTGCTCCTCGCCGAGCCATCTTTCCCGATTGGAGATGACCAGCAATGTCAACCTCGATGCACCGTTCAACCTTCGTTCTCGCGCCTGGAGGCCCGGGACTTGGAGCGGAGACGCTAGCTGGCCTGCCCCTTCCCCGCGATTGCGGCCGCATGGCTGCAGTGTCGGCTTGCAATCGCGACGATGATCCAATCGCGGTATAAGCCGCCAGACTGACCGCACTGATAAACGCGACGCCCTCGAGCCGGAAAATTGTGTTAATTGGTCATTCCGCTGGCGCTTGGGCTGCAATCCGTGCCGCCACTCAAACCTCAGTGAACTTAGTGGCCGTCGTACTCATAGCGGCCCAGTTGATCGATCGCATCGATCAGCCGGACCTGCTTAGAAGGCGCCTGCGTATTGCCGATCGGCCAACGCGCCAATATGCGCACCGTGCGCAATCGCTTTCGTCAAGCACGTTGCCACGTGAGGAGTCCGCGCTACTTGATCTATTGGTTGCAGACCTGTCACTTACGCTGCCGATAACAGGCTCGGCTCAGCGTGCCTTTCTCGATTCATGTCGTCGCTCCTGGAATTTGCATGCCGTCCGCTCACTTCTCGTAAAACCGGTTGGCGACAAAATGCTGAAACTTGTGCGGCAGGTGCAAGCACCAATTCTGGTCATCAACGGGGAGCAAGACCCGTGGGCAGGTGCTGCGTCAGCAATGGAAATTGGCGCGGCGGCCGGAAACTGCACCGTAGAAACGATACCCGGCGCGGGGCATGCGCCCTGGCTTGATGAGCCACAAAGGGTCGGCGAGCTGCTGGCAACAACCATCGGAGAAGTAGGTCTGAAATGAGCTATCAGAATATCCTCAAAGACCGAGGTTTCGCACGACTCGCTGTATCGACGCTAGCGGGGCGCGTTGGTCAGACGATGTTCGATGTAACGTTAGTAATATTTGTCGTCGCCGATATGCAGCGCCCGGCTGCAGCAGGACTTGCAGTGTTGCTCGCGACACTACCCGGACTGGTTTTCAGTCCCATTAGCGGCACGTTTCTTCAAGGGCGCAATGTTGCCGGTTGGATGACGGTCGATTACTCGATCAAGGGTATTGCCGCAATCGGCATCGCGTTTGGTGTATCGGACGAACCTTCAGGGATGTGGATTCTCTGGGGCCTGGCGCTCCTTTCATCGTCACCAGTGCGTTCGGGAATGTCGCAATGCGCAGCTATATTTCATTCATCCTGCCCACGAAATCGCGCGGCCCCGCCAATGGTCTAGATTCCACGTTATCTGCCCTGGCCGATATGGTAGGCCCCGCTTTCGCCGGCTTAGCCGTCATCGCAATAGGTGGTCGAATGAGCGTGGCCGCCGTCGGCGTCGTCTTTCTGTCGGCAGCCGCGATAGCATTGACTTCGGGATCATTAGTTCATGAGTCCGGTGCACCAACGCGAGTTGCCCAAACCGCGAACGCGATCCGAGCGTTTTTTCGCATCCGGTTTTGCGTAAACTCACCGGTGTGTACTTTCTGTATCAGGTGGCAATCGGTATTCTGGTAGTTGCATCGCCACTGCTTATCACTTCCGGTTCGGGTTGGATGTTTCGTGGGTCGGCATTTGCTGGGCAATAGCGGGCGTTTCAGGAATTTTCGCCTCGCTTGCAGCTGGCCTCTACGTAGAGTTGGGCTGCGAACGTCGCATGATGAGTTCGGGCGCAGCGCTGACGGCTATAGGCGTCACAGCGCTGTTCATGCTCAACAACGTCTTCGGGGTGTTCGTTGCGTTTTTGTCTCTTGGCATCGCAGTCGGTCTACTGGATGTGGGCTTGCTTTCGCTCCGTAAGCCGCGCTACCTAGCAGCGGGGCGACTGGCACGCTAGCCGTCTCGTCAAGCTTGAATCTAGCAGGGTATCCGGCGGGAGCAATGTTGGGTGGCCTATTAGCCGAGCATGGTGACGCGCCGATCGGAGCCTCCTTCTGCTTCGCAGTGATGGCGTTGGTGATGTGTAAATGGCTTCCTCAGGATGTCTGCGGTGAACGGTCGACCAAAACGTAGACAAGCGACCTGCCAGATCAAGCAACCATCACACTTGTAGCATTACTGTAGCCAAACGCGACTTCCCGATTGAATAACGTTGCTCAACGAAGGACGAGAGGCACGTTCTTCTCTGCCCCGAATCCGATGATCAATTCAAGAGGACAGGTACCGATGGAAACAAAAGCGTGGCTGGTCACCGCGACTCGCCGACACCCAATGGAGATCTCCATCTCGGCCACCTATGTGGCCCTTATCTCGCGGCAGATATTTTTGTACGGCATTTACGTAAATTGGAGCAGATGTTAAAGCGATTACGGGAATCGACGACCACCAGAGCTATACCGAGTCTCGCGGAATCCGAGATGGGAAGACCGCGGAAATGACGGCGCGGTGGTTCGGAAACCGAATCATCGAAGCGTGGAATAACGTAAATGTAAAATTCGATATTATAGGTCGCCCGATTCACACCCCATATCATCGGGCACTAACGCAGAACATCTTCCAGAAGTTATTTGAGCAAGGGGACATCGTCGCTCGCACAAAACCCCTCCCGTATTGCTCAGCATGTGAGCGCTGGGGGTACGAAGCGTACGTCACGGGCGAATGTCCTCATTGTGGCGCTCAATCATGCGGTAACGCATGAGTCTTGCGGCCGCCCAAACTATTGCGGCGACTTGAAAAACCCGCGGTGCACGATTGCCTATCTGAGTGCGAGACACGACCGTGCGAGCGGCTTTATTTTCTACTCTGGCGGCATACTAATGCTTTGCGTCAGTTCGTGACAAGCACCAATATGAACTGGCATTTACGCGCGTTGTCACATGACATGATTGTAACCGGCCTACCTGAGATCGCCGTTTCCCATCCTGCCGAGTGGGGCATTAACGTTCCTATCGAAAATTTTAAGAGTCATCGAATCTACGTCTGGTTTGAAATGGCTGCTGGCTACCTCGCCGTAATGGAGATGAGCACACAGTTGGAGCGTGGCACAGTCGGCAATCGGTCATACAATTCTTCGGCATTGACAACGGTTATTTCCATGCCTTGCTCTTTCCAGCCATCATACGTGCCTTCGATGCGCTTATTCCCCTGCCAACTGCTTTCATCACCAACGAGTTTTATCGACTCGAAGGTCTGAAGTTCTCGACCAGCCGTAGTCACGCGATCTGGCTATCCGAAGCACTCGAAAGAATTCCTGCCGATCATTTGCGACTCTATCTCTCGTGGGATCGCCCTACTGTGTCCCAAACTAATTTCCGCTGGGAAGATTTCTACGCGCGAGTGCATGGAGAACTGCTTCCGCGTTGGTACAGCTGGCTGACGTCGCTTGCCCGGCGCAGCAGACTTGCGGCTTCGGTCACACCGCATGCGAACAAGATCCTCGATCGTGCACTCGCAACGAACTCGCGCCGTAGGTCGATAGAAATTGCGCTTGAATGTATACATCAGGCATATAGCGTCGAGCATTTTTCGCCGCGAACTGCCCTACAGCAGCTAGATTTACTTGCAGAGACTGCGGCAGCAGCCGGTACAGACTCGGAACATCTCGCGGCTTATCCAGATCTTTATGCGACATTCGTACGCGAAGTGGTTGACGAGCTTGCCACCGCTGCCGCACTTGCGATTGGCCTATTTCCGATCGCACCGACGATGGCGTGTCAACTCTGGAACATCTTGGGCTGCTCTGGTCGAGTAGAAGATGCTCACTGGGATTGCCCGGACGCATATTTGCCACGTACCGTGATAAACCTTGACGTTGACCGCATCGGCTTCCTGTTCACACCCGAAGCGTCGATCGAGTCGTGACGTCGCGGAGAATGACTTCGTTAACTGGACGGCGAGTCCGACTATCTGGGAGAAAAACATTGGAGAGGTTAGATTTCATTGGAATTGGTGCGGGCCCATCGAATCTAAGTCTTGCCGCATTGGCTGCGCCGATTAGTAGTCTGAACGGAAAATTTCTGGACGCCAAGCCGCAATTTCAGTGGCACGCCGGAGCCATGCTTCCCGGGAGCGTTCTCCAGGTGTCCTATCTGAAAGACTTAGTGACGCTGGTCGACCCGACCAGCCGCTATTCGTTCCTGAATTTTCTCGTGCAGGAAGGGCGCATATATCGCGCGATAGTAGCCAACAAGACCGGTTGTTCGCGACATGAATTCGAGCAGTACTTTCGATGGGTGGCGCGTCAACTCCCCACAATCAGATGGAACGAGCGTGTCAAGACAGTACGTATATCGAACGGCTGCTTCACGGTGATGTGCGAGTCGCAGTTCCAGGCAGCCGCAACGTCCCTAGTTATTGGAACCGGCCGAGTACCAGCTCTGCCGGACTTTGCCGCCGCGCACAAGGACAATCCCCACGTCCTGCACAGCAGCGAGATACTTAACGTCAACCCAGATTTCGATGGCAAACGGGTTCTCGTCGTCGGCGCGGGACAAAGCGGCGCTGAAATCGTTGATTTTTTGCTCTCGCATGATCGGACGCTTCCGTCTTCAATCACCTGGATATCAAGTCGCGTAGGTTTTCTGCCCATGGACGATTCAGCATTTTCGAACGAATGGTTCGCGGCGCCTTACGTTGATTATTTTTACGGCCTTTCGCAAGAGCGTCGCTTAAACCTACTCAACCAGCAACGGCTGGCAAGCGATGGCATATCCGAGCCTTTGATTCAGAGGATCTATGCCCGCCTCTATCAATTGGATATCTCAGGAAACGGCAGCTTGCAGCACAACCTCTTACCGTGCCGACGCATGACTGGCCTACGAAAATATGGAAGACAGCTAATTGCAACGCTGCACAATCTGGACCGGAATTGCGTGGAAAAATGCGAAGCCGACATCGTCATCTTCTGTTCCGGCTATCGATCCGTTTTTCCCACGTTCATGGAGAGTCTGCGCGACCGCATGGTCGATGCAAGCGGAGCATTGCAGATACGCCCGGATTATTCCTTAGCGTGGGATGGCCCTGAGAGCCTGAGGATCTACATGTTGAATGGCGCCGAGCGAACACATGGGATAGCAGATCCTAATCTTAGTCTCATCTCGTGCCGAAGCGCGCGCGTGCTTAACGCCATTGCGGGCAGTGAGATATATCCGTCTTCCCCGGCGACGACAACGACGGCCTGGAACAATGGCATGCTACTCGAGAACCACCTGAGCGTTGTTGAGGCGCGATAGTGCCAACCAGCATCTTTCGCCGACCGCAAAACGCACCATGAGCCTTTCCATACCCATGAAAATCTCCTATGACCCGTTGGAATCCAAACCGGTGAGGATATACCTCGCAGAGAAGTCTTCCGACGTGAGTCTACCGATCAAAACATTATGGTTCACGCTACTCCCGGGAAGAACCACCGAACGAGAAACACATGAGGTTGCGGAACTATGGGTTTTGCAGGAGGGGAGCGGAATCCTGCGCTCCGGCGAAGACGAAATCCCACTGTATCCAGGGAATGCAGTGTTCTTCCCGCCTTGGGTTCCACACCAGATCATGGCGACCGGCACTGATCCGCTGACCGTGCTCAGCATATGGTGGCCGGAGGTACGCAAATGACTGTCGCCCTCATCTTAGTCCGGGCGGGAATCGTCGGCGCCCTCATCGGGCAGGAAGCATGTCGCATTCGTCCAAGTTGACGCTAAAGAACCAGGTTTTTCGGCTCGCGCGCGGCGACGTGTGCTACCAGGATCCGTCGTCGTGGGAAAGGCATTTCAATATACAGCCGTGCATTGCGCAGCCATGAGAATGGTCGAATGACCGACGACTATTTTTGCGTTCGCAACTGTGAGGCACAAGGGGCGCGGCGAACGTCGCGGAAAAAGGCGATTCCCCGTCCTCACATCTGCTTAAACAACCCACCATAAGCGCGACTGACCGGCAGCACGGCATCGTGTCCGGTGAGGTGAATCCGCAGGCGGCCCAGCAAGTCGCGTTCGATTCGATCGATCGCGGCATAAGCGACAATCACGCCGCGATGCACCTGCGCAAACCGCTCCGCATCCAAGCGCGGCAACAGTTCCTTGAGCGGCGTACGAATCAAATGCCGATGCGCCGACGTGACCGCTTCCGTGTATTTGTCGGTGGCTTGGAAGAAGAGGACGTCGTCGATCGAAACCAGCTTCGTGGCGTCTTTGACGCCTACCGTCAGCCAACGAATCGGCTGCGCGTCCTGTTGCGCAAAAGCCGCGACGGCGGCGGCCGTCGCATCGGCCGGCGGCGCCCCATGCCGCTGCAAGCGCGCGATGCAGCGCAATAGCCTTTCGTCGGTCACGGGCTTGAGCAGATAATCGACCGCCGAGGTTTCGAATGCCTCCACGGCATGCGCATCGAAGGCGGTCACGAATACCACTCGCGCGCCCGTCGCGAGCTGCGCCACCTTGAGCCCGTCGATGCCCGGCATCCGGATATCGAGGAACGCAAAATCGGGCCGCTTCTCGTTCAGCTGCGCAAGCGCAGTCAGGCCGTCACGTGGCATAGCCACGATTTGCAGCTCCGGCCAAAAGCGCGTCAACCGCGATGCAAGTTCGGCCGAAAGATTCGGCTCGTCGTCGGCGATCAAGGCGGAAGGCATATCAGCGAAGCGGAATCGATAAGCTCGCGGTCACGCCCCGCGCGGCATCGGCATTCGAGGCGACGGATACCCGCCCGCGTTCGCCGTACAAGGAAACGAGCCGCGCTCGAACGTTCGAAAGCCCCACGCCGCCATGCACCTTCGTTGAATGTCCCAGCCCGACACCCGTATCGATGACCTGCAACGTCAGCCTCTCATGCTCGCGGCGCCCCACGATGCGCACGTGCCCACCTTCGATCGACGGTTCAATGCCATGCAGCAATGCGTTCTCGACGAGCGGTTGCAAGAGCAGCGGCGCGAGCGTCAAACTGCGCAGCGGTTCCGGTACGTCGATCTCATAGCTCAGCCGGTCTTCAAGGCGCACGGCGGCGATCTTGAGCAGTGCTTCGACGAGCGAGAGTTCGTCTTCCAGCGTCGACGTCGCACTGCGAGTACGGCTCAGGCTCGCCCGCAAATAGCGATTGAGGCTGTCCAGCATGGACGCGGCGCGCTTCGGGTCGCGTTCGATCAAGCTTTGAATATTGGCCAGGGTATTGAATAGAAAATGCGGCTCGATCTGGGCTTGGAGCAACGCGAGCCGCGCCGCCGTCTCCGATTGCCGCAGCTCCGCCGCCTCGCGCCGCTGCGTCTCGAGGGACGCACGCATATGCAACGCTTGCCCCAACACCGCAAAGAAGGCGCATGCCACGCCCGCAATGACGAACGAGGTGCCGTAGTTGAGCCATGCGTCGACACCGCTACGTCCCAACAGATGCGGTGTGCCGCCGACGGTCGTCGCCGTGAACTCGACACCGATCACGACGCTAGCCGGTGCAATCAGCAGAACCCGTGCAATCGGCCCGAGCCGGATCGACCGAAACCTGTCGAGTAACGCGCCAAGCGCCGAAGCAGTGAGCCCGATCGCATTGGCGATGACGAGATACGGCAGCAAAGGATCGCTGCGATGTGCCGCCCAAAACCCCAGCCCGACTACAGAGTTAAATGCAATGAGCCGGATGAGGGAAGCGAAACGACGCGCGACACCGCCTTCAAGGCGGTGCGGAATGCTGGCGGTGCGTGAAAGCAGATCGAGCCTGGTGTCCATGATGTGATTTCCCGGCGTCGCCAATTAGAATCGACACCGCAGGCCACTTTACACGCTATTGCACACGCCCCGCAAAGCGTGCGACGAACGGCAGCCGCGCGCGACGAACGGTCGAAATTGGCCGCTGAACTCGCCGCTGAACTCGCCCCTCGACTGGCCGCTCAACTTGCGCGCAATGCCGTTGCAATAGGCTGCCGCGCGGCCCGGAGCGCCGGCAACAGGCCGCCGAGCATGCCGATCGTGCACGCGACGAATACACCCGAGACGAGCAGCGACGTCGTCACCGTCAAGTGAAACACCACCTGCGTGAACCCGGCGCCGAGTGTATTGACTGTGTTGCCGTCGAAGAATACCCAAGCCGCCGCCGAACCGATCGCGCTGCCGACGATCGCCAGCAATAGCGATTCCACCAGCACCGAAATCACGATGGGCGCGCCGCTGAACCCAATCGCACGCAGCGTTGCAATCTCCCGGGTGCGGGTAGATACGGCCGTATACATCGTGTTGAGCGCGCCGAAGCACGCGCCGAGCGCCATGATGCCGCCGACAAAGTACGCCAGCATGTTCAGCAGCTTCGACAGATTGCGCGATTGCGCCGCGTAGTAATCGGCCTCGCGTTGGACGCTGACTTTCAACGTCGGATCGGTCGTCAATGCGCTCTTGAATCGATCGAACGCGGCAGCCGAATCGAGCATCACCGTCACGGATTGAAAACCGTTGCGCCGATAGGCGGACAGCACCGTTTCCACATCGCCCTGCAGCTCCGATTCGTGCGCATCGCCGTCGCTCTCGAAGATGCCGACGACGGTCCATTCGGAGTTACGGAAAGCGATATGACTTCCGAGTTCGAGCCCTTTGAATTGGGCCACCGCGGATTTGCCGACGATGAGCTCACGCACCGCCGGGCGGAACATCCGGCCCGCGATCAAATGCATCTCGGGCCGAAGCGTGGCCGCATTTGGGCCGACGCCGCGCAGCGTGACATTGGCATCGGCGCCATCTTTCTTCTGCGGCAACGCCACGATCACCACCGCGTCGGCGGATGCGATCGGCCGCCCCGCTTCGTCCTTGCGTACGCCGGGCGCGTCCATGATCGTCTGCGCATTCTGGCGGTCGATCGTGCTTTCGAGTTCGGCTTGCGATCCGGCGCGCAGCACGATGGCGCGGTCGTCGCGCGCAGTGCCTTTGAGCGTGTGCTGGAAACCCGCGGCCATTGCCAGCACCGACACCATCACGGCCACCGTCACCGCAATCCCGATGACGATCACCCAAGCGGTACTGATGCGCTGCGGCAAGCTACGCAGGTTCATCCACGTTACTGCAACGATTTGCTTGATCATGAGCGCAACGCCTCCACGATGACCAAACGCTTGGCACGCCAAGCCGGAACCATGCCGGTGGCCACGGCGAGCAGCGCGGACATCAGCACCCCTTCGAGAATCACCGCCGGCGGCAGCTTGACAACGCCGAGCGTGTTGCGCAGTACGGGGAACATCAACTCGGCAAGACCGAGACCGAGCAATGCCGCCACGACACACAGCGTCAGCGATTGCACGAGGACGAGCACGAGCAAGCGCATATCGGAAAAGCCCAGCGTCTTGAGCACCGCCAACTCCGGCACTTGTTCGCGCACGGCTTGCATGACGGTGCTGCCGACTGCAAACAGCAAGGCGAAGAAAACCGCGAACAAGATATACGTCACGATCAGGTTGATGTCGCCGATCTGTTTCATGAACGACTGCTGGAATTCCTTCTCGGTTTGCGTCTTCGTCTCGTCGGGCGAGTTGGCGAAATGGTCGTCGATTTCCTTTGCCACGACCGCCGATTGCGACGGATCCTTCACGACGACGATGTACCAGCCCACCGTGCCCTTCGCGAAGCTGCGCGCTTCGTCGAAGTACTTGTAGTTGAAGAACATCGCGTCTTCGCGCGAGCGATCGGCGCTGTCCTGGTACATACCGACGATGTCGAAGTCCCAATCGGAGTTGCCGTCGGCCGCCTTGACCCAAATCGTCGAATGCAACGGGATGCGATCGCCGATCTTCCAACCGTATTTCGCTGCCAGATGGGCACCGACAATCGCGCCGTCACGCGTGTGTTCGAGCGCAACCAATTGATCCGCCGGCACGTGGTATTCCGGATGCGCCGGGAATTCGCGTTCGGGCTCGACGGGAAATGCCGCAATGAAATTCTTCGGATCCTGGTAATACGGCCCGAACCACGATTCGTGCGAGACGCGCTCCACACCGGGCAGCGCTTCGATCTGTTGCATGTACGCGTACGGCAGGCTCTCCGTAATCGAGATCCGGTTCGTGACCACCAGGCGATTCACGTTCGACCGCTCAATCGTTTCCTTGAAGGCCGAATTCACGCCCTGAAGCATGCCGAACAGTAGGAACGCAATCATGATCGAGAGCAAGGACAGCGACGTACGCACCTTCTTGCGCCACAGCATGGCCCATATCAGCGGAATGAATTTCATCGCGTCACGCCTCGGTCCGTTGCCGCTCGTCGACGAACCGCCCCTTGTCGAGATGCAGCGTGTGCGTCGCAAAATCGGCCGCTTTCTGATCGTGCGTCACCATGACGATGGTCTTGCCGTAGTCGCGATTGAGCAATTGCAGTAGGTGAAGAATCTCGTCCGCCGTCGCGCGATCCAAATCGCCGGTGGGTTCGTCGCATACAAGCAGCTTCGGATCCGACACGAGTGCGCGCGCGATCGCCACACGCTGCGCCTGCCCGCCGGAAAGCTCGGCCGGCTTGTGCTTGGCGCGGTCTTCCAAACCGACGATCGTCAGCGCCGCGCGCACGCGCTTCATCCGCTCGCTCTTGCCGAGCGAGGTCAGCAAGAGCGGCAACTCGACGTTACGCTCGGCACTGAGCATCGGCATGAGGTTGTAGAACTGAAAAACAAAGCCGACATTGTTCGAGCGCCAACGCGCGAGCGGCCCGCCTTTCAATTGATCGATCCGCTCGCCGGCCACAATGAGTTCGCCGCTTGTCGGATGATCGATGCCGCCGATTAAATTGAGCACGGTCGTCTTGCCCGATCCCGATGGCCCCATGAGCGCAACGAAATCGCCTTCGGCCACTTGCAGGTCGAGGTGGTGCAGCACTTCCACCGCCTGCTTGCCGCGCGTGTACGTTTTTACGATGTTCTTGAGGGACACCATGGCAGTCATTTTGCTTGCTCCTCATTCGGTCTCGATCCCGGTCCGGGCGCCGCTATTACGTGGATCTACAAGTGGTCGACTATCTTGACGTGCGCACCGTCCGACAGCTTGGCCAAATCGCCGACAGCCACGCGTTCGCCCGACGATACACCTGCGGTGACGGTCTGCGCACCGCTGCTTCGCGCGCCGAGCTTAACTTCGCGTCGCTCGACCGTATCGTCGTGCAGGACATAGACGATGCCTGTCGTTCCGCCGGCATTCGCTTGGACGGCGGCGAGCGGCAGCGTCACTTCGCCCGTCTCGTTCGCCCGACTGTTCGTCCCGCCTGGCGGACGGCTCAGGAATGAAACGCGTGCGCCCATCTCCGGCAAGATGCGCGGGTCGCGCGACTTGAAACCCACGCGCACCTTTACCGTCGCCTTGCTGCGATCGGCCGTCGGCACCACCGCGACGACGTACGCCGGGATTGCCCAATCCGGATATGCGTTCAGTTTCAACGTGGCCGGCTCGCCCGCCTGCACGCGACTGATGAAGTTTTCGCTGACATCCACCTCGACCTCCAGCGAATCCATATCGACGAGCGTGCAAATGCCGCTACGGGTGAAGCCCCCGCCCGCCGACAACGGCGACACGATTTCGCCGGGCTGCGCGTTCTTGCTCGTCACCACACCGGTAAACGGCGCGCGGACAATCGTATCGTCGAGATCGCGCCGCGCGATTTCGAGCGCCGCACGGCGCACAGCCAAATTGCCCTGCGCCACCGCCACATCCGTCTGCCTCGCGTCGTAGGTGGCCTTGCTCTGGTCGAGCGCCGTCGCGCTGATCACGCCGGCAGCCGCCATCTTGCGATCGCGCTCGTAGATCGGCGTGATGTCGGCTGCCGCCGCCTTGGCCTGCACTAGCGTGCTGTCGGCTTGAGTTACGCCCGCCTGCGCTTGCAACAAAGCGGCGCCCGCGTTTCGATCGTCGAGCTTCGCGACGATGTCGCCCTGCTTGACGTGCACGCCTTCCTCGATGAACAACTGCGAGAGCTTGCCTGTGATCTTGGCCGATACCGTCGCTTGCCGACGCGCAACCACGTAACCCGAGGCGTCGAGCACCGACGTTCCTGCGTCAGCGCCGGCACCGGTCGCCACTGGCTTAGCCACCGCCGCCTGCACCCTCGGCACGGCGGAATGCAGCAAGAACATCGCGCCCAGCCCGAGCGCGATCAGCAAGCCGATCAAACCCGCCGCCCACCACCAACGACGGGATGACGCCGCCTGCGCGGGCCGGTCATCGCGTTCGATCCGCAACTGCCGCAACAATTCCGATTTGTCCGTCATGTGATCGATTTCCGCCAGTTCGATTCATTAAAGCGAATCGCGAGTGCGAGTCATTGATAAAAATCAGTGCCGCCGCACGAGCGCAATACTCAATGGTCTGCCGATACGGTTTCGCCGCTCGCCTTCCAATCGCCGCCGAGTGCGAGAAATAGCGCCGCTGTATCTTGGTAGCGCGCAGCCAGCGCCTGAACGTAAGCGATACGCGAGCGCTCGAATTGCTGCTGCTCGACGAGCCATTCGATGTGACTCGCGCCGCCCATCCCGAAGCGTTGCTCGATCAGATGCAAGCTGTCGGCCGCTGCCGATTGCGCGCGGTATTGCGCGGCCAGCGCTTGCGCGTCGGTGTCGAGTGCGCGCAAAGCGTCGGCAACGTTCTTGAACGCTAGCAACACCGTTTGACGATATTGCGCAAGCGATTGATCGTAAGCGGCCACGGCAGCACGCCGTTTGGCATTCAATGCGCCGCCCTGGAACAACGGCTGCGTGATATTGCCCGCCAAGGAAAACACGTTGCTTGAGAAAAGCGAGCGGAACGACGCCGCCGAATCCCCAAAGCTTCCGCTCAAGCCGAACTGCGGCAGCATGTTCGCGGTGGCGACGCCGATCTGCGCGCTCGCTTGATGCAGCAGCGCTTCGGCACGCCGAACGTCGGGCCGTTGACGCACGATCTCAGAGGGCATCATCAACGGAATATCGAGCGGCAGTTTCATCGAAGCGAGGTCGAATTGCCCTTCGTCGTATTCGCTGGGCGCTTCGCCGAGGTAGACGGCAAGCTGGCTGTGAGCAGCCGAAAGCTGCCGCTCGAGCGGCGGTAAAGTTGCCTGCACCGAGGCCAAATTCGATTCCGCCGACAACACGTCGGAACGCGCGGCGCCGCCCAATTCGAACTGTTGCCTGCTGAGATCGACCTCATGCTGCGCCGATGCGACGAGTTCCCGGGTTGCATCGATTTGCGCGCGCAGCGACGCTTCAAGTACGGCTGTCGTCACGACGTTCGCAGCCAACGTTTGATAGGTGGCTTGCAGCTCCTCGCGCTGCGCATCGCGCCCGGCTTGCTGCGCTTCGATGCCGCGCCGCACGCCGCCGAAAACATCGAAGTCGTATGACAAACTCACGGACGCGTTATAAAGCGTGAAGAGAAAGCTACCGGCCTGCGGGAACCCTTCCGCCGCACCGTTCAATTTTTGTCGCGTCACGCCGGCTGTGCCGCCGATGGTCGGGAACAGCCCGCCATGTTGCGCATCGAGTTGCTCCTGCGCCACGCGCAGCGACGCTTGAGCCGACTCGATCGTAGGACTATTCGCGAATGCCTGGGCCACGAGGCGGTCGAGCCGATCGGATCCATATGCTTTCCACCACTGCGACGACAGCACCGCGGCAGGGTCGAAACGTTGGGCTTGCCCGCCCGCGACAGGCGTCGCTTGAGTTTGCGCGGGCAGCGGCTCGCGCATCACGCTGTTGGCCGTCGGCGCCGCAGGCGCGTTGAAATCGGGCCCCACGGCACAGCCGCCGCACGCGAGCACGGCAGCAAGCGAAAGAATCGCCGTCAAGACGCGGGCATGCGGCGCAGGCAATCCGCGGGCGCGCATCGACCGGCGCAGTGGGCCACGCTCGTTCTTTTCCATATTCCGAATGGGGGCTGTTCGACATCATTCCCCCATTCAGTTTCCGTAGCGGAGGAAAGATGAAGCTGGCTATCTATCGGGCAATCAAATGCGGCACAGAGTATAACGCTCGCAATCTGTCGACGATAGCTGGATTCGTCATCATGATTAAAACTAGACATCGCCTGTGTGCATGTCGCCTCACGTCACTACGAGAAGTGGTGAAACGTCAGGCATACGCATACTCCGCTCTCGCATTGCCCCTCGGCAATCGCGTCGCATGCATACGTTAGGAAAAGGGGCGAATGACATGATTCGCAGTCCGGCCAATGTCGACCTACTGCTGTCGTTCCTCATCGGTTTCGCCCAGCGCTGCGCGCGTGCCGCCCCTCTCCCCCTGAGTGCAGCGATTTCTTTCTATTACCTTTCATCTAGGTCGCTGCGGAGCGCTTAGCGACATGCCGCTCGGCCGCTCGCCGAACGGATTGCTGCGCGCGGCACACGCGCGAGCCGGCCAAGGTGCCGCATCGACATCGGAAACAATCGAAATTTTCGGTTGCGCCGGATGAGCCCAAACGGTGAAACCTCACGTAATCGATCCGAGGCCGCGTATCATAGGTGCCTGAACGAATTCACCGACAAACTAATAGGCCGCGCGCGGCTTCGGCCATGCCGGAGTGTCGTCTAGCCGCATCGCGAAGCCGTCTTTCTGTCGCGATCGAGCCGGCGCCGCGAGCGTGCCGTGTCTCATCCGACAGACCACTATGTCCGATCTAAACCATGGACGCGCTCAGCCCAACCGATTTGCGTTCCCGGTCGTAGGGATCGACGCGTCTGCTGACGACATCGACGCGCTCAAGCAGCTTTTCGACGCGATGCCCGCCGAACCGGGCGCCGCGTTCGTCATCGTGCTCCGAGCGCCGATCGAACCCGAGCATTCGTTGATCGACGCGCTCCAACCGTGCACCGTCATGCCCGTGGTTCCAGTGCGAGAGACGATCCGCATCGAGCCCGACCGCATCTACGTCGTCGAACCGCCGTTGGTCTGCACCATCGTCGAAAACGCATTGCGAATCGTCGAATCGCGCGGTGCGCAAGAGCGGCGCTACCCTATCGACATTTTCTTCGATTCGCTCGCCATGGCCTATGGCGAGCGGGCGGTTGGCCTCGTGCTCGCGGGCGTCAGTACCGATAGTGCGCTCAGCTTTACCCGCCTGAAGGAATTCGGCGGCGTCACGTTTGCGCAAAGTAAAACGTCGACGCGGGCCGAAAGCGCATCGTGGCCGCCAAGCGTCACGAACGCGATCGACTTCCAGCTCGATGTGACGGAGATGCCGCAACGCATGCTCGCGCTGTGGGCCAATGCGAGGAAGATCCGGCTGGCGCGCGTGCCGGCGAGTACGGACGAGGACGAAGACGACGCGGCCGAGCCCGGCGTAGGGACGGGCAACGCCGAGCGGACGTTGCGCGAAGTGATGATGATTTTGCGCAACCGGACCGGGCACGACTTCCGCCATTACAAACGCGCCACGGTGCTGCGCCGGATCGAGCGACGCTTGCAAGTGAATGGTCTGTCCGACCTCCAGCAGTATCGCGATTTCCTGCAAACGCACCCTGAAGAGACCGCAACGCTGCTGCAGGACATGCTGATCAGCGTCACTAATTTCTTCCGCGATAAAGACGCCTACGACGTCCTCAAAGATCAGGTGATACCTGCCATCTTCGCGAATCGTCGGCCGGAGGAACCGGTGCGCGTGTGGGTCGTGGGTTGCGCGACGGGCGAGGAAGCGTATACGGTGGCGATGATGTTGCAAGAGGCATCGGCGCGAACCAGCGATCAAGTACCGTTTCAAGTGTTCGCGACCGACATCAGCGAGCGAGCGATCGCCGCCGCGCGCGAAGGGCTTTATCCGGCATCGATCGCGGCGGACGTCGAAGCGAATCACTTGCGGCAATTTTTCACGAAAGACGGCGATCACTACCGCATCAAGAAAGAGTTGCGCGAACGCGTGCTGTTCGCCCTGCACAATGTATTGAGCGATCCGCCGTTCTCCCGCCTCGATCTCGTTTGCTGCCGCAACCTATTGATTTACCTTGACCGCGAAGCGCAGATCGATACGTTGCGTACGTTTCATTTCGCGCTGCGGCCGAATTCGCATTTGTTTCTAGGCAGCTCCGAGACGGCCGATAGCGCTGGCGGGTTGTTCTCCGTCGTCGACAAAAAGTCGCGCATCTATCGCGCCAGTATCGCAGTGCGCGCCGATACGCCGGTGCCGATTTCGGCACCCGGCGCGCTCAGCGCACGTCCTACATTCATGCATCTGCCACCTACCGGCAAACGCAAATTCTCGTTCGGCGAATTGCACCAGCGTGTCGTCGAGCAACATGCACCGCCTAGCGTGCTGGTGAACCGCGATTCCGAAATCGTGCATTTGTCGGACCGCGCCGGGCGCTTTCTGCAATACGTGGGAGGGGAACCGTCCCACAATATTCTGACCGTGGTGCGGCGCGAGTTGCGCCTCGAATTGCGCTCGGCCATCTACCAGGCGCTTCAGGCCGACGTCAGCGTGGAGTCTCGGCGTGTGCGCATCGATCGCGACGGGCGCTCCTACTTCGTAAAAATGACGGCGCGCCCCGTGCACGATCCGGATGCCAACGCCGGCTTCGTACTGATCTTGTTCGACGAAGTGGAAGATAGCGTCGGCGAGGTGGATGAGGCTATTCCGGAAGACCAGCGCGATCCGATCATCGCGCAACTCGAACGCGAGTTGCAGCGCACGCGGGAGCAACTGCAGGCCACGATCGAACATTCGGAAACGTCGACGGAAGAACTGAAAGCGTCGAATGAAGAATTGCAGGCGATCAACGAAGAACTGCGCTCGGCCACGGAAGAGCTGGAGACGAGCAAGGAAGAATTGCAGGCGATCAATGAAGAACTGACGACGGTCAACGCCGAGTTGAAAGCGAAGGTGGAAGAAACGGGCAAGATCAACGACGACCTGCAGAATCTTGTCATGGCCAACGACATCGGCACGATCTTCGTCGACCGCAATTTGGCGATCAAACGCTACACCCCTCGCGCCGCCGATGTCTTCAGCATTATCGCGAGCGATATCGGCCGCTCTCTGCTCGACATTACGCACCGGCTCGAATACGACAAGCTCGCCGACGACGCTGCCGAGGCGTTCGGCTCGCTGCGCTTGATCGAACGCGAACTCAGAAGCACGGACGGGCGTTGGTATCTCGCACGCATCTTGCCGTACCGCACGACGGAAAACCGCATTGACGGCGCCGTCCTCTCGTTCATCGACATCACGTCGCGCCGCACCGCCGAGGAGCGGCTGCACAACGTCGGACAAGCGGGCGTCGATGAAGTTGAACGGCGACGCGACGAGTTCCTGGCCGTGGTGTCGCACGAGTTGAAACACCCGCTGAATCTCATCAGCGCGAGCACCGAACTGATTGGACGGTCGGCCGAAGCGCGGACGAACACCACGATTTCGCGTGCCGCGGACACCATTCGCCGCACCGTTTTAGGCCAGGCGCAGATCATCGACGATTTGCTCGATATGTCTCGCCTGCGTACCGGCAAGCTATCGATTACGCGCCGGCCGGTCGATCTGAAGGAGGTCGTGCAACGCATTAGCCATACGATGCAGGACGAAGCCGAGCGCAAGGACATCGACTTCCGGGTTTCGGTGCCCGACGGCCCGGTATCGATCCATGCCGACCTGACGCGCATCGAGCAAGTCGTGTGGAATCTCATCAGCAATGCACTGAAGTTTACCGACGGCGACGGCAAGATCACGGTGCAGCTCGCCGTCGACGATCACTATGCCGTGCTCGGCATCACCGATAACGGAATCGGCATCGACCGTGCCGCGTTGCCGAACATCTTCGAGATGTTCGAGCAGAGCCGTAGCAGCGCTTCGTCCGCGCGTGGCGGGCTGGGCATTGGGCTTTCTCTTGTGAAAGATCTGGTGGCCGTGCATGGCGGCGAAGTGCATGCGCATTCGGACGGGATTGGGCACGGCGCGACCTTCACCGTCAAACTGCCGCGCGTGTTGGAGGCGATCACGCACGATGGAAGCGGCCCTTCCCCTACGACGTTCTTGAAGGGCGAGCACGTACTGCTTGTCGACGACGATCACGACACCGTCGAAACCTTCCGGCTCCTGCTCGAAATGGAAGGGGCTTCGGTCACGGTTGCAACGAGCGGGGACGAAGCGCTCGATATGCTCGACAAACAACCGCCGTCGTTGATTTTGTCGGACCTCGGCATGCCGGGGATGAGCGGATTGGCGTTTATCGAAGCCGTGCGTCAACGCCCCGATATGCAATCGGTGAAGGCGATTGCATTAAGCGGGTTCGGTCGGCCATCGGACGTTCAGGAAGCCACGCAAGCGGGCTTCGATGGGCATCTGACTAAACCCGTCATGCTCGATGCGCTGCTGAGCGCGATCGCGCGGGTGCGGACGAAGTAAAGGGCTGGCTGGAGCGCACTTTCGCTCGACGGCGAAGCGGCAAGAAATGATCACCGGTGGATGACAACCAGTCCTTCGCTTCGTCGGGCGCTGCTTAGGGTAAGCGCGATCCAAAGCAACGGACAGGCTGTCACCGCCGCGCCCGTCCACGCAGATGCATTCGTAGTCGAGCAAGTACATGCGCTCTCCATCGTCAGCATGCCCGATCGATCCAATTCCGATCGTATCCAACCGGTACGATATTCACGATCGGCAGCCACATGCGGCACGGCGCGAATGTGAGACGTGGTTCGCCGCCCCTATTCATGATAGATAAGCCGGACGCACGGTCGAAAAATCCATGGCCCGTGGAGCTGAGCGCCGTTCTGCGGCTCGCGGATGTCTTCGTCGACATCGCCAGCAAGCCGCCTGGATCGATCGCGTCTGGATGACGCTCACCTGCTGCGTGCAGGCCACGGCTGCGTGCAAGCTCCTACCTCGGCGTCAGCTCTTCGTCCACCTGGCATGGACGACAGGTATGAAATACGTTTTTGTTTAACAAAAATGGGACCCCACATCGAATTACATAGCTTACCGAACTCTATGTCGTCTGCAGTAGCTCTCCGCACCAGCCTTCTAAATGACTCGAACTACCGAGGCTTCTGCAAATTCTGTCCGGTGATTGCAACGTTTCAATGAGCGCGCCCAGCCTTACTTCACCGCCCGACACTTTAAGGGACGGCGCTCTCAGTGGGCGCTTCCAACGAAATGCCGCCTACGTCGGGCTTTTTTCCGTGCTGAGCTATGCAGTCGACTATTCGTTTCAACTAGTCGACACGTTCTGGGTGGCGCGGCTCGGCACAGGGGCCGCCACGGCGCTCGCACTGATTACCGCGATCATCTATGTAGTCATGGCACTCAACGAGATCGTCGGCGTCAGCTCGGTGGCCCTCCTATCGCAGGCGGACGGCCGTGCAGAGCCACGTGAGTTCGGGCACCTATTGCGGTCGATTCTTATCCTCAAGTTCGCACTTGGACTCGTTTTTGCCGTAACGTTCATTCTTTATGTGCACTATGGGCTGAACTGGCTCGAGGATCCTTCCGTCAAAGGGTACGCCACGAACTACGCCTATGTTATTTGGCCATCTTTAATCATTGTTCCGGTTTATTCAACGATGATGACCGCGATGCGAATCAGCGGCCAAGCTGCGCTCAGCGCCGGTCTCTCGATCACCGCCTTCCTGCTCAATTTCTTCCTCGTGCCCGGGTTGACGCTCGGCTATTTCAGATTGCCGGCACATGGCATTTCCGGTGCAGCGTGGGCCACCCTGCTTGCGCAGGTGATTGTTCTGATAGCCGCCTCGCTGGCATTGCTATGCGGAAAATACGGCGCGGCCATCCGTCAAAGTGGCGTGCTCAAGATCAGCAAAACCACGATATTCGACCTGCTGTTCATCGGTCTGCCGGTAGGTGGTGTGATGCTTATCGCCAACCTCGAACAAGCCGCAATCGTCGCAATCGTTGCGCACCGCTCCGCCGCTGTCAGCGATGGGCTCAGCATTGCGAACCGGCTATTCGGGTTTGTTTATATGGTGAATTTCGGCGTGGCGGCCGGGATATCGATCACCGTCGGTCAGTTCGTCGGCGCAGGCAAGACCGAGAGCATCAAGTCCGCCTTACCAAGCTTTGTAGTACGAGCGATGGCGGTAGCCGGTCTGATCTCCGTTGCTTTGGCCTGGCTGGCTTCCCCACTAGTCAACGCTTTCACCGGCAGTCATTTTTCGACCGAAGCAGCGGAAACCTATCTCTGGTTTATGGTGCCGGTCAGCGCGGCGAATTGCTGCTTCCTCGTCTATAGCGGCGTCTACGAGGGGCTTGGTAAGAACTGGCCCGTGTTCTATGCTGCAGTCGTTGCTCATGTCTTTCTGGAGGGCCCGCTGCTATTCATCGCCGTGTTCGTGGACGCTGGCCGGCTGGCTGCGCTTTGGTTCGCTGTCACGATCGGATCCGTTGTCGCTGCCGTGGCGCTAGTCGTAAGGTGCCGCAGAACGCTCGCCCGCTAGACACCACGGCACTATCCGTCCTCCCGCGCGAGAGAGCATGTACCCAAGAATCGTCCGATGCCCTACAACAAACTCGGCGTCCCCACCCACATCAACAACGCGTCCCGCTCGCCGGTGTTATGCCAACGATGCGCATCGGTCGAATCATAGTGCGCCGAATCACCTTCGCTAAACACATACGTTTTCCCTTCCAACGTCAGCGTCACCGTTCCGGATAGCACATACCAGAACTGTTCGCCCGCGCGAGCCGTAATCTCGTCGAGCTTCTGTCCCGCGGGAATCCGCACAAGCAGCGCCTCCATCTGCCCGCTCTCGGTGATTTGCGTCAAACGCGCAAACCGGTTGTCGGCTCCGGCGAATCCAAAGAACGTCAACCGATCCCCACGCGCCACGTATCGCTCTTCGCGCGGCGCGTCCAGGAGATATTGGATCTTCACGCCGAGTACCCGCGCAATCGCCATCAACGTCGTAACCGATGGCCTCGCCAGACCACGTTCGATCTGCGATAAAAACGGCGTGGAAATACCCGCACTCGTCGCCGCTTCTTCGAGCGTCAGCGAAAGATGCTGCCGCAACGAGCGAATCTTCGGCCCGAGCACGGTCGAGCTCGGTCGTTCGTCTTCCAACCAAGCGCCTCGTTCATACGTTTTCCGATGTCTCGCCATACGGTCTTTCACGAGGGCTCCGTTTCCGGATCCGGCAAACGCTTCCCCGCCCCATCGCCAACCTTATCGCGGTGGCTCGCACCAGGCCGCCTATGGTCGCCCGTCGCGCGCATCACGACATAGAACGCGATCGGCGTAAAAATGAGCCCCAGCACCGTTGCCGCAATCACCCCGCCGAACACGCCCGTGCCGATCGAATGACGACTCTCGGCGCCGCCGCCGCTCGAAAAAACAAGCGGCACGACCCCAAGCAAAAAGGCAGCGGACGTCATGACGATGGGCCTGAAGCGCATCGCGCACGCCTGCACGATCGAATCGACGAGGCCCCTCCCCCGTGACTGCGCGTCGCGCGCGAACTGGACGATCAAAATCGCATTCTTGCCCGCAAGACCGATGACCGTGACGAGCCCGATCTTGAAGTAAATGTCGTTCGGCAATCCGCGCAAATGCATCGCCGCGACGGCGCCGATCATACCGAGCGGCACGACGATCAGCACCGACAGCGGAATCGCCCAGCTTTCGTAAAGTGCCGCCAGCGCCATGAATACCGCAAGCAGCGACAATCCAATCAACAGCGGCGTTTGGCGCGCGGCCTGCGTTTCGGCAAGCGCCGCGTCGGCCCAATCGTATGCGGTGCCCTGCGGCAACTGCGCAGCCAGCCTTTCCATTTCGGCCATCGCCGAGCCCGAGCTGTACCCATCCGCGGCGCGTCCCGTCACATCGAGCGACGGGTAGCCGTTATAGCGGGCCAACATGATCGGACCGCGCGACCACTTCAGCGAAGCAAATGCGGAAAACGGCACCATCTTGCCGAGCGCGTTCGGCACCGATAAGTTCAACAAGTCGGCATCCGTCATGCGCGCAGGCGAATCCGCCGCGACGAGCACGCGCAACATTCGGCCGCCGGCCGGGTAATCGTCGACATACGTCGTGCCAAACGTGCTGCCGAGCGTGGCTTGGATCGCATCGAACGATACGTTCATCGCATACGCCTTCGCGCGATCGATTTCGAGCACGACACGCGGCGCATCAGGCAAGGTTTCCGAATGCACGTCGGATAGAACCGGGCTCTTCTTCGCGAGTTCGAGCAGCCGTTCGCGCGCCGCATCGAAATCCGTCCGACTCATGCCGCCGCGATTTTCAAGGTGAAACGTAAAGCCCTCGGCATGTCCCAAGCCGGGCACGGAAGGCGGCAATTGCGCAATGACCTCGCCGTCGCGGATCGCTTGGAACGACTCATTCAGCGAATCGCGCAAGGCCAATGCGCCGGCTTTCCGCTGCGACCAGTCCTTTAAGTCGACGAACGCCATCCCAACGTTCGGCCCGCTGCCGGAAAAACTCCAACCGATAACGGTCGTCACGTTCGCAATCGCGCTTTGTCGATGAAGGATGTCCTCCACTTGGCGAATCACGCCGTAGGTGCGCTGCTGCGAAGCGCCAGGCGGCAATTGCACCATGACTTGAAGCTGCCCCTGATCTTCCGTCGGCAAAAAGCCCCCGGGCAGCGATACGTACATGATCCCCCCCACGCCGATCAATGCAAGGTGGACCACGAACAACCGCTTCGGCGATCGCATGAATCGCGCGATGATCGCGCGATAGCGGTCCGATGCGCGCTCGAATCCAGTCAGGAACTTGCCGGTCCATCCCTTCCCCGCATGCGCGTCGTCGGGGGCTTTGAGCAAGTTCGCGCAAAGCGCGGGGGCGAGCGAGAGCGCCATGAACGCCGATATCAGAATGGCCGCGATCATCGCAATCGAAAACTGCCGATAGATGCCCCCCACGCCCCCCGAGAAAAACGCCATCGGCACGAACACGGATGTCAGTACGGCCGTGACACCGACGATGGCACCGCCGATTTGTGTCATCGCCTTGCGGGTCGCGTCACGCGGCCCGAGCCCTTCGTCGCGCATAATGCGCTCGATGTTCTCGACGACGACGATTGCATCGTCGACCAGAATACCGATCGCAAGCACAAGCCCGAACAGCGTGAAAACGTTGATCGACAAACCGAATACGTACATTGCCGCGAACGCGCCCATCAGCGCGACGGGAATGACCACCGTCGGCACAAGCGTATAGCGCAAGTCGCGTAAAAACAGCCACATCACACAGAAAACGAGCACGATGGCCTCGAGCAGCGTCAGCACCACTTCGCTGATCGCGATCTTCACGAAATGCGCCCCGTCAAACGGGACTTCCACGGCAATGCCGGGCGGCAGCGTCTTCGACAACTCGGATATCCGCTTGTGAATCGCATTCGATGTGGCCAGCGCATTGCCGAGCGGCCCGAGTTGGATGCCGACGGTGGCCGCCGTTTTGCCGTTCAACCGCGACCAGAACGTATAACCGTCGGCCCCCAGTTCGACGCGCGCCACGTCGCCAAGCCGCACGACGGAGCCGTCCGGCTGCGCTTTAAGTACGATGGCCGAGAATTCATCCGGCGTCCGCAATTGACCGCGCACGGTCACCGACGCCGTAATGGCCTGCCCCGGCATCGCCGGTGCATCGCCGATCGCCCCCGCCGTTACGGTCGCGTTCTGCGACTGAATCGCGGCATTGACTTCGGCCGGCGAAAGCCCGTATTCGCGCAGTTTCATCGGATCGAGCCAGATGCGCATCGCGCGATCGGCGTCCCACAGCTGCGCCGAGCCGACACCTGGCGTGCGTTTGAGTTCGCGTAGCAAGAACCGGTTGAGGTAATCGCTGAGCGCCGTCGAATCGCGCCTGCCGTCCGTCGAGACCAGCGTCACCAGCATCAGAAATGTATTCGCCGCCTTGAATACGCTAATGCCCTGCTGCACGACTTGCTGCGGCAAACGCGATTCGACCTGCTTCAATCGATTCTGCACGTCGACCATCGCTAAATCCGGGTTCGTCCCCGGTTCGAACGTCACGTCGATTTCCAGATTGCCGAGCGCGTCGCTCGTTGTTTCGTAGTACTGAAGACCGTCGGCACCGTCCAGGCTCTGCTCGATCAAGCTCGCGACATTGCTGTCGACCTCCTCAGCGGAGGCGCCGGGATAAAACGCCGCAACGATCACACGCGGCGGCGCAAGCCGCGGATACTGCGCCACGGGCAGCATCGGCAGCGCCAACACGCCCGCGACAATGATCGCGAGCGCGACAATCCAGGCGAAAACCGGACGATCGATAAAAAATGACGGCACCTGCCCCCTCCGTTGTTATTGTTGTCGCGCGTTAAAACGGTTGGATCAAAGCGTCAGTTCGAACGACTTCGATAGCCCCCCGGCAATCTGAACGATCGCCATTCGGCGTCGCATTTCAAACCGGCCGCCGAGCGCACCCACGGTTGGCCGTTCATGCGATCGCCTCGTTGGCGTCCGCCTCGGGCATCTGCATCGACGCCGCGAGCAGCGATTGCGTGTAGGGGTGCGTGGGCGCATGTAAAACGTCGAGCGTATCGCCCGATTCGACGATGCGGCCCGACTTCATCACCACGACGCGATGCGCCATCGCCCGCATGACCGCTAGATCATGCGTAATGAACAGATAACTGAGCCCGTATTTCTTTTGCAGGCGCGTAAGCAACGACAAAACTTGCTGCTGCACGGAGACGTCGAGCGCACTCGTCGGTTCGTCGAGTACCAGCAGTTCCGGCTCAACCGCCAAGGCGCGCGCGATCGCGATCCGCTGCCGCTGACCGCCCGAGAACTCGTGCGGATAGCGAAGCACCACGTCGGCGGGCAGCCCGACTTCCTCGAGTAACGCCACCACTCTGTCGCTGCGCGCTTGTGCGCCGAGCGTCGGCTTATGCACGCGCAGACCTTCTCCGACGATCTGCTCGATCGTCATACGCGGCGACAAGGAGCCGAAAGGATCTTGAAATACCACCTGCATCCGGGCACACAATGCGCACCACTGCGCACTCGACGAACGGTAGCTCGACAGCGGCCGGCCGCCAATTCGGATCTCGCCGGACGCCGGGCGCTGAAGCCCGAGCACGGTGGAAGCCAGCGTGGACTTGCCGGAACCCGATTCGCCGACGATCCCGAGCGTTTCACCGCGGCGCAAGGACAGATCGACGTCTTGAAGCGCGCGAAACTTCGCACTGCCGAACAATGACTTCCACCCCTTCACGCTCATGCGATAGTCGACGGCCAGCCCCCGGATTTCCAGCAAGTTCCCGGATTCGGCCGGTACCGGGTCGACACACCGACGCGGCTCGCTATCGAGCAAGCGTTTCGTATACGGGTGCTGCGGACGACCGAACAGTGCCTCCGTCGTGTTGGTTTCGACGAGCACGCCCTTTTCCATCACGGCCACGCGCTGAGCAAACCGTCGCACGAGATTCAGATCGTGGGTGATCAAGAGCACGGCCATGCCGCGCTCGGCCGCTTCCTGTTCCTGCAATTCGATCAGCAGATCGACGATTTGTTGGCGCACGGTCACGTCGAGCGCCGTCGTCGGTTCATCGGCCAGCAGCATTTTCGGGCGGCAGGCAAGCGCCATCGCGATCATCGCCCGCTGACGCTGGCCGCCTGAAAGCTGGTGCGGAAAGCTGTCGATACGGCGCTCCGGCTCGGGAATGCCCGTGCGCCGCAATAGTTCGATGCCGCGCGCACGCGCCGCGTTCGGCCGCAGCCCTTCGTGTAAGCGCAGGCTTTCGGCGATTTGCTTGCCGACCGTATAAAGCGGGTTGAGCGCCGTCATCGGCTCCTGAAACACCATCGCAATATCGGCGCCGCGAATGCCCCGCATTTCCTGCTCGGTCTTGGCCAGCAAGTCCTCGCCCTCGAACACGATGCGGCCCGACACCGTCGCTTGATGCAGCAGCCTCAGGATCGACAGCGCCGTCAAACTCTTGCCTGAACCGGATTCGCCGACGAGCGCCACCCGTTCGCCGCGTCCAATCGCCAGGTTCAGTTCATTGACGCACTTCTTCGCGCCGAAGCTGATCGATAGGTTTTCGATGCTGAGCAAAGGACTCGTTTTCATCACTTCGCTCCTCCAAAAGCCGAGCCGCGATTGCGCGTATCGAGTGCATTGCGCAACGCATCGCCCATGAACGTCAGCAACAGCAAGGTAATGACGAGGGCCGCAAACGCGGACACCGAGATCCACCATGCGTCCAAGTTGTTTTTGCCTTCCTGCAGCAGCTCGCCAAGGCTCGGCGTGGGCGGCGGCACACCCAGCCCGAGAAAATCGAGGCTGGTGAGCGACAAAATCGCTGCGCTCATCCTAAACGGCAAGAACGTGATGACGGGTGTCAAGCTGTTGGGCAGCACGTGACGCCAAATGATCTGCCAATTGGACAGCCCCATCGTCCGCGCCGCCTTCACATAGTCGAGCGAGCGGTTGCGCAAAAATTCGGCGCGCACGTAATCGGACAGCACGAGCCAGCCGAACATCGAGAGCAAAACGAACAGCAGCCAGAGCGTCGGTTCGAAGATCGACGCAAAGATGATCAGCAGATACAGATCGGGCATCGAACTCCAAATCTCGACGAGCCGCTGGCCGATCAAGTCGGTCTTACCGCCATAAAAACCTTGCAACGCGCCGGTCAACACGCCGAAGAACACGCCCGAGATCGTCAACGCCAGCGCCATCAGCACTGAAACGCGGAACCCGTACAGCAGCCGCGACAGCACATCCCGGCCGAACTGATCGGTGCCGAGCCAATTCGATGCCGACGGAGGCGCCGGAAACGGCCGCACGGCGAAGTAATCGATCGTGTCGTAGTAGTTGTGGTTTGGCGGATAGATGGCAAAGTTGCCCTTCGATTCGATGCGCGACCGAATATACGGATCGAGATAGTTCGTCTTGGCGGGGAAATCGCCGCCGAACTGCGTCTCCGGATACTCCTTTACGATAGGAAAGTAGTAATGGCCTTCGTAGCGAACGATGAGCGGCTTGTCGTTGCACAGCACTTCGCCGATCAAACTGATCGCGAATAGCGAAACGAAGATCACAAGGCTCCAGTAGCCGAGCCGCTCGCCTTTGAAGCGCAACCACGTGCGCCGCCACGGCGAGATCGACGCTACCGGCGCAAGGGCCGGCTTAGCGGTCCATGCGGTCGAATTGGATGCGGGGGTCGACGAGGACATAGCAGACGTCAGCAATCAGTTTGGTTACGAGGCCGATCAAGGTGAATAGGAACAGCGCCCCGAGCACTACCGGGTAGTCGCGGCGAATCACCGAGTCGTACGAAAGCTGGCCCATGCCGTCGAGCGAGAACAATGTCTCGATCAGCAGGTTGCCGTTCAGGAACGCGCCGACGAACGCAGCCGGCAAGCCCGTGAGCAGGGGAATGGCGGCATTGCGCAGCACGTGCTTCCACAGCACGTCGCGCTCGGGCGCACCTTTGGCGCGGGCCGTCAGCACATATTGCCGGCCGATTTCCTCGAGGAACGTGTTCTTCGTGAGGATCGTGACGATGGCGAAATTGCCGACCACCGATGCCGTAACCGGCAGCACCATGTGCCAAAGGTAATCGAGCGCTTTGCCGACCGTTGTGAGGTCGTCGAAATTGTCGGATGTCAGGCCGCGCATCGGGAATACATCCCAGAACGTGCCGCCGCCGAACAGCATCAGCAGCAGCACGCCAAGCACGAAGCCCGGGATCGCGTAGCCGACCAACACCAGCACACTCGTGACCGCATCGAAACGCGAGCCGTTCCGGACGGCCTTCGCGATCCCCAGCGGCACCGACACCGCGTAGGTCAGGACGATCGTCCAAAGGCCGAGCGAGACCGAAACGGGCAATTTCTGCTTGATGACGCCCCAGACACTCTCATGCTGAAAATACGATTGCCCGAGGTCGAATGTCGCGTAGTGCTCGAGCATCAAGAAGTAGCGGGTAAGCGGCGGCTTGTCGAAGCCGAACTGCTTCTTGATCTGCTCGATCTGCTGCGGATCGACCCCCTGGCTTGCATGGTAGCCGCCGCCACCGCCGCCGCCACCGTCGCCGCCGTGGTTAGCGCTACCATGACGCAACTGCGTGACCATCTGCTCCACCGGCCCGCCGGGAACAAACTGAGTAACGACGAATGTCAGCGAGACAACCCCGATCAGCGTCGGAATCATCAGCAACAAACGTCTGAAAACGTAGGCAAACATAGGACTCCTCAGTGCTCCGACAACTCAATGCGCCGCGACCGATGCCTTGGCGGCCTCGACGGCCGTGGCGCCATGCGGCCTCGGGAACCAGTAATCGATGATCCAATCTTCCGCCTGATAGGAATCGGGAATCACGTCCGGATGTCCGATCGTCGTCTTGTAGCCGATCCGGACATTGCGTTCGTAATACTGCGGTATCACGTAGTACTCGTTGATCAAGACGCGATCGAGCGCCCGGGTGGCCGCTTCGAGATCGTCGAGATGCGTCGCCGATACCGCCGCATGCACCAGCGCATCGACTGCCTTGGACCGAATACCCGGATAGTTCTCCGAGCCGATCTGCGATGCCGCCTGGCTGCCGAAACGGCGCTCGAGTTCGATGCCCGGAATCGTCACGGGCGGGTAGATATAAGTCGTGAGGTCGAACTGAAAGCTGTCGATCCGCTTTTGATAGAGCGCGCTGTCGATCTCGCGCATATGCGCGTCGATGCCCAGCGTTTGCAGCGCCTGCGTGTAGGGGATCAACAAGCGGTCGAAGCCTGGCTCGTCGTCCATGATCTCGATCTTCATCGGCTCCCCCGCGGCGTTGCGCAACGCGCCGTCGCGGTAGTGCCAGCCGGCCTCGGCTAGCAGTTCGCGCGCCTGAACCAAATTGGCGCGCAGCGAACCGGGCGGATTCGTTCTCGGCTGTTTCACCATCGGGCCGAAGACTTCCGGCGGTAATTGCGCCTTAAACGGTTCGAGCAGCTTGAGTTCTTTCTCGCTCGGCAGGCCGGTCGCACCAAACGGGCTCGCGTCCCAGAAGCTGTTCAGCCGGGTGTACTGGCCGTAGAACATCATCCGATTCATCCAGTCGTAGTCGAATGCGAGCGCCAATGCATGACGCACGCGCCGATCCTGAAACTCAGGCTTGCGCGTGTTGACCATGAACCCCTGCATTTGCGCTGGGCCGTCGGGAAACGTCTCTTTCTTCAGTAGCCCGTTGTCGAAATTCTTGCCGACATACTTGCGGGCCCACTGCGTTGCGCTGTACTCGCGATCGATGTCGTCGTTGCCCGCCTTGAACGCTTCGAGCTTCGTGTATTGATCGAGATAAAGCTTGAACACGATCCGGTCGAAGTGGAACATCCCTCGACGCGAGGGCAAGTTCGCCGCCCAATAGTGCGGATCGCGGCGATAAACGATTTCCTTATCGTTCTTGCGTTGTTCGACCAGATAGGGGCCGCTCGCAATCGGCGGCTCGACGGCCATTTGATCGAACGGCAAGCGTTTACCGTTCGGCTGCATGCCCCACTTCGGCGAAAACACGGGCAGATCGCCCGCGATCAGCGGCGCCGCGCGAGAGTTGTCCATAAAGTCGAAACGCACCGTCGAACGATCGACCACCGTCGCGCGCTTGAGCTCCGAAAATTGCGACGAGACCGTCGGCGAAGCCTGCTGGCTTTTGAGCGTATCGAACGAGTATTTGACGTCGGCGGCCGTGATCGGATCGCCGTTCGAGAAATGCGCCTTCGGATTGATATGGAAGGTAGCCGACAACCCATCGGGCGCGACCTCCACATCGTCGGCAATCAAGGGATACTCCGAGGCCAACTCATCCCAGCTTCGTTGCATCAGCGTATCGAACATCAGATTCCTGGCGTCCGGTGCCGCCTGGCCGCGCACGATGAACGGGTTGAGCGAATCGTAGCTTTGCGACTGATCGTAATTCTGAAACTTGAGCGTTCCCGTATCCGGTTGATCGGGATCCGCGTAATCGAAGTGCGTAAAATTCGGCGGATATTTTAAATTGCCGAATTGCGCGATGTCGGGCTGAGCGTGCGCGCCCATGGCGAACGCCAGTCCGCACGCCGTCGCGAACGCCAGGCGAAACATTGAAGGTCTCATCTTCCCAGTGCGGGTGGACACGCGTCGATATCGTCGACGCGCCATTCATCGGAGCGGTAGGTTGCGAAGCATGGGCCGTCGCGGGCATCGCTGCCGCACGACGGCCTGCTCCTCCCCTAGCGCCGCCTCACTTCGACGCTACCAGCAACCAGAGCTGGGCCAAATCGCCCGATCCGTCGGTGCCTTTCACCGCACGGAATGCTTGCACCGCGCGGGCCTTTTGCCCAGCGATGTAATAGGCGATACCCAAATGGAGTTGGGCGTGATCGGGGTGATCGAGCCCACCCTTTGCAATCGCCGCTTCCATCATTGCCAGACCTTGCTTCGCTTGTCCGGCGAATACGAGATTGAAACCCTCGTCGATCGGGGCGGGCGGATTCGCTTTATCGACGCCGGCTTGCGCGCGCTTGGCCGCGAGTGCTTGCAAACGCTTCTCGCGATCGGCCTGTGCGTCGTGCCCTAGCACGCCCGACGAGAACCCTTGATCGATCACTTGCTTGCCCTCGGCCGGCGTGCCGGCGACGATCGCGAGTTGCGTCATCTCCATGTAATCGTCAACGGTCGTCAGCGAACCCGTCGCGCGGCGCAACCGGTAGGTATCGATATCGAGGCTGGACGCATAGCCGGGCTTGTTGCGAATAGCCGTAAAGAGATCGGCCCAGTACGACTGCTTCGGGTGATACGCCACGAGCTTTTCGAGCGCGCCGCGATACGATGCATCGTCCTTCACGCGCTGCGCGCACGTGCCTAGCAATTGCAGTTGCGATTCGTCGGGCGTCCGGCCCGCGCGCACATCGCTGTCGATCGCCGGCTTGAGCAGCTTGACGACGTTACCGCAATCGTTCGACAGGTAGTAAGACTGCACGAGGAGCGTGCGCATTTGCGGATCGGTACCGCCGGCCTTCAGATAGCGCTGCGCAACCGTAATGGCGCGCGCGTAGTTGCGCTCCTGAAAATACACGCCGGCCAATGTCGCGGTGACGCGCTGCTCGTCTTCGCCTTTGAGCTGCCCGCCGCTCAGCAAACTTTCGTATGCCTGCGCCGCCGCACCCGTTTCGCCTGCGGCCATCGCCGCGGCGCCGCGCATTTCTTCCACCATGTAGGTTTCGTACGCGGTTTTATTCGGCACGGCCGCCGCTTGCGTGATCTTCGCGAGCGCGTCCTTGTACTTGTGCGCGCGATAAAGCGTTTGTGCGTCGTTCAAGGGCTTGCCCACTTCGGGGCGAAGCGTATCGGCCGCCGCGGTCGAGGCCGGTGCCGCCGCCAGCGCGAGAAACGCGCAACCGGCCGCCGCGGCAGCGGCGTGCTTGAACCGTCGATAGATCGTTCGCATTGCCACTTCCTTATTGCATGTACTGCTCATTGCCGATCAAGCCGATCTTTGTCGCGCCGACGCGTTGCGCCGCGGCCATGACTTCCGCGACATCCTTGTACGGCACGAGCTTGTTCGGCCGCAAGTGGATCTCGTCTTGGACGGGCTCGGCCGCCACCTGTGCGAGCTTCGACTCGAGCGTGGCCTTGTCCGGGATCGGCGTGCCGTTCCAAGTCATGGTGCCGTCGAAATCGATGTCGATCTGCACGACTTGCGGCTGGACTGCCGGCGGCGGCGGGTTGCCGACCGGCAGGTTCATCTTCACCGCGTGCATCTGAATCGGAATCGTAATGATCAGCATGATGAGCAACACGAGCATCACGTCGATCAGCGGCGTCGTGTTGATGTCGACCATGACTTCCGGTTCGCCACCGCTACCCGAGGGTACGTTCATTCCCATAGTCGATTCCCCTTGGATTAGCCGCCACGCGCCGGCGGCTCAGTGATAAATGACACCTTGGCGATGCCTGCGCGCTCGCAATCCGTAATGACGCGGCCGATGAACTCATAGCGCGTGCTCTGGTCGCCGCGCACGTGAACCTCCGGTTGCGGCTGCATCGCGGACACTGCCTTGAGCTTAGTCAGCAGCGTAGGGCCATCGACGTGCGTTTCGTTCCAGAAGAAGTCGCCGTCTTTGTTGACTGCAATTTCGACGCTCTTCGGTGTCGTTTGCAGCGGATGCACCGTTTCTTTGGGCAACTGCAGCGGCACCGTATGCGTGACGACCGGGATGGTGATCAGAAAGATGATCAACAGCACGAGCATCACGTCGACGAGCGGCGTGGTGTTAATGGCGGCGATGACTTCGTCATCGTCCTCGCCCCCAACGCTCATGGCCATGGTGAACCTCGCTTATCGGAACGGAAAGATTACTGAACGAGCGATGCCGTGCGGGTGGCTGCGCGCGCCGGGCGCTTGCCGCCTGCGAGCAACACCGTATGCAGTTGCGCGCCGAAGCCGCGCACACGCTCCATCACCGATTTGTTGCGGCGCACGAGGAAGTTATAGCCGAGCACGGCCGGCACTGCCACGGCCAGACCGATTGCTGTCATGATCAGCGCTTCACCGACGGGGCCCGCGACTTTATCGATCGATGCTTGGCCGGCGATACCGATCGCCGTCAGCGCGTGATAGATCCCCCACACCGTACCGAACAGGCCGACGAACGGCGCCGTCGAACCGACGGTGGCAAGGAAGGCCAGGCCGTCTTGCAGACGGTTCGACACGCTCGTGATCGCGCGTTCGACCGAGACGTCGATCCACGTGTTGCGATCGACTGCTTCGAGCAGCGCGTCGTCATGGTGCTGGCCCGCTTCGATGGCCGTTTCGGCGATAAAGCGGAACGGCGACGATTCGTCGAGCTGCTTCGCGCCTTCCGACAGCGACGGTGCGGTCCAAAGTTGCTCGTCCGCCGCCTTGGCGCGGCGGTTAGCACGGAATTGCTCGAAGAACTTCGTGATCATGATGTACCAGCTGCCCATCGACATAACGACGAGCAGGATCAGCACGAAGCGCGCAACGAAGTCGCCGTTTTTCCAGAGCGCGCCGAGGCCGTACGGATTGTTGACCGTCTCGGTGGCGGCCGGCGCCGGCGGCGGGGCCGGCTGATCGGCCGCCGGCGTCGCGGCTTGCGGTGCGGCAGTGGCGCTGGCGGCGGCCGTTGCCGTCGTGGCTGCCGTATCGCTCGCTTGCGCATAGGCGAATTGCGGCAAGACGGTAGTGGCCGTCGCAACGGCGATCAACGTGGTGGTAGCCAATGCGGCGAGGGAACGCTTCTTCATAATCTGCTCCAGTTCAGTCCAGTTCAATCGTTGAACTCGTGAAACTTGTTTTGGCTGTCGGTAGGCGTTAAGCGCTTCAGCGCTTGACGCCTACCCCATGCAAAGCTGTATCGACCGTGTGCCGATGCCCGTCGATGTTCGACACTCAACTTCAATTTAGTTGAGGTTGAACGAAAACGGCACTTGCACCCGAACGGCTTGACCTTGTGCAATACAGTTGAACCGCTTGACCGCCTTGAACGCTGCGTCGTCGAGGCTGTCGTGATCGGACGACTTCGCCACACGCTCGTTGGTCACGTGACCTTGCGGGTCGACGGTGAATTCAATGAGTACGTCACCTGTGTCGCCGTTTTCTTGAGCGTCCTTCGGATAAGCGATCGACCCGCGGACCTGGTCCGAATTCGGACAGACCACGCCCACTTCCGTATGCACGACCGGTTTGGGCGGCGCTTGCACGGGCGGTGCCACGACAGGCGCGGACTGCACCGGCGTGGATTGATGCGTGATGGTGGCCTGCGGCGGCGCTTGCACCGGCACTTCAGGTGGCGGCACGAACGGCGGGGGCGGCGGCGCGAACTTCGGCGGCGGCAGTTGCACGGGCGGCAACGGCGGCGGCGGAGGCGGCTTCACCGGCTCGATGATTTTGGTTTCGATCGGATGCTGAATGACGTGCACGACCTTGGTGGCAAGGCCGTTCAGCAGCGCATAGACAAGCACGATGTGCAAGACGATGACGACTGCGATCCCACCGAAGCGGCGGGCGGGGTTTTTCTGCTTGCGCCCGAACTCGCGTGGGCGACCTGACCATTGCATCCCGGCTGCTGCCCCGGGTGATTGCCCTTCCACTTTCATACCCACCTTCGATCCTCCCGGCGTGAATCGCCTTGTTCCGTGATTGCGGCGCTCGTCATGCAACGAACCGCGGGATGAGGCCGATCACAAGGGACTTCTTGCGACAGCTTTAAAACAGATCCGCCGCCTTCGCGCTTGGCGCATTGCCTTCCGTGGTGAAGCGAAGCTTGACGCTTCCCGCGAAGGCGGCGGACCGACTGGCTAGCTCGAGATACCTAATTGTTTTAGCGTTCAACGCTTCGATTCTTCAACTCGCTACTCGCTACTTGTTAGAACTTGTAGGTTGCACCGATCTGCGCGAAGCGGCCGATGTACGTGTAGAGCGACTGGTCGTAACCGTTCAGATCCAGCGTGCCCTGCGCGAACAGCGGGTCATACGGAGGCGTGCGGTTGAAGATGTTGTCGATGCCGCCGTAGATCGTCCAGTGTTTGAAGCCCGTGTACGTCACCATCAGGTTGAACTGGCTATACGAGCCCACCTTCGCCGGAGCCGGTTGCGGCAACAGGTTTTGCGCATAGGGGCCCGTGAACTGCCACGTCAAAGCCGCATCGAACTTGTGGTAAGTCCAGTCGAGCGTCGTGTTGCCGCGCCAGCGCGGGAAGCTGCCGCCGAAGGGCTGCGTGAGCGTGTAGTTGTTGCCCGCGCCGTTGATCGGAGCCTTACCGGGAGCGCCGACCGTGAACGCGTTGACGTAAGCCCAATCACCCGACAGCGTGAACGTACCGGCCGAGGTCGGCAACGCTTGGCGGAACGTGCCCTCGAAACCATTCGTGTCGAGGTAACCGAGGTTTTGATAAGGGATATAGGCGTACTGCAGGTTGCCCTGGGCATCGAAGACCTGACGCGAGGCACCCGCTTGACCGATTACGTTGTCAACCCGAATCTTGTACCACTCGAAGCCCACGTCGGTGGTTCGAGTCGGCGACATCTGGAAGCCGATGTTGATGTTGCGCGTACGCTCGGGCGACAAGTTGGGATTACCCGTCGTAATCGACGTGTAGTTCTTGCCCGTGGTCTGATCGACCTGAATACCGATCGTTTGCGAGTTGCTGTCCTCCACGAACGTCGGAGCGCGGAAACCGCGGTTGTACGACGCATACATCGTCAACGCTTGCACCGGCTGATAGCGCAAGGCAAAACGCGGCGAGAACGCGCCACCCACATCGCTGTAGTGGTCGTAGCGGCCCGATTGGCTGAACGTCAGGTTGTGGATGATCGGAATATCGAACTGATAGTACACAGCCGCGACGTTGCGCTGGCCCAGCACCGTCTGCAAATCGGGGTTGACGACTTCGCCCGTGAGATATTCGGACCCGGGAGTCAGCGCAATGCTTTGGTGCGTGAACTGCGCACCGAAACCGACACCGACATCCCCTGCCGGCAGGTGGAACAAGTTCGGCGTCGAAATCGTCGCATCGACGGTATCGAGCTTCGAAATGCCGAAGTTGTTCGCGTCTTGGTATAGGCCATTGAACGCGTTCGGCGTAGCCGACGGATTCGCGAAGTTGAGCGCGCCGTTTTGATAGATGTTGTTCAGCGCGGCGGTGTTCAGCTGATTCGTATAGACATTCGAAACCGTGCTTTGCGAGTGGCTAACCGACGTCGCCCAATCCCAATCGCCGCGCGGCAGGCTGAACGAACCCTTGACGCCGGTGGAAGCGCGCCAGTAGGTCGAGTAGGTCTTTTCCGCAATCGTATTCGGGAACGAGTACGTCAACGGCGTGTCCACGCCGAACGGGTTGTACGGGTTGCTGGCCGGCACCACTGCGTTGAATGAGCCGACTTGCCGCGTCTGCGGATTCCACGTGAGCGTCGGCGTTTGATACGGATTGCCGATCGTGTTGCCCCAAATGCCGTCGTTGGTCGTGGTGTTGTTGCGGCTGATCAGGAAGTCAGCGAATGCCGTGGTGTTGTCGTTGACCTTGAAATCGGCATGGAGCTTGGCGTTCACACGCTCGGTCATCGGTGCGATGGACATGCCTTCGGCCGAATTGAACCCGCACACCGTTCCCGCGGCCGCGCCTTGAATCTGGCCGTTGGAGGCGGCAGGCATCACCCGTCCGCCGTTGGCGCAGCCGCTCAACGCCCGCGCGCTGCCGTCGGGCATGTTCCAGAACGACGGCGCGTACATCGAGTAGCCGCCTGGCTTGCCGGTGAAGTCCTCGTCGCGCGTCGAATCGCGATCCGCCAGCGTGAAGCCGTTCGACTTGTAGTAGCTCGCAGCGGCCGTCACGTTGAAGCGGTCGCTATTCAGATTGCCGAAGCCGCCGAGGACGCCGAACTTGACCGTCCCCGCGCCGTCGCCGCCGTTGATGGCGCTACCGAGGCTGCCATCGAGCTGCAAGCCGTGGAAATTGTGCTTGGTGATGATGTTGACCACGCCGCCGATAGCGTCGGAGCCGTATTGCGACACGGCCCCCGTCTTGACGATCTCGATCCGCTCGATGTCGTTCAGCGGCAGCGTGTTCAGATCGAAGAACGAATCGACGCTGTTCGAAAAGAACGCGAACGGCGCGACCCGCTGTCCGTCGACCAGCACCAGCGTGTACTTTTCGCTAAGGCCGCGCAAAGCCATACCGGCTGCGCCTGCCGCGAAGTTGCCCGATTGGCCTTCGCTCCAGCTGTTGGCCGAGTTGGCCGACGTATTGCGCAAGAAGTCGGCAACCGTCGTGGCACCGCTTTGCACGATGTCCTTGGCCGTGACCGTTTGCACCTGGTTGAAACCGACTTTGTCGGAGCTGCGGATGAGCGAGCCCGTCACTTCGAAGCGCTGGAGCTTCTGGACGTTGCCGTTCGACTTGCCCGCAGCGCCCGCATCGGGCGCTGCCGCCGTGCCGGCGCTCGGCGCCGCCGCGGCTGCCGCCCCCGAGGCACTCACCGGCGCCACGGCCGGCTGACTCTGCGCGAACGCAACCGACGTACCCAACGCCGCCGTCAACGCCACCTCAGCCCATACGATCGTTCGTATGGCCGAACCTAAAGCCGTTAGTTTCATTTTTCCCTTTCTCTCGTCGAAAACGCCAGATTGTTTTGCGCGAAGGCTTGGCGCACCTTCGGCGTTTGCGGCACCCCGACACCGCCCCTGTTGACTGCCCCGTTCCTACACCGCGTCACACTTACATAACCGAGCCGGCTTGCCCCCGACCTGATAGGCACCGCAATTCAGTTAGTAGTCCTAAGTCATAACGTACGCATTTCGCTTGCGAACCGATCATAGGGGTGCAAGCGCGCAATCTCGGCCACAATCAGGCGGCGAGACTCACTGGGCTACCGTTCACGCATGCGCAGTGCGAATCCTTTAGGATTCCTAACTGCTATGCGAAGACCGATACCCGAAAAACGGACAACAGCTAATCAAAACAACTTTGGCGTTCCGACCCAAACAAGCACTGTTTCATCGCCGGCCGTATTGGCCCACGCGTGTGGAACCGTCGACTCGTAGTGCGCGCTATCTCCCGTATGCAGTACGAAAATCGTACCCTCGAGGTTCAGCGATATCTCACCGCGCAACACATACAAGAATTCTTCGCCCGCATGCGTCGTCACTTCCGATTGCGGTTGCCCTGCCGGCAACTTGACGAGGATCGCGTCTAGTTGCCTATCGCTCGACACGTTAGTGAGCCGCGCGAACAGGCTCGCCGAATCGGCAAAGCTAAAGAACTGCAATTCGTCCGCACGCCGCACCGATTTCGCTTCCGTCGGCGTATCGACGAAGTACTGCACCGTTACCCCTAGCGCTCTCGCAATGCCCGCCAACGACGTGATGGACGGCGTGGCCAGCCCTCGCTCAACTTGCGAAAGAAACGGCTTCGATATACCCGCGGCCGTTGCCGTTTCGTCCAGCGTGCGTTGGAGCCTTTTGCGCAACGCTCTAATTTTGCCGCCCAATGCAAGGGCGGCGGATGTCTTGTCTTCAGTGTGCGGAAACATATCAGGACAGAAACCGGCCGTCAAAAATTGTTTGATAGAAGCAAATTACGTTTCACCTAAGGTATACCCCCGCGTCGATTCGTTCCCCCATGCACCGTTATAGTGCCACCCGTGGCACGCGTCGCATACGCTACCGTGAAAGGCGGCAAGGGCGTCGATGCGGGAATACCCGTGGTGCAACCTTTCACCGAGCGCATGGAAACACGCCAAATGCCTTTAGGCTATGGCAATTGCAATAACGGAGAGCAACGATGAATATGTCGCGTGCATCCGCATTGCAACTGTCGTTGCAACCGTTACCATGGAGTCGCAACCGTGTTCGACCGGTTCAATTCGGTGCGCGCGCAACCGGCACAACGATGAAACTTGCTACCCGGAACATCGTCTTTAGAGGAATCAATCTAACTTTGTTAACCGACCAACTTTCATTGCACTTACGTTTATATTTCTAAATCTATTCATTGATGCTGATACTGCGCCTCCCCGCCCCGAGGCCAGTCGTTGTTCTTATGAAGAAGCTGTTCGCCGCTTTACTGATCGCTGTCAGCACCCATGCCGTCGCTGCCCCTGCCTGCTCGCAATTCGTCGCTAACGCGCAGTTCCCCGTGCTCGCCAACGCGAAGCTGACGCCAAAAACGCATCTACTTTGTTATTTCGACTTCGCGGTACTCCGCTCCGGGTTGACGCACGTACTCGGTGTCGGAGGCGATGCGCTGACGATCTCGAACGGCATGACGCGCGTGCTGATCGCGGGCACGCTTGAAATCGGCAAGGATAAGAGGGGCTTGAAAACGGCGCGGGCACTCAAGCAGGCGATGGACAGCATCGTCGCCGCGCTAGAAGCCGAGCAAGCACTGCCGGACGAATCGAAGGACGAACCGCCGGCCGCACTAGGGCACGTCGACAATCCGTTTCTTTAAAGAAGCGTTCGTACTTTTATGCGAATGGTACGTTCAATCGCTTGAAGTACGGGCGCGCGCATGAGATGGTTCGAGAGCTTCTGGCTATACATCCGAGAACTGAAGAATGCAGGCATGAAGACTCTAACCGATCAGCTCGCGCAGTACGCGTCCTATCATCGCGACCGGCGCAACATTGCCACGCATTTCGTGGGCATTCCGATGATCGTGCTCGCGTTGGCGATTTTGTTGAGCCGTCCGCAGTGGCACGTTGCGGCGCTTTCGCTTTCGCTCGCTCTTTCGCCGGCACTGGTGCTGTTCGGCTGTGCCACGGTCTACTACGTCGTACTCGATGTCGTGCTTGGCTTGGCGATGGCGATCTTTTCGGGGATCTGCCTCGGCGCGGGCGCATGGCTCGCCCATGAACCCACGCTGATTTGGGCTGCCAGCGGCGCCGTCCTGTTCTTCCTCGGGTGGATCTTCCAATTCGTGGGACACATGGCCTACGAGCATCGCAAGCCCGCCTTCGCCGACGATCTCATCGGCCTAATCATCGGCCCCCTTTTCGTGCTCGCGGAGATCTTATTCGGCTTGGGGTGGCGCCGTGCGCTGCACGAATCGGTGGAGCGCCAAGCCAGCGCGCTGCGCGACGGCCAACACGATCGGCACCAACCGATTTAATCCCGGCGCCGTTCTCGCAACAGCAGCACGCTATGCACCGCCGTGACAGCCACGGCCATCCAAATCGGCGCATAGGTCGCGATCTGCTCCGCGGACAGCGTTTCCCCGAGCAACGTGACAGAAAAGAGCACCAATAGTACAGGCTCGACGTAGCCGAGAATCCCGAACAACGCCATCGGCAGCAAGCGGCTCGCGCCCAAATAACTCGCCAGCGCGACGGTGCTCAATGCACCCAGGCCCGGCAGCAGCGCCGCCGATAGCAGCGGCCGTTGCAACGCCGCCTGCGCGCTGGGGCTGAGCCCGATCACCGTCACCGCGACCGGCAGCAAAAGCAGCATTTCCAGCGCGAACGTCGCCAGCGAATCGCCGCCGAGCTTGCGGCGCAACATGAAGTAAGGCGGGTAACCGACGGCAACGACGAGCGTCGGCCACGAAAACGCATGTGTCGCCCATAGCTCGTGCGCCACCCCGAATGTAGCGAACGCCACGGCCAGCCATTGCAACGGAGCAAGCGGCTCGCGATAGTAGAAACGGCCGACGAGCACCATCGACAACGGCAACAAGAAATAGCCGAGCGACACTTCGAGCAGGCGGCCATGCAGCGGCGCCCACATGAACAGCCAAAGCTGCGTGCCGAGCAACGCGCTCGCCAACAACAGCATGAGCCCTCTGAGCGGCGCGCGCAGCGAGGCGCGCGCGATCGCAGTCAGCTCGCTGCGTCGCCCTCGCGTCCATACCAGCAGCAAGGCGCCGGGCACCGTCCAAACGATGCGCCAGGCGAAAATATCCAAGCCACCGAGCGGACGCAATACCCGGGTATACACGGATAACAGTGCAAACAACGTCGTGGCCGCGACCGAAAGCGTAATGCCGCGCCCCGTGTCATGTCGATTCATCGAATGTGCAACGTGTCAGGTTTTGCGTCGGCGGCGCACGCCAAACGTTTTCTTCGCGTTGCCGTGGAAAAAATCGCTATCGTAATCGACCTTCAATGTTGTTCGAAACGGACAAAGCGCTTCTCGACCCGCCGCTCTTCGCTCACGACATCCGTCACGCGCGCCGCAGGCGGCCCGCGCCGCATCCATTCCAGCATGCGGTCGATTTGATTGGCTGGCCCTTGCAGCATCGCTTCCACCGAGCCGTCGGCGACGTTCGTCACCCAGCCTGTGATACCGAGCGCATGCGCCTGCCGGAGTGTCGCATGCCGAAATCCGACACCCTGCACGACCCCACGCACCCGCACATGATACGTTTCGATCTTCTTGTCCAAATCTGGACCTTCCATTGCCGCGTTCCCCTCTTATTGCATCGATCTTTCGCATTGTAGTCGCCCGACCGGAATCGTTTTTTATCGACCTCTCGAATTCCACCCTAAAGAAAATCCCGAATTCGGTCGTTAAACGCTGTGGATTGCGTATGCGCGACAGCTCAATTGGCGAGAGGAGACCTAACAGTGGCGCTACAGAATCGCGCGGCACGCGTCGCTCGCAATAGACGCTTGAAGCACTGGCTCGACAAGCACAGCACCACCATCCTGACCGTCGCTGTCTGCGCGATCGCGGTCGGCATCGTCGCGTTCGGCGCGAGCCAGATTTTCGCCGCGCGCGAACTCGATGACGTTCGGATGGCGCACGCGTTACAAGTTCGTGACAATATCGAGCAACTGGAAAGCTTATACGCCGAAGCGGACGCGGACTTTTTGCATCTTGTCGCCGATCCGGATTCGCACGCGGTGCCCTGGCCCGCCTCGCGCATCGAGCATGCCGATCGAATGCTGGACACTTTGACGCGGGTGTTCGGGCAAACGTCCAAGCGCGCCGCGACGATCGAGGCGCTGCGCACGGCGACACACGAATGGCAAGGCAGCGTCGCGCAAACCGCACTCGGCGAGCAGCCCGAAGGGTCGTATGTCTTGTTGTCGCGCGACACGCTGCTTTCGGTGGAAGACAGCCGGAACCGCGTTGCTGCCGGCTTGCGCAGCCTCGATGCCGAACAGAACCTGTCCGCCGACATGCGGACCACCAACTTGGCACGGCGCAATGCGTCGGAGCGCGTCGCGTTCGCGGTGGCCGCCGCGGCGGCGTTCGTGTTCCTCGTCTACGGTTTCCTGGCCAACCATCGTATCGGGCTCGAACGCGCGCGCGCACGGATTTCCTCGGAGGAAGGCGAGGCCCGCTTTCGCGAGTACTTCGAAGAGCATCCCTTGCCGATGCTGATCTACGATGTCGAAACGCTCACGATCGCCGCCATCAACGGCGCCGCGGTCCGGCAGTATGGATACGAGCGGGACGAGTTGGCCGGCATGTCGATCGCCGCGCTGCGGCCGCCCGAACACAGCGCCGAATTCATCGCGGGCTTCGTCCAACTTGCTGCGGCATCGCGCTCGAAAGAGGCCCGCGAAGGACAAGGGAGCGAGCGGTTCCTCTCCCATGCGCACCCATGTCCGCAAGGACGGCTCGCGGTTCTTCGTCGAACCGTCCTACCATTTTCTGACTTACGCGAATCGACGCGCCTGCTTCGTCGTCGCGATCGACGTCACCGAAAAAGAAACGGCAAAGGAAGCGTTACAGCAATCGAAGCAGATGCTCGAGGCCGTCATCGACAGCGTGCCGCAACGCATCTTTTGGAAAGATACGGAATCGCGCTACCTTGGATGCAATCGAGCGTTCGCGCAAGACGTCGGGCTGTCGGACGCGTCGGACATCGGCGGCCTCACCGACGAAGATCTGCCGTGGCGCGCGGTGGCCACCAATGCCCGCATGCGCGACCGCGAAGTCATTCGAACAGGCGAGCCGCTGGCCAACTACGAGGAGTTCTCGCCGGCGGCGAACGGCGCGTGGCGATGGCTGCGCAAGACAAAGGTGCCGCTGCGCAATACGCAAGGCGAGGTCATGGGCCTGCTCGCGACGTACGAAGACATCACCGAGCGCAAAGGCGTCGATCTCGCGCTTCGGTTGCGCAGTCGCGCGCTCGATGCGATCGTCAATGCCGTCATGATCACGCGCGTCACCGAAGACGGTGACTTGATCGAATACACGAATCCGGCCTTCGAACGCATTACCGGCTATTCCGTCGACGACGTCAAAGGCATGGATTTCCGAATCCTGCACGGCGAGGACCGAAACCAAGAAGGCATCGACGCTATTCGCCGTGCGTTGGCCGACGAAAGCGAAGTGACGACGCTGCTGCGCAGTTACCGGCGCGATGGCACGGTGGTCTGGAATCAGATCTATATCGCACCGGTGCGCGACGACCACGGCGAGGTGACCCATCACATCAGCGTCGTGAACGACGTGACCGAACTGGTTCAATCGCGCGACTTGTTGTCCCAGCAGGCCAATTTCGATTCGCTCACCGAATTGCCCAACCGCTATCGGCTCGGCGAACGCCTCGTCCAAGCGATACGCGATGCGGAGCGCGACGGCACGCGCGTCGCCGTCGTGTTCATGGATATCGATCATTTCAAGGACGTCAACGATAGCCTAGGGCATGGGATCGGCGATCGCTTACTGCGGGAGATCGGCGCACGGCTGGCGTCTTGTGTCGGCCAAACCGATACGGTTGCGAGGTATGGCGGCGACGAGTTCGTCATCGTCGTCTGCGAAGGCGCACACGAGGATCGTCTAACCGAAGTGCTCGAGCGCGTGTCGCGTGCCTTCGCGCATTCGGTGTGGATCGACGACACCGAATTCCATGTGGAAACGAGTATCGGCGTGGCCAGCTTTCCGGCGGACGGCACCGATCCCGAGACGCTGCTGCGACGTGCCGATCTCGCCATGTATCGCGCCAAATCGAACGGGCGCAATGCGTTGCAGCGGTTTACGCCCGAGCTCGGCCGCCGCGCCGACGAACGGCTTGCACTGTCGCGCCGGATGCGCGCGGCCCTCGCCAACGGCGAATTCCGTCTTGAATATCAACCCCAAGTCGATCTCCAATCGAATTGCGTGACCGGTGTCGAGGCCCTGCTTCGATGGACCGACACGGAGCTCGGGCCGGTGAGCCCTGCCACGTTCATTCCCATCGCGGAGGAGAACGGCCTCATCGTGCCGATCGGCGAATGGGTGATGCAGCAGGCGTGTTTCCAAGCGCAGATATGGCAACAGACGCTGCCGGGGCTGCGGATGTCCGTGAACCTTTCGCCGCGGCAGTTCGGGCGCGGCGATATCTTGCGCGTCGTACAGCGCGCGCTCACGCGTGCCCGACTGTCGCCGCGCCTGCTCGAACTGGAGATCACCGAAGGCGCGCTGATGACGGTCGGCGCCCTCGACATGCTGCGTGCATTGCGCGCGATGGACATCGACCTGGCCATCGACGATTTCGGCACCGGCTATTCGAGCTTGTCGTACATCCGCAATTTCCATGCGGAGCGTCTGAAGCTCGACATGTCGTTCGTCTCGGGCATCGGCCGGCATCGCGAGGACGAGGTCATCACGCGCGCGATTCTCTCGCTCGGGCGAGCGCTCGGCTTCAAGGTGGTCGCCGAAGGCGTGGAAACGGAAACGCAGCTCGCGTTCTTGCGTCGGCACGGATGCAACGTCGTGCAAGGCTATCGCTTCGCTCGCCCGATGCCCGCCGCCGACGCGCACGCGTTCATCCGCCACTTCAACGAGGGCACGGTCGCGTATAGCTGAGGCGTCGAGAAGAAGTACAATCTCGCCGCATCTTCGCAACGAACGCATCCGCGCCACACCATGACCGAATCTTCAGGCGATCTCGTGCTCGTTACGGGCGCATCGGGCTTCGTCGGCTCCGCTGTCGCCCGGGCGGCGCTCGCGCACGGTATGCGCGTACGCGTGCTAGTCCGCGCAACGAGCCCGCGCAAGAATCTTGAAGCCCTCGATGCCGAGATCGTCGTCGGCGATATGCGCGATGAAGCATCGATGCGCGCCGCCCTGCGCGGCGTGCGATACCTCTTTCATGTCGCGGCCGATTATCGGCTCTGGGCGCCGGATCCTTCGGAAATCGAGCGCGCCAATCTCGAAGGCACCGAAGCGACGATGCGCGCCGCTTTGGCGGAAGGCGTCGAACGCATCGTGTATACGAGCAGCGTCGCGACGCTGAAAGTCACCAGCGAGGGCCGTGTCGCCGATGAAACGTCGCCGCTGACGGCGCAGCAAGCCATCGGGGTATACAAACGCAGCAAGGTGCTGGCGGAGCGCGCCGTCGAACGGATGATCGAACGCGATCGGCTACCCGCCGTCATCGTCAACCCCTCGACGCCGATCGGCCCGCGCGACGTGCGCCCCACGCCGACCGGCCGCATCATCGTGGAAGCGGCGCTCGGCAAAATTCCGGCGTTCGTCGATACGGGTTTGAATTTGGTGCACGTCGACGATGTTGCGCAAGGCCACCTGCTGGCCCTCGAACGCGGGCGCATCGGCGAGCGCTACATTCTCGGCGGCGAGAACCTGCCGTTGCAACAGATGCTCGCCGACATTGCGCGGGACACCGGCCGCAAGCCGCCGACGATCAGCTTGCCGCGCTGGCCGCTGTATCCGCTGGCGCTGGGCGCCGAATGTGTCGCCAAGTTCACGAAGCGCGAACCGTTCGTGACCGTCGACGGGCTCAAGATGTCGAAGAACAAGATGTATTTCACGTCGGCGAAGGCGGAACGGGAGCTCGGCTACCGCGCTCGGCCCTATCTCGACGGGCTGCGCGATGCCTTGCAATGGTTCCGCGCAGCCGGCTACTTGCAGTAGCTGACGCGCGGGCGTGCATTTTGTTACAACCTCGCCGGCATCCGTCGCGGATGTCGACGACGCGCAGCCGGTAGAATCGCGTCTCTTTGATTGAAATACCCCGGCATGAACCTGGAAGAACAGATCGGTGCGATCGACGCGCAAGTCGATCGGCTCGGCGAACTCGTCCGGCTCGCTCAGGCCGCCGCCGAGCGAGCGGAGGCCGAGCGCGCTCGCGTGTTGGAAGCATATCAAGCAGAGTTAGCCGCCCGTGAAGCTGCTGAAGCTGCTGAGGCGGCTGGCGCTGAGACTGCTGAGAAGGCCGAGGCCGCGCAGCCCCCGAAGCCTTGACCGCGACGGACGCATCGCCCGACGAGAAGCCCACTTTGCGTGTGGCACGTCCCTCGCACAACGAACTGACACTGAGTATCGGCGCGCAGACGGTGACGCTGCACCCCGAGCAAATCGGCCAACTGATCGAGGAACTGGCCAATGCCCGCGCCTCGATGACGCCGGAGCCGCCGATGGCGCTCCCGACCGGCTGGCGTTTCGCCTCCACGAGAAATCCCGTGATGGCAATGCAAAAGCAGGCAAACGGAGATCGTCTGCTGATCGCACGGCATACGGGGCACGGTTGGGTGCCGTTCACGTTCTCGCCCGACGCCGCAGTGCAGCTCTACATGATGTTGACGCAGCGGTAGCCGGCAGAGCGATAGCTGCCGCCCTACCGCGCGCCGTACGCTTGCGCTTTAAGACGGAATCACAAGCACCGCAGCGGCAGGCTACCGCATAGCGCTACAACGGCTATCTCGCCGCCGATGTTCGCGGTGTTCATCCGCCCTGCGTGGGCGCTTGAACACGCGCTTTCCACTGACCGCCTTTGCCGCGCCAATACCGAACCGCCGAAGCAAACGTGGCGCCGACATAGAACAGCGCAATAAGCGGCAATGCGGGCGCCCACAAGGGCGAGCGTCCGTAATAACGCAGCATCGGCGCATAAGCACAGCACATCGCGCCCCACGCAAGCCATGCGGGCCAACCCAGCGGGCCGAGCACAAGCGCAACGACGGGCGGCGCGAGATAGATCACGCGTCATCCCGATCAACGTGCCGACGAGCAGCCACGGCGAGTAGTGCAGCTGAGTGAAAGCCGTGCGGGCAATCATGTTCCAGATCTCGCCGGGGCCGTCGTAAGGGCGCAGCGAACGGCTGCTTGCCGCGACATCGAGCCGAATTGCGTGGCGGCCTTGCCCGCGATGCTTGATCCGGGCCGCCAGTGAGCAATCGTCGATCAACGCCGCCCGAATCGACTCCATGCCGCCCTGCTTCTTCAAGCGCGGCGCGCTTGACCAGCATGCAACCGCCGGCCGCGGCGGCCGTCTTGTTGCGCGGATTATTGACCCAATTGAACGGATACAGCTTCGCGAAGAAGAAGACGAACGCCGGAATCAGCGCCTTCTCCCAAATCGAATCGCACCGCAGCCGCACCATCAGCGAGACGAGATCGCGCTGCTCGATCGTCGCGCGCGCGACGAGCTGCGCTACCGCATCGGCCGGGATGCGCGATATCGGCGTCGGTCAGCAGCAGGTAATCCGCCGGCAAGCCACGCGAGCCGATCGCCGCCACGCCTTGCGCTTGCGCCCAGACTTTGCCGGACCATCCGGCCGGCAGCGGCTCGGCCTTGATCACCGTCAACCGTTCCGGCCTTCCCAACGCAAGCGCGGCCGCGCGCGCGCAATCGGCGGTACCGTCGGTGCTGTGATCGTCGACGACGATCACGTGAAACTCGCCGCCGTACGCTTGTTCGAGCAAGCGACGTGACGGCCTGCGCCGATCACGTCGGCTTCGTTACGCGCGGGCACCACCGCCACGACGGCAGGCCATGCCTCGATCGCGTCGGTCTGCTCGCGGGCGATGGGCCGCGCGCAGCGCGTGCGCCAAAACCCGCCGCGCGCGAAGAGCAAGACGCACCAGATCAGGAGCGAGAGCCCGGACAGACCGAACAGCGCGGCGCTCATGCTCGCCCCCGCCCCGCGTCGGCGGCATACGGGCGGACCTGCGAAAGGGCATCGGTTCGGCTCAGGGCGAAACCCGGAAAAGAATCAAGAAAATCAGCGAAAGGCATCGAGCCGGCCACACGGTGAAATGAAATTGAAAGAAACGAAAAGGCTTGACGTTAACACGCGTCATTTGCCCGCGAAGGCCCAATAGTTTAGCGGCTCACAGCGTACCTTGGCGCCAGGCGCGCGGCGCGGCCGCGTTAGCTTCGTTGACATTCTTGCAACGTCGGCCTGCCCGGCCGGAAGCGTTCGCGGCCCGATAGCGTTAGAATGCGCGTTTGGGTTGGTTTGCCGGCTATCACGCCCGCTTTCTAATAATAGTTGGAGTCCGGGCGATCCCGCCGCTTATGGCCGGCGGCTCGATACCCCGATTCGGTCGGAGTTCGCCACACATGCGAGTCATCCTTGCTCAACCCCGCGGCTTTTGTGCGGGCGTCGTCCGTGCGATCGAAATCGTCGATCGCGCGTTGCAACGGCACGGTGCGCCCGTGTACGTGCGCCATGAAATCGTGCATAACCGGCACGTCGTCGAAAACCTGCGCAGCAAAGGCGCGCGTTTCGTCGAAGAACTCGATGAAGTGCCGCACGGCGCGGTCGCGATTTTCAGCGCGCACGGTGTTGCCCAAAGCGTCGAGGACGACGCGCAGGCGCGCGGCCTCGACGTGCTCGACGCCACGTGCCCGCTCGTCACGAAAGTGCACGTGCAAGGCCGCCAATACGTCGCAGCCGGCCGCACGCTGATTTTGATCGGCCACGCCGGGCATCCCGAGGTCGAAGGCACGATCGGCCAGATTCCGGGCAAGGTGCTGCTCGTACAAAGCGAGGCCGAAGTCGCCACGCTCGAATTGCCCCTTGATACGCCGCTCGCCTACGTCACGCAAACCACGCTGTCCGTCGACGATACGCGCGGCATCATCGAAGCGCTGATGCGCCGTTTCAGCAACATCGTCGGGCCGGACACGCGCGATATTTGCTATGCGACGCAAAACCGGCAGGCCGCGGTGCGCGAATTGAGCGAGCAAGTCGATGTCCTGCTCGTCGTCGGAGCAACGAACAGTTCGAACTCGAATCGCCTGCGCGAAATCGGTGCCGAAACCGGCGTGCCGAGCTATCTCGTCGCGGACGGCTCGGAAATCAAGCCGGAATGGTTCGCCGGGGCCGACGCCGTCGGTATTACGGCAGGCGCATCGGCCCCTGAGGAAATGGTCGAGCACGTCATTGATGCGCTGCGCGCGCTGGGTCCCGTCGAAGTTTCGACGATGGCCGGCCGCGAAGAAAAAGTCGAATTCAAGCTGCCGACGAAGCTCCTCGAGCCCGTCGCGGTACGCCAAGTTTAAGGAGGTTGCTTTGTCGATCCCGCTTCTGCAAAAAGTTCGCGTCGGCGCCTATATCGCGCGCCAACATTTCAGCGGCAACAAACGCTATCCGCTCGCGCTGATGCTCGAGCCGCTCTTTCGCTGCAACCTGGCCTGCAACGGCTGCGGCAAGATCGATTACCCGGATCCCATCCTCAACCAACGGCTGTCGGTCGAGGAATGCCTGGGCGCCGTCGATGAATGCGGCGCGCCCGTCGTTTCGATCGCCGGTGGCGAACCGCTGCTGCACAAGGAAATGCCCACGGTCGTCAAGGGCATCATCGCGCGCAAGAAGTTCGTCTACCTGTGCACGAACGCGCTGCTGATGGAGAAAAAGATGGACGATTACGAGCCGAGCCCGTATTTCGTCTGGTCGGTTCACCTCGACGGCGACCAAGCGATGCACGATCACTCGGTGTCGCAAGACGGCGTCTACGACAAGGCCGTCGCCGCGATTCGCGAAGCGAAGCGCCGCGGTTTCCGCGTCAACATCAATTGCACGCTGTTCAACGACGCGAAACCGGAACGCGTGGCCGCGTTCTTCGACACGCTCGGCCCGATGGGCGTCGACGGCATTACCGTCTCGCCTGGCTACGCCTATGAGCGCGCGCCCGATCAGCAGCACTTCCTGAATCGCGACAAAACGAAGCAGCTTTTCCGCGAAATCTTCAAGCGCGGCAATCGCGGCAAGAACTGGTCGTTCAGCCAATCGGCGATGTTCCTCGATTTCCTCGCGGGCAACCAAACCTACCACTGCACGCCCTGGGGCAATCCGGCGCGCACGGTGTTCGGCTGGCAGCGTCCGTGCTATCTCGTCGGCGAAGGCTACGCAAAAACCTTCAAGGAGCTGATGGAGGAAACCGATTGGGACGCGTACGGTACCGGCAATTACGAAAAGTGCGCGGATTGCATGGTGCATAGCGGCTTCGAAGCCACGGCCGTGATGGATACCGTTGCGCATCCGCTGAAGGCCCTGGGCGTCAGCCTGCGCGGCCCGAAGATCGAAGGCGCGTTCACGAAGGATATCCCGCTCGATAAGCAACGTCCGGCGGAATATGTGTTCTCGCGTCACGTCGAGATCAAGCTCGAGGAAATCAAACACTCGAGCACCTCGAAGAACGCACGGGCGGCGGCGGCGCACTAAAGCGCAGGCGCGGCAATCGCGCCTACAGCTAAATACGTCTGACAAAAGGCGCGGTCCTAATAGGCCGCGCCTTTTTGCATTCGGAGATTGCGGTGCCCAAGCGCATCCTTCGCGCGGTAATATCGGGCCACGGCCAAATCGATTTACCGGCTTCACCGAAGCCTTCTTGCGAGGCGGCATTTCGCCCTTCCTGTCGCGATGAACGTCAAGACGAAGATCTTTCTGCTGGCGATCGTGCCTTTCCTCGTGGCGATCGCGGGCATCGGCATCGGCGTTCGCTTGCAGGCGACAGCGCTCGCCGACGCTCAGCGTAAAACCGTCGAAACCGCATACCTTTCCAGCAAGCAAGCCGAACTGAAGCATTACGTCGAACTCGCCACCAGCGCCATTGCGCCGCTATACGATGCGAGCGGCGACGCGAGCGCAAAGAGTCCGAATAACGCCAATAACGCCATCGACGATGCCGCGCGCAAGCGCCAAGCGCTGGCCATCTTGGAGCGCTTGGATTTCGGCCCGGACGGCTACTTCTTCGTCTACGACATGCGCGGCGATTCGCTGATGCATCCGCGCGAGCACGATCTGGTCGGACACAATTGGTGGTTGCTCCGAGATCCCAACGGCGCCCTCACGATTCAACAGCTCATCGCCGCCGCGAACAAAGGCGGCGGCTACGTGCGCTACGTCTGGCATCGGCCGTCGACCAACCGTTTGGAGCCGAAGCTCGGATACGTCGTGCCGCTGCCGCGCTGGCGTTGGATGATCGGCACCGGCATCTATCTGGACGGCGTCAAAGAAACACTGTCGGGCATCGACAACAGCGCCTCGGCGAACATCGGCCGCACGATGATGTGGATCGGCATCATCGCGCTGGCCGGCTTCGGCGCGATCACGGCCTGCGCGCTCTTTCTGAACGTCTCGGAACATCGCAGTGCCGATGCGAAGCTAAAGCGTCTGGCGCAAAGAGTCGTCGAATCGCAGGAACAAGAGCGCGCGCGCCTTTCTCGCGAGTTGCACGACGGGATCAGCCAAATGATGGTTTCGGTGAAGCTGCTGCTCGAATCGGCGCTGGCCCGGCTCGAACGGGCGGGCGCCTCGCACGTGCGCGTTCCCAGCGCGGAAGCGGCGCTCGGCACCGCGCTCACGCGCATATCGGACGTCCTGCGCGAAGTGCGTCGTATCTCGCATGCCCTGCGTCCCTCGATGCTCGACGACCTCGGCCTCACCGCCGCACTCGAGCAATTGACGCGAGAACTCGCCGAGGAAACAGGCATCGATATGCGAGTCGAGACGGATGCCGCCTCGCGCCAAGCCATCCTGCCGGCAGCGAGCAACACGGCGTTGTTTCGGATCGCGCAGGAAGCGCTGACGAACATCGTGCGGCACGCGCAGGCTACCCAAGCTACGCTGGCGTTCGGCGTCTACGACAAAACGGCGACGCTGACGATCGCCGATAACGGACAAGGCTTCGATGTCGAGCGCGCACAGGCCGATGCCCGCGGCGGCATCGGCTTGCGCAACATGCGCGAACGGCTCGATGCGCTGGCTGGTATGCTCACGATCGCCTCGCAGCCCGGGCGAACGGTCATCACGGCAACCGTGCCGTTGCCTCCGCCTCATTCATCACGCGCCGCGGAACCCGCTTAGCCCCATCGTCAGCCATGAATGCGCTCGCTCCTGCCCCCTCCGCCAACATCATCCTCGTCGACGATCATCCGCTCGTGCGGGACGGCCTGCGGCTGCGCCTTGAAGGCGTACCGGGGTTAGTCGTGGCTGGCGAAGCGGGCAGCGCCCAGGAAGCGCTGGCACTGGCCGAGCGCCTTGCGCCCGATCTGGTCTTGATGGACGTGGGGATGAGCGGGATCAACGGAATCGCGTTGGCGGGGATCTTTCACGAACGCTTTCCCGCCGTGCGCGTGCTGATGCTATCCATGCACGACAACATCGAGTACGTGACGCAAGCGGTGCGCGCGGGCGCGAGCGGGTATGTGCTGAAGGATTCGCCGGCCGCCGAAATCATCCTCGCGATTTCAGCGGTGCTCGACAATCGCACGTTCTTCAGCGCCGGCATCGCCGCCCGCATGATCCAGGCGAGCGCGCTTCAAACGCCGGCGGAGCGCCTCACGCCGCGCGAGAGCGAGATCTTGGATGCTCTCGCCGAAGGGCTCTCGAGCAAGCAGATCGCCGAGCGTTACAAGCTGTCGGTACGGACCGTCGAAACGCACCGGCTCAACATCAAACGCAAGCTCGACATCGAAGGACAAGCCGAGCTAATCAAGGTGGCCGTGGAGCGGCGCCGGCGTTAGCCGACGCCCGCCGAATTACTCGCTGCGCGCGTTGTGTGCGGCGAGGAACTTGATGAGCCCGTCGATCCCGCCTTGGCTCAGTTGCGCTTTGAATTGGTTCTGATAAACCTGGATAAGCCAAGCACCCGACATGTCGATGTCGTAAATCTTCCATTCGTTGCCGACCTTCCCGAGCCGGTAGCCCACTTGCTGGCTGTCCCCCGGTGTCGTCACGCTCGACATCACGAGCGCATCGTTGGGCGCCGCTTCTTCAGCCTTGAACGAAAAGTGCGCATCTTGCGTGCCCAATTGCGCAAGCGAAGCGGCGTAGGTGCGCGTCATCAGGACTTTAAATTGCTTGGCCAACTCTTGCTGCTGAGCGGGCGTCGCTTGCTTCCACGCGTCGCCGACGGCGATCCGCGTTGTCCTATCGAAGTTCGTAGCCGGCAGAAAGTGTGCCTGTACGACTTGCGCGATCTCCGCCATGTTCCCCCCGCGTGCGGCAGGGTCCTGTTTCATGGCCTCGACGGTCCCGACGACGGCTTGCTTGACGACATCGACAGGCGCCGTTTGCGCCCAGGCGGCGGCGCTCACAAACGCCGCGGTAAAAAAAGCGAACAAATGACGTTTCATGGAATATCGAGCTCGATTGAAAGGGTGCCGACGGCGCCCACGCGCGCGAGGGACCGATAGGCGGTGCGGGAAGTATACCCATCCCGATTACTTCCCGTTTCGACGCAAGACTTCGACGCACGCCGAGGGCGACCGGTTCCGGGACGCGCTGCACGGCGGCCGGCGGTGCGGGCCCGTCCCCCGGTATACTTAGGCGTTTTGCCTACCCTGCTCCGCTGCTGCCCGATCCATGCTGACTTCCCTCATCGTCCGCCTCGTCGCCTGGTCCGTACGTCGACCGATCAGGGTCGTCGCACTCGCCCTCGTGCTGGCTGCGGCAAGCGGCGTCTATACGGTGCGGCATTTCAAGATCAACACCGACGTCAGCAAGCTCATCGAAACCGACGCGCAATGGTCCGCGCTCAGCGATGCGATGGACCGCGCCTTTCCGCAGCGCGACGAAACGATTTTGGCTGTCGTGGAGGCGGGCGCCCCCGAAATGGCCGATGCAGCGGCGGATGCGTTGGCAGCCGCGTTGTCGAGCCCCGCGCATCGCGCTCGGATCGGCGCCGTGTCGCAGCCCGGCGGCGGCCCGCTGTTCCAGCACGACGGGATGCTGTTCCTGCCCACGAATAGCGTCGCCAGCACGACGGCCCAACTCTCGCAAGCGCGCCCGCTCATCAATACGCTAGCGCACGACCCGAGCATCGCGGGCCTGTCGACCACGCTATCGACGATGCTCGGCTTGCCGCTGCAGACGGGCCAAGTCAAATTGCCGGCGATGGCGAACCTGTTCACACGCGCGGCCAATACGGTCGATGCCGTCCTGGCGGGCAAAAACGCGGCGTTTTCCTGGCGGGCGCTCGTCGATGCCGATGCCGCGCACCAGCCCGCGCGCGCATTCGTCACCGTCGCGCCCGTGGTCAATTACGGCGCGCTGCAAGCGGGCGCGCAGGCGTCGGAAACGATCCGCGCGGTGGCGCGCGAACTCGATCTGCAAAAGCGTTATGGCGCGGTGGTGCGCCTAACGGGCGAACAGCCGCTCGCGGACGAGGAATTCGCATCGGTCGAAGACGGTGCGGCCGTCAACGGCATCGGTACGCTCATTGTGGTCTTGGTCATCCTCTGGCTCGCCCTGCGCTCCAAACGCATGATCCTCGCCGTGCTGGTCACGCTAGCCGTAGGCTTGCCCATCACGGCCGCGCTCGGCCTGATGATGGTCGGCTCGCTGAACATGATCTCGGTGGCGTTCATGGTGTTGTTCATCGGGCTCGGCGCCGATTTCGCGATCCAGTACGGCGTGAAGTACCGGGAAGAGCGCCATCGCGACGAACGGCTCGATCATGCGCTCGTCGGTGCCGCGCATTCGATGGGGCTACCGTTGACGCTTGCCGCGGCGGCCGTCGCCACGAGCTTTTTTTCGTTCCTGCCGACGGCCTACCGCGGTGTCTCCGAACTCGGCCTCATTGCCGGCGTCGGCATGATCGTCGCTTACTTCAGCACGATGACGCTTCTGCCCGCCCTGATTAGATTGATGGCGCCGCCGGGCGAAGCATCGCGTCCCGGCTTTCCGCGCTTGGTGCCGATCGACGATTTTCTGCAAGACCACCGCAAGCCGATCCTGCTCGGCACGCTGCTCGTCGTCCTCGGCGCGACGCCGTTGCTGCTGCATCTGCGCTTCGATTTCAATCCGTTGCATCTGAAGGATCCGACGACGGAATCGATGGCGACGCTGATGTCGCTGAAAGACTCCCCTGAAGCCTCGATCAACGACGTCGCCGTGCTGGCGCCGTCGCTTGCGGCAGCCGATCTGACCGCACGCAAGGTCGGCGCGCTACCGGAAGTCGGGCGCGTCACGACGCTCACCACATTCATCCCGCCCGATCAGCCGCAAAAGCTCGCGTTGATCGCGCCCGCGGCGCAAACGCTGCTGCCTGCGCTTACGCAATCGCCCGCTCCGGCGGCATCCGACGCCCAGCGGGTGGCCGCATTAAAGCGCGCCTCGAATCAGCTGGCGTATGCCGCCGACGACTACCCGGGCCCCGGCGCGCAGCCTGCGCGACGGCTGTCGGCGTCGCTGGCCAAGCTGGCCGCGGCCGATAGCGCCACGCGCGATCGCGCCGAGACCGCCTTTTCCACACCGCTCCGGCTAGCGTTGCACCAATTGACGACGCTCTTGCAACCGTTCTTGCTGACGCGCGCAACGCTGCCGCCTGAGCTGGTGCGAGACTGGGTGGCACCCGACGGCCGCGCGTTGGTGCAGATCTCACCCCGTGTGCCGCCCGGCGTCGATTCGAACGACGACACGATGCTGCGCCGGTTCGCCCATGCCGTGAAACGCGCCGAACCCAACGCGATCGGCGGCCCGATCTCGATCCTGCATTCGGCCGATACCATCATTACGGCCTTCTTGCAGGCGGCTGCCTGGGCCGTGCTCTCGATTACGCTGCTGCTGTGGATCACGCTGGGCCGCTTCGGCGATGTACTGCGTACGATGATCCCGCTGCTGGTATCGGCACTGGTGACACTTGAGCTTTGCGTCGTTTTCGATATGCCGCTGAACTTCGCGAACATCATCGCGTTGCCGTTGATGCTCGGCGTCGGCGTCGCATTCAAAGTCTATTTCGTGATGGCATGGCGTGCCGGCCAGACGAGCTTGCTATCGTCCAGCCTCACGCATGCGGTATTGTTCAGTGCGGCCACGACGGCAACGGCTTTCGGCAGCCTCTGGCTCTCGCATCATCCGGGCACCGCGAGCATGGGACGGCTGCTTGCCCTCGCGCTTTCTTGTACGCTTGTCGGCGCCGTTGTGTTTCAGCCCGTGCTGTTAGGTAAACCGCGCGCTGCGCGTGCCAAAGAGAAAGAATTAAAAGGAATCGATGGATAACCTGCGAACCTTGACCGCGCTGCTTCCCGCTGCGGCGCTATTGGCCGGCTGCGCGAGCCCGAGCACGCGCACGCCCGGCGATCCGCTGGAGCCGATGAATCGTGTCGTCTTCAAGGTCAACGATACGATCGATCAGCACATCGCGGTACCGATCGCGAAGGGTTACCAAAAAATCACGCCGCACCCGCTGCGCACCGCGATCAGCAATTTCTTCTCGAACTTGGGCGACTTGAACAATTTCGCCAATGAGTTGCTTCAATTGAAGATCACCGATGCGACGGAAGATTTGATTCGCTTCGCGATGAATACGACGTTCGGCATCGGCGGGCTGATCGATTTCGCGACGCCGGCGCGCTTGCCGAAGCACCACCAGGATTTCGGGCTCACGCTTGGGCGGTGGGGCATCCCGTCAGGTCCCTACCTCGTGCTGCCGATCTTCGGGCCGAGTTCATTCCGCGACGGGGTCGGGCTGGCGGTCGATACGCGCTTCAGCCCGATGATCTATGCGCCGGTCGATGCCAAAAGGCCGTTATACGCGTTGCAGTTCGTGAGCGCTCGGTCGGACATGCTCGGCGCGACGAATATTCTCCAGCAAGCGGCGCTCGATAAGTACTCGTTCGTGCGCGACGCCTATACGCAACAACGCCAAGCCGCACTCGGTGCCGATTCGGCCACGCCGCCCGCGCTGCCCAACTACGGCGACGAGGACGACGGTACAACGCCAGCTGCGGCGGCCGGGGCCAGCGAAGCGGCGCCGGCCAGTGGCGCGTCCGCAGCGGCGGCACCTGCCGTGGCGCCTGCATCCGCATCGACGCCCGCTGTTTCGCAACCCGCTTCCGGCGCGGCGGTGCCGGCGGCAGCATCGACACCCGCTACCGCGACGCCCGTTCCCAAAGGCACTAGCGACGCACCACAATAAACAGGCAGACCGCACCTATGCTTCACGCCGCCACGCAAGGCATGCTCGGATCGACGCTGCATGCGCTCCACCCTTATGCGCTCGCCGGTATCGTTGTGGCACTCGTCGTCGGCGGTATCGTGAAAGGTATCGTCAGCATTGGGGTGCCGCTCGTCGCGATGCCGATCTTGAGCCAGATGATGCCCGTCAAGCAGGCCGTGCTGCTGCTCTCGATGCCGGTCATTCTGGGCAACATTCCGCAAGCGTTGGAAGGCGGCGAGACACTGGCCACGGCACGCCGCATGGCGGCCCCGCTCATCGGCACGGTGCTCGGCAACATCGTGGGCGTATCGATCTTGATCTCGCTCGAGCCGCACCACGCACAGGCCGCGGCCGGTGGGCTACTCGTGTTCGCCGCGCTGCTGTTGCTCGCGTCGCCGCGGTTTACGCTCGCGCCGGCGTGGGTCAAGCCGGTCGGATTCGTGCTGGGCTTCGGCGCGGCTCTGATGGAAAGCATCGCTTCGATCCCGGGGCCATTGCTCGCGATTTATCTCATCGCCACCGGCGCGCGCGGCAAGGCTTTCACGAAGCAAATGGCGATCATCCTCGTCGTTTCGATCGTCACGCTGTTGGTCGCATTCAAGAGCGGTGCCCATGCGTCGGGCACCGATTTGCTCATTTCCGCCGCGGCCAGTATTCCGGTGATCGCCGGCATGGTCCTCGCGCGGCCGCTGCGCGACAAGCTGCCGCCGCAGGCATTTCGGCTCATCGTATTGGTCTTCGTGCTCGGCGCCGCGCTTCAGATGATTCGGAAAGCGTTGGGTATGTGAGGCCGTGTCGGATCAAGCGTCGAGAGCAGCTTCTGCTAGAGCGAAGGCGCTCCCGCCGCGTTGCTCCGAGCGACGACGCGGCTCCGCATCCGCATGCATGTAAATCGTATTGGGGGATGGCGTACGCCAGTACTTGGTATGCGCATGAGTACGCTTGTGTCCATGCGCTCTACTGCGCAAGACGCGCCTGCCGTGTGCAGTGCCGGCCCTGCGCGGGTGCGTCTGTGTAGCGCTCGGATTCGCAGCGGGCGGTGTCGCGGCATCGAGCGCCGCGCCTGACGCTCCTTGCAGCGGTGCGGCCGGCGCTAGCGTCCGCAGTTGTTCAGCGCGCTCGGTGAAATTCGAATCGCTCGATCCCATCGAGCCGTCAGCCGACTTCGTTAGGCCACCGTCTGACGCCGACAGGGTCGAGGGTCGATCGTATCGATGCACCGCCGTCACTCCGCCGTACACCAATACGAATGCGGCGACTACCAATCCTATGCCGCCTTTCAAACCCAATCGACGCATGGCGGGCGGCACGGACGGCACGGGCGGCACGGCGCGGTTGACGAACGCGATTGCCTTCCGGCGATGCGGACGGCGGGGAAGATCGCGAGACTGTGCCGTCGGGCCCCGGTGTATCGAGATCGCCCTCGAAATCCGTCGGCGCAAACGAACGTATCGGTGGCTCAAAGTGCGCTGCCGCGGCCGGGTAGCCGCCCACCGCGTCCGCGGCGTGCGAAGCGCGTGCAGCCGACGCGAACCTCGCGCGCGAGCCGCAATGCGGGCAAAAGGACACGGGCTCCGAAATCCGGCCGCCGCACTGAGCACACGCGGCCGGGAATTTCATGTCGACGACAGTTTGCTCGCTCATGCCCGCGCTCCTAACGCCTGGTGGAAGCGGACGTTGCAGCTAGCTTCGATGGGGCAATCGTGGCAATCGTGGCTAGCGCGATTAACCGCTCGATTCGATAAAAGAACTCGATCATCGCATCAACGAATGGCATCGAACAGTAGCCCACTATGGTGGTGCGCACCGTGGGCGTCAAGGGTGTAGGCCCGCCTCCCCTTCGGTGAAATCGGCCACAAGTTCGCGCATTTTGGACGAGGCAGGGCGGCGCCGCTCTCTACGGGAAGTGAGCCGCGAACAACTTTCGATACCCCGACGGCCCAAACCGCTGCCCGGGCACTTTAGACCCGTACCGCCAAGCACGCCTATCGGCACATAGGCGCTCGCGCCGCGCGCACCTAACCTCGTTTCACCGTCGACGAACCACCGCGCAATACGTTTCGTCACGGGCACCCGTAGACGAGAAACACCCATAGGAGTCTTCGACATGAACCTCAACGATGTGTTGGCAGTCGTGAATACCGAAGCAGCGGCGTCGTTATGTTTGAGCAAGGGCGGCTGGGAGGGATGGTTGCAGTGCGAGCTGTGGCGTCACCTGAGTATCAACCAGAGAGAATCCGCGGAACGAGAAGTGGCGTACCCCGGGACTCGTGCGCGTTGCGATCTCGTCGCAAGCGATAACGGCGTACCCCTATGGGTGGAAATGAAGTGCTACGGCATATTCCGACAAGGTGACGAGGATGCATTCCTCGACGGTATCGCCGCAGACGTGGGCAAGCTCGAGACGCGGCCACCCGGCACTCACGGGCTGGCGTTGGTCGTTGTTCCGAAAGCCATCGGAGACTTATTCAGCCAAGCACTGCAGGCTCGGCGCTGGCTCGGTTTCCAAAGAACGGATGCCGCCTATGCGAGCGTCTATCACATGGCCTTCTGAGATCTCCAAGACAAGCACGCCGCCCGGCAGGCGGCGGCCGCGATTACCCACGGCCGCCGCGTGACAACACACCGGAAGCCGTTACCTCACGGCAACCTCCGCCTGTTCGACCCGAGCCTTCACCGTGACGGCGGACACGACAACCGTCACGACGATATTGATCACCAGCGCAATCAGTCCGATATACGTGGGATAGGTTGCGCCAGCGATATGCAGCGCATAGACAGGCTTCAATCCCTGCTCTGCGGCCAGCACCGTCCCGATCCCGATCCCCGCCAGCCAGCCAAGGAACAGCCCCGAAGAAGTGAGCCGACGCGTATACAGCGAGAACACCACCGCCGGGAAGATCTGCAAGATCCAAACGCCGCCCAGCAGTTGCATATCGATTGCGTACTGAGTCGGCAGCACGACGATGAACAGCAGCGCGCCGAACTTTACGACGAGCGACACCAGCTTCGCATTCGACGCTTCTTTTTCCGGCGTCGCATTAGGCGCGATCAGTGGCTTATAGAGATTGCGCGTGAATAGGTTGGCCGCACCAATCGACATGATCGCCGCCGGCACAAGCGCACTGATCGCGATCGCCGCAGCCGCGAACCCGACGAACCAAGACGGGAACAGCGTAAGAAACAGCGTCGGTACGACCTCCGACGGCGACTTCACATGCACGCCGGCGGCAATCGCCATATAACCGAGCAGCGCGATCAACCCCAGCAACACCGTATAGGCCGGCAGGAAGATCGCGTTCTTCTTGACGGTTTCGGCCGAACGTGACGAGAGCACGGCCGTCATCGTGTGCGGGTACATGAATGCGGCCAGGGCGGAACCCAGTGCGAGCGTCGCATAGGCCGTGAACTGCGACGGCTTCAGCAAAATGCCCGTCGCCCCGCCCTTGGCTGCGAAGTACTTATCCGCCGTATCGAACAGCGCGCCATAGCCCCCGAGCTTAGCCGGGATCCAGCAGACGGCAACGATCACCACGATGTAGATCATGATGTCCTTGACGAATGCGATCATCGCCGGCGCACGCAGCCCGCTGGCATACGTATAGAGCGCAAGTATCACGAACGCGATGATCAGCGGCAATTCGCCGGTAATGCCCAGGCTCTTGATCACAACCTGCATCCCAACGAGCTGCAGCGCGATATAAGGCATTGTCGCTACGATGCCCGTCACCGCGATCGCCGCGGGCAACCACTTGCCGCCAAACACCCCTTGCACGTAATCCGCAGCGGTAATGTGATCGCCTCGATGGCACGCCTGCCACAGCTTGGGCATCACAGCGAACACGAACGGATAGACGATGATCGTATAGGGCAACGCGAAAAATCCATACGCGCCGACAGAGTAGACCAACGCTGGCACGGCAATCACCGTGTAAGCGGTATAGAAATCGCCGCCCACCAAGAACCACGAGATGACCGTACCGAATTGGCGGCCGCCGAGCCCCCATTCATGCAGTTGCGAGAGATCCCCGCGCTTCCAGCGTGCCGCAACGAAACCCAGCACGGTGATGAGCACAAAGAACACGATGAAGATGGCCAGAGCCGTCGTATTGATCGAAGTAGGTTCGGTCATTTGGCGCTCCGGTAGACGGCGTACATCAACAGCGAGGTAATCGGCACCCAAAGAAACTGGTACCAGTAGAAGAAGGGGAAGCCGAGCAGCGATGGCCGTGCGCCGTTGTAAAACGGTAGCCACAGCAGGGCGAAATAAGGCAACAGCAAAATCAACGGTAGCCACGCGCGACGTGGCCGGTTGGAGGTCTCCATGATGCTCCTTAGGGGCTGACGATGTGACGACCGCCACCTTGTAGCGGCGGCCGCTCGCACTCTGTCTTTATTGAACTATCGTGGGATGAATCGAGCCGAACGCCCTGCTTGCTTGGGACGGGTAGAGTCGCCCTTGTGCAAATCGAATTGCGTTTGACGGCCGTAGTATTTCCGCGCGACACGTTCCCCGCAAGCGCACAACTACTTAGTCATGCTACGTAAAACCACGTAGTTCCTTCGTCGCCCTTTAGCGTTCGAGAGTCAAGCCATTACGCATTCGCGAATGCGGGCCTGCCGGTGTCGAGCATGCGCCATAGCGAGGGGGCGGTGAAATCGTCGATGATGTCGTTCGCACCGGCATCGAGCAATGTCTGCGTCGGCAAGGCCGTACGCATCCCGAATGTGTAGATTCCCGCTGCGCTGGCCGCCCGAATGCCCGAGAGGGAATCTTCGAATGCCAACGCACGTTCGGCGACACCACCCAGCCGTTCGAGCCCGATCAAGTACGGCAGCGGATCGGGCTTGCCGCGCGCCAGTTCATCGCCGATAACGAGCGCATCGATACGGTCGGCGAGTTCAAGTCCGTTCAACATCAATTCGGCGTTGGCCCGCGGCGCATTCGTCACAACGGCAATCGGCACGCCTCGCGAACGCGCCCATTCGAATACCTCCAATGCGCCCGCGGTGGGTTTCAAGTGAGTCACCGAGGCACGAAACAATGCCTCTTTGCGATCGGCCAGCGCTCGATGTTCGCTTTCGGGCACATCCGGAAAGAACTCGCGCATGATGACGTCGTTCGTCGCCCCCATGATCCGCGCTTGGTAAGTTTCGATCGTAATGCTGCGCCCTCGCTCGCCGAGCAGGACCTGAAAGGCGCTGAAATGAAGCTCGTCCGTATTGGCGAGCGTACCGTCCAGATCGAACAGCAGTGAAAAATTGTGCGACATAAGTTAGAGGTGTCCTTGCATCGTCCGCTTAACCAACGAGTCGATGAATCTTGGCGTACCGCAACAGCAGGATCGTCGTACCCGCAGGGGAAATCTTTAGCGTGCGCAGTATCGGCCGGCGGTGCACGGCTGCACGGCCTACGGCCTACAGTAGCGACGCATCGACACTCAATACGCCTGCGCGAAACAATTCGGTACGGGCGCCGACAAGCGACGCTCGTGCTGCACGCGCATCGAACGCCAAGCGAATCATAGACGGCAGTTGCCCCGGAGCACGCGCGAGTTCGCGTAGGATCGGCGCGAGTGCAGTCGTGCCATCCTCACGCAAGCCTGCCGTTGCCGCCGGGGGCAGTGTGCGCCACGCGGGATCGACTATCGCGCGGCAGACGGCAAACGGCAGCCCGCGGGCGCCAGCATGCGCGGCGGCGATATGCGATTCCATATCGACGGCAAGCGCGCCTGTCGCGCGATGCAGCGCTTCCTTCTGCTGCTGCGTCACAACGGGCGCCGCCACTGCCGCCATCGTGCCGCACACGATGCGCGTTGCCGGCGACGCTGCGCGCAGCGCCGAGAGGATGCGTTCGCGCCACGCGGCATCGGTCGACACGCGCCCAAACGGCCCGTCGATCGCATCGGCCACGACGAGCGCCCCGGGCATCAGATCGGGAGCCAACCCGCCCGCCGTGCCGAAGCTCATGACGCCCGATGCGCCGCGCGCCAAGACCTCCTCCAATGCGCGTTCGAGCCGATCCGCGCGGGCCGCATAAACGACTTCGACGCCGGGGCCGCGAGCGATTCGCGCCTCGAACGCCATCCCCGTCACGATGACGAGCGGCAATGCTGTCCCTGCTCCGATAGCCATTACATCCCGACCGCGACGCGCGCGAGCCCGTCGCGCTTGAGGTTGCGGTAGCGAGCCAGTGCCCACAGCGGGAAAAACTTGCGGTAGCCGTGATAGCGCAGGTAGAACACGCGCGGGAAGCCCGTGGCCGTGAAACGCGTTTCGTCCCACAGTCCGTGTTCGCGCTGCGCATCGACGAGGTATGCCACGCCCTTCGCCACGGCCGGATGATCGACCATGCCCGCCGCCATCAATCCGAGCAGCGCCCACGCCGTTTGCGAGGCCGTGCTCGCGGCCGGTTCGTAGCCGCGGTAGTCGAGCTTGTAGCTCGCACCGTCTTCGCCCCAGCCGCCGTCCTCGTTTTGAATCGAGATCAACCATTGCGCCGCACGTTGGATGCGCGCGTCGTCATGCGCGATGCCGGCCGCGTTCAGCGCGCACAGCGCCGTCCAAGTCCCGTAGATGTAGTTCATGCCCCAACGGCCGTACCAACTGCCGTCGTCTTCTTGTTCGGCGAGTATGTAGTCGTAGGCGCGACGGGCCGGTTCGCTGTTGCCCGGGCGTTCGCCCATTTGCGCGAGCATCGACAAGCACCGGCCCGAAACATCGGCCGTCGGCGGATCAAGCAGCGCGCCGTGATCCGAGAACGGGATGTTGTTCAGATAGTACTGGGTGTTCTCCGGTTCGAACGCCCCCCATCCGCCGTCGCTGCTTTGCATGCCGACGATCCACTCGCGGGCACGGGCAATCGCCTCGCGGTCGACGTTCGTGCGCGTGAGCTTCGCCGCACGATCCATCGCCATGACAACGACGGCCGTGTCGTCCACATCGGGGTAGTGCGGGTTCGCGTATTGGAACGCCCAACCGCCGGGGCGGACGTCAGGACGGCGCGAGATCCAGTCGCCGCGCACGTCGAGCACTTGCAGCGGCCGCAGCCATTGCAAGCCGCGCAACGCCGCTTCCTCTGCGTGCGGTGACTCGGTTTCCAGCAGCGCGTGAGCGACGAGCGAGGTATCCCATACCGGCGACAAACATGGCTGGCAGTACGCTTCGTCATCGGCGACAGCCAGCAGCTTATCGATCGACGCGCGCGCAATCGCGCGATTCGGATAGTCGGGCCCGTAGCCCAGCGCGTCGTACATCATGACGGCATTGGCCATCGCGGGGAAAATCGCGCCGAGGCCGTCTTCGCCGTTCAGCCGCTCGTCCACGAAGGCAACCGCCGCCTGAACCGCGCGCTCTCGCGTTTTCTTCGGGAAGAAGCCGTCGACCGCGCGCAGCACGGTGTCGACCACACGGAAGAACGCGAACCACCCTCGGCTCTGGTGCCCCGCACGCGGCAACAAGCCGGTTTGGGACGGGTTGCCGAGAAAGAGTTCGTCGATCTTGACGCCGCGCGGGTTCCTCGCAACGGGCCGGCGCGCGTTGAGCACGAGCAACGGCACGATGACCGTGCGCGCCCAATACGATACCTTCGAGAGATGGAACGGAAACCACTGCGGCAGCAGCGTGATTTCTACCGGCATCATCGGCACCGCACTCCAAGGCACGATACCGAAGAGGGCGAGCATGATGCGCGTGAAGACATTGACGGACTCCGCGCCTCCGGCTCCGAGAATGGCCGCGCGGGCGCGCTGCATATGCTCGGCATCGTCGCGCTCACCCGCCATTTTCAGTGCGAAGTACGCCTTCACGCTGGCGCTGACGTCCATTGCCCCGTCGGTAAAGAGGGGCCAACCGCCGTCAGCCGATTGAATCCGGCGCAAGTAGCGCACTATCTTGCCTTCGAGTTCGACGTTGGGCGTCTCGCCAAGATAGTGCACCAGCAAGATGTACTCGGCTGGAATCGTCGCGTCGGCTTCCAGTTCGTATACCCAATGCCCGTCGGGGCGCTGATCGGCCAGGATGGCATCGATCGCGCGCGCGATGGCGGCGTCGAGCGCGACGCGCGGGAACGCCGTATCGGCCGGGCTCGAGGCGGCCATCACGGCGGCGGGAGCGGAAATGTCGTTCATCGGCATCTTAATGGGTTGAAGACGAAGCACGCGACTTCGTCGGTCGTCTGTCGTCGGACGTCTTTCAATGATCGTTGCGCATTTGAGCGCCGGCGGTGACGAATGGCGGCGCTCCGCGGTTCAAAAAAACGCGTACCGGGCGACGATCGACAGCAGCCGCAAACGAGGCTTAGACACAGGCGTACGCGGCAGATCGAAGCCGCGATCGAGCGTGCGCTCGAGCAAGCACCGATAGACGCCCGACATGATACGTGGCGCCCGCACCGTGTTACGCGGCGCACGGTCCATGATCGCGTCGGCCTTGGCGAAATGCTCGAACGCGCGCTGCGCCAGCGTGGCACATACGCGCGGCAAAGAGGGATCGTCGGCAATGTCGGCCGGGTTGGTCGCGGCGATACCCTCGCGCGCCAATAACTCGTGCGGCAAGTAGCACCGGTTGATCGCGGCGTCCTCGTCGATATCGCGCAAAATGTTCGTGAGTTGCAGCGCGCGCCCAAGGTGGTGAGACAGCGTATGCCCCGCTTCCTCACTCATCCCGAAAACCCTCACCGACAAACGGCCCGCGGCGCTGGCGACACGATCGCAGTAAAGATCGAGCGTTGCTTCGTCGGGCGCGCAAATATCGGCGGCGGCGTCCATCGCCATGCCGTCGATCATCGCGTGAAAATCCTCGCGGCGCAGATCGAACGCACGAATCTGGCGCACCAGCGGCGCCAATGCGGGCCGCGGCTCGCCGTCGTAGCATGCGTCGATATCGGCGCGCCACCGCTCGAGCCCGGCACTGCGCTCCGCGCGCGGCGCATCGCTGTCGGCGATGTCGTCGACGGCGCGGCAAAACGCGTAGATCTGGAACATCGCCTCGCGCTGCGCAGCCGGCAAGATGCGCATGGCGAGATAGAACGAGCTGCTCGACGACGCGGCTAGCGGCGTCGGGTGCTGCTTCGTCCGCGACGAGATTGGAAACGGCCAAGTCGAACTCCGCTGTGGCGCCCTCGCAGGGCGAATGAGAATCGATGCAATTTGCGGCGTGCCGCCCGAGCCACGCCCGAGCACGCGTGAGCACTGATGTAACGCACGGGTAAGGCATGGCGCTTCGGTGCGTTTTCAATGCGCTCGATCGGCGGCGCGACGCACCGGCAAGGCAGCCGGAAACGGGCAAAAGTATACCAACGTTTCATTCGGTACCGCAGTCAGGCCCTCCGACGCTGGCACGGCGGACCGCCCGATGCGCTCGCGCAGCGGTTCAGCCGAGCGCGACGGAGCGATTGCGCCCTTGACGCTTCGCGCTGTAAAGCGCTGCGTCGGCTTCGTTGATAAGCACTTCGTAGGTCGGCAGCCCCGGGCGCGCGGACGCGCCGCCCACGCTGGCCGTGACCGGCACGCGCACCCCTTCGGCTTCCACGGGCGTATCGCCGATGGTCATCCGGATCTTTTCCGCGACGATCATGGCATCGGCCAGCGGCGTACACGGCAGCAGCAACGCGAATTCCTCGCCGCCGAAGCGGCCGAACGTATCTTGCACGCGCACGGCCTCGGCCACGCGCTGCGCCATCACGCGCAGCACCGTATCGCCGACCGCGTGTCCGAAGCGGTCGTTGATGTCCTTGAAGTGGTCGAGATCGAATAGCAGTACCGACAGCTCGCCGCCATAACGCTGCCAGCGCAGGAACTCGTCGCGCAAGCGATCTTCGAAGAAACGCCGGTTGGCGATGCCCGTCAGTCCGTCTCGATTCGCGTATTCCTGCAGCTTTTCGACGGCTTCCTCGCGCTCGCGCTGCATGACGCTCACGTGCGTCACGTCCGAGATCGTCACGCACACGGCAACGACTTCGCGATCCCGCGTCAGCGGCATGAACGTGCAATCTTGCTGCATGAAGTCGACACCGCCCGTAATCGGCCGGTCGTGGTCGAACTTGAAAAGATAGGGGCGTTGCTCCCACGAGCTGAAGGCGAAGCTGCCCAGTTGAAAGACGCTTTCGACCTTGCGCGAGAGCCACACACGCGGCAATTCGGGAAAGCTCTCGAAGATCGACTTGCCGACCACGGTTTCGGCAGGCTGTCCGCTGTGGTCCTGCATGAACCGGTTCCACATCAGCACGTTCATGTCGCGGTCGAGCACGAAAATGCCGAACCCGACACGCTCGATCACCAAATCGCTAAGGGAGTGGTCTATCGTCGCAACGTTCATAGGCTGGATAGAAGGGCGCTGAGCGCTTCATTCATCCGACGAATAGACTCCTCGGCCATCAGCATGACGAGATGCGCGCGAAACGTCTGATCTTCCAGCGCGAAGTTGACCTCGAGCAGCAAGGCGACCTTCCATGCGAGGACGTCGGCCTGGAACACGTCGTCGAGTGAGATTTGTTCGCCGAGCATGCCAGGGGGCGAAAAGATCGGCGTTCGATCGAGCTGATTGAGAATGCATGACACGCATGCGCCCGTCAGCACGTTGGCCACGTCGAACATGAGTTCCGTCTGGCTCACCGAGTCGTAGGCCGAGTGAACGTAAGGATCGTTCACCAGCGCGCACAGATGGCCGACGCCGCTGCTGCGGCAAATGACGAGCGCTTCGCCCTTGATGTCGGAACGAAAACCCTGCCGCACGGCGGTGACGGTTTCGTTGATCCCGGTCATCTCGCGCAGCGTTTGCGCCGCGTCCTCGGCGCCCACCACACGCACGCGCGGCACCGACAGTTCGATGAAGGTATCTAGCAGGCGCGCCAAGCGCGTCGCCGCCTGCCCCATCGCCAGATTGGCGATTTCCTGCAAGGCGTCGCGCTGCTCTTCGCTGAACACGTTGTCACGCATACAACCCGTACTCCTTGAGGATGGGCAATATCGCCTCTGGGGTCACAGGCTTGGCGACGAACGCCGCGGCGCCGAGCGCACGCACGCGCTCCTGAGCCAGCGGCTGTACGTCGGCGGACACGACGATGACGAACGTATTCAAATCTTCGTGCTGCAACGCCTCGAGCACCTGGTAACCGTTCATGTCCGGCATCGTCAGGTCAAGAAACATGACCGAGGCTTTCCCCTCGCGGTAAAGTGCGAGAGCCTCGCGGCCATTCGATGCATAGGCCACGTCGACGTCCCAGTCGGCCGGCAAAGCTTTCGTCAGAACCTTACGGGCAAGCAGGGAATCATCGGCGATCACAATCGGCAAAGGCATGGCAAGCGTGACGGAAACGAAAGCGGTCTATATCGCGTTAACGGCGGCTCTGAGCGTTTTCTTTAACGGGAGCGGGCGTGTCGACGGGCGGTGGCGAGCGCGATAGGCTCGCGCTTTTCGTATGCGCCCACTAGAGCGAGCGCATCGTGCTCATAAAGATGAAGCGAAATTCTCGGAGTAAACCGGCGGAAAATCAACTCTCCAATTTCGGAATGGATCAAACAAGCCCGTGCGTACCTTCGGTATGAAGAAAAAAACTTAGCGATAATACGCAAATATGCGTAGATTTTTCTTTTGTGTACGTTTGCGCTACCGAATTCGTCGCTGTTTTAGGGCGAACGTTCGGAAGCTAACGAAAAACCATGCCCCAACGGAAAGGCCGGCGCGGACCAACTCGCTTATGATGAATACACGGCGGATACCGCCGATTGGACAACGACGAAATGACCCGACGGCTCGATGACTCCACGACGAACGGCTTGCCCGACGATTGGCAAGACAATTCGCCGGCGCTGGGGATGCCCGAGCCCGATTTTGCGGCCCGGCGCCTCACGCTGATTGCGTTGCTTGCCGCTGCGGTGGTCTTGCCGGCCGTGTACGCCGCCGCGGTCATGTACTCGAACTTCCGATCCGGCATGGCGACGGCCACCGACGCCACCGTTAGAACAGTCCGAATTGCCGAAGAGCACGCGCTCAAGGTGTTCGACTTGAACGAAACGCTCGATGCGCGTGTCGACGATCTCGTACGCGGGCTCGACAACGACGCCATCCGCGCGCACGAATCCGATATCCACGACAAACTGCAAAGCATCGGCGGGGGCTACCCGCAAGTGGCCTCGGTATCGATCTTCGGCCCCGAGGGCTTGCTGCTGGCGAACAGCCGGTACTACCCTGCTCCGCATGCGTCGATCGCTGCGCGCGACGATTTCGTCGGCATCCGCGGCGGCCATATCCTTGAGCACGTGTCGAAAGTCATGGTGTGGCACGCCGGCAGCGGCGATGCCGTCTTCAACACCGGCATCGCGCGACGAGGTCCGAACGACGCGTTCGCCGGGCTCGTCTCGGTTGCCCTGCGCCAGTCGTATTTCGAATCGTTTTATCGCGACTTGCTCGGCGGCGAGCGCGGCGCGATGACGATGATGCTGACGCGCACGGACGGAGCCGTGCTGGCTTCGTACCCGCCGCGTCCCGAATCGGCTGTCGTCGCGCCTCAGCTCGCCGCGGCGCTGGCCGCCGGCAAGCGCTCCGGCGTCCTGCGGCTGCCGGGCAGCAACGCCAAGCACGTTCGGCTGCGGCGCGATGGGCAGATCCTGGCGTACCGTCAAGTCGGCTCGTATCCCGTCTACGTATCGTGCAGTTACAGCGTATCCGCGATTTGGACGGCCTGGTACCGCCGCGCGCTGGTCTTTGCCGCTTCCATCTTTACGCCTTCGATCGTGCTTTGGTTCGTGCTTGTGTTGTCCCTGAAGCGTCTCGCGGCGGAGAAGCAGGCGTGGGAACAATGGCAAGCCGAGGCGTCCATGCGTCGCTCCATCGAATCGGCGTATCGGCAATCGCGCAAGATGGAGGCGCTCGGCAATCTCGTCGGGACCGTCGCGCACGACTTCAACAATCTGCTGACGATCATCGCGACGAACGTTCAGATTGCACGCCGGCGTGGCGCTGTGACCATCGACCGCGAACTCGGCGCGATCGAGCGCGCCTTGAAGAACGGCCAATCGCTGACGCGCCAGTTGCTGGGCGTCGCCCGCAAGCAACCGCTGCGCAGCGAAACGCTCGATTTGTCGCGCTGGATGGCAGCAAGCCGCGAGCTGTTGCGCGCGTCGCTCGGTGCGAACGCCGCGCTCGTCATCGACATCGACCGCGATGTCTGGCCGATCGAAGTAGACAGTGCCGAACTGGAACTGGCGCTCATCAACGTGGCGGTTAACGCACGCGACGCGATGCCGAACGGGGGACGCTTCACCGTCCGCGCCACCAACGTACGGCTCGAGCCGGAGGGCGGTTTCGCCCTGACGGGCGAATTTGTCCAGATTTCCTTGGAAGATACGGGCGCGGGGATGCCGCCCGATGTGCTTGCGCATGCATTCGAACCGCTTTTCACGACCAAACCGAAGGGAATGGGAACGGGGTTGGGGCTGCCGCAAGTCTTCGCGTTTTGCGACCGTTCCGGCGGCCTCGCGACGATCGACAGCGCCCCCGGCGTCGGCACATCGGTGCGCCTCTATTTGCCGCGCGCGCACGACCTCCCCGCCGCCGCGCCGACCGACGCGCAACGGGCAGTCGATGCGGCGCCGCCCGGCGGCCTGCACGTGCTGCTCGTCGAAGACAACGACGAGGTGGCGGCCGGAACGGAAGCGCTGCTGGGCATGATGGGCCATCGCGTCACGTGCGCATTCAATGCGGACGCCGCGTTGCGCCTCATCGCCGATACGCTGTCACAGCCTACCGATCCTTTCGACGTGCTGATTTCCGATATCCATATGCCGGGCAACGCCAACGGCATCGATTTGGCCGAGGCGGCGCAAGCGCTCGATTCTCCTTTGCCTGTCATTCTCATTACGGGTTACGCCCAAGAACTCGAGCGCGCGCGCAACGTCAACGTGCGCGTGCTGTCCAAACCTTTCGATATAGCTTTGCTCGAATCGATGCTTCAGACCATTCGGCGCGATCGCGAAGTTCGCGCGCACGCACACGGCAAGGCGATTTGAGCGATTGAAGGCGCGCGTTTTGCGTGCCTGAATCGCAACAAGCTCGAGGAGGTCATCATGCAACATACGGTTATCGCGTTTTTCGATACCTATCCCCAAGCCGAAGCCGCACGGGACGCGCTCTTGGCCGCCGGCATCACAGCGGATAACGTGGCCCTCAAGGCTAAATGCGAGCCGACCTACGCGAGCGATGCAACGTCGGCTTACGAAGCGGCGCCGGTGCCAAGCGAAGGCTTGCTGGCGAGCATCGAGCGCTTTTTCGAATCGCTGTTTCAAAGCGCACCTCCCGAGCAGGAACGCCCACACTATGCCGAGGCCGTCCGCCGCGGAGCCGTCATGGTTTGCGTCGATGCGGCCACCGATGCGCTCGCGCAGCTGACACGCGCCACGCTGGAGGCGATGGGGCCGCTCGACGTTGAAGAGCGCGCGGCCACATGGAACCCGCCCATCGACGAAGCCTCGCGCTCGCACTCGCCGTTAGAGGAACTGGGCTTGCGCTCGACCGTGCCGGTTGCAGCGACACCGCGTAGCGCGGTGTACAGCTATCCGCGGGAGCACGCGAGCCCGAGCGCTACCACGGCCGTGCCCGCCGTTCCGAACGCCGAGGTCACCGCCGAACGCACGGCAACGGAAGCTGCCGCGACGGCCGTCGCGGCCGGATCGGCTCCGGGTATGGGTGCGGTGTTCACGTCCGGACGCACCGGGGCGGCCCCGGCAGAGACGAGCGAGCCGCTTCGCTCGCCAGCCGTGCCGGACGAATATCTCCAAAGCGAAGAGACTCATCGCGACGATGAACCGGGGCCGGGGCCCGAAACGAGGTGAGTTGTTACTTCGGGGCGTGGTGCCGTTTCACCCACGCCTCGAAGCGCTGAACGAAGGCCGTCAGGAATTTGCGTGTGTCCTCGTTGGCAATCGCGCCGGAGCCGTCGAAAAACGAATCGGTATGCTTGAGGAAAATTTCCGGCTGGCCGAGCGTGGGGACATCCAGATACGCGAGGACATTGCGCAGGTGTTGCTGGGCGAGCGCCGTACCCGTGGCACCGACGGAAATCCCGCATACGGCCGCCGGCTTGTCTTTCCAAGAATTGGTACCCCAAGGCCGCGATCCCCAGTCGAGCGCGTTCTTTAGCACGCCCGGCATCGACCGGTTGTATTCGGGCGTGACGAACAGCAATCCGTTCGCGGCCTCCACCCTCGCTTTCAGTTGCTTGGCGACATCGGGAAAGTTTGCGTCGTAGTCCTGGCTGTACAGCGGCAACGTGCCGATATCGAGAAAAGAGAACTCGAACTCGCTGCTCGCGAGTTGGGTCAGGGCATGCGCGAGTTGTTTGTTGAACGATTCACGCCGCAAGCTGCCGACGACGACTTCAATCTTGTATGCCATGGTCCTTGCTCCTTCTGTGAGAACGACCGCCGAAACGCACAGGCTCGGCCCGAGCCAACCATGATAGTCGCCGCTGCTGGAACGTGCCGGCCCGTTTTTCCGGCAAACCACTAAACGCCTGGCGGGCTGTGGTTCCGTACCACCCTTTCCACAACCTTTTCCACAGAAACTGTGGATAACTCGTCGATATCCCAAGGCGATTACGAATCGACACATCTGTGTCCGTCCGATGACAGCGCAGAGCGCACTTTTCGACTTTTCTGCGTCGAGCGTGCATCCGTTGGTTCCGGCCCCGCGTATTGAAGACAGCAACGGTCGAGCGTGGAACTGAAACGAAACGCCGGCTGGCGCGACTCAAGCCTCACCAACGGCTTTGTAACCTCAACCCCAGGAGAATCAAATGAACAAGCAATGGATTGCCGCCGCCGCCTTCACCGCCGCTCTCGGTGCAACGCTCGCCACGCCGGTTTTCGCGGCGGACATGGAGAAGTGCTACGGAATCGCGAAGGCGGGACAAAACGATTGCAAGGGCAACAATCATTCGTGCGCGGGCCAGTCGACCAAGAGCATGGACAAGGGCGACTTCAAGGCTGTTGCCAAGGGAACGTGCTCGCAACTCGGCGGGTCGCTCACGCCCGACATGTAAGCGCATAGCCTTTCGACCGGCGGGCCGCCGACTCTGCGCGGCCGCCGGTGGATCGGTGGGACGAAGGGGCAAGCAAATGAATCGAAAGGCATTGACGGGCGCAGGACTCGGGCTGCGTGGGCCACACGCAGGCGCCGTGCTCGCGGGCCGGCCCGCCGTGGGCTGGTGGGAAGTCCACAGTGAAAACTATTTCGGCGGCGGAGAACCGGTGGCCGCCCTCGAGCAAGTAAGGGCCCGTTATCCCGTCAGTCTGCATGGCGTGGGCCTCGGCCTTGGAAGCCTTCAGGCGCCGGAGGCCAAACACTTGCGCCAATTGAAGGCGCTCGTCGAACGCATCGAACCCGTGCTTGTGTCCGAGCATCTTTGCTGGAATCGTTCGGGCAATCGCTACTTCAACGACTTGCTACCGGTGCCTCGCGTGGAAGGTGCGCTCGACGTCGTCGCCCAGCATATCGATGTCGTACAGAACGCCCTGGGCCGCCCGATCTTGGTCGAGAACGTATCGGCTTACGTCGCCTTCGAAGGCGAAGTTTGCACCGAGGGCGAAATGCTGGCCGAACTCGTCGCGCGAACGGGCTGCGGCGTGTTGCTCGATCTGAACAATCTGCACGTTAATGCGCTGAATTTCGGCATCGATCCATTCGCCGAACTCGCGCGGTTGCCCGAACACTGCGTGGGGGAAATGCACGTGGCCGGGTTCGAGTGGCTCGACGAGGTGGCGATCGATACGCATGGGGCGCAGGTCTCCGATGCTGTCTGGACGCTGCTCGACGCGGCGCTCGAGCGTTTCGGGCCGAGCGCTGTTCTGCTCGAGCGAGATACCAATCTGCCGTCGCTCGACTCGCTGCTGCAGGAGTATGCGCAGCTTGAAGCGCGCGTACTCGCCAGTTCGTTCTCGGCGTGCGGGCCCTCGCAGGCGAGCGCAAAGGCGGCGATATGTTGACCGATACGGATTACGGCACACTGCTTGGCCGCTTTGCGGCGTCGCTCGTCGATGACGCATTCGCTGCGCAAGACATCACCGCGGAATCCCGCGCGCGAATGGACATCTACCGAAACAACGTGCGAGTCAACCGTATTGCGGCACTGGTCGACGCTTTCGCCAACGTCGTGCAGCTCGTGGGCGCGGACTATTTCGGCGCGCTCGCGCGGGCCTATGTCGATAGCACACCGGCGCACTCGGCCAACCTTCACGATGACGGCGCCGAATTGCCGGCATTCATCCGCAGCTTCGAGCCCGCAGCCGATTTGCCGTATTTGGGCGATGTCGCAGAGGTCGACTGGCTCCTGCATCGCGCCTATTTCGCAGAGGATGCGAATGCAATCGATGCATCAAAACTTGTCGAACTCGGTCCGGAGCGCTTTGGAACGGCTTCAGTGCGGTTCACACCGTCGGTCGGACTCGCGCGCTCGCACCGGTGGCCCATCGCCGACATCTTGCAAATGCATGCGGACGGGACGCCAGCGCAGCTCGGATCAGGCGGGCAGGCCGTCCTGATCTGGCGTCAAGACTTCGACGTGCGTTGGCAAGTGCTCGCCCCGGCCGATGCGGACGCCACGGCTGCCTTGATGGCCGGTACGTCCATTCAAGAGGCGTTTTCCCAAACACAAGCCGATGCTAGTTCGTTGCTTGCGCAACTATTCGGCCTTCGGCTCATTCTCGCTATCGAGGAGCATCATGAAGATCGTATCTAAACTGTTCGGACGCCTCGACGACATCGCGGTGGCGCTGCAACCGCTGATCGCGCTCGCAGTCAGGCTCTATCTGTTCCGCGTTTTCTTTCTCTCCGGCCTGACAAAGTTGCGTAGCTGGGACAGTACGCTTTATTTGTTTTCCAACGAATATCACGTCCCCGTGTTGCCGCCGGCCGTGGCGGCGGTCATGGGCGCGGGCGGCGAGTTGATCTTCCCCGTGTTGTTGCTGCTGGGCTGGCAGGGTCGGTTTGCCGCAGCAGGACTATTTTTTGTGAACCTCGTGGCGGTCTTGTCGTACCCGGGATTGGAGCCGGTCATGATTAAAGATCATGTCCTGTGGGCCGTGCTCATTGCGTACCTGTTCTTTCACGGCGTCGGGCGGTGGTCGTTGCAAGGCATCTTTCATCGCACCAAGATGCCAGGAATTCAAAGCGGGCGGGCTTGATGGCGAAGGCCGTCACTCCGGTGGCGGTTTCATTGCGCCCGCCCGCGAATGCTGCATGCGGGTATTTCGGTCGAGTCATTACGCAGTGCTCTGCATCCGCGACGTTTTGGGGCAGGCCGAGAAACGGTCACGCCGTGGCCTCGAAGGCGGCGGATCACCAATCAAGCGAGCGCTTGTCGATCAGTAGGACCGGCGGCGGGCCGCTCCATCTCGATCGGAAAGGCGTGGGCCAAGCGCGGCGCTCCAGCGACGCTACGCAGTAAATCAGTCAGAAGAGCACTTGCTCCTGTCTTGCTCTCATTAAACGAAGAGCGCTTCGACGTTTTCTGGCGGACGCCCAATCGCCGCACGACCGTTGCGAACCACAATCGGACGCTGCAACAAAATCGGATGCGCCACGATCGCTTCGTACAGTTGCTGATCGCTCAGTGTCTGATCCGCGAGCCCCCGTTCTTGATACGGCACCTCGTTGTCGCGAATCATGTCCCTGACGGAACCGCCCACCATTTTATGCAGCGCTTTCAGTTCGTCCACCGATAACGGCTCTTTGAGGTACTCGACAATCTTGACGGGCTCGCCGGATTCGTTGGCGTGATGGTTGACAAGCTCGCACGCGCCACGCGATTTGGAGCAGCGGGGGTTATGGTAGATGGTGATCATGATCCGACGCCGGTTGCATGGGGGAGGCGTATTTTACGTCTTCGTGCCGCGTTGAACGAGGCGCCCTATCGCCCTATGCTTGTGCTGTCGGGTGAGATGTATGCGCGGCGTAGTCCAACGCGACCGGCTCGCCGAGATCGAGCTATGTCTGGCCGCAGACGCGAAACCGCGGCCCTCGGATGACAGCTTCGGAAGCCGCCGCCCCGGGTTCGCCCCGTCCATGGGCGCGCGGTTTATGCGCATAAAGTCCGGGAGAGGCCCCCGGATGCGCGCTCGTGTGCCCGCATATCGAGTTGGTGCAGGATCCCAGCGGCATAGCTTGCGATCGATGCGATGCCACCGAAACGACGCGAAACAGGCCACGACGCCAAGCTCGGGCCCCTCGTATGCATCGCTGCGTACGCCGTCGCTCTTCTACCACCCGACGCGCGGTCACGCTTGCGGCCAGCGCATTTCCGACAGCGGCGCGTCGTCGACAGAAGACCCTCCTGATTAACGGCGGCGCGAGGACTCCGCGCGACGCCCGTATCTTTTCACCGGGCGGGCAAGCAGGACGACGGCGGAGGTGGGCGCCCTGCTTACATTGCTGCACCCACCTCGGGCCTGATACGGGCGTCGATTGCCCGAATACGACCGGAACGGCCACTCCAAAACCGCGGCCACCGTCTATCCGGGTCTTTATGCGCATAAACCGTCGGCCAACGGCGTCGCGCGCAGGTCGCGTGATGCCCGAATCTCCCGGCTGGGCGCACAAGCCGGACCGAGGGCGCAGGTCGGCGGCCCGCTACAGTGCTGCACCCACCTCTCACCCCATACCGGCGTCGATTGCTCGAATACGACGGCAACCGCCGCGCCAAAACCGCTTCACCGTCTATTCCGGTCTTTATGCGCATAAACCATCGGCCAACCGTGGCTGGAGCAGTCCGCGCGACGCCCGGATCTCTCGACTGAGCGCATAAGCAAGACAACAACGCAGGTCGGCCCCCGGCTTACATTGGCACACTCACCTCGTACCCCAACCAGCGTCAATTGCCCGAATACGACCGCGACGGCCATGCCCCACCCGGTGTCACCGTCTATCCCGGGCGTTTATGCGCATAAACCGTCGGCCAAATGGCCATTCCGTGGTGATACTGCGACTAATTTGTTGAAAACGAAAAACTACGAGGTAGAATCCTGCAATCTGTTTAGGAGCGAAAAAAATTGGCAGCCGAAATCGTCGCGGTAACTCAACAGAAGGGCGGGGTAGGGAAAAGCACAATCGCTATGCATCTCGGCGCGGCTTTCCATGAGAAAGGCAAGCGCGTGCTGGTCGTCGATGCCGATGGCCAAAATACCCTTATCCATTGGGCCAGCGCTTCGGCCGACGGTGACACGGGCATCCCGTTTCCAGTCGTCAACTTATCCGAGGCCGGCGGACAGATTCATCGCGAGATCAAGAAGTTCATCGCGGACTACGACGTTATCGTCGTCGACTGCCCGCCTTCCATCACCGAAAAAGTGTCGGGCGTCGTGTTGTTGGCGGCATCCGTGGCTGTCATTCCTACGTCTTCATCGCCGGCCGATTACTGGTCCAGCGTTGGCTTGGTGAAACTCGTTCAGCAAGCACAGGTCATGAACGAGGACCTCCGTGCCGTATTCCTACTGAACAAGACGGAAGAGAAGCGCATGCTCACGCGTGAACTCAAGCGCGCGCTGGAAGACCTCGGATTCCCGTTGCTCAAAACACAGATTCCCACCCGGGAAGCCTACAAACAAGCGATGGCACTCGGGCAAACCGTATTGCAAATGAGCGACCGCGGCGCGAAGCTCGCTGCAGCGGAGATCCGCGCGTGCGCGGCCGAGATAGCGGCCATGCTCCCCTGACTTTATGCGCATAAAGGACCCTGAATGAAATCGTCTAAATTGGCCAAAGGCTTCCAAGCGCGCCCCGATACGACCAGCAGCGAGAAGCGCACAGCGCTTGATCGGCTTAATGCCATCGACGACCTCGTCAATAGCGAGGCCCCGCCGTCCGTGAAAGCGGCCCCAACGCGGCCCGAACCGATGCTTCATGCCGTGCCTTCCGCTGTCGATGCCGTCATCAACGCGAACGAGTCGAGTGCATACCGTGCTTGGCGGATGGCGAATGCCTACCAGCCCGGTCAAGTGATCGAACTCGATCTGAAGGCAATCAAGCCAAGCCCGTTCAATCCGCGCCATTTTTATCTGAAAACGTCGATCGCCGAGCTAGCCGTCAATCTCGCGAAGCAAGGGCAGCAGCAAGCGATCCACGTCATCCCCGACTACGCGAATGACGGCATGTACTTCGTCAGCGATGGGGGACGACGCGTACGCGCCCTGAAGGAAGCCAACAAGGACACGGTCAAAGCCGTCGTCGTCGACCTGCCGATCGGCATCGAAAGCTACAAGCTAGGCTACGATCTCAACGTTCAGCGCGATTCGCAAACCGTCTTCGATAACGCGGTCGTCTGGCGCCGGTTTCTCGACGAGAAGCATTTCCAAAGTCAAAAGGAGCTCGCCGAACACCTCGGCCTCGACGAGTCGACGGTGGCCGTCGCGCTATCGCTCGCGAAGCTCCCTGAGTCGGTCATGCAGGAAATGGTTGCACGCCCTGATCGCTTCGGTTCGAACATGGCTTATCAGGTCGGCCGTTACTATGGCGCGCGGGGCGCTGACTCGACGCTGCGGCTCATCAACCGCATTGTTTCCGACGATCTCAGCACCCGGCAGGTGGCGGACATCGTAAAGGGCCGCACGAATCCACAAGAGGACGTCAAACCGGCCACGCGTCAGCGCTACGCGCAGCGTATGGAAATCAAGCTGGATGGCGTTCCGGTGGGGGATTTGAAATCCTACGGCGACGATCGCCTCGAACTGCGCCTACGCGGCCTATCTCGCGATAAGCGCGACGACATCCTGAGACAAATCGAGCAAATGCTGCAGTCGAGTTAAGCAAGCGTATCGATCTGAACTTGACAACCGAAACTCGGACCGAAATCTAGCGCGAATACTGTGCGCCCCGGCGCGTAGTCGGCTAGGTTGACGGTCTAACGGATATCCGGGGCGGTACGCCGGCCGCCGTCCCAGCGCCGCACAGCGGATCAACCGACAGGTAGCCTACGAGGGGGGATGCCGCCTGCCGGTGGCTCGTGGCTCATGGCTCAAAACGGCCAACGACCCCGCGCCTGAAGGACACCGCGGCTCAAGCCGCGCGCGATTGGCTCAACGTGAACGCCAATAGATCGCCGTCGGTCGGTTCGCCCCAAGTCTTGCGGGCGAGCCAATCGAAAAAGGCTGTTTCGCCAAGCTTGGAACTCAAACCCCGGCGACGCCAGTCGTCGCGCAAGTGCGCACCGAGTTGCGGGAGCATGTCGTCTTCGAACGATTGCCGTGCAACCTCCTGTTCCGACTCACCTTGCTCCTCGTAAAGCACCCGCGCTTCCTTGCGCCGATACGCGGCGTATTCGTCGAGCAGACGCGCCTTCAGTTGATCGGCAGGCACCGCGGCCGATAGCGCCTTGCCGGCGCCTCCAGCGGGCTGCTCGATGAGGTCGACGGCCGGGGCGTAGCCCTTCTTGAGGGCATCCTTGAACAAAGCCGGCGCGCTGCGAACGGGAGGCAACGACGTACTGCGCATACGCTGCTCCGTCATCTGCAACGCCGCCCGAATCCGGTTTTCCTCGCTATCGGCGTAAAGTGTCTGCGCCTCTTTCAAGGGAATGCCGATCTTCACCATACGGTCGATCAACGTACTGTCGAAGACATTCGGATGCTCGTCGAGCGCCAACATAGGCTGTTTGCGCTCCGTGACACGGAACTGGATCTCGGCGACGCGCCGACCCTCACGGTGCTCGATGAGCTCCACGAAGATATTGGTCACCGCATTGACTTCGGCGATGGCCGGACGCAGATAATCGCGCTTGAAATATTTGTACTCGCGTTTCGCTTCGTCGCCGGCTTCGGTATCCGGCGTGCCGGACAAAATGGGACGCCACCAACCCCACGATTCACGCATTGTCAAATGACTGGGGTTAGTCAGGTACCGCACGCAGATTTCGTACAGCGCCAAACCCGCGCTGCTGCGCAATTGGCTTTGAAACTGCAGGCTCAATCGAGCGTACTGCACCGGATCGAGCAGCTTCTTTTTGATCTTCGGCGCGAACGAAAACTCTACCCAGACCCGACGCGTGGAGGGATCTTCGAGAATTTCGGCATCGGCGATGAGCGTCGAGATACCCCACTTACGGCCAGGCTTCTGGCTTGAGGTGCCTTGACTCCACTCCACCTGTACGGACACCATCCGCCGCAAGTGCTCTTTGACGAGCGCGGTATCGTTCGAATCGAACGCCGAATTGGCGACGATATCGGACAACAGCGCGCGATAGGTATCGCCCGACTCGTCCGCCTGCTGCGCGACAGCCAGCAGCACGTTGAACAGCTTACGTGTTAGGAGCGTGATCTTCCCGCTCTTGGGCTGAATCGCGATGGCTTCGACTGCTTTTCGCAATTCAGCGGAGCTTGGACTCACCACATCGGTTTTCTTCGCGCGCTTCGTTGCCATGCGTCGGTCGGGAAAGAAAATTTTCGACAGGATACAGAGTGCGGTGATGCGCGTCTACAACCACGCTCTCACCCTTCCCGGTGAAATCCGATCAATAACCGCGGCTCACCTGGGTCAGCTCCCGCAAAGGCTCACCGGAACCAAAAGCAGGGGGCCAAGGGATGCCATTGTAGGGCGTGGGATTCGTCGCCGCGCATGATCGAGTCCCTGGTTGCATGCACCGCAAAGCGCCCCCGTATCTGCTCACCTCAGCCGATGTCTCAATTTTGCGACGACAATTCGAACGGAAAATTTCGCACGGCATTCGCTCGGAGATGTCTCGCTGCTGCTCGCCAACCGCGTCGTCAACGCTTGCTCTTCGACGTCCACGGTCAACGCGCATGGTGTCCATGGGATCGTCTGCCTCCAATACGACAAGTCCGCTCCGGCCACGCAGATCGTCGCGCGTCTGCGGCAGTACACCGGCCCCGCGCCCTATCGCGAGCCTACAGGCCCAGGGCGCCTGGGCGACGATCGAACAGGCTTCTCTCGCCGCCCCTGAGCGACAGAGCTGGCCCGGCGGACCACCGTCCATGCCCGGGTACTCGTTTCAGTCGCCATCGCCGTCCGTGGGCTGCAATAAAGCGCGGGCATCGACAGACCGCCCGCGCAGATCGACTCACGAATCGTGAGCCGCCGAGCAAACCGGCTTGCACGAATGAACAACGCCCCGAATAAGCTCACCTTCGGCTCGCCCGGAAAGCAGCCGCACCGCGGCTTCGGCCCGCTCCGATGCATTATGCGACGCCGAGGACTCCTGAAAATGCTCACCTAGAGACAGGTTCTCGAGAAACCGCGGAGGGACTGAGCGCGTCCCGCCATGCTCCTGCAAAGTCTCACCTCAACGATTGGCAAGCGAGATTTCTCAAACATATCCGATAGTTAGCGTTTCGACTTCATCCGCGGACTCACCGACAACTCGCTCCCGAATAGCCTCACCTTCCAAAAAACACTCGGCCGCGCCCCTCTTCTACCGCCCCCGCACCTCACCCCCGAAAAAGCTCACCTAACAGGGCGGAAGGGCCTTCCAACCTCGGCTCACCCATCTGATAAACAGACGTTCTCAATGAAAGTACAGACTAACTTCGCTAGCAAAGACGATTGAGCGCCGGATTTGATTCCCGAAAACGCTCACCTCTGATCCACTGAGTGCCCCAACTCGGCCCCACGCATCTGCCGTGCGTCCTCCCCGTAAAGTCTCACCTTAGGTGTCCGAGAAGGGGAGCAGAGCCTTTTCGAACCCTTCGCGGCCGCCCGTTTCGTCTCACGGGCTCCCGAGAAGGCTCACCTATGGAGCGGCATGACGGGTATGCTCCCCGGGGTTTTCCCGGAAAGACTCACCCAAAGTGCGCGTTTTCTCCCGAAACACCTCACCTACCCCCATCGGGGAGGCTGTTCAACAACGAAATCGACCGGTTTTTAACCTCCCGCAAAAACTCACCTTCGAGAAATCCAGCGCTTGCCGGACCGCACGGCTCTATGCGGGTTTCAACCGCGGCGTCTCCCGAAATCCCTCACCGTTCGCAAACGGTCGCCTTCCATCGCATCCTGAATCCCCTCACAATGCATCCCGACATCGCTCACGGTCGTCCCCGAAACCCTTCACTGCGGGATCCCGTCGAAGCTCACTACACCTCCCGCAAAGCTTCACCCGACACGGCGCAAAGCCATGCCCAGCAAGGGTTCGGCGTGGCGTTAACGTTTTTAACGAAGGTTCAAGGGTGTTTACTTCAACTACTCTCTAGGCGCGCCCCGCGTGTTCTTTGTCATACCACCTCCAAAACCGAACCGCCCGTGAAACAAAGGGCCACGTTGCAGAAAGGGCAAGTAATGCTGTAAAAACAAATAGTTAAGCCAGATTCCTCGCTTTGTTTCACGAAGTCGCGGGCCTCCTTGGACGCCACTACCGCTGCGGTACCCCGTAGACAACTCGTTTTCGACCTTGCCCACCTCCTTCACCAAAAAATGTAGCGTTTGATACGTGATCCGTTATTATTGACACGTTTCAACACGAAAATCCGCATCCATGACCCTTGACGAGCAACGTGAAGTCATCAGGAAAGAGCTGGAAGCATTGCGGGAAACCGGCCTGCACCGGCGTGAACTCTCGCTGCACGCTTGCAAACGCTTGTTCTTCGATTTGGGTATTCGCCCTTCCGCCGCAACGGTCCGCGAGCTGACCCAAACGGGGAGCGCCAGCGACATCCCAAAAGACATCGACCATTTTTGGGAGCGGATTCGCGATGCGTCGCGGGTCCGAATCGGAGCCGGCGCGATCCCCCCCGCCCTTGAAGAAAAAGCCGGGGAGCTGCTCGGCGCGCTGTTCGAGCATGCCGTCGCCGAAGCCAAGCAAAGTCTGGAAACCGAACGCAAGGAAGTATTCGACGAACTCGAGCGCGCGACAAACGCTGTGCGGGAAGCACAGATCCGTCAAGAAACGGCCAACGACGTGTGGCAGCGCAGCGAAGCGCGTGCAGAGGCCGCGCTCGAACGCGTGCGGACGCTAGAAGCCCAGTTGAGTGCTTCAGCCGCCACGCGCACAAGCCAGGAAGAGGCACTGCAAGCCGCGTTCGACAGACTGGAAGCCGAGCGGGCCCGACTGGAGCAGCAGCTCGATGCGGAACGAACCGCCAACGCCTCGCTACGCGAGCGTATCGACTCCCTTCATCAAGAACTCCGCCAAAGCGCCGAACATTACGCCGCACAGATTAAAGACGCGGTGTCCGAGGCCGAACGACGCGTCAAGCCGATGCTCGTCGAACTCGACTCGTTGCGAACCATGGCGTCGACGTACCAAACTGGCATTCGCGACGCGAGCCGAAAAGAATTCGATTTCATTCAACAGCTTAGCTCCGCGAAGGGCCGTGGCGACCGTCTCGAGGCGCAGGTGCGCGCGCAGTCGGAGGAAATCGATGCACTCACTCGCGAACTGGCCACAGCGCGCGAACAGGGTGCGTTTTCGCCCGAAGTGGCTGCGCTGCTACGCTCATGGGCTTGGACGGGAAGGTTTGCCGATGCGGATTTTGCGGCGCTCGGCACGACAGCCGATGCGATCGTGGAGATTCCCGCTCATTGTCCGAACTGCACAGATGGCGAACCGGAGCTGGCCCGCGCCGACGACGGCTTCGAACTGCTATGCCCGGAGTGCGAACACACCTCCGGGGTTAAGCGTTCGCGGCTGGAAGCGGTGACGCGCTTCATCGCTGCTGCGCGCACCGATGCCACCGATGGCATCGATCTCACGGATCTAAATCGTTGATTTTCCGACAATCGCCGATGCGCCGCTTAAAGGTGAGCGCTTTCGGGATGCGATAGGTGAGTGTTTACGGGGCTGACCGGCGCCCGCGCCGTCAGCGCGACGGCCGCTGCACGGCGCCTTGGGGGCGCCTCGCGTCATGGCGCTGCTCCATCTGCGCTTCCTCGTACGCGGCCACGGCAAAGGCAAATGCCGCCGGCAATGCATTGGACTTGCCGAACGTCGCCGGATCGTCCGTTTCCGGGTAGGTCATGTCATCGGGACGTTTGAACAGCTCAAGTACGTCTGGCTCATGCCGACTGGCAAATCCGAGATCCGCCAATGCTTCCGCTTCGATTGCATGCAGCAACCGCCACGTCAGCGGCACGCCTTGCACGACATACCGCGCCGCAATATGGCGAACGATGTGTTCGAGGTCGCGCGCCGCGCCCTGAAAGCGCAGCGCGGCAAGATCTTGTTCTCTCATAGCCGCTCTCCGAATATCGAGATACTGTGTAAATATACAGTATCTCGCCCTGGCGGCCAATCGAGGTCATCCATTCGCGATCCTGCGCGCATGCCGTTGCAGCGTCAGGCATTAACCGTGAATGACGATCAGCAGCGCTTTGGCCTCGGCCTTGCCCGCGTTGCGGATCGCGTGGGGTATGTCGGCTTGGTAGCGCGCGGTGTCCGCCACCTTCAGGCGTTTCGTCTCACCGTCCGCTTCGATTTCGATCGAACCGTTGAGCACCGTCAAGTGCTCGCGCGTACCGGGCTCGTGGGCATTGGAGATGAGTGCGCCCCCCGGCTGCAACGTTAGTTCGTACCATTCGAACTTGCCGGCGAGTTCGATGGGACCCCACACGCGTAGCTGATATTTTGCGCCGTGACCATCGAGCGTCGGGATTTCGTGCGGTCCAGACACAGCGATCGTTTCATGCGCGCGTTGGGCGGCGAATAACTGATCCAGGCTGACGCCGAGCGCGTTCGTCAGCCGCCATGCCACGGCTATCGTCGGGTTGGCCTTGTCTCGCTCGATTTCGGAGAGCATCGACTTCGATACGCCCGCTGCCCGGGAAAGGTCGTCGAGCGTTAGTTTTCGCTCCATACGAAGCCGCTGAATATGCTCGCCCACACGTGGCGGCGAGGAGGCAGCGGAAGGCGCAGCCTGAGCGGGTACCGACGCCGTGCGTCGTGTGGCGGAGCTTGCCATTTTGTTTTCGATCGCTTAAAGTCGTTCGCTATACCGAACGTTTGTTCGGAAAATTGGAATTGTTCGGCAAAACCGGACAACCGACTATAACAGCAATAGACGGCCGCCACGTCCGCCATCCGGTGCCAACGGCCCTTTCCTGTCAGGAGCGAAGCGATGCGCGATACCTTCCTTGCCCACCTGCGCGGCACGATCGATCAGATCCGAGCCGACGGCTTTTACAAGACCGAGCGCGTGATCGCAAGCCCGCAATCGTCCGATGTCCATCTCGCCAGCGGCGAAGACGTGCTGAACTTTTGCGCGAACAACTACTTGGGGCTTGCGAACGACGCGCGCTTGATCGCGGCGGCAAAAGAGGGGCTCGACAAAGACGGCTTCGGGATGGCGTCGGTGCGCTTCATTTGCGGGACGCAGACGGTGCATAAGGAGCTCGAACGCGCGTTGTCCGCGTTCCTCGGTACGGAAGAGTGCATTCTGTATTCGAGTTGCTTCGACGCGAACGGCGGCCTATTCGAAACGTTGACTGACGAGCACGACGCGATCATCAGCGACGAACTCAATCACGCAAGCATCATCGACGGCGTTCGGCTGTCGAAAGCCAAGCGCTATCGCTACAAGAACAACGACCTTGCCGATCTCGAAGCGAAGCTGCGCGAAGCCGATGCTGCCGGGGCCCGGTTCAAGCTGATTGCGACGGACGGCGTGTTCTCGATGGACGGGATCATCGCGAACCTCGCGGGTATCTGCGATTTGGCCGACCGCTATGACGCGATCGTGATGGTTGACGATTCGCACGCCGTCGGCTTCATCGGCGAGCATGGCCGCGGCACGCCGGAGTTCTGCGGCGTTCAAGGGCGCGTCGACATCATCACGGGCACGCTCGGCAAAGCGCTCGGCGGTGCATCGGGCGGCTATATCGCCGCGCGACGCGAGGTGGTGGAATTGCTGCGGCAACGGTCACGGCCTTACCTGTTTTCGAATACGTTGACGCCGAGCATTGCGGCCGCCTCGCTGAAGGTGCTCGAATTGCTTGCGAGCGACGAAGGCGCTCGGTTGCGTCAACGTGTTCGGGCGAACGGTGAGCGTTTTCGGGAGGCGATGAGCGCGGCAGGCTTCGACCTCGTGCCCGGCCAGCACCCGATCATCCCCGTCATGCTCGGCGATGCATCGGTGGCTTCGCGAATGGCAGATGCGTTGCTCAAGGAAGGCGTCTACGTGATCGGGTTCTCGTATCCCGTCGTGCCGAAAGGCCGTGCGCGTATCCGCACGCAGATGAGCGCCGCACATACGCCGGCGCAAATCGATCGCGCCGTCGATGCGTTCACGCGCGTAGGCCATTCCCTCGGTATTGTATAAGGAGCCCCAAAAAATGAAAGCACTCGCTAAACTCGAACGCGCGCCGGGGCTGACGCTTGACGCAGGCGAAGAAGCCCGAAGTCGGCCACAACGATGTCATGATCCGCATCAAACGCACGGCGATATGCGGCACCGACATCCATATTTGGAAGTGGGACGACTGGGCACAAAAGACGATCCCGGTGCCGATGCACGTGGGGCACGAGTACGTGGGCGAAATCGTCGAGATGGGACAAGAAGTGCGCGGTTTTGCCATCGGCGATCGCGTGTCGGGCGAAGGGCACATCACCTGCGGGTTTTGTCGCAATTGTCGCGCGGGGCGGCGTCACTTGTGCCGCAACACCGTCGGCGTCGGCGTGAACCGCGAGGGCGCGTTTGCGGAATACCTTGTGATTCCCGCGTTCAACGCGTTCAAGATTCCCGACGAAATTTCCGACGATCTCGCCGCAATCTTCGATCCGTTCGGCAATGCAACGCATACGGCGCTATCGTTCAACCTGGTGGGCGAGGATGTGCTGATCACCGGTGCGGGGCCGATCGGCATCATGGCGGTGGCGATTGCCCGGCATGTCGGGGCGCGCAATATCGTGATCACCGACGTCAACGAATATCGGCTCGGGCTCGCGCGGAAGATGGGCGCGACGCGTGCGGTCAACATTGGGCAAGAAACGTTGCGCGACGTCATGGCCGATTTGCATATGACGGAAGGCTTCGATGTCGGCCTTGAAATGTCGGGCGTACCCAGTGCTTTTACGGGCATGCTTGAAGCGATGAACCACGGTGGCAAGATCGCGCTGCTGGGTATCCCGCCGGCGCAAACGGCGATCGACTGGAATCAGGTGATCTTCAAGGGGCTCGAAATCAAAGGCGTTTATGGACGCGAGATGTTCGAGACCTGGTACAAGATGGTAGCGATGCTGCAAAGCGGGCTCGATCTTTCGCCGATCCTCACGCACCATTTTCCGGTGGACGATTACCAGCAAGCGTTCGCGACGATGCTCTCGGGCGAGAGCGGGAAGGTGATTTTGGATTGGACGGCGTAGGGTATCGCGCGTATCGGGGATACAAGGTGTATTAGCCGTATCGCCGCTCGCACCGAGCGGTGCTTGGCTTGAGCTGCGGCGCCCGCGATGACGGGCGCCGCTTCGTTCTACTCAGCGTTCGGTTTACGGTCACGTTCACTGTTTCGGCGGGATGATCGATACGCTACTGGTTTGCATCGGACGCGGGCGCTCGTTCGAATTCGGCTTCCACGCGCACATGCACATCGTCGCCCACCGCGGGATACCACGTCGCCAATCCGAACTGTGCGCGGCTAAATGCGCCTTGCGCTGAGAAACCGAGCGTGTCGGCCTTCGTCAGCGGATTGCGTCCGTATCCGTTGAACGTGACATCGAGCGTGACGGGATGTGTCACCGTACGGATCGTCAAGTCTCCTTCCAGCTTGCCTCGCGCGGGCCCCGTGCGGACGAAATGCTTACCGACGAAGCGAATCGTCGGGTACGTCGCCGCATCGAACATGTCGGGCCCCTTGACCATCTTGTCGAGCAACGGCACTTTCGTGTCGACGCTGCCCGCATCGATCGACACATCGACCGTACTGGCTTCGAGCCCCCCCGTCTGCCAGTCAAGCGCGCCATGCGCATGATCGAAGCGCATCACGAATCGCGAGAATTTCAAGTGCTCGACGTCGAACGTAATGCTCCAGTGATCGGCGTCGAGCCCATACATGCCGACGGGTACGTTCGCTTCGTCGGCAGACACCGTATGCGAGACCACACGCAGCGGCGTGCAGGCCGACACCGATAGCATGCCCATCGCCAAGGCGGCAACGGTAAGTGCGGCGCGTACGGTTATGGCGCGTGTCATCGGACGCATCGTCTTAATTTCCATTGCTCTCGCTCTCATAAATGGCACGAATCGTTCCGAGGGGCGGCAAGCTTGCGTCGCTTTCCCGTAAACCCTCACCTATGGGCCGATAGCTTATATGCCGCCAGCCTGTCGGCAAAGGATTATGATCGCAAGTCGTCGCTGTTTCGCGTAGGCCATGCGCTCCAATGCATTCATGGGCTACCAGCCTACTAGCTCTAGCAGCGCTCCGGCGTCGACCACGCTACGAAGCTCATTGAGGAGACAGGCATGTCGGATAGGAATCCTAACGAAACGCGTCCCCCGGTTCCGCCTTTCACGCTTGAGACGGCGAAGCGAAAAGTGCGAGCAGCCGAAGATGGCTGGAACACGCGTGATCCCGAGGGGGTCGCGCTTGCCTATACGCCGGAAAGCGTATGGAGGAACCGTGCCGAGTTCGTGACGGGGCGCGCTGATATCGTCGCGTTCTTGCAGCGCAAGTGGGCGAAGGAGCTCGACTACCGCCTGATCAAAGAACTGTGGGCGCACGATGGTAACCGCATTGCCGTGCGTTTCGCGTACGAGTGGCACGACGATTCGGGCAATTGGTTCCGTTCGTACGGCAATGAGAATTGGGCGTTCGATGAACGTGGATTGATGGCGCGCCGCTACGCGTGCATCAACGATTTGCCGATCCACGAAAGCGAGCGCTTGTATCGGTGGCCGTTGGGCCGTCGGCCCGACGATCATCCGGGACTGTCGGATTTGGGGCTTTGAGCGCTGCGCCTTTGGTGCCTTGTTCGAGGTTAATCGTTTATCGTCTTGGATCTTGGCTCTGGTCATCACGCACGCGTATTGCTGTAGTAGAGTGCGCGACGAACGGCGCGAGGTGGAATGCGCGCGGCAACGAACAAAAAACCAAGCCGGCGGCGGCCGGCAAATGGAGCGGACATGCGTTTCAGGATGGCGGCGTGCAGCATCGGCGTGCGGGCAGCGAAGGCTGTATTGGCCGTCGTGCTCGGTGCGGCGGCATGCGCGATCGGATCGGCCCAAGCCCAAGCGGCGGATTGGTGCGGCGGCGGTGTTTGGGTCGATGCGATGCTGGCCTCGCATCACATCAACCCGAAAAAATCGTTCGAAGACGTCAACCCTGGGCTCGGTGTCGAGTGTTGGCTCAACGGTCAATGGGCCGTGACGGCGGGTGGCTTTCGTAACTCGCTTTCTCATCCATCATGGTATGGCGGCGGGGTTTGGGCGCCGGAGTTCGCGCATTGGGGGTTTGTCCGCTTGGCTGTGATGGGCGGGCTGATTTCAGGCTACAACTACGGAAGCTATGGCTTCGGACACGACCATTCGATCGGCCCCGTGGCCGCACCGATCGTCATGGTCACGTATAAACGCGTGGGGATGAACTTTATTCTCGTGCCGCCGATTCCCTCGGATAACCTGCCTTTTACCATTGGGTTTCAGTTGAAGATGGGGTTTTGAATGATCTAAAGAACCGGCCCGAAGCGATGACTTTTAGACGGCTCCCGTAAACGCTCACCTCTGTGCTCCGAGGAGCCGGGGGTTCTCGTGCAGGCGTAGCGCGAGGAAAGGGGCCCGGTTGGGAAGTTGATGCAGCAAACGACAACAGATCGGTCGGCCTTGGGCCGATATCCACCGTCTCCCGAAAGCGCTCACTGTTGAGCGCCAAGGGTTTGGCATTCGCATCGGTTCTTGGCTTCTTGGCTTTCGGAATTCCGGAGGCCGTGCTTGAAAACATGCTCGACAGGGGGCGGTCATCCATCGATGCCTCTGCGGGTGCCTAATTTAGAAGCGCTGCGCCCCTGGAGCTTCCGATGCGATCAACTCTGCGTAGCTGTGCCGAAGCCGGAGCTGCTCGTCTCTAATCGTTTGTAGACTTGACTTAAGTTCTGAGCTGACGTTCGATTGATAATAGTGTTCTATTTTGTCTAGGTGGCGAGTTGTGTTCTGACTGGAGTCGAGGTATTTCGATCCATATTTGATTTCCTTTTTTGCGAGATTGAGCAAGACGGCTGACTCATGACTGCTTTTGGCGCCGCTGTGAAGCAGTCGCGCTTTTTCGTAATGTTTTTGCGATTTTGTGAGACTTTTGCTCGCTCGGTTCAATACATAGTTGGCAGCTTCCTCCGCTTTCCTTTGCTGTAAGGTGAGTTTCACCTCCGCATCTTTATCGAAAATATTTTGACCGGGGCGTACCCCGGCATCACCTCCGATTCGGCGTGCCGATGTGGATGACGATGCTGCTTGCTCCTCGGCAGGTGAAATGGAAGTGGTGGCGCTAATACGCTCTTCGTCCAATGGTCCATCGATCCATGGTTTCACTGCGTCGGCGATTCCCGAGCCGATGAATTTGGCTGCTACGGCGCTTAGCGATCCGATCGCCAGTAGTGCCGGCAAGAAGACATGTCCGGTGGGGTCCGTGTTGTTGATAGGGTTTGCCTCGCAATAACTGTACGGATTGACACCGCCTTCGCGGAAAGGGCTCCAGTCGTCGGGGCTGGCAAAGCGCATAAGGCTCGGCAAATAGATACGATAACCGTTGCCCAGAAAACAACCGGACACGATGGGATCTTGATAGGCTCCTGTATAGCCTGCTAACGTGTGATTTGTCATCAGTCGTACCGATACGTGTGGCTTTTGTTAAGGGTTCTGCCAATACGGAAGAATTCCTCGCCCATGAACGTGCGAAGCGGCGTGGGATCGAAAGTGCTTCTGGCCTCCGGGGACATCCGCGCCAAGTCGCTTGCGAGAATCTCAGGATCGGGATCGTAGTGGGCGAAGACATGTTGTCGCCATTTGTTGATGGGGATATATCCCTTGAGTAAGGATTCGGTCGTTTCGTCGACCGATACCTTACCGCCACCGTACACGTAGTGCGAGCCTCCGTTCCTCAGGGGGAACAACATGTATGAATCGCCCGAATCGGATTTGACCTCCCACGATCCACCCTTGGTTGGTACGAAAATGACTTCATCGGCTAAGGGCGAGATGTCGTCGGGAAACTGCCTTGCCTGCTCCGATACGATGCCCAGCGTCGGTCTTCCCAGTTGCTTGGCGACAGCCGTTGCCAAGGGCGTAACAGAGCGCGACACGATCGCGGAAACTTCCGCTGTAACTCAGGACGGCAACGTTGGTCATCACTTTCCTAGTAATCGCCGAGAGCCAATGCAGGGGGAAAAAAGAAGAAACCATGGCAGTCTAGGTCTCGCGCAACTGCCCATACCTGGTCTTTTCAATAGGGCGGAGCGCCGAATCGCGGGACGCAGGTGAGCCTTTCCGGAAGGCTCAGCATGTGGGTCGCTTGCAAGCGTCAATGGATAAACATAGTCCCGATCACTGCACCGACGCGCCCTCGGAGGTGAGTCTTTTCAGGAGATGGATGGGGGCTTTCCCATGCCCGAAAGGGTGTTGAATGGTTGGCAAACCTGTCGCTGCCCGGCGGATATGGTTTTCATGGAGGTGAGGATTTTCGGGATCCTTATTAGTCAGCCCGACGGGGAGCGCGCGATTTTATTATCCCTGCCGGCCGAAAGGTGAGCCTTTTCGGGGACAGGATCGGGTGCCGATTGACCGCTCGATGGTAGGTGTCATGGATGTCGTTGCTTCACATGCAGTGAAAAAAGGAAACGGTTTTCCGGCAGAGGCCCTGTCGGTGGGTGTGGCAAACCAGTCCGGGCACATGCGGTCCGAAGCCGAGGGAAGTCGCGGCCCATACCGTGATCGGCTTGATTGGCGAGACCCGCGCCGTCCGAGCGAATGACCGTTCCACTTTCCCCCCTTGCACTGCACCACCCACTGGCACGCATCATGCTTATTCCCCCGATCGAGCATGAGTGTCGCTGCCTTGCAGGGCGACCGTAAGGAGCGATGGGCCCGATGAACTCGGTAACGCGCTTGGGCAGCCTGCCGGGTTTCGGTCGATCGACGTTTCCCCTCATTCGCTTGCATGGCAACTCGTGCGACAGGCGAGTCGGTTGGCGCGCGCTTCCCCAGCTCCCGGTTACCCTCGACGTGCAGAACAGACGGTCGGCTGTTGGTTTTTGCGCGCCTCGAGCCTATCTTTGCTGTGGGATTTTCTATGAGCGACACCTCTAGCATGTTGCCCAAGAACGACGAAAAAGATTTCTTATCCGGCGGGGGGGAGCTCGGACGGCTCATCCGCGCTCACGACTGGTGTTCGACGCCGCTGGGCGATCCTCAAGGCTGGCCTCAAAACCTGAAGGTTGCCCTACGCATCATCTTGAACTCTCGCCAACCGATGTGGATCGGCTGGGGAGACTCGCTCGTCTATTTGTACAACGATGCGTATCAGTCCATCATCGGCGGCAAGCATCCGTGGGCGCTCGGGCGTCCGACGGCCGAAGTGTGGCACGAGCTCTGGGACGATATCGGCGAAATGCTCGCACTTGCCATGAGCGGCCAGGAAGCGACGTACGTCGAAGCGCAGCCGTTGATCATGGAGCGCAACGGGTATCCGGAGGAAACGCACTACACGTTTTCGTACAGCCCGATTCCCAACGACGACGGCGGTGTAGGCGGCATTCTCTGCGCCAACACGGACGATACGCAGCGCGTCATCGGAGAACGCCAACTTGCGTTGTTACGCGATCTAGCCGCAGGCGCCACCGACGCGCGCAGCTGGCAGGAGGCAAGCGAATGCAGCGTGCGCGCGCTCGCCCGAGACGCCCGCGATCTGCCCTGGGCCGTGCTCTATTTAGCCGAACCGGGTGCCGACAATTTCGCGCTCGTCGGCACATCGGGCATCGACGCCGGACACGAGGCGGCGCCCCACGCTATCGCGGTCGACGGATCCGCACTGTGGCCGGTACAGGAAGCATTGCGCAGCCATCGGCCGATCGTCGTCCCGGACCTGCGGGCGCGGGTGGCGTCCGCGTTGCCTGCGGGCCCCTGGCATGAGCCGCCGAAACAAGCGGTCGTGGTGCCGATCCTGCCGTCCGGGGAGACGGGGCGCGCCGGCGCGCTCGTCGTCGGCTTGAACCCTTTCCGTTTGTTCGACGAGAACTACCGCGGCTTCCTCGGGCTCGTCGGCGGGCAGATCGGCGCCGCCCTGACACACGCACACGCTTATGAGGAAGAACGTCGCCGCGCCGAGGCGCTGGCCGAAATCGACCGCGCGAAGACGGCGTTTTTTTCTAACGTCAGTCACGAATTTCGCACGCCGCTCACACTGATGCTCGGCCCGATCGAAGACGCGCTCGCGGATACGACGGCCGCCGCGCTTCCCCCGCCGCAACGGCAACGCGTGACGACGGCGCACCGCAACGGCCTGCGTTTGCTCAAACTCGTCAATTCATTGCTCGATTTTTCGAGGATCGAGGCGGGGCGTGCCGTGGCGACGTTCGAACCGACCGATCTGGCGAAGCTGACGGCCGAGCTTGCGTCGAATTTCGAATCGGCCACGGAGCGCGCGCGGCTCGCGTTGACGATCGAATGCGAACCACTGCCGCAGCCCGTGTATGTCGATCGCGACATGTGGGAGAAGATCGTCTTGAATCTGCTGTCGAACGCGTTCAAGTTTACGTTCGAAGGCGAGATCGGCGTGGCCACCCGTTTGTCCGCGGACGGCACCGCCGCGGAAGTCATCGTACGCGATACGGGGGTAGGCGTTCCGCCGCGCGAGCTGCCTCGCTTGTTCGAGCGTTTTCATCGCGTGGAAGGCCAGCGCAGCCGCTCGTTCGAAGGCTCGGGGATCGGGCTTGCACTCGTTCAAGAGTTGCTCAGGCTCCATGGCGGCACGATTTCGGCCACCAGCAAAGTGGGAAAGGGCACAACTTTTACGCTGCGGCTACCGCTCGGCTGTGCCCATCTGCCCCCCGAGCATATCGGGCCAACGCGCACGCCGGCGCTGCGGTCCGGGCGTGCCGATGCCTATGTCGAAGAAGCGCTGCGTTGGCTGCCGCACGGCGATACGTCGGACGATGATTCTGCAGGCGAGGCGCTGTCCGGCCGCGGCGACGAGATGCCCGAATGGTCGTTTGGGCAGGGAACGGTGGGCGCGCGCGTGCTGATCGTCGACGACAACCCCGAGATGCGCGATTACATCGGGCGCTTGCTGCGAACGCGTTGGGACATAGAGACGGCAGCAGACGGCCGCGCGGCCTTGGAGGCGATTCGACGCAGCAAACCCGATCTGATCTTGAGCGATGTGATGATGCCCGTGCTCGATGGTTTCGGTTTGTTACGCGAGATTCGCGGCGATGTGCAATTGCGCCATTTACCGGTCGTCATGCTGTCCGCGCGCGCGGGAGAACAGGCTCGCGTCGAAGGGCTCGAATCGGGTGCCGACGATTACTTGACGAAGCCTTTCTCGGCGCGCGAGCTAATGGCGCGCGTGAATGCGAATCTGGAGATGGCGCGCTTGCGGCGGGACGCCACGCGCGAGCTGCTCGAGAGCGAGGCACGGTTTCGCAATATGGCCAACCACGCCCCTGTGATGATGTGGGTCAGCGATCCTACCGGCTCTTTGTCGTACCTCAATCGGCTCTGGTGCGAGTTCACCGGGCAATCGCTCGAAGAGGCGTTGGGCGCAGGTGCGTGGGAGGCGCTGCATCCCGACGATCGCACCCAGTACAAAGCATCCTTCTCTGCGGCGAACCGGCGCGGCGAGGCGTTCAGTGCCGAGTGCCGCGTGCGCCGTTCCGACGGCGTATATCGGTGGGCGCTGAGCGCGGCGGCGCCCCGCTTCAGCGAAGACGGCACGTTTCTCGGCTATATCGGCTCGATCATCGATATTACGCCTCGAAAGGAGGCCGAACGCATTCTGCAGGAGGCAAACGTCGTGCTGGAGCGCCGCGTAGCCGCCGCGATCGCCGAGCGTGTCCACACGGAGGCGCAATTGCGGCAGGCGCAAAAGATGGAGGCGATCGGCAAACTGACCGGCGGTGTGGCGCACGATTTCAATAACGTGTTGCAGGTGATCGCCGGCAATCTGCAATTGTTGAGCCGTGACGTCGCCGGCAATCTCCGCGCCGAACAGCGTTTGCAAACGGCGATTGCGGCCACTTCGCGCGGGTCGCGTCTCGCTTCGCAACTGCTCGCGTTCGGCCGCCGTCAACCGCTTTCCCCGAAGAGCGTCAATCTGGGCCGGTTGATTCGCGGTATCGACGATATGTTGCGGCGCTCGTTGGGCGAGGGCGTCGAGATCGAGACGATCATCTCCGGCGGACTGTGGAATACATTCGTCGATACGGTTCAGGTCGAAAACGCCCTGCTCAATCTGTCGATCAACGCACGCGATGCCATGCAAGGACAAGGCAAGCTCACGATCGAAGCGGGCAACGCTTTTCTCGACGATACCTACGTCGCACGCCACGGTGATGTCGCGGCGGGCCAATATGTGATGGTGGCCGTCACGGATACGGGATGCGGCATTCCCGCCGAACTGCTCGAACGCGTCTTCGAGCCGTTTTATACGACGAAGCCCGAGGGGCAAGGCACAGGGCTAGGTTTGAGCATGGTGTACGGCTTCGTCAAGCAATCGGGCGGGCATATTAAGATCTACAGCGAAGTCGGACACGGTACGACGGTGCGTATCTATTTGCCCCGTGCGCGGCAGCCGGAGGACGTCGAAACCGATATCGAAACGGGGGCGATCACCGGCGGTAGCGAGACGGTGCTCGTCGTCGAGGACGACGAAGACGTCCGCGGTACCGTCGTCGATCTGCTGTCCGAACTCGGCTATCGCGTGCTGCGTGCGAAGGATGCACAAAGCGCGTTGGCGATCGTCGAAAGCGGCGTGCCGATCGATCTGTTGTTCACCGATGTCGTCATGCCGGGCCCGCTCGGCAGCCCCGAGCTTGCACGTAAAGCGCGCGAACGCCTACCCAACGTCGCGGTGTTGTTTACTTCCGGCTATACGGACAACGCAATCGTGCACGGCGGGCGGCTCGACGAGGGCGTGGACTTGCTGAGTAAGCCCTATAGCCGGGAGGCGATGGCGCGCAAAATCCGCCACGTCTTGCGCAACCAGCCGCGTGGCGAACCGGCTGCGGCTGCGGTGCCGGTCCTGCCTGCGCCGGAACAGGCTGACGCGTTGGCCGAGGCATCGCGATTGGCGGCGCGAGTGCTGCTCGTCGACGACGATGCGATGGTTCGGTTCACGACGGCCGACATGCTCGGCTATCTCGGACATGCCGTCACGGAAGCCGGCGATGCGACCGACGCATTGCGGTTGCTGAGCGAGCGCGCATTCGATGTCATCGTCACCGACATTTCGTTGCCCGACTTGTCGGGCGATGAACTGGCCATGCGTGCGTTGGCACTACAGCCGGGGCTGCGCGTGATCTTTGCAACGGGCTACGATGCGCTCCCCGACGATAGCGATCATCAAGCCCTTGCCGGCGCGATGCTGCTGCGCAAGCCGTACAACAAGGAGCGAATCGAGGAAGCGATGAACGCCGCGATGGCGGCGCGCTTGGCTGCGGGCGTGCCGCGAGCGCTGAGCGAGGAACGCGCGGCACCCTCCGTTAACGTGAAATCCGCCAAGCGTATGCCGTCGATCTGACGCGCCGTTTCGAGCAAAGGTGAGTGAATTCGGGAGCCAGATTCCGACCTGCCATGGACGCGCGTTGTCCCGAAGGCGCTCACCTAATGCCGCTTTTTTTCTTAAAGGTGAGTGTTTTCGGGATGTGTTCGTCGATGCGCTTTTTGTCTTCGGATGGCCGGACGCTATGCATTAATCGAACGCTGTCGCAGGGGTTATTCAATGCATCGGTGAAAACGATTATGAGCAAAATATCGGAATGTTCGCGAGCGTCCCTTAGCCTGGCGTGCAAGGACGTACGATGCGTGCGGTCCGCGAAGCCGGGTGCGATAGGCGTCTCGAAACCCGCGGCATCGCCTGTGCGATGTAGCCTATCCGTGTGACGAAACAAGCGCTGTGGCGGGGTGGGGCGCACTGAGAGGGAGGGGGTGACGGCCGCTGGAACGGTCCGTGCATGGGAAAAGAGACACTGGCTTTTTGCCGGTTTTGCATTTTGTCGATTTTGTATCGATAATTCAAGCCGACACCGCTTGACGACTTCGTGCGCTGCCTTTCAGGTACGCGCTCGCGGGCGGCTGCAACCTACCGGCTGCGAGTCGAGTATGATTCGGCTCGGGTCAACGGGCCAATTTAGCGACCCCGCATCAACCATAACCGGAATCATCGATGGAACAGCTTGAAGGCGAAGCTCGCGAACGGTTGATTCGCTGGCTGCGACGCCGCATGGACGAATACGGCATTACTGTGGAAGCCGTTGCTGAATCGATTTCCGCCGATAAGGCGGCGGAGCGACCGATTCTTTATCGCGACGCAATGGGCAACACGTGGGACGGGTACGGGGATCCTCCCGATTGGCTGCGCCGGGCGGTGGCTGCGGGCCAGCAAATGGATTTCTTCCGCTGTGGAAGCTGACGCCCGACGCGCGCGCTAAGCGTTATTCCTCTTGCGATGCCGGGGCGGCTGCTTGATCGACGGCGTGATCGGCCGGCCAACGATTCTCATACACGCACTCGCTGATCGGCATCCGCTTGGCCCATTGCTCGAGTTCGAGCATCGGCTTCGGATAAAAGCCTTCGACGTGACCGAGGCATAGGATCGCCACGGGCTTGGCGCCTGGCGGCATTCGCATCAGCGTCCGCACTTCGTCCACATCGAATAGCGATACCCACCCCATGCCGAGCCCTTCGGCGCGTGCGGCTAGCCACATGTTCTGAATCGCGCATGCAACGGACGCGAGATCCATCTCCGGTATCGTGCGCCGTCCGAACACATGTCGTTCGCGGCCGTCCATCAGGGCCATGACGAGCAGCTCGCCGCATTCGAGCATGCCTTCCACTTTCAGGCGCATGAATTCGTCGTGGCGTTCTCCCAGCGCATTGGCCGTGCGTACGCGTTCGTGCTCCACGGCAGCGTGCAGCGCCGTGCGCAGTGCGGAATCCGTAATGCGGCCGATGCGCCACGGCTGCATGAAGCCGACGCTCGGCGCGTGATGAGCCGCATCGATCAAGCGTGCTAGAACGTCCGGATCGACGGGCCCGCGCGCGAAGTGCCGCATATCGCGGCGTTCGTAGATCGCGCGGTAGACGGCCGCGCGTTGGTCATCGTCAAATGGCATCGCCATGGAGGTGAAGGCGTAGTGAAAGCTGCGGAAGCGGCAATACGCGAAGTGTAAAGCGCCCGACCCTTGCGCGCACGGCTAACGCGGCGATCGGTTTTCAAACTGCCGCGAAACAAAGGGCTGCGTGCAATGAGCGGCTGCGCTAACACTGTGCAGGCCGTGCGGTCTGCGCGAGCCGGGGCGCCATCGCGCCATCGCGCGAGCCCGGGAATGGGCGTTGCGACATTCTATTGCGACGTCTCATTAATAAATCGCAACCGACAACCGAATGGAGGACTGCCATGTCGCATGCGAAGCCCAGCAACTCCGCCCCGAGCAATCCGCGCCAACAGCACCAGAGCAAGCCGATGGGCCAGCAGCAGCAAAACCAGCAGAAGCTGCCGCGCCAACAAGGCGGTCAACGGCAGCCGTAGCCGTGCAACGTTGAATGCCGAACGCCGAACGCGCGTGCCTTCGACGATGCGCGTGTTCGCCTTGCCCGCTACCGGCTGTCGATTAGGACTGCGAAGGAATAGGGCGGGAGTCCCGTCCGACCTGTATGGAGTATGGAGCAAGGACGGCGGGCAATAAGGCAGCATAGGGAGCCCGTCGCACGAGGGCGGCGAGGGACCTTTCCACAGCCGGTACCGAGCGCAACGATAGCTTATTTATGAAGCCGCTCGCGCAGCGATGCGACATCGTTGCCGCTAATAGGCTGCGCAACGTTGCCCCATGCGCCTCGAATGTAAGTCAGCGCTTCAGCTAGCTGTGCGTTCGATAGCGTGCCCGCGAACGCGGGCATCTGCTGGCGCGGCGGCCCGGTGAGCGTCGAAGGACTGTTGCCGCCTTCCACGATGAGGCGAATCAGGGACGTGGTGTCTTTGGCGAGAACGGAGGCGTTGCCCGCGAGCGCCGGAATCGCCTTCGGCACGCCCTGCCCATCGTCGCCGTGGCACTTCGCGCAAAACGATTGATAGACGACGTATCCGAGCGATTGCGCATCGGCTACATGATTGCCGTTCGTGCGTGCCTGCGCGGGCTGCGTCGCGGGGGCGAAGGTACCTGACGGCTGACGCGGAGGCAGGCTCTTCAAGTAGTGCGCGATCGCAAGTAAATCGGCGTCCGTGTAGTACTGCGTGCTGTCTTCGATCTGCTCGACCATGCTGCCATACGCGACGGTGCCTCGCGCGTGGCCGGTCTTGAGGAACTGCGCGATATCCGCCTCGCTGAGGCGGCCGAGTCCCGAACCCGCATCGCCGGTCAAGTTCGGCGCGAACCAATGGTCGTTGACGCCGCCGGTAAGAAAGCGGGGCGCCGTTTCGTCATAGCCTCGCTCTTCGTATCCCCATCCACGCGGCGTATGGCAGGCACCGCAGTGCCCGAGCGACTGGACGAGATAGGCGCCGCGCGTCCATTGCGGATCGTCCGGAGCATGAGACTTGAATCCGCCGCGCGGCATGAACACGAACTGCCAACCATAGAGCGTCCAGCGCTGATTGAACGGGAATGCAACGTCGGCCGGCTCGTTCGGCTTGGCAACGGGGGCCACGCGGTGCATCAGATAAGCGTAAAGCGCGCGCAGGTCGTCATCCGACATCTTCGAAAACTCGGGATAAGGCATCGCGGGATACAGCGCTTTGCCGCCCGGCGCGACGCCGTGCCGAACGGCGCGGTCGAAGTCCTGATAGCTGTAGCGGCCGATGCCGAAGCGCGGGTCGGGCGTGATGTTGCTGGTCTTGATCGTGCCGAACGGCGAGCCCATACCCAGCCCGCCGGCGAACGGCGCCCCGCCTTCGGGCGCAGTGTGGCAGCCCGCGCAGTCGGCCGCTTTGGCGACGTACTCGCCGCGCGCCAGCAACGCGGCGCTGGCGGGGGCAGCTTCTGGTGCGGCCGGCTGTACCGTATGTCGCGTATTGCCCATCGCGATCGCGAGGATGGCAGGCAACGTTAGCGCGAACAAATCGGTTGCCATGCGCGGCGGTTTTTTCATGGTGTTCGTTTCCCCGCGGTAAGACGTTCTGTGCCGAGCGGCGGCCAGCGATACGGCCGCCTTGTCGTCCCACCGTGACCGAGCCAGCGCGATGCAACGGCTAGCGCGCCCAACAGATAGGCCACGGCGCCGGGAATCCACATGATGAGGCCGCCGAGTTGTTGGTCGTGCAGCGGATCCACCCCGAGTGCGCTCGTGGGCTCGATATAAGACGGGTACCAGATGCCCGGCGCTAGCGCGATCAACGCGCCGAGCGCGCCCGTGTGAACCATCGTTGTAAACAGCGAGAACATCGCGGGACCGCTGCCCCGGCGCGTGGCGCCCTCGCCGACGATCGCGCGCCAAAGCAGCAATGCCGTCAATAAAAAGCTGGCGTGCTGCAGCGTATGGACGACCGGATGCGCGACCGCGGCCTCGAACAAATAAGGCGCGTGCCATGCCCATAGCGCGATCGCGTGCAGCGACCAAGCCCAGAGCGGCGAGACCAGTCGCCGCCAGCAAGCCGTCCAGGCTCGAGCCCGCACGATACGCCCGAGGGCGATACGCACGTTGTGCGGAAACGCCCACATCATGATGCCGAGCGGGCGCCCCAGCACCATCAACGGGGCACACACCAGCATCATCGCTTCGTGCTCGACCATATGCGCCGAGAACAGGGCGCCGCTCAGTGCGGCGAGCGGCGAGAGCAGCACGAGGGCAAGCGTGGCCCATCCCGCGACGAACGCGGCGGCATGCCTACGTCGAGCGGTGCGTCCCGCGGCGCTGCGTCGATGCAGGCGAACGAAGCCGATGCCGTACAGCCCGATGCTGACGGCAAGCAGCGTCACGACCCAAAGCGGAAACTGCCAGCCGAATTGCGGGACGCCCTGCGCGCTGACGATCAACTCGTGACCGTGCGCGTACGCTGGCGCACCGAGCCAGGCCGCAGATGCCGCCAGCGAGCGATATCCCACACGCCGGGGGCGCACGGCTAGCGGCAGGGCGACAGCAACCATTGCGGGAACCACATCGTCAGTTGGATCAACGTGCAGAGTGCACCGACGCACGTCGCTGCGAGCGCTAGGCACGCCGGACGCGCGGCGCGAGCGTCATAGCTCGCATGAAACGGCGCGGCCGTCGCCCGCCAGCGATAAAACGCGACTATCGTCGCGATGGCCGAAAACACGAAGCCGAGCGCGCTCACCGCGTACAGCGGCGCGGCTGTGCCCCAACGGCAGGCGAATTGCACCAACGCATAATCGGCGCTTTGCGCGCCGAGCACGACCGTCGGCGCGGCGAGCAAACCGAGCCAAGTTTTCATTGTTGCGATGCCTCCTCGCCCGGTTCGACTCAAAGATGAATCCGTGGCGCAAGATAGATGACTGCATAGATCGGCAGCCAGCTCAATACGACGAAATACCAATAGAGTGCGTTTTCGCTCACGTCGACGAAGCGCTTGCCTTGGAAGGGGCCGATGAAGAGCAAGCCTGCCAGTACCGCCGTGTCGATCGTATCCGTCACCAAGTGCGTGGTATGCAGCCCGAGCAAGAACCACACGATGGACCCGTAAGCATTGGCATACCAAGTCACGTTCAACGCCGCGAACTCCACAGCACGCACGACGAGGAACGCGACAGCGAAAGACAGACAGACCACAAGCCATATGCGAGCGGCTCGGCGGTCCTGTCGCTCGGCGGCGTGTTTGACGAATTGATTCGGCACCGCGCTCGCAAGGAGCACCGCCGTGTTCAACGTGCCCCAGCGCCAGTCCGGTGCGGGGGCGTTCAGGGGCCACGCGGCGTTGATGTCGCGCAGATAGAAATACATGGCGACAGCGATCGCAAACCCGGTGCCCTCGATCAGCATCAGCCCTGCCGTGGCCCACCACATTAGGCTGCGGAAGCTGAATCCGAAGGTGGGCAAGCTGCGGACATCGAGCGTATCGGCGGCTGCGCTCGTCGGGACGCCCGTCGGCGGCGATGTTGTCGCGGCCGGCCTGTCGGTGCTGCCTGGGCCGCTCGTTTCTGCCGAAGCGCCGGTGTTCATGGGGCACGCTCCAGGGCTAGCGCCTTTTCGTTTTCGCGATGCGTCGGCCAGAACCAGGCGGTGAGCGTCACCACAACCGGTATCGAGCCCCAGACGATGGCCCACGGGGTAAAGACGGAGCCGATAAACAGCACCGTCGTGGCAATCGCGCTAACGAACGGCCAGATGGAAGGTGTGGGAAATAGCGAGCGCAGGTCGGGCTCGGCGTCGAGGGCCGTCGTGACCAGCACTTCCCGCGCATCGGCTGCGAGCCCCGAAACATAGGCCGGTTTGCCGGCCGGATCCCAGAGCGGGTCGCGTCCGTAGACGACGGGCAATGCATCGAAGTTATGCGGCGGCGGCGGGCTTGGCGTACTCCATTCGAGCGTGCCTCCGCCCCAAGGATCGCCGCTGGCGGGCTCGCCGCGCCAATGCGCGCGCACGACGTTGAAGAGGAACAATACGATGCTAAGCGCGATCGTGGCGGCGCCGAGGCTCGACAGCAGATTCATGCTCGACCAACCCATGCCGCTCGGATAGGTCCATACGCGACGCGGCATCCCGTGCAAGCCAAGCAGATGCATGGGGAAGAACGTGACGTTAAAGCCGATAAAGAAGAGCCAGAACTGCCAGCGGCCCAGGCGTTCGTCGAGCATCCGCCCCGTGATTTTCGGGAACCAGTAATAGAACGCGCCGAACAACGGGAAGACGGCGCCGCCGAGCAGCACGTAATGTAAGTGCGCGACGACGAAATACGTGTCGTGCAGTTGCAGATCGAGCGGGACGGCGCCGAGCATGATGCCCGTCATCCCGCCCAGTACGAGGATGAAAAAAAACGCGAGCACGAACAATAACGGCGTCTTTAGAACGAGCCGGCCCGTGACGAGCGTGGCGATCCAACAATAGATTTGGATGCCGGACGGCACGGCGATCATGACGCTCGCGGCTGTGAAAAAGCTCTTGCCGAGCGCGGGGATGCTGGTGGCGAACATGTGATGGACCCAGAGCCCGAACGCGAGGAACGCCGTGGCGATGAGCGCGAGCACGATCGCCGTATAGCCGAATACGGGGCGACGCGCGAAAGTCGGAATGATCGATGAAATGAAGCCGAGCGCGGGGATAAAGATCAGGTACACCTCCGGGTGACCGAAGAACCAAAACAAGTGCTGCCACAGCAGCACGTCACCGCCGAGCGACGGATTGAAGAACTGCGTCCCGACGAGCCGGTCGAGGATCAGCGATGTGCTGGCCACCATGATCGAAGGCATCGCAAAAATGACCATGAACTGCGTCACGAGGGTGGCCCACGCGAAGAGCGGCATGCGATTGAGCGACATGCCCGGGGCCCGCATTTTCAGAATCGTGGCGATGAGGATGACGGCTTCGAGTAGGCCGGACAGTTCGGTGAACGTGATCATCTGCGCCCAAATGTCGGGGCCCTTGCCGAGCCCGTAGTTGGGTCCGGCGAGCGGCACATAACTGAACCATCCGGCCTGCGGTGCCGCGCCGAGCAGGGAGAAGACATAGAGCGTGACTCCGCCGAACAGGAACATCCAGTACGCGTAGGCGTTCATTCGCGGAAACGCGATGCTGCGCGCGCCGATCATCAGTGGAATCAAATAGCCGGCAACGGCCTGCATGACGGGCACCGCGAACAGGAACATCATCGTCGTGCCGTGCAGCGTGAACAGCGCGTCGTAAGTGTCGGGTCCCACGAGCCGGTTACCGGGACGCGAAAGCTGGAGACGCATGACGAGCGCGAGCAAGCCGCCGAGGAGAAAGAATGCGAATGTCGTCGCGATGAAGCGCCGGGCGATCGTCTTGTGGTTGACGGCGGCCAGGCTGCCCAGCCAGCCGGGCGGATCGGCCCACGTTTGCGCGAGCGTCCGGCGAACATGTTCCGGTGCGTCGGGGCCATCGACGAGCCGGGTATCGAGCGGCGGTTGCGAAGCGGTATCGGAGCGAGTCATTTGAGCGTGGTCAGCCAGGCAACGAGCGCTTGCAGATCGGGCGCGGACAAGGGAACCGCCGGCATGGTCGTGCCGGGCTTGACGGCACCGGGATCGCGAATCCATCGCGTCAAGTCGGCGGCGTTGTTGGGCAGGACGCCGGCCGCGATCGTTCGTCGGCTCATCAAGTGAGTCAGGTCGGGTGCGAGCATGCCGGTTGCGCTCGTTCCGCGAACCGTGTGGCAACTGGCGCAGGTCGAACGTTCGAACACTTGCATGCCTCGCATCGCCAAGCCTTCCGACGGCTGCGGCGCTGCCGCGGTTTGCGCTGCCGCCCAGGCCGCATAGCGATCGGGTGGCTCGGCCACGACCCTCAATGCCATCAGGGCGTGTTCGGCCCCGCAATACTCGGCGCACGGCCCGTCGTAGGTCCCGGGGCGGTCGGCTCGGAATTCGATCGTCGACGAGATACCCGGTAGTAGGTCCTTCTTGCCGTGCAGGCTGGGCACCCAAAAGCTATGGATGACGTCGCCGGCTTTCAGGGCGATGACGACGGGCCGCCCCACGGGCACATGCAGTTCGTTGGCCGTGACGAATCCGCCATGCGACGGCTCGGCCGCGTAGCGCGCCTGCCACCACCATTGCCATCCCGTCAGATCGATCTGCACTGCATCGGCGTCGGGCAATTTCGACAACGCGCGATCGGTCAACACATCGGCGACGATGAGCCCCACCAGCAGCACCACCGACGCCATGCTCGCCCAGATGACGGCGCGTTGCGCGCGGGGCTCCGGTTGGATAGGGCCGGCCGGCGGGAGCGTCTCGTTCGTACTGCGACGCCGCCAGAGCGCGAACAGGACGCCGACGAGCACCGCTGCAAACACGCATCCGCAAACGACGAGCGTCAGATGCCACAGACGCACGATGTGCTCGGCCTGGGCGCCAGCGGGTGCGAGCGCGCTGTGTTCGAGCGATGCCGCGGCACAGGCGATCGGCGTGGCGGTTGCCGCGAGCGGCACGGCCCTTGCGAGCGCATCGCAGCCGCGCGCCGCGAGGACGCCCGAAAGCGATGGTTTGAGGCGGGTGGGCAGGGCACGCGGGAGTTTCATGCGCGTCGTCGTTCTTTTGGCGGACGCGTTCCCAAAAGCATGTTCTATTCCCGATCGAGGGCAGTGACCGGATTCGATGCACGCAGCCGAAACGGAAAAACACTGCCAAACTGAGATGTATCAGACGCAGACGCACACCCACACCCAGACCCGACCTTGCATCCGTCGCATGCACGGCCCGAGCGTGGGCTTACCGGTCGCCGCCGCGCGCTCGGCGCCGTGTGTATCTGCGTCTGCGTCTTCAAGCGAGGCTTGCCCATGAACGACACGCCCGTGTCCGAGCGCGAACGCAGCTGGAGCGCACGTACGACGTTGCAGGTTCGCGAAGCGCTGGCGGGGCGCAGGCGCGGCGCGCGTGTGCTGCTGCCGCTGGCCGGCCCGGCCGTCGTGGTTTCGGTGGCCTATGTCGATCCCGGAAATCTCGCGACGAACCTGCAAGCGGGCGCCGCCTACGGCTACGGGCTGTTGTGGGCCGTGCTGTTCGCGAACGTCACGGCGATGCTGTTCCAGGCTATCTCGGCGCGGATCGGTCTCGCGACGGGCGTGAGCTTGGCGAAACAGTGCGCGCGCAGCCTGCCGCGCGCCGTCGTGCTCGCGATGTGGGCGGTCAGCGAGGTGGCAGCGATGGCGACCGATCTCGCGGAGTTCCTGGGCGGGGCGATCGGATTCTCGCTGCTTGCTCATCTGCCGCTCTTGGTCGGCATGACGATTACGGCCGTCGTGACCTGTGCGCTGCTGTCGTTGCAACGGCGCGGTTTCCGCCCAATCGAATTGGCGATCGGCGCGCTGGTCGGCCTGATCGCCATCGCCTACATCGCGCAACTCGGTTTTGTGGCGGTACCGTGGCGCCCCGTGCTGCGCGGCATGTTCGTGCCGGCGGTGGCCGATCGCGAAGCGCTCATCGTTTGCGCCGGAATCGTCGGGGCGACGATCATGCCGCATGCGCTGTTTTTGCATTCCGGGCTAACGGGCGAGCGCGTCAAGCCGTACACCGAACAAGAGCGCGCGAAGCTCGTCCGCTATTCCAACATCGAGGTGATGATGGCGCTGACGGTGGCGGGGCTCGTCAACATGGCCATGGTCATCATGGCATGCGGCGCGTTTCATGAAGGCCATCGCGAGGTGACCGAGATCGGCGCGGCTTACCGCACCTTGACGCCGTTGTTCGGCTCGATGGCTGCCGGGCTTTTTTTGACGTCGCTGATGGCGTCGGGCATATCGAGTTCGGTCGTCGGCACGATGGCAGGACAAATGATCATGCAGGATTTCCTCGGCGTATCGGTGCCTCTGTGGGTACGGCGCCTAGTGACGATGGCGCCCAGTTTCATCGTTGTCGCGTTGGGCGTGGGCGTCACGCGTGCGTTGGTGCTCAGCCAAGTGGTGTTGAGCTTTGCCGTACCCGTGCCGATGCTCGCCTTGATCGGTTTCGCAAGCAGCCGCAACGTCATGGGCGATCATCGCCTGGGACGCACGATGTTGATACTGGCCGTGGCGACGTTCGTCGTCGTCGTGGCGATGAATGCGATGTTGCTCGCGCAGACCTGGCCGTTTCCGTGATCGAGCAGAAGCCGGAATCCGCGCGAACGCGTGCCGCTTTGGTCGCTCGGCCACCTATGTCGAGGCTGCGTTTGCGGCTACCTCCTCGCCGGAGGTGAGGGTTTTCGGGACTGCTTAAGTGGTGAGGGCGATGCACGCGCTGCACCTCACCTTATCCTTGGCGCAGCGAGCAAATGGGCTCGGCAGCGCCCCTATTCGCGGCATAACCGGACCGAAACAGGCGCCGCGGGGTGTTTCCGGTGATGCATCGAACGCTTATGTGCTTCACCCCGGTCGAGCGGAAGTAACCCAAGGTGAGGGTTTTCGGGAGCGTGCGGTTCCAACATTTGGGCAACGTGGATGGCGATCCTCGCGAAACCGCGAATCATGCGATCATCATCCGTTCCGACGTGGCTTGGCCCGTCATTGCTATTGCGACTACTGCCGGACAGCGAGCCGGCTCAATTGGAGAATCTGACGATGCAGATCACGGGAGACATGCTGATCGGCGGCAACCCGGTTCGGGGTACGGCCGGGACGCTGCGCGCGTTCGACCCGGCCCGTAACGTGGAGATCGAACCGGCCTTCGGTGCGGGCGATGCAGGCGACGTGGATCGCGCCTGCCGGCTGGCACAAGCGGCGTTCGATCCGTTCCGCCAAGCGCCGCTCGCGACGCGCGCGCGTCTGCTGGAAGCGATCGGCGAGCGCATCCTCGCACTCGGCGACGCGCTGATCGAACGCGCACACGCGGAATCGGCGCTGCCTAAGGCACGGCTCGAAGGCGAGCGCGCACGAACGGTCGGTCAGCTCAAGCTGTTCGCTCAACTGGTGCGAGACGGCCGTTGGCTCGGCGCGACGCTCGATTCGGCGATGCCCGAGCGCAAGCCGTTGCCGCGCTCCGATCTGCGCTTGCAGAAGATTCCCGTCGGCCCCGTGGGGGTGTTCGGTGCGAGCAACTTCCCGCTCGCGTTCTCGGTGGCGGGCGGCGATACGGCGTCGGCGTTGGCGGCCGGCTGCCCCGTGGTCGTCAAGGCGCACCCGGCGCATCTGGGTACGTCCGAACTCGTGGGCCGGGCCATCCAGGAAGCGGTTGCCGAATGCGGTTTGCCGGCTGGCGTATTCGCGCTCGTGATCGGGGCGGGCAATGCGGTTGGGGAAGCGCTCGTCGCGCATCCTGCCATCAAGGCTGTGGGCTTCACGGGTTCGCGCGGCGGCGGCATTGCGCTGATGAATATCGCGGCGCGCCGCCGCGAGCCGATTCCGGTTTACGCGGAAATGAGCAGTATCAATCCGTGCTTCGTCTTGCCAGGTGCCCTGGCGGCGCGCGCGGAAGCGGTCGCGAACGGCTTCGTCGATTCTTTGACGCTCGGCGTGGGCCAGTTCTGTACGAATCCGGGGCTGGTCGTCCTACTCGACGGCCCGCATACCCAAGCGTTCGTCGATGCGGCCTCGAAGGCGCTCGAGAAGAAGGGCGCGCAAACCATGCTGACCGCCGGTATTGCCAGCGCTTATCGCGACGGCGTCAGCAAGCGAGCGGCCATGCAAGGCGTATCGCGCGTCGGTCAGGGCGCGAGCACGGAGGCCCATCACGCGGCATTGCCCGAGCTGTTCGCGACGACGCAGTCGCGCTTCCTCGCCGAAGCCCCGCTCGAAGACGAAATCTTCGGCCCGACCTCGCTCGTCGTGACCTGTGCGAACGTCGAAGAAATGATCGAATTGGCCGAGCATGTGGAAGGGCAGCTCACGGCGACGCTGCAGATGGAACGCGAAGACGTCGAACTCGCGCGCAAGCTTTTGCCCACCCTCGAACGCAAGGTCGGCCGCATTTTGGCGAACGGGTTTTCGACGGGCGTCGAAGTTTCGCATGCGATGGTGCACGGCGGCCCCTTCCCGGCGACGTCGGATCCCCGTTCCACTTCGGTGGGTTCGCTCGCGATCGAGCGCTTCTTGCGGCCCGTCTGCTATCAGGACTTGCCGGCGGAATTGCTGCCGGAGGCCGTGCAGGACGACAACCCGCTCGACCTCTGGCGTTTGCGCGACGGGACGTTCGAGCGTCGCTGACGCAAAGCGTTGGGTAGGGCCTGCTCGCAGGCCCTAGTTAGTCTCCCACGCGATAGATGCGGCCCGTTTGTGCGCCTTCCACGCTGCGGCAGTAGGCGAGCGCGGCGCGCTGTGCGCTGACGGGTTCGAATCCGCGAAAGTACGAGGCGAGCGCCTCGTACGATTCCTCGAGGATCGTCGGGCTGACGAGGTTGATGCGCAAGCCGCGCGGCAATTCGATCGCCGCCCCGCGCACGAAGCCCTCGAGCGCTAGGTTGACCGTCGTGGCATTGATCCCTTCGCGAATCGGTTCTTCGGCCAGGATGCCGCTCGTCAAGGTGAACGAGCCGCCGTCGTTCAGATGGCGCTGCGCGGCCAATACGACATTGACTTGGCCCATGAGCTTGTCGCGCAGGCCGATCCAGAACTGATCCGCCGTCATTTCCTGAAACGGGCCGAAATGGACCTTGCCGATCGTGGTGACGACGGCATCCACACGGCCGATCTCGTGGAATAGGCGCTCCACGCTCGGCAAGTTGGTGGCATCGACGTGATAGTCGCCGCGCGACGCGCCTACTTCGATAACCTCATGCCGCTGTTTCAGCTGTGCGCATACGGCTTGGCCGAGCGTACCGCTCGCCCCGATGACGACGATTTTCATCCGTGCTCCCGGTTAATGAAAAGGCGCGGCGCTTTTCGCCGCATCGCTGCATGATGGGCGCCTATCGGGATAGGCGCAACGGAAGGCTCAGCAGCACGGCGGCGATTAATTTGCCTGCCAGCCCGAGGCCCGTCACCCAGGCACCGAGCGGGAATACGTGCCACTCCAACGGCAGCATCGGTCCCGCGAATGCGACCGAAGCGAAACAAAGCACGACAGTGAGCCAGCGTGCCCAAGCATGGCGCAGCGCGACAAATGCATAGAGTAGGCCGATCATCGACCGGGCGACGAGCGCAGCCGCGAGCGCCCACGAACCCGGCGCTGCGTTGGCCGTCGGCAGCGCCGCGAGCTGCCCGAGGGGAAGCTCCATCCAAGCGAGGGCATAGCTGACGCCTAGGCACGCGAGCGCGATGGAAAAGCGCCGAGCCGAAGCCGGCGCGAGCGGCATGCGGCGCACGCTCAGCGCACGATTCACGCGCCGCATCGGGGCGCCGGGTAATGGACGGCTCGCGTTCATCGTCAGCTCGAAATGGAGGTGGGTACGCTCTGTCTGTCCAAGGCTTGAGCATGGAGCGTGCGCACTCGGTTTTCCATCGTAGCCCAGCCGGAAACAACTTCAAGCACTCGCGGTCATGCTTCGGCACACAGTGTGGGTGCGCGCTCGTTCATGCCCATATTCGGTGCTCGAGAGGCGAGGTGCGATGCAAGAGGCGTTCCGGCTTCGATGGGGCTTGGCCGCGCGGCCGCTTATCTTCTGAGGGGCAAAAAAACGGCGATTTTTTCGATAGAACCGGCGTTCCCTACAGAGTATGATTCGAATCCTGCGAGCCGGCGCCCGTGGTCAAAATGCAGTCAGGCGCTCGCTTTCGCGGCTGCGCGCCGCATTGCACGACGTCGCAGCAAGCGTATTCAGGGAGGCAGGTGACTCATGCATCACACCGACGCCGCATTCACGCATCGCGGATACTTGCTCAATTGCGCGCCGGCGCGAGCAGGGGACGGCAGCTTTCAACCGTACGTCGTGATCTCGCGCTCCAGCGATGGTGAACTTGTCGCCAACCGTTTTTTCCCAAGCGATCTGCGCTTCGCCGACGAAGCCGCAGCCATTGCGCACGCCCGCGATTGGGCGGTACGCTGGATCGACGCGAGCAGCTTGACGGTATAGAGCGCATTACATCGAATCGCCGCACGGGGTTCGAAAATCCATCGCTCGGACGACATCGCGCGAAACGCGGTAATCTCTTCGGATGTCCGACTCACAAGCCGTATCGCTGCCGTTTTCACCATCATGTCGAATTTGCCTTCCCGCCATTGGGGCCTCGATCAAATCGTGGCCGAGTTGCGCGCCTCGCGCGAAGCCTTGCATCGAACGCGTCATCCGCGCGGAATTCGCGAGTTGCCCTCGCGCGATGCGATCGTCGGTATCGTCGAAGGGCTACGCGCCGTCATGTTTCCGACGCACTACGGCGCGGCGGATCTGACCGACGAAAGCGTCGATTACTACGTCGGGCAGACGCTGGAAAACACGTTGCGGCTCTTGTGCGAGCAAGTGCGCCGCGCCTTGCGTTTCTTGCCCGAGCACGCCGAAACCCCGGCGTCCGTGCTCGAAGCGCGCGCGTTCGAGATCACCCGCGCGTTGGGCGCACAACTGCCGAGCATTCGGGCGACGCTCGTGAGCGACATTCAAGCCGCGCATGTCGGCGATCCGGCCGCGCAGCACATCACCGAAATCTTGCTGTGCTACCCCGGAGTGCTGGCCGTCATGCACCACCGGCTCGCTCACGCGCTGCACGGCTTGGGCGTGCCGCTGCTCGCGCGGTTCATCAACGAGATCGCGCATTCGTCGACCGGAATCGATATTCACCCCGGTGCGCAAATCGGCAGAAGCTTTTTCATCGATCACGGTACCGGCGTGGTCATCGGCGAGACAGCCATCATCGGCGAGCGTGTGCGGCTTTATCAGGCGGTAACGCTAGGGGCGAAAAGCTTCCCGGCAGATGCCGACGGCACGCTTGTGAAAGGGCACGCCCGGCATCCGGTCGTCGAAGACGACGTGGTTATCTACGCCGGCGCGACGATTCTCGGCCGCGTGACGATCGGGCGCGGCGCCGTCATCGGCGGCAATGTTTGGCTCACGCACAGTGTCGCGCCCGGCGCGAGCGTGTCGCAAGTCAATGTGCGCGAAGGTGCGCGCGGCGAAGAAGCGGAGCCGCGGGGGCGCACACGCCGATGAATCGAGGCCACGTCGTCATGCATCGTTGCGCCGTCGCGGGCGTGCAGGCGACGGCGGCCGATACGGTGCGATCGTTCGCCCGTCACTCGCACGACACGTTCGGCGTAGGGGTGGTCACGCGCGGCGCGCAACGATCGGCGAGCGGCCGCGGGCCGGTGCAGGCGCGGGCCGGCGACGTCATCACCGTGAATCCGGGCGAGGTCCACGACGGCAGCCCCTTCGACGAACGCGGCCGTGCATGGCGAATGCTCTATCTCGAACCGGTGCTTGTCTACGACGTCGCATGCGAACTCGGCGTAGCGACACCGGCTTCCGTCGAACTCGATCAGCCCGTATTGCATGACAAGGCGTTCGCCGCGTGTTTCGAGCGAGCGTTTGCCGCGGTGACGCGCGAGCCCGCCACATCCGAGACGTTGGCCTGCGACGAAGCGCTGTACGGCTTGATAGCCGAGTTCTTGCGCGGCCATACGAGCGCGCGGTTGCGAGTGCCGACGAAGGCATCGATCGACGATGTGAGCGCTTCCATTCAACGAGCGAAGGCGCGGATCGACGACGATCCGTGCTCGGCCATGACGTTGACGGGCCTTGCGGCTGAAGCGGGCCTCAGCCGCTTCCAACTGCTGCGCGGGTTCGCCCGCGATACGGGCCTGCCGCCGCACGCATATCTGATCCAGCGGCGCATTTCGCTTGCTCGGCGCCTCATCGAACGCGGTACGCCGCTCGCCGATGCCGCTGCGGGCGCCGGGTTCGCCGATCAAAGCCACATGACACGTGCGTTCGTGCGTGCCTTCGGCGTGACGCCTGCCCGATACGCCTGCGCCGTTCGTTAGCCGCTTCGGCCTGCCGTCGCCGTTTAGGCGTTGAGGCGTTCCGGCGTTCCGGCGTTCCGGCGTTCAAGCATTCCCTGCAATTTCGTTCAAGACCGCGTGAGCCGGCTTGCCTAATCTGACCCGCATCCTTTTATGGCGGGAGCAAGACGATGGGTTCACGTTTGACGGGGTATTTCTTTTGCGCGCTGGCAATGATCGGTGTGGGCAGCACCGTCGTCGCGAGCAAATTGATCGCACACGGATTGCCGCCGTTTACTGCGACGGCACTGCGCTTCGCGATCGCATTTCCGCTGTTCGTGCTGGCGATGAAGGCCACCGGTGAGTCGTGGCCGCGCGTGAGCCGGCGCGAGGCGTGGCTGCTGGTCTTGCAATCGGGCTCGGGCAGCGTCGGCTATACCGTGTTGCTGCTGAGCGGCATGCGGTTGACGTTGGCCAGCGATGCCGGGGTGATCGCGGGAACGCTGCCGGCCGTGGCCTCCCTCGTGGCGATCGTCGTGCTGCGCGAGCGCCCGAGTGTGCTGACGCTCGGCGCCGTCGCTCTCGCGACGATCGGCGTGCTCGTATGCACGGTGCCGGCGGGCAATGCGTCGGGACCGGGCACCGCGGCGGTATCGGCATCGGCATCGGTATCGACATCGACGCTGCTCGGCAATGCCTTCATTGTTCTGGCTGTCGTGTGCGAGGCCGTGTTCATTTTGCTGAACAAGCGCCTGCGCACGCCTGTATCGCCCTTGCAGATGTCGACGTCGATGTCCGGCATCGGCTTTGCGCTGTCGTTCATCCCCGCACTGCTCGAACGGCCCTGGGGGCTCCACTACGACGGTATCGCCGTCGCGGGCGTCGTGTACTACGCGCTCGTGCCCACCTTGGGGGGATTCATGCTTTGGTTCGCGGGTGCGGCACGAATCGACGGGGCGCAGGCGAGCGCGATGACGGCGTTCGTTCCGATTTCGGCCGCGCTGTTTGCCGCCGCTTTGCTGCATGAAGCGATCGGGCCGGCGCAATGGTGGGCGATGGCATGCGTGCTCGGCGCCGTCCTGCTCATTGCTTACGACGGCGCGCAACGGCGGGGGCGTCCGGCATCTGTGCGGACGCCATCGCGCGTGCGAGCCGATTATTAGGATCCCTAAGCGAACCGGTTGGCCACTTCGGAACGCCGAAGGCGGTATGCGGCGCGGCCTAGCTGGTGGGCGTCGGGGCGCTTGCCGTTCAAGCGTTCAGGATTAGGTTCAAGCGTTCGGAATGCCACCGCTACCCGAGTTGCCCACGATCGAGAGGAATTCGCGGCGCGTCGACGGATCGTCGCGGAACGAGCCCAGCATGCGCGATGTGACCATCTGCACGCCGGGCTTATGCACGCCGCGCGTCGTGATGCATTGATGGGCGGCCTCCAGGATTACGCCGACGCCCTTCGGCTGCAGGATGTCGTTGAGCGTATCGGCGATCTGCACCGTCATTTTCTCTTGGATTTGGAGCCGCTTCGCGAACGCATCGACGAGCCGCGCCAGCTTGGAAATGCCGACGACGCGATGGTTCGGCAGATAGGCGACGTGGGCACGGCCGATGATCGGCACCATGTGATGTTCGCAGTAACTTTCGAAGCGGATGTCCTTCAGCACGACCATCTCGTCGTAGCCGTCCACCTCGGAAAAGGTGCGGGCGAGAATGTCGCGCGGATCGCACGCATAGCCTTCGAAAAATTCTTCATAGGCGCGCACGACGCGAGCCGGTGTGTCGAGCAAACCCTCGCGTGCCGGGTCGTCGCCGGCCCAGCGCAGCAGCACCCGCACCGCGTCTTCGGCTTCGGCGCGGCTCGGCCGCGCCGGGCCCGTTGCCGATACAGCCACGCGCTTGGCGCCCTGGCCCGCCTTCTCCGCTTTTTTCGCTCGGGGTCCTTCCTTCATCGCTTGCTCCTCGTGCGCTTGGCCTGCGCGGCTCTATGAAATGGGGGTCATTGTTTCACGATTTCCCTCTCCGCGCGTTGGCCGATCCCACATTGCGGTGCGGGCCCGACCTTCCCTTTGACTACGGGAAAGCCGATACGGTACACGAGGTACACGGCGATTCGCGACGCGTTCGTGTATGAGAAGTGGGAGGGATAGGCGAGCAATGGCAACGCCGTCGGTGCGGCGGCCTATGGGCGGAACTCGGCGCGATCCGGCCGGTTATTCCTCGGCGTCGTGCTCGGCGACGAAGCGCAACAAATAGGCACGCAGGGCAGCTTCGAGCGCCCGGTGATCGGCGACGCTTTTGGAGCCCGCTTCGTCCTCTTCGCCGAATAGGCTAGCCGGCGCGTCGCAGACGCCTACTTCCGAGCCTTCGCGAAGCAGGCGTATCTCGTGCGTGCCCGCCAAATATTCGGCAACCCAGTGAATTCCTTCGATATGGGCGCCTGTACGAACCGGTGCGGTCATCGAGAGCCTCCTTGCCAGAATGAACACCGCGGCAATCGAGGGCGGCGGCGCTCTCACGCCGGCCTTTCCTCTGATGCCGAGCCCCTACTTTGCAAAAAGAGTACGCCACTCCCGCACCGGCCGCACGCGGTATTGCATCGGGCGCGTGCGATCAGAGGCTGATCGATTCGAGCGCGCGGCCTTTGGTCGACGGTCCGAGCAAGATCACACAGATGCCGACGATCATCGCTGCACCGATGAATACGGCCACGCCCGATACGCCGTAGGTGTGCAGCAAGACGCCGATCGCCAGACCGGCGAAGGCGACGGCGAGCCGGCTCCACGAATAAACGAAGCCGACGGCGCGCGCACGCACGCGCGTGGGAAACAACTCGGCTTGATACCCGTGATAAGCGTAAGACATAACGTTCGAGGCAAGCGTGAAGAGCACGCCGAGCAGGATCAGTACCCCCGGCGCCGAAGCCTGCGAGAAGAGGGCGATGACAATGCCCATGACGAGCAGGCCGCCGCAGATCTGCGTTTTGCGTTCGATCCGGTCGGCGAACAATGTACCGAGCAGCGGGCCGAACGGATTGGCGATGGCAATGATAAATGCGTACTGCAGGCTCGTCGTGATGTGAACGCCGCGACTGATGAGCAGCGTCGGAACCCACGCGGCGAAGCCGTAAAAGCCGATCGCCTGCGCCATGTTGAAGATCGACAGCAGGACCGTGCGCTTCAGATAGAGCGGGCCGAAGATTTCGCTGAACGAGCCGCGCCCTGGAACTTCGTCGCCGATCGGCCGCGGCGGCGGCAGTTTGATGCCCTTTTCGGCTTCGACGCGCCGCTCGATGTCGGCGACGATGCGTTCGGCCTCGTCCACGCGCCCTTGCCGTGCGAGCCAGCGCGGGCTTTCCGGAACGTTACGGCGGATGATCCAGACGAACGCGGCGCCGAGCGTGCCGATCAGAATGACCACGCGCCAATATTCGAGCCCGAACGGATGCGTACCTTTGAGGATGAAAGCGAGAAACGCGACGAGCGGCACGACGCAGAACGTAATGAACTGATTGACCGCGTAGGCGCGGCCGCGTTCGCCGCTCGGAATCAACTCGGAAATGTACGAGTCGATCGTCACGAGTTCCACCCCGATACCAATGCCGGCGACGATCCGCCACAGGTTGATCGCGAGGCCCGAATGCTGGAACGCCATGATCGCGGTGCACACCACGTACCAGATCAGCGACCACGTGAAGATGAAGCGGCGCCCGAAGCGGTCGGCGACAAAGCCGAAGACGAGCGTGCCGAGCCACAGCCCGGCGAAGGTCGAGAAGACGAAGGTGCCGAACCCTGCCACGGCGATCGGCGCGAGCGCCGCAAAGAAGCCGAGCGATTCGGGTTTGAACAGGCCCGACTGCACCATGCCTGGTGCGACGTAGCCGGTGAAGAACAGATCGTAGAACTCGAATACGCCGCCGAGCGAGATCAGCATCACGATAGTCCAGACGGTGCGCGACGGCGGCAGGCGGTCGAACCGCGCTGCGATTGCTAAGGATTGTCGATCGGTCATCTTCGCCTCTTTCAGTTCTTTTGCGTTTGGCTGTCGATTGCTTGCGAATGTCTCACGGCGCTTGGGCGTTCGGATAAACCCTATGTGAATGTGACATGTCGTCAACTACTTAACAATGGGGGCGAACACGGACGCTCGGGCCGAGCTAGGCGCCAACGGTGCGCGGATCGGACGCAATCGAATGCCGTGGCCCGTCGATCGTTACCGGTTGGTTCGTCTGGCGATGAACGATTAAAAGATCGAAGACCGATGTCGAAATCGTCGACGCTCGCTCGTCGTTAGGACGGAGCCTCTCGACCCGCACGAACGCGAGCCGCGGCGCGCACATGCCACGGCCGCTGCGTGGCGGGCTACGAGGCCCATTCATCAACGACGTTATGACAATGGAGCGCCCAGAATGACTTCATCCGTTAAACCCATTCCCGAAGGCATGCATACGGTCACCCCGCACCTTATTTGCCGGAACGCGTCCGACGCGATCGCGTTCTATGAAAAGGCATTCGGCGCTGTCGAATTGTTTCGCATGCTCGGCCCGAGCGGCAAGATTGCGCACGCGCAGATCAAGATCGGCGATTCGGTGCTCATGATGACCGAGGAGAGTGCCGAATGCGGGATGGCTGGACCGCAGACGCTGAAGGGCACGCCGGTCAGCCTTTACCTTTACTTCGAAAACGCCGACAAGGCGTTCGATCGCGCCGTGTCGGCCGGTGCGACCGTCAAAATGCCGCTGGCAGACATGTTCTGGGGCGATCGCTGGGGTGCTGTCGACGACCCGTTCGGGCACCACTGGCACATCGCTACGCATATGCGCGAGCCGAGCGTCGAGGAAATGGAACGCGCGATGGCCGAAATGCCGCGTAGCTAACGGCCCGGGGGGGCGGTAGCGCGACCGGCTTGCCGCCCCGATATTGTGCCGACAAAAAGCTAAAGGTCGTGGCAATGCTGCCGAAAACAGAAATAGCGTATCGATATCGATCGGTCCGCTTCGGCATCCCCAACACCGATTTGGGGATTGGCACCACATACAACAAACTACCGGCCAATGAAAGCTTTTTCTCGATCCAAACGCCTCGCCCTCGGCCTGATCGCCGTCCTGCTGTCCGGCTGCGCGTCGCTGCCCAAGACCGATTTGAGCGCCGATGCGCGTGGCAAACTGCACTCGATCGCCATTCTCGATGTCAAAGAACCCAAAACCGAGTCGGTCATGAACTTGGGTGGCGCGGCGGCGGGGTTTGGGCTGGTTGGCGCATTGATCCAAGCGGGAGTCAACTCCAGTCATACGAGCACTTATACCAAGAAAGTCGCGAGCGATAAGGTTGTGTTCGCACCTATCGTGGCCGATGGCGTGATGGACCGCCTCGCTGCGGACGGGTATCAAGTCGTCAAACTCGACGGTCAGGAAGCGAAGCTGTCCGAGGACGGCAAGTCGGATGACTATTCCGGCATTCACACCGACGCCGATGCCATCATGAACGTCTGGATTACCACGATGGGTTATATCTCGCCCCCCGAGAGCGCCTTGTTCGTTCCGTGGGTGATCGTTCGTGCGCGCATCCTAGACACGAAGACGAAGGCGGATATGTACTTCAAAACGTACGCATGTGGCTACGACATCAAGTCGAACAGCGTTCATGTCGAGAGCGACGAGACCTATCGCTACGGCACCTTCGGTTCTCTGGAGGAGAACTTCGGCCAATCGATCGACGGCCTGCGCACGTGCGAGAAATCCATCGTCGCGGCGATCGGCAAGGATCTGGCGCAGAACCAATAGTTCGCGGATCTCAGGAGCGCACTCGAGAATGACCTGTGCGGCTTTTGCGCCGCACGTAGAGGTCTTTGTCCAGATGCGCTCGCCATTTTCCTCGGTGCATTCATCGTTTCACGCCTGCTGCCATTCGGCATAAAAAGACGTATCGCACCGAGTGTGTTTTGAAATCTCTATCGGTTTGCACGCGCACGTCGCCTCGCGCAAACCGCATGCTATTTATTCAGTTGACATCGGTTAAAACCACGGAATCTCGGAGTATCGAATTGATAAGCCGAGACCGCGTTTCGCCTCCCAATCCGAAAGCGTCCCGTGACGGAGAAATGCCGATGCATTGTCACGGTGCATCTATTCAGTAACAACATAAAGTCTGACCTTATGTGTCGGTGAGAGGTCGCTCTAACCAAGCTCTCTATCGACATGAACGCGCTTCCCAGGCCCCGTAGCCCGTGCCGCGATCGACAAGATCCCGAAGAGGACGCGCTTTGATTCGACTTCCACACGTGCGTTAGTCCGGCGCGATAAGAATCTCTATAAATATTTCCGATAGCTTTTAAAGCGTCCCACATAGTCGCCCTTTTCCGGTAACTACTGCCGTTTCAAAGTCACTGACTGCAGCTTCTCAACGCAAGACCTCAACTCCCCCTTGTAGTCAGGCTACTTATGCGCTATTACTAAGCCCGGAGTTTCGCTACATCCTGCGGTAAGCCGGTTTCGCCGATCTTGCTCATCGGCATCAACGGTAATCCGCGCCGCATGACTGAGTTTCATCCGTAAGACGCTTTGTTTCGAGACGACGGTCTCGTGCTTTCGCTCGCCCTGACGCAGCGCGATGCCAAGGGCAACAACGCGGTGCCAAACCCGCCATTAATCACGGAGACGAACCCATGCAGGTCAAGCGTATATCCCTCGCCGTCGCTTCCGCCGCACTTTGCTTCTTCGCGCAAAGCGCGTCGCACGCCGCCGCTCCGGCGCCCGACAACGCATTCACGGACGACGTGGCGCACCGTCGTGCCGATATGCTCGTGAAACAACTCACCCTCGACGAGAAGCTGCAATTGATTCACTCGGAGTATCAGATGAGCGACGTGCCGGGCGGCGGCGCGGGCTACATCCAAGGCGTGCCGCGTCTCGGCATCCCGAGCATCAACATGGTCGATTCGGCCACAGGCTCCGGCAGTACCGTTCAGCCCAGCACCACGTTCCCGGCCACCCTGGCGCTGGCCGCGAGCTGGGATCCGACGCTGGCCTATGAATTCGGCGGCGTCATCGCGCATCAGTTGCGCGAGCAAGGCTTCGCCATGGGCCTAGGCGGCGGCACGAACCTCGCGCGCGAGGCGCGCGGCGGGCGAATGTTCGAATACCTCGGCGAAGATCCGGTGCTAGCCGGCGAAATGCTGGCCGCGCGTACCCGAGCCACGCAGGACCAGAAGGTCATTGCGACGGTCAAGCACTACGTCGGCAACGAGCAAGAGACCAACCGCATGGGCGGCAACGATACGATCGATGAACGTACGCTGCGCGAACTGTATCTGCTGCCCTTCGAACTCGCGGTGGAGCAGGGCAGGCCCGGCAGTGTGATGTGCAGCTACAACAAGATCAACGGCGATTACGCATGCGAAAACCAGCACGTGCTCAACGACGTGCTGAAGGGCGATTGGCACTTCCAAGGCCAAGTTCAATCGGATTGGGGCGCCGCCCATAGCACCGCAAAGGCGATCAATGCGGGCTTGGACGAGGAGGAGGATGTCGGTCCTACGGTGTTCCTCACGCCTACGCTCGTCAAGCAAGCACTCAACAGCCACCAGATCACGCAAGCGCGCCTCGACGACATGGTGCGGCGCAAGCTGTACGTGATGATCCGGACCGGCGTCATGGACGATCCGCCGAAGGGTGGGCAATCGATCGACTTTAGCGCGGCACGCGCCTTCGCTCAACACGCCGAGGAGCAATCGATCGTACTCCTAAAGAACCAGGATCGTCAGTTGCCGCTCGATGCATCGAGCGTGAAGCACATCGCGGTGATCGGCGGCCATGCGGACGTCGGCGTCATTACGGGCGGAGGCTCGGGCGATACGCGCGATCCGGTAACGGGGGCGTTCCCCGGCTGCGGCGGGTTGACGTTCCCGACCTCCACCGGATGCAGCTGGTGGCCGAATCCGTGGATCAAGCTGCCGACGCCGATCACGGCGGCATTGAAGAGTCTCGCGCCGAATGCGACGGTCACGTTTGCGGGTAGCGAGGACATGCAATCGCCGTTCAGGGCCTACACCCAGCAGGAAATCGATGCGGCCGTGAACGTTGCACGGCAGTCGGATGTCGCGATCGTGTTCGTCACGCAATCCGGGGGCGAGGACTTCGGCGAGTTGACGAGCCTATCGCTCGCTAATCCGTCCAACCAGGATGCGCTCGTCGAGGCGGTCGCGCAGGCCAATCCGCATACGGTGGTGGTCGTCGAAAGCGGCAATCCGGTATTGATGCCGTGGAAGGATCAGGTCTCGGCGATCGTCGAAGCGTGGTATCCCGGCGAAGGCGGTGGCAACGCGATCGCGAATGTCCTTTTCGGCAAGGTCAATCCTTCTGGCAAGCTGCCGGTCACGTTCCCGCTGCGCGATGCCGATACGCCCACCTGGAACAACGGCACGCTCGCGCGAAATCCGGTGTATTCGGAAGGGCTCAAGATGGGCTATCGCTGGTATGACGCCGAGCACATCCAACCGATGTTCCCCTTCGGGCACGGCTTGTCGTACACGCACTTCGCGTATTCGAATTTGCGTGTCCACGAGCACCACGATCGGTCGGCAACGATCTCGTTCACGCTGCGTAACGATGGGCCCGTTGCCGGTGCGGAAGTGCCGCAGGTGTATCTGGCGGGTCTGAACGATCCGGTCGAGCCGCCGAAGCGTCTCGTGGGCTGGGAGAAGGTTCGCTTGAATGCCGGCGAATCGCGTCGCGTATGTGTTGAAGTGCCCGCCCAAATGCGCCGCGTATGGGATACGAATGGCAAGAAGTGGAAGCTCGCGACCGGCGGAGAGTTCTATGTCGGCGCGTCTTCCCGGGACATTCGGCTTGAAGGGAAGTAATCGGGAGCCTCGCTAACTCGCGTTTAGCGCCTTATACAAGGTGCCGCGGCCGGCCGAGTCGTTTTCGGCCGGCCGCGCCTTTCAGGCGGCAATCCGCCGAAAATGCCTATCGCCTACATAGGAAATGCCTATTGGGGAAGGGTACTTTGTCGTCCTAGATTGAAGTAGGGGCGCTGCAAGCGAAGCGTGGCCGCGCACATACCCATTCCCGATACCGCATAAGACATCGGCCACGAGCCCTATGCCGCGCGCCGGTCCATGAAGGAGGCTCACAATGGCTCAGTTGAAAGGCTCCAAGACGGAAGACAATCTCAAAGCGGCATTTGCGGGCGAATCGCAAGCGAATCGTCGGTATCTTTATTTCGCGGCCAAGGCCGACGTCGAAGGCCAAAACGACGTTGCGGCGTTGTTCCGATCGACAGCGGAAGGCGAAACGGGGCACGCGCACGGGCACCTCGAGTATCTCGAGGCGGTGGGCGATCCGGCCACGGGCCTGCCTTTCGGTACGTCGCGACAGAACTTGCAAGCGGCGATCGCGGGCGAGACGCACGAATACACGGACATGTACCCCGGTATGGCGAAGGCGGCCCGCGAAGAAGGATTCGACGAAATCGCCAATTGGTTCGAGACGCTCGCCAAAGCCGAACGGAGCCACGCGAATCGTTATACCAAAGCGCTCGAGGCTTTATCGGATTAGGCAGCGGGCGATCGCCCGCCCCGTCACCGCTGCAACACCGAACCTATCGAATCGTTCAGCGCCGTCGCCTCGGTTGACGGCGCGTATCCCACGCACGCGGCGCAATCACCAGCGCCGCGCGCTTCTTTGTCGGCGCACGTTCGTCGCAACGCGACGCGCGACATCAAGGAGCGTCACGCTATGCCCCATAAAGAAGGCAGTCTCGAGGCGCCCACGCGTCACCCGCTCGATTGGCGCTCCCCCGATTTTTACGACGCGGCGGCCATCGACTCGGAGTTGGCCCGTGTATTCGATATCTGCGCCGGATGTCGCCGTTGCGTTTCGCTGTGCGGTGCATTTCCGACGCTGTTCGATCTCGTCGACGAAACCGACAGCGGCGAGGCCCACGACGTGGAGCACGCCGCGTTTTCGAAGGTGGTCGATCAGTGCTACCTCTGCGATCTGTGCTACATGACGAAGTGTCCGTACGTGCCGCCGCATCCGTGGAACGTCGACTTCCCGCATTTGATGCTGCGTGCGAAGGCCGCTCGATATAAGAAAGGCGACGTCGCGTTACGCGACAAGGTGCTTTCGAATACCGACGCGCTGGGCCATTTTGCCGGCATTCCGATCGTCACGCAGGTGGTCAACGCGGTGAACGAAACGAAGCCTGCGCGCGCCGCGCTGGAGAAGACGCTCGGCGTGGATCGCCATGCGTGGTTGCCCTCGTTCGCACGACGCAAGTTTCGCTCGCATGCGAGCGCGTCGCCCGACCTTCCCGTGCGAGACGGAGAGCGCACGCCCGGGAAGGTCGCGGTTTACGCCACTTGTTACGTCAATTTCAACGAGCCCGGTATCGGTCATGACTTGCTGGCCGTGCTCGAACACAACGAGATTCCGTATGTCCTGGTAGATAAGGAATCCTGTTGCGGCATGCCGCTATTGGAGCAGGGCAACCTCGAAGGCGTGGCCTCGAAGAAGGAGAAGAACATCCCCACGCTTCGCCGTTACGCGCGCGAAGGCTACGCGATCATGGCCGCGATTCCCAGTTGCGTGTTGATGTACAAGCAAGAGCTGCCGCTCATGTTCCCCGAGGATGCCGATGTGCGCGCGGTAGCGGAAGCCTTCTGGGATCCCTTCGAATACTTCGTCTCGCGCCATCGCGACGGGCTGCTGAAGACCGACTTCAAGCACGCGCTCGGCGCCGTGTCGTATCACGTGCCTTGTCACGGCCGCGTCCAGAATCTGGGCAGAAAGACGTACGACGCGCTTTCGCTGATACCCGGCACCGAACTGAAAATCGTCGAACGCTGCTCGGGGCATGCGGGGACGTTCGGTGTGAAGAAGGAATTTCACGCCACGGCCATGCGCATCGGCACTCCCGTGTTCAAGGCGATGGCCGAGCCTGCACCTGCTTACATCGCGTCCGACTGCCAACTCGCGGGGCACCACATCGAGCAAGGCATCAACGAGAGCGGGGCAACGAGCCCGACGCTCGCTCATCCGCTGTCGCTGCTGCGCAAGGGCTACGGGATCTGACACCAATCGTGTGCTTTTTTGCGAGGAAATGTAAATGGTCATCTCACGCAACTCCCTATTGACGCTTGAGGCGTATGCGAAAGTTCGGGGGGTTACCCGGACTCGCGTTATCGAGCACAAGAAAAAGCGTCGCGTCCAACTGGGCAATCATCTTACTTTTATGTTCGAAGATGAAACGACAATCCGGTATCAGATACAGGAAATGTTGCAGATAGAAAAAATCTTCGACGAGGAGGGAATCGCTGCGGAATTGGCGGCGTATTTACCGCTCGTGCCCGACGGCAGCAATCTGAAGGCGACGATGCAGATCGAGTATGAAAACGAGGCCGATCGGCGTGCGGCACTTGGCCGGCTAATTGGCATCGAGGATCACGTGTTTATGCGCGTCGGCACCGAGCCGGCCATCTACGCGGTCGCGGACGAGGACCTGAAGCGCGAAAACAGTGAAAAAACTTCCGCTGTCCATTTTTTATGTTTCGAATTGACCGATTCGATGAAGATGGCGCTTCGCGCGGGCGCGCCATTAGTGCTGGGCTGCGATCACCCGCACTATCCGGTGCTGCCCGCCAACGTCGATGAGCTTGTCCGAAAAGCCCTGCTCGCGGACCTCCGATGAATTAGGGTACGTTTGCTCTACGCAAACGATTGCGCATTTGGTTTGTTGCGTCGAATGACAGTTCCGCGCGTCGTTACGTGCGGTGAAATCGATTCGGAATCACTTCGTTACATATGCCAGGATTGCGGTCCGCAAAAAATATTCTAATATGGACACCTCTCAGGAATTCACTTACGCATGCCGTGACCTCGCACGAGTGGCCGATATGCGCGCCATTTAGGCGTGGCATGATTTTTGTTACGTCGTCGCGATGGTATGCTTTCTGCAATCTTTTCTCATGCTTGAACGGGGCGGTATTTTGTGCATCAACCAAGGGCAAAAGCGCACTGCCCGGGTGCGATTTTGATTGGCGGTAACGAAAACAAAACGATTTGTGCAACCTGGCGGTCGCCGAGAATGGGCCATTGTCTCGACGGCCAAGTGTCGCAGCCCGGCCAGGCTGCGGGGAGAAAAACATGTTCTTTGAGGAATTAACCGACGACGAGTGGGCTCGCCTGGCGCCGCTGGCGGCGGATGAGCCCATACACCCGCATCGCCGTGGCCGGCCTCGGGCCGAGCCTCGCGTCGTGACGAACGCGGTGCTGTGGATCCTAACAACGGGCGAGCGATGGTCGAAGTTGCCCGCCCGTTATCCGTCCGGGCCGACCTGCCGGCGGCGTTTCGACGACTGGCTCGCGGACGGCACGCTCGCGCAGATCGTCACGCTCCTATCTGAATTCGGCCGCACGTTCGCTTACGTGCCTCAGCCCGAGACGACGGCACAGGTCGCGCCGAAGGCCGCGCCGCTGCCGGCACCCGAATCGCCTCGCCTGCGCGGCGTGTTCTGGACCAACCCCGAGTCGTGGCACGTGGCTGGCGAAGCCGTGGATGGCGGCGGCACCGTGGCCGACGACAACAGCGTGCACGCCGTCAACGGTCTGAACGCCCCGAACAGCATGAACGGCCTGAACGGCCTGAACGGAGCCTGTGCAAACACGGCGCGCCGCGAGTCGGCTGTCGTCGCATCGTCGCGGCGTGCCCCAACCCCGGGCGTCATGCAGCGCGCAGCCGGCGATCGGTCCACCGAGGCCCCGGTCGTCGATTCGATGGCGGTGACCAAGCGCTCGGAGAACTACGGAAGCTACGTGATTCACGCATCGGCCCAGCCGGTCGCCAAGCAGTTCCAGCTCAGCTATCGCGCATCCGCGGAGATCGTGAAAGACGGCCGGCGTGTCGAACGCTCCGGCCTCATCGGCCCACGCTTTGGGGAGCACGAGACCGCACAGTGCTATGCCCTGGAATGGGCACGCGATTGGATCGATCGGCACGAAGCGGCGGCACAGGCTCGTTCGGAGGCTGCCGCCGCGGATATGCCGGCCGCTGCCGTGCCTGCGCAGACGCAGGGCGCTCCCGACGCTCAGCCTGCGCTCGCGCCCGCCCTGGCCGCGACGGCGGCTGCCCAGCCCCCCCGCGTACTCGATCCGAGCATGATCCGCAGCCGTACCACCGCCGATTGGCTGCTTCCTCCCCATGCGGATGGTCGCGGCGATAGCAAGCCGCCCGAGTTGCTATTCCACGCTTGACACGTCGCGTTGTAAAAGTTGCCCAGTCAATCCCGCCACTCGCTCGCGTCGCCGCCTCGGCCGCGAGCGCAAGTGGTGCGGCGCATGCATCGTTCGAGAGCAATGATGCGAATAAAGCGGGGCATGTCATCGGGTTTTCATTGAAGCATTGGGACCTGAGAAGTGTGACAGCAAGTAAATCGACAAAAAAACCGTAACAACGGTGCAGGCGCGCTCGCGCGCAAATCCTTGCGTCTGCCACAAAAAAATTCGAAAAGATTGTCGGCCCATGCAAGGCGTCGAATTTTTTCGGATTTGCTTCGCTTGCCCTCCGCTTTTTGTTATCGCCAGATGAACGCTTTGTCGGGGACAAGCGCCGCGGGTTGTCCGCTTGTCTCTCGCCGCTCCATTTCTCGTGTTCTTTGAAGGGCCACCACTATGAATGTGACCATCATCGGCTGCGGCTACGTCGGCCTCGTTACCGCTGCGTGCCTTGCTGACGTCGGCAACGACGTCTGCTGCTACGACGTCGATCAAGATAAGATCGGCATCCTCGAGTCGGGCGGCATTCCGATTCACGAACCTGGCTTGCATGAGATCGTCGCGCGCAACAAAGCGGCGGGCAGGCTGTCGTTCACCACCGATGCGCATCGCGCGCTCACTCAGCGTGAAACGATCTTCATCGCCGTTGGCACGCCCAGCGGCGAAGACGGTTCGGCCGATTTGCAGTACGTGCTGGCCGCTGCTTCGGAAATCGGGCGCCATATCGACGCCTTTACGGTCGTCGTCGACAAATCGACGGTACCCGTCGGAACCGCGCGCCGCGTGCGCGAAGCCATCGCGGAACAGTTGGCGCAGCGCGGCGTGGACGCGATGTTCTCGGTCGTGTCGAATCCGGAGTTCCTGAAAGAGGGTGCGGCCATCGAGGACTTCACGCGGCCCGAGCGGATCGTCGTCGGTTGCGACGACGATGTGCCCGGCGAACGCGCGCGCGACACGATGAAGCGTTTATATGCCCCGTACAACCGCAACCGCGATCGGATGCTGTTCATGGATGTGCGCTCGGCGGAGTTCACGAAGTACGCCGCCAATGCAATGCTCGCCACGCGCATTTCGTTCATGAACGAACTCGCGAATCTCGCCGAGCGGGTGGGTGCCGATATCGAGGCGGTGCGGCGCGGCATCGGTTCGGATCCGCGCATCGGCTATCACTTTCTCTATGCCGGCTGCGGATACGGGGGGTCGTGTTTTCCCAAGGACGTGCGCGCGCTGATGCAAACGGCGCATGAGCAGGGGCAAACGCTGCGTATTCTCGATGCGGTGTCCGAGGTTAACGCCGCGCAGAAACAAGTGCTCGTCAGCAAGATCGTCGCGCGTTTCGGGGAAGACCTGAGCGAACGCTCGTTCGGCGTGTGGGGCCTCGCTTTCAAGCCCGGCACCGACGACATGCGCGAAGCGCCGAGCCGGGTACTGATCGCCGCGTTGCTCGAGCGTGGCGCGCGCGTCGTGGCATTCGATCCCGTTTCGCTCAAGGAGGCAAAGCGTGCTTTTGCGTCCGATCTGCGAGGCGAGCCGGAGGCGCTGGCGCGCCTGACGCTCGTGGACGATCAAATGGATGTGGCGGCAAGCGCCGACGCGCTCGTGATCATGACGGAATGGAAAGCGTTCAAGAGTCCCGACTTCGACAATCTCAAGGCGCGCTTGAAACACCCGATCGTTTTCGACGGCCGCAATCTTTACGATCCGCTCGCTATGGACGAACTCGGTATCGAGTACTACTCGATCGGGCGTCCGGGCGGCGGCGCACAGTCGACCGACGACGCGCTCGCAGCGTTCGGCCGCTCGGCCGCCGTCTCGCTCTGATTCGTTCTGATCGGTGAGCGGATTCGGGAGCGCTGAGCGCAGGCGGTTTCGTGCCGATACGGAACCGCCCGCGGGAATCGGCATTGGGCGCGCGCGGGGCGACACGTGTATCATCGCCCCCGCGCCGCTTAATACCGAAACCCCCATTCATACGATGTCAGTCGCCGAACTCAAGCGCCGCCGCACGTTTGCGGTCATTTCCCACCCCGATGCCGGGAAAACCACGCTCACCGAAAAGCTTTTGCTTTTTTCCGGTGCGATTCAAATCGCGGGCACCGTAAAGGGTCGGAAGAGTAATCGCTATGCGACGTCCGACTGGATGGAGATCGAAAAGCAGCGCGGAATCTCGGTCGCGAGTTCGGTCATGCAGTTCGAATACGGCGGCGCCGTGATCAATCTGCTCGATACCCCGGGCCACGAAGACTTCTCGGAAGACACCTATCGAGTGCTGACTGCCGTCGATGCGGCGGTTATGGTGATCGACGGCGCGAACGGCGTAGAAGCGCAGACGCTGAAGTTGCTCGAAGTGTGCCGCAGCCGTCGCACTCCAATCGTCACATTCATCAATAAGCTCGACCGCGAAGTGCGCGCGCCGCTCGATTTGCTCGATGAGATCGAGCAGCACCTCGGCGTATCGGCGGTGCCGTTTACCTGGCCAATCGGGATGGGCAAGGAGTTTCAGGGCGTCTACGACATCATCCGCAATCAAGTGCGCGTATTCCGCGCGGGCCAGGATACGGCCGGCGGTGCGGTCGAAACGCTATCGGCACTCGACGAGGAAGAGGGCGAGCGCCGTTTCGGTTTCGCTTGGAAGAAGGCGAAGGAAGAGATCGATTTGATTTGCGCCGCGACGCCGTCGTTCGATCGGGACGCGTTCTTGGCGGGCCAGCAGTCGCCGGTGTTATTCGGATCGGCCATCAATAACTTCGGCGTGAAGGAAATTCTCGATTCGTTGGTGGAGCTGGCACCGCCGCCCTCGGCGCGCATGGCTGTCCAGCGGCCCGTGCAGCCCGACGAACCCAAATTCACGGGGGTGGTGTTCAAGGTGCAGGCCAACATGGATCTGGCGCACCGCGACCGCGTCGCGTTCATCCGTGTGTGCTCCGGACGCTTCGAGCGCGGCATGGCACTCAAGGTTACGCGTTCGGGTAAGACCTTCCGCGCGAACAACGTCGTGACGTTCTTGTCGCAGCGGCGAGAGACCGTGAGCGAAGCGTATCCGGGCGACATCATCGGGATCCCGAACCACGGCACGCTAAGCCTTGGCGATACGTTGACCGAAGGCGAGATGCTCCAGTTTGTCGGCCTGCCGTTTTTTGCGCCGGAAATCTTTCAGACGGTTGAAGTGGTGGACCCGATGCGTGCCAAGCAGCTTGGCGAAGCGCTGAAACAACTCGGGGAAGAAGGCGCCATTCAGGTGTTTCGTCCTGCTCACGGCGGCTCGATGATCCTCGGCGCCGTTGGGCAACTGCAGTTCGAAGTGGTCTCGCATCGGCTATCCGCCGAATACAAGGTAGACGTGCGGATTATGCCGGCGCGCTATCGGATGTCGCGCTGGATCACATGCGATGATCCCGCCGAGCTGCGCCGCTTCACCGATGCCTACTCGGCGCGGATGGCGCTCGACGCGGCCAACGCGCCCACCTACCTCGCATCGCATATTTCAGAGATCGAGGTGGCGCAAAAGGCGTGGCCCAATATCGTCTTCAATGAGTTGCGCGAGCATTCCGGCGCGCCGTTCAAGAAGAATATGTGAGGTGGTGCGGGTAACGCCGCGAAAGCGGGTTCTGCATGAGGGGAATGCCTGCGTACGGGGCGGCGTTTGTTGACCGAATGCGGCGGGCTTAGCGCGGAATCTACTCCGTTGCGATTGCAACGTTGGCGCGCCGCACGACACTCGCCTTCCGCCTTCCGCCACTTCTCACTGCTCTTCTTCTTCTTCTTCTTCTTCTTCGAAAAGATCTCGATCGTTCCCGAGGCGACGTTGCCCGATGCGGCGTTTGCCCCAGCGATCGAATTGTCTCCTTCCACCACGCGCCGCACTTCGTCGAGGCGCGCTCTCGGCACCAACACCCACTGCGCATCTAGCGCGGATGCAATCGACGCCAGTGTCGACGCCTTCGTATCTCCACGCCCGCGCAGGACGGCGGAAAGATTCGGCACGGCCATGCCGACGATGGCACCGACCGCGGCTAGACTCATGCGACGGTGCGCACGTAGCGCGACAAGCTGATCCGTGAACGTCATAGTGCCTCGCTGTGGGTGCAGGGGTTATGCTGTAGCATAACATTTATGCGCATAACGTTGGCTGGAATGTCGTGATGCAGCGGCGTTCTCCGTAGCGGTCGTCGGCTTGGAATCGTCGTTGTCGACGTTTTCCTGCAAGCAGCAGCAAGCCTTGGCCTTAGCAGCGTTGACTGCGAGGGCGCTACGTTTTGGGAAATCGCTAGACGGAGGACGGTCGACAGGTAGGCCGTCGCGTTGGCTTAGCATCGCCTATGCTAGCGGTGCGCTAATCCATTCCGAGGCGTCTCTCACTCTGCTTGTTTTTCTTTCGCTAGGTGTGCGCAACTATGACCGTCCGCAACCTCGATAAGCTGTTCCGGCCGGGATCGGTCGTGGTCGTCGGCGCATCGGCTCGTGCCGACAGCGTGGGCGCGAAGGTTTGGCAACGCGTGCGGGCCGGTGGCTTCGAGGGGCCGGTGTGGCCCGTCAACCCGAAGTACGCCGAACTGGACGGATGCACCGTATTTGCCGATGTCGCCGATCTGCTCGAAGCGCCTTGCGTTGCGCTGATCTGCACGCCGTCTCGTACCTGGCCCGACATCGTCGGCAAGCTAGGCCGGCTCGGGACGCGAGCGGCCATCATCGTCAGCGATACGAAGCGCGGTGCGCAATCGCCTTCATTGGCGCGGGCGCTGGAGGCGGCCAAGCCGTATTTGTTGCGGATCGTCGGGCCGGGCAGCCTCGGCGTTGTGACGCCTGCGCTCAATGCGCATTTTGGTGCGCCGTCCTCGACGGTCAGGGCGGGTGGCGTCGCATGGGTCTCGCAGTCGAACGCGTTGACGAACGCCGTGCTCGGATGGGCTGAGGCGCGCGGGTTGGGGTTTTCGCACGCCATTGCGCTGGGCGGCGAAGCCGACGTCGATGCGGGCGACGTGCTCGATTATCTGGCAAGCGATCCAGGCACCCGTGCGATTCTGCTCGAACTATCCGTTGTAAGGGCGGCGCGCAAGTTCATGTCTGCCGCACGCGCGGCCGCGCGCAACAAACCGGTGCTCGTACTGCGCACGGGCCGCGGCGATCCCGCCGATCCGGTCTACACCGCCGCGTTCAGGCGGGCGGGGATGGTGCGCGTCGAATCGCTCGACGATCTGATCGACGAAATCGAAACGCTCGGCGTCGGCCGAATCGCCGCCAGTTCGTCAGCCACGCTCGTGACGAGCGACCGCGGCGTTGCCTCGCTCGCTGCCGATGCGTTCGCGCAGGCGGGTACGATGCTCGCGGATTGGCCGGCCGCAGCGGCGGCATCGATCGCGTCCGCACTGCCTGCTGTAGAACCGGGCAATCCACTTGTGCTCGGCAACGACGCCAAGGCGGAGGACTTCGGTGCGGCGCTCGAAGCGCTGGCGCCGCACCGCGAGACGGGTACGGCGTTCGTTATCCATGCCTCGACGTTGAGCGCGCCTGTCGCCGATGTCGCCAGGATACTGATCGACCGCCAGCGCTTCGCCTATCGCGGGCTATTGGCTTGCTTCTTCGGCGGAGTGGACGAGCCAACGCGCGATGCCTTGCGTGCGCATGGCATCGCCGTGCACTCGACGCCGCATCGGCTCGCGCGCGCGTTCGCGCGGCTCGTCGATTACCGGCTCGGTCGAGAGCTGCTGATGCAGACTCCGCAGGGCTTGCCCGCGCGCGTACCGGCTGCGATCGAGGCGGCGCAGGCATAGGCAAAGTCGGCGCTCGACTCGGGGCAGACGGCACTCATCGGCGAGGACGCCGCGCGCGTGCTGCGGGGATTTGGCTTGCAGGTGGCCGACGAAAGCGCATTGCCAACTCGGGATGGGGCCGATGAGGACGGGCACGTCGTCGATATCGCGGTGCGCTTGCGCGACGACGCCAATTTCGGCCCCGTGTTCGAATTCGCCGTGCCGGCCATCGATGGGATGTCGGCTCCGTTCACGGCTTACGGATTGCCGCCGCTCAATCCTGTCCTAGCGCGTGAGATCGTCTCGCGTTCGCCGTACGCCCTCCTGACTCCGATCGGGCCGGTGCTCGATGCATTGACGGCTTTATCGGACGGGGTCTGCTGCGTGGAACAGATCGTCGGCTTGACGGCCACGCTGCGGGTGACGCGCACGCTGGTGCGGCTTGTCGAGCCGCGGATCGCACTCGGCCCCACGCGCGGACGGCTCGCGATCGTGCCGTACCCCCGGCAATGGGAGGAGACCGTCGATTGGCACGGCGAGCGCTTGACGATCCGGCCCATTCGGCCCGAAGACGAAGCGGCCCATAGCGCCTTGATCGCGGGAATGACGCCGGGCGATTTGCGCCTTCGATTCTTTGGGGCGATTAGCGGCTTCGACCATACACAGCTCGCCCGGATGACGCAGATCGACTACGACCGCGAGATGGCGTTGATCGCGACGACCGGGGAGGGCAGCGGGACGACGACGCTCGGCGTCGTGCGAACGATTACCGACCCGGACAACGAGTGTGCCGAATTCGCGGTGGCCGTGCGCTCGGATCTGAAGGGCAAGGGCCTGGGCCGCATGTTGATGGAACGGATGGTGGCTTATGTGCGTGCGCGCGGCACGCGCTGGATCGTGGGCGAGGTGCTGCGCGAGAACGGCCCGATGCTGGGCCTCCTCAAGACGCTTGGATTTGCGACGAGTTCGACGGCGGATCCGGCTGTCGTCGAAGTGAAGATGCAGTTGCGGGACGATGCGCGCGCCCAGTGAATCGGTGCGCGCGCTTTCCGCTATGGCCGTTTACGCGGTGAGCTTGGCGGCGGCTTCCTCGACGAGTGTGCGCGGGATCGACAATTCCTCGAGCCATGCATCCGCATAGGCGCTGCCCGTTTCGCGTTCGAGCCGCGCGATGGTGGCCGCGGTGCGCGTGGTGTCCTTGGGCGTGGCGAGGAAAGCCTTGACCGATTCGCCTGCTTTGAACGCGTCGAACAGCGGCAGGCGGATGTCGTCCGGCAAAGCGCGTGTCCATTGGTAGGTCTTGCCGTTGTGCGTCAAGGTAGGCGGCAACGTGCGTTCTTTCTTTGCTGCCGCAATGAGGCCGTAGGCGCGCGCGGCTTCGCCGATCTGCTCGGGTGAGAACAGCTCGTCGGGCGTGATTTCGAACTGCGCGATGTGGGCTTCGATCGCTTGCATGGCTGCGGCGCGGTCGTCGCGCTTTTGCTGTGCGCGCTCGACGATGCCGCGCAGTTCGTCGGCTTCTTCACCCGTGATGGTGAAGCTGGCTTGCTTTTGCTGGAGTTCGGAAAAGCGCTGGAATTCGGTGTCAGTCAGAAGTTTTGCCATGAGTTCGAACGACGGCGCGCGAATGAGGCCCGCGCGCGGTTTTTTTGAAGGGCCGCTATTTTAACGCTCCTTGGGGTTGGGAGCCAGCGGCGGCGCGGTTTAGCGTTAGAGGGTGTGCTTGCGGGGGCTGGCCGAGGCCCGTGTGGGTGCGGTGCTTCCGCCCCCGATCGACCACTCACGCCCCCTCATCGCCGTGCGTCCCATGCTCCGCGTGTGCCTGCGAAGCATTCGGGCCGTCGCCCACCCGATTGATCGTGCCTTGTGCGAGTGCCACCAGCGTTTCCTTCTCGCCGTCGACGACGAATACGCTGCACTGGCAGATCGCGTGCCCGCGGCCGGCATAAATGAGTTCGGCGCGCGCGAGCAGCGTGCCGCGCACGGCGGGCCGCAAGTAATTGATCTTGTACTCGCCCGTCACCACACGCGGCCCCAATGCCAACGCGCCGGCGAAAGTCAGCGCATTGTCGGCCAGATAACTGACCACGCCGCCGTGCACGAAGCCCTGCTGCTGGCGCAGCTCGTCGCGGATCGCCAGACGTAGCGCCACCTCGCGCTCGCCGATCTGCACGAGTTCCGTGCCGAGCAGCATGCTGAACGGTTGCGCGTGCAGCGCGCCGCGCGCGAGATCGAAAAAATCGGTCATGCCGTGCCCCTCCGGGGCAACGCCCCATGTGGTGTACCACTCTAGGTAGGGCAGACCTACCGCGTCAAGCAAGCGTGTCAGCGTTGCCTTCATTGGACGCGATCCGCCCTCAAGCAAACCCGTGACCTGCCGTAAACCCTAGGTAGGCCGAAATCGGCTCCTTTGGTTTTTCTTTCGGATGTTCTAGATGTTCAGCAAGATCAAGCTCGCTTCCGGCCTGTTATTCGTATTGGCCGCATTCTGCCTGCTACAACTCGTGACCGGAGGGATCGGTTTTTGGTTCCTGACGAGCACGCATGACGATGTCGGCGATCTCTCGAATGTGGCGCTCGTTCAGGTCAACGCGGTCAATGAAACGACGCAACACCTAATGGACGCGCGTATCAACCTCTCGCGGGCTGGAACGCGAATGGTCGGCGGCGGCGCGGAGCCCACCGACATCGTTCAACATGCGCGCGATCAACTCGCGCTGGCCGACAAATCGTTCGCACGATTCACCGATGCGCCGAAGACGAGCGACGAAAACCGCGCGCACGCGCAAGCGTTGGCTGAAAAGTATCAAACGCTGCATACGGCGCTCGGCGAGCTGGCGCAATATCTCGACGCCAACAACGTGAAGGCGTTCATGGATCAGCCGACCCAATCCATGCAAGATGCCTTCGTGAACGAGCAGCATGCGTTCACCCAATTCGGCGATGCGCAAAGCCGCGTGTCGCTCGATTCGATCGATTCGCGTCTGGCGATGTTTCGCGGCGTGAGCATTGCGATCCTCGCGGCATTGCTCGCCGGCACGGCCGCGGTCTACGCGGCGCTCAAGCGCGGTGTGGTCGCTCCGCTCGAAGAAGCGGGACGCCACTTCGAGCGCATTGCGCGCGGTAAGCTAATCGAACCGATCGCCTCGCGCGGCACGAACGAAATCGGTCGTCTGTTCGACGGGCTGGCCCGCATGCAGGCCAGCGTGGCCCAAACCGTAAAAACCGTGCGCGATGCCGCCGACTCGATCCATTTAGGCGCCGACGAAATCGCCACCGGCAATGCGGATCTATCGGCTCGCACCGAGAATCAAGCGGCCTCGCTCGAAGAAACCGCCTCGAGCATGGAAGAACTGACGGCTACCGTTCGCCAAAACGCCGAGCATGCGCGCGAAGCCCATACGCTGGCCGATCGCGCGCTGCGCTCGACTTCCGAAGGGGCGGGCGTGGTCGATAGCGTGGTCGACAAGATGCGCGGCATCGCGCAAAGCTCCGACCGAATCGCGGAAATCATCACCGTCATCGACGGCATCGCTTTCCAGACGAACATCCTGGCGTTGAACGCGGCCGTCGAGGCGGCGCGCGCAGGCGAGCAAGGTCGAGGCTTCGCCGTCGTGGCCGGCGAGGTGCGCGGCCTGGCACAGCGCAGCGCGCACTCGGCCAAGGAAATCAAGGCGCTCATCAGCGAATCGGTGGTGCAGATCGAAGGCGGGTCGGAACTCGTCGAGCGCGCCGGCGAGGCGATGCAAAACGTGTCGACGTCGATTTCGCGCGTCGCACAGATGATGTCCGAAATCAGCGCGTCGTCGCACGAGCAAAGCACCGGCATCGAGCAGGTCAATCAGGTCGTCGTGCAAATGGATCGGATGACGCAGCAAAACGCGGCGCTAGTCGAAGAGGCCGCCGCGGCCGCATCGTCCCTGCACGATCAGACGCGTCAGCTCAAGGAAGCGGTGTCGGTGTTCGAGATTTCGCCGTCCGTACTCGGCGACGCACGCTTCGCGGCGGCCGCTCATGCCGCCACGAGCGAACCCGTTCTCGCATATTGATTCGTCCTCTGATCGGCCGCTCCGCGGCCTCCGGGCCCATCTGGCCACTTCGTCGCACTCGACGCAGCCGATCGATCTACCGCTTCCTGCAACGGGCGCGCTTCACGGCGCGCCGCGTCGGTTTCTCAGGCGGGCAACGCGGCGTAGGCCGTGGCCAAGTGATAGGGCGTGGTCGACGGCATGTCGGCGCGCGCCACGTCTCCCGCTGGCGTCAAGCACTCGTGCCAGCCTCGCGCATGTAGGAATCGCGCTTGGAAGCGCGGGATCTGCAATGCCAACCGCTCCCAATCCTCTGCCCGGCCCCGCGTTGCGAGCGCGCGCAGATATTCCGTTTGAGCCCAGATGCGTTGGGTGGGATCCTTGACGACACCGCGCTCGTCGAGCGCCGCGCACACGCCGCCCGTTGTCGGATCGATTCCGTGACGTTGCGCGAAGTCGAAAGCGCGCGATAGATGAGCGTCGAGCCCGGATGCCGCGATGACGGGCCCCGCTCGCTTCACGAGATAGAACCATTCGAATTGATGACCGGGCTCGATTCGATTGTCGTCGCTGCCGATCGGCAGTTCTGCAATTGCGCCCGTCGGCTCATGGACGAAATGGCGTGCCACCGCATCGGCCAAATGGGCGAGCGCGGCTTCGTAGCTCGGCTCTCCCGTGCTCTCGTAGGCCGCGAGATAGGCTTCGGTCAAATGCATCAGCGGGTTCTGCAGCGGGCCGATCCGCGGCGCGGAAAAATCGGCATCTAGCGCGGCATGCAGCAGGCCACCCGGCGCGGCAAACCGTGCCTGTATTAGCGCCGCGGTTTCGTCGATGACGCGCAGCGCGTCGCGATCGCCGGAGGCCACGGCATAGTGCGCGCAAGCGAAGACGACGAACGCATGCGTATAGAGATCCTTCGTGGTATCGAGCGGCGCCCCTTGTGCGTCGATGCTGTAAATCCATCCGCCGTGTTGCGCATCATGAAAATACCGCCGCATCGCGCGAAAGAGTTGCTCGGCATGCGCCGCGTCGCCCGCCAACGAAAATGCGAATAATTGTCGCGCGCAGGCCATGGTACGGTAGCGAGAGACGGGCAGCGGCGCGTGATCTGCCGGGTCGACGGCCTCGTACGGCAATTGCGACGCGCTATTGAAACCGGGCCCGCGCCAGATCGGCAGGACGATTTGCGCGTAGTGCGCGCGTAGGGCTGCGGCCTCGGCCGCGATCGTACGGTTGATCGAGTTGGACATGATGCGGTTTAGCTTGACGAACGATGAAACGGCGCGCCTTCGTGACGTCGCGCGAAGCGCAAAGGATAAAGCAAAGCCACGGCGCCAGACAGGCCGGCGGGCGAGAAAGGAGGATGGACCATGTTGGGCAACGGCGAAGTCGTGTTGCGGCTGATCCTGGCCGCCATCCTCGGTAGCGTAATCGGCTTCGAGCGCGAGCGGCAATCATGGGCCGCGGGGCTGCGTACGCACATGCTCGTCTGCGTGAGTTCGGCGCTTGTGATGATCGTCTCCGCGTTCGGCTTTGCCGATGTGCTGGGCCATGCGAATGTCGTGCTCGATCCTTCGCGGATCGCGGCGCAGGTCGTATCCGGCATCGGTTTTCTTGGGGCGGGGGCGATTTTGCTGCGCGGCGAGGTTATCCGTGGGCTGACGACGGCGGCAAGCGTCTGGTCGGTCGCGGCCATCGGCTTGGCTGTGGGCGCGGGGCTCAATACCGCCGCGATCGCCGCGACCGTCATCATCCTTGCGATCCTGGCGGGCATGAAGCCGATCGAGCGGCGCTACATTTCGGTGCGGTTGCGGCGGCGGTTGGTGTTGCGGGCGGACCGGGGGGCGCTGACGCTCGATACGTTGCGATCCGTGCTTGGGCGCTCGAGCGACCGCGTCAAGCAATTCATCGTCCAGCAAAGCGACGAGGCGCCAAACTGCGACGACATCGTGATCGGCTTTGCGCGCGTGTCCGCGGACGAGTTCGCGAGATTGTGCGACCGGCTGCGCCAGGCGCCGGGCGTGCATACGTTGCGCGAAGACAGCGAGAACGGGGAAAACGGGGACAACGGCGGCAACGGACATGGAGACGTGCGCGCCGATGGCCGCTGAGTGATGCGGCTGCATGCTGTGGTTGTGGCAGAGGGATTCGCTGGATGGTGTGATGGGGAGGGCGCACGGCGAACCGATCATGAGACAATGCCGCGTTTGCAGCACGCTTCGATTCGATCACGATACCAATGGGCCGCGCATCGTCGCAGCGGCTCCCTATACGCTATGGCAGATCCAGCAGTATCCTCATCCCCCCGTTCCCAAGGCTCCTCGCGCGCTAAGCGCCGGGCCCGAGCTGCTTCGTCGGATGACGTTGGCCGTCCCGCGCGACTCGCGGTGGAGGCCGAATCCGGTGCGGGGTACCTCACCGACACGGCCACCGACGCCGACACCGACACCGCTGTACAGGTCGAAACCCTCGATCCGCGTCAGGGTACCCTGCTCGGCTTCGAGCGGCCGGCCGACGCGCCGGTGTCGCCGACGTTCACGGGCGAACGGCAGCCGGTGGTAGAGGTAGAACCGGCTGCGCCGGCTCAAACCGGCCGCGCGGCACGGGGCAAGCCGGCCGCAGCGGAGAAGCTGGACACGGGCATTCGTATGGAGCAGGCCGCGCCCGTTCAAGCGGCCCCTGCGGTTCCGACTGCGCCCACAGAATCCGCCGCACCCGCCGAATCTGCCGAATCTGCCGAATCTGCCGAATCTGCCGAATCTGCCGAATCTGCCGAATCTGCCGAATCTGCCGAATCTGCCGAATCTGCCGAATCTGCCGAATCTGCCGCCCCCGCCCCATCGGCTGTACACACGGCCGACGATACCCCGCGCTCGCTCGATAGCGCTCTACCGCCCGACGTGGTGCGGACGATCGCATCGCTGCAAGAAGCGCTGGGGCAAGAACGGTCCGCGGCACAGGACCGTTGGCGGCGTACGCGCCAATGGCTGGTGCTTGCATCTGCAGGATTGGTGTTGTTGTTCGCCGTGTCGGTAGCCCAGACCGTAGCCCTCATCGGCTTCACCCACCGCGCGCAAGCGGTGCAACAGCAAACCCAATCGGCGTTGAGCGACCAACAGGCCGCATTGGCCGGCTTGGCCAGCAGCACGTCGGCGCTGGCCGCGCGCCTGGCGTTGCCCGCTATGACCGGCTCGGCGCTCGACGTTTCCATCGATGCAAATGGCGCCCAACGGCCGCCAAGACACGCCAGGCTGGCGCACGCACGACACCTCGCCAAAGAAAAGTCGAAGCCTGCCGCGCGTTGACGGCGCAAGCTGCCGCGTGCCACGCGCCGCGTCCGCCTAACTTAGGCGCGGCGTCTTGGCTCCGGTACTGCCGCTCGACGCCTTTCCACCGCTTGAGCAACAACGCGTTCATGACGACGCTGACGCTCGAAAACGCCATCGCCGCGCCGGCCAGCATCGGGTTGAGCAGCCCGAACGCGGCGAGCGGAATGCCGATCAGGTTATAGACGAACGCCCAAAACAAATTCTGCTGAATCTTCCGATACGTTCGACGGGAGATATCGATCGCGTCGGCCACGAGCGCCGGATCCCCGCGCATCAGCGTGATGCCCGCCGCATGCATAGCAACGTCCGTGCCGGTGGCCAGGGCAATGCCGATGTCGGCTGCGGCGAGCGCCGGCGCGTCGTTGATCCCGTCGCCGGCCATCGCGACCACTTGCCCCGTGCGCGCTTTGAGCTGCGCGACAATCTCCGCCTTGTCGGCCGGCAACACTTGCGCATAGACCTCCTCGATGCCGAGCGCTTGCGCGACGCTAGCCGCCGCGCCTTGGTTGTCGCCGGTCACCAGTACGCTCTTGACGCCGCGGGCGGCCAACTGCTCCACGGCGGCGCGGGCCGTCGGCTTGATGCTGTCGCCAAAAGCCAGCAGTGCCAGCGCTTTGGCCGGCCCGCCGTTCCCGCCCGCGCGCACGAGCCACGAAACAGTATTGCCTTCGGCTTCCAACCGGGCGGCGCGCTCGCGTGCTTCGGGCGGCGGCTCGGCACCCAGTTCGGCGAGCCAGCGCCCATTGCCGACACAGACGGTGCGCCCGTCGATCTGGGCTTGCATGCCACGTCCGGCTACCGCTTGCGCCTCTGCGGTTGTCGGCAGGCTCGAGTACGACGCGTCCTGGCCGGCCGATTGCGAGGACGTCGACGTTGCGTTTGATGTTGCGTTTGACGACGCACTGTATTCGGCCAGCAGCGCCCGTGCGAGCGGATGCTCGCTGTTGCGCTCCACCGCGGCCGCTAGTGCGAGGCCGGCGTCGCGCGCGATGCCGAACGCCTCGAACGCCGTGAGTTTGGGTTTGCCGGTCGTGAGCGTACCCGTTTTGTCGAAGGCGACGATCGATACGCGCTGCGCGAGTTCGAGCGCTTCGGCATCCTTGATGAGCACGCCACGGCGAGCGGCCACGCCGGTGCCGGCCATGATCGCAGCCGGCGTAGCGAGCCCAAGCGCGCACGGGCACGCGATCACGAGTACCGATACCGCGTTGAGAATCGCGGCCTGCATCGATGCGCCGGCGAACAGCCACAGCCCGAAGGTGGCCGCCGCGATCACGAGGATCGCCGGCACGAAGACGGCGCTGACCCGATCGACCAGCCGCTGGATCGGCGCTTTGTCCGCTTGCGCGCTTTCGACGAGCCGGATGATGCGCGCGAGCGTCGTCTCGGCACCGGTGGCGGTGGTCGTCACGTCGAGCGTGCCTTCGCCATTGACCGATCCCGCGGTGACGCGTTCGCCGGGCCCCTTCGCCACGGGCAGGCTCTCCCCGGTCACAAGCGATTCGTCGACGTGGGTTCGGCCGGTGCTCACGAGGCCGTCGACGGGCATCCGTTCGCCCGGCCTGACGACGACGACCATTCCGACACGCACCTGCGCGAGCGGCATCTCGCGTTCGTCGCCGAGCGCGTCCTTCACTCGGGCCCGGTCGGGCCGCAGCGCCGCCAATGCGCGGATCGCGTCCGTCGTTTCGCGCTTGGCGCGCGCCTCGAGCCATTTCCCGAGGCGCACGAGCGTGATGACGACGGCCGACGCCTCGAAATACAGGTGCATGGCATCGCCCGGACGAGCGATCGTTTGCCACACGCTCAGGCCGTACGCCGCCGACGTACCGAGCGCCACCAGCAGGTCCATATTGCCGGCGCGCGCGCGGACGGCGCGATAGGCGCTGCTGTAAAAGCGCGCGCCGAAGACGAATTGAACGATGCTGGCCAGCACGAGCTGCGCCCATGCGGGAAGCGCCGATTCGACGCCGAACGGCGCCGTCACCATCGGCAGCATCAACGGGGCGCTGAGCACCGCGGATACCGCTACCGCGGTGAGTTCGCGCCGCGCTTGCCGCGCGCGGGTGTCGCCGGTCGTTGTCGGCAGATGCTCGTCGGCGCCGAGCGCTTCGGGCTCCGTGGGCACCGGCCGCGCTTCGTATCCCGCGTTGACGACAGCATCGACGAGCCGTTGCACGTCTTCCGACGCGAGCGGCGCGGCGGCGCGCACGGTTGCGCGCTCGGTCGCCAAGTTGACGGCGGCCCCAGTAACGCCGGGGACGCGGACCAGCGCCTTTTCGACACGCGCGGCGCACGAAGCGCAGGTCATGCCTTCGATATCGAGTTCGGCTGTCGATAACTCGACGCCGGTGGCGGGGGTTAAGTCGGACATGGTGGCTGAGATGTTGAAAACGGGCGGTTGACCGCCGCAATAAACGCACTAACCGCACTATCAGCCTTCCTATGATGGGAAGGTCAAGCGCCTAGCCGATACCCCTCTACCTATACGAGTCGGCCTACGCGTGCATCGCCAATTCAAACGTATGCCGGATAGACTGTGGGATCGGCGCAACTGCGGCGCAAGGGCGGCGAAACCGGCATCGATTGGGCGTTTTATGCTTGAGTAGGGGTTGCTTCTTGCGTCGCGGGCGAGGATACGATAAAACGCTCTCGCGGTTCGGAGCAGAATCGACATCGCGCGAGGTCCCGGCCGGATCGAACGCCACACCACGGTGAAGATGGAGACCAAGGTGGCCCATATGCGAAGTGGGCCGCCTGCCGCCGTCCGATGCCTAGTCAACAAATCGTACACATGAAAACAAAAACGCGAAAATCAAAGCTGCCCATGGGGGCGCGTGCCTGGGCGGCGTGTGCCGCCGCCCTCGTCTTGGCCGGCTGCGCGGCGCCGCAAAAGGCATTGCCGCCGGCGAATGCAACCGGATGGACACAGGACGAGGTCGTCGATTCGTACGTGTTCGGTTATCCGCTCGTCGTGATGTCGACGGCGCGCGCCGAAGCACTGGCGGCCGCCGGCACAGATTCGGGGGCGGCACTCAACACCCTTCATTCCATGCCGATGACGCAAGCCGCGGGCGAGCAACTGCCGCCGCTGGCCGATTTGGACACCTTGTCCGCTAATGCGTGGCTCGATTTGTCGCAAGAGCCGGTGATTGTGTCGGTGCCCAATACGCGCGGACGTTTTCTCGATGCACGCGTGCTCGATATGTGGACGAACGTCGTTTGGTCGACGGGACCGAACGCCAACGCGCATACGGGGGCGCCCAAGCCGCAGACGATCGCACTCGTTCCGCCGGGCTGGGACGGCCAACTGCCGTCCGGCGTCGAGCGCGTCGATGCGCCCAACAACAACCTGTGGCTGGGCGTTCGTATCGCGGCGTTGGACGCGCGCGAGGTGCCGTTGGCACGTCGGCTGCTGAGCGAAGTGCGGGTCGCACCGCTTTCGGCCTACCTAGCCGACGCGCACAATCGCCACGCTGCTCGCAGCAAACATGGCAAGCACGACGGCAAGCGCGACGGCAAGCACGAGCACTTCGCTGCGCGCGGCCGTGGCGACGATCCGCAAGAAACCGTGGCCGAGGCACCGACGGGCCTCCCGGCCAATGCGGCGGCCGTCATGCAGCTCGATGCGAATGGTTTCTTTGGAAAGTTGGCGGACGCATTGCGCGACAATCCCCCCTCGGCCGTCGATAGCCATGCGCTGAACGAGTTGGCCGATATCGGCGTGAAGCCGGGCGAGCCGGTTCATTTTCCGGACGGATCAGCAAGCGCGATCGCGTCAGGCGTGGCGGAGGGCGTCAAGCGAGTGCAGGCGCCGCCGGTCAATGCCGTCTCCGGCAACGGCTGGAGCTGGGTAGGCGACGGCACGGGCAAGTACCGCGACGATTACGCGTTGCGCGCCTATGCGACGTTCGCGCATGCCGGCGCCGCAACCGCGCAGGACGAGGTGTTTCCGACGGCGCTGATCGATCGCGACGGCAAGCCGCTAGACGGCAACAGCGATTACGTGATGCATTTCACGCGAAAGTCGCTGCCGCCGGTTCGTGCTTATTGGACGATCACGGCCTATTCGCCGGACGGCGCGTTGGTGCCGGGGCATGTGCCGCATTATTCGATCGACTCGCACGATCGCGCGCGCCGCAATCGCGACGGCTCCGTCGATATCTACGTATCGTCGAAATCGCCGGGTCGGGCGTGGGCGTCGAATTGGCTGCCCACGCCGGAGGGGCCGTTCCAACTCGTCATGCGGTTGTACGCACCGCAGCCGGCGGCGACGAATGGCAGTTGGGCGCCCCCGCCGCTCGAGCGGCGATGAACTGAAAATTGAACCGATTGGAGCAACCGTAGGTGGAACGAGCGTGACTGGAGTAGTGCGATGAGGAGCGAATCGACGGGCGGTGGGCTGAACAGGCTGCGTCGCCTGGGCGAGACAATGCGGTCGCGCGGCGCTCGCCGCACGGCGATCGGCGTGGTGATCGCCGTAGCGTTGTATGGGCTGATCGGCTTTTTTGCGGCGCCGCCGCTGATTCGGCACATTGCCGAGCAGCAACTCGGCAAAGCGCTCGATCGGCCGACGACGATCGGCAAAGTGGCGCTCAATCCCTTCACGCTGTGCCTCGAAGCGGATGGCATCCACGTCAGCGAGCGCGGCATTTCCGGCGAATTCGCCTCCGTCGAACGGCTCGTGGTGCGCGTATCGTGGATGACGCTGCTGAGGTTCGCGCCTATCGTCACCGAATTGCGCGTCGATTCGCCGAGCGTCAACGTCGTCCGTTACGACGCGCAGCGCTTCAATTTCAGCGATATCGCCGAGAAATTCTCAAAACAACCGTCGCAGCCGACGGCCGGCCCGACGCTGTTCTCGGTATCGAACATCGCTGTCGAAAACGGCCGCATCGCATTCGACGACCGCCTGCTCGGGGCTCATCACCTCGTCGACCAGCTTTCGCTTGGTGTGCCGTTCATCGCGACCTTACCGTCGCAGACGAATATTTTCGTCGACCCGCGGTTTTCAGCGCATATCGACGGCAGCCCGGTCGCGATCAACGGCAAGACGAAGCCGTTCGCGCAGTCGCGCGAATCGGATGTCGCGCTCACATTCAGCGGCCTAGACGTACCGCGTCTGCTGTCTTATATGCCGACCAAGTTGCCGCTCAGCGTTCAAAGCGGCAAGCTCGACGGCAATTTCCAGCTTAGCTTCGCGATGTCGGCCGACAAGCCGACGCTCACCGTCACCGGCACCGCCGATCTGACGGATGCACGGATTGTCGACGATCACGAAGCGCCGTTCTTCTCCGCCCAGGCGCTGCATGTCGCCGCCGCGGGGCTCCAGCCGCTCGCGGGTATCTATCGGTTCGACGAGATTCGGCTCGATGAGCCGTCGCTGCATCTGACGCGCGAACGTTCGGGCGCGCTCAGCATCGAGCGCGCGTTCGCCGCGCAGGCTTCACCCGCCATCGGCGCGTCGAGTCCCGCCAACGCGGTGGCCGCTCCCGCCTCGGCGCCGGCTTCCTCTGCCTCTGCCGCAGCGCCTACCTCTGCCTCTGCCGCCAGCGTGGCCGCTGTTCCGAGCGCCGCGTCGTCGGCTCCCGGTACGCGTTCGGGAAATGCGGCCCCGCTCGATCTTTCGATCAAGCATTTCGCATTGAACGACGGCAGCATTGCCGTGGAAGATCGGGTCCCGAATCAGCCGGTCTCGCTCGATCTGACGAACCTGACGGCCACGCTGGACGATTTTTCGACCTTGGGTGCCGCCAAGGCGCGCTATGCGATCAAGACCGCGCTGAAGCAAGGCGGCAACATCGCGGCGACGGGAGCGCTCGGGTTGTCGGCGAAGCAAGCTAACGCCAACTTGACGATCGACGGCCTGGCTTTACCGCTTGCACAGCCCTACTTGGACGGGGCCATCCGTGCGCGCCTCGCGGACGGCACACTCGGGGCGTCGCTGCCGCTGGACGCCGACTGGTCGAGTGCGTCCACGCAATTGCACGTCGGCGCCGGGGAATTGACGCTCAAGTCGCTCAAGATCACGGACCCCGGCGGCGCGAAGGGCGCGGCGCCGGCCATCGCACTCGCGCAAGGCCGCGTCGCCGTGAAGCGCATCGACGTGGCGGCTCGCTCGGCCGAGATCGAGCGCGTCGAGGCGACCGGGCTCACGGTGTCCGGCTCGCGCGAGAAGGACGGCCGCGTGAGCCTGGCCGAACTCGCGCAATCGCCGCACCCGACGCACCCGACGCAAGACACGCCGCATGCGGCCGTTTCGCGTTCGCATGCAACGGAGCATCGCGCCGGTGCGGCTTCGAAGGGTGCGGAAACGAAATCGGCCAAAGCATCGGACGCAGCGCAGCCGGGCTGGCGTTATCGAATCGACGAACTCGTGGTTAAAGACGGCGCGGCCGATATCACCGACGAAGCGGCAGCGCGTCCCGCGAAGCTGCATCTGGCGCCGCTGCAACTCGACGTGCGCAACATCACGGAGGATATGAGCCATCCGCTTGCGGTGAAGCTCGAGGCTTCGCTGAACGGCAAAGGCATGCTGAACGTGAGCGGCAACGTCGTGCCGAATCCGCTCGACGCTTCATTGGCGGTGGATGCGAACCGGCTGGATTTGTCGTCGTTCGAGCCGTACTTCGGCAGCAACCTCAAGGCGAAAATCGCCCGCGCCGAGCTGAACGCGCGAGGCCAGCTGAAGGCTGTCATGCCCCAGCACGGCGCGGCATCCTATGCGTACCGCGGTTTCGCGGCGCTCGTCGATGTCCGTTTGCTCGATCGCGTCAATTCCGCCCCGCTCGCGGGGTGGGGCACGTTGGGGCTCGGCGGCATCAACGCGCGCTACGACGCGCACGGCATCAACCTCGATGTCGCACGTGTCACGTTCGCCCACTTTTTCGGGCAAGTGCTGCTCGATGCGCAAGGCAAGCTCAACTTGAACGACGTGCTGACTCAACAGCGCGAGGCCGCGGGCAAGCAAAAGCCGGCGACCAGCGCCGCGCAGGTGGCACCGGCATCGGCGCCGCAGGCCGCGTCGAGCGTATCGAACAACTCGCCGTCCACGCCGCTGCACGCGCGCATCGGGCAAGTCGTGCTGCAACAGGGCCACGTCAATTACACCGACGATTTCGTCAAACCGAATTACAAGGCGGACCTCGAAGACATTACGGGCACGATCGGTGCGTTCGGTACCGACGTGACGACGCCCGCGCCCGTAGACATCAGTGCGAACTTGGCGAACAACGGGCCGATCGCGATTCGCGGTACGGCCAATCCGCTTGCATCGAAACCCTCGCTCGATCTGACCGCTAGCGCACACGATGTCGAGCTGAAGAACCTCACGCCCTACTCGCTGAAGTACGCGGGCTATCCCATCGTCAAGGGCAGCTTGAACGTCGATCTTCATTACCAGCTCGGCAACGACTTGCTCACCGCGCAAAACCATCTGGTGATCGATCAACTGACGTTCGGCGATCATGTCGACAACACGACGGAAACGCATTTGCCGGTTCGGCTGGCGATCGCGCTCCTGAAGGATTCGCACGGCAAAATCGACGTCAGCATTCCCGTTTCCGGCTCGCTGTCGAACCCGCAGTTCAGCTTGGGCAGCTTGATCTGGGGTGCCGTGACGCATTTGATCGAACGCGCTGTCACGGCGCCGTTCTCGCTCCTGGCGAATGCGCTTGGTGGGGGCGGAAGCGATACGGCGAGCGCCGAGCATCTGCAGTACATTGCCTTTGCACCGGGCTCGGCCGCGCTGACCGATCCCTCGCGCGCGAAGCTCGATACGCTGGCCAAGCTGCTGATCGAGAAGCCGGATGTGAAGCTCGACTTGAGCGGGCGTGCAGATGCGAACGTCGACACATCGGGGCTGCAATCGGCTTATGTCGACAATCTCGTGAAGCAGGAAAAGGCGAAATCGATGGAAAGCGGCGGGCATCCTATCGATCCATCGTCGGTCACCGTCAACGCGGACGAATACCATCGCTATCTCGTGCAGGTCTATAAAGACGCCGATTTCAAGAAGCCGCGCAATTTCGTCGGCTTGACGAAAACACTGCCCGACGAGGATATGAAGCGAGCGCTCGCTTTCCATGCCCCCGTCAACGATGAGAGCCTGCACACCCTCGCCGATCAGCGGGCCCAGGCGGTCCGCCAGTATCTGAGCCAGAAAGTCGACGCCAACAGGCTGACGATCACGCCACCGCATTTTGGGACAGAAGGCATGAAGGACAACGGCCCGTCGACACGCGTCGATCTCGCGCCGGCGAGTTGACGAATCGGCGGGCTCCCCGTCGCACGGGCGTCACGCCTTGGCGGCGGGGCGCCCGTGTGGCGCAATAGCCGCGGAATAACGGCGGCATAACCGTGCACACGTAGCGGCATTCCCATCGATATCGGTCGTTCCTGCTACACTATCGTCGTATCAATTCATCAATCCACTCAACCACTTAGGGAGGCGTTCGATGTTCACTACCGCGCTTACAGCCGTCCCGAACGTGGCAGGTGCTCCCACGCGCGACATGCGACGTTGACGTCGCGGTTTCGGTCGCCGCGTTCAGCCCGAATCGTCGGGCGCGCAACCTGGCTCTCTTGCTTTCCAAGTAGTTCGCCGCAACAAGCGGCGTAGCGGCCTCGCCGACGGTTTTTCGTCTGCGTCGCGAAGCATTTTCTCTTCATTTCAACTGCCCTGGGTGCGACGCGCGCCCCGGTCGGAGCGCCTATGACTCGTAGACAAATCGATTCTGGCGGGCAGACGTTCAAGGACGTCTTCGGCTTCGCCTTTACTCACTGGATGTATCAACGCCGGCGCATTGCCGGCATCGTCGCCGTTGCGTTGCTGACGGCATTGGCCGACGTTTTGACGCCGTTGTTCGCGGGGCATCTCGTCGATGCGCTGGCGGGCGCGGGCCATGCGAAGGCAACGGCGCTGGATGCTGCGCTCGAATCGTTCGCGGCGCTGATCGGGCTCGCGCTCGGCAGCGCGCTGCTGCGCTATCTCAGCTATGCGGGCATCATCGCGTTGACGTTGCGGATGATGAGCGAAATCGCCGGCGACGCATTTCGCCGCGTACAGCGTTTGTCGACGGATTGGCATGCGAACAGCTTCGCCGGCTCCACCGTGCGCAAGATCACACGCGGCATGTGGGCGCTCGATATGTTCAACGACACGTTGCTGCTCGGCCTGCTCCCGTCGGTCGTCATGCTCGTCGGCGCGACGGTGTTGCTCGGTATGCGCTGGCCGATCATGGGTGTCGTCGTCGGTGTGGGCGCCGTGCTTTACATCGCCACGACCATCGGATTGACGATCGGTTTCGTCGCACCGGCGGCGCGCCTGGGCAATGCGTGGGACACGCGCATGGGCGGTGCGCTGGCGGATGCCGTGACCTGCAACGCCGTAGTGAAGGCGTTCGGTGCGGAAGTGCGCGAGGAGCAGCGCTTCAAGCGCGTGATCGACAAATGGCGGCACCGCACGCGTCGGGCATGGGTGCGCGGCACGCTCAACGGTAGTCTGCAAAACGTCATGCTTGCCTTCATGCAGGCGAGCATGCTCGGAGTGGGCCTCTTGCTGTGGCTGAACGGCCGGGCGGGCGTGGGCGATATCGCATTTTCGTTGACGATGTTTCTCGTTCTGCAAGGCTACTTGCGCGACGTCGGGATGCTCGTGCGGCAACTGCAACGGTCCGTCAACGACATGGAAGAACTGGCGCAGTTGACCCGTCAGTCACTCGGCATCGAGGACAAGCCCGCTGCGGGTACGCTCGTCGTCGAGCGCGGCGAGATTCGCTTCGAGCATGTGACGTTCCGGTACGACGCCCATGCCACGCCGTTGTATGCCGATTTCTGTGCGCGGATCGCCCCCGGCGAGCGCGTGGGCCTGATCGGACATTCGGGTTCCGGCAAGACGACGTTCATCAAGCTGATTCAACGCCTCTACGATGTCTCGGAGGGCCGAATCACCATCGACGGACAAAACATCGCCGATGTCCGACAGGCGTCGCTGCGTGCGCAAATTGCGATCGTTCAGCAAGAGCCGTTGTTGTTTCACCGCACGTTGGCCGAGAACATCGCGTACGCGCGGCCCGGTGCATCGCACGCTGAAATCGAGCGTGCGGCGCGTCTGGCCAACGCCCACGAATTCATTACTTCGCTGCCCAGCGGGTATGACACGCTCGTCGGCGAGCGCGGGGTGAAGCTCTCGGGCGGCGAGCGGCAACGGGTGGCGATTGCACGAGCTTTCCTCGCCGATGCACCGGTGCTTATTTTCGACGAAGCGACCTCGAGCCTCGACAGCGAAAGCGAAGCGTCGATTCAGGAAGCGATGGAACGATTGATGGTGGGGCGTACGACGCTCGTCGTCGCGCATCGGCTATCCACCGTGCGCGCGCTCGATCGCTTGCTCGTGCTCGATAAAGGGCGCATTGTCGAAGAAGGGACTCATGATGCGCTGATTCGGCTCGAGAACGGCTTGTACCGGCGGCTATTCGAGAGGCAGGCGCTCGAGTTGACGAAGGGGCTTGATCCGTCATCGGCGTCTCTCGCTCGCCCGACAACGGCGACAGTTGCCGAAGCGTGAGCAACCGTGAAGATCTAATCCAAGGGCCGGCTCTGCCGGTCTTTTTTTGGGTACCTCGTTGTCCGCACAGCATGAGGCCCGCAATGTCTAAATTCCCAAGACGGCCCAAAGGAAGCGGGCAATGGATGTGTTATCCGAACGTTTAATCAATAGATGAAAGCTGAATTTCGTGTTAATTCCGATTTCGCTGTAATGTATTCGAAAAATAATCATACATAAGAGCCTGGTTAGATTGGTGATACCTGTCTAATCGTCTGATTTTCCTTACTACGGATGCGATTTGCTGCTTCACTCCAAAACGCCGTGTGGACGCTATCCAAGGGCCACCGGAGCAGTGCCGTTTAAAACGACGTATGAATATTCATCGGCATTTTGCTATGAGATAAATTGGAGGAACAGATATGGCTAGTTCTTTGAAGAAAAAGGTGGTCGGTGGATTGACGGCTTTCGCTTTGAGCAGCGCGCCTTTATCGGGATTCACCGGTCTGGCAACGTTCTTTTCGCTCACCCAATCCGCTTCCGCAATGGCGGGTACCGTGCCGGCCGTCGATCGCTACGCCGCGACGAAATATCCGATCGTGCTTGTACATGGTCTCGCGGGTACCGATCGTTACGCGAACGTGCTCGATTACTGGTACGGCATTGCATCCGATCTCGAGTCGCACGGTGCGAGCGTCTATGTGGCGAACCTATCGGGCTTCCAAGGCGATCTAGGCGCGAATGGGCGAGGCGAGCAACTGCTTGCCTATGTTCGAGAAGTGCTCGCCGCCACCGGCGCGCAAAAGGTCAACTTGATCGGTCACAGTCAAGGCGGGCTCGACGTACGATACGTGGCCGCGGTGGCGCCCCAACTGGTGGCTTCCGTGACGACCATCGGCACGCCGCACCGCGGCTCGGAATTCGCCGATTACGTTGCCGATGTGCTTGCAAACGATTCGACCGGCTTGGCCGAGCCCCTGATCGGGAAGTTTGCCGATCTCGTCGGCACGCTGTTCAGCAGTAACTTCAACACGAATCAGGATGCGATTGCCGCGCTCACCGCACTGACGACATCGAACGCCGCGCAGTACAACGAAGCGGTGCCAAGTGCCGGCCTTGGCGCGCCCGGCTCTTGTCGAACGGGCGCACCCACCGAGACGGTCAACGGCAATCTGCACTACCTCTATTCGTGGGCGGGCAGCGCGATCCAGCCGGCTTGGTCCGCGCTAGGCGTGCAAGGCGCGACTGACACGAGCGTATCGGGGGCATTCGATCCGGCCAACCTGACAGATCCTTCGACGCTAACGCTGCTCGGCTCGGGGACGATCATGATCAATCGTAACGCCGGTCCCAACGATGGGCTCGTATCGGTCTGTAGTGCGTTATTCGGCCAAGTGTTGAGCACGAGCTATCACTGGGACCATGTCGATGAAATCAATCAGGTGCTGGGCGTACTGGGCCAAGATGCCGAAGATCCGGTCGCGGCCATCCGCACCCATGCCAATCGTTTGAAACTTCGGGGGCTTTAAACGATGACGCGCCCTGCCGATGCAAAGAAAACCGCGAGCACGCTTGTAGGGTTCGGCCTAGCCGGTTTGGCCGCGGCTGGCGCGGTTTGGTTTTTGAATGCGCCGGCCAGGGCGCCAGCTACGCGGGCGCAAGCTGTCGCAGCCGCGGCGCCGGCTCCGCCCGCCCGCGCGGCACAGCCTGGGTCCGAGTGGACGACATCCGCGCTGCCCGCTTCGCTGCAAGGCTCGACGCCGCCGCGCCTGCCGCTGGACGAGCACGGACATTTGCGCAAGGCACGCGCCGTGCGCGACTTTTTCGACTATTTTCTGACGGCGCAAAATCAAATGCCGCCCAACGCGCTCGATTCCCTGGTGCACAAGGCGATCTCTGCGCAACTCGATGGGGCGAGCGCACAGCCCGAGGCGCTGGATGTATGGCAGCGCTACACCTCGTACTTGAAGTCGATGGGTCGTCTCGAGACGCTTTCCCCGACGGGTTCGACCAGCGGCACGACGCACGCGGCCGATCTCGATGCAATGCAGGCTTCGCTCGATGAGCGTGCGTCGGTGGCGGCGCGAACGCTCGGGGTGGCGTGGAGCGACGCATTCTTTGGCCCAGACTGGCGACACGCGCGCTACATGATCGAACGGTGGCGCATTCAACGCGACTCGACATTGACGGACGTGCAAAAGGCGGCTCGTCTCCAAGCGCTCGAAGCAAGTTTGCCGCTGGAGGAACGGGCGGCACTCGAACGAAGCCAACGCGCACAGGAGCAGGTTCGCGCAATCGCTGCGCTTCAGCAGCCCGGAATGACGATCGATCAAGTACGCGCGAACGCGATCCAGGCGTTCGGACCACAGGCGGCGGAACGGATCGTGAAAATGCGCCAAGACGACGATGCATGGCATGCGAAATACGCGGACTATGCCGCACAACGAGCCAGCATCGAAGCGATGGGCTTGTCGCGCGAAGAGTTCGATGCGCAGATCGCGCAGCTTCGCCGGCGCGTATTTACCGACCCCGCGCAGGCGCTGCGCGCCGCCTCGCTCGATCGTGGGGCGCAGCACTAAGGACGGATCGCAGGGAACGCCTACACGTAATCGAGCGCCGCAACCGGTTCCCTGACCGATGCGGTAGCGCGCAAAACAAAAGCCGGCGCTATTTCTTTTTTTGGCGCATGTTTTCAACGCGCGCTTATCATTCGTTTTCGCCGATGCTTGGTGCCGTGTACGGAGTTTGACGGTGGAATGTTCGGCTGCTATGTTCCGGCGAACGAATGAGTGCCGACTACCACACATTCCTCGAATAACCGGTTCGTCTACTTCAAGGAGCCTGACGAATGGCCCGCACAGTCCGATCCCGAGCGGGATCGCGCCGTGCTCCAGTCCCGCAGGCATGCGATCAAAGCGATTTTCAATCGCCTATGGAAAGAGGAGGGCTTCCTATCGCCATCGATAATTAAAAAAAGATTTGTCTATTCGTCGTCTGTACCTCATCCATTCCCGGAACGAGGGCCTCGAGTCATGCCGGGTTTTTCAAAAAACAGCGGAGTTTCTAATGTCGAAGAATAAGAAAACCAGTCACTTAGCTTCCAAGCGTTTTGCGCTAGGCGCGCTTCCTCTGGCGATCTCGATGGCGTTGGCGCCCCTGCCGCGGATCGCTCATGCGGCAACGGCCTGGACGGCCACGTCCACCGAGGCATTCCTGCTTCCCCGCGCGCAGACCACGGCCGCTGTCCAGTCCAAGGCGGCGGGTGTCGCGGCGCAAAGCGGCTATGCGCTCAATATCCACGGCGCGCCGGCGCTGACCGACACGCGCGTGACGCCGCTCGAAGTCAGCCGGCCGCTGCATGTCACGGTCGTACTGAAAGGCCGCAACGAGGCTCAACTCGATAGGTTTCTAAGCGAACTGGAAGAGCCCGGCAGCGCGAACTACCACCGCTATCTGACGCCCGCCGAATTCAAGGAGCGGTTCGGCCCGACTGCGGCGCAGGTGCAAGCCGTCGTTGCGCATCTGCGCGCAAACGGCTTTCGCAACATCACGGTATCGCCGAACAATAAGCTCGTTTCGGCCGACGGCAACGTCGACAACGCGCACAGCGGCTTCAACGTGACCCTGAAGCGCTTCAATTACCGAGGTAAGTCCGTCTACGGCAACGACACGCCGGCCCAAGTGCCGAGCGAACTCGGCGGCATGGTGGACGCCGTGCTCGGCCTGCAAAACGCCGAAGTGCCGCATCGTTTGGCGCATCGGCTCCTGCCGGCCAGCGCTTTAATCGATCAGCCAAACCGCACGACGGTATCCGCGGGCCAACAAGTCGCGCACCTGCCCACCGATTTCGCGAAGATTTACGACGCCAGCAGCTTGCCGCCCGCGACCAACACGACGGTCGGGATCATCACCTGGGGCGACATGACGCAGACGATTTCCGATCTCAAGCGGTTTACGAACAGCGCCGGCCTGCCCACGGTGAATACGGCCGTGGTGCCGGGTGGTCCGGGTACGCTCGCCGACGATGGCGATCCCGTCGAATGGGATCTCGACAGTCAGGACATCATCGGCGTATCGGGCGGCGTGAAGAAACTGATCTTCTACGCGGCGATCAACGGAGATTCGAGCGACGATGGGCTGACGAACGCCACGCTGACGCAGGCCTACAACACGGCGACGACAGACAACGAGGCGAAGATCATCAACGTTTCGCTGGGCGAAGACGAGGCGGCGGCCAAAGGGGACGGCTCGCTGCAAGCCAACGATGCGGTGTTCAAGCAGGCCGCGGCGGAGGGCCAAATCTATTCGATTGCGTCGGGCGATGCCGGCATTTATCAATGGTCGTATTCGCCGTACGGCTCCCCCGGCTTTATCGGCGATTACAACAACAGCGGAACGGCGATCGCGACGACGATCGACATGACCCGGTTCAGCGTATCGTGGCCGGCCAGTTCGCCGTATGTCGTTGCCGTCGGCGGCACGACGCTGTCGACGACGAACACGACGACTTGGGCGGGCGAAACCGTCTGGAACGAAGGTGCCGCGTATGCCGATCTGGACAACTTCGGCAACCCTGCCGACAGCGCCGCGCGGATCTGGGCGACGGGCGGCGGTGTCAGCGCGTATGAAACGATACCGTCGTGGCAAACGCCGGTGCTCAGTACGTATGTGAAAAGACGGGGCCTGCCCGATGTATCGTTCGACGCGGCGTCCACGACGGGTGCGCTGATCGTTATCGACGGACAGGCGGGCCAGCAGGTGGGCGGCACGAGCCTGGCATCGCCGATTTTCGTGGGCGGATTCGCGCGCATCGAGTCGGCGCATAACAACAGCATCGGCTTGCCGACGCCGTGCTTTTATAAGACGCTCGCCGGCAACACATCCCTCGTGCACGATGTTCCGCCGGGCGGGAACAACGGTTATGGCAGCTATGGCTATCGGTTGCGCTCCGGCTGGGACTACGATACGGGCTTCGGCAGCCTGCAGTTCGCGAAGCTGAGCGCGACGTACTGAGTTGTTTTAGGCGTGGTGCGTGGTTCGGGGTCGCCTCGTTTGCGGGGGCGACCCGATGATTCAGGCCCCGGCTTACGCCACTCGCGCCATTCCCGTCGCCAGCTCCCGTTCGATGACCTTGGCCAAGGTATCGAACGCCGGCCCGATTCGCTCGTGCGGCACGCACGCGTAACCGAGCAGCAACCCCGATTGCGCGGCGCTTTCCTGGCTGTAGTAAGTCGACAACGGCCGCACTACGACACCCGCTTCGAATGCAGCCGAAGTCACGGCACGATCGTTTGTGCCTTCGGGTAGCCCCAGCACCAAGTGCAGCCCCGCTTCGTCGCCCATGACCGGTAACGTGTCGCCGAAGCGCGAGTGGATGGCGTCGATGAGGATTTGCCGACGCTCGCCGTACAACGCGCGCATGCGCCGTACATGCGACGTGAGGTAGCCGTCCATGATGAACTCGGCCAGCACCGCTTGGTGCATGAGCTGGCCTTCGCGATACAGCTCGGCAACGCCGGTGCGAAAGGTGTCCACCAAATGTTCGGGGGCGACCATATAGCCGATGCGCAAGCCGGGAAACAATATCTTCCCTAGGCTGCCGATGTAAATCACGCGCCCCGCCTGGTCGAGCCCCTGCAACGATGCAAGCGGATGGCTGCCGTAGCGGAATTCGCTGTCGTAATCGTCTTCCAGTATCCACACGCCATGTTGGCGCGCGTATTCGAGCAAGGTCCGGCGCCGAGCCAGGCTCATCACCATTCCCAGCGGATATTGATGCGAGGGTGTTACCACTGCAAGGCGCGGCGGCGCGGCCGGCGACAGTTCGCGCGGGTTCAAGCCTTCGCTATCGACAGGAATCGATTCGAGCTCGAGCCCCGCCGATTGAAGCACACTGCGCGCCCCCCAATAGCACGGCTCTTCCACCCAAGCGCTATCGCCGACATCGGTCAGTAGCCGCACCGCCAAATCCATCGACTGATGAATCCCTGTCGTCAGGATGATTTGATCCGGCGAGCATTTGACCGAGCGCGCGACGCGCAAGTAATCCGATAGGGCGCGCCGCAACGGCCGATAACCGCCCCCTGGCGCGTAGGTCAACAACTCGGGATTGGCCGCTTTCCAAAGCCGCGCCTGCAACCGGCTCCAGGTGCGCGCCGGGAACTCGGCGACGTCGGGGACTCCCGGCATAAACGCGCCCCATTGCTTGGGCGCTACGCCGGCCCGGCCGATCAGGCGCCGGCCGCGGTTCGACAAGCTTTGTTGGGCGAGCGCTTCGCGCGTCATGTCGGGCTTGCTCGTGCTCGAAGAAGGCCGCGGCTTGACCGCCGCTGCGTCCGGACGCGTGTCGGCCACGTAGGTCCCACTTCCAGTGGTTGACAAGACGTAGCCTTCGGCAGTCAATTGGTCATATACGCGCAGCACGGTGTTGCGCGCGATGTCGAGATCGTCCGCCAGCGTTCTCGAACTCGGCAGCTTCGTACCGGGGGCCAATTGTCCCGTCAAGATCGCCTGTTGCACGAGCCGCAGCACTTGCCGATACATGGGCTCGGCGCCGCCGCGCTCCAGTCGGGCGAACAGCCAATCCGACAGAATGATCGTATCCAAAGTGGTTCCATTCGGAATAATGAAATGGTTCCGTCCCGTGGAACCGTGACCGATTATATTGGATCGCAAATGAAGTGTGGTGCTCGCTAGTCGATGGAGCCAATCGGATCGGGTAGGGCTGAGCAGGAGACGACGGACAATGAAGACGGATCAAGTGATCGTGAGCTTTCGCGGCGTGCGCAAGACGTATGACGGCGAAACGCTCGTCGTCAAGTCGCTCGACCTCGACATCTATCAAGGCGAATTCCTGACGCTGCTAGGGCCGTCGGGTTCGGGCAAAACGACTTGTCTGATGATGCTGGCCGGCTTTGAATTTCCCACGGGCGGCGAAATTCGGCTCGACGGGGAATTGCTCAACACCGTGCCGCCGCACCAGCGCAATATCGGCATGGTGTTTCAGAACTATGCGCTGTTTCCGCATATGACGGTGGAGCAGAACGTCGCCTATCCCCTCACCGTGCGCAAGATGCCCGCCGCGGAGCGCAGGCACCGCGTGGCCCAGGCTTTGTCGATGGTGCGCATGGAAAGCTTCGCCAAGCGTTACCCGGCCCAGCTTTCCGGTGGGCAACAGCAGCGGATCGCACTCTCGCGCGCGCTCGTGTTCGAGCCGCGCCTGGTTTTGATGGACGAGCCGCTTGGCGCGCTCGATAAGCAATTGCGCGAGCACATGCAGTACGAGCTGAAGGCGCTGCACGAGAAACTTGGATTGACGTTCGTCTACGTCACGCACGATCAGGGCGAAGCGCTGACGATGTCCGATCGCGTCGCGGTGTTCGATAAAGGCATCGTGCAGCAACTCGATACGGTCGATTGCCTCTACGAAACGCCGTGCAACGAATTCGTGGCGAACTTTATCGGCGACAGCAATCGCTTGCAAGGCACGATCTCGGATGTGGACGGCGAGTTCTGCCGGATGCGCCTTCGCGACGGTACCCAAGTCGTGGGCCGCAACGTCGCAGGCGCGCGGGCCGGCGCCTCCGCGGTTGCCTGTATTCGCCCCGAACGCCTGCGGCTGGTGGCGCAACCGAGCGAGCAAGGGCGCGGCAATACGCTCGCGAGCGAAGTGCGCGGCCTCATTTATTTTGGCGATCACGTGCGGATGCGTTGCGCTGTGCCCGAGCAGGACGAATGCTTCGTGAAGGTGCCGCTCGGCACGGAAGCACTCGGCGCGTTCGTGCCGGGGGCGAGCGTCGCACTCGAATTCGCGCCCGAGCATTTGCGCGTGTTTGCCTGACCCTCACCGCGCGGCGATCGGCCCGTCACCTCGGGTCGCGCCGATTTTGCCGATCGTGCTGCGTGTCACGTTATCCCCGCGCCAGCGGATGCATCAACGAAAACCGACGAATACCCACGAATACCCACGTAGAGGAGAGCCAAGATGAAGACGAACCCCATGACGATGCGCCGCATTGCCGCGACGCTGGCCGTTGCCTGTGCGTCGACAATGATTGGCGCGGCGGGAGCCGCGGCGGCCGAACTGACCGTCGTGAACTTCGGCGGCGCCAATGCCGACGCGCAGAAACTGGCCTATTACCAGCCGTTCCAACAGAAGACGGGCGACACGATCACGGCGGTGGAATACAACGGCGAAACGGCCAAAATCAAGGCAATGGTCGAAGCCAAGCATGTGAACTGGGATGTCGTCGAAGTCGAATCGGGCGACCTCGGCCGTGGTTGCGACGAAGGTCTTTATGAAAAACTCGACTGGTCGAAGATCGCCAAGAAGTCCGAGCTGATTCCCGAATCGCCGAGCACGTGCGGCGTGGGCTTTTTTGTTTGGTCGACCGCCATTGCCTATAACGCCGACAAACTTAAAACGGCGCCGACGGGATGGGCCGATTTCTGGGACGTGAAGAAATTCCCGGGCAAGCGCGCGCTGCGCAAGGGCGCGCGCGGCAACCTCGAATTCGCGCTGATGGCTGACGGCGTCGCGCCGAAGGACGTTTATAAGGTACTGGCGACGAAGGCGGGCCAAGATCGCGCATTTAAGAAGCTCGACGAGCTGAAGCCGTCCATCCAGTGGTGGGAGGCAGGTGCACAGCCGCCGCAATTTCTTGTCGCCGGCGACGTCGTCATGTCGTCCGCATTCAACGGCCGCATCGATGCCGCGCAGCGCGAAGGCAAGAACCTTAAGGTGGTGTGGAACGGCAGCATCTACGATCTCGATTACTGGGTGATTCCGAAGGGCTCCCCGAATAAGGCGCTGGCCGAGCAATTCATCGCCTATTCGGTCTCGTCCAAGCCGCAGCAGCTCTACGCGCAGCACATCGCCTATGGCCCGGCGAGTCGCGACGCAATCGCATCGCTCGATGCGAAGACGCTGGCGAAGCTGCCGAATTCGCCGGCCAACGGCAAGAACGCGGTGCTGCAAGATGCCGCTTTCTGGACCGACTACGGCGATGAACTCGAGCAGCGCTTCACGTCGTGGGCGTCGAAGTAAGTCGAGCGTCGGCTAAAGCGATCGCAATCGATATCGCCGCGGTAGCAGGCGTAGTACCGGCACCGGCGTCGACATGACGGCCGGTGCCGCCGATCGACGCACGTCGCGCCGGTCCGTATGACACCGGGCCGACGCAACACGAACAGCGTCACGTAGTGAGCGAGAGGCAACGTAGGAGATGAGCGTGCAAACGATGACGATTCCGGGCGAGCCGAGCGGCGCGTCGACTGCGACATTGAAGCGCGAGCTGAAAGCCGCACTGGCACGCAAGCGGCTGACGGCGCTTCTGCTAATTGCCCCGCTCGCGATCTTTTTGTTATTGATCTTCGTCGTACCGATCGCGGCGTTATTGACGCGAGCGGTGCAGAACCCGGAAGTGGCCGACGCACTGCCGAAGACGGCCGTTCAACTGCGCCGTTGGGATCGCAATAGCGAGCCCCCGGTTGCGGCGTATGCGGCACTGGCCACCGATTTGGCCGTGGCGCATGACGGCGAGATGATGGGCAGCCTCGAGCGGCGGCTGAATGTCGAAATACCGGGCTTTCACTCGCTCATTTCGAAGACGGCTAACGCGCTGCCGTTCACCGACGACGACAATCATCCGCTCGCGCTCGCCCCCGAACAACTGCGGGCGAAGTTGATCGGCCTCGATGCACGGTGGCGCGATGTCCGCTACTGGCGGGCGATCGCCAAAAACGGCAAGCGCTATTCGCCTTTCTACTTGCTCGCGGCGCTCGATCATCGTGAAGATGCGTTCGGCCATATCGAGCAGACCGACCCCGATCAACGCATCTACCTGAACGTGTTCGCCCGTACGTTCGTTATCGGCGCCGTGGTGACGTTGGCGGCATTGCTGCTCGGCTATCCGCTCGCCTACTGGATTTCGACGCTGAGCGAGCGACGCGCGAACTTGGTCATGATTCTCGTGTTGATTCCGTTTTGGACATCGATCCTTGTGCGTGTCGCCGCGTGGATCGTCATTTTGCAGACGGAAGGGCTCGTCAACCGAACATTGCTCGGTCTCGGCTTGATTCATACGCCGCTCGAATTGCTGTTCAATCGCACCGGCGTCTACATTTCCATGACGCATATTCTGCTGCCGTTCATGATCCTGCCGTTGTATAGCGTGATGAAGTCGATTCCGCGGACCTATCAGCGCGCCGCCGTCTCGCTGGGCAGCCATCCGTTCGCGGCGTTCTGGCGGGTATATGTGCCGCAAACCTATCCGGGCATCGGCGCGGGCGCGCTGCTGGTATTCATTCTCGCGATCGGCTACTACATTACGCCGGCATTGCTGGGCGGCCCGAACGATCAGATGGTGAGCTACTACGTCGCGTACTTCACGAATGTGACGATCAATTGGGGTATGGCGTGCGCCCTCGGGGGCCTATTGTTGGCGGCGACGCTCGTGCTGTATGTCGTGTATGGCCGCTTCACGAAAGCTCAGCCTAGCTTGTAGCGGCGAGATTGCATTCGAGCGCTGGACCTTCTCGACCCTTTGAATCGATAGAGCCGCAATGTCCTAGAGGGGCATTCGAGCCGGAGCCGACGATGAAACTTTCGAAGCCGCTGTTCGCACCACATACGTCGCTCGTGGAACGCGCGTGGTACTTCCTGTTGCGCGGCCTAGTCGTGCTGACGTTGTTGTATTTGATTCTCCCGGTGATGGCGATCGTGCCGTTGTCGTTTTCATCGAGTACGTTCCTCGTATATCCGATTCCGAGTTGGTCGCTGCGCTGGTATGAACACCTCGTCACGTCCGATGCGTGGCGGATGGCGGCAAAGAATAGCTTTATCGTGGCGCCGTCGGCCACGATCTTGGCTACCGTGCTCGGGACATTGGCTGCGCTCGGTTTGGCGAAGGCGAATTTTCGCGGCAAAGCGATTGTCATGGCCGTACTGATTTCGCCGATGATCGTGCCGGTGATCGTCGTGGGAGTGGGCATGTATCTGTTCTTCGCCCCGCTTGGGTTGGCGAACACATATATCGGGCTCATCATGGCGCACGCGGCGCTGGGCGTGCCGTTCGTGGTGACGACAGTTGGGGCGACGTTACAAGGGTTCGACGGAAACCTTGTTAGGGCGAGCCTTTCGCTGGGCGCGAACCCGACACGCACGTTTTTCAGCATCACGTTGCCCGTGATCGCACCGGGCGTAATTTCCGGCGCATTGTTCGCGTTCGCGACTTCGTTCGACGAAGTGGTCGTCACGCTGTTCCTGGCTGGTGCGAATCAAACGACGCTGCCGCGCCAAATGTTCACCGGTATCCGCGAGAACATTACCCCGACGATTGCGGCGCTAGCGACGATCCTCATTATCTTTTCGACGGCATTACTGCTGGCGCTGGAGTGGTTGCGCGGGAGGAATGCGGCACGCGCAACGGCTTGAGTTCGATCTCGATGCCGGTGTTCCATTCGTAGGGCGTGGCGAACGCTCGGTATTGAGGGGTCGCTGGGGCTCGCCTCCGTATCTTCGCCGAGCCCGGTTGTGGGAAAGCGAGCGGAGGTGGGGCGCTGCCGCCGCTCCTGCACGGGCCGGCGAGGACGCGAGTGTCCGTTAAACCGGCGTATAAATCGCTAGCTTCAAAGCCGGATCATCGTTCGCCTGGAACGTCGCGTACTCGTAACGCAGCATACCGCGCTTGGGATGCAAGAAGACTTTCTGACCCGACGCGCCGCTGCGCACATCGTGCGCCTTCCACCACTTCGCGAACTGCGGATTGCCCGACCGTAGCCGCTCTATCAAAGCGGCGAATGCCGGATCGTTCGCGTGGAAATCGTGCGTCGCGCGAAACAGCGCGATCATACGGCGCGCTTCGTCCGCCCAGCGCGGGCCAAACAGCAGCCGCGCGTCTCGATCGAGGAACGTGTAGATCAGAATGTTGCGGTCCGCTTGCGGCAGCCGTCCGAAACCGAACAGATCGTTGGCCGCGCGATTCCATGCGAGGATGTCCCAGCGTCGCCCGGTGATATACGCCGGCAGCGAGAGTCGCGACACCGTCCGCTCGACCGTGGGCGGCACGGTTTCGGGAACGAAGGCTCGCTGATCGCCGCCGCGGGCGAGCTGCCGCAAATGCGCCGCCTCCGCTGGGTTGAGCTGCAATGCGCTCGCCAGCGCGCCGAGGGTTGCCTCGGATGGCGTGACCGTTCGCCCTTGTTCTAGGCGCACGTACCAATCGACGCCGATACCGGCCAACTCCGCCACTTCCTCCCGGCGCAAGCCCGGTGTGCGCCGCCGCCGGCCGTTCTTGAGCATCTGTGCGTCCGGCGTTAGCTTTTCCCTGCGCGAACGCAGAAACTCGCCAAACTCACTTCGTTTTGGTGTCGGCATGATCGACTCGTTATCGCGGAGCGTGGTAGCGCTCAATCCTAGGATAGTACCAGGTCTTGTTACCCATTCCAGACCTGCGAGAATCCACTCGTCCAATCACCATTCATGGAGTAGACGATGAAAGCAGCGATTCTGAATGCACTCGGGCGACCGCTGGCGATCGAGCAGGTCTCCGATCCCGCGCTCGGGACGGGCGAAGTCATCGTGGACGTCTTTGCTGCGCCGGTGCTGCCTTACTCGAACGAAGTGTTCAGCGGCGAGCGCCGTTATTCGATCGAATTGCCGATCGTGCCGGGCTGCGGCGCCATTGGACGCGTAAGAGCGAGCGGGCCCGATGCAACGCATCTCGAGAAGGGCGATTGGGTGTTCTGCGATCCGACGGTCCGCTCGCGCGACGACGTCTTGATGCCCGATGTGACATTGCAAGGTTGGAGTGCGCGCGGCGAAGGCGGGTTGCGTTTGCAGCGGTACTACCACGATGGCCCGTTTGCCGAACAGATTCGTATACCGACGGAAAACGCAATTCGTATCGGCGATCTCTCTGTGCAAGAAGCCGCGCGCTGGTGCGCGCTGACCGTTCTACTCGTGCCCTACGGTGGCCTGCTCGCAGCGTCGCTACAGGCGGGTGAAACGCTGTTGGTGAGCGGCGCGACGGGCAATTTCGGTAGTGCTTGCGTCGCCGTCGCGCTCGCGATGGGCGCTGGCTGTGTCGTCGCACCCGGACGCAATCAGCACGTGCTCGACGATTTGCGGCGCCGCTTCGGCGAACGCGTGCGCACGGTGACGCTGACCGGAGAAGAAGAGGTCGACCGCGAGCGGATGCGGCAGGCCGCGCCGCATCCTATCGATTGTGTACTGGATTTGCTGCCGCCCTGCGCCCCGGCGACAGCTGCCCGCGCGGCGATCATGACGGTTCGTCCGTACGGCCGAGTCGTCTTGATGGGCGGCGTCGGGATGCTCGGCGGCGACGATCTGCACTTACCGTATCCGTGGATCATGCGTAACGACATTACGGTGCGCGGCAAGTGGATGTGTCCGCCGGAGGCGACGACGCGCATGACGAGGCTGATCCGTGCGGGCTTGCTCGATCTCGGACAGTTCGATGTAACCACGTTCGCTCTCGATCAGGCCAACGAAGCGGTTGCCCATGCCGCCGCCAACAGCGGCGCATTCAAAATGACCGTCCTTCGGCCCTGATCGTTCAACTCCCGGCCGCGGGTGCGCGTCCGCGACGCTGCTGCGATGGGTGTTTCGAAAACGGACGCTGACGCCGAGTCAAATCGTCGGTATTGTGTTCGTTATCGGCGGCATTGGCTTACCCAGCGGCCCGCAGCTCAGGGCGCGCCGATCACCGCCTCAAACACCCGTTCAACTCGCCGAGAGAACTTCGCCATGCGACTCATGCGCTTTGCTTTTATTGTCTTGGGCCTTCTCATTGGATCGCCGGTATTCGCGAAGATGGTGGCCGAACCCATCGATTGGAAGTTGGGCGGTACGACATTCAACAGCGTGCTCGTGTATGACGACGCGGTGACGGCCAAGCGGCCCGGGCTCGTGATGGTGCCGAATTGGTACGGGCTGAGCGACATCGCCGTGAAAAAGGCCGAGATGATCGCCGGCAAAGACTACGTGATCTTGTTGACGGATATGTACGGTACGGGAGTGCGTCCGAAGAGCGACGCCGACGCGCGCGCTGCCGTCGCACCGCTTTATCGCGATCGGGGGTTGATGCGCGCTCGGATCGAGAAAGCGTTCGATGAACTCAAAGCGCAGGCGGGCCATGCACCGATTGACTCGCCGCGGTTGGCGGCGATCGGTTTTTGCTTCGGCGGGGCCGCCGTACTGGATCTCGCTCGTAGTGGGTCGGACGTGAAAGCCGTGGTGGCCTTTCACGGCGACTTGAGTACGGACGATCCCATGTCGGCGGCAAAGATCAAGGCGCGCGTATTGGCGATGAACGGAGCCGACGATACGCTCACCATGCCTCAAGTGCCCGAGTTTACGAAGGAGATGAAAAGCGATCCCGCCGATTGGCAATTCGTCGAGATCGGGCACGTCGTGCATTGCTTCACGGAGACAGAGGCGAGTGGGGCATCGGGCGTTTGCCGATACGATGCGAAGGCGGCGGCAAGGTCCTACGCAATGATGCGGGAGTGGCTGGCGGAGAGCTTTGCTTCGAATTGAAACCGAGCGAATCGCGCGCGTCGAGTGGGGCAAGCTAGAAAGGCGAGATGTCGACCAGATCGGGGATACCGACGCCCCGATCGTGCGAGCGGTATCGCAGCGTTAGTTTCAACGTAGAAACGGCGCCTCGATCGAGGCGCCGTCATTCGCTGCTCATAGACGGGCGATTCAGTTGCCGAAATACAGCGGTTTCATTCCGTTGGTTTGTACCGGCGCACCCGAGGCCGACGAGCCGGCTTGCACGCCACCGACACCTTGATTGTTGCCGTTTTGCGCATTGACGCGCGCTTGCGCAAGTTGCGCATCCTCCGGGTAGTACGGATCGTTGCTGGAGTTGGCGCGGCCGCCGGCTTGCTCGAATTGAATGAGTTCAGCCTTGACTTGAGCGCGCGTCACGGGGGCGTTCGATTGAGCGAAAGCGGCCACAGGTGCGGCAAAGGCGGCGGCGATGACGACAGCTTGAACGAGCGATTTCATGATGATTACCTCCAAAGTTATTGATCTATCTGCTGGTTGCATCGTGTTCGTTGCGTGAACCGATGACTTCAGTGTAGTGATCGGAGGGCTTAGGGTTAATACCTAAGTTGGTAAATCATCGTTGCATCTTTGTTCATAATCACAGGCGCGCCGGGATGGCTAGTCCATCGCTGATCCAGCGTCAGCGTCGATGAACGATCCACGGGCGTCATGCTAGGCACCGCATCGCAGAAAGTATTGGACGATTTTGCAGCGGGGACATGCGGGGACATGCGGGGAGATTCGGGAAAGGGCGGAACGGTGCGAATAGTGCCGGCGTGCGGCCAGAACTCGAGCCGACGATGCTTGCGGGCGGTTGCGTCGATAGCAGTGAGGCCGGGAAAAAGCGCCCAGCCGATTTAAGGGCTAGGCGAAACCGCCGATAAACGGCGGCGGAGGTATCGATATGAGTGCGGCTTGCTGTCGTGGCGACGACGCAAGCCAATTTCATTTCGACTCAGCGAAAAGGTTTGATGTCGGCCGGTGCGCCCACTCAGGCATCGCCGGCCGATGTTGCAGCAGCCTACTTAGATGCCGAAGAACAGCGGCTTGACACCGTCAGCCTTCACGGGAGCGCCCGAAGCGGACGAACCGGCTTGCACGCCGCCGACGCCTTGATTGTTGCCGTTTTGCGCATTGACGCGCGCTTGCGCAAGTTGCGCATCTTCCGGGTAATGCGGGTCGTTGCTGAAGTTGGTACGGCCGCCGGCTTGCTTGAATTGGATGAGTTCAGCCTTGACTTGAGCGCGCGTCACAGGGGCGTTCGATTGAGCGAAAGCGGCCACGGGAGCGGCAAAGGCAGCGGCGATGACGACAGCTTGAACGAGCGATTTCATGATGATTACCTCCAAAGTTATTGATCTATCTGCTGGTTGTATCGGGTTCGTTGCGTGAACCGATGACTGCAGTGTAGTGATCGGAAGCCCTAGGGTTAATACCTAAGTTGATAAATCATCGTTGCAAATCTGTTCATAATCGATCGAGCAGCTGACGAAGGGCCGCATGAGCCTGCCGGCGTTGGATCGGCTCGACTTGATCGGCATGACGACGATGCAGGTGAACGGGAGGGAAGCCGATGGCAGGGCGGTCGTGACGCGCGATGGGACGTTGTCGGCGCAATTCGAACACACCGTTGCCGTGACCCGAAACGGCGTGCGCGTGCTCACCTTGCGCCCCGACGAAAATAGGCTGAACTGACTCGCGCCTGCGAGTTACGCCACGTATCGCGCGACGGTCACGAACTGGCACAAGCTGCCCGCCAGTACGAATAGATGCCAGATGCCGTGGCCGTGGCGGATGCGCTCATCGTTGATGAAGAAGTAGATGCCGACGCTGTAGATGATGCCGCCCGCGAAAAGCCAGGCGGTTCCGGCCGCGGGCAGCGCATGGATCAACGGATGAATCGCAACGAGGGCAAGCCAGCCCATCAGCACGTATAACGTCATCGATACGATGCGCGTTCGCCGTCCGAGCGTGAGTTCCTGCACGATGCCGACGGCGGCCAGCCCCCAGCTCACGCCAAACAGCGACCATCCCCAGGCCCCGCGCAACGTAACGAGCGCAAACGGCGTGTAGCTGCCGGCGATCAACAAATAGATCGCCGAATGATCGCATTTCTGAAGAATGGCTTTCAGTAGCGGAGCACGCACGCTGTGGTACAGCGTCGAGATCGCGTAAAGCAGGCATAACATCGCACCGTACACGCTGAAGCTGACGATTTTGTAAGCATCGCCTTGCAGCGCGCCCATTGTGACCAGAAGGGAAAGCCCCGCCACCGACAACACCGTCCCCACGAGATGGGTGATGCTGTTAAAACGCTCACCGACATGCACGACGCCATTCTCCCGAGCAGTATGGAAAGACACTTAGCTCAGATGATACCGGCCCAGGCAAAGAAGCGGTGGCCGCTTGTGTTGCGTAGCCACCCAAACGCTATGCGATCAACTCGATGTCGGGAAGGTTGGCGAGGACTTGATCGTACGTGTCGTAGGTTTGAAGTGCCTTCACAACCACGGGTAACGGCTCGGCCCAAATTTCGGGAAGATCGCGTTCGTTCGGCGTTCTGATCGGAAAGGCCAGCGCTTCTTGCGGCGGTTGGAACTGGGCGTTCACGCCCGGTTTGTTTCCTCGCGCATCGATGCGATACCAGCCCCAGTCTTCCAGGTACACCGCGTTGAGCCCATGCAGACAGTACGGCGCACCTTCATCGGCAACCGACAGCCGCTGATAGCACAGCCCCGTCGGGACGCCGTTGGCCCGCAGTAACGCGGCGAGCAGATGACTCTTTGCGTAGCAGTACCCAGTCTTGTGCCGCAACACGTCCGATGCTTTGCAAGTTACGGGATTGAGTTTGAAGTCGGCGCTATGGCGGATCTCGTCTCTGACGAATTCGAAGCACCCCCGCACGAGTTCGCTCTGCGATGCCGAGTTAGCGGCAAGGCGCCGGGCCGTCGCTTGAATTTCGGGTGACTCGAAGTCGATATATTCGCTCGGAGACAGATAACGCTGCATAAGTAGGCCCTTCGACTTGGGAGGTGAACCGAGATGCGGTATGAGGCGAGCGGGTGATCGGGTGATCGGACGATCGGATGTCGAGACGGCCCCGCTTCACCGCGTGACTATACACGGCGCGCGTTGGCCGAACGTGCGGGTGGGCGGCCGACATTCTGAACGAGTAGGGCAGTTTTCTTCAATACTTGGCGCTCGGCGTCGCATACCTTCGAGTTCGATCAATTTCGATTTCCGAACCACCGAAGGCAACAGATGAATCCCGAACTTTCCATGGGCGCTTTTGCGCTGGCTTCATCGATTTCTCCCGGTCCCGTCAACGTCGTCGCATTGGGTGCCGGCGCTCGATACGGGCTGCGCGCCGGCATGCGTCACGTGACGGGCGCGACCGTCGGCTTTACTTTGCTGCTCTTGCTGATTGGGTTGGGATTGCACGAATTGCTTAGTCGTTGGCCCTATTTTACGAAGGCTATCCAATGGGCCGGCGTCGTGTTTCTGGTGTACATGGCCTATAAATTGGCCGTCGATGATGGCCGGCTCGGATCCGAGGGGGCGGCAACAGGGCCCTCGTTATTATCGGGTGCCGCTATGCAGTGGCTCAATCCTAAAGCGTGGCTGGCATCGCTCGCCGGCATGGGCGCATTTGCCGCAAACGGCGACACGGCGCTGGTGTTGCGGTTCTCCGCGATCTATTTCGTGATTTGCTACGGATCGATCGCGTGTTGGGCGTATGCGGGGGCGCGACTGCACCGGCATTTGCGTGTCCCGAAGCAGGTCCGGCTGTGCAATCGCGTTATGGCATTGCTGCTTGTGAGCAGTGCGATCTACCTCGTTCGAGCGTGATCGGCCCCCGCCAGCCGGCCGCTATCGCCCTCGATACCGGCTAGGCGTCGTTGCCGTGAATTGGCGGAACGTGCGTTGCAAATGGGCCTGATCGGCGAAGCCCGCTTCAGCGGCAACCTCGACGATCGCTCGCCCCCGTTTCAGTTCTGAACGACTGAATTCGATTCGGCAATTGACGAGATAGACGTGCGGCGTCATGCCGTACCGCTGCTTGAAGGCACGAATGAGATAGGACGGCGAGAGACCGGAAGCCGCACAAATTTCATCGAGCATGAGCGAACGCGCAAAATTCCCGCGGATAAATTCCGCTGCTCGCGCGAGCTTCGGGTTGGACCTGCGAACCGGTGGGGGCGTGGTTCCGCCAAGCGCTAGCTGAACTTGGCCAAAGAAGATACGCACCGCGCTTTCCTTTTTCAGGATTTCGGTGCTCTCGTCGGCGAGGATGCCGTAGAGGCGATTCAGGCCCGCATGCAGATCGGGGCGAGTGGTCATCGTGGTAGAAAAGCGGCCAAAACCTCGATGTCCGCTGGCCCCGAATTCGCGCTGAAGATCCGTCAACCAGCGAACGTCCACGTAGAGCATGAGGTACGACCAAGGATCGTCGTCGATCGGATTGCACGCGTGGACGTCTTCCGGATTGATCACCACCAGCGCGCCCGTACCGATATGCTGGCGATCCGTGCCGTTCAAGTACGTACTGCGGCCGCCGTTAATCGCGCCGATGGAAAAGGTATCGTGCGCGTGCTTGGCATAGCAGACCTTGCGTCCGTCCTCGACGGAACGCGCTTCGATATACGGCAATGCCGCTTCCCGCCAGAACGTAGGCGCGCTCGCGAGTTGAGATGGAACTGTTCCGCGATTCATCGTGGGCTCAGTGGGGCGAACGCCGCCCTAATCGACAGGGGTTGCTTCATAACCAGCCGGCCGCCTTGAAGCGCCACCAGAGCACAATGTCGATGACCAGCATCGCGGCAAGGCAGATCGGATACCCGTACGCATAGTGTAATTCGGGAATGCTCTGAAAATTCATGCCATAGATGCCGGCGATCATCGTCGGCACGGCGAACAAGGCCGCAAATGCGCCGAGACGTTTCGTCACTTCGTTTTCGGCGAGCGAGATCATGCCGAGGTTCACCTGGACGGCGGTGACCGTCATTTCGCGTCGGCCTTCGATTGTCCTGACGATCCGCTCGAGATGATCGTAAACGTCGCGGAAGTACGCGTCCATACTCTCGCAAAGCTGGGGGATGCGGCCACCCGTCAACTTGCCGACGCTCTCGAGCAACGGCGCGATGTGATGGTTGAGCGTGACGAGCCTGCGCTTCAACGAATACAGATCCTCGATGATCGCGCGCGACGCTGCGAGGCTATGTTTTTCGAAGATCCTATCTTCGATATCCTCGAGTTTTGCGGAAAGCGTTTGAAGGACCGGAAAGTAGCGGTCGACGATGCTGTCGATCAGGGCGTACAGCACGAACCCGGAGCCTTCCTTGAGTAAATTCGGCTGCCGCTCGCAGCGCGCGCGAACTTCCTGGAAGCCATGACGCGTCCGGTTGCGGACCGATAACACATAATTGTTGCCTACAAACACGTCGACTTCACCGATCAGCAACTGATCGTCGTCGTCGTTTTCGATCGTGTGCAGCACCGCGAAGATCGATTCGCCGTACTCCTCGATCTTCGGATGCTGGTGGCCATGGTAGACATCCTCCACGGCAAGTTCGTGCAGGCCGAACTCGTCTTTCATGACTTCGAGTTCCCCGGGTTGCGGGTCCTTCAATGCGACCCAAACCAAGCAGTCGGGTTTGGCGAGATAGTCGCGTATCTCTGGAATCTCGATGTCGGCGAGCTTTCTACCGTCTTGGTAGGCGACACAATTGATCAGCATAGGCAAATACTTCAAAGCGGGGGTGGACTGTGCGAAGTGCCTTCAACGAGGCGATTCGTCGCGTCATCGAACGCGCCATCAATTTCTCTCTTCGTCGACTAGCGTGGGCGAGATGCTGAGCCAAGGTGCATTCTCAAACGCCTTGGCCAAATAATCCATGACGGCGCGCACGGGCCCCGACCGTTTCAAGTCGCGGTGCGTCACGAGCCAAATATCGCGCGAGAATGCGGCGCCTTGATCGTCGAGCTTGCGATGTGCGATCTTACCGAATATACGCACGCTTGGTATCGCTGCACTGTCACCGCCTGGCCAGCTTATCGGCATCGCCGTCGGACTCCTTTTAATTGGGGCATCGCTGTGCCGCCGGCTATCATATCCACCCGTGTTCATCGCTCACCCCTCCCATGACTCAATCCCTGCGCGATCTCACTCCTCTTGAAGCCCGCGTACTCGGCGTTCTCGTGGAAAAGCAGCACACCGTGCCGGACACCTACCCGCTTTCGCTGAACGCGTTGACCGCCGGCTGCAACCAGAAAACCGCGCGCTCGCCTGTGATGAGCGTGACGGAGGCGGATGTCCAGACGACAATCGAGGGTCTCAAGCGTTTGAGCCTCGTCATGGAGGCGAGTAGCAGCCGCGTCACGCGCTACGAGCACAACATGAATCGCGTGCTCGCTGTCCCGAGCCAAGCGACCGCGCTACTGACTGTCCTGTTGCTCCGAGGCCCCCAAACCGCCTCGGAATTGCGGATGAACGCCGCCCGGCTGCACGGCTTCGCCGACAACTCGTCGGTCGAGGCATTCCTCGACGAACTCGCCGCGCGGACGCCGCCGCTAGCTGTGAAATTGCCGCGTGCCCCGGGCGCACGAGAAAATCGATGGATGCATTTGCTATGCGGCGAAGTGAATATCGAACAATTCGCCGCTGGTGCGCGTGAAGCGGGCGACGAGTCGATCTCACCCGGCGAGTGGGAGGCATTGAAGGCCGAACAGGAGCGCTTGGCCGGTGAAGTGACGCAACTGCGGGCGCTGGTCGAACGAATGGCCGCCGAGTTGGGGATGTCCATCGATCGGCCGGCGGGCGATTAGCGGTTCGAGCGGGGGCGACAGCTCGCGCTTATGCGTGCTTATGCGCTTCCCCGCACCCGCTACTCGATCAAACTCACCTGCAACGTGCGTTGATCGACGCGCCCATGATCGTCGATCGCGCGCACATCATAGCTGCCGGCCGTACGTGGTTGCCAATACAGCGTGGCACCGGGCGTGCTTTGTCCGATATACGCGTCGTTGACGAACCAGTAAAGCGCATGTGCGTCCGCGTCGGTCGTCGCGCTGAATGCAATGCGCTGCTTGTCGGGCTGCGTCAAACGCATCGTATAGATGCTGCCCCGCACCGGCGATGTGATTTGAGGCGGGTTGCCATCCGGCGTGCCCGCGTTACGGCATGCTGGATTGATCGGCGGTTTGCGACGCGGAATACCCGCCTGCGCAAATACTTGCTGCAAATCCGACGACCAGAACTCATACACCTCTTCGTGCGTGTGCTTATCGGCGTACGGGGGACACGCCGGCAAGCCGGTTGCATCGTCGATCACCAATGGACGGTGCACGTTGCTCATGCGAATCGGCGATTTCCCCGGAATGAACCATGTCCAGCCCCGTTGCGGGCACCACTGGTTCGGCAAATCCCCGCTCGCTAGGCAGATTTGCACGCGTTTCAGATTCGCCGGGCGAGGCCGCGGCGGCTCCGACAATTGCGGATAGTCGGCTTCGAGCCCATCGACGATCTGAAAAAACAGCGGCGCCCCTGCGTCTACGCCGACAAAGGCCGGATTGCCGGTGCCGTCGAAGTTACCCACCCAGACCACCAGCACATAAGGACCGAATGCACCCGCGGTCCACGCATCGCGAAAAGCCCATGACGTGCCGGTCTTCCAATACACGGGCAACGCCGACGGCTGTGCCCCCGTGGTTTCGTCCGGCCGTAGATGCTGGCGCAAAATGTCCATCACCATGAAGCTGGCTTCGTTGCTCAGCAGACGAATACCGCCGGAGCGAGGATCGCTCTCGCGCAATCTCAGCGGCTTGAGCATGCCGCGATTGGCCAGCATCGCGTAGAGCGAAGCCAGTTCCTGCATCGACACTTCGCCGCCGCCGAGCACCAGCGCGAGCCCGTAGTGCTGTTCGCTCGCCATGTGTCCGATGCCCGCTTCCTGCAGGAACTGATAGAGATCGGGATCGTGCAATTGCGACGCGACCCACACGGCCGGTATGTTGCGGCTACGGTTCAATGCATCGGTGGCCGTGATCGGCCCGAGGAAGTGACCGTCGAAATTTTCCGGCGCATAGGGCCCAAACGAGGTGGGCACATCGCGCAGCACGGTTTGCGGATGCAGCACGCCCTGATCGAAACCCAATCCATAGATAAACGGCTTGAGCGTGGAGCCCGGCGACCGGCGGGCGAGCGTGCCGTTGACCTGCCCGTGGATCGGGCGATTGAAGTAATCCGCCGAACCCACCAGCGCTTTGATTCCCATATCGCGCGTATCCACGAGAATCGCGGATGCATTGCGGATCCCGATGGCGTCGTTGCGCGCCACATAGCGCGTGACTTCGCGTTCGAGAATGTGTTGCAGGCGTAGATCGAGCGTGGTTCGCACGCGCGATTCGCTGTCGGTGCCGTCTATCCTGCGTGCCGCCAGCACTTGATCCACCGCATGCGGGGCTTCGAACGGAAGACGCGAAAGCGGCCGGATAGTCAGCGGCAACGCGAACAGCGGTTTCAGCGCCGCATCCTTGGGATGGCTGCCGACCCAGCGGGCGAACAGCCGGTTGCGCGACAAGGTGAGGGCGCGGTTGATCACGTTATCGGCCGCGGTGGCCGTTGCCCCGGGCGTGTTCGGCAAGCGATGGGTCGGGTCTTGCGGGATGACGGCCAGCGTCAACGCTTCGGGCAAGCTCAATTCGCCCACCGGACGGTTGAAATACGCAATACTCGCCGCGCCCGCACCTTCGACGTTACGGCCATACGGTGCGTCGTTCAGATAGGCTTCGAGAATCTGCTTCTTCGAATAAAACAATTCGAGCTGAATCGCGCGTGCCACCTGCTTGAGTTTGCCCCAAGGCGTACGCGTGCCCATTTGCCAGAGCGTGCGCGCGAGCTGCATCGTGATGGTCGATCCGCCCTGGGGGTCGCCGTGCCTGACATACGTCACCCACGCGCCGCGTGCGAGCCCATACGGATTGAAGCCGGGATGCCAGCGGAACCAACGATCTTCGTGCAACAGCACGGCATCGACCAATTGCGGCGACATGGCTTCGAGCGGCACCCAGAGACGAAAGCGGTCGTCGCTCGCCAGCGTTAGGCGCAGCAGCCGGCCGCGATCGTCATACACGGCGGTGGAAGAGGGCTTCCAATCGCGTAACGGCGCATGCGGCCACAGGCGACAGGCAACCAGCGCGACCACGATAAGCAGCGCACCGGCAAGCCAGTTCTGTAGCCGCCGGACCCACTCGCCGCACAGCCGCACTAAAGAGCGAAATAAAAACACGATCAGACTTCAACGAAATGCAGGGATGGCGTTCTCTCGCGAGCGGCACGTCGTCAAGCCGAAGCTGTCGACGTGCCGCCGCGGGATTACTGCGGGCGCTCCACGGTCAGCGTCGCGCCGCCAGGCGAGCGTGCCTGGATGCGGCGGTCGTACATCGATTCGCCGAAGGCCGGCGGCACGATGTACTTCCCGGCGTTGCTGGCCCGGATGCGATAGACAAACTCCTTGACGTCGGACGTTGCGGTGCCGTAAATCACGACGCGATCCTCGCGGATATCCGCGTATTCGGGGCGCCAAGTCGAACTCGGCAACCCGATCGGCGAGCGCCACGGGGCAGGTTGCGCATCGTTGCTGCCGCTGTCGCCCTCTTGGTTCGATTGATCGGCGGACTGATCGGCCGATGAGTCGCCCTGGCCATTGCCGCTATCGCCCGACTGGCTCGATTGGCTAGACTGGCTCGACGGGTCCGCAGCGGGTGGCGGTTCGATCACGGGATCGAAGCCGCCCGGCAGCAGGTCCACGATCGCGACATTGCCGACGGCTTGGTCGCCGGTCGCCCGAATCTTGACATGGACCTCGATCTCCTCGCCCACCTTGATCTTGTCGAGCGGCTTGCCGTTGACGTCGGTGTAATCGCGCACGATTTCCAGGCCATTCTTGATCGCTTTATCGGGTACGCCGCGATCGTAGCCCGACTGACTCGTCACGCGCCACGCCGGCATACTGCTGCCGTTCACGAAGCGCAGCTTCGTCGCGGCCGCACTCCAGCTCCCCGCCTGCAACCAATTCGCCTGCAACGAAGAAATTGCTTTGCTGCTGCCGTCCGCATGCAGCTCGTTGATCGCGAGTTTGTCCAACCCGGTCGCGTTCAAGCTGGCATAAGCATCGAGCGCCAGTACCGTCATCGACGACGACAACGTATTGAACTCATTGCGCGAAAGCGGGCCGGCGATATTTTCCATGACCTGTGGCGATAGCGCTTTGGCACGGTCCGGGAAATACTTGGCAAGCAGGTACAGCACGCTAGCATTGCGCGTCAGCGGATCGGTGTAATAGCCGTAGACGAAATCCTTATCGTTCTGCTTGCCTTCGAGTGCGCGTTGCGGCCCGGCTATCAATGCCTTCGCTTCCTTGTCCTGCATCAGCAACTCATAAGCGGCAGCGAGCCAAGCGGCCGCGAGGTCGTTCTTCCAGTCGTTCGGGAAGGCTTGCTGTAGACGTTTTTGCACGGCGGCGAGATCGTTCGTCGTGACGTTGCCCTCGCGCGTCAGCAAATACACCGCATAGGCGCGTTGGCGCAATCCGTCGAGCGTATTCAAGCTGTCGTCGCTCGCGAGGCGATGCAGATACAGGTTGCCGGCGTCGAGCATGTCCTTCGGCACCGCCACGCCACGGTCGCGCGCTTCCAGCAGGAAGTGCATGGCATAGGCGGAGATGAACGGATCTGCGTCCGGCGTCGCCGCCCAGACGCCGAAACCGCCTTCGCTGTTTTGCCGCGAACGCAGCACGTCGAGCATTTGCGCGAGCGCTGCGGCGTTGGTCTGCTGCGCGTTGCCGTTGACGGGCTGCAGCGCGCGCGTGAGTGCGGGCACCGTCGGCCAGTTCGTGGCGATGAGCCGCGGCATGGCCTCGCTGACGAGTTGTTCGCTGCAATAGTTCTGTACGTTGACGAGCCACGACGTGAGCCCCTGCGTGACCACCACGGGGAGGGTCGAAAAGCTGGCCTCGCGCGATGCGTAAGCGTCATACATCTGGCGCAGTCCCGACACATCCGCATTGCTGTTCGCCCCCACCTGGGCGATATCCACTTGTGTGCGATAGGCCGCGGCCGGCCGCACGGACAGATCGACGCTCTGCGCCGCCGCTTTGGCACCGTAGCGCGCGCTGAAGGTCAGGCCGCCCGAGCCGAGCGTGCCGGTGGCCTTGACGTGGAACAGCGCGACGCCTTCACGCATCGATGCCAGGTTCAGTTGTTGCGATGCGTTGCCCACCACTTGCAACTGCGGGCCTGTCTTGAGGGCGACGGTGACCGGTATTGGCTTGTCGCCTTGCCCTGTCAGATTGTTGGCCACGCCCACGCTGACTTCCGCTTCGTCGCCGGGTGCTAGCGTCGTCGGCACGTTCGGCGACAGGACAAAATCGCCGCGTACCGTGGTGCTGGACGTGACCGTGCCCACTTGGTCGGGCGACACGGCTACCGCCATGACGCGCAGCTTTCCGTTGAAGTAATCCGGCACGGTATAGGTGACGTCCTTCTCGCCGTTGACGTCGACAATGCCCGACCAGTACACCACGGGTTTATCGCGTTTGCGCTTGAAGGGATTGAGCTGGCTGCCGATCGCGTCGTCCGCATCGCCGCCGGGTGCCGCCATTTGCATCAGCTTCTCGAACTCCGGCAGGATCAAATCGAGAATCTGCGATGTTCCCACCTCGAGCATGCGTTTGCGGAAGAAGAACTGCAACGGATCGCCCAACTTATAGCGGCCTACTTGCAGAATGCCTTCGTCGACGGCGAATACCACCGCCTTTGTCGGATGTGCGGCATGCAGCTTGAACGTCGCCGTCTGTCCGGGTTTGACGAGCGGCGGCGCGTCGAGCGTCAGCGCATTGCGTCGCGCATCCATGCTCACCGAGAACGGCACGACGCCATAGCTCAGCGGGCTCATGAACACCTCGTCGGACGACGGATCGCGAATGTACTGCACGTTGATATACCCGTTGCCTTCGAAGCCGGGCGGTACCGTAATGTGCTGCACCGAACTGGTCGTGTCGGAATGGAACCACGCGTGGGCGTACACCTTATCGCGCTCGATGGTGATCAAGCCGCTGCCCGCGTAGGGCGCGCGTATTGCAATCTCCACCGGCTCGCCCGGCGCGTAATCGTGCTTGCTCAGGGTGATTTGCAACTCCGCGTTGCGATCGAGCGAACGCGAGATGTTGGCGTCGCCGGCGACCGAGTATTCGACGCGATTGACTTCCGTCCGGTCCGCTCGACGGATCACCAGGGCGTAGTTGCCCGGCTTGTCGGTGGGTAGCGTGTACGCGAGACCGGCCGCGGGGATCGTCAGCGGATTTTCGCTGATGGGGATTTCCTTCAGACGCGAGTCATATTTATAAACACCCGAATCTTGTTTCGTGAGCACGGACACATAGCGGCGTTCCACGAGTTGCGCCGTGAGGCCCTTCAATTCGAATGCCTTGGCTTGCGGATTGATGGCGACGAAACGCACGGTGCGCGGGCTGCTGCGTTTCACGTAGGAGAGATCGTCGACCGCTTTATAGCCGACAAGCCAATCGTCGTTGGAGACGAGCGTCTGCGCGTTCGCCGCTACGCTGCGTCCGCCGTCGGCCTCATGCGCCTTCGCGAGGAAGTACAGCTGATAGGTGGCGTCCGCGTACTTCTTCAGATCGAGATCGAATTGAGCATGCCCCTTCTCGTCGGTCTTGCCGTCTTGCAGGGTGGTGGTGTAGCCCTCCTGCGCGCGCCTGACGTCGAAGAAGTGGTAGTCCTGCCAACTATGGAATTGCGGCCATACGGGGCGCAGCGTCAGCGATGCCTCGACGCGACGATCCGCGGCGGGGGTGCCGAATAGATTTTGCGCATCGACGATCCCCATCAACTGGTCCGGCTTGACCCAGCCTTCGGCGACCTGTTGCGACAGCTTGGCTTCCACTTTCATGCGGTCGGGCAGGAATTCTTTCACCTGCACGGTGGCCGAACCGATCGGCGCGTCCGTCTTGCCGTTTTTGACGATGTAGAGATTCACTGTCCACGTGCCCGTCGGCGCGGTTTCCGAGGGCGTGTACGACACTTCGCTGAAGCCGGAATCATCGACCGATACCGGCATGCGCTTCACCGTGATACCGCGCGGATCCACGACTTCCGCTTGCAGCGGCACCCCGGCCGGGCTGCGCGACCAGCTCGCCGCACGCACGATCAGCCCGATATGGAACAGATCGCCCGGGCGATAAATGCCGCGGTCGGAGAACAAATACGCGGAGAGTTGACCTTCGCTGGTCGGATTGCGTTCGCCGCCCACGTCGAAACGCGAAAAATCGAGTTGGCGATCTTGGCCGCCGACGGGCAGGAACGACAGATCGTCGGCCTTTTTCACCACGTACAGCATCGGCTTCTTCTCGTGGTCGAGGCCCTTGAACGTGGGGAAGTGGACCACGCCGTCGGCTGTCGTATCTTGCGTGTAGAGCGTCTGGCCGTTCAGCGCGAGCACCGATACCGTTGCACCGCCGACGGGCTGCCCGGTATGGATCGACTGAACGAATACATCTTGGCTGCCGTCCAGCGAGCGTTTGACGAGCATGCCGAGATCCGTCACCACGATCATGCGGGTGTCGGTGGGCGAAGCGTTGTCATTGCCGTTGTCGTTGCCGCTGTCATCGGTGTTGTTGCTATCGCTACCACTACCATTACCGCTATTGCCATCGCTATTGCCATCGCCATCGGCGGCAGCCTGCGCCGCCTTATCCGCCTTTTTCTTTTCGGCGACCGGGTCATAGGCCGACAGATGCAGCAGAAAGACGCCACGCTTGCCGTCTTTGAGGTATTGACCGAGATCCACGCCCTCGTAATGAGCTTCGCCGGGGCCGGCCTTCGGGAAAACGTGCTTCTGTTCGAAGCGCTCGACGATATGATCCTCGCTGAAGCTGTAGCCGAGGTCCGGTTGCGTATAGGTGCCTTGATTGAAGCTGACCAAATGCTGGATCTGATCCGGCAGCACGCGGCCGATTTCCAGCTTCATGCCGGGTAGATTGCGCGAGACCACGGAAATGCGCTTGCTGCCGCTCAGCGAGAGCAACGAGCCGTCCGCCATGAAGCGCAGCAGCTTCGGATAGTCGGGTACGGTGAGCGTCTGCACGGACGGCTTGCCGAGCATATAGCCGCCGAACGATTTCAGGCCGCCTGCAATCCGCACGTAAATGCGCTGGCCGGGCTCCGCATGAAACTTGAAACTCTGTAATTCGGCGAATTCGTTTTCGGTGGGGACGAGGTGGAGTTCGAGCGGTTTCGATTGCCGCAGCACGGTTTCGCTGACGTCGGCCGTGTCCCATTCGTACGGGTGATCGTCGTCGTTTTGGTCGGCGCCCGGTTTGCGCTTCGGGAGCACCCATGCCTTGATCGCGCCGTCGAGATCGCTACCGCGCACCGCGCCGCTAAGCTCGGTGACGAGCACTTGCTCCGGCTCATAGTGGTCATTGTCGACGAGCGTCGGGCTGACACTTTTCACGATCAGGCTATAGAGGCCCGGTACGCGCACCACCGACGTCATCGGGTCTTTTGTTCCTGCCCCGCCACGCGAACTGCGCACGCCGCTGTCGAGCGTGAGCTGCACCGCGCCATCGTCGCGCGGCAGGTCGAGCGGTTGCGAATGGACCCAGGCGTTCAGCTTGGTAGCGTCATAGACCACCGAAAACTTCAGCGGCGTGTTGAACTTACCGTCGGTGCCGGCCATGGCCAGCGCGATGCGCTTTTCGAACTGCGCGGTATCGACCGGATAATTGAATCGAACCGGCATAATCGTTTTCTTTGCCGTCGCGTTTTGCGGGTCTTGGTAGAACTCTGCCTCGCCGGCCTGTGCGATGAACGGTGCGGTGTCGAACGCGAGGTGGTCGTCGGCCATCAGCACGTGCGGGGCGAAGGCTTGTTTGACATCGAAATCGACTTCGTAATGCGTCCCGATCGGCCAGTCGGCGGCGGGCATGAAGCGCAGGGTGTGATCGTCAACCCAGGTCCATTCGCCTTTGACTGCCGGCTTCACGACGACACCTTTCGTGACCGGCTTGCCCACCAACTCAATCGGGGCGGCCGAACGCGAAAAATCGACTTCCAACGGATGGATCGTGATTCTCGCCGTACCGTCGCCCTGCACGTAGCTCGTAACGGGCGGTGCTTTTACTTGGAAGGTGATGCGCTCAGGCTCGGGCGGCTTGGGACGGTGCACATACCAGTGCCAGGCGCCCCAAGCCGCCCCAATGGCTGCGATCGCGGCTAGCGCGCGGATTGCAAATTGCCGCGGATTGCGGCGAATTGCCGTGCCGGCGGCGGGTGCCCATGCCGGGGCCGACCATGAGACGCTGCCGAATATCGGCCGCAGAGCGAGTGCGAGGATGTGGAGCAGGCCGCGGACGATGCGCAGCGGCAGAACAGCTAGAAATCGAAGAAGGCCCATGCTTTCCGTTTCAAGGATAAGCGTGCGGCCTCTTACCCCCGATTCTTTTCAATTTTGTTATTACCACCGAATTCGTGCGCTTTCGATCCGTAGCGCACGTACCTGTATCGCAAAGCAGTGGCGGCTTTGCGCGCGCGCCTTTCGACGCAAGCAATGCTCCGAATGCACGGAAATATCGAGCGGGATAGGAAACTCGTCGGGATCATGCCATACAAGCTGTGACAGGAACAAGAGCGAAACGGCTTGGGGAAATGAGCGTTGTGTTTTATAGCCACAGTTTGCACTATGGCGCGACGCGGGTTGGATCTGAGCGGCCACGCTAGCGATGGCGCGGCTGCGACCCGGCGGACGGTTCAAGAGGATAAGCATCCAAGCACAATTGCAGCAGTTCGCTGCGAAACCAGCGATGAGCCGGATCGTGATCGAGGCGCGGGTGCCAAATCGACGAGATGTTGAACGCGGGCAGCGGTAGCGGCAACTCGAAGCCTTGCAGGCCGTTGGCGGCCGCGTGATCGGGCATAAACGCATTGCCCAGGCAAGAATGCGGGACGACGGCGAGTAAGTCGGAGCGACGAACTAATTGCATCGCACTGGTATAGGACGGCACCACCATCAGCACTTTCCGCCGAATTTCCGGTGCCGGCGGTTCAAGCGCGGCGTCGGCCGGGGTTTCCGCGTCGCCGGTGCGCGAAGTCATGACATGGCCGTATGCCGCCCACCGCTCTACGGTTATGCCGCCATCGTCCAGCAGGGGGTGGCCGAGGCGGCACACGCCGACATAGCGATCGCGCAAGAGCAGGCGCGTTCGCACTTCGGGGGCCGATGTCTTCACGATACCGATCTCGAGATCGATCATACCTTCCCGCAGCGGTTGAGCGTTCCAGTCCGGCTTGGGCGCGAAGCGAAGCTGTACGTTGGGCGCCGCGCGGTGGATGCGGTCCATCAAGGCCGCGCCCAGCAGCTCGATGAAGCCCTCGCCGGCGCGCACGGTGAAGCGCTGTGCGAGCGTGGCGATGTCGAACCGATGTTCAGCGCGGCTCAGTGCTGCCTCGGCTTCGCGGGCCAGAGCGGGGATACGCTGGCTTAATTGCTCGGCGTAAGGCGTGAGCACTAGCGTGCGCCCCGCTTGCAGTAAGAGGCGATCGCCCGTGACTGCACGCAGGCGCGTGAGCGTGCGGCTCATGGCCGAAACGCTGAGTTTCAAGCGCCGGGCGGCGCCCGTCACACTACGTTCGCTCAGCAATGCATCGAGCGCGGTGAGGAGATTGAGATCGACGCGTGACATCCGCCAAGAATAGTCGAAATCCATCGACAGATGGCGTTTCGTGCAACCAACGATTGCAGGCCAGGCGTCTGGCGCAATTGAGAGGCAATCTCGACAATTAACGCAATCCATTGTGCAAAAGGCGAGCGCTATGTTCCACACTCCTAGTCGTATGCCCACCGTGCTGCTCATCGGCGCGTCGCGCGGCCTTGGTCACGCCATGGCGGCGGAATTCCTGAAGAAGGGCTGGCATGTCATGGGCACGGTCCGCGGCAGCGGGAGGACGCTCCTGCATGACTTGGCTGACGCGCACCCCGACCGGGTCGAGATCGAGACGCTGGACATCACCCGGCCCGATGAGATCCGGGCCTTGCGCGAGCGCCTATCCGGCCGAACGTTCGATATCTTGTTCGTGAATGCGGGGACGACCAATCCGGATCCGACTCAAACGATCGGCGAAGTGTCGACCGAGGATTTCGTGAACCTTATGGTCACGAACGCACTCAGCCCGATGCGGGTAATCGAAAGCCTGTCGGACCTCGTTACGCTGGACGGCCTGATTGGGATCATGTCATCGGGACAAGGCAGTATCGCCGACAACGAATCCGGCCAGCGCGAAGTCTATCGCGGCAGCAAGGCAGCCTTGAATCAGTTGATGCGCAGCTTCGCCGCGCGCCAAGCGCGATCATCGCGGGCCATGCTGCTGATGGCGCCGGGTTGGGTGCGCACCGAATTGGGCGGCCCCGAGGGGCGATTGTCGATCGAAGAGAGTGTGCCCGGAGTCGTGAATACGCTTCTGGACAAGCGGGGCCGTCCCGGCCTCGAGTACCTGGACTACCGCGGCCGAACCATTCGATGGTGATCGACGTTTAGGCGGATCGTGTTGACGCGCCAGCGATCACAGGTGATGCAACTCACCTCGAATAGCCTCGCGTAATCGGTGGCAATGCAGGCTACGATTGCAGACGGCTCGGATCATCGAGTGACGGGCCGTCTGCTTGTTAAAGCTACGCTTGCCGTCTCTTCCAGTCGAACGATGGAATGTCGATGCGCGTACCGACAGAACCATTCCACGATACACCGAACCCGGCGAGCGAAAGCGCTTCTGTAACGCGGCGGCCCACGTCTGAACTGCGCAGCTCGTCATCGGTTAGGTCGCCAAAAGCGATCATGAGGCCGTGCCCATCCACGGCTCTGTCGATATCCTGTCCGTGATAGAAGCAGTATCCGTGGTAGTGACCTTTCGGCGCCTCGCTCACTGTTTGTGCGACATCCGAGCGGCCGTCGGACATCGTGTACCCGGCGTTCGACAAAGCGCAGATTCCGTCTTCATGGAGGCGATCGAAAACTCGGTCGAGCCGATCGCAATCGGTCTCGGAAGGCCACGATGCTTCCGCCGAAAGCTTGCGCTGGAATTCCGACTCGAGAAAGGCTTCCAACTCATCCACGTTGCAATCTGGCTCGAGGATGTCGTCCATCATTTCCCGGATGTCTTCGGATTCATAGAATCCCGACCACACCCATTTGGTCATGCACTCCATCACGTATGCTTCGGTGTCTGTCATGGTTTTGCCTCGATGCGTTTTGATGTTTGATGCTCGGCAAATCGCGCGGCCACAATTCGACTTATCAGCGGGTGGAGCGCAGTTGTCGCTAGCACTGCGGAGCCGGTTCAATAGGGCCTACCACCGGCAGTGCTCGGTTCAGCAGGAAGCAATGTACCGCTGCGCGTAGTTGCTGCCTGCGCAGCAGGCAACGGGATCCGCACTTCGATCGACGTCCCGCGTCCCGGCGACGACTCGATGCTAACATCCCCCGCAAGCAGATAGGCCCGCTCGCGCAGGCCCGACAGCCCAAACGAATTCGAATTTCGCGGCTTTGACAGATCGAAGCCGACACCGTTGTCTTGCACCGTCAACAAGACGTAGTCGTCAATGCGCGTCAAGCTCAACGTTGCATGCGAGGCGTGCGCATGGCGCCCGATGTTGGCCAGCGATTCCTGCATGATACGAAATACCGCTGTCGCTTGCGGTTCGTCGAGATCAAGGTTCGGCGGCTCGACGATCAATTCGCATTCGACGCCGTGGCGCTGCCGGAAATTCTGCACGAGCCAATCCGCCGCGGCAACGAGGCCAAGGTCGTCGAGCACTAGCGGCCGAAGATCCGCCGCAATGCGGCGAGTGGCCACGACCGCTTCGTCCAGCAGCGCATGTACCGGTGCAAGTTCCGCTGATAAAGCCTTTCGTTCGGAAACCAATTCAAGTTCGAGCCGCGACGCGGCAAGCGTTTGGCAAAGCTCATCGTGCAATTCGCGCGCGATGCGTCGATTTTCTTGCTCGCGAGCGGACGTCCCAATCGACGCCAATTCTCGCAACTCCTCGCGCGAACGTGCGAGTGCCGTTTCGGCCCGCTTGCGCTCGGCGACTTCGTTGAGCAAGTCTCGGTTCGACGCCGTGAGCGCTGCCGTTCGCAAAGTCACACGTTGCTCTAACAGCGCGTTCGCCTCGTTCAATAGCACTGTCTGCGACTGCACTTGTTGTCGCTCGATGCGTTCGCGCTCGAGTGCCTGTACGACAAGCACATAAAGGTTGATGTTTTCGAGCGTCAGTACGACGAGTACGAAGCTTGCCGCGCAAAGGCTGTAGGCGCGGCCGGCGTAGAAACCGAGATCGAAACGGCCGTGATTGAGCACGCCCGCGAATGCAATATCGAACAGCCATGCGCACATGACGACCATGAGCCACAGGTCCAGCACGCAGTGCGGCCGCCGCCAGAGCAGCGTTACGAGCGCAAGCAAGCTGAGCGACCAGGTGAGCGTCAGCACGATGCCGTGCGCCGCCGTGTAGTGCGGTGCCAGCGGCGGCCCGGACAGCTGGGGCGGCAGCCAATCGTAGCCGCGAGTGGCCAGTATCGCGAACCCGACAGCGATGAGGGCGGCGAGAACGAAACCGACCAAAATCGCCGGGCCACAAGACCCCTCCCGTGGCGTTCGCGTCGCCGCATCGTCACGTTTTAGCCACGCATAGGCAATAACGGCAAGCGGAAAACTGCCATGCCAGAAAACGTAGAGCCAGGCCGTGCTTTGGCTGCGTGCCCCTAACCAGCCGTTATCGGAGAAGACGCCCGGAAACGTCAGCAAGTGTGCCGTTGCGGTAAAGGCGGTCAACAAATATCCCGTCGCTAAAACAAGCAGTGCTTGCGACCGCAAAATTCGGTACTGCCCGATCAAGAGTACGGCTGTAAGCAAATCGCATACGACGACCGCTGATTCGTACACCGGAATAAATGCCCAAACCCTGGGCAATTGGACTTTCGCGAAAGGAACGGCCGCGACAAAGGCGACTGCTGTCAACAGCACGACCGCAAGCGCGAGTCGCCGCTCGCGGCGCTTGGGCGGTGAAGTGGAGAGGAACACCCGTGAATCGCTTGTCAACTCTTTCAAGCGCGCCCCCGTGCTCGCTCATGCGTTGATTTGATTCGTATGCTACGCCGAATATCTTACTCCCGGAAAATGCATCGTTGGATAGGCGTGCTAGTGGCAATCGGTTGCGTTTTAAGCAACCGACGGGGAAGCGCAGGGGTAGCTTGCGGTGCACCATTGCCGCACCGCGTCGTGAGCGTCGCCTATGCCGGGTTCGAATTCGACGCGCCGGGCCGGAAAGGCAGGGGCCGTCTGCTCGCATCTTGGCGATCGATCATCCAGCCGGGATAGGACGGGGGCAGAGCGCTCACGGTATCCAGACGCTCAAGTTCCTCTCCGGAAAGAACGACCTCGACCGCGCCAAGATTATCTTCGAACTGTTCGATCCGTTTCGCTCCGATAATCACGCTTGTGACATGGGGTTTGGCCAGTAACCACGCGAGCGCGATTTGAGCGACCGAAACGCCGTGCGCATCGGCGATGGTGCGCATTTCGGCAACGCACGGCCAAGCCCGATCGAGGTCGACCGGCGGAAAATCGAAATGGCTGCGCCGTGAACCTTTTTCGGTTGATGCCCCGGGACCAAATTTCCCGGAAAGCAATCCACCGGCGAGCGGCGACCAAACGAGTAGCCCCATCCGCTCTTCGACGACGAGCGGCACCAGTTCGCGCTCCGCGTCGCGTCCAGCGATCGAATAGTAAGCCTGAAGCGTCTCGAAGCGGGTGGCGTGGAGTGCCTCACTGAGCCCGAGCGCTTTACCGATTCTGCCTGCGCGCCAATTCGAAACACCGACATAACGAATCAGTCCCTGGCGCGTGAGATCGTCGAGCGCGCGTAGTGTCTCTTCGATCGGCGTAACGGAATCGCTGGCGTGGATCTGATACAGGTCGATATGGTCGACTTGAAGCCGTTCCAAGCTTCTCTGCACGGAATCCATGATGTGGCCGCGCGACGCGCCCTGATTGTTGGGGGCTCGGCCCATCACGCCGCCAGTCTTTGTCGCCAACACGATTTCGTTGCGCGGTACGCCGATGTCTTTCAGCGCCTGTCCAACGAGGCGTTCCGACTGGCCAAAGGAATAGATGTCGGCCGTGTCGATAAAATTGATTCCCGCGGCAAGCGCGCTGGCGATCAACCGAGTGGCCTCGTCCTGACCGAGTGAGCCGATCGCCGTCCACATGCCGGCGTCGGCGTTGCCACCCAGCGTCATCGTCCCGAGGCACAGCTCCGAGACGTACAGGCCGGTCCGGCCCAATTGCTTATATTTCATGGCCCTTTTTCCTCACGTTTTCCGCTGGATAAAGACGGGGGGCGGCCTGCCGCCTCCCGCGCGCTCGAATTTCAGTGGCTTGAAGCTCGCCCAGCAAGAAACTGTCCGGCGATCATTGCGACGCGTGCGCCATAGCGGCGTGCCGTCTCGAGATCTCCTATCGACATCTCCTCGGGCGACGCATCGGCAGGCGTCTGCGCCATCGGCGCGATGTAGGCGCCCATGCGATTCAAGTCGTCGCGCACCGATGCTTTGACGTTCGCCGGCTTGATCCCTAGGCTGACCCAGAGGCCGCCGTGCTGCCCGGCGAGCAGGACGAAGTATTCGAGCGTATTGAGTTTGTCGCCGTTGATACTGGCGCTGTTGGTAAAGCCGCCGAAGACTTTGTCGCGCCATCCCTCTTCGAACCAGATCTTCGAGGATGTATCGGCGAACTTCTTGAATTGCCAACTGGGTCCGCCCATGTAGGTTGGCGAGCCGAACACAATTGCATCCGCTCGGGCCAGCGTTTCCCAGGCATCGTCGGCAACATTTCCCTCGGCGTCGATGGCAATGAGTACGGCGCCCGCGCCTTCGGCGATCGCAGCGGCTATCCGCGCGGTATGGCCGTAGCCGGAGTGATAGACGACGACCGTGCTAACCGGCGAAGTGTCTTGAGTCATGGTGGTCCCTTTTATTCGGGTCGTCCTCCGTGGACGACATCGGAATTCAGTCTACTGAGTGACAATTGAGTTATAAATGACGGCAAATAGAACGTTCTGTTACGCCCTAGGTGAACAATGCAAAATCTCGACGCGCTTTTAATCTTTGCCCGTGTCGCCGAAATGTCGAGCTTCACGCGTGCGGCGGAGAGCTTGGGAATCCAGAAGGGCCGCGTCTCGACAGTGATACGTACGCTCGAGCAAGACTTGGGCGTCGCCCTTTTGCATCGGACGACGCGCAGCGTGCGCTTGACCGAAGACGGGCGCGCCTTTTATGCGCGCGCACGTGACTTACTGGCGGATGTCCAAGAATTGCAGTCGATGTTCTCGGGAACCGAGGCACCGCTAAGGGGCAGATTGCGTGTCGACATGCCGACTGAATTGGCGCGAAGCGTCGTGGTGCCGGCGCTACCGGAACTGATCGCGGCGCATCCGGAGTTGGAATTGGAGCTTTCCAGCACCGATCGGCGTGTCGATCTTGTACAAGAAGGGTTCGATTGTGTCGTCCGTCTCGGGCCGATCGTCGATGAGACGCTGATTGCACGACCGCTAGGCAAGCTACGCATGATCAACGCGGCGAGCCCGAGCTATCTAGCGCGGTATGGCACGCCGCACACGCTCGACGATTTGCGCAGCGCAGGGCATCGAATGATCGACTATGTCGCGACGCTCGGTGCGAAGCCAGCCGGATGGGAATACCCCGACGGCGATGGCTATGCGACGCTAGCATTGCCGGGCGCGATGCAGGTCAACAGCGTGCAGACGTATCATGCGGCCGGGCTGGCGGGTATTGGGTTGATTCAGGCCGGATATTCGGCGCTCGCACAGCACATCCAAAGCGGCGCGCTCGTGGAGGTGTTGCCCGATCTGCGCCCTAAGGCTCTCGCCGCATCGCTCGTCGTGGCCCATCGGCGTAATTTGTCGCAACGCGTGCGGGCTTTCATGAGTTGGATCGAGGCCGTGTTGACGCCGTATTTGGATTGAGTGGCGGACGGCGGGGCAACACCGATTCCGCCTAGATCGCCTCTGGCGGCGCAAGGAAATGCACTGTGTCGTCGCTCAAGAATCGCCTCGCGAGCGCCGTGACGTGCTCTGGGAGCGTCGAAGTATAGAACGTGACGCCGGACCCGCGACTGCCCGCGAATTCGGGGTGACGTACTAAATAGTCGGCGAGGCTGATCGACGTCACTTGCGGCTGCGAGAAGATTTCGACGCCATCCGGAAGCGCTTCTTCGAAGAGATCGGCCACCAACGGGTAGTGTGTACAGCCGAGCAAAACGGCATCCAGGTGCTGTCCGCCCAATCGGCGCATCAGCAGCGCAACATACCGGCGGACGGCGCGCCTCAGAGCCTGAAGCGGAGCGTTGGCTTCAATGAGTCGCACCAGGCTAGGACAGGCTTGTTGGACGAGCGTGATATTGGGCGCTCGCTGTTTCGTTTCCTCGACAAACACGCGGCTTTCCACGGTATATCGCGTTGCGAACACCGCCACGGTTTTTTTCTCGTCGCTGAGCGGGCCGCTATCGGATTCGGTGGCCCACGGCACGCCGCTCATCGCTTCTACCATCGGGACGATCACGCCTATCACACGCTTGTCCGGGAAATGCGTGGGTAGCCATGTTTGTTGAAGCCGCCGCAGCCCGGTAGCCGCCGCCGTATTACACGCGACGACAATCAACGAGCAGCCCAATTGAAAGAGTCGTGCCAACGAAGACACGGTGAGCGCGTAAATCGTCTCGGCGTCTCGGTTGCCGTACGGCGCGTTACCGTGGTCGCCGTAGTAGACGAATGACTCGTCCGGGAAACGCTCTCGGAGCGCTTTGAGAACGGTGAGCCCGCCGCTGCCAGAATCAAATACACCTATCATCGAATGCTCCGTGGAGGACACCGTCTCGCGACCGGTCAGGCATATCGCGCAAGAAACATATCGGCGGCCGATTCGGCCACTTTCTTTTGTTCGCTCTTCGTCAAAGGCGGCTGCCCCATCGTGACTTGCGGCCAAAACGCGAATCCTTTCACGATTGCCTGCAACTGCAGGGCCGCGAATAGCGGATCGGCTGTCTTGAGCCGGCCATCGGCTGCCGCCGCCCGTATCCACACCGTCAAATCTTCTTCGCGTTCGCCAAGCCGCGCGACCATATCGCGCGCACGCTCGGGCGAGTGAATACCTGCCGCGATCGCCACACGGGCCAGCGACAAAAACGCCTCGTCATTCAACAGACGCAATTTGCGCATCAGCAACTCGAGCAACTGCGGGCGCAGCGGTTCGTCGGCCAGATAGGGGGACGCTTGGCTGGTCTGACTTTCGTCCCATAGCTCGCGCAGAATCGCCGCGAACAGCGCTTCCTTGCTGGCGAAATGGTTATAAACCGTTCGCTTCGAAACGCTCGCGCGCGCCGCGATCCGATCCATGCTGGTGGCCTCGAAGCCGGCAGCGCGGAATTCTTCGATGGCCGCCTCGATGATAGCGGCACGTTTTCGGTCGGTCAGGCGTTGCGGGGCAGTAGCGGGATTCATTGCAAAATTTTACACCAAGCAGTTTACTTTTTTCGGCAATAAACTACACTGCATAGTCTACTTTTTGACTTGGGCCTACTAGCATGTCGTCGATCACCGATTTCCTCAGCCGCACGCTGGGTCTTACGGCGGCGCAGCGCGGCCGCGCGTTGTCGCATACTTCGCCGCAGCATGACGGCGAGCGCTTTCGCAACGTCAAGCCGCGTCCGGTCGAAGGGCTTGGCAAGACCTTGAGCATCGTCTGGAATTTACTCCTCCATAAGCCGCGCAGTTCCGTCCCGACGGGTGACTTGCCGGTCGATACGCTGACGCGTGACCAACTGTATGCCGCGCCCGATCGCAGCCTGTATCGCCTCGGACATTCGACGATGTTGCTGAAGCTGCGCGGCGAATTCTGGTTGACCGATCCCGTATTCGCCGAGCGCGCCTCGCCGTTTCGGCGCTTCGGTCCCAAGCGTTTTCATGCGCCGCCGATTGCCCTCGAGGATCTGCCGCCGCTGCGCGGCATCATCTTGTCCCACGATCACTATGATCATTTGGACCGAGAGACAGTGCTTGCATTGGCGGAAACCACCGAGGTATTTCTCTCGCCGCTGGGCGTCGGCGATCGTTTGATCGAATGGGGCATCGATGCAGCGAAGGTGCGCCAATTCGACTGGTGGCAGGGCACGCAGATCGATGGGCTCGAGTTCACCGCAACGCCCGCTCAGCATTTCTCGGGACGCAGCCTGTTCGACGGCAACAGCACATTGTGGGCGTCATGGGTGATTGTCGACGGCGATTTGCGCCTGTTTTTCAGCGGCGATACCGGCTATTTCGACGGCTTTAAAACGATCGGCGAGCGTCTTGGCCCGTTCGACGTTACGCTGCTAGAAACCGGCGCGTACGACGCTCAATGGCCGTACGTTCATATGCAGCCCGAACAGACCGTGCAGGCGCATATCGATCTGCGTGGCCGATGGTTGCTGCCCGTGCACAACGGCACGTTCGATCTGGCCATGCATCACTGGCATGAGCCCTTCGAGCGCGTGACATCGCTGAGCGTCGCTCGAAGCGTCGCTATTTCGACGCCGCGAATGGGCGAACGCCTGGATTTGACCGCCCCGCATCGTGGCGAACGCTGGTGGCGCAATGTGATCGAGTTCGCGGAGGCGCCGAAGGGGGCCGCGCGCCGCTGGTGGTGCCGCGGCGCGCCGAACGCAAATTCATGACGCTTGGCAGCCCCGGTCGCTTTAATCGTTGACCGACAATACGAACGTCGGCGCGGGGATATCCTTGGCATCGATCTCCAACTTCAGCGGGGCGACGGCCGTGCCCACTGCGAAGAATTCGATGACATGGCTTTCCCAGCGATACGACTTCTCATGAATGGTCGTGCCGATCACGCCTTCCGCCTTGGCGGTTTGTGCTTCCACCTGCATGCGTTCGATAGCTAACTCGCGCGCACTGTAAATCGCTTGCGTGAACTGCTCGAGTTCGACGTTACGGCCGGCCTGATTCCACGCCTTCAGCATGCCGCGATGCGCGACGTGGTAGACGCAACTGCCCATCACGAGTTCGATGGGCCGGTAGCCGGAATTGAGCAGCGTATAGAAATCCTGCCCCGAGAGATCGGAGGTGAACGGGCCGCCATCATGAGCACGGAATCCTTCGCGGTCGTGGTTGTGCACCACACCGGTACCGATCGCGACGAATTCGAGAATGTCCGCATCCCACTCCACATGCTTGATCTCGAGGCGCACGCCGACGATACCGTCCGCGCCCATGCCGCGCGCTTCCTCGCGCATACGCGACATGGCCAATTCGCGCGCGTGATACATCGCTTGCGAGAGCACTTCGAGTTCCTGATTTTTATTCCACGAGCCGTACTGGATCCCCACGTGGTAGATGCTGCTGCCTACGCACAATCCGATCGGCTCGAAGCCTGCCTTGCGAACGAGCAGAAACTCATTGACCGATAGATCCGAGGTGAACACAGCGGTGGGATGCGCGCTGCTGCGCAAGCCCTTGAGGCGCTCGCGCGCGTTCGCGGGAAGCTGCGCTGCAGGGTTTGGCGTGGTCGTTTCGCTCATGGGTGATCTCTCAAACTCTCATGGATGGGGACTTCAAATCCCGTCGTTGTACGAATTGTGATGAACCGAAGTGGTACGGAGGTTGTCCGGTTTGTCGCTCAGATCGATGACGAATTCCACCGGATGTTTGAATCCGGCCGTCCCTTCGCAATCGACGACCGTCCCAATGACGATGTGCCTGCCTAGCAGTCGCGCCGGCTCGGGTTTTTCGACTTTGAATAGCTGACTGAATTGCAACTGCGCGAGCACGCCCGTTCCCTGTCGCGCCGCATCCGCTCGCAGATCGGCGTGAGCGTGACGTCGAACTTTCTCCCAGAACGCCGTGGTTTGTTTGAGCGCCTGGTTGCGCCAGGTCCCGTTGTCGCTATCGAGCGGACCGTTGCTCCACTGAAAGCGTGCGCCCACCGCAAGGCCGACGGGCACGATGCCGGCTTCCAGCAACTGCACGAATTCGAGCGCGGGCACGGTCGATACCACAGGCGCTGGGCTCGGCGGCAAACCTTCGATCCGCACCGCCGTGCCGACTAGCGAATAGTCCATGCTGCTTTCCATCGAGAGATCGACCGTCACCATGCGCGTATCGATCACGGCATTGGCGCCGAGTGCCACCGCTTCCGCTTGTAGGCGGCTCAATGCCTGGCGCCAACCTTGGGCATGCCCTTCGGTCCAGGAAAAGCCGTAGTGCATCCAGCAAGTCGCTGCAATCGGCGCCAGCATCTTGACCCCGTGGCTGCGCGCCAATGCCATCTCCGGCGCAGTCAACGTCGACACCCAAGGCAGTGCGCCGCTTTTTGAATCTGCCAAACGTTGATGGACGAGGCGAGGAACGCCTTCGTCGTCGAAAAAGCTTTGTTCGGGCACTGCCGGCGCGGATCTATTGGCATTGCCAAACAGCGAACTCAACCATCCCATCGGGATCTCCCGGCCATGACGTGTTAAGGGGAAGCGTTAAAGCGCAGCGAGCATTTCCGAAATCGCTCGTGCTTGCTCGGTGCGTTCGCGAACGTGCGCCATGAGCCCCGTCATCCACGCGTGGGCATCGATTTCGCGCGTCGAAAGCACGACGCCTCTCACTTTCTTTTCGATTTCGGTGGTCAGATGACGGCCGTCCTTCAGCCGCATCGAATAGGTTTCGTTGTCGAATGCCACGGAAATGCCCACGACTTCTTCGGTCTTGCGGATCAAGCCGCGGCGGACCTTCTGAATTTGCGTGTGATTCGGCAACGCCTGCGAGACGATCGCGACGAAGCGGGACAGGAAGGCGGCTCGGTCGGCCTCCGCATGCCGCAGCCAGGCCGCCGCCAGATCGAAATTCATCGGGGTGCCGTTATCGCCGGCGCCCGAGAGAGTGTCGAGTTTGCCCATCTCACTCTCCGAGCGGCCGTGCGAGCGCTTGAGCCTGTACACCGCGCATACCGGTGACGAGCTTATCGCGAATGGCGATGAGTTTTTGCTCGCGCTCGCGATCCTGTGCGAGAACCTGTTGCTCGATGTCCTGTACCTCGCGCATCGTCGCAATGGATTGATCGGCCGCAGCCGCTAGCGTGTCGAGGTTGCGCGGGTCGCCGCCCAGGCTGCGGGCTGCGTCCACCGCAGCCTCATGCGTTCCCTGCACCGCAAGCTCAGTGATTTTGCGGGCGGCGTCGTCGAGCTTTTCGCTTTCCTCGCCTGCGCGCCGGGTATCCGCTTGCACGACGGCCTGGGCGGCCACCGCCATCAGACGCGGAATCGTCACCATCATGCCGGTGCTGAGCTTGCTGACCCGCGTTTCGGCCGCCTTGCGGTTGGATGCGATCAACGGGATCAGGCTTGCGGCGGAAATCATGGCTTCGCGCAGATCGGCAATACGGCCGCGGAAATTGGCGAGTGTATTGCGGTAATCCATCGCGACGGCGGCATCGCCGGCCGTATTCGTGCGTAGCGCAACTTGGCGCAGTTGTTCGGCTTCGACGAGACCGCGATCGAGCGCGACTTGCATCGCCGCGATGCAGATCGACAATTCCGAAACGCCCGTTCGCACGGATTGCGACTGCTGATCGAGCTGCTGGATCGTGATCATCAAGTCGCTCTTGATGCGCCGCGCGCGGGCGACTTCTTCGTCCATCAACGCGAGAAACGCTTTGCGGTTTTCCTGGAACGATTGGATCGCACTATGGGCGACCTTGCCGAGCTTTGCGAGCCGGCTCAGGAAACCCGTGGCCTTCGGCGCAGCCTCCCGCGCTTCTTCCTGCAATTGCTCGATGCGCAGGATCTTGATGCCGTCGATGACGGCGGCGGCGATGCGCCCGATCTCGCCGGCCTCGCCAACGGTCGTTTCAGAGAGCAACCGGCGCGATGCCGTGGCAAGCGGCGCCAAGGCGTTGTCGACGAAGTTCAGGGTGGACGTGGCGTCGTCAAAGCGGATCGCCTTGGCGCGTTCTTCGGCGATCGCGCGCTGTTCGGGCGACAGCGTGGATAGATCGACGAGCCGCGCCGTCGGCGCCATGGGCGCCTGCACTTCTGGGGGAAGGTTGGCGGGGAAAGCCGGTTCTGTGGCCACCAGCGCCGTCGATTCGTCGGCCGCCGCGTTGGATGTCGGGCTCTCAGGATTCAGATAGGCCGATAGGTCCAGCGGTGCTTCGAACGTATCGGTCGGTTTCGAATTCGACGCTTCGTCGGTCATACCTGTGCTCGAGTAATAGTGATCGTAATCGTACGGAAAAGCGGAGGCGGGCCTGCATGCTTCGTATCGTAGATGCAAATGCTCTCCGATTACGACAGCAACGACATTTTCCTTTCATTTTTATGACCGTGATTCGGCGAACCTATATCACGCGTTCGAGGGTGGCAGTATAAGTCATTGCGCAACCGAAAGATCGAAGGGCCAAAGCCGTTTCGATGATTGCGCAGTGACGCCCGCGGGGTGGATAAACGGAAAAAGGAGGGGCGGTGGGCTTACTTTTGATGCGATGCCCGTCCGGCGGGCGTCATGCTGCGAAAAACCAGCGGCTGGACATGGCCGTCGCCGCGCGTTGCCTGCCGCGCGAACGCGACCACCCGTTCGATTTCGCCGTGCCGTGGCGACTTGGCGCACACGGGATCGGCGGCTCTCGCATCGCCGGTGAGCAGGTACGCCTGACAGCGGCACCCGCCATGATCCGTCGCGCGTTCGTCGCAGCTTTTACACGGCTCGCGCATCCAATGCTCGCCGCGAAATGCGTTGAACGCGGTGCTCTCGTACCAAATCGTCGATAAGGACGCGTCGCGCACATTCGGCAAGTCGAGCCCCGGCAACGATCGAGCGGCATGACAGGGGAGCGCCGCACCGTCAGGCGCCACGCCGAGAAACACCGAGCCCCACCCGTTCATGCAGGCTTTGGGGCGCTGCTCGAAGTAATCGGGCACGACGAACAAGATCCGGCAGCGATCGCCCACGCTGGCCCGATATCGATTGACGGTATCCTCGGCCTCGCGCAGCGCCTCCTGCGTCGGCATCAACTGCTCGCGATTGAGCAATGCCCACCCGTAGTACTGAGTGTTCGCAAGTTCGAGGTATTCGGCGCCGATATCGAGCGCCATCTCGATGATTTGCCCCACATGCGGCAGGTTGTATCGATGGAGTACGCAATTAAGCACCATCGGATATCCATACGCTTTAATCAACTGAGCGATTTTGCGCTTGAGTTCGAACGTTCGCGTGCTCGATAGAAAATCGTTCAGCTCGCGCGTGGAGTCCTGAAACGAAAGCTGAATATGGTCGAGCCCGGCCTCTTTCAAGGCGGCGATGCGGGCCTCGGTGAGCCCGACGCCCGACGTAATGAGGTTCGTATAGAACCCGAGCCCGCGTGCGTGCTCGACCAGCGTTTCCAGATCGTCGCGCACCAGCGGCTCGCCGCCGGAAAATCCGATCTGCACGGCGCCCAAGGCGCGCGCCTCCGATATGACACGCAGCCAAACGTCGGTATCGAGTTCCGGCCCGTGACTCGCGAAGTCGGTCGGGTTATAGCAAAACGCGCAGTGAAGCGGGCATCGATAGGTCAGTTCGGCTAATAACCAAAGCGGCGCACCCACGGAACCCGCGGCGGTCGTCTCCATATCAATCCACCCAACCGCGTTGCCGCGCATGATCGAGAAACCGGTAGACGTCGGCCGCGAGATCCTGTGCGTTGAACAAGTCCTCGAGTTCGGCGATGATCTCGTCGAGCTCGCGCATTCCATCGCAGCGCACGAGTATCTGCCCCGCGCTCGGATTGAGTTTGACCATCCCTTCGGGATAAAGCAGCACATAGGCGTCCTGCTGCGATTCCCACTGCAGCCTGTAGATGGGACGTAGACGCGGGCGCAACGGTGCGCCGCCCCCGGTATGGTCGTAGTTCATTGCTTGTATGCCTTTTCGACCGCGTCGAGCATCGACCACAGGATATCGAGCTTGAACTGGAGGATGTCGAGCGCGCGCCGTTGCGCCTCGCTGGTGCGGAAGTAGTCGAGCGTGACGGCTAATCCATGTTCGACGTCGCGCGCGGCGAGCGGTATTCGGCTCCGAAAGTAGTGCAGTCCCTTCTGATCGATCCACGGGTAGAGCGCGGGCCAACCCGCGAGCCGATCTTTGTGAATCTGCGGCGCAAACATCTCCGTGAGGGACGAGCAAACCGCTTCTTGCCACGGCACCCGCCGCGCGAAATTCACATAGGCGTCGACGGCAAATCGCACACCGGGCACCACGTGCTCGAGCGACCAAAGCTCGTCGCGCGAGAGCCCCACGGCGTCGGCGAGGCAGACCCACGATTCGATGCCGCCCGCATCTTCTCCGTAGCCGTCGTGGTCGAGAATGCGCTGCACCCAAAGCCGCCGCGTCTCCCGATCGTTGCAGTTGGAAAGAATCGCCGCGTCCTTCAGCGGAATATTGATTTGATAGTAGAAGCGGTTCGCTACCCATCCGCGAATTTCATTGGGGGTGCATTGGCCGCTGTTTAAACGGACGTTGAACGGATGATGAATGTGATAGCGCTTGCCCAGCGAACGCAACTGCGCTTCGAATTCATGGGGCGCCCAAGCGGAGGCGTTCGATTGTGAGGTCGCCGCTACCGTGGTGGGGGGCGGTGTCGCGTTCACGGCTGCACCTGTAGTTCCATCCCGTCCTCCGCGATCTCGATGCCGCGCTCGCGCACGAGTGCATGGGCATCGGAGGACGGATCGAGAATCGGGTTCGTGTTGTTGATATGGATCAGAACTTTGCGCGTCGTGTCGGGCAATGTATCGAGCAGGGCGATCATGCCGGGCCTGCCGTTTGCCTGACATTGGGCGAGATGTCCCATGTCGGTTGCGCGTTTGGGAGAAAGGCCGAGATCGATCATTTCGGTGTCGGTCCAGAACGTGCCATCGACGAGTACGACCTGTGCCGAGCGCATCGCAGCCATCACCGCGTCGGACGCGTGCGCAAGCCCCGGAGCGTAGAAGGCGCGTGCGCCTGTCGCCACGCATTCGATCAGGAGGGCGATGTTGTCGCCGGGCACGGGCGCGTTACGATGCGGCGAGTACGGCGGCGCAGCGCTCTCGATGGCGATCGGCGTGAAGCGCACGTCGGTTAGCGGTTCGACGCCGAACGATTCGCCGGGCGAGATCGGATGTTGTTCGACGCCGCAGTAATGGGCCAGCAACGGAACGAGCGGAAACGCGCTCGACAAGTCGTCGAGCACGGAACGCGTGGCATAGAGCGGCAATGGGCGTGTGCGCTCGCGCAGCATCAAAAGCCCGGTCACATGATCGATCTGCGCGTCGCAGAGCATGACGGCCGCAATGCCGCTGTCGCGCAACGAGCGGCCTGGCTGCAATTCGGGGTGCGCGCGTAACTGTGCAAGCAAATCCGGGGATGCATTGATGAGCACCCAGTCCCCGCCGTTGCCGCTGACGGCAATCGACGATTGCGTGCGAGGCTTCAGTCCGTTCGTGAAGGCGCGCGCTCGAGAGCAGTTCGCGCAATTGCAGTTCCATTGCGGCAGACCGCCGCCGGCGCCGGAACCGAGAACCTTAATCAACATGGCGGTGCCCTCGGCGGTGTCCGTGCGCGAGCGGCAGTGGCCTCGCGCACGGTACGCTCACCTAAGCCTACGCGTTAGCGTTAGCGGTTGGCGATATACATCGTGATTTCGAAGCCGAAGCGCAGATCGGTGTATGCGGGTGTGGTCCATTGCATGGCTTTCTCCTTGAGTGAGTCGAACATTGAAGCGGCGTACCGTGCTTACTGAGCGTGCGGCCGCTTTGTTGTAGCAAGGCCCATGCCGATGTCGATGCGCGCTTGAATCGTTGCCATGCGGCGCAATGCAACGACGATCGGCGAGCCGTCGCGCCCGTCGTCATGGGACAGTCGGTGTTTCGATTGGCGACAGCTGTCTCAACATGCGACAGTGACCTATGAAACATCGTCACCGCCGCGTAGTCGAAAAAAGAAAGAGAAAGAGGAAGAACGGACGCGAGCGAAGAAAAAATCAGTTTTGATCGTCGCGCTTGGCGGGTGCCAGAGTGGGCATCTTGCGATAGAGCGTGGCCCGCGACACCCCGAGTGCGCGCGCAGCGGCCGAGACGTTGCCTCCATGCTGCGCCAGCGCAGCTGCGATCGCTTGCGCGGCGACATCTTGCAGCCGCGTGCCTGGTTGCGAAGCCGAAACCGAAGATGAAGCCGAAACCGAAGATGAAGCGGCAGCGGAACCGAAGGTCGACGGGGAGGGTGCCTCAACGCCGACGCCCATAGCCGTAACGGTCCCGGGTTGCGTTTGCATGTCGTTTTTTCGCAGATCGCCGAAAAAGTCGTCCGGCAAGTGCTCCGCTCGAATCTCGCCATCTTCGTCGACCATCGCGGCCGCCGTGCGCAGCAAGTTGCCGAGTTGCCGGAAATTGCCGGGCCAATTGCAATGTTCGAACAGCGTCATGACTTCCGGCGCGACGGTCAGGCATTGGCCCTCGCCGCCAGTGAGCGCTTCGCGCTCGAGCATCTTGGCCACCACCACCGCGAGGTCCTTGCGTTCGCGCAGCGGCGGCAGCTTCACGATGAGCCCGTTCAACCGGTAATACAGATCTTCGCGGAAGCGGTTCTGCGCGATCATCTCGCGAAGATCGCGGTGCGTCGCGCAGACGATGGCAATATCGACGGGAATCGTCTTCGTCGAGCCGAGCGGGTTGACGATCCGCTCTTGCAGCACGCGCAACAGCCGCATTTGGAGCGGGTACGGCATGTCGCCGATTTCATCGAGGAAGAGCGTGCCCCCATGCGCCTGCACGATCTTGCCCACGGCGCCCTTTCGGCGTGCGCCGGTGAACGCACCTTCTTCGTAACCGAATAGTTCCGATTCGATCAGCGTCTCGGGGATCGAGGCGCAGTTGACGGCGATGAACGGCCCGGAGCGGCGTGGCGATTCGTTATGGATCGCCTGGGCGAGCAATTCTTTACCGGTCCCTGTCTCACCGGTGATCAGCAGCGGGATGTCCTTGCCTATCACCTTGCGCACCTTCGCGATGACCGCCGAGACTTGCGGGTCGCCGGTATCGAGTTGGTCGAGGCGCAGCATGCGCGGGTTGCTGCGCGCGGCATGCCCTGCGCACGGTCGAACTTGCGTGCTCGTTTCCGGGCGTGCTTCGGTTGGCCCGCCGCCGGTCGAGAGCAGCGCGCGCCGGAACGTGATGCTCGCGCAGACGACGGCCCCGTTGTGCAGATTCAGCGAGTGAATCGAATCGCGGCTCGCGCCCAGGCGATCGACAAGTTCAGCGCTCGTGATGCCGAACAGCGACGAAAGCGTATGGGCGCGCAGCGCGGCGAGCGGCATGCCCAGTTGGAATTGCGCACTGCGGTTCGCGGACAGAAAACGACCGTCTCCGGTGAACGCCGCGATGCCCTCCATCAGCGTTCCGAGAAATTCGGGGCGGCTATGGAAGGCCATCTGCAACGTGTCGCGGAACGTGGCGGAAAATAGGTGATTTTCGATCATCTGCACGGACATTTTCGCGAGCGCCATCGTGTGCTGATGGTAGCTGCGGTAATCGCCCGTCACATCGAGCACACCGATGAGATCCCCGTACGGATCGAGAATCGGCACGCTCGAGCAAGTCAGGAAATGATTCGCGGCCAGAAAATGCTGGTCGCCGTGGACGACCGTGGGGCTGCGCTCGGCGAGCGCCGTGCCGATGGCGTTGGTGCCCTGCCGGTCTTCGGACCACTGTGCGCCCGCGCGCAGCGCGACTTTCTCGGCGCGGGCGAGGAAATCGTCGTCGCCGATCGAATGGAGGATGAGCCCCTGTGCATCGGTCAGCACCACCATGCTTTCGGTGTTGACGATCTGCTCGCGCAACGTTTCCATGACGGGCATGGCGTGGGCGCAGAGGATGCGGTTCTGCTCGACTTTCAGCGCAAGCTCGGAGGCGGGCAGGATGTCGTAGTCCGGGCGCGCGCTCGTGACGAGGCCGAAGCGTTCCGAACGCTCATGGGCCTTTTGAATGCAGGGCGCGGGCCAGCCCGATTCGCCACCCGCCACAGGTCGCGCGGGGCGATGAACGACGTTGCGCATTGTCTCCTCCTGATCGTGCGTCGGCACGCAGCCCGCACGCTTTTAACTCAGATGAGAGCAAAAAATGCGCCAGCTAGCAACCGCACGGTGCTAGGCCCTGCATTGAAGTTAATGTGTCGTCGAGAGGGCGTCGACCTAATACATTGACGCTCGAGCGCGCCGGCGAATATCAGGGATACCCCCGATACGCGGCCGATAGGCGGTTCTCGCGAACTCATCCGTCGAACTCGTCTTTCGAATTAATCCCACGCGTATCGAACGCCCACCCATGCGCCTCGCGGTGCGCCAGGTCCGACGAATTGCTCGCCGACCGGCGACGCGCCGTCGAACGTATGACCCGGGCCGTTGAAGAAGTTCCGGCCGAGCACGCCGAAGCTCGCATAGCGCCGGTTAAACACATTCGTCACGGTGGCGAAGACGCGCAGCCGTTTGGTCGCCTGATAAGCCGTATCGAAGTCGACCAACAAATAGCCGGCGATCTTGCCGTTCGCATCTTGGTTGTTTTCGTCCCCTCTCGCATAGATATCGCTGCGGTAGGTGATGTTCGTCCCGAAGCGCCAGTTGGGCGTCGCCGCATAGTCCAGCCGCAACTTGACGGTATGCATCGGAATACCCGGGATGCGGTTGCCCGGCCGCACCTGCACGTTCCCGTTCGTATCGGCGCTGGAGTTGGCCAGGCTGCGTTCCATCCAGGTCGAGCGGTAAGTCGCGTCGACATAGCTGTAATTCACGGTGACGTCGAGCTTGCCGAACTGCGTGCGGCCCGCGAGTTCGATGCCCTGGCGGCGCGTATTGCCGACGTTTTGGAAGAACCCCTGCGCCGAAGCGGGCGAGCTGATGAACGCGATGTCGCGATAAAGCGTGGTGCGGTAGACGGCGGTGCTCCAGGTCGTTGCGCGGCCAATCTTGCCACGCGCGCCCAATTCAAGCGTCTTCGAGACGACGGGCGACAACGCGGGATCGGCGACGAAGTCGTTCGGCAAGGAGCAGGGCGCGGCCGGGTCGGCGCACTCGAGCTCGATCGCGGTCGGCGTGCGCATGCCTTCGTTGTAGGTGGCGTAGGCCGTGAAGCCCGGGATGGGGTGCCACGTTAAGCCAAGCGACGGATTCAGACGCGAGAACACGTGGCTGCCGTCGAGCTGCGGCTGCGTACCGCTTTCGTCTCCTATCTGAGACTTCGCCCAGTTGTAGCGCGCCGAAAGCGTCAATGTCCATTGCTTCGTCAGCGATAGCATGTCCTGCAGATAGGCCGCGAGGTTCGCATCGCGCGTCTTGGCATCCACTTGCTGGACGTAGTTGCCGACGCCGATCGCCGCGCGCGACGCCGTGAAATAGGCGGCTTCCGACGATTCCGTGTAGCGCGAGTTGGCGAAATCGGCTGCAACGCCGGCAACAAACTGATTCTTCATGCCGCCGAGCTGGCCGAGTAGCGTCAGTTGCAGGCTCGCGCCATAGCTGTCCGTGGCAACCGTCGATTGCACGTTACTGCCTTGGCTCGTATCGATCGAGCCATCGGGCTGCACGGAGCCATAGCCGTCGTTGTTGTTGCTGCTCACGTTTTTACTGAAGAGGCGGCGGAAATAAGCGTTGCCGCTCAACTCAACTCGGTCGTTGACATAGTGCTCGCCGGAAAGCGTCGCATAGCCGGCGCTATTCAAGTTTCGATCAGGGAAGGTATAGGGTTGACGGAAGTCGTCGAGGAAGGAGCGCGGAATGGTCTGCGTGCCTTGCAAATCGTTGTCGGCGCCTCCAGTCGACAGCGCGATCGTCGTATCGGCGTCGCGATAGCGCAGCTTGCCGAATGCCTGGCGCACGCGGCTCGCGTTGTGATCGGCCCAGCCGTCATCGTTCGCGATATTGCCCGTCACGTAGTAGTCGAAGTGCTGGCCGAGCCTGCCGCCTTGCTCGGCTTCGATAGACTTGCGGCCCCACGAACCGCCCGTTACCTCGATCCCGCCGCCTGGATTGTCCTTGCCGTTCTTCGTCGAAATCGCAATCGCACCGCCGAGCGTATTCAAGCCGAACAGCGGGTTCGAGCCGGGCACGAGTTCGATCGTATCGATGGCTTGCTGCGGGATCCAGTCCCAGTTCACCACGTCGCCGAAGGGCTCGTTGATGCGCACGCCGTCCATGAAGACGGATAGACCTTGAGGTGTTCCGAGCAAAGGCGAAGCCGTGAAGCCCCGATAGTTGACGTTGGTTTGATACGGATTGCCTTGTGCATCGTTGACATCGATGCTCGGCAGGTTCTTCTCGAAGTAATCGGCGAGCGTTTCTCGATGCTGAGCATCGAGCTGCCGGGCGTGGACGACCTGCACGTTGGCGGCCACTTGCGAGAGCGGCAGGCCGATGCCGGCAAGCGGCGTGGTCGCGACTACGACGATCGGCTGCAGCGTCGCGTGATAGGTTGCGCCGTTCCAAGCCGCGGGGATAGAGGCCGGTGTAACGGGCAGCGCGCGTTCGGCATCGGTCTGCGCGCAGGCGAGCGGCGCGAACCCTGCAAGCGCGCTCGCGAGGAGGCAACGCGCAAGGCGCGCGTGGCGCGTCGAACGATTCGAACAATTCCAGCGATTCGAACGATATCGTTGGCCGAGATACGCATGATTCGGACTCCTCATCGTTCGATGACCGCCGGATAGACCCGCATACTCATCGCAAAGCCCACACACAGGCGGGGAAATGCCATCTTGAACCGGCTCATGGTCTCCTCCGTTGCTTGATCTTGTTGCCTAGCCAGTGCGAGATCCATGCCAATGTCCACCGGCCATGAGGCTTGCATCTTCCCTACGTCACGAAGGCGCAAGGGGAACGGGGCCGTGGTTCGGTTAAGGCGCTGCAATGCCTCTGCGTGAGCGCAGTGTTTCGTTTCGCGACACTCGCGCTGTCCAATGTGTTCGAGGTGTTTCAGCTTTGAACGAGGGGTATCCAAGGCGGAACCGAGGCATGTTGTCGCGGGGCGCAAGCACACGACGGCCGGTCACGGCTCGCGGCGTATTGCCACCGCAATGGCACACCCTTTGCATTCAGCGTCGCCCGCGGCCTGGCTCAAATAAAGCGTTTTCGCACTCGGTCGAGCCGCGTCGCAACCCATCGACGAACCTGCGCTTGGCATAAACCGTATGCGTGTTCCATCCGCCGACTCCGTTCGATGGCTTCGCAGGGGACCGGCAGAAAGCGCGATGGCGGCCGCATCGGTCATATAGGAGACACACATGAACAGCAGTCCCGCTCAAGCCGATTGGCGGCAAGCGCTCGTAGCATGCGCGCTGGCAGCGATCGGCCTCGCCCCCCAACCTTCGAACGCCGCCGGCGACTATCCAGCCGTCACCTTCGACCGGCTCGCGAGTGCGCAGACCGATCCAGGTTGGCTCACTTACTACCGCACCTACGACGGGCAGTCGCATTCCCCCGCGAAGCAAATCGATACGTCGAACGTGAAGCACCTCTCGCTGGCTTGGAGTTACAAGTTCCCGGCCGATCTGCAGCAAGGCTTCGAGGCGACACCGATCGTCAATGGCAACTATCTGTTCGTAAGTACGCCGAAGGACAACGTCTATGCCTTCGATGCGACGACCGGTAAGTCGCTTTGGAAGTACGAGCCGAATCTTGGCCCGGAAGCATTTAAGAACGCATGCTGCGATGTGGTGAACCGAGGCGTAGCGCTATACGGCAAGAATGCGTACATCGCCATGCTCGACGGCGAGATCGTCGCGCTCGATGCACAGTCGGGGAACGTCGCTTGGAAGAAGCGAATGTTCGATCCGGGCACGGGCTACGCGTTCTCGCTCGCCCCGCTCGCGCTGGACGGCGCGATCGTCGTCGGCAATTCGGGCGGCGAGTACGGGGCACGCGGTTTCATTACCGCCCTCGATCCCGACAACGGTAATGTGCTTTGGAAGCGCACGACGATTGCGGCCGCCAACGAGAAGGGCGGCGATACTTGGCCCGACGGCATGCAAGAACATGGCGGCGGCGCATCGTGGCTCACGGGTACGTTCGATCCGTCGACGAAGACGCTGTTCTGGGGCGTCGGTAACCCCGGCCCCTGGCTCGCGAAGCTGCGCCCGGGCGACAACCTCTATTCGGACTCGCTGCTCGCGCTCGATCCGAAGACAGGCGATATCAAATGGCACTACCAATACACGCGCAACGACACGTGGGACTACGACGGCGTGAACACGCCGGTCCTGGCAGACGTTCAGTACGGCGGCAAGCACTACGACGCCATCATCCATGCCGACCGCAACGGCTTCTTCCATGCGCTCGATCGGACGACGGGCAAGCTCATCTACGCCAAGCCGTTTGTGAAGGCGACCTCGGTCACGGGCTATACGGCTGACGGCGAACCGATCGAAGATCAATCGAAATACCCGAATGTCGGCACCACAATCAATACGTGTCCCAGCTTCCTCGGCGGGAAGAACTGGTGGTCCGTCTCGTACGATCCGGCCAAGCATCTGGCGTTTGTGCCGACGCTGCATGCGTGCATGAGCCTATCGGGAAAATCGGTGAGCTATATGGAGGGCCTGCCGTATCTCGGCGAAGGCTTCGAGATTCAGTCCGAACCCGGTAGCAAAGGCTACGGCGAATTGCAGGCGATCGACGTCAATACGGGCAAAAAGGTTTGGAGTCATTGGAGCAAGATGCCCTGGAACGGCGGTGTCGCGAGCACGGCGGGCGGCCTGGTGTTCAGCGGTTCGCTCGACGGCCACCTTTATGCGTTCGACGAAGAGACCGGCAAGGTTCTCTGGCAAAGCCCGAAGTTGGCGAGCGGCATCGTGGCGCAGCCATCGGTGTTCGAAGCGAACGGGCAAGAGTATGTGGCCGTGCTCGCCGGCTATGGCGGTGCGAATCCCATCTGGGGCGGCCCGATGGCGAAAATCGCCGACAAGGTGCCGCGTGGGGGCACGCTCTACGTGTTCGCCTTGCACCGGGGCTAACGCCACTCGCTCGCCCGCGCCGCCATGGACCGGCGCGCTTATTCGCTAGCTCGATTTCCCATTCTCGTTTCCGAACGAGTGTGGCGGCCACCTCCCGGAGCGGCGGTCGCCACACTCGTCGGCACTCATCGGCACTCATCGGCACTCATCGAAAGCACAGTTATGAAAACGCCTCTTCGTCAATTTGCGGCGGGCGCGGCCTTTGCCGCGAGTCTCGCCATTGTCTCGTCGTCGGCCGTTGCCGCCGCGCCGATTCACATCTGCACGTTTCCCGGCAGCCCCTCGGCCGCGCTCGACAAGGCGGTTGCAAAGGAAGCGCTCGAGACGGCCGGTATCGCCGCCCTGGTGGTCGAGCACGGGCTCCCCGGCGGCGACGATGACGACGGCGTCTCACTCAAGACGTTGCGCGCAACGCTCGGCCGTGGCTGCGATCTGATCGCGGGCTTTCCGCGTTCGTCGGTTGCCGATGCGGCCAGCGGCGCCATGTTGTTTTCCCGTGGCTATTTGCGCGCGGACTATGTCAGCATCGCGGCCGCTGCGAAAGCACCCGAGAGCGCGGCGCCGGTGGTTGTAGCGGCCACCTATGGCAGCCCATCGCAATTGATTGCGGTCGGGGAGCAGCATGTGCGCTTCGACCTCGAAACCACGCCCGATCTCACGGTCGCCGCCGTGGCTAGCGGCCGTGCGGTGCGTGCGATCGTTTGGTATCCGGCGGTTGTCGCCTATCAGCAAGCGCATGCGGGGCAGCACTTCGAAATCGGTAAGACGCGCTCGCCCTATTCCGACTGGCAGCTCGTATTGGCCTTTAACCATGATGCGAAGGCACTGCAGCGGAAAGTGGATCGCGCGCTCGGCGCGATGGCGTCCGATGGACGGCTCGATGCGCTCACGCATGCGTGGGCTTTGCCCGCATCGATTCAGGCGGCGCGGAACATGCCGGCGCGATGGGCCTATCTGGACGGACCTGTCGTCACGGCCGGCCACGGCAGGGTGCACAACGCGGCGTATTCAGCGTATTCGACGTATTCGACGTATTCGGTGGATCCTGCCGGCAGCGCCGGACACGTCATGAAGGTATCCGACGACGCGGCCCCCGCTTCGGCGTCGCTATCGTTCGACAATGCGCAAGTCGCGCACGGCAAGCGCCTTTACAGCAGCCAATGCGCCAAGTGTCACGGCGCGAACATGCAGGGCATCACGGCACCGGCGCTGAGCGGGCCGGCGTTCGCACCCGCAAGCGGTTCGCACCTGACGATCGGCGGCATTTACACCTATATGTCGACGAACATGCCGGCCGATCGACCGGGCAAGCTCAAGGACGACGAGTATGCCGACATCATGGCGTATCTGCTGAATGCGAACGGATATGGCGCCGGCACCGCCAAAATGACCGCCGACACGGCGCGTGCGTCGACTATATTGCTCAATGCCGGCCCCCTCGTCGCCGTCCATGCGGCGAAGTGAGCGCGCGTGAGCTCCGCCGTATCGCGCTCGTTCATGACGAGCCTGTTCCAAATTGAAACACTCGACGCCTGGTCGATCAGAGTTGTACCGAAATGGAACACCCGGCTTCCGTTGCAACAGCTTCATCCGCCGGAATTCAATGATTTCAGTTTGGCATGGTAGTTGCCTATTGCTGCCCACAGCCGTTTGGCGCTGTAGCGCGAATTTCACAGAACGCGATCGAAATCCAAAGGAGACATGCGATGGACCTGTTTGACCTGAAACAACTTGGCCTGGACATCGAATTCCCGTACCGCAAGCAGTACGACAACTATATCGGGGGCAAGTGGGTTGCCCCTGTCGGCGGGAATTATTTCGAGAACGTTTCGCCGATCAACGGCAAGCCGTTCTGCCGCATTCCGCGCTCGAGTGCCGAAGACATCGAGCTGGCCGTCGACGCCGCCCATGCGGCGCGCCGCAAGTGGGGCAAGACTTCGACGACGGAGCGCGGCAATCTGCTCCTGGCCGTGGCAGAGCGCATGGAAAAGAACCTGAAGCTGCTCGCTGTCGCCGAGACGATCGACAACGGCAAGCCGCTGCGCGAGACGATGGCCGCCGATCTTCCGCTCGCCGTCGATCACTTCCGTTATTTCGCGGGCTGCATCCGTGCGCAGGAAGGCGCGATCTCCGAAATCGACGACAACACGGTGGCCTACCATTTCCATGAGCCGATGGGTGTGGTCGGCCAAATCATTCCGTGGAATTTCCCGCTGCTCATGGCCGCATGGAAGCTCGCGCCGGCGCTCGCGGCGGGCTGCTGCGTCGTGATGAAACCGGCCGAGCAGACGCCTGCTTCCATCTTGGTCCTCATGGAAATCATCGGCGACTTGTTCCCGGCGGGCGTCATCAACATCGTCAGCGGTTTCGGCAAGGAGGCCGGCGAGGCGTTGGCCACGAACAAACGGATCGCGAAGATTGCCTTCACCGGCTCGACGCCGGTCGGCAAACGCATTTTGCACGCCGCGGCGGACAACCTCATTCCGAGTACCGTCGAGCTAGGCGGCAAGAGCCCGAACATCTTTTTCGCCGATGTGCTCGATCAGGACGATGCATATCTCGACAAAGCGCTCGAAGGGCTGGCGATGTTCGCGCTGAATCAAGGCGAAGTGTGTACCTGCCCGTCGCGCGTTCTGATCCAGGAATCGATCTACGACCGGTTCATCGAAAAAGCGATCGCCCGCGTCGGCAACATCAAAGCAGGGCATCCGCTCGATCCGAGCACGATGATCGGGGCGCAGGCGTCGCAGCAGCAACTCGACAAGATCCTCTCGTACATCGATATCGGCCGCGAGGAAGGGGCGACGTGCCTGACGGGCGGTTCGCGCACGGCGCCGCTCGCCGAACTCGGTGACGGCTTCTACGTGCAACCGACGATGCTGCTCGGTAACAACAAGATGCGCGTCTTCCAGGAAGAGATCTTCGGGCCGGTCGCTTCGGTGATGACGTTCAAGGACGAGGCCGAGGCGATCGAACTGGCCAACGATACGTTTTACGGACTTGGCGCGGGTGTTTGGACGCGCAATGGCACGCGGGCCTATCGCATGGGGCGTGAGATCGAAGCAGGCCGCGTGTGGACGAACTGCTATCACCTGTACCCCGCGCACGCTGCGTTCGGCGGCTACAAGCAATCCGGCATCGGCCGCGAAACGCACAAAAAGGCGCTCGAGAACTATCAGCAGACGAAGTGTCTGCTCGTCAGCTATCAAGCCGAGGCGCTCGGGTTCTTTTGATGCGTTTGTTCCGCTGTGACGTAAAAAGCCCGGCCTAGGCCGGGCTTCGAATGCATCGCGCTTCCCTTTCGAGAAGCGCGGCACCTGCATACCTCGCAGGCGGTGCTGACACTGAAGCTGAAGCCGACGCCTCAGCTAAACGCTTACGCCGCCAACAGCGAGCGCAGCACGAACGGCAGGATGCCGCCGTGCTTGTAGTAATCGACTTCGATCGGCGTATCGATGCGAAGCAGGACCGGCACGCGCTGCGTCTTGCCGTCCTTGCCGTGGATCACGAGCGTGACTTCCTGTTGCGGCTTGAAGTCGTCGCCGAGCCCCTCGATGTCGTAGGTTTCCTCGCCGGTGATGCCGAGCGATTGCACGCTGTCCGAGCCCTTGAACTGCAGCGGCAGCACGCCCATGCCGACGAGGTTCGAGCGGTGAATGCGCTCGAAGCTGCGGGCGACGACCGCCTTCACGCCCAGCAGCTGCGTACCCTTGGCCGCCCAGTCGCGCGACGAGCCGGTGCCGTATTCTTCGCCGGCGAAGATCATCGTCGGCGTACCGTCGGCGATGTATTTCATCGCGGCGTCGTAGATCGACAGTTGTTCGCCGCTCGGCTGATGGATCGTCAAGCCGCCTTCCACGCGCGTGCCGTCTTCCTTCGGCGGAATCATCAGGTTCTTGATACGCACGTTGGCGAATGTGCCGCGCATCATCACGTCGTGGTTGCCGCGGCGCGAGCCGTAGCTGTTGAAGTCGGCCTTCTGCACGCCGTTCTCCTTCAGCCATTTGCCCGCGGGCGAATCTTCCTTGATCGAGCCGGCCGGGCTGATGTGGTCGGTCGTCACCGAATCGCCGAACACGCCCAGTGCGCGTGCGCCCTTGATGGCCGGAATCTCGCCCGACGGCGTCATCGAGAATTGCTCGCCGAAGAACGGCGGCTCGGCGATGTAGGTCGACTTCGGCCAGTCGTACACCTGGCCTTCCGCGCCCTCGATCTTGCTCCAACAGATCGCCCGTCTTCGTGAGCTCGGCATAGTTTGCCCGGAACGCGTCGGCGTCCATAGCGAACTTCAGCAGCGCATTGACTTCCTCGCTCGACGGCCAGATGTCGCCGAGATAGATATCGCGCCCGCCGTCGCCCTTGCCGACCGGCTCGGTCATCAGATCGCGCGTGATCGTGCCGGCGATCGCGTAGGCGACGACCAGCGGCGGCGAGGCCAGGAAGTTCGCGCGGATGTTCGGGTGGATGCGCGCTTCGAAGTTGCGGTTGCCCGACAGCACGGCCGCGCGACGAGGTCGTTCTTCGTGATGGCTTCGTTGAGTTCGGGCGTCAGATCGCCCGCGTTGCCGATGCAGGTGGTGCAGCCGTAAGCGGCGAGCGTCGAAGCCGAGCTTCTCGAGGTAGGGCAGCAGGCCCGTCTTCGTCAGGTACTCGGTGACGATCGCGCGAGCCCGGAGCGAGCGAGGTCTTGATGTGCGGCTGCGACCGTCAGACCGGCTTCGACGGCCTTCTTCGCGAGCAGGCCGGCGGCCAGCAGCACGCTCGGGTTCGACGTGTTCGTGCACGAGGTGATCGCGGCGATCAGCACGTCGCCGTTCTTCAGCTTCACGCCGTTGGTCGTTTCGTACTCGGCGTCCAGATCGGCCGGCTTCTTGGCAAAGCCGTTTTCGCCCACGGGCTTGCTGAACAGCTCCGCGAACGTCGATTTCACGTTGCCGATTTCGATGCGGTCCTGCGGACGCTTCGGGCCCGCCAGCGACGGGGCCACCGTGCCGAGGTCGAGCGTGAGCGTCTTCGTGTAGTCGATCTCGCCGGCCTTCGGCATGCCGAACAGCTCCTGCGCCTTGAAGTAGGCTTCGAAGGCGGCGATTTCGGCTTCGGTGCGGCCCGTGCCCTTGAAGTAGTCGATCGTCTTTTCGTCGACCGGGAAGAAGCCCATCGTCGCGCCGTATTCGGGCGCCATGTTGCCGATCGTCGCGCGGTCGGGCACCGCGAGCGAGCGCCGTGCCTTCGCCGAAGAACTCGACGAACTTGCCGACCACCTTCTCCTTGCGCAGCATTTCGGTGACGGTCAGCACCAGGTCGGTCGCGGTCACGCCTTCGCGCAGCTTGCCCTTGAGCTCGACGCCGACCACGTCGGGCGTCAGGAAGTACACCGGCTGGCCGAGCATGCCGGCTTCGGCCTCGATGCCGCCCACGCCCCAGCCGACCACGCCGATGCCGTTGATCATCGTCGTGTGGCTGTCGGTGCCGACCAGCGTGTCCGGGTAGTAGACGGTGTCGCCGTTCTCGGTCTTCTTGTGCACGCCGCGCGCGAGGTATTCGAGGTTCACCTGGTGCACGATGCCGAAGCCGGGCGGCACGACCTTGAACGTGTCGAACGCCTGCATGCCCCACTTCATGAACTGGTAGCGCTCGTTGTTGCGCTGGAACTCGAGCTTCATGTTCAGGTCGAGCGCGTCTTTGCGTGCCGTAGTAGTCGATCTGCACCGAGTGGTCGACGACGAGATCGACCGGCACCAGCGGCTCGATGGCCTTCGGATCCTTGCCCGTACGCTTGCGCCACGCTGCGCATCGCGGCGAGGTCGGCCAGCAGCGGCACGCCGGTGAAGTCCTGCAGCACGACGCGCGCGACGACGAACGGAATTTCGTCGGTGCGTGCCGCGGTCGGCTTCCAGTTGGCGAGCTGCTTGACGTGCTCTTCCGTGACCTTCTTGCCGTCGCAGTTGCGCAGCACCGATTCGAGCACGATGCGGATCGACACCGGCAGGCGGTCGATCTTGATATTCAGCGCCTTACCCAACTGCGGCAGCGAATAGAACTTGCCTTTGCCGGTACCGCTGTCGAATTCCTTGAGCGTGTTGTGCAGATTGTGGGCCATGGTTTTTCCTAGGTTTAGAGCGAGGAAATGACGTTGCTACGTTTTCTTGAACCTTGAACCTGAAACCAGCGTTTGGAGATCCCCGAATTCGGGACTCCCGCTTTCTATCCTTCGATCCTTCTATATCACGTACAAATCGACGTACTCGTTCACGGGCATTGCTTCGAGCGTCGCTTGATCGAGCGAGACATCGAGAATGGCCCGGCGCTGCTTCTCCGGGAACCGGCGCGCGAGATTCGTCCTGAACTTCTCCACCAGCAGCGGGATGCCTTCCGCGCGGCGCCGTTTGTGGCCGATCGGATATTCGACCACGACTTCGTCGAGTTTCGTCCCGTCGCTGAACTCGACCGTCAATGCATTGGCGATCGAGCGTTTGTCGGGATGGTGGTAATCGGCCGTGAACTGCGGATCCTCGACGCAAACGATCTTGGCGCGCAGGGCATCGATGCGCGGATCGCCCGCGACCGCATCCTCGTAATCGGCTGCCGTCAAACGCCCGAAGATCATCGGCACCGCCACCATGTACTGGATGCAATGGTCGCGATCGGCCGGATTGGCGAGCGGGCCGTATTTGTCGATGATCCGTATCGCCGCCTCGTGCGTGCGGATCGTGATCTTCGCGATGTCTTCGATACGTTTGCCGCCTGCCCGCAGTTGGCGATGCAGCGTCATGGCTGCTTCGGCCGCCGTCTGGGCATGAAACTCGGCCGGAAACGAGATCTTGAAGAGCACGTTTTCCATCACATAGGTGCCGTACGGACGCTGAAACTTGAACGCGTTGCCGTTGAACAGCACGTCGTAAAAGCCCCACGTCTTGGCCGTCAGCACCGACGGATAGCCCATCTCGCCGGTTTTGGCGATCAGCGCGAGGCGCACGGCGCGCGAGGTTGCATCGCCCGGCCGCCCACGATTTGCGCGAGCCGGTATTAGGCGCGTGCCGGTACGTGCGCAGTGCATGCCCGTCCACGACGGCGAGCGAGACGGCATTGAGGAGTTCGTCGCGGGAAAGGCCGAGCATGTGCCCCACGACTGCCGTCGAGGCGAGCTTGACGAGTAGGACGTGATCGAGCCCGACCTGGTTGAACGAATTCTCGAGTGCGATGACGCCTTGGATTTCATGCGCCTTGACCATCGCCACGAGCACGTCCTTCATGACCAGCGGCTTTTTGCCGGCGGCCACGGCGGTGCGCGACAACCAATCGGCCGTGGCCAAGATGCCGCCGAGATTGTCGGACGGATGCCCCCATTCGGCGGCGAGCCAGGTGTCGTTGAAATCGAGCCAACGAATCATCGCGCCGATGTTGAAGGCGGCCTGCACGGGGTCGAGCTGAAATTGCGTGCCGGGCACCTTCGCCCCGTTGCGGGACGACGGTACCCGGCACGATCGGGCCCATCAGTTTCGTGCAGGCGGGGTAGGAGAGGGCCTCGAGTCCGCAGCCCAGCGTGTCGATCAAGCAGATGCGTGCCGTATCGAGTGCGAGGGCGCCGTCGATCCGCGCATCCCGGACATACTCGACGATATCGACCAGCACCTGGTCCGGCGCGGGCCGGATGTTCGAGATCGATGCGGACATGGGACGGGGCTCCCTGGCGCAGGACTTAGCTGCCGGACTTTTGCAGCGCGTTCGATTGGGTCGGGGCCGGCGCGCCTTGCATCATTTCGGCGGTCTTGCATTCGTCCGCCAGGCGGGAGCCGTCGTGGTCCGAGAACAACATGGCCTTCGTCGGAATCACGACGAGGTCGAGGCCCGTAGCGGCGTCGTGGAAGCGGTCGGCGCCCGTGCTCGTGGATTCGCGCGGCAGGTTGTAGTTCTTGTTGGCCCAGTGAACCGTCACGATTTGATCGCGCTTCATGTCGCCCTTCAGCGCGAACGACTGGCCGTCCTGGCAGGACCACGTCACCGCGCCCTCCGGCACCGGATCGTTTTTGGCGACGCTCTTGGACGACTTGCGCTTGACCAGGCGGTGCTTCGGCGCCGGGTGCTTGGCGGCGGTTTTTTTCGCGGCCGTGCTGCCGTTTTGCGCGAACGCGTCGTTCGCGGCGAGGAGCGTCGTAGCGGACAGCGAAGCGACGACGGCGGCGATCAGCAATTTCTTCATGGAATCAAGACCTTTTGAATAACGGTGAAACAAAATGAACACGAACCGCTTGGCGGGTGGATCCGCCGGCTCTGCGCGCGCAGCGTGGCGCGTGGCGGTCGCTATTTTCTCCTATTTGGCGGCACAAACTTCAGATTTTCCGATCGGATGTCGTTCGCCCACGCCGTACCGGTAGCTGCGGCCGCTTTTTGGGGCGATGCCGTGGCGGACGGTCTCGTCACCGGGTGCGATCTCATCGCGTCTCCTTCGAGGAAGCGGCGTCGGAGAACAACGCTGCGGTTTCGGGCGGCAGTGCCCGCCCGGTCGCGTGCGCGCGGCGCAGCACCGACCAGTAGTAGCGGTAACTTGCCCGATCATGCAACGTATTGCCGTGGCGCGTCGGTCCCCATTGCGACCCTTGGGCCGCGAGCAAGATTTCCGCCGCGGTGGCGATCGCCTCGTCGCGCGGCGCGAACGCGGCGACGATGACGGGCACTTGCGCCGGATGGATGCTCCACATGCGGGTGTAGCCGAATTCTTCGCGTGCGCGGGCTGCGTCCGCGGCGACGATCGACATATCGCGGATTTCCGTGCTGACATTGTGCGACGGCACCCGTCCGTAGGCGTGGCAGGCTGCGGCGATTTCCAGCTTCGCACGACGAACGAGCGGATGATCGAATTGGCCTGGCGAACGCATGGCCGCATCGGGGATCGCGCCGTCGTGCGCGGAGACGAAATCCATGAGGCCGAACGACAGGGCTTCGACCGTCGGCAGCGACGCGAGACGGAAGACCTCGGCGAGCGCGCCGTGCGTTTCGATCAGAAGTTGGGTCGGAATGGGTTGCTCGATGCCGAACTCCCGGCGCGTCGCTTCGATGAAGGCGCACATTTCGGCGGCATCGGCCATGCTGCGCACCTTCGGCAGCGTGATGTAGGCGGGGGCGCGCCGCGCCGCGCGCAGGACGAGCCGGACGTCGTCGCGCCAATGCGGATGGGCGTAGTCGTGAATACGCACGCCGACGCGTGCGAAGCGATCGTGCTCGCCGCCGATTAACGATGCAACCAGTTCGGCATGCTCGGCTTCGTGACCGACGGCGGCGCCGTCTTCGCAGTCGAGCGTCACGTCGAAAACGGGCCCGAGTTGAGCCTGGAGCGCGAGCGATTTGAGCATCAGCTTCTCGCTGCCCGCGTAGTGATCGCACACGGGTAGGAGCGCGGGCGGCGTTTCGCCGTCAAACAACACTTCGGCGGGGGGGAGGACGCGCATCTTCGGCTCGAGAGGCTGTAATCGTGTTGTAAACAAAGAACAAAAGACTGGATTCGCTCGAGCGCTAGCGCTGCGGCCCGGGTCACGGGCGCCCTCACGCGGGGCGACGCGCATGACGGCATCGTTTCGCTCGCTGGACGACGAACCGCTACGGCGACGGGGCGTCACAAAGCGCGTGCAAATCCCATATGCTAAGACGGCGCCGGCCGCCTGCGTCGCAGTGACGCGGCGTGCGCGGCGCCGGATTCTCGCATCGTTCGCCGATCCGCCCGCTCGCGCAGGCGGAATCGGCACGTCGAGGATCAGCCGAGCAGGTGTTGCACGCCGTCGCGCTCTTCGAGGAGTTCGTTCAGCGTAAAGTCCATCTTTTCGCGCGAGAAGGCGTCGATCTCCAAGCCTTCCACACGCTTGTATTCGCCGTTTTCGCAGGTTACCGGCACACCGTAGACGATGTCTTCCGGAATGCCGTACGAGCCGTCCGACGGAACGCCCATCGTGACCCACTTGCCGTTCGTGCCGAGCACCCAGTCACGCACGTGATCGATCGCCGCGTTGGCTGCGGAAGCCGCCGACGACAGGCCGCGCGCTTCGATGATTGCTGCGCCGCGCTTGCCGACGGTCGGCTGGAATACGTTGCGGTTCCATTCTTCGTCGTTGATGAGCGCCTTGACCGGCTGGCCGTCGGCCGTTGCGAAGCGGTAATCGGCGTACATCGTCGGCGAGTGGTTGCCCCAGACGGTGAGCTTCTCGAGCGACGAAACCGGCTTGCCCGATTTCGCGGCGATCTGCGACAGCGCGCGGTTGTGATCGAGGCGCAACATCGCCGTGAAGTTCTTCTTCGGCAGATCCGGTGCCGACTTCATCGCGATGTAGGCGTTCGTGTTGGCCGGATTGCCGACGACGAGCACCTTCACGTCGCGGCTGGCGACTTCGTTCAGCGCACGGCCTTGCACCGTGAAGATTTCGGCGTTGGCCGAGAGCAGATCCTTACGCTCCATGCCCTTCGAGCGCGGACGCGCACCCACGAGCAGCGCGATGTCGGCGTCCTTGAACGCGACCTTCGGATCGTCCGTCACGACCACGCCCGCGAGCAGCGGGAACGCGCAGTCTTCGAGCTCCATGACGACGCCCTTGACGGCGGCTTGCGCTTGCGGGAGGTCGAGCAATTGCAGAATGACGGGCTGGTCCTTGCCGAGCAGATCGCCGTTGGCGATGCGAAACAGCAGCGAGTAACCGATTTGACCTGCGGCGCCGGTAACGGCAACGCGCTTTGCGGACTTAGCCATTGAGAACTCTCCAAGGATGCGTTGGTGCGTGTGGTGCGTCTACGCTTAGGAAAAAACGCCATTTTATGCGCGTTACGCGAAGCGTGTAGGGTTATATCCTATCCCCTTGCTCGCGTCGGAGTTTAGAAGTGGGTCTATTCAAAGTCAACCGTATCATATGTCTTATATAAGACATATGAATCCGGCATGAAAGCCTGGACGGGCGCCGGCCCTTTGTGTTGAAATGCGCGGATGAATGCGAACCAGGCAAGCGCGGGCAATTCTAACGGCCAATCCGGCGACGGCACGGCTGCGAGCGTCCCTTCGCCTACGTTCAGCCCGCTGTACCAACAAATAAAAGGGCTCATCACGCAGAGCCTCGAGTCCGGCGAATGGAAGCCCGGCGAAATCATCCCGAGCGAGGTCGAACTCGCGGCCCGCTATAAGGTGAGCCAGGGCACGGTCAGAAAGGCGATCGACGAATTGGCCGCCGAAAATCTGGTCGTTCGCCGCCAGGGCAAGGGCACATTCGTTGCGACTCACAACGAGGATCGCGCGCAGTTCCGCTTTCTTCGTTTGTTGGCCGACGACGGTGCCGAACATCCGCACGTCAGCAAGCTGCTCGAATGCCGCCGTTTGCGCGCGCCGGCGGAAATCGCCCGTCAGCTCGATCTGAAGCCCGCCGATCCCGTCGTTCAAATCAAGCGTTTGCTGCAATTCGACGGTGCCTCGACGGTACTCGACGAGATCTGGTTGCCTGGCGCCGTCTTTCGCGGCCTGACGGTCGAACGTCTCAGCGAATACAAGGGCCCGCTCTATGCCATGTTCGAGGCGGAATTCGGCACGCGCATGATTCGCGCATCCGAGAAGATTCGCGCGGTGGCGGCCGAGCCGGCCGTCGCCGATCTGCTCGGGGTTTCCGCCGGATTCCCATTGCTATCGGTGGAGCGCGTGTCCTATACCTACGGAGACCGGCCTGTCGAAGTGCGTCGCGGTTGGTATGTGACAACCGGGTACCACTATCAGAACGACTTGAGCTGAGATCGTCCGCGGGCGCCGTCGCGCAGCCCGCGGCGGGCGCGATCGTTGCGCGCCATGCAACGGTGTTCTCCGGTTTTCGCTGCGCTGCGGGATGAAAAAGGGCTAAAATCGCGGGTTAGTGTGACTACATAGTAGGGGTCTAGCATGGCAGAAGCCGTAAAAAAACCGAGGCCGGAATTCCGGAACATCGGTGTGGGGCAAATCTTGACCGCATACCGTCTACCGCTAGCGGGGCGCGTGTCGATCCTGCACCGGGTCAGCGGCGCGCTGCTCTTCGTTTCCCTTCCCTTCCTGCTGTACCTCTTCGATCAAAGCCTCACCTCGGAAATCAGCTTCGAAACGTTCAAGCTGTTTCTGTCGAACATCGTCGTCAAGCTGATCACGCTGGTGCTGGCGTGGGCCTTTCTCTTTCACTTCTGCGCCGGTGTCCGTCATCTGGTCATGGACACCAACCACGAAGCGGTGACGAAGGAGAACGGCAAGCGTACCTCGATCGTCGTTTTCGTCGTGTCCTCGGTCCTGACGATCGCCTTCGCGCTCAAACTGTTCGGAGCATTCTAAAAAATGGCAGCCAATAACCGAATCGGCTCGAAGCGCCTGGTCGTAGGCGCGCACTACGGCCTGCGCGATTGGCTCGCGCAGCGCGTGACCGCCACCATCATGGCGGTGTACACCGTGATCCTGCTCGCGTGGTTCTTCGTCGCACAGGCTTTCTCCTACGACGGCTGGGCCTCGATCTTCGCCACTCCCTGGATGAAGCTCGCTACGTTCGTCGCCTTGCTCTCGCTGCTGTACCACGCGTGGGTCGGTATGCGTGACATCTGGATGGACTATGTGAAGCCCGTCGGCACGCGGCTCGTATTGCAAGCGCTGACGATCGTCTGGCTGCTCGGGTGCGCGGGCTACGCTGTACAGATTCTCTGGAGAGTGTAAAAGAATGGTTGCAATCAAGAATGCTCTGCCGCGTCGCCGCTTCGACGTGGTCATCGTCGGTGCGGGCGGCTCGGGTATGCGCGCCTCGCTGCAGCTCGCGCGTGCCGGCCTCTCCGTTTGCGTGCTCTCGAAAGTGTTTCCCACGCGTTCGCACACGGTCGCCGCGCAAGGCGGGATCGGCGCTTCGCTGGGCAACATGAGCGAAGACAACTGGCATTACCATTTTTACGACACGATCAAGGGCTCCGATTGGCTCGGCGATCAAGACGCGATCGAATTCATGTGCCGTGAGGCGCCGAACGCCGTCTATGAGTTGGAGCACTTCGGCATGCCGTTCGACCGCAATGCGGACGGCACCATCTATCAGCGCCCGTTCGGCGGGCACACGGCCAATTACGGCGAAAAGCCGGTCCAGCGCGCCTGCGCGGCCGCCGACCGTACCGGCCACGCGCTGCTGCACACGCTGTATCAACAAAACGTCGCGGCCAAGACCCAGTTCTTCGTCGAATGGATGGCGCTCGATCTGATCCGCGACGCCGACGGCGACGTGCTGGGCGTGACCGCGCTCGAAATGGAAACGGGCGACGTCTACATCCTCGAAGGCAAGTGCACGCTGTTCGCCACGGGCGGCGCGGGCCGTATCTTCGCGGCCTCGACGAATGCGTTCATCAATACGGGCGACGGCCTGGGGATGGCCGCTCGTGCGGGCATCGCCTTGCAGGATATGGAGTTCTGGCAGTTCCACCCGACCGGCGTGGCCGGCGCGGGCGTGCTGATCACCGAAGGCGTGCGCGGCGAAGGCGGCATTTTGCGTAACGCGAACGGCGAGCGCTTCATGGAGCGCTACGCGCCGACGCTGAAGGATCTGGCGCCGCGCGATTTCGTGTCGCGCTCGATGGACCAGGAAATCAAGGAAGGCCGTGGCGTGGGTCCGCACAAGGATCACGTGCTGCTGGACCTGTCGCACATCGGCGCCGAGACGATCATGAAGCGTCTGCCGTCGATTCGGGAAATCGCGCTGAAGTTCGCGAACGTCGACTGCATCAAGGAGCCGATCCCCGTCGTGCCGACGATCCATTACCAAATGGGCGGCATCCCGACGAACATCAACGGTCAGGTGGTGGGCACCCCGCGCGGCCATGAAGAAGTGGTGAACGGCTTTTATGCCGTGGGCGAATGCTCGTGCGTGTCGGTCCACGGGGCGAACCGTCTGGGCACGAACTCGCTGCTGGACTTGGTGGTGTTCGGCCGCGCCGCGGGCAACCACATCGTCAAGCACGTCAAGGACATCAAGGAGCACAAGCCGTTGCCGGCCGATGCGGCCGATTTCGCGCTCTCGCGCCTGGACAAGCTCGAGAAGTCGAGCTCGGGCGAATACACGCAGGCGATCGCGGGCGATATTCGCACGGCGATGCAGTCGCACGCCGGGGTGTTCCGCACGTCCAAGCTGCTGGCCGAAGGTGTGGAAAAGATCAACGAAGTGGCCGAGCGCGTGAACCACGTGCACTTGAAGGACAAATCGAAGGTGTTCAACACGGCGCGCGTCGAAGCGCTGGAGTTGGCCAACCTGATCGAAGTGGCGCGCGCCACGATGGTGTCGGCCGAAGCGCGTAAGGAAAGCCGCGGCGCGCACGCCCTGAGCGATCACGAAGAACGCGACGACGTCAATTGGCTGCGCCACACGCTGTGGTTCAGCGAAGGCGATCGCCTCGATTACAAACCGGTGCATATGCAGCCGTTGACGGTCGAATCCGTGCCGCCGAAGGCGCGTACCTTCTAAGCCGGTGCAATCAAAGGACACACGCGAAATGGCAAAACGTACTTTCGAAATCTATCGCTACGATCCGGACAAGGATGCCGCGCCGCGCATGCAGACGTACGAGCTCGAGATCGGCCCGACCGATCGCATGTTGCTCGACGCGCTGGTGAAGCTCAAGGCGCTGGACGAAACGTTATCGTTCCGTCGCTCGTGCCGCGAGGGCGTATGCGGCTCGGATGCGATGAACATCAACGGCAAAAACGGCCTGGCCTGCCTGACGAATCTGAACGATCTGCCGCAAAAGATCGTGCTGCGTCCGCTGCCGGGGCTGCCGGTGGTGCGCGATTTGATTTGCGACTTCACGCAATTCTTCAATCAGTACCACTCGATCAAGCCGTACTTGATCAACGACACGCCGCCGCCCGAAAAGGAGCGTCTGCAGTCGCCGGAAGAGCGCGAAGAGCTCGACGGCCTGTACGAATGTATCTTGTGCGCCAGCTGCTCGACGTCATGCCCGAGCTTCTGGTGGAATCCGGACAAGTTCGTGGGCCCGGCGGGGCTGTTGCAAGCGTATCGGTTCATTGCCGATACGCGCGACGAGGCCACGGGCGAGCGTCTGGACAACCTTGAAGATCCCTATCGTCTATTCCGTTGCCATACGATCATGAACTGCGTCGATGTATGCCCCAAGGGCCTCAATCCGACGAAGGCGATCGGCAAGATCAAGGAATTGATGGTGCGTCGTACGGTTTAAAGAATGAGACTCGCTGCTCCGCACTCGCTCCACTCCCGGCCACCTGAGGAGTCCTTCGGGACATCGGGGCCCGGCTCGGCGCATAATGATGCGTCGCACCAATCCGACCCGCTGCGCCGAGCGCGCCTGCGCTGGCGTGCACGGCGGGGTCTGCTGGAAAACGATTTGATCTTCGAACGTTTTTTCGGCCGTTATGAGGAGAGCCTCAGCGATGCAGACGTGGGTGCGCTTACACGTCTGTTCGAGCTGAGCGACAACGACCTGATGGACTTGCTTCTCGCTCGCAAGGAACCGGAAGGCGAACTTTCCGACCCGGACATCGTCCGGGTGCTGGGCCTGTTGCGCGCTGTTTGAGCGCCGCATTGCTGGACGCGCCGCGCGCGCATGATCGGAAACCCGTTCCAACTTCGATTGAGGAAGCTATGACTCCGTCAGATGTTAAAGCCACGCTATCGTTCAGCGATAATTCGCCGAGCGTCGAAATGCCGATCTACAAGGGCACGATGGGCCCCGATGTCATCGACATCCGCAAGCTGTATGGCCAAACCGGCAAGTTCACGTACGACCCGGGCTTCATGTCGACGGCATCGTGTAATTCCGCGATTACCTATATCGATGGCGACAAGGGCGAGCTGCTGTACCGCGGCTACCCGATCGACAACCTTGCGCAAAACGCGGACTTCCTCGAAACGTGCTTCCTGCTGCTCAAGGGCGAACTCCCGACCGCCGCGGAAAAGCAAGAGTTCGTCGGCACGGTGACGCGCCACACGATGGTTCACGAGCAGATGCAGTTCTTCTTCCGTGGTTTCCGTCGCGATTCGCACCCGATGGCGATCCTCGTCGCATCGGTCGGCGCGTTGTCGGCGTTCTACCACGACTCGCTGAACATCAACGATCCGCACCACCGCGACGTTTCGGCGATCCGCATGATCGCGAAGCTGCCGACGCTGGTGGCGATGGCCTACAAGTACAGCATCGGCCAGCCGTTCGTTTATCCGAAGAACGACCTGTCGTATAGCGCGAACTTCATGCGCATGATGTTCTCGAACCCGTGCGAAGAGTACAAGATCAACGACGTGCTCGTGCGCGCGCTCGATCGTATCTTGATTCTGCATGCGGACCACGAACAGAACGCATCGACGTCGACAGTGCGTCTGGCCGGTTCGTCGGGCGCGAATCCGTTCGCCTGTATCGCTGCCGGTATCGCGTGTCTGTGGGGCCCGGCGCACGGCGGTGCGAACGAAGCGGCGCTGAACATGCTCGAGCAAATCGGTTCGTCGGACAACATCCCCGAGTTCATCAGGCAAGTCAAGGACAAGAACTCGGGCGTGAAGCTGATGGGCTTCGGCCACCGCGTGTACAAGAACTACGATCCGCGCGCGAAGCTCATGCGCGAAACGTGCCACGAAGTGCTCGAAGAGCTCGGTCTGCACGACGATCCGCTGTTCAAGCTCGCGATGCAGCTCGAAAAGATCGCGCTCGAAGACGAATACTTCGTCTCGCGCAAGCTCTATCCGAACGTGGATTTCTACTCGGGCATCGTTCAACGCGCGCTCGGCATCCCGACGTCGATGTTCACCTGCATTTTCGCGATGGCGCGGACGGTGGGCTGGATCGCTCAGTGGAACGAGATGATCTCGGAAGCCGAGCAGAAGATTGGCCGCCCGCGTCAGTTGTTCATCGGCGAAATGCCGCGCGAAGCAAAGCCGATCGGCCAACGCGGTTAATCGCACGCCCGACGCCGGCTCGCTCGAGCCGGCGGTGGTACGCAGTCTTCAGAGCCCCGACGGATCATGCCCTCGGGGCTTTTTCACGTTTCCTCGTTACAGCGCTGACCTATGCCGTCCGGCTAGTTCATGATCGGACCGCCGAGCCTGTACTCTGCATTCGTCGATAACCTCAGGTTGTCAATTGACAACCGTTCTATTGAGCGGTATTCTTGCCGCGTTGACGAATGCAACGACCACATCCAAAGAAGGAAATTGAAGCGGCGCTAGCGTACGCGGAAGCTTGCGGCTGGCGAGTCGAACCGAAGCGAGGAAACGGGCATGCATGGGGCAAGATACTGTGCCCCTACAACGACGCTGATTGCCGGTGCGGCGAATTTTGCATCACTAGCGTTTGGAGCACGCCGCGCTGTCCGGAAAACCACGCCAAGGATCTGAAGCGAGTCGTCGATCATTGCGCGGTCGTCCGGCAGGTTGAAGCGTTCAAATCGCGTCTACGTACCGAAAATTAGGAGTCCTAATGGAATATGTATTTACGCTGAAGTATCAGCTTGCGGATGAGAATCAGGCCCACGAGCAAATCGTCGAGCACCTGTTCGAGGCGGGCTGCGATGACGCCACAATCGGTGTCGGTCAGCCGGGACGCATTGCGTTGGCCTTCAGGCGCGAAGCGCCGGATGCAGGGTCGGCGATTTATTCGGCGCTGCGCGACGTCAAGCGCGGCATCGCATCGGCTCGGCTTGTCGAAGCGGGTCCCGATTTCGTCGGCTTGACGGATGTCGCCGATCTTGCCGGCGTGACGCGACAAAACATGCGCAAGCTGATGCTTGTTCATGCGTCCCAGTTCCCTTTGCCCGTCCATGAGGGGAATCCGTCCGTTTGGCACCTGTCGGACGTGCTCGCTTGGCTGATGGGGCGAGGCGGGTATCCGATCAGCGCCGATCTGATCGACGTAGCGAAGGCAACCAAACAGGTGAATCTGGCGAAGGAGGCGCGTGAAATCGAGCCTGATTTCAATCGCCAATTGGCACCGTTCGTGGCATGACCGTTACCGGAAAGGTGGCGCTAGTCGCCTTGGAACACCAGGGTATCCACGTACGCATTCGATCCAAAGAGTTCGAGGCCGCGCGCCGGCCTTCGCGGAATCACAGCATGGACGGGTCGATGCCAGAGTCAAATCGATCCGAGGTCGGTACGATAATCGCGTGTCATCACGCGCGCGAGATGCGTCGCCGCGCTTGCTATGGTCGAATCCGTCAACCCGGCGTAACCCAGAACGAAGCCGTTGTACGGTCGTCCGTCCGCCACCCGGCAGCGGCTCAGGGGGCGATCTGGGCTTGCGTTGGCTACCAGCAGCACCCGAAGCGCTAAAAGCACTGAACTGCCGGCCGCAAGCGAGTGCCACGAACGGTGTTCCCTTCGTATCGCCCAACCTCTAAACTGACCCCCTTCTTCCAAAATACTCAAACAATGGTGGGCATCAGGGTTTTGGCGACGATACGAGGGCTAGGCTACTGCCCGAAGGGGAGGCGGCTAGGCGTGGCCGATCGATGCGGCGCGTGCGGCGAGGCGCCGCCAGCGCCCGCCGATGCTCGCGCTCGATCCGGTGAGCCGATGCGGGACGGCCATGACGCGTAACGTTCTCATCCTCGGCGCGCGAGCGCCGGTCGCGCTCGATCATGCGCGCCGCTTCGCGCATCAAGGATGGACGGTCACGGTTGCCGATAGCATCTCGTGCTGGATCAGCGGTGCGTCGCACGCAGTCGGCACGACATTGCGGATTGCGTCGCCGCGTCACTCGCCGGCCCAGTTCGTTGCCGACCTGGTGCGCGCCTGCACGAACCATGCGATCGATCTCATCGTGCCGACCTGCGAGGAAGTCTTTTTTGTATCGCGGTATCGCGGGCAATTGCCGCGCGAAGTTCGCGTGCTAGCCGATGGCTTCGACAAGTTGCGCGAGATGCACAGCAAGTGGCGCTTTCTGTCGCTGGCGGAAGGCTGCGGTGCCAACGTTCCCGAATCGGCGCTCGTCGGATCGATCGACGAAGCGCGGCAATGGGCGGGCGCGAAGCCGATCGTGCTCAAGCCCGAGTTCTCGCGATTCGGTGTCCACGTGCGGTTGTATCGCGACGGTATTGTGCAAGATGCGCCGGAACTCGGCGCACTCGGAAAATGGGTTGCTCAGCGTTACGTCCCCGGCACCGAGTATTGTTCTTATAGCGTAGCGGATCGTGGGCGGCTCGTCGCGCACAGCCTCTATCGGCCCACTTGGCGAATGCAGACGAGTTCCAGCTATTACTTCGAGCCGGCGCGTATCGATGCCGTCCGCGAATTCGTTGCGCGGTTCGCACACAAGCTCGACTTCACCGGACAACTATCGTTCGATTGGATACAGCGTGCCGACGGCGAGCTCAGCGTGCTCGAATGCAATCCACGCGCCACGAGCGGCTGTCATCTATTTTCGCTCGACGACCCGCTTCCCGCGGCGCTCGACGGGATGATCGATTCGTGCGTCGAGCCTGTCTCGCCGTCGCCGAAGATGATCGGTGCCGTGATGGCCGGCGCAGGTTTGATGGACGCTGCGAAGCGCAAGGATCTGCGTGGCTGGCTGCACGATTATCGGCGAGCAACCGACGTGATCGGCATAGCGGGTGATCGTCGGCCTGTCGGCGGTGCGCTGCGCGATTTGATGTCCTATGCGAAGCTCGCCCGCTCGCAGCGCTGCAATATGCGGGAAGCCGCAACCCGGGACATCGAATGGGACGGCCAGGCTTTGCCGGATGCATGAACGATTGCCTCTACGTTCCCCGAGCCACGTTCTCGGCGCATTCCAATGCGTTCGCGTCGCTGCACGCCGGCGTTCCGACACCAGGTTATGTCGGCAATATCGACGTTGAAGTCGGCACGGTCGAGTTCGACGGCCTATCGTTTCCTGTCACGATCAACGAGACGGGCGGTGAAAACGCATGGGTTTGCTCGCCGCTCACGACCTACAGCCGCTATGCATTGGAAGAAACGCGGCGAGTAGTGCCCCGCGCCCTCGCGTGGCCGTTGACGGGCGTTATCGGTGCGGCGGATCGCCGGTTGCGTGCCGTGGGACTCGATCGGGCCGTCTCGGTCAATAATTGGATGCTCAGTACGAATTTGTATCCCTGCGCCGAGGGAATCGACTTTCCGGCTGTTCGCGATGAACTGGAGACGCGCTGGCCGGATCACGCGATTTGGTTTCGCTCGCTCAACGCCCTGCAGCATGCGCACTGGCTGCAGGCGCTGGCCCAGGCGGGATTCGCGCTTGTTCCGACGCGCCAAGTCTACGTGTTTCGCGACGTTGCGCGCAGTGTGAGTGCGCATCAGAACTTGAAGCGGGATCTCAAACTGCTGCGCTCCACGCCGCTTCGACAGGTGGACGGCAGCACGTTTTCAACTGATGATTTTGCCGCTGGCGAAGCGCTCTACGCACAACTCTATCTTGAGAAATACTCGCGGTTCAATCCACGTTATACCGCCGCATTCCTGCGAGCGTGGCACCGCGCGGGGCTGCTTGAGTTAAGCGGCTTCCGCGACGAATCCGGGCAACTACGCGCAGTGATCGGTATCTTCTCGCAGGGGCCGCTTCTGACCGCCCCTATCGTCGGATACGACACGGCGTGGCCGCAAGCGGCGGGGCTTTATCGTCTTTTGATGGCTCATGTCCTCTCGGTTACGCTCGAGCGCGCCGGCACGTTGAACCTTAGCGCGGGCGCCGCGCACTTCAAGCGCCTGCGCGGTGGCGAACCCGCGATCGAGTACAGCGCGGTCTGGTGCGGCCACCTTCCTAAGCCGACGCGCCGTGCGCTCGGATTGCTTCGCATGCTGGCCACGAAGGTCGGCCTACCGATCATGGAGCGCTTCCAGCTGTGAATACCTGGAAACCGTCGCTTGCCCGCAGTTGGTTCGTCGTTGCCCGATCGTCGCAGATCGGCGAGAAGCCGCATGCGGTGACGTTGCTCGATCGGCCGCTCGTCGTCGCGCGCGCTGCGTCCGGCGAGCTGTTCGCGCTCGACGATTGCTGTCCGCACCGTCATGTGCCGCTTTCCGCTGGACGGATGACGGAGCAGGGGCTGCAATGCGCGTATCACGGCTGGACGTTCGCCGGTGACGGTCGATGCGTCTCGATCCCGGGTGGTTCATCGAGCATGTGCTCGCCCCTCGTGCGAGTGGGAGCGGCCAGCGTCATCGAGTACGACGGCTTGGTTTGGGTACGGCTCGATGCACAGGGCGTAGACAGCGCAGACAGCGTAGGCGGCGCCGATGCGGACGCACTGCCGGCGTTTGTCCGGCGCGCGTCAGCCCACGCCCAACGTTTCGGATGGCAGGCTGTTTGGAACGCACGCGCCATCGACGCGCTCGAGAATTTCCTCGATGCCCAGCACACGCACTTCGTGCATGCGGGCATCGTTCGCAAGGCGCGCGATCGCCGGCCCGTCGATGTGACCGTCACGCGCTCGGGGGGCGCACTACAGGTCGATTACGCGGGACAACCCGACCAGAGCGGATGGTTGTATCGATTGTTCGAATCGCGACGCGAATTGGAGCGGGCTCACTTCGATGCATCGGCTGCCGGCACCGCGCAGCTCGAATACCGATATCGCAACGGCAGCGCGCTGTATTTCACGCTGCACTTCAGCCCGGTCAGCGAGGCGGTCACGCACGTTCACGGCACATTGCACGTGGAGAACCGCTGGGCGCCTCGGTGGGCCGTGCGCGCCTTTGCCTGGCCGCTGTTGCGACGCGTGCTGCAACAGGATCGGGCGATCGTCGAAGCCCAAGCGCTTAATCGGCAGCGATGCCGGCGCGGCGAAGGAATCTCGACAGAATTGGATTTGGTCCGGCCCGCACTCGATGCGGCGTGGTTACCTTCGAACGATGCATCGACAGACTCCGTGCGCACAGTCCGGGTCTTCTTATAGTCGGAACAAACACCCACTCGCCTTCGCTTCATGAGCAGGACCACCGCGCTTGACCGGGGGTAGGCATTGTCTCGGCGCGAATTCAGGAAATCCCTACGCGCTTGCACTTCAGTGTTCCCCGATTTCGGCCGTTTACATGAGTGCAAGGCTCATGCGAGCGACGCGTTTCGCGCGTACGCGGCGCTCGGCATCGAAGGGCAATCAAGCATCGACGAAGAAGGTGAACGTTTGAAACCGATTAGACGCCCCGTCGCCTGCGCTGACGCGACGGCGAAACCGAAGCAGGAGAACGAGAAGGAGATCGCGCAAGCCGTCGCACGGCGATAAGCGAGATTTTATGGGCGTTGCACATTTCTTCAGATCAATGCCGATCACGCGCTTGCTCGCGACTATCAGCGTCTGCGTATTCGCCGTGGTGCTGTTCCCGCTCGGCTGGCTCCTGGCGCACGAGTGGGTGGCCGATAGCCGCGCAAGCACAGCGCTCGCCGCTTTCGACAGCTATCGCGCGACGCTGCTCGTGATGGAGAAGGTTTCGGTAGAGCGTGGGCCGGCTAACGGGGCACTCGGCGAGGACCTGCCGATTCCCGCGGTGCGCGCGCTAGCGCTGGGTCGCGCACGCGCCGAAAGCGACCGGCGCATTGCCGAGCTGCTCAAGATCTTGCAGAGCCCAGCGTGCCCCGACCGTTGCGCGTTGAAAGCCGAGCGCATTCGCGCGATGCAGGCCGACCTCACGCGGGGGCGCGCAAGCGTCGACGCGCTGCTTGCTTTGCCGCTCGCAGAACGGCGTCCCGCCGCGATCAGCGACGCAGTATCCGGCATGATCGCCGTGATCCCGGAATTGGCGCAGCCGCTCGACGATATTGCGCTGACAGTGCTCCGCGGCTCGTCCGACACGCTGTACTGGCTGCTCGCGACGCGCCTTTTGGCGGACTATCGGGAATTCGCGGGGCAGCTCGGCTCGCAGTTTACGGCGGCATTGGCCGCTCGTCGGCCACTGACCATCGACGAGCTTTTCGCGATCGAACGGCTGCGGGGCCGCTTAGCTCAGTTGCAGGCGTCGATCCACAACTGCTTGTATGTGAACGCCGAGCCGCTTGCCGTGCAGGCGGCGCTCGACGCCATGCAAAGCCGATATGACGGCACGGGCATTCGTTACGTGGAGCGTGTGCGCAGTCTCGCGATACGAGGCGCGGCGACCGATATATCGCCCGCGAAGTTTGCCGCGGCGTACGTGCCTCCGATGCACTCGATCACGGAGCTGCGCGACGTGCTGCTCGATCTTTCGCGAGGCCAGCTCGAAGTCCAGCGTAAGCAAGCGCAGTTGCGCTTGCTGGTCACGTTGGGTGCATCGATCGTCATCGCGGGCGCGTTAGCCGCGATCCTCTCGATCGTGCGCCAACGTATCGTCTTGCCGCTTCGTCTTGTCGCCCGGACGATCGACGCGATCGCCGACGGCAACCTCAGCGCCGACGTTCCGGATATTCCTCAGAGCGTCGAAGTGGCCGAGCTGCTGCGGTCGATTACGATGCTGAACGCCAGCCGGATCGAGAAGATGAAGGTCGAAACGCTGCGTGATCGGTTGTTCGCCGAAATGAAGCGGCTCTCCGAAACCGACGCGCTGACGGGGCTGCCGAACCGCCGCGCTATCGACAAGCGGGCGAGGCAATGGAGTCGCGCAAACGCCGATCAATCGGACTACGCGGTCGTCGTTTTCGATCTCGATCACTTTAAACGAATCAATGACACCTACGGCCATGACGCAGGCGATAGCGCATTGCGTGCGGTTGCCGACTTGAGCCGGCAAATTTGGCGAGACGGGGACATCGTCGGGCGCGTTGGGGGCGAAGAGTTCGCCGCGCTGATGCGTGTGCGCGGAGAGCAGGCCGCCACCGCTGCCGCCGAACGGCTGCGCGTTGCGATCGAGCAGGCGCGTGTCCTGACGGACGACGGACGCACATTCTCTTTCACCGCGAGCTTTGGGGTGGCGTGGTGGAGCGGCACCGGCGCACCTGATTTCGCGCGCTTGATGAGGCTTGCGGACGAGAACCTTTATGGCGCAAAGAGCGCCGGACGCAATTGTGTCGTCGCGCGGGTCGTTGCGCAGGAGAGGAATGCTTGACGACAATCGGATCCGCGCCCGTGATGAAACCTTTGCCGGCGCGGGCCCTAGCAACTTCGAACCTAGTACTGAAACTACCACTCAACTCACTGTTTCTTATCACTTTTTTCTAATCCGCCGATGCCGCGGCGGCTGCGTGCGTGGCATAATCGACCGCACCGGGGATTGCCCGTTGCCACGATAACCGCGCATATCATGTCAAAGACTCTCTACGACAAGTTGTGGGATTCGCACGTCGTCCATACCGAAGAGGACGGCACGACGCTGCTCTACATCGACCGTCAATTGCTGCATGAAGTCACGAGCCCGCAAGCATTCGAAGGGCTCAAGATGAACGAGCGTCCGCTGTGGCGCGTCAGCGCCAACTTGGCGGTGTCCGACCATAACGTACCCACGACCGATCGCAGCCACGGCATCGCCGATCCGGTATCGAAGCTCCAAGTCGATACGCTCGACGCGAACTGCGACGCTTACGGCATTACGCAGTTCAAGATGAACGACATGCGCCAAGGCATCGTTCATATCATCGGGCCAGAGCAAGGCGCGACGCTGCCCGGCATGACGATCGTCTGCGGCGATTCCCACACCTCGACGCACGGCGCGTTCGGTGCGCTGGCCCACGGCATCGGCACGTCGGAAGTCGAACACGTGCTGGCCACGCAAACGCTCTTGCAAAAGAAGAGCAAGAACATGCTCGTGAAGGTCGAGGGCGCGTTGCCGCGCGGCTGTACGGCCAAGGACATCGTGCTGGCCGTCATCGGCAAGATCGGTACCGCCGGCGGCACGGGCTATGCCATCGAATTCGGCGGCTCGACCATCCGCGCGCTGTCGATGGAAGGCCGCATGACAGTGTGCAACATGGCCATCGAAGCCGGCGCGCGCGCCGGCATGGTGGCGGTGGACGATACGACGATCGAATACTTGAAGGGCCGGCCTTATTCGCCGCAAGGCGTCGAATGGGATCACGCCGTCGCCTACTGGCGCACGTTCGCATCGGATGCCGGCGCGCATTTCGATCGCGTCGTCGAACTCGATGCGGCGCAGATCGTGCCGCAAGTCACCTGGGGAACGTCGCCCGAAATGGTGACGGCGATCGATAGCCGCGTGCCGGATCCCGAGCGCGAAAAAGATCCGGTCAAGCGCGCCGCGATGGAACGCGCGCTGCAATACATGGCGCTCGAACCGAATCTGCCGATGGAATCGATCAAGCTCGACAAAGTCTTCATCGGCTCGTGCACGAACGCGCGTATCGAAGATATCCGCGCGGCGGCCTATGTCGTGAAGAAGCTGGGGCGGCGCGTGGCGTCGAATATCCGGCTGGCGATGGTCGTGCCCGGCTCGGGGCTCGTCAAAGCCCAAGCCGAGCGCGAAGGGCTCGACAAGGTGTTCGTCGAAGCCGGCTTCGAATGGCGCGAGCCCGGCTGCTCGATGTGCCTCGCGATGAACGCGGACCGGCTCGATCCGGGCGAGCGTTGCGCATCCACGTCGAACCGCAACTTCGAGGGCCGTCAAGGCGCGGGCGGCCGCACGCACCTCGTGAGCCCGGCGATGGCCGCGGCCGCCGCGATCGAAGGTCATTTTGTGGATATTCGGAAGTTGGGGTAGGGCGATGAAGGCTTTGAAGTTTTGGCGGCGCGCCGCGCTGCTTGCGCTCGCCGGCGCACTACTCGGCCTTGCGGGCTGCAATACGATGGCCGGTTTCGGTCAGGATATGAGCGACGCGGGTCACGCGATCAAGAAGGCTGCGGAGTAAGAGGAACATGGACAAATTCGTCGTGCATACGGGGCTCGTTGCGCCCCTCGATCGCGAAAACGTCGATACCGATGCGATCATCCCGAAGCAATTTTTGAAATCGATCCAGCGCACCGGGTTCGGTCCGAACCTGTTCGACGAGTGGCGCTATCTGGATCACGGCGAGCCGGGGCAGGACAATTCGCGCCGGCCGCTGAATCCCGATTTCGTGCTGAACCAACCGCGCTATCAAGGCGCGTCGGTGCTGCTCGCACGCAAGAATTTCGGCTGCGGCAGCTCGCGCGAGCACGCACCGTGGGCGTTGCAGCAATACGGTTTTCGCGCGTTGATCGCGCCGAGCTTCGCCGACATCTTCTTCAACAATTGCTTTAAGAACGGCGTGCTGCCGATCGTGTTGTCGGAGCAGCAGGTCGATCACCTGTTCAACGAGACCAACGCGTTCAACGGCTATGAGCTGACGATCGATCTCGAAGCGCAAGTCGTGCGTACGCCGGACGGCCGCGAGTATCCGTTCGAGGTCGACGGTTTCCGCAAGTACTGTCTCTTGAACGGCTTCGACGATATCGGGCTTACGCTGCGTCACGCCGACAAAATCCGCGCGTTCGAAGCGGAGCGGATCGCCAAGCAACCGTGGCTCGCCCACCGCATCGTCGGCTGAACTTTCATCGGCCCGCCAGCCCACCAGCGGCTGAGGCGATAGCAGCCGCGGTGGAGGCAGGCAGCGAAGCACGCTGTAAAGCATAAGCAATTGCACAACTCGATAGGACTCCGAATGAAAATCGCAGTGCTCCCCGGTGACGGCATCGGCAAGGAAATCGTCAAGGAAGCGATCAAAGTATTGAACGCGCTCGACGAAAAGTTCGAGATGGAAGAGGCGCCCGTCGGCGGCGCCGGCTACGAGGCGAAAGGCCACCCGCTGCCGGATTCCACGCTCGCGCTCGCCAAAGAGGCCGACGCGATCTTGTTCGGCGCCGTGGGCGACTGGAAATACGATTCGCTCGAACGCGCGTTGCGTCCGGAGCAAGCCATCCTGGGGCTGCGCAAGCATCTGCAGCTGTTTGCGAATTTCCGTCCGGCCATTTGCTACCCGCAATTGACGGGTGCTTCGTCGTTGAAGCCGGAAATCGTGTCGGGCCTCGACATCCTGATCGTGCGCGAGCTGAACGGCGACGTGTACTTCGGTACGCCGCGCGGCACGCGTCAGGCTCCGGACGGCCCGTTCGAGGGGGCGCGCGAAGGCTTCGACACGATGCGCTACTCCGAACCCGAAGTGCAGCGCATTGCACACGTCGCATTCCAGGCGGCGCAAAAGCGCGGCAAGCGGCTCACTTCGGTGGATAAAGCGAACGTGCTCGAAACGTCGCAACTGTGGAAGGACGTCATGATCGACGTCTCGAAGCAGTACCCGGACGTCGAACTCTCGCACATGTACGTCGACAATGCGGCGATGCAGCTCGTGAAGGCGCCGAAATCGTTCGACGTCATCGTGACGGGCAATATGTTCGGCGACATTTTGTCCGATGAAGCCGCCATGCTGACGGGTTCGATCGGCATGTTGCCGTCGGCTTCGCTCGACAAGAACAACAAGGGCCTCTACGAGCCTTCGCACGGTTCGGCGCCGGACATCGCGGGCAAGGGCGTCGCCAATCCGCTCGCGACGATCTTGTCGGCTGCGATGATGCTGCGCTACTCGTTGAACAAGGCCGAGCAGGCCGAGCGCATCGAGAGGGCGGTGAAGAAGGTGCTTGAAGCCGGCTATCGCACGGGCGACATCGCCACCCCGGGTTGCCGCCAAGTTGGCACGGCGGAAATGGGCGACGCGGTTCGCGCGGCGCTCTGATCGATCGGGCACCGTTTTTTGCGGGCGGGGCTGTCGGGCCTGTCGGGCCCGTTGCTCGACGTTGGCTCGCAAAGGGCCCTAAATGAGCGTAGGTTTTGCAGAGTTGGCGTGCTCCATGGGCACGCCAACACCGTTTTTCGTGTAGACTCTTACGATGGCGCAACTGTCTCGAATCCTCTCGATCGACAACCTTCACGGCGATACGGCCCGTGTGGGTACGCGCGCCATCGCTGGCTTCGTCGGCGCTGCCGGCATCGCCATCATTACGATTACCCCCAAAACGATCACGAAAAGCTGATCGTCCGTCGTGCCCGCTCGTCTTCCCCGCGCGGTCACGCCGGGCAAAGTTGCGGGGAAGCGTCCACTCCAAGGGTTAGTCATGAACGTAGGTCTCGTAGGTTGGCGCGGTATGGTCGGCAGCGTCCTGATGCAGCGCATGCAGCAGGAAGGCGATTTCGAGCTGATCGAACCGGTGTTTTTCAGCACCAGCAACGCGGGCGGCAACGCGCCGTCGTTTGCCAAGAACGAGACGAAGCTCAAAGACGCCACGAGCATCGACGATCTTAAGAAGTGCGATGTCGTCATCACCTGCCAAGGCGGCGATTACACGAACGATGTCTTCCCGAAGCTGCGCGCGGCGGGCTGGAACGGCTACTGGATCGATGCCGCGTCGTCGCTGCGCATGGCCGACGACGCCGTTATCGTGCTCGATCCGGTCAACCTGGACGTAATCAAGAACGCGCTCGTCAACGGCACGAAGAACTTCGTCGGCGGCAATTGCACGGTCAGCCTGATGCTGATGGCGCTCGGCGGCCTGTTCAACGAGAACCTCGTCGATTGGATGACGGCTATGACGTATCAGGCCGCCTCCGGCGCAGGCGCGCAGAACATGCGCGAACTGCTATCGCAGATGGGCACGCTGCACGGCGCCGTCAAGGAACAGCTGGCCGATCCGGCGTCGGCCATTCTCGACATCGATCGCCGCGTGCTCGAGACGATGAATTCGGATGCGATGCCCACGAAGAATTTCGGCGTGCCGCTGGCCGGCTCGCTGATTCCTTGGATCGACAAGGATCTCGGCAACGGTATGTCGAAGGAAGAATGGAAGGGCGGCGCCGAAACCAACAAGATCCTCGGCAAGCCGGCGATGGGGCAGCCCGGGTCGATTCCCGTCGATGGCTTGTGCGTGCGTATCGGCGCGATGCGCTGCCATTCGCAAGCGCTGACGATCAAGCTCAAGAAGGACGTGCCGCTCGACGAGATCAACGGCATGCTGGCGGCCGCCAACGATTGGGTCAAGGTCGTGCCGAACGAGCGCGAGGCTTCGATGCGCGATCTGTCGCCGGCCGTCGTAACGGGCACGCTGTCGGTGCCGGTCGGCCGTCTGCGCAAGCTCGCGATGGGCGGTGAATACCTGTCGGCATTCACGGTCGGCGATCAGCTGCTTGTGGGGCGCGGCCGAACCGCTGCGCCGCATGCTGCGCATCTTGCTGGAGCGTTAAAACTCAGCGTGCGCAGGCGCAGCGAGGCGGTGCCGCCGAGGTGCCGCATGCTTGCTTGCGATACCGCGCAGTGGTCTTGCCCGGCTTCCTCACGTAAACTGCGCGGTTACGACGCACAGAACCCCAAAGGCGTCGCTTTGCCGCGACGCCTTTTTTAATTGCCGCAGCGAATCTTGGTCAATCCCAAACGCCATCTCGAGGCGCGCTTGCACGCGCGTGACACCTTCATGACAACACGTTCGATGCGCCGCCGGGCCGTCCCGCTCGCGCTTGCGCTCGCCTGCGCTAGCCTCGTTTGCGCGTCGCCCGCCGGCGCCGCATCGGCTGCCGCGACTGCGGTGGCCCCTTCGACGGCAGCATCGACGCCTGCGACGCAAAACGCCCTCGGCGCTTCGGCGGCTTCCGCCTCGGCTCCGACGCAGGTGGCGGTCAAGCCCGGGCAATCGCTGGCGGATATCGCCGCGGCGGCCACCGGATCGCACGACCGGGCCGTGCTGGGCCGAGCAGCGCGAGCCATCTTCGACGCGAATCCCTCTGCATTCATGCGAGGTGATCCGAGCCTTTTGAAGCTGGGCGCCGTGCTGAACGTTCCCGCACTCGACGCAACGGGAGCGGTGGCCAAAGCCGAGAGCGCAGTTGCCGCGTCGTCGGGGGGCGCTGCGAGCGCGGCTTCGGCCGGTGCCGCAGCATCGCAGGTCCCTGCCGCCGCTGCGGGGGCAAGGGCCAGCAGTGCGCCTGCGACGAAGGCGGCGTCGGCCCCCGCCGCCGTCTCGCCGTCGCCGGCCAGTGCGGCCACGGGCGCCGCCTCTTTCGCTAAAGCTCCCGCGCCGGCCGCAGGCGGCGCTTCGAACGCCGCTTCCGCGGCTGCACCGCATTCGCAGCCGGCCGGCGCGAGCGGGGGGCATACGTGGTCCGGCGCGATCGAGCCGGCGCCCGCCGCGCCCGCCAGCGCGGCCGCGCCGATGAACGCGTCCGGCCCCGCCGCTTCGGGCGCCGCGTCGGCTTCTGCTGCGGCTGCGCCCGCTGCGTCCGGTGCGTCCGCGGCTGGCGCGACGACGGCGAGCGGTACGGCAGTCCAGGCAGCGTCAGTGCCTGCTGTACCCGCTCAGACAAGTACGCCGAAGGCTGCCGCCGTGCCGACGCCTTCCAGTGCAGCGCCTGCCGTTGCCGCCTCGCATCCTAAGGTGTCGAGCCTGCAGCAACTGCTGACGCTTAAAAATCGTGTGCTGATGGAGCTGCAGCGGCACGGGTTTGGCACGCCGTCGGCGACGCATCCCGATGCTACGACGCATGCACCCGCCGGGGCTTCGGGCTCAGGCTTTGCCGCGCGGCCGGCGTCGGGTGGGGGCGCGGCCCCGGCGCCCGGTACATCGCGAGCCGCGGCGGCCGCCAATCAACGGTTCATAGGCGTAGGCGGCAACGGTTTCAGCGTGGCGCGCAATCAGGTGCCGGTGATCGCGGCGATCGCCGCCGCGGTCGTGGCGGCGCTGCTCGTCTTGCTGATTGCGCTCGGCCTGGGTCGACGCCGTCAGCCTAAGGCGCCCGCCGCGGGCACGACGGGCGGTTCGTCGTCCGGCAACGGTGCCGGTGCAGCCGCGCGAACGATAGATGCCGAGCAGACGGCGGTTCCACTCGCCAAGGCCACCGATGATCCGGTTGAGGCGGAATTATTGGCGATTCTCGCCCGGACGCCATCGAGCAAACGAGCGCTGATGGGCCTGGCGGCGCATTACGCCGAGCGCAACAATGCCAAGGGGTTCGACGAGATCGCGCAGCGCATCTACCACTTGTCGGGTGGGAGCGGCCCGAATTGGACGCACGTCGCGTCGATCGGGCGTCAGCTCGATCCGGACAATCCGCTCTATGCGCTCAAATCGGGCGAGGCGGGCGAAGCCGATGAGGCCGATGAGGCCGGGTTGTCGCCGGATGCCAACGAGGTAGCGCCGCTTGCGCCGGCCGCGGAGGTTGCCCCGGCCGCACCGGAGCAGGGACACCCGGTTCAGAGCGAAGCCGCCGGCGAGCATGCCGCCGAAGCACCGCCGGTCGCGCCCGCTGCTGCGACCGCCCCTGCCGGCGAGGCCCTTCGCCCGGAGGCCCCGTTCGTCGAGCCGGCAGCCTCGAGCGGCGTTCCCCCGTCCGCGACACCGGCCGCCGCAACGGAACCCTCGAGCGAGGGGGCGCCCGAAGCGAATGCACCGTTGGCCGCCGAGCACGCTGAGGCCGAGCACGCGCCGGAACCCCCTCTCGATGCGCCCGACGTTGAGGCCACCGCGCCCCAGGGCGAGCCGACGCTGCCGCCCGAGGCGGTTGCCGCGCTCGATGGGCTCGATATGGGTTTGCCGCCGCGCGTTTCCCCCGAGACCGGCAGCGCGGTTCAACCCGGGCCCGGACAAGGCGCGGGCACCGCGCTCGAGCACGAAGCCACTACCGAGCGGGAGCGGGAGGGGAAGGCAACTGACGCGGCCGCGACCACCGATGCTGCCGCGCACCACCTACCGGCGGAAGGAGCCACCGATGAGGTCGAGTACGATGAGCACGGCGAGCGAACCGATGCCGTCGCGCAGGCCGCGCCCGCGACACCTACGGCCCCGCCGGCGGTGACGGGTTTGGGCGCCGCACCGGTTGGCCGTCTCAATTTGTCGTTCGATCTCGATCTGCCGAACGCGCAGGCCGGCGACGGTCCGCCCGACGACGCTGCGCCGCGGCAATTCACGGCCGCGCAGCTGGCCAGAATCGCGCGCAACAAGCTCGATCTGGCAGCCGAGTACATCGAGCTGGGCGATCTCGGCGGGGCGCGGACGCTGATTCACGAGGTGATCGAGTCGAACGACGCAGCCACCCACGATGAAGCGCACGCGTTGCTCGCGACGCTCGCACCGCTCTCCTGACGTATCTGTCTTGGCTATGCGCATCGCACTCGGAATCCAATACGACGGCACGGCCTTTTGCGGCTGGCAGTCCCAGCCGCACGGCAAGACGGTGCAGGACGTGCTCGAGCGCGCGCTCGCCGATTTTGCTTGCAAGCCGCTGCATACCACGGTGGCGGGCCGTACCGATACCGGCGTGCATGGGCTCGGGCAAGTCGTCCATTTCGACACGGAACTCGACCGCGACGATTTTTCGTGGGTACGCGGCACCAATGCCTTTTTGCCGTCCACGGTCGCGGTGCTTTGGGCCAAGCGGATGTCCGATGATTTTCACGCCCGGTTCTCCGCGTTCGAGCGCACCTATTACTACGTGCTCTACGTCAATCCCGTGCGTTCGCCGATGCTGACGGGCCGCGCCGGGTGGATTCACACGCCGCTCGATCTCGACGCCATGCGCGCCGCCACGCAGTGCTTGATCGGCGAGCACGACTTCTCGGCGTTTCGTTCGTCGGAGTGCCAGGCGAAGACGCCCGTCAAGCACCTCTATCAAATCGACATCCGACGCGCCGGCGATTTGATTCATTTTCGGTTTCGAGGGAACGCGTTCCTGCATCATATGGTGCGCAACCTGATGGGCTGCCTGGTGGCTGTTGGCCGAGCCCGTTACCCGGTATCGTGGATGGCCGACGTGCTGGCTAGCCGCGATCGGGCTCGCGCCGCCCCCACATTCATGCCCGAGGGCCTGTATCTGGCGCAGGTCGGCTACCCCGAGTCTTTTGCCGTGCCGCCCGCGCCCCTCGGCAGCGTGCCCTGGAGCGGTATTTGGAGCGAGTGAATCCATGACAAGCACAGTTTCCGTTTCGCCAGCCGTCAGCTCGACTCCCGGGCGCACGCGTATCAAACTATGCGGCTTGTCGCGCCGTGCGGAGGTCGAGCTGGCCATCGAACTGGGCGCCGACGCGATCGGTCTCGTCTTCTACCCGCCCAGCCCGCGCTCGATCGGGGTGGCCGAGGCCATCGACCTGGCGCGTGCATTGCCGCCGTTCGTTTCCGTCGTCGGCTTGTTCGTGAATCCGAGCGCCGCATGGGTCGGCGAAGTGGCGAGCAACGTCCCGCTCACCATGCTGCAGTTCCACGGCGACGAGACGGCGGCGCAGTGCGAGCAGTTGGCGAGCGTCGCTGGATTGCCGTGGCTGCGCGCCCTGCGCATCGGCGCCGATACGCAGCCCGCCGATTTGGTAGAATCGGCCCTTAACTATTCGACAGCCGGTGGCTTGCTCTTCGACACGCTCGTCGAAGGCTATGGCGGCGGCGGGAAGACATTCGATTGGTCACTTATTCCAGCAGAGCTCGCGCGTCGGGCCGTTTTGAGTGGTGGGTTGAACGCGCAAAACGTCGGTGATGCCATTCGACGCGTGCGCCCGTACGCGGTCGATGTCTCGAGCGGCATCGAAGTACCGGGCGCCAGGGGCGTGAAGGATCCCGCCCGAATGGCGGCGTTCGTGCGCGCGGTGCGCGAGGCGGACGCCGGGTGATAAAGGCAAGGCGGCGCGGCAACACGAATACGCGCCTCGCTGCCGCTGCGAAGAGTGACGACTATGTACAACCTCCCTGATCGACGCGGCCACTTCGGCCCGTACGGCGGCACGTTTGTCGCCGAAACGCTGGTCCATGCCCTGGACGAGCTGTGTTTGTCCTACGAGAAGTTCAGTCAAGATCCCGAGTTCATCGCCGAGTACCAGCACGAGCTGAAGTACTTCGTCGGCCGTCCGTCGCCGGTGTATCACGCCCGGCGCTGGAGCGAACTGCTCGGCGGCGCGCAGTTCTTCCTCAAGCGCGAAGACCTCAACCATACCGGCGCGCACAAGATCAACAACGTGATCGGCCAAGCCCTGCTGGCCAAGCGCATGGGCAAGCCGCGCGTCATCGCGGAAACCGGCGCCGGCCAGCACGGCGTGGCCACCGCCACCATCGCGGCGCGCTTCGGCATGGAGTGCGTGGTCTACATGGGCGCGGAGGACGTGCGCCGGCAAGCGGCCAACGTCTATCGGATGAAACTGCTCGGGCGCGACGGTCGTTCCCGGTCGAATCGGGTTCGCGCACGCTCAAGGACGCGCTTGAACGAGGCCATGCGCGATTGGGTGACGAACGTCGAAAGCACGTTCTACATCATCGGCACCGTGGCCGGCCCGCATCCGTATCCGATGATGGTGCGCGATTTTCAGCGCGTGATCGGCGACGAATGCCGCGTGCAGATGCCGGAACTCACCGGGCGCCAGCCTGATATGGTGATCGCGTGCGTCGGCGGCGGCTCCAATGCGATGGGCATCTTCTATCCGTATATCGACGACACGGCGGTCAAGCTCGTCGGCGTCGAAGCCGCGGGCGATGGCATCGAGACGGGGCGCCATGCCGCGTCGCTGATCGGCGGCAGCCCCGGCGTGCTGCACGGCAACCGTACCTATCTGCTGCAGGACGAGAACGGTCAGATCATCGAGACCCATTCGATCTCGGCGGGCCTGGACTACCCGGGCGTCGGTCCCGAGCATGCGTGGCTGAAAGACAGCGGGCGCGCACAATACGTCGGCATTACCGACGAAGAAGCGCTGAAGGCGTTCCACGATTGCTGTCGGATCGAAGGCATCATCCCCGCGCTCGAATCGAGTCACGCGCTGGCGTATGCGGCCAAGATCGCGCCGACGTTGTCGCGCGATACGCATTTGCTCGTCAATCTGTCGGGCCGCGGCGATAAGGATATGCATACGGTCGCCGAACGTTCGGGCCTCGCGCTCTGAGCGCCGAGCATTCATCGACAATGCGCGATCTCATCGACGAATTCGACGCGCCGCAGCCGGCGGCAGCGGGCGGTGCGCTCGGCAGCACGAGCGTGCCGCAGCTGTCCGTCGACCTGCACAACCGCGATTTTTTGGCGGAAGCGCAGGGGTTGCCCGACGGCTCGATCGACCTGATCGTCGCCGATCCCCCGTACGGTCTCGGCAAGGACTACGGCAACGATTCCGATCTACGCTCAGGCGAGGATTTCCTCGCATGGACGCGTGGGTGGCTCGAGCTGGCGATTCCGAAGCTGAAGCCGAGCGGTTCGCTCTACGTGTTTTGCACCTGGCAGTACGCGCCGGAAATCTTCTCGTTCTTGAAGACGAAACTCACGATGGTCAACGAGATCATCTGGGACCGACGCGTACCGAGCATGGGCGGCACGACGCGCCGTTTCACGTCGGTGCACGACAACATCGGGTTTTTCGCGGTATCGAAGGGTTACTACTTCGACCTCGATCCGGTGCGGATTCCGTACGACGCGGTGACGAAAAAGGCGCGGTCACGCAAGTTGTTCGAAGGCAGCAAGTGGCTTGAAGTCGGCTACAACCCGAAGGATGTCTGGTCGGTGTCGCGTTTGCATCGTCAGCACGCCGAGCGGGTCGATCACCCGACGCAAAAGCCCTTGGAAATCGTCGAGCGGATGGTGTTGTCGAGCTGTCCGCCCGGTGGCCGCGTGCTCGACCCGTTCATGGGAAGCGGCACGACGGCGGTGGCCTGCGCACGGCACGGGCGAGCATTCGTCGGCTATGAGATCAATGAAAATTACTGCGCGATCGCGCGCGAACGCGTGGCCGCTCTGAGCGGCGCACCGTCCGACGCGCCCGCCGTCGCCTCGTGAGCGGCGCGGCGCATCGCACTTATCGGTAGAAAAGACACCATGTCCCGTATCGAACAGACATTCGCGGCACTGGCCGCGCAGAACAAGAAAGGCTTGATCCCGTTCATCACGGCCGGCTATCCGGATCCCGCCCGCACGGTCGAATTCATGCATGCGCTAGTGGCCGGAGGTGCCGACGTCATCGAACTCGGCGTGCCGTTTTCGGATCCGATGGCCGATGGTCCGGTCATTCAGCGTGCTTCCGAACGCGCGCTCGCCAAAGGCGTGACGCTCAAGCAGGTGCTCGCCGACGTGAAGCGGTTCCGCGAGCAAGACGCGACCACGCCGGTGGTGCTGATGGGCTATGCCAATCCGGTCGAACGGATGGGCGTCGACGCCTTTGCAGCCGCAGCGGCGGAGGCGGGCGTCGATGGGGTGCTGACCGTCGATTACCCGCCCGAGGAATCGGAGCAATTCGCCGCGCGCCTGCGCGGGGCCGGCATCGATCCGATCTTCCTGCTGGCGCCGACCTCCACGGATGAGCGTATCGCGGCAGTCGGCAAGGTGGCGAGCGGGTACGTCTATTATGTGTCGCTCAAGGGGGTGACCGGCGCCGCAAATCTGGACGTTTCCAGCATCGCGAGTAAAATCCCGGCCATCAAGTCGCAGGTGCGGTTGCCTGTTGGGGTCGGATTCGGTATTCGCGACGCCTCGACGGCGCGCGCGGTGGCCGAGGTCGCCGATGCTGTCGTGATCGGTAGCCGCCTGGTGCAACTGCTTGAAGAAGTGCCGTCGGCAAGTGCCGCGGCCGAGTTGACGCGCTTCGTGGCCGAGATTCGGCAGGCGCTCGACGCCGCTTGACGGTTCAGTGCGGCTTCGGGGCCGGCCTCACGCCGGGCGCGGGCCCCGAACGCCGAGCGCGCGATGCGAAGCAAGGCGCGACGTATGCAAGAAATAACACTTTGAAGGAACGACGATGAGCTGGCTCGACAAACTGCTGCCGCCGAAGATCAAGCAGACCGACCCGAAGAGCCGCAAGGGGATTCCCGAGGGGCTGTGGATCAAGTGCCCGTCTTGCGAGGCGGTGCTGTACGCAACCGACCTCGAGAAGAACCTGAACGTCTGCCCGAAGTGCAGCCATCACATGCGCATCGGCGCGCGGGCCCGCCTCGACGCGCTTGCTCGACGCCGAGGGCCGCTACGAGATCGGCCAGGAAGTCGTCCCGGTCGACGCGCTGAAGTTCAAGGACAGCCGCAAGTATCCCGAGCGCCTGAAGGATGCGATGGAGAACACCGGCGAGACCGACGCGCTGGTCGTGATGGGCGGCGCGATCCATACGCTGCCGGTCGTCGTCGCCTGCTTCGAGTTCGACTTCATGGGCGGCTCGATGGGCTCGGTCGTCGGCGAGCGCTTCGTGCGCGGCGTGCAGACCGCGATCGAGCAGAAGGTGCCGTTCATCTGCTTCACGGCCACCGGCGGCGCGCGCATGCAGGAAGGCCTGCTGTCGCTGATGCAGATGGCGAAGACCAACGGCGTGCTGACCAAGCTGGCCGAAGCCGAAGCTGCCGTTCATCTCGCGTGCTGACCGATCCGACGATGGGCGGCGTGTCGGCGAGCTTCGCGTTCATCGGCGACGTCGTGATCGCCGAGCCGAAGGCGCTGATCGGCTTCGCCGGCCCGCGCGTGATCGAGCAACACCGTGCGCGAGAAGCTGCCCGAAGGCTTCCAGCGCGCCGAGTTCCTGCTGCAGAAGGGCGCGATCGACATGATCGTCGACCGCCGCAAGCTGCGCGAGGAGATCGGCGCGGCTCATCGCGTTGCTGACAGCGCCAGCCCGCGGACGCCGTCGCCTAAACGAAATGTTCAACGCTGTTATACGCGGGACGGCCCGCCGCTTCGGATGACCACTTTTTCTTACTCTCGACGCCTGGCTCGCGCATCTGCGAGTCGGCGCATCCGGTCGGCATCGACATGGGCCTCGACGCGCATCGGCAAGGTGAAGGATGCGCTCGGGCTCAAGTTCGATTGCCCGGTCATCACCGTCGGCGGCACCAACGGCAAGGGCTCGACGTGCGCGATGCTCGAGTCGATCTTGCGTGCCGCCGGCTATCGCGTCGGCTGCCATACTTCGCCGCATCTCCTCGACATTCAACGAGCGCGCGCGGATCGACGGGCGGAACGCGACCGACGAGGAACTGCTGGTGCATTTCGAGGCGGTCGAGGCGGCGCGCGCGAGCCTAGCGGAGCCTGTCTCGCTGACCTACTTCGAATTCACGACGCTCGCGATTCTTCATCTGTTCGCGTCGTTGCCGCTCGATGCGGTGATTCTCGAAGTCGGGCTCGGCGGGCGGCTCGATGCCGTCAACGTTATCGATGCCGACTGCGCGGTCGTCACGAGCATCGATATCGACCACACCGAATATCTCGGCGATACGCGCGAGAAGATCGGCCTCGAGAAGGCCGGCATCTTCCGCCCGGGTCGGCCGGCCATCTGCGGCGACCCGGCTGCCGCCGCAAACGCTCATCGATCATGCGCACGCGATCGGCGCGCCGCTGTGGCTGTTCGGGCGCGACTTCCGCTATGAGGGGCAGGCGGGCAGCGAGCGGCAACAGTGGAGCTACGTCGGGCCGACGATGCGTCGTTCGGCGCTCGCCTATCCGGCGCTGCGCGGCGCGAATCAGCTCTCAATGCATCGGCGGCGCTCGCGGCGCTCGAGGCGCTGCGCGATCGCGTGCCGGTCTCCGCGCAGGATGTGCGGCTCGGCCTGGCCAATGTGGAGCTACCGGGGCGATTCCAGGTGCTGCCGGGGCGGCCGGCGGTCGTGCTCGATGTGGCGCACAACCCACACGCCGCGGCGGTACTGGCCCAGAATTTGGGCAGCATGGGATTTTTTCGCTACACCTACGCGGTGTTCGGTGCGATGCGCGACAAGGATATTGCGGGCGTCGTGAAGCATCTGAAGGGCGAGGTCGATCACTGGTGTCTGACCGACTTGCCGCTCGAGCGCGCCGCTCGGGCGCAAGAGCTAAGGGATGTTTTGCGGGAAGCCGGCGTCGAAGACGGGCCGGACAGCAGCGTCAAATGTTTCGCGACGCCGGCCGAAGCGTTTCAAGACGCACTGAGTCGGGCGACAGAGGATGATAGAATTGCGGTTTTCGGCAGTTTCTATACGGTCGCAGGCGTGATGGCCTACCGTAAGTCCCGGCAACATTGACCGATGCGTGCCAGACTGATGGCCGCCCCCCTCGAACTCAGCGATTCATGGGATTTTTTTCGTTCGGCAAGAAAGACGACGCGCCGCGGCGGCGGGGTGCCGCGGGTAAATCCGCGCGTGGCGGGGCGGCGTTCGAAGGACGCGAGGCGCGGCGAACTCGCCGCAGCGAGCGCGCGGGCGATGCCGACGCGATGCTTCTCGATCCGACGCTACCTGAAAAGCAGCGCGCACGCCGGCGGCTAGTCGGCGCGATCGCGCTCGTGGTAGCGGCGATCGTCATCCTCCCGATGGTGCTCGATTCGCACCCGAAGCCCGTTACCGACGACATCTCCATCGATATTCCCAATCGTCCGGCGACGGTGCCGTCGCGGGCGAGCGACGATAGTCACGAAGACACGCAGGCCGGTGTCGCGGGCGATGGCGCCGACACCGCGCAGACGGCCGCTGGCTCCGATACGGCCGTCGCCGGGATTGCACCGGCGCCGGGCGCGGGCGCTGCCGTCAAGCAAAGCAAGACGGGGCAAGAGCAATCGCAGTCGGACCGCAAAGCAGCGGCGCTTGCCGCGCAGAACCCGCCCAAGCAAGCCGAATCGAAATCGACGGCCGTGCAGGCGCAGTCGGACGATGCGCCGGCACCAACGGAACCAACGGCGCGTTCGAGTGCGGCGCAGTCCGGCAAGCCGGCGGCGGTTCCCGCACCGAGCCCGGCGCAGGCCGATTCGGGCACGCCGGCTGCCCCCCCTGGCGCGCGGTTCGCGTTGCAACTCGGCGTGTTCGCTGACGATGCGCGTGCGCGTGGCTGGGAAACGAAGCTCAAGGCCGCGGGCGTGCCCGCCTATGTCGAGCATCGCAAGCAAGCTGACGGCAAGACCCGTGCGTGGTTGCTGGCCGGCCCGTTCGCCGATCGTGCGGCTGCTTCGGCGGCGATCGCGAAAGTGCGCGACGCCGGCTTGACGGCGAACGCCGGCAACACGGGACAGTGACGACCCGATGCTGACTGCATTCGATTACGCGGCGCTCGCCGTCATTGGTTTATCGGCGCTGCGCGGTGCGTGGCGCGGTTTGTTGTCCGAGATATTCGGGTTGATCGGCTGGGTGGTTGCTTTTTTCGTGGCTTGCCACTACGTACAGCTCCTGGTGCCCTATATTCCAAGCAACTGGCCTGGCGCCGCGCTGACGCAGTGGCTGCTGGCGTTTGCGGTGATCATGATCGGTGTCGTGCTCGTGGCGAGCGTTGCGAACGCTCTGATCTCGCGGCTCGTGGCCGTGAGCGGCCTAGGCGGCGTGGATCGGTCGCTCGGCTTGCTGTTCGGCATTGTGCGCGGCGCGGTATTCGTGCTGCTGCTGGTCGCGCTGGCGGGGTTGACTGATCTGCCGAAGCAAGAATTTTGGCGCAAGGCGCTGCTACGGCCGTATGCCGAGCAGGGCGTGCGCGAGTTGAAGCCACTGCTACCCCCGGCGCTTGCCGCGTACGTGCGCGAGTGACGCTTATGCTGGCCGCCCGGCCGGCGGCGAAGTTTTCGTATCTTTGAAGGACCCTGCCATGTGCGGCATCGTAGGCGTAGTCTCCCATTCCCCGGTCAATCAACTGATCTACGACAGTCTCTTGCTGTTGCAGCATCGTGGCCAGGACGCAGCCGGTATCGCGACGGCGAACGGCAGCACGTTCCACATGTATAAAGCTAACGGCATGGTGCGCGACGTGTTTCGCACGCGCAACATGCGTAGCTTGCCCGGTACCGTCGGCATCGGCCAAGTACGCTATCCGACGGCTGGGTCGGCGTCGAGCGCGGAGGAAGCTCAGCCGTTCTACGTGAATGCGCCGTTCGGCATCATCCTCGCGCATAACGGCAACCTCACGAACTGGCAGCAGTTGAAAGACGAGATGTTCCGCATCGACCGTCGCCACGTGAACACGAATTCGGATACCGAAGTCTTGCTCAACGTGTTGGCGCACGAGATGCAATTGGCCAGCTCGGGGCTGCAGCTCGACCCCGGCACGGTGTTCAAGGCGGTGGCCGGCGTGCATCGCCGCGTACGCGGCTCGTACGCGATCGTTTCGCTGATCGCCGGTTACGGGTTGCTCGCGTTTCGCGATCCGTTCGGAATTCGTCCGCTTTGCATCGGCAAGCACGAAACCGAACGTGGCGTCGAATGGATCGTGGCGTCGGAATCGGTGGCGGTCGAAGGCATCGGCTTCGATTTCGTGCGCGATATGGCACCGGGCGAAGCGATCTTCATCGACAACGACGGACAGTTGCATAGCCAGCAGTGTGCCGACGCGCCGAGCCTGAACCCCTGCATCTTCGAATACGTTTACCTCGCCCGTCCCGATTCGGTGCTCGACGGCGTGTCCGTGTATAACGTGCGCCTGCGCATGGGCGATTATCTGGCGGAGAAGATCAAGCGCGTGCTGCCTGACGTGCCGATCGATGTCGTCATGCCGATTCCCGATTCATCGCGTCCGGCTGCGATGCAGGTGGCGGCCAAGCTCGGTGTCGAATATCGCGAAGGGTTCTTCAAGAACCGTTACGTGGGCCGCACCTTTATCATGCCGGGCCAAGCGGTGCGCAAGAAATCGGTGCGTCAGAAATTGAATGCGATGGCGATCGAGTTCAAAGACAAAAACGTGTTGATTGTCGACGATTCGATCGTGCGCGGCACGACCTCGCATGAGATCGTGCAGATGGCGCGCGATGCGGGCGCCAAGAGCGTGATCTTCGCGTCGGCTGCGCCGCCTGTGAAGTATCCGAACGTCTACGGTATCGATATGCCGACGCGCAGCGAACTGGTGGCGCATGGCCGCTCGGACGAGGACGTCGCTAGGATCATCGGCGCGGATCATCTCGTCTATCAAGATGTCGATGCGCTCAAGCAAGCCGTGCAGGATATCAACCCCGCATTGCTGCACTTCGAGGCTTCGTGCTTCGATGGCGAGTACATCACCGGCGATATCACGTCCCAGTACCTCGATGCGATCGAACGTGCGCGGCTTTCGCCGCAATCGCAATCGGAGCGCGATTCGGCTGGCGATGCGGTAGATGGCACGGTGACGCGTTCGCAGTTGCACTTGCAACTGTCGGTGGAGTAACGCGTAGCGTGTGATACGGCGCGCACGCCCTGCATCGAGCCTGGCGTGCGCGGCTCAATGCATCCGCAGGGCCCGCCACTGTCCCGGCGCGAGCCCGAAGCGGCGCGTGAAGGCATGGGTGAAAGCGCTTTGATCGGCGAAACCCACCGTCAACGCGATCTCGCTCAACGTGAGACGTGCGTCGCACAGGAGCGTGAGCGCCGTGTCGAGGCGCAGCCCCTGCAGATAACGGTGCGGCGTCGTGCCGAACGCTTCGTCGAACAGTTGATGAAAACGGCGTGCGCCGAAGCCGCAGTGTGTGGCCAGATCGGCTACCCGCAGCGGCTCGGATAGATGCGCGCGCAACCATCTGTCGATTCGCGCATAGTCGAGCCCCGAAGCGGGCGCCTCGGCTCCGATGTTGTCGCCTAGCAAACCCGCCAAGCGTGCCGCCGTCTCCCAGGCCAAGCGGCGAGCCGTGTGTCCCGTGCGGGATGCGTCGGCGGCGTTTTCACGATCGCCGGCGAGGCGCCGGGCACGGCCCGCTTCCGCTTGCACTTCCGCATCTCGCATCCGCGCCCATAAATGCCGCATATCCGGCGGCTTCTCGCACCGCGGCGACAAGCGCGTCATTCATCGTCAACGGCACCGAGCGCGAGAAAAAACGCTCCGGCAATGCTAACGACGCACAAGGCACGTCAAGCACGAGCTGCCGGTTCTCTCCGATGCCCAGGTAGTCGTGACGCGCTCCCGCGGGAATCAGCCACGCGTGGCGCGCGTCGATGCGATGGCCGACACCGTCGACGCTCATCTCCATCGCGCCGTTCACGCCCAGCACGATCTGATGAAACGGATGCACGTCGCATGCGCTTACCGCGCCATAGCGGCGCAGCGATAACGCCGGCGAGGAGATCGTGTGCTCGTCCATCGTCATGCCGTATGCGGATGCAGATCGAAGTGCGGTCAGGCTTTCAGCAATTCGACTTCGAATACGAGCGTCGCATTGGGCGGAATCACGCCGCCTGCGCCGCGCGCACCGTAACCGAGCTGCGGCGGAATCGTCAGGCGCCGCACACCGCCTTCTTTCATCCCTTGCACGCCTTCGTCCCAACCCTTGATGACCATGCCGCCGCCCAGCACGAACGCGAACGGATCGTTGCGATCCTTGCTCGAATCGAACTTCTGACCATCGGTCAGCCAGCCCGTGTAGTGGACCGTGACCGTACGCCCCGCGGCGGCTTGCGCGCCGGTGCCTTCGGTCAACTCTTCATACTGCAACCCCGATTCGGTTGTCACGATCGTCATAATTGTTACGCTCCGTTTTCAGAAGAAACCGTCATTGTAGGCGCTGGATCCGCGGCGGTGCCTATAATGTTCGTCTACTCAACGCGCCTACGGCGTCACTCGGTCGTTGCGAACTCGCCGGCGGCTTTTCCGCTCGGGTCGCGGCGGTGCGACCGGGACGGCCGAGCGATTTTTCGAGAGGCTGATCGTGTCGACGTTTTCCAACGCCGCATCCGCATCCGACGAACGTCTTGCTCATCTGCGAGCGGAGGTCGCGCTCTTTATGCGCGATCACGTTTTGTCCCTGGTATCGCATGATTTGCGCAGCCCGCTCAACGCAATCCATAGCTGGGCTTATGTGCTCGAACGCAAGCTCGATGCCGCCGACGCCGCTGCCCAGCGCGCGCTCGCCGGCATCCGTTCGGGTGTCGAGCAGCAGGTAAAGCTGCTCGAAGAGGCGGTCGACAAGACCCGTGCCGAGACGAAATCGCTGCCGCTCGCGCGCGAACCGTTCACAATTCGCGCCGCGGTCGATCGAGCTGTGGACGATGCGCGCCGCGCACTGATCGATACACGCGGCACGACGGTGAACATCGATTCGTCGCTCGATGCCCAGCGATGCGACGGCGATAGCGAGCGTCTCGCGCAAGCAGTCTGGACGCTGCTTGTTTTTGCTGCAGAAGCGAGCGCGCCCAGCGCGACAGTCACGCTCAAGACCGCGCTCGACGCGGGGCTTTGGCGGACGGAGGTGGCTTTTACCCCCGATTTTGCCGCGCTGGCCAATGCGGCATTGCCTCACGCGCTAGAGCCGTTCGCCCGTACCCAGGCGATGCTGCCGCGCGAGGCAGGCCGGATCGCTTGGGTGCTGGCGATCGTGCAACGCGTCGCAGCCTCGCACGGGGGGACGTTCGAGCAAGGCCCCATGCTCGACGGCGAACCCACCTCGCTCGTGCTGCGGATCCCGCTGTCCGCGCAGTAAGGACGCGCAAGCGGGCCAGCAGGAACCAGCAGGAACCAGCAGGAACCAGCAGGAACCAGCAGGCGCCCGGTTCCTGCCAGAGGCCGTACACAAACCGCGCTACGCGCGCGGCACGCCTTCCTCCACCAGCAGCGCGACCGGCAGTGCACTCAACGCGTCTCGCAGAAAGAGCTGGCCGGCGCCATCCGCTTTCGGTGCGCCCGGGCTCAAGCAATCGAACAGCGCGCGGCCGGCCAGTGCGGCCGGCAATGCTATCGATGTGTCTTCCCACGCAGCAGGATCGACGAGCGGCAGGTCGCTCGAATCCGAGACCAACGACGATGCGAGCCGTGTCGCGACGACGATGGCGTAGGCGTTGCCATGCTGCCTCGCGAACGCGATCGCATGGCGCGCGCGGGGGCCGACGACCGCCAGCGGGATGTAGGCGCCTTGCAGAAACAGCGCGGGCGACACCGTGCGCAAGGTTAGCGCTCGGTGGACGATTCCGAGCTTCACGCGGCCGTCGCGCCAATTGCTTAGTTGGTCGCTTGGGGGCGTATCGGCAAGCCATGCGCTGCGCTGGCCAAAATCGACGGGCCGACGGTTGTCGGGGTCGACGAGGCTGAAATCCCAAAGCTCGGTGCCTTGATACAGATCGGGCACGCCCGGGCAAGTCACCCGCAACAGCGTTTGGCACAAGCTGTTGATGGCGCCCGCGCGGGCAATGCGCGCGACGAACGACGATAACTCGCGCAGGAAACCGTCGCGCCGCTGCGGCGCCAAAATGTCGAAAAGAAACGCGCGCGCGGCCGCTTCGTAGTCTTCGTCGTTGGCGTGCCAGCTTGTCTGGAGTTTGGCCTCGCGTAGCGCTTTGAGCAGCCATTGCGCGATGCGCTCGGCGAACGCTTGCACACCGTCGGCATCGGTATGGTCGAGTTCGTACGGCCAAGCGCCCACCAGCGTTTGATAGAGCATGGCCTCGGCGGTCGGCCCAGGCGCCCAATTCGGCGTGAGGCCCGGCAACGGGGTGCATGCCATCGAAAGCCCCGTCGATGAGGTCCCAGGGGGGGCGGCCGCCGCCGTCACGGCGCCGGCCTTCGACACCAACGCGTGAGCGTCCGCAGCGCCCGCCCGCTCCCGCTTGTCGCGGGCATTGGCGATGCCGTTCGCCGTCGTCTCGCCGATGTCTTGCGCCGGGCCGAACGCGCGACGATGCGGTGCGTTGAGCGTCGACCAGGCGCGCAGCGTCGCCGTCCATTCATCGGCGATTTCGCTCAATACGGCCAGCCGCGCTCGCACGTCTTCGCCGCGCTTGTGATCGTGGGTGGCGGTGGCGATGAGTGCATGCGGAAAGCGCCGCGCGCGAGCGAGATTGGCGGCGTGAAACGGGTCGACGTCGAGTGCGAATTCGCCAGGATCGGCGCCCACTTCGTTGCGCGACAGCAAGCGGCCGTAACGGTAGAAGGCCGTATCTTCCAGGGCCTTTGCCGCCAATGGCGCGGTAACCTGCGCGAACAGCGTGGCGGCGGCTCGCCGCTCTCGGCTCGGTAGCGCGTTAGCGGCTGAACTCGCATCGCCATCGCGCGGGTCGTGCGGATCTAGCTGCTCGCGGTCATCGCGGCTGTGGTCGTGGCCCCCGAGCGAGGATGCGACATAGGCCAGCACGGCATGATCGCCGCGTGCCAGCGCTCGGCGAGCGCCTTCGTGTGCTTGGCGGAAATACGCGTCGTCGGCACTCGAACGGGCGCCGTTGTGCGTGTACATCCGATAGACGGGGAAGTGCACGGCCAATTCGGCAAGCGCGCGACGGATCGCCGTGAACGTGAAGTCGCGCGTGGAAGGGTGTTCCCGCGCGATCCGATGGATGCCGCGCGCGGCCCGATCCAGTTCGGCCGATAAGTTTTCCGCGAGGATCTTGCGCCGTACGTCGCAGATCAATTCGGCATACGTCGTGTTCGATCCCGATAGCTCCGCCCAGGTCGCCGTTAGCGGCGCCTCGCCCCCGGCATCGTGCAGCAGGGCACCGACATCGTTCATGAAGTCGTAGCCCGTCGTCCCGTCGACGCCCCAATCGGCGGGTAATGCTTCGCCGCGAGCGAGGATTTTTTCGACGACGACATATGCACGCGACCCGTCGAGTTGCGGCGGGCGTTCGGCGTCCCGTTCGGCTAGTTTCTCGCGCAGCCGCTGGCAGTACTCGCGCGGATCGACGAGCCCGTCCACGTGATCGATACGCACGCCGTCGATGACACCTTGTGCGTACAACCGCAAGATGAGCGTATGCATGGCGTCGAATACTTCCGCGCGTTCGGTCCGCATGGCCGCGAGGGTGCCGATGTCGAAGAAGCGCCGCCAGTTGACTTCGTCGGCTGCCGTGCGCCACCACGCGAGGCGAAAGAACTGTCGCTCCAGCAATCGATGCAAGCGCTCGCGCGCGGCAGCGTTCGTCGGGGCAAAGCCCGCCAGGGCCGCGTCGAACGGTTGCGTGCCGTGCGCCGATGCATACGCGCGCAACGCCTCTTGCGCGGCCTGCGCGCGCGGGCGCTGCTCGGGCTGTGTCGTCAAGCCTTCGAAGTGTTCCGCGAGTGCCGTCAATTCGCGGTGCTCCGCATGCGCCGCGCCGCGCAAAATCTGTGGATAGTCGACGGGGCAAATCGGAAACCGATGCTCGCCGTAGCACGCGAAGAAGCGACCCTGCCGCGAGTCGAAACGCAAACCGATGCGGCCCGCCGCAAGTTCTTCGCCGTACGGCGCGCCCAGGCACGGCGCAAGGACCTTGCCGCGCAGCACCGGATCGGGGGAATGCCAGTCGATGTCGAAGTACCGCGCATACGTCGCGTGTCGGCCCCATTCAAGGATGTCTAGCCACCACGCGTTATGGCCGCCCGCGATGCCCATATGATTGGGCACGATGTCGGCGATGAGCCCCAACTGCCGAGCATGCACGGCGTCGGCCAGCCGGCACAGCGCGGATTCGCCGCCGAGTTCGGGGTTCACGCGCGCATAGTCGATCGTGTCGTAACCGTGCAACGAGCCGGGCATCGACGTCGTAATCGGCGACAAGTAAAGGTGGCTCACGCCGAGCGCGGCGAAGTAGTCGACGTGAGAGCAGGCGTCGTCGAAGGTAAAGCCCCGATGGAGCTGCAGGCGGAGCGTGGAGCGCGGGACGGTCATGGCGTGCGGGACGGTTCGGAGGCGGGGCCGCGGCGAGGGCGGGCGGCGGAGGCGCGCCTGCGCGATAGCGCGAGCAGGCGGTCGGTCAAGGCGCCGTTTTCGAAGAGCGCGTCGATAGGTGTCGGCAGGCGCCGGCGCCAGTTCGGATGCTCGTCGATCGAGCCCGGCAAGTTCGGTTGATCCGCGAGGCCCAGCAGGTCCTCGAGCGGATAGAGCGCAAGCGGGGCCGGCGTGGCGGCGACGAAGGCCAGCCCTTCGTCCACGGGTGGTTGGTCTTTCGGCGGCGCCGCCACCCCCGGTGGGGCAACGCCCGCTTGTTGAAAGGCGCGCCACAGCGCATGTCGGTCGGCCGCGCGCTCGGCGTTGGCTAGCGCGACCGGATCGCGGCCGTCCGCGCGCGGTGCGGTTTGTCCGATCTTGTCGCGCCAGACGATGTCATGGCCGCCCCACCAGCCAGCGAGGGTCGGCAAGTCGTGCGTGGTGGTCGTGGCCAACGACGTGCGGCTCCATTGTTGCGGCAGTTTGAAGCTCCCGCCGTCTTCGCTGCGCTCGAACCACAGCACGCTGATACCGAGCATGCCGTGGCGCGCGAGGCGTTCGCGGAACCCTTCGGGGACGGTGCCGAGGTCTTCACCGACGACGATCGCCCGGTGGCGCATCGATTCGAGCGCGATGAGCCGCAGCAAGTCCGTCATCGGGTAGCGCAAATAGGCGCCGTCCGCGGCACTCGCGCCCTCGGGCACGAGCCACAGGCGTTGCAGCCCGAGGACGTGATCGATGCGCAAGCCGCCGCCGTGAGCGAATGTCGCTCGCAGCATGTCGATGAACGCGCCGAAGCCTTGCATACGCATGGCGCGCGGCGAGAAGGTCGTCAATCCCCAAGCTTGGCCGGCCTGGTTGAACAAATCGGGCGGCGCACCGACGGAGACCGACCGCAGCATATCGTCGGGATACGACCATGCGTGGCTGCCGGCGCCGTCGCAGCCTACCGCAAGATCGGCAACGAGCCCGATCGCCATCCCGCCTTCGCGGGCGGCGCGCTGTGCGTCGCCGAGCCCCTTCGCGGCGAGCCACTGCAGGAACAAGTGGAATTCGACGTCATGACGATGCTCGCGCGCGAACGCTTCCACTTCGGGGCGGCGCGGGTCGCCGAGCGCGGCGGGCCACTCGCGCCAGTGGCCGACGCCATGCGCGGCACGCTCGATCGCATCGATCGCTTCGAAACGCGCGTGATCCTCGAGTGCGCGGCCGCCGCGCAAGCAAAACGCGTCGAATTCGCGAGCGAGCGCCGTTGCGGCCGAGCGCTCGTGCGCGCAGAACCGCTCGTAGAGCACGCGCAGTACCGAGAGCCTTAGTTCGACCGCGTCGCCCCAATCGACGAGCGGTAGCGCATCGAGCGCGGCCCATCGTTGCCGAGCCGGCGGCTTTCCGTCCGCGTGCACAGCATCGAGTGCGGCCTCGAATGCGGCTATGCCGAGGACGGCGGATGGATCGATGTGGGCGGCGTTCAGGAACAGCCGCGACGAGGGCGCGTACGGACTGAACTTGCGCGGATCGGCGCTAAACATGGCATGCGTCGGGCTGACCGCGAGCACATCCGCGCCCTCGTTCGCGCTACGCCGCGCGAACGAGGCGAGCGCAGTGTAATCGCCGATGCCGCCGTCGCCGACACGACGCAACCCATAGAGCTGCGTGCCGATGCCCCAGAGCGACACCGCCCGCGGTGCATCGGCGTTGCTGTGTCGACTGCGCTGGCCGTTCGCGGCGGCGTTCGCGTCCCGCCACGCATCTTCGACGGTGTAGCAGCGCGGCGGCGCGACGGCGAGACAGATGCGCCGGCCGCCCAATTCCAACGTGTGATAGCCGGGCTCCGAAACGGGCGCGAGCTGCGCCGACTCTCCCTTCGGCATGCCCAAGCGTCCTTCCACGATGCCGCCGCTTTCGAGTTCGATGCGATAGGTCGAACCGGTTTGACTCGCCGTCAACGGAAGCGCTGTGGCGCGATGGCACTCGGCCGTGAGTAGCGGCGGCAGCGCACGTGCGCCGCGCTCGGCATCGAGCATCGCCAAGGTCTGCTTCGCATCGTCCGCCGTACCGCATGGCAGGCCCAGCGCGGCCAACAGCGTCGCGAGCGTCTCGGATTTCACGCGATGGCTGCGCTTGTTCGCATCTTCCCAATGCACCTCGAAACCGGCTCGTGCGGCGATGCGCTCGATCGTCTCCCGGCCGAACGATGACGATGTCGGTCCCGGCGTGCTCATGAGGCACTCCTCGGTGGCGTAGGGGCGCGAACGTCGTGTTGCAAGGCAAACGTGTTGACGTCGCCGGTCAGCCAAGCGATGCAGGCATAGCCGGGCAATTGGTCCGCTTCGACACTGTCGCGCGCGCGGTCGGGCGTTTCGAAAACGACCCTACCGGCTGGGCGAGCGTCGAACGGCAGCATGTCGGACGTCAGGTTCAATGCGATCGAGAGCGTTTCGCCGTCCGCCAACTGCCAGCGTGCAACGAGCGCGTTCGCGTCATGGCCGACCGCTGTTCTTAGCAGCGTGACGCCAAGCGCGCGCGCACCCCGCAGCCTGGGCGCGATCAGTTTCGCGCGCACGGCGAGCGCCGACCGATAGAAATGGAGCCACGCCTCGCGCTCGCCGCGCCCCGAAGGCTGAGCGGTACCGGCACCGTTCGGTTCTTCCTCGGTAGGCGGCGACGATAGCGCGAACGTTTGCACGGCGTTCGGATCGGGGATGCGTGCGCGGCGCTCGGGATCCATAAAGGCGGAGAACTTGGCGAACTCGCGGCGCCGCCCCTCGCGTACCGCCTCGGCAAGATCGCCCCCGTAGTCGGTGAAATAAAGGAACGGCTGCGTGGAGCCGAATTCTTCCTCCATGAACAGCAGGGGGATTTGCGGCGACAAGAGCACGAGCGTCGTGGCCGCGAGGAGCGCTTGGGGCGCGCACAGCGTACGCAGACGTTCGCCGAACGCCCGGTTACCGATTTGATCGTGGTTTTGAAGGAACATCACGAAGGCCGTCGGCGGCAATTGCGCACTGGGCTCGCCGCGCGGCGCGCCGTCGTGGATCGGCGAGGGCTCGCCCTGGTAGGCGAACCCTTCCGTGAGCACCCGGGCGAGCTTGGCGATGGGGCGATCGGCGTAGGCGCGGTAGTAGCCTTCATGTTCCCCGGTCAGGAGCACGTGCAGCGTGTTGTGCGCATCGTCGTTCCATTGCGCATCGAAATGCGATTGCAACAGGCTGGCCGTGTTGTGCTCGTTTTCTAGCACGAGGTGCACGTAACGATGCGGATCGAGCGAGGCATGGATGCGGTCGGATAGTTCGCGCAGCCACTCGTCGTCGCCGATCGCATGGACGGCGTCGATGCGCAGGCCGTCGAACCCGTATTCATGCAGCCAGTAAAGCGCGTTCTGAAAGAAGAATTCCCGTACCTCACCGCGGCGGAAATCGATGGCGGGCCCCCATGGGGTCGTCACGTCGTCGCGAAAGAACGCTTGCGCATATCGCGGCAGGTAGTTGCCGTCCGGGCCGAAGTGGTTGTAGACGACATCGAGCAGCACGCAAAGGCCCAATTCATGGGCTCGATCGATCAACGCCTTCAGTTGTTCCGGGCGGCCGTAGGCCGAATCGGGCGCGAACGGCAGCACGCCGTCGTAGCCCCAATTGCGGCGTCCCGAGAAATCGTTGAGCGGCATGAGTTCGACTGCGGTCGCGCCCAACTGCGCGATGTGCGGCAAGCGCCGGGCGACATTCTCGTAGCCGCCGATCGCTCCGACGTGCAACTCGTAGATGACCATCTCCTCCCAAGGGCGACCGCGCCATTCGGGCTGCTTCCATCGATAAGCGAGCGGATCGATCACCTCGCTCGGTCCGTGCACGTCCTCGGGCTGAAAGCGCGATGCCGGGTCCGGCACGGCCAAATCGCCGTCGAGCCGGTAACGATAGCGGGTACCGGCGCCGCATTCGGCTTGCGCTTCGAACCAGCCGTCGCCGGAGGGGTTCATCTCGACGGTGCTTGCCTTGCCCTGGAATTCGAATTCGACGCGTACGGCCGCGCATGACGGCGCCCAAAACCGAAAGCGCGTGAGCGGCGCTCCGGTGGCAGACGCGCCGATCAACTCGGCGCCGAATGCCAACCGATGCGCGCGGCGATCGTGCGGGTCGGATCGGTCTACGGACATATGAGCGGCTCCTTGTTCCAGAACATGATGCAATCGTCAATCCGAGGCGCCGTCGGGCACCGGTGACGATGTCGGCGTCGCGGCGAGCAGAACGAAGCCGTGCGCGCCGATAAGCCGTTGATCGCCGTCGAATCGATGCGCGGCGGCCTCGGGGGCCGTGCTGTCGGCGAGCACATTCCATTCCAGGCGCGGTGGAGGCAGCGTGAACATCGCGTCTTCGTGCGAGCCGTTGTGTATCAATAGCACCACCTCGATCTCCCCTTCCTGATTAAGGCCGGCGCGGCGCAACGTAAGCGCGCGCGCTTCAGGGTCCTGCCAGGCTTCGCTCGTGAGGGCCTGGCCGTGCTCGTCGAACCAGGCGACGTCTTTTACGCCGGGCAGCACCTCGATGTCGCCGCGCAGGAAGCGCGTATCGCGTAGCAACGGGTGCTGACGGCGCAGCGCGATCAAACGCGCGGTGAAAGCGATCAACGCGCGGCCTTCCTCGGAATCCGCGTGCTGCCAGTCGAGCCATGAGAGCTCGTTGTCCTGGCAGTAGGCGTTGTTGTTGCCGCGCTGGCTCCGCCCGAATTCGTCGCCGGCCGTGAGCATCGGCGTGCCGAGCGAGGTAAAGACGCTTGCGAGCATCGAGCGGGCGACACGGGCGCGCACCGCGAGGACAGCCGCATCGTCAGTCGGGCCCTCGACGCCCCAGTTCGCACTGCAATTTTGGTTGTGGCCGTCGGCGTTGTTCTCGGCGTTCGCGTCGTTATGTTTTTGCTCGTACGATACGACGTCGGCGAGCGTGAAGCCATCGTGCGACGCGATGAAATTAACGGAAGCCCAAGTGCGCCTGAAGCGATGGTTGAAGAGTTCGGCCGAGCCTGCGATGCGTGCGGCGAGCTCGGCTCGCATGGCCGCATCGCCGCGCCAAAAGCGCCGCACGCAGTCGCGGAATTTGTCGTTCCATTCCGCGAAGCCGGGAGGGTGGCGGCCCACTTGATAGCCGCCAGGGCCCACATCCCAGGGCTCCGAAATGAGCTTGCGTTGCGATAGCACCGGGTCTTGCCGGATCGCGTCGAAAAAGCCCGAGCCCGGATCGAAGCCGGTGCCTTCGCGCCCCAGTGTCACGCCGAGATCGAAACGAAAACCATCGACGTGAAAGGAGCTGACCCAATACCGCAGCGAATCCATGACCATCTGCAGCACGCGCGGATGCGAGAGATTGAGCGTATTGCCGCAGCCGGTATCGTTGATGTAGTGGCGTTCGTCGCCCGGAATGAGCCGATAGTAGCTCGCGTTGTCGAGCCCGCGCCACGACACGGTCGGCCCCAGCTCGTTGCCCTCGCAGGTGTGGTTGTAGACGACATCGAGAATCACTTCGATGCCGGCGGCGTGCAGTTGACGCACGGCAATCCGCAATTCGTTCAAACGCCGGGTGGAAAGATACGACGTATGCGGCGCGAAAAACGCGGCCGTGTTGTACCCCCAGTAGTTCGTGAGATTGCGTTCGAGCAAGAAGCGCTCGTCGATAAACGCGTGAATCGGCAGCAGTTCGATGGCCGTAATGCCGAGATCGTGCAGATGATCGACGAACCGCGGCGAGGCCAGCGCGGCGAAGGTGCCGCGATCGTGCTGGCGTATATCGGGGTTCAGCATCGATACGCCGCGGACGTGCGCCTCGTAGATGACGGTTTCGGACCACGGCACGTCGGGGCGGACATCGCGCGACCAATCGAATGCTTCGTCGATCACGACGCATTTGGGCACGGCCGGTGCCGAGTCGCGCTTATCGATCGATAAGTCGTGACGGCTCGAATGCACGCGATAGCCGAATAGCGCATCGGCCCAGCGAAAGGGCCCGGTCAGCTTCTTCGCGTAGGGATCGAGCAATAGCTTGGCCGGATTGAACCGATGGCCCTGCTGCGGCTGATAGGGGCCGTGCGCACGGAATCCATACACCGTGCCCGGATGCGCACCCGGCAAATAGCCGTGCCAGACTTCGTCGCTGCACTCGGGCAGGGGCAGGCGCGCAAGTTCTTTATGGCCCGCGGGATCGAACAAGCACAGATCGATCTGCTGCGCGTTGGCCGAGAACACGGCGAAATTCACGCCCAGACCGTCCCACGTCGCACCCAGCGGATACGGTGCGCCGGTCTCGAGTCGATCGGGTAACGAATTCGCCATGCCGCGTCCTTGAATCTTGGTATCGATGAGCGTCGGGTTCAAACGTCCGGCCGGGCGATGCCGTCGCGCGCACGATCATTCGGCGCGCAGCACGATCGTGGCGAGCGGCGGCAGCGTCAGTACGGCCGATTGCGGCTTGCCGTGGCTCGGCACTTCTTCGGTGACCACACCGCCGCTGTTGCCGACATTCGATCCGCCGTAGACAACGGCATCGGTGTTCAGAACTTCGCTCCACCAGCCGGGGCGCTGCATGCCGATTCGGTATCCGTAGCGCGGCACCGGCGTGAAATTGCAGACGACGGCGATTTCGCGCCCCGCGCCGTCGCAGCGTCGATAGGCGAATACGCTATTCGCGCTGTCGTCGCCGACGAGCCATTCGAATCCACCCGGCTCGGTGTCCAGAACGTGCAGCGCGGGTTCGGTCGCATAGAGCCGGTTCAGATCGCGGACGAGTGTTTGCACGCCGTGATGCATCGGCTCGTCGAGCAGATGCCAATGCGGCGACGCGTCGTGATTGAATTCGGCGTATTGAGCGAGTTCGCCGCCCATGAACAGCAGCTTCTTGCCGGGGTGAGTCCACATGAAGCCGAAGTAGGCGCGCAGATTCGCGAATTGCTGCCAGCGATCGCCCGGCATCTTGCCGAGCAGCGAACCCTTGCCGTGCACGACCTCATCGTGAGAAAGCGGCAGAACGAACCGCTCGGAATAGGCATAAACCATCCCGAACGTCATGTTGTGATGGTGGTAGCGGCGGTAGACGGGGTCTTCGTGCATGTAATGCAGCGTGTCGTGCATCCAGCCCATGCTCCACTTGAAGTGAAAGCCGAGGCCGCCGTCCTCGGGCTTGGCGGTGACACCGGGCCACGCCGTCGATTCCTCCGCGATCGTAATGGCGCCCGGCACGCCGGGGGCATAGACGACTTCATGGTTGACCCGCTTCAGGAATGCGATGGCTTCGAGGTTTTCTCGTCCGCCGTAGATGTTCGGCACCCACTGTCCCTCGGCGCGCGAGTAGTCGCGATAGAGCATCGACGCCACCGCGTCCACGCGCAGCCCGTCGACGTGATAACGCAGCAGCCACGCGAGTGCCGAGGCGACAAGGAACGCACTAACCTCGTTGCGGCCGAGGTTGAAGATCATCGTGTTCCAATCTTGGTGGTATCCCTCGCGCGGATCGGCATGTTCGTAAAGCGGTGTCCCGTCGAATTGGATCAGCCCATGCGCATCGTTCGGAAAATGCGCGCTGACCCAATCGAGGATGACGCCGAGCCCGGCCTCATGCGCGCGATTGACGAAGTGCGCAAAGCCGAGCGGTGGGCCGAAGCGCGCCGACGGCGCGAACGGCGAGAGCGGTTGATACCCCCACGAGCCACCGAACGGATGCTCGGCGATCGGCAAGAATTCCACGTGCGTGAAACCCATCCCCAGCGCATAGGGAATCAAGCGGTCGGCCAGCTCGTACCAATCCAGGCCGCGGCGGCCGTCCTCTTCGATTCGCAGCCACGATTCGGCATGCACTTCATAGATGGCGATCGGCGCTTGTGCGTTTTGCAATGCGGCTCGATTGGCGATCCAGTCGCCGTCGGTCCAGGCGAATCGTTCGATTTCATTCCAATCCGCCACGACCGATGCCGTCGCCGGCGTGCGTTCCGTCTGCAAGGCGCAGGGATCGGCCTTCAGCGGCAGCGTATGCCCATCGCGCGTGACGATCTCGTACTTGTAGCGCGTGCCCGCGGCGAGCCGAGGAATGAAAAGCTCCCACACACCGGCCACATGCCGCATCCGCATCGGGTGACGACGCCCGTCCCACGTGTTGAAATCGCCGACGACCGAGACCCGCCGCGCGTTCGGCGCCCACACCGCGAACCGGACGCCCGGTATGCCTTCGAGCGTGCAGGGCCGCGCACCGAGGCAATCGAGCACCGCATAGGGATCGGCGCGAGCAAGGCGCGCGAGGGCTTCTTCGGACAGCACGGCGCCGAACGCATAGGGGTCCTCGATCTCTTGCTCCACGCCTTGCCAATCGATACGTAGGCGGTACGGCTCCTCGCGCGCGACGCGCCCGGCGAACAGCCCACGCGCATCGATCTGTGCCAGCTGACCGAGGCATTCGCCGTTGGCACGCGCGACGACCGAGACGCCCGACGCGCCCGGCAACAGCGCGCGCACGCTTGGACCCGCCGAGGTGCGGTGCGGCCCGAGTTGCGAGAACGGGTCGGGGTGGCGGCCGTCGACGAGCGCTTCGATATCGACGGAGTGCATGCCTACGGCCGGATCGCGATCGGCGATTTCGCGGACGCGTGAAGGTTGCTCGTTCATGGATCCCATCTCGACAGTTCTCACGTTTGCGCGGGCGTGGCGGGCGCGCCGCCGTCATGCGCTTCGCCGAGCAGTCGGGCAGCGAGCGCCGCGAGCCCGCGCAGCGGCAGCCCGAGCCAGGTCGGCCGGTTCGCCGCCTCGTAGCGCACTTCGTAGGCGGCTTTTTCGACGAGGAACAAGTCGAGCAGCACGCCCTCGGCTTCCGGCGAAACGATCGGATGTACTGCGCGGCCGACCGCTTCGCGATAGCCATCGAGGAAGCTCTGCTGGCCTTCCTCGCGGAAGCGGTCGAACAAGGCGCGCTTGCGGTCCGCCGTCAGCGTCGGGGCGTTTTCGGAAACGCGCTGGGATGCTGCGCTCGCATACGACAGCGAGCGCAGCATGCCTGCCACATCGACGAGCGGGCTACGCTTCATGCGGCGCTCGTCGAGCGAACGCGCGGGTTCCCCCTCGAAGTCGATGAGGTAGACATCGTTTTGCGCGATCAACACCTGGCCTAGATGGAAGTCGCCGTGCACGCGGATACGCAGTGCGTCCACCTGCTGCGGTACATGCCGTTCGAGCGCTTCGATCAGTGCGCTGCGCTGCTCGACGAGCGATCGTGCCAGCGCGCGTGTTTCGTCGTCGATCGGTGCCCCTTCTTTCGCCGCTTCCGCCGCCAGCACGTCGAGCGCGTGTTGGAGCATCGTGCGTGCGCCTTCCACCCATGCACGCACGTCGGCGCGCGTGGCTTTCTCGGGCGCGAATGCGGGATCGTCGCACGGTGCGGCGAGCGCGGCGTGCAACTCGCCGAGGCGCCGGCCGATCGTGCCCGTGAGCGCCCGGTAGCCTTCGATTTTGTCCGCGTCGGGTTCTTCTGCTTCGGGGGTGAGCACCAGCTCGTCGATCACGCGGCGCAAGTAATCGAGCACCCAATTCCATGCATCGCCCTGGTTCTCGATGAAGCCTTGCAGCAGCGCGAGCGTGTGCGGCACCTGCTGCGGATCGACGCGCACGACCTCGCCATAAAGCGGAGCGGTGTTCGCATAACCGATCTCGGTGAGATGCCGGCTCATTTCGGCTTCCGGATGAATCCCGCCGATCAGCCGCCGCACGAGCTTGAGAACGGCGCGCTCGCCGACGATCAGCGAACTGTTGCTTTGCTCTGCCGAGATCCAGCGAATTTCGGGCGCATCGCCCAGTACGTCGAGTTCGCCGAAGCGAGCCGTGGGAATGAAACGGATCTCGCTCTTTTGGACGGTAGGAACGACCGCATGCTCGCGCATCTTTTGCAGCACGCTGTGGGCGAACAGCGGCAGCGAGAACGCGTCGGTCAGATGCCCGATGTTGCGTCCTCTGCGGACCCGGGCGAGCGCCAACTGCATAAACAGCGGCACCGTCGTGTCGCTGCCCCAGGTGATTGCGAGCGGCAATACGTAGCGCTCGGTATGGCGTCCGACGTCCGCTTCGATTTCCGTAAACGCGAAGCCGGCCTCGGGGATGGTGGTCAGCGCGGCAAGCCGGACCCCATGAAGCTTCTGGTCCTTCGACGCGAACCAACGGCGACGGCTGAGGTACGAAGGGAGGACCTCCGATTCGAGCAGCCGCACGTTTTCGGGGGTCGGGCCTGTTTGTCCCGCGCGCATCACGAGCGTCACGAATTCGGGCAATTGCTCCGATCCAGGCTGCGACCAAGCCGGACGATCCTCCTTGTCGCACAGCAGGAACCAGAGGAAGCCATACGGCGGGAAGGTGAGCAGATACGTGAGCTGGCCGATCGCCGGAAACACCGAATCGGCCGTCATTTCCACGGGCACGCGGCCCGCGAATTCGGACAAGTCGAGTTCGACCGCTTGCGGCGCGCGCGAGAGGTTGGCCACGCATAAGATCGGAGCCTCGCCCTCCATCTCGCGCAGATAGGCGAGGATCTTTCGATTCGAGGGACGCAGAAAGCGGATCGTGCCGCGGCCGAACGCGTGTTTCGAGCGCCGCGTGGCGAGCATGCGCCGCGTCCAGTTCAGCAGCGAGTGCGGATCGCGCGTTTGCGCTTCCACATTGATCGCATCGAAGCCGTACAGCGTGCCCATGACGGGCGGCAAGACGAGTTGCTCGGGATCCGCGCGCGAGAAGCCGCCGTTGCGATCGGACGACCATTGCATCGGCGTGCGCACGCCGTCGCGGTCGCCCAGGTGAATGTTATCGCCCATGCCGAGTTCGTCGCCGTAGTAAATGACGGGCGTGCCCGGCATCGACAGCAGCAGCGAGTTGATGAGTTCGATCCGGCGCCGATCGCGCTCCATCAGCGGTGCAAGGCGGCGGCGAATGCCGAGATTGAGCCTTGCACGCCGATCGCTGGCATACGTATTCCACAAGTAGTCTCGCTCGGAATCCGTCACCATCTCGAGCGTGAGTTCGTCGTGATTGCGCAGGAAGATGGCCCATTGGCACGAAGGCGGCAATTCCGGCGTTTGACGCATGATGTCGGTAATCGGAAAACGATCTTCGCTTGCGATCGCCATATAGATACGCGGCATCAGCGGGAAGTGAAATGCCATGTGGCATTCGTCTTCTTGGCCGAAGTATTCCTGCACGTCTTCCGGCCATTGATTCGCTTCGGCCAGCAGCATTCGATTCGGATACTCGGCGTCGATCGTCGCGCGAATGCGTTTCAGGATCGCATGGGTTTCCGGCAGATTCTCGTTGCTCGTGCCCTCGCGCTCGACAAGATAGGGCACCGCGTCCAACCGCAATCCGTCAATGCCCATATCGAGCCAAAAGCGCATGACTTGCAGCACTTCGCGCAAGACGGAAGGATTGTCGAAGTTCAGATCGGGCTGGTGCGAATAGAAGCGATGCCAGTAGTAGGCGCCCGCCACAGGGTCGTGCGTCCAGTTCGACGGCTCGGTATCGATGAAGATGATGCGCGTGCCGGCGTACTTTTTGTCGGTATCGGACCAGACGTAGTAGTTGCGGTGATTGGAGCCCGGCTTGGCACGGCGGGCGCGCTGAAACCACGGATGCTGATCCGACGTGTGATTGATAACGAGTTCCGTGATGACGCGCATCCCACGCGCATGTGCGCCTTGAATGAAATGACGCAGATCGGCGAGCGTGCCGTAGTCGGGGTGCACGCTGCGATAGTCGGCGATGTCGTAGCCGTCGTCGCGACGCGGCGAAGGATAGAACGGCAGGAGCCAGATCGTATCGACGCCGAGTTCGGCGATGTAATCGAGCTTCGCGATCAGGCCCGGAAAATCGCCGACGCCGTCGTTGTTCGCATCGAAAAACGACTTGACGTGCACCTGGTAGATGATGGCGTCCTTATACCAGAGCGGATCGTCCGATAGCGCGGCGCTGGCTGCCCGCCGCGCCGTGCGCGAGCGTCGGCTGGACTCGGTTGCCGTGACGGCGGACTCCAGCGGGTGATCTTCACGCTTCATGGTGGGTCTCCGAGGCGCCGTGGCCTGCGAGATCTCCCTGGCCTGTCCGGCCGAGGGAGGCATACGCGCGTTCGTCGCGCGGCAAGCCTGCCGCGGGTGCGATGCGCCAGATGGCAAAGGGCCGCGTATCCGGTTCGATCCTCACGTGCTGGCGGCGGCCACGCCATTCGAAGCGTTGCCCCGTGACGAGATCGGTGACGGCCAGCGGATCCCAATCCTGCATGCGCCAGTGTTCGAAGATCGAGCTGGCGAGTTCGAGATCGGCCTCTTGCGGCGCAAAAGGATCGAGGCTGATTGCAACGAGGACGACGTTCTCGCGCGAGCGCGTCGCTTTTTCGAAGAATAGGATGCGATCGTTATGCGCAGTCAGGAATGTCAGACCGAGGTGCGAGTGCAGCGCGGGGTTGGCGCGACGAATGCGGTTCAGCACGGTCACGATATCGACGATGTTGCCCGGCCGATGCCAATCCCATGCGCGGATCTGGTATTTCTCCGAATCGAGGTATTCCTCGCTGCCGGGCAGGGCGGCCGATTCGCACAGCTCGAAGCCGCTGTACACACCCCACAGGCCCGAGAGCGTGGCGGCCAGCGCCGCGCGGATCATGAAGCCGGCGCGGCCCTGCGCTTGCAAGTGGCGCGGGTTGATATCGGGCGTGTTCACGAAGAAGTTCGGACGGAAAAACTCGCGCACATTGGTTTGCGTGAGTTCGGTCAAATACTCCGTGAAGTCTCGTTTCGATTCGCGCCACGTGAAATACGTGTACGACTGCGAAAAGCCCAGCTTCGCGAGCCGATACATGAGACGCGGGCGGGTGAATGCCTCCGAGAGGAAGAGGACATCGGGCTCGCGCGATCGAATGTCCGCGATCATCCACTCCCAAAACGGCAGCGGCTTCGTATGTGGATTGTCGACGCGAAAGATGCGCACGCCGGCTTCCACCCAGAACGCGATGATGTCGCGCAAGGCGAGCCACAACGCGGGCTTCGCGTCGTGGGCATAGAACTCGGGGTTGACGATGTCCTGATACTTCTTCGGCGGGTTCTCGGCGTAGCGCAGCGTCCCGTCGGGGCGCCAAGCGAACCACGTCGCGTGCTCCGTGAGCCACGGGTGATCGGGGGCGCACTGAATGGCGAAATCGAGCGCAATCTCGAGCCCGTGCTCGTGCGCGCTCGAGAGCATGCGCTTGAAGTCGTCGAGCGTGCCCAGTTCGGGGTGCACGGCCGTATGGCCGCCTTCGTCGCTGCCGATCGCATAGGGGCTCCCCACATCGTCCGGCTGCGCCTTCAGCGTGTTGTTGCGGCCCTTGCGATTGATCTTGCCGATCGGGTGGATCGGCGGAAAGTAAAGCACGTCGAAGCCCATATCGCGAATGCGCGGCAGTTGGGCAATGACGTCGTCGAACGTGCCGTGCCGAGCGGGATCGCCGCTCATCGATCGCGGAAAGATTTCATACCAACTCGCGAAACGGGCCGCGGCGCGCTCCGCGTCGATACGGTAGATCGTTGCGTCGCGCGAGAGAAACGGGCGATGCCGGGCCTGAGCGATGGCATCGCTCGTTTCGGGCGCGAGCACCGCTGCGAGCCTCGCTGCATGGCTCGCATGCGCGAAACGCGTGGCGATGCGCTTCAATTCGGCGATGGCCGCGTGCTGCGCTTCATGTTCGCGGTGCTCGTGGTGGATCTGTTGCTGAGCGCCGGTTTCATTGGCCGTCTCCGCTTCCGCCAGCACGCGTGCGAGCAGATGGCGAGCCTCCTCGAGTTCGAGTTCTACCGCTTGATTCGCATCGAGCTTCTTTCGAATGTGATCGACGAGCGACGCGAAATCGTCGCGCCAAGCGATGACCGTGAACTCGTAACGGCCAACGCGCGGGAGCGTGATGGTGGCGCGCCAAAGATCGAGGCCGGCCGGCTCGGCGGGGCGCATCGGCGTTTCGCGCCAGGCGGTTTCGTCGGTGGCACGCCAGATGACGGCGGCGCCGATCTTGTCGTGGCCTTCGCCGAAGATGGCAGCCCCGATATCGACGGCTTCGCCGACAACCCGTTTGGCGACGAACCGCCCGCCGTCGACCGCGGGCGTCACGCTTTCGATCGCGATCCGCGGCGCGGCGAGCGCTTCCGTGGCCGACGCCATCGAACTGCGCTTCGTCGTGCGGCGCACGGCGATCCTAGGGCACGGCAGCGCGCGATAGATGCGCGCCTCGCCGGGCGCGAGCGCGAACGCCGACAACGGTTCCGCCGGCTCAGTGCAAGGACTCGCCAACGGCTTGAATGCCATGAAGTTGCCGGGTACACCGTCGAGAAAATGCATGGGCTCGACGAATGCCGGCCGGGCCAAGTCGGGATTGGCGAGGAGCAGCACCGCTTCGCGCGCATCGCGCAAGTCCGGGCGTTCGCCGCGCATGACTGCCGCGACGTTCGAGCCGGCGGCGGAAAGTTGCCGCAGCTCGCCGACCGTCGAGAGCACCGGTGCCTGTTGCCGCAAGGCGTTCGCTTCGCGAACGGCGTCGGACAGATCGAAGCGGGCGGCGGCGCAGGCATGGCGGTAGCGGTCCGCGCTGCCGTCGGCGGCCGTGTACGAGAGCGGCTCGGCTATCCCGTATTCGAAGCCCATCGGGACGAGCCACCCGGTACCGAGCGATGCGCTCGCGGCGATCGCGCGGCGATAGGCACGCTCGATGGCTACCGCGTCGGCGGCATGGGCGAATTCACTGAGCAGGCGTGGCCCGTAGGGGGCCTCGGGAAACGCGATCGGTGCGCCGACGCGAGCGAGCGCCGCATGTTCGTCGGCGAGCCAGTCCTCGCGGAAATCCCACCAGCGTACCGACGAAAACACGCTATCGAACTGCGCTCGTTCGAGACGCGCGAGGTCGCTGCGCGCGAGCCCGGGTGTCGCGGCCAGCATGCGGACGGTCTCGCGTCGCGCCCGCACGGCGGCCCGCAATTCGAGCCATATGTCGACGGGCACATGATGCGGCGAGTCGAATCGAAAGCCGTCCACGCCGGCATCGGTCAGCGCGACGAGCCGCTCGCTCCACCATGCGCCGATCTGAGCGACGGCGTGCGGATCGTCGAAGTTGACGTACGCCGCATTGTCCTCGTGCCGGGCATGCCGCGGATCGAGCCGAACCCGTGCCGGCTCGTACGGATGAAACCACTGGGGATGGGCGCGCAACAACTCGTTATCGGCCGCGATCCGATCGAGCACGAGATCGACCAGCAGCGCTAAGCCCGCGGCGTGGGCGCTGTCGGCAACTTGGCGCAGGCCGGCGTTGGCGTCGCCGGGCGCGCCAAAGACTGGATGCAGGCGCGCGTGGTCGGCCACGAGTTGCACATGCCCAGCTTGTCCCGTGGCGAATGGAGAGCCGATTAAGACGTGATCGAAGCCGAGCGCGGCGATGCGCTCGAACTGTGCAGGCCAAGCCTCGAGCGGCCCGACGAGCGAGGGGTGAACAAAATAAATCCGCGGCGCATACGCGTGACGATATTCCATCGGTCCGTTCCGGTTCGTCGGCGATGTGGATGCACGTAGCACGTGCGATCGCATCGCGTTGTCAGGCGGCGCTCGATGATTCCCCGCGCATCGGCGCGGGGGATTCGCTCAGGGAGCGGCGAGCATCGGCGCGCCCGAAAGCGGAAAGCACGATGCATGCCGCGGTGCCGCAAGCGCGACCGCGTTCGACGAACGGAAGGCGTCGATCGCGTCCAGTATGCGCGCGTTGAGCGAGGCCGGCGTGCGCAGCCCGGAACGGCGTCCGACCTGTGGCGGCCTGCGAAGAACCGGCTCATCGGCGAGTCGTTCTGGCGGATTGGTCTGTTGAGCGAGGTGTAAATGTGACAGTCAGCGGCGCGTTTTTACATCGGCGCGCCGCGCGGTGCATGCCTGGCTACGGAGGTGTCTAAAAAGGGTGAGATCGGTTCCACCGGCAATCCTGCCTATGCCTCGACCGATGCCGATTGTCTAAATGCTGGGACGCGTCTATAGTCGCAGCCAATGGGCGCTGCCCAAGGGTTATTACGGATAACGAAAGACCGCCACGGCTAGGGCGGTATGAAAGACCGGAAACGGGGGCAAAAGGCCGTCGGCCCACGCCGGCGGTGTCTTGGACACGAAGCTGGAGCCCACATGACAGATGCTCGAACCGGCTGGCCGCAGCAAGCGCAGCCGGGTGCCGCCCGTCGGCAATTCCTGCAGAGCGCCGGCGCCTCGGCTGCGGCGCTCGCATTCGTGGCGGCAATTGGGCTGCCGCTCACGATGCCGCGCGCCTTTGCTTTTGCGCCGCCAGCTGGGGGCGGCCTCGATGCTTTCACCGCACTGACGAAGCAACTGACGGGGCGGACGGCCCTCGACGCCACCTTGGGCTCGCGTCTCTATAGCGCACTGTCCAAGGCCGATAGTGCGTTTCCCACCCACGTGGCCGCGCTGAACGCGTGGCTCAAGACTCACGCCGGGGTCCCGAGCGATCAAGTAGTGGCCACGCTGGAGAGCCAAGATCCGATTCTGGCGAAAGCGGTCGTCGCAATCGTGCGTGCTTGGTATCTCGGGCTGGTCGGCGAGATGCCGACGGTTCAGGTGCTCAGCTATGAACAGGCGCTGATGTTCGACCCGGTGAACGACATCCTCACGATCCCGTCCTATTGCCGGGACGTGCCGTTCTACTGGGCGCGAAAGCCGGCCGCGGTTTGACGCGGCCGCACAGCGGCGCCGCGCGAACGCGCATGGCCCCCTCGTTCCCCCATGCGGCACGGTAGAAGAACCGAAAAGGCGAAGCGTTATGGCAAACAACCCCTCGGCCGATGTCGTGATCGTCGGCTCGGGCGTGGCGGGCGGTCTCGTCGCGCATCAACTCGCGTTGGCGGGTGCATCGGTCATCATCCTCGAAGCGGGGCCGCGCCTGGCGCGTTGGCAGATCGTCGAAAATTTTCGTAACTCGCCGGCCAAGGCGGATTTCGCCACGCCGTATCCGTCGATGTCTTATGCCCCGCACCCGGAGTATTCGCCGCCCAACGGCTATTTGATCCAAAAGGGCGACTACCCGTACGATTCGCAGTACCTGCGTCTTGTCGGCGGGACGACGTGGCACTGGGCCGCTGCCGCATGGCGCTTGTTGCCGTCCGACTTCAAGCTGAAGACGACGTACGGTGTCGGTCGCGACTGGCCGTTTCCGTATGAAACGCTCGAGCCTTGGTATTACGCGGCGGAGATCGAACTTGGCGTGTCGGGCCCCGATGCGTCGTTCGACCTGGGTTCGCCGCGTTCGAAGCCGTATCCGATGCAGCAGTTGCCGCTGTCATACATGGACACGCGCTTTTCGGAAGTACTCAACGCCAATGGCTTCAAGGTGGTGCCCGAGCCGGTGGCGCGCAACAGCCGTCCCTACGACGAGCGCCCCACCTGCTGCGGCAACAACAACTGCATGCCGATTTGTCCGATCGCTGCGATGTACAACGGCATCGTGCACGCGGAGAAAGCGGAAAAGGCCGGCGCCAAATTGATCGACCAGGCGGTCGTCTACCGCATCGAAGTGGACGACAAAGGCCTCGTCACGGCCGTGCACTATAAGAATCCGTCGGGCGGCACGACACGCGTCACAGGCAAGTTATTCGTGTTGGCGGCGAACGGCATCGAAACGCCGAAGCTGATGCTGATGTCGACATCCGACGCATTCCCCCAAGGGGTTGGCAATCGCTCCGATCAAGTCGGTCGCAATTTGATGGATCACCCAGGCACGGGCGTGAGCTTCCTCGCGAACGAGGTGCTATGGCCGGGGCGGGGCCCCATGGAGATGACATCTGTCGTCAATTTTAGGGACGGCTCATTCCGGTCCGATTACGCCGCGAAGAAACTGCACCTCTCGAACGGCGTGGCGACGATGGCGGTGACATCGGCATTGATCGACAAAGGATTGACGGGCGGCGAACTCGACCGGCAAATCCGCGACCGTGCGGCGCGCACGCTGACGATCAACAGCTTCCACGAGCACTTGCCCGAACCGCAGAACCGAATCGTGCCGTCGCGAGATCACAAGGATGCGCTCGGCATCGCACAGCCCGAGATTCATTACTCGATCAATGACTACGTCAAGAAAAGCGCGGCCAACACACACGAGTTGTACGCGCAGATCGCGAACTTGTTCGGCGGCACCGAAGTGATGTTCAACGATCGCTTCGCCCCGAACAATCACATCATGGGCACGACCATCATGGGTACCGATCCGCAAGATTCCGTTGTCGATGCCGATTGCCGCACGCACGATCATCCGAACCTGTTCCTGGCGACGAGCGGCGTCATGCCCACCGCCGCCGCCGTCAATTGCACGCTGACGATCGCGGCATTGGCGCTGCGGCTGGCGGATAAGCTCAAGCGCGAACTCTGATCGCATGACGACTCGACGAGATTTCCGATGACGAATCTGCGACTCCGTTCCCATGCCACTGGCCGGGACCCCCGTTCGATGCGTGGCCCAGCGCGGCGCCCTCTCGTGCGCATGAGGACGCTCGCGGCCGCCTTTTCGATATTCGCGCTTTATCTCGCATGGCACGCATCGAACGATCGCGAGGCATCGCCGGCAGACGAATTGCCGCTTTCGTTTGCCCAAGCGCAAGGCGCGAGTGAGGTGGGGACGGCCGGCGCATCGGGGACGGCCGCATCGAATGCGGCGTCCGGCGCGGGTGTATCGAAAGCGACGAGTACTTCGTCCGGCGCCGGCGCCGCGGCTGCATCGATGGCCGCATCGGCGGCAAGTGTCTCGCCGCAGGCTAGCGCCCCGTCGCGCGCCGATGCCGCCGCCGCTGCGGTGACGAGCAGCGCATCGCTTTCGGCAATGGCAGGCGAATCGACGGCCGGGGTGGCGCCGCCGCCGGGCGGTTCGGATTCGGCGGCCGCCGGCACGGGCATGGATGCCAACAGTGCCGATTTGGTCAAGCGTGGCGAATATCTCGCGCGCGCCGGCGATTGCATTGCCTGCCACACTGCCGACAAAAGCCGGCCGTTCGCGGGCGGCCTTCCGATGGGGACCCCGTTCGGGTTGCTCTACACGCCGAATATCACGCCCGATCCCGATACCGGCATCGGGCGCTGGAGCGACGCCGATTTTCTGCGCGCGATGCAGCAGGGCATCGGCAAAGGCGGCCAGCATCTGTACCCCGCATTTCCATACACGGAATACACGCGCGTCACCGAACGCGACTTGCTGGCGATTCGCGCTTATCTGAACACCTTGCCGTCGATTCGCTACACCCCGCCGCGCAATGAGTTGAGCTTTCCCTTCAATCAGCGCTGGTTGATGGCTTTCTGGAACCTGTTCAACTTCCATGAAGGCCGTTTCGTGCCCGATCCGAAGCAAAGCCCGCAATGGAACCGAGGCGCTTACCTCGTCGAGGGGCTGGCTCACTGCGAGGAATGCCATACCCCGCGTAACTTGATGCAAGGGCTCAGGTCGAACGATCGGTTGTCGGGCGAAGTGCAGGCCGGCTGGCGCGCGTTCAACATCACACCCGACAAAACGAGCGGTATCGGCAACTGGAGCGACGACGACATCGTTCGTTACCTCGGTACGGGCGTGGCGCCGGGGCGGGCGAATGCGGCCGGACCGATGGCCGATGTGGTGGCGAACAGCACGCAGTATCTGACGCGCGACGATTTGCATTCGATCGCCGTGTATTTGCGCTCGGTGCCGCCGGTTGCGGGCGGCGAAATTCGCCCACGCGGACAATGGGGCCATCCCGCCGACGACGTCAAAACGTTGCGCGGCACACGTGTAACGGGTGTCGACGGCGCTCAGCTATTCTTGGGCAACTGCGCGAGCTGTCACGGCTGGACGGGGCAGGGCATCGGCGGCTCGGCGCAGCTTGCCTATCCGTCGTTGATTCACAATAGCGTCGTGGGTTCGCCCGACGGTTCCAATTTGGCGATGGTCATCTTGCACGGCGTGCAGCGCCGCACGGCAGACGCCGACGTGATGATGCCGGGCTTCGCCGACGAACTGACCGACGAGCAAATCGCCGCGATCGCGAATTACGTGACGAAGCAATTCGGCGATCCGAGGGCAACCTTGACGAAGGGCGATGTCGCAAAGCTGCGCCAGCGTCAGCAATAAAAGAGCGATAGCGGCGGCCGTTGACGCATCGGCCGCCTGGCCGAACTATGATGCCCCTATGGACATGACGAGCGAGGCGTTTCCCATCGTTTGCCGGCACGCGGCCAATCCCGCGGGCCGCGATTTCGTCGTCGGCGACTTGCACGGCTGCGTCGACGCGCTGCGCTATTTGCTGCGCGAAATCATCTTCGATCCGGCCTGCGACCGGCTCTTTTCCGTGGGCGATCTCATCGACCGCGGCAGCCAATGTGAAGAAGCACTGGCATTGCTCGATAAGCCGTGGTTCTTTCCGGTGCTCGGCAATCACGAGGAAGCGCTTTGCCTAGTTGCCGAGGGAAGCATGCGGCGCGGCGCGTGGGAAGCACTTGGCGGCGAGTGGGCGCGCGCGGTGCCCGAGCGTATTTTGCGCGCGTATGCGAGGCGCTTGCGGACATTGCCGCTGGTGCGTGTGGTGGGCAGTGGGCCGCGGCGCTTCAACGTTCTGCATGCGGAATTCTTCGGCGACGATGCCGCGCTCGACGCCGGGTTCTTTTCGGAGCGCGTGCGCCAACAGTTGCTATGGGGCCGCGAGCTTGCGCTCGGCAGCGGCGTTGTCGAGCGTCAGACAGGACTCTCGCCGACCTACTGCGGCCACACACCGATGCGCGAAATCGGCCGCATCGGCGCACAGATCTTCATCGATACCGGCGCATTCTCGGCCACGGGCAAACTGACCGTCACCGAAGCATTGACGGCGCGCGCATGGTCGATTTCGGTGGAAAGGGCGGCGGCTGAAGGGGCTCGCCACATGTCGCTGCCGTAAGCGTAGCAAGCGATGCAAGCTGCGCAAGCCGGACGACAAGCCCCCGGCACCCCGCTAGCCGATTTGATTGAGTTCGAAGACGCTATCGATCGCGGTGCCGTTCCAGTTGTATTCCAGGTAGGCCGCATGGTGGCAGTCGCGCAGCAGCGTCGTCTTGAAGGCGGCCAGGCATTCGCCGGACGGATCGCGTACGGACGGATAGACGATGCCTGCGGCGCCCGCTTCTCGCATACGCCGCCCGAGGGCCTGGCCGGCCGAGTAATCGATCGGAGAGAGCACGGCCGGATCGAGCGTGGGATCGTCGCGCAAATCGATCGCCTCGCCGCGCGCCTGGACCGTATAGAGCCGCATTTGCTGGCGCAGCGGCGGCTCATTCGTGGCGGCTAGAAACAAGGCCGCGTGATAGCGCGTTTCGGCGACAGCCGTTCGCGCCTCGCGGGCGCAATAGAACACCCCATAGCGGCCGTCGGAAAATCGGCTGCCGAGCGGATTCAGATGCGTGAACGCCGCCATGATCGGCCCGTAGCCGGGGCCGAAGCGGCGCTCCTTCGGCGGAATGAGATCGAGTTCCCCTACTTCCGTGCGCAAGTCGATCGTTCGTCATCGCTTCGAGCGCATACAGTGCCTCGAAATCTTCGGACGATGCCACGCGATCGAACAGATTGATGGCGGGAAACCGCGTGGGGATGACGCGATAGGCCGGCGACCAATCGATTCGGGCGAGGCGCGGAGCAGGCGGGCGGTGTTCGGCCGTCGTCACGCCCATCCGCCCCGCATTGCGTCGAGATATTGGCGCACGGCCAGCAGATCGCCGACGTTGCCGGCGAGCATCCGATCGAGTGCGCTGCTCCCGCCGAACGGCGGCGCGCTATTCGGCCGCTTGATCCACGCGTCGGCGGTGGCGGGTTCCGGAAGGAGGATTTGCAATGCCTTATAGATACCGAGTAGCAGCGACAGGCGCTCGAGCGTATCGCGCGAGAGGCGCGCCGAGGCCGGTGCGGCTTTCCATTTGAAGAAAGTGGAGCGCCCAGGCGAGCCCAATAAAACGATTTGCTCGTCGATCCCGAGCCCCCAGTCCCGTGCGATATTGAAGAAGGCGCGCAAGCCGGCAGCGGACATATCCGCTAGGGACGGCGCGGCGGCAGGGGGCGTCGGGCGCGAATGCGCATCGGCGGCGGACAAGCGGTGGACGGCGGCGGGCGGCATGATCGGTCTCTATTTGAACCACAAGTCGATGTTAGTCTATTTTTGGATTAATGCAAGTGAGCTGTGACGACTGCGCAACGGCGCGCGTTAGACCGCCGTCGGGCGTCGCGCGTCGGGCATAGGTGGGGCAGCTTGTCGATCGGCCTTGCGCCGGGAACCCCTGAGGCTCTGCCAGGCGAGGCGGTCCACGAGCCAGCGCACATTAATGCAATTTCAGATTCTCGGATGACAAACAGTCCGGGCAGGGATTGCACGAGAGATCGACTGGGTGGTTTTGACTAGAAGAACGATGGAAGTAAAGAGGAATATATTCCCTCGTCCAGATTCGGATGCGGTAATACATGCCGAGTTCTCTGTTCGGTTTGACGGAGTTGCCCGCCGCTGATAAATTCCCGCCTTTCGTCCGCTGAATCGATTGTGCTCGAATGGGTTAATTCGATCTCGCGAAACGAGTGCTCAATGCGCATGGTGCGCATATCCAGCGAGAAAAATACGTCGTGAACTACGCAGACTTGCGGCGCGCGCCATTCGGGCGCTTCCGACTCAAAGAAATAGAGCAGTCCGTCTTAACTTCGGCGAGCAACAGAAACAACTCGAGGATATCGTGCTGCCTCAGCATGTCGATATCCGAGAAAGCCTGTTCGGCGGAATCGACGGCTGCCTCTCGTGCATTTCGACCACCGCTGGCCTGCCGTTGAGCCTGTTCCTCGGCCTGCCCGTCTCGGTGCAACTCGTGACCGACGATGGCGGCTTGCATACGATCAACGGCATCATCGTCGACGCGCGCGAGGGAGAATCGGACAATTCATTGTCGACGTATCAGTTGTTTATCCGAGATGCATTGTCGATCTTGGAACGTCGCATCAATACGCGCATTTTTCGGCAATTGAGCGTGTTGGACATCGTCCAAACGCTGGTCAGGGAATGGCGCCAAAACAGCAGCGTGTTGGCCGGTGCGTTCTATATCGACGTTTCGAACGTCGATCGAACCAGGTTCCAGCAAGAGAGCAGGCGGTTCAGTTCGATGAATCCGATGCGGCGTTCATACGGCGTATATGTCGGCGCGAAGGCATCGGCTGGTTTGTCGCGCAGGCAAACCAGGGCAAAAGGAGTCAGGCAAAGCGGGCGGCACAGCGCATACGCTGGTGCTTTACGACAACGCGATCAAGCTGAGTCAATCCGCGGTGGGTTCGGTCGAGTATCGGCCCGATGCGACGATCGGCAAACGCGACGCCATTACGTTGCTTTGTGTGGCGAGGCAGCTGGTGCCAGGGGCGATACGCCGCTTCAGTTGGGACCACAAACGCGGCGAAATGGATCGGATCCAAGGATCGACGCGTGTCGATCAAGGCGAAACGGGCAACGACCTGGGCCAATTGCTGATGGATTCGCGCCTCGACGCCCCGCATATCGCCGATTCGTGGGCGCACTACGACCGGATCGGCCCCCTGTCCCGGCGCGCGCGGCGCATGTCGACGGGGCGAGCGGCGTTCGCATCTCGTCATCGGTGAATGGATCGAGGTGATAGGGCTGGCGCCGACGGCCGATGCATCGATGAGCGATCACCGGTTCGTGATCACGAGCTTGCATCACCGCGCCGAAAATAACTTGCCCAAGGATTTGCACGCGCGGCGCGGCGCTGTTCACGCGGCCGCTGACGTTCGGGCGCCGCCCGTTCGGTGGTACGCCCGGCCGACGTGTTCGGCGTCGACGCGCGCGGTACGGCACGTTCGCGGCGTGCCGCGCTCGTGCCGCTCACGCCACCTACGATCCGCTGTCGACCTGCCGCGGGTGTTCCGTCTCGGCCTGGTTGTGCGCCGGACGGGGGAGGTGTCTGCACCGTACGCGTCGTTCGTGCGGGGCTCGTCCGCGCGTCACGGCCGCCGGGTGGGCACGAGCGGCACGCGCGATAGCGCTTGGGTGCGGGTCTGGAGGGCTGGCCGGGGGGCTTCGGGGAACTGGCACCGCGCGGGCATGGGGTGGTGCTCGGCGTTGGGGACCCCGACAGCTGTACGTGGTGGGGTGCTGCACGCGCCGGCCTGCCGGCGACGTTCAGCACGTGGCGCGTGCCGGGGTCGTTTGTGTCCGGGTGGACGCGGGTGGGCACGCGTTACCTGCGGCTCCCCCAGAGATTAGCGCGCATTGCAAGCGAGCACCGGCCAGGGATCACTGTCACCGAGATCGCCAAGAAAAATTCCCCGGGAGAGGTCCTCAGCAAGGATACGAAAGGCGACTATCTCGTTACAAGAGGCCAGTACCAAGATAAGTCAGGCAATCGCCTCGATGCACATTTTGCCAAGGAGGGTGGCTTTTTCGACAACGCCACCAGTAACATCCCGGATATGTACGGACCAGGATTTAGAGCGGGCAACCTGGAGCACTGGCTCACGAGTTCGGGACTGTCTGGGCCATACAGCTATATCGGTAGCTCACCGCACCGGCGATATTTTGTGTTGGCGGCGCATCGCCTGGCTGCGCTGATCAGCACGATCCGAGGCGAGGAAGTGCAAGGTGGAGTGAAATTGGGCGATGCCGATGCGGCGAACGAGACGGTGACGATCGTCGCGCACAGTCAAGGCTCGCTCATTACGTTGCTTGCGCAGGCTTTGCTGCGCAAGCAAGGGCATCGATGCGCCGATTGCGTGATCATGGTCGACACCCCGTATAGCGTGCGCGAAACAGCGGGAACCAAACAGGCTCCCTTAGAGACCCTAGAAAGACTGGTCGATATTGTTAACGAGGTGACGAAGGCACCCTACACGATCCCGAAGCTGGCCGAGCTGTTATTCGATTGCGAAGGGCACGCGGGCAGAGCCGGTACCGGTTGGACCGAGACCAAAGGGAAGCGCAAGGACAAGCACGGAAACTGGATTACGTTCGATGAGCGGGACAACCGTGGCAAGGTTTATTTGTACTTTTGCCCCGAGGATACAGTCGTGGGCTTGGACCGCATACAAGGCATCGGCGCCTACGGGATGCCAGACGAAGTTCATCTCAAAGGCCATAAGGCAGTTCCGGCGATGAACCGGCTGCAAAACATGCGCTTTTATCAGCGCATGTGGACGCGCCTGGAACGTGATGACGCGGGAGATGGCGAGCTTCGCCCGGTTCTGGTGGGCAGTAAGCCGGGGCATGTCGCTGTTCGCGATCAGTTTCAACGGCTGGCGGTTGGACCGGACTCGGGGCTAAACCTTTTCGCAAGCGTGGCGACCACGACCGCGCATACGCGCAACGAGATGCGCAATATCAACGGCGAGCAGTTGAACCCTCCGCATGCGCCTGAGATGTACGGCGGAGAAGTGGTGCGAGGGGGGCAGCGGCCGGGGTATGCCGACCGCGCGGGGCAGTTCGCACCGGATGACGTTTCAAAGGATGTTGCATTGGGAAATCAGTTCGCATCGGTCAAGTGGATTGTTGTCGACGGTCCCCTTGCCCCGCCCGATCTCGATGCCTATCGGACGAAATTCAATTCGCAGAGTTCGGACGAGAGCGACCATTCGTACAACTGGCGTGCTGCCGGGCTGGGACCATACGTCGTTGAGCGCGAGGAAACGCCTAACGAGGCACGCAGTCGAATGGAGACCGACAAGAATGCCAGGTCAGACAACAGCTATCACTCCGCCATCTTGGCGAGTTCCGAGAATCATCGGTGGGTGACAGCTATGGATGTCGCGATTGGACAGGGAGCGATGCTTGACGATAAGCATTGGCGAGACTTGCTGATAGGCATGGCGGACTGGCGCTTGAAAGACGTAAAGTACAACGCTCTGACGAGCAATCCGAATTACTGCCGTTTGTCTCAGCGCGTCCGTGATCTCGTTGAGGCGACGGCAGACTACTATCAAAACGGCGTGTTCCCACAGGAGACCATTGTTCCCCTCACCGTGCCGCCGCTCATGGGAGGCGCACGGTGAGCATGAGCGCGAACCAAGTAGCGGTAGTTCGGCCGCGCGCATGGCCGTGGCTGCTCGCGTTGTTGACTCTTTCGCTAGGGTGGGCGGCGTATTGCATGTACGGAAATTATCAACATTGGCAGGCGACGGGCCTGATGGAACCTATGGGCAACAAAATTCGCAACGGGGTCTTGACTGTCGGCGCCTTGCTCGCATTGGGATATGCGGCGGTATGGGGCAGCTCACTATTGGGCCATAGCGGACGAAAAGATGCTGTTGGAGCGCATTCGGCGAATACCCGGGTGGCTGATGGCGAGGTCGCGCCGGCACGTGCGATTCTGTCCGCGTCCGGTGCTCGGTACGTGCTCGAAGTACGTGGCCTAGGCATGGTCGTGAATCGGGACGCGGACGACGAGATATGGCAGCAGATCGAGCAGAAGGCCGACAATTTTTCGTCATTCTTGTCGGGGGACGCGAGCGACTACGCTGATTCCGCAGATTCGCGGCTTAGCGACTACTCGCAGGTCGAGCGGATTCGCTTTCCGCCAGGCAGCCGGTCACGCTGTCGAATACTGGCCTATCCCGACGATTATCTGGGCACCCCCGCGGGACCCCAAAAACAGTTACAGGGCTGCTGCTGACATCTCCGGGAATCGACAGCAGGCGGGACTTGGCGTCCATCTTTTTCTCTGGGCTGACGACGCTAACACGAGCGACGGCCCCGCCATGGTATCGAGACTGTTCGATTTCTTCGACAAGAATCCTGACGTCCCCGCTGCCCTGATTTTCTGCGAGGACGGCGACGTTCAACGATTCCTCGTTGGGCCGAAGGGCCTTCTGCCCGATGGCCCCATTGTCCCGACCGTACCGGACAGCGTCGTCGGGATATTGGTTTCTCGTTCGGATCGCGTCGATAAGTTGATCCGCCCTTTCGCTGTCGATCAGTCTGCGGCGATCAATAAAGACACGACGCAATACGACGTCACGCGCCTATGGAACTACTACTGGGACAAAAGCGATGATCGGGGACCCGAAAGCTTCCGTGTGTCGTACATGAACGAGATGAAGCATGAAGGCTACGATGATCCGAGTCCCGTTAACACGATGAAGGCCACCTGGTGGCAGGCGCAATTGCCGACGTTCTGGAAGCAGATCAGCAACAAAGGGCCGGGCGAGTTCAAGCCCACACGGTACCTTCCCGTCCGCTGGACCACCTGGCAGGTCGACCAATTCGACAATCTGCCGCTGATCGGGTACCTGCATCGGCCGGTCGATGTAAAGCTCACGCATGACGATGGCAAACCGCTGCCGAAGTCGGAGCAGATCGCTGCGCTTAAAGGTGGGTGGACATCCGCACTCGAGACATTGGAGCCGACGTCGGCGCCTAAGCGCGTGTTCTACGACACGACGGGCGACCGCCAATGGGCTATTCCGATAACGCAGGCGCTTTCGCAAGAAGGCGCGAAGGCGCCGGACATCGGCGATGTCAAGCAGGGATACGACATCGGGCGCCGCATTGGCAATACGGGAGTGAGTTCCCCGATGGTTCAACTCGGTTTGGGTTTGATCGCGAGCTACAAGGGAGGCGGGGCGAGCGCGACGATCAACCGCCGCCCGGACGGCAACGCGACGATCATGATGGTCAGCCCGCCCGATGCGGCAACGAAGGCAGCGTGGCTGGAACAGCACGGCGGACACGACCCGTTTTGAAGTAAGGCACCCTCCGCCGTGCTTAACGCCGGCGGAGGGAGACGAACGGATCTCGACGCTCAATCGCTACTTGTTCCTTTTGTTCTGGCAATTCTTAGAGAAAAATGCGCGGAGTCATTCGAATCGGCGATTCAACATCGCACGGCGGCATCGTACAAACGGGCCGAGAGCAATCGACGGTATTGGGCAAAGCAGTGGCGTGTGTCGGCGACGCGTGCACTTGCCCGATGTCCGGCCACGATCACTGCGTGATTGTGGAGGGGGACGAGAAGGTGTTAATCGACGGACGTGCAGTTGCCTTCGACGGCCACAAAACCTCCTGCGGCGCGACGCTGATTTCGAGCCTGTCTTCCTCGGGGCGCGTATGACGATCGAATCGGATCCTCTCCTTCCCGAATACGAGCGCGAACTAGCCAAATTGCGCCGCTCGCTTCGCGAGTTCGCGGAACGTCACCCAGAAGCCGCCGCCCGCCTCGCGATTTCCGGCGAGCATTCCGAGGATCCGCACGTCGAGCGTGCGATCCAGTCTGCCGCGTTGCAGTTCGCCCGCGCCAGCGCGCGTATCGAAGACAACTATCCCGAGCTGCCGACGGCCATCCTCGAGAATCACCACCCCGAGTTTCTGCGTCCCTTTCCTTCGTGTTCGATCGCACAGTTCGAAGGGAGTGTTGGGCTCTCCAAGCTGACGAAGCCCGTTACCCTCGAACGCGGCACCGAACTCAAAACGCGCACGGGCGAGTACCCGTTCGTCACGGTGTACGACGTCGATTTCGCTTCATTGCGGATCGCCGATGCGCGCTACGCGCCGGCAACGTCCGCGCCCGTCAAGACGCGTCTAAACGAGAACACGTCCGGCATTTTGTCGATCACGTTCGCGACGATCCAAGCAAAAGCGTTGCTCGATGGCAGTATGCCGAAACGCGTGCGCCTATTTGTCGATGGCGATCGCCGCACCGCGGCGGCCGCGATCGATACGCTTTTGCTGCGCGCTTCCACCGCCTTCGTCGAGGCGGAAGGGAGCGGGGCCTGGCTCGCCTTGGATACGATGCCGCTATCGGCCCCCGGTTTCGCGATCGACGAAGCTTTGATCGCACGGGCGGACAAGAGTCCGTCGCAGTTTCGCGTCTTGCTTGAATACTTTTCGTTTCCGCAGAAATTCGACTTCGTCGATGTCGATCTCTCGGCGTTGATACGCATCGCCGGTCCGTGCAGCCGCGTGACCTTGCATCTACCGATCCAAGACGTGCATCGCGATTCGCGGCCGGGCCAACGGTTGCAAACGCTCACCGCGTCGAACTTCAAGCTGTTCTGCACGCCGGTCATCAATTTGTTCGCCTCTGCCGCCGAGCCGATCGCCTCGGAAGACATGACGATGCCCGTATTTCCGGTCGTGCCCGGCACGTTGAGCGGCTCCGGCACGTCGGTTTATCGCATCGACGATGTCCGATTGATGCAGGAAGCGGCGAAGGGTGCCGTGGTCAAAAAGATCGAGCGTTACCAGTCGCTTCACCGTCACACGGCGCAGCAAGATTCTGCCGTGTTTTGGCAGGCGGAAAGGGACGGCCGGCTTGCGGAATACCTGCCCGGGCAAGATATGCTGCTTTCGCTGGTCGATTCCGCCGGTCAGATGCAGACCGTGAAGGGAAAGCAAATCGACATGAGTCTGGCCTGTACGAACGGCAGCTTGCCGGCGATGCTCGCAATCGGCGATCCGCTGGGCGATTTGACTTTCGGCAACGAGGCCCTGACCGGCCGCGCATCGCTGCTGTTCGTGCCGACCGAAAGCGTCGCCCGCCCGATCGTGGATAACCAGTTGTGGGACATGGTGGCGATGCTCTCCGCTGGGGCGCTCAATATTAGTCAGGCGGGTTTGCCCGCGTTTAAACAGCTATTGTCGGCGCATGCGCCGCCTCGTTCGGCGGGCGCGCGACATATCGAAGGCTTAAAGTCTCTCGCACGCGAATCCGCGCTCGAATGGATGCCGATGGAGCCGCAGCCGATGCTCGTACGCGGCTTGCGCGTTCGGATGGCGGTGTCGCAGGCGATGCTCGACGATTGCGCGGTGAGCGCGTTGGCCCGCGTGCTCGAGACCCTGTTCGTGCACTACGCGCCGGTGAATAGCTTCATACAGCTCGTCGTGATCTCGGCTGAGAACGGAGCCGAACTATTCAAAGGGGACCCGCTGCCGGGCGCGGAATGGTTACTATGAATTCGCCGGCCGGCCTGATACGCTTTATCGCCCCACCGCGGGTTCGGCTCAGGGGGCATCGTCAGCCGCTAGCATCCGGGGGCAGCCTGGCTACCTTCCATCGACGAGGATACGATCCGATGACAACGACGATACGCAGAATCGAAGCACGCGACGAAGCGCGCTGGCGCGAGCTATGGGATGGCTACATGCGTTTTTACGAACGCGAGCCGTCCGAGCCGGTTACGCGCCATGCCTGGGCGCGCATGATGGATGACCATTCGCCCGTACATGCGATCGTGGCCGAGCGCGAAGGAAAAGTCATTGGCATCGCGAACTACATCATTCACGAAAGCACGTCGCTACTGACGCCCGTGTGCTATCTGCAAGATCTGTTTGTCGATCCGCTCGTGCGCGCGGGCGGAGTCGGGCGCCAATTGATCGACTGGCTGCTCGACGAGGCGCGCCAGCAGGGCTGGTCGCGCGTGTACTGGACAACGAAAGAAAACAACTATCGGGCGCGCGGCCTGTACGACAGCTACGCGCCGCGCAGCGAGTTCGTTCAGTACCGCATCGATGTCCGCTGATCCTGCGCTCGCGCGTGCCGAGCGTTCGAGCAGGCGCCCAACGCCTATCCGCGCGCGAGCGATTTGGTCAATGTGCGCAGTGCATCCGCCGAGCGCGGATCGCGTACGCGCGAATACATAACGACGTGCGATTCCGGCAATCGCGGCAGGCCGAACTTGTCGCCGACATCGATGACGCCCGGCGGCGCGACGCGCCGGGCCAGCGCGGAGACGGCGAGCCCCGCCGACAGCGCCGCCCCGATCGCAGCCATACCGCCGCCGACGAATGTCTCCTCCCATTCGATCGATGCACGCTCGAGTGCTCGCACCGCCGCAGCGCGAACGCCGCAGGGTCCCGAGAGCACCGCCAGCGGTAATGGCGCCTCGGCCGGCGGAGACCAATCCGACGCCGCGAGCCAGACCAGCGGTTCGACGAACAACGCTTCGCCGTCCGGCACGCCGCTTGTCTGCGCGGAGCGCGCCGCCATCTCCTCGGGCTCGTACCGCACGATGGCCGCATCGAGCCGCCGTTCGTCGTACTGTGCGGCGAGCGCGGCGGACGAACCCAAATGCATCTCGATGACGAGGCGCGGATCATGCCGGTGCAAGCTCGCGACAAGCGGAGCCAGATCGGGCCCAGCGACGTGTTCGCTCAGTCCGACCTTCAGCCGCCTGCGTTCGGTGCCTAGCGCGCCCAACGCGCGGTCGTGCGCTTGCAGCAACTCGCGCGCCGCTTCCAGAAATGCGCTGCCGGCCGGCGATAGCCGCACGGTGCGCGGGGTGCGTTCGAACAACGGCTTGCCGAGATGCGCTTCCAGCCGTTTGATCTTCAGGCTGACGGCGGACTGGGTCGTGCCGAGCAAGTCGCCGGCACGCGTGAAACTGCGCAAGTCCGCGACGTGGACGAACGCGCGCACCGCATCGAGGTCGAGTACTTTCATTTTGAAATGAAATAGAAGAAATCAATATCCATTTCTGTTCATTATGATCGATGCACCGTATTCTGCCTACATCCGACGATGGACACACAGGAGAATCGCTATGCCGCTCGCTCGTATTTCGCTGCCCGCAGGCCGTCCGGCCGACTACAAAAAAGCGCTGACCGATGGTGTGCTGAACGCGCTCGTCGAAACGTTCAATGTGCCCAGGGACGATCAATTCATGGTGTTGACCGAACACGCACCCGAGGACTTGATCTACAACCGAGGCTACCTCGGCATCGAGCGCAGCGACGGGTTCGTGATGATTCAGCTGACGGTCAGCAACACCCGCCCGCTCGAGAAAAAGCAGGCGCTCTATCGCCGTATCGTCGAATTGCTGGCTGAAAACCCGGGCGTCAGAAAGGAGGATGTCTTCATCAATCTGGTGGAGGTGTTGCCCGAAAACTGGTCGTTCGGCAACGGCGAGGCGCAGTACGTCCAGGGTTGACCGGCTCCGGGGCTGCGCGGCATAGGCGCGCTGGCCGACATTCCTCGATGCCGGTCGATGCGCGCGTGTATATCATGGACGCTCCGGATCAGCTTCGGAGCGCCGATGAAGTGGGGTACCGTCGAACTCGTATTAGCGATCGAGCCTACCGCCGCCAGTGAATGGATGGCCGGGCCTATGGCAGCCCGCGGCAGGAGCGGTGCGGCCGACCATCGCGGGCAGGCGGCGAACGCAGGCGCTCGCGTTGCGCGTCAGCGGGCGGCCCATGGCCGCGCAAGCAAGGCTGCGCCCACCGCCGCGTGCGCCGATACAGCCACTGCGATCGCCGATGCATTGAGCCGAATGCCCGGGATCTCGCCGGTCGGGTCAGTCGAAGGCTCGACGGTGCGCACCTTCGTCGAACCGGGCGGTGCTTGGTGGGGCATGGTCGTGACTACGGCCGGCGGTGCGCGCCGCGTGACGGCGTCGTGTCAACAGGAACTGACGCCCGGCGTGTGGCGATGCGAGACCGTTAACGACGCGTCGGTCGAGGCAGGGGCGCCCCTCGCGCTCGACGACGCACTGCCGCAGGCACTGAAAGACGTGCTACTCAATGAGCCTGACGCGCTCTCCCCGGCTTTTGCACTGCCGACCCCTGTGGGCGCATGGCGACGGATTGGACCTGACGGGGCCGTCGTCGACATTCGCCTTCACGTCTACAACACCGGCGTGGCTTCCGATCGAGCGGGCGAGCTGCCCGACGCACCGGAGGTATCCACCCGAACCACGAAGACCGGCTCGGCACGAACGGCTGCGTCGCCCAAGCCCGAGTGCTCGCCCTTGGCATTTTGCGAGCTGCGGTTGGCGGCCTACGTCGGTCCGTTAGACGCCTTCACCGACGCCGAAAGCCCTTCGTCGTCGTCCCTCCCCGAAGGCGGCCACGCACGTAGGCGGCGGTCCTCCGCCAGCGAGGCTGACGAAAAAACCGCGGGGGAAGGTTCGGCGCTGCGAGCATTGTTCGCGGCCGCTGCCTCACTGACCGATGTCTTGCCGGTCTTTCCGACGCTCATGGACGGCTGCGCCCGCGTCGGTGCCTGCGCCGCATCCGCCGCGACTGCCGCACCGGTCCGCGCGGCGCACATCGATCTATCCGATGCAAAGACCCCGCACGGTGCCTTAGTCGACTTGGCGGCGAGCATTACCCGGCAATGGTTCGGCAATGAAGCGGGCGTGCGCGCTGGCGTCGATACGGAATTCGTGCACCAGATGCGCGTGGCGCTGCGCCGGTTGAAAACCTTGCTCAAGACGTTTCCCCGATGGGCCGACGATGCGTGGAAGCGCACCATCGTCCCCGACCTCGATTGGCTGGGCGAGCTTTTGGGGCGAGCGCGAGATCTTGACGTGTTCGTCGATGCCACGCTCCCGGCGCTGGCTGCGGCCGATATCGACGGGGCGGCGTGGGTATCATTGCAAGCGCGTGCCGGGGCCAGCCGTGACGAGGCGCGGGCAACGGTGCGCGCGGCATTGCGCACGCGTCGCTATGCGGCGCTGCTGCTGGCTTGGCTGCAATGGTTGTCGGCTCAGCGTGGTTCGGCAGGGCCTGCCGCCATGATGCACAAGACACTTGCCGGCTATGCGCACAAACGCGTTCGCCGGCATTACAGGCGCTTGATTTCGAAGCCGGCGCTTACGGCCCTCACGCCTGCCGAGCGTCATCGTCGGCGTATCGAAGCGAAACGGCTGCGCTACACGCTCGAATTCTTCGAGCCGCTAGCGTCGCACAAGACGCGGCGCACGATCGCGAAGCAGCTGGGCCGCATCCAGAGCGTGCTAGGTGACGGCAGTGACGCCACGGCCGCCCTGCATTTTTTGGAAGCGCTCGACGCGCCGCCCTATGAACACGGCTTCGCTCGAGGCTGGTGTGAGGCGGTGAATCGTTGGTCCGCTGTCGAAGGCGACCGGCTTTTAAGGGAACTGGACAAACCCAAGATCGTACGCGCGGGTTAGCGGTGCGCGAAGCGGCAAGGGCCGCGCCTATAATGCCGACTCCACGTCCGTCCCCGCGCTAGCGAACGCCTCATGAGCGACCATCCGCCGATATCGCCCCACTCCACCAGCGGCGACGGCGCTATTGCGCCGCTCGAATTGGGCGGCTCCGTTTGGCTGCGTGCGGGCCAGCAAACGCTCGGCGGGGCGGCACGCATCGCGCTGTTGGCCGCGATCCGCGAAACGGGATCGATCACGTCCGCCGCCAAGGCGGTCGGCCTCAGCTACAAGGCCGCGTGGGAGGCTGTCGATGCCATGAACAATCTGGCGGGCGAGCCGCTGGTTGCGCGCGCGGTAGGCGGCAAAGGCGGCGGCGGCACCACGTTGACTCCACGGGCTGACCGCCTCATCGAAACGTTCCACGCCGTCGAACGCGAACACCGCAAATTCATCGAACGGGCGAGTGCAGCGATCGAGCACTTCGCTGGCGATTGGCCATTGATCGGGAGAATCGGCATGAAAACCAGCGCGCGCAATCAACTCTATGGGACGGTTTCTGAGGTGAAGCGCGGCAGCGTCAACGATGAGATTTCGCTTTCGCTGCCGGGCGGGCAGACCATCGTCGCGGTGGTGACGCACGAGAGTACCGAAACGCTGGGCCTGGTTGCGGGTGCGCCGGCGTTCGCGCTGGTGAAGGCATCGTGGGTGATGCTGATGGTGGAAGACGACGGCGATGGCGAGGGCGCCGATGGGGGGCGTTCGCACCGTCTGTCTGCCCGCAATCAGCTACGCGGTGTGATTACGCGAGTGACGCCTGGCGCCATCAACACCGAGGTGTCCCTCGCGCTCGAAGGCGCCCCGGGTGCGCACCCCGATACGAATTCCACCGTGATCGCGGCCGTCGTGACGAACGAAAGCGCCGTGACGCTCTCGCTTGCCGTGGGCCAACGGGCGATTGCCGTTTTCAAAGCATCGAACGTGATTCTCGGCACCACCGAGTAGGCGCTTGATAGGCGCTTGGTCAGTCCGATATCCTCGCCGCACCGCCCGCTTGCATTGCCCCCGCTGCGAGACGGCGTTTATCGGCGCGATGCGTTGCGCGCGGCGAACGCCTCGTAGTGCGCCACTTCCTGGGCGCTGCCCTCTGCTAGCTGAACGACTTGATCGCCGAATACGGCCACATCCGCTTCGTCGTGGGTGATGAGAACCATCGGAATGTCGAGCTGCGTTTGCAGATCGGACAGTTCGCGCCGCATGCGTTCGCGCATGCCGGCGTCGAGCGCGGCGAACGGCTCGTCGAGCAGCAGGATCCGCGGTTTGGCGACGAGCGCGCGCGCCAGCGCCACCCGTTGCTTCTGTCCGCCCGATAGCTGCGCCGGATAGCTGCCCGCGACGGCCGTCAGATCGAACGCATCGAGCCAATACTCGACTTGCCGCGAGGTTGCGCGCGAACGCGGATTGAGCCAGCCTCGCCGCTGGGCGAAGCCTACGTTCTGCCGCACGTTCAAGTGCGGAAACAACGCGTAGTCCTGGAACAAGTACGCGGCTGCACGCTCGCGCGCGGGGATGTCGATGCCACGCGTGGCATCGAACAGCGGCTCGCCACCGAGCGTAATGGCACCCGCATCGGGCTTGAGCAGCCCCGCGACGGCTTTGAGCGTCAACGTCTTGCCGGCGCCCGACGGCCCGAACAGCACGATGCGCTGGCAGCTTCCCGTGAACGAGACGGCCAGTTCGAAGCGCCGTTCTCGCGTGACGAGCGTCTTGCGGATGTCGACGGTGAGCGTCATGTGAATGTCCTGTGCTAGCTCGACGTCAACAGCTTGTGCTGCGGGACGAGCCATCCGGCCACGAGCAGCACGATCACGCATACGACGGACGTGACGAGCACGAGAACGTTGGCCGTATGATCATCGCCGGCTTGCACGGCCGAGTACACGGCCACGGACAGCGTTTGCGTACGTCCCGGCAGATTGCCGGCGATCATCAGCGTGGCGCCGAATTCCCCCAGCGCGCGTGCAAACGCGAGCAGCGCTCCGCCCAGAATGCCGCGCGCCGCGAGCGGCAGCGTCACCCGAAAGAACAAGGCGATTTCGCCGATGCCGAGCGTTCTGGCCGCATGCTCGAATTGCGGATCGATTGCCTCGAAGGCGGATCGCGCCGATTTGAGCACGAGCGGAAACGCTGCGATCATCGACGCGATCACCGCGCCTTCCCACGTGAAGACGAGGCGCACGCCGAACGTGTCGAGCCACGCGCCGATCGGGCCGCGGCGGCCGAGCAGCACGAGTAGGTAATAGCCCAGCACCGTGGGCGGCATGACGAGCGGCAGCGTCAGCAGGGCATCGACAAGGTCGCGCGCGCGCGAGCGCCAACGTGCGAGCGCGAGGCCCGCGGCCACACCGAGGAGCGCATCCAGCCCCGTCGCCCATCCGGCAACCTTGAGCGATAGTGCGAGCGGAATCCAGGCATCTTGCATGGGCAGGGGGCTATCCGATTCTCAAGTTCGAAAGGTCGACGCTCAATGGCCTGCCGGCGGCTTGAAGCCGTATTTGGCGAGGATCGCCTGGCCTTGCGGCGCGAGCAGCAAGCCGGCGAACTCGCCGGCTTCGGCGGCGTGAGCGCTGCCCTTCACGAGCGCGACCGGGTAGGCCACCGGCTTGTCGGTCCGCACGGTCATCGCCACTTTGACCTTTTGCGGCATCAAGGCGGCGTCGGTGCTGTACACGAAGCCGATGTCGGCCTCGCCGCGCGCCACGTAATCGAGCGCTTGCCGCACGTTGCTGGCCAGCACGGCTTTGGCGCTGACCGCGTCCCAGGCACCTTCGTGCTGGAGTGCGGCCTTCGTGTAGCGCCCGACGGGCACCGATGCCGGATCGCCGAGCGCGACGCGTTGGACTTGCGGCAAGCCGATCGTTTCGCCGACCGACGCCACTTTCAAACGGCTATCGGAAGGCACGATCATGACGAGCGAGTTCGTCGCGAAATCGTGCCGCGTGCCGGGCACCACTGCTTTCGCGTCCTCCGCCTTGTCCATCGCCGTTTCGTCGGCGGAAGCGAAGACGTCGGCGGGCGCGCCGTTGACGATCTGCTGCAGCAGGATGTCGGAGGCACCGAAATTGAGGACCACCTTCGTATTCGGGTGCGTTTTCTCGAACGCGGTGGCGACTTCCCGGAAGGCATTCGTGAGACTGGCGGCGGCCGACACGACAAGTTCATCGGCCCGAGCGGCGCTTTGAACGAACAGGGCGGCGGCAGCGCCGGTGCAAAGCGCGAGGAGGCGTAGCGGGCGGCGCGCGGCAGTGAGGCGAGCGTTCATGAGCGGCGAGGGCGAAGGCGGAGTCGAAACCGACATCGTAATATACCGAAGGTGATAACGCATCGATCGATGACGGACATCGTGCCGCGCTTATAGAGGCGCTATGGGAAAACGCTCCGATGAAGGCCGGGAGGTCAGGCGAAAGGGCTTTCGAGGGCGGCGCTGCGGCCCATCGGCGACACCGGCACCGGGCGCGGGGCCGGATGATGGCCCGCTTTCCAGCGCGCGCGGATGAACGGCCTGTCGCGTCCGGACAAATGCAGGGCGATGTGGGTGATCCAATATTGCGTCGGCACTCGCACGTCATGGAGTGCGGCCGTGAGCATCAGCAGGCTGACCGCAACGGGCACCGCCGACAGCCGGCTGGGCTTGGCATCCCAAGCGCGCCAGACGAACAACATGGCAGCGAGTGCGCCGACGATGCAGCCGGCCACGGCTTCGGAAGGCGAGTGGGCGCTGAGCACGACGCGCGAAAACCCGACGGCCAAGCCCGCGGCGAGCCCGCACCCGAAACCGGCCAGCCGGATGCTCGCGCGAGCGGGCAGCAGCGTCAAGAAAAACGCGACCGGATAGACGGCGGTGGATAACATGGCGTGACCGCTGACCCCGGTGAAATCCCATTCCCGGATGCCGACGCCCCACCCCAAGAAGGCGATTTTCGTGAGCGTGACGACGCCGGCTGCCGCCCCAACGATGGCCAACCATCCGAACGCCAACCGCCCCGAATACCCAAGCGCGAGCCAGAGCGCGATCGCGATCGCGAGCGGCAGCGTGAGCCCCGCGCCGCCCAGGCGCGTAATCGAAAACCAAAGGTGAAGGGGCAGGTCGTACATATTGGGCACAGGCCGGACAGCGCGGCCGCCGAGTGGCAAGTTGCTGCCATGCGGGGGCCGTCCGCTACGGCGGCACGCATGGCGGGAACGGACAGTATAACGAGCCCAGCCGGCCTGGGTGGCGTCCACGCATGCGACGGCGCACGCGGCCGACGTCTCAATGGGTGAGAGTGGCCCTGAGCAGCAATACATGAAGCGTGTATATTGTGCAGTGCATCATAGAACGGTGCCGCGCAGCTCCACTGTCCCTTTTTAGCGAGCCACGTCCAATGACCAAAAGCTTGTCGAAACTTTGGTTGCAGGGTTTCAAACGCATCATGAGCAGCGTTCCTGCGGTGCAAGCCGAACTGCTGCGCAAGCCGGCCAAGCCGAAGCGCCGGACGCGGGCGGAGCCCGTCCGGCGCACCGCCGAACGCGGCGTTTCGGCTGTGCCGGGGGCCGCTGAAGTGCGTGAGTCGCGGGTACGTCCTCGCGCAGGCGCTTGGACGAAGGGCCAATGGACGCGCTCATACCACTCGGCGCCCCCGCAGCCGGGCCGGCTCGTCAATCATTTGTCATACGGTTTGTACGTTCCGCCCAGGAGAGCGAAAGGGCCGATGCCGCTCATCGTCATGCTGCACGGCTGCAAGCAGGACATCGACGAGTTCGCGATGGGCACCCGGATGAACCGCATCGCGGACGAAAATGGATTCGCGGTGGTCTACCCGGAACAATCGAAACATGCGCATGCGCACCGATGTTGGCATTGGTACGACGATCGCGACACGGCGGGGCTGGGGGAGGCGCGCGCGGTCTTGTCGCTCGTCGATTCCTTGATCGAACATCATGGCGTGGACCCGGAGCGCGTGTACCTGGCCGGTTTGTCCGCCGGCGCGGGCCTGGCCGCCTTGCTCGCACTCAACTATCCCGACCGATTCGCGGCTCTCGCGCTGCATTCGGCGCCGGCATTGGGCGAAGCGCATTCCGGCATGACGGCGATGGACGTGATGCGCCGCGGTGTCCGGGGCGACCCGATCGCGCTCGTCGACAAGCTTGTCGATGTCGCGCGCTACCCGGGCATGCCGGCCATCATCGTCCACGGCGAGAGCGACCGGGTGGTCGCCCCCAAGAACGCGGAGCAGTTGGGTTTGGCCTTCCTTCGCTTGAACGGCTTCGTCGACCACGCCGGTGAGTGGATCGCGGGTACGTCGCGCGAAACGCAGGTGGGCGGCGCCCGGATCGACGACTATGCGATGAGCAATCGGCACGTGGTGCGGGTTTGCCGCGTGGCGAATCTGGGCCACGCTTGGGCCGGTGGCGACGAGGCGGTGCCGTTCCATTCACAAACAGGACCGGACGCGAGTGCGCTGATTTGGGCGTTCTTGCGAGAGCAACGCCGGCGGCCTTCTCCGGCCGCCCGCCGCGGCGCTAGCCGTATCGCTAGCCGATAGCCGGCGCCCGTCCGCGAACAGCCTCGCCGCTCTCACAGTGATGCGGAAAAGCCACACAGTAGGGACCCCCGATAAAACTCCTAGCGTATTCCTAGGGTTTTCCCTATAATGGGGTTATCGCTTAGGTGTTAACACCTACTACTGCACGAGGTCACCATGTTCCTACTTAGCCGCTTGTTCCTTCTTCTGACCCAAACCGCCGAAGAACGCCAAAAGGCGCGCGACGATGCCTACCTGGCCGAAGCCGCCGATCTGTACGATCTCGAGTTTCGTATGCGCAAGCTCGACCGCGAAGCGGCGGTTGCGCATCCCACTTGGCAAATCGCCCGCTAAGCGCCCGCTAAGGGCGGATTCGCAGCGAGCGCGCGTCCGGCGTGGATCAAACGCCGGGCGTTCCCGGTGCGCCGTTCCCGGTGTTCGGTTCCTGGACACCGTAGCAGCCGCGATACGTGGCGTAAAACGAGCAGTACAGCATCGTCGTTAGCGTAATCATGGCTGGAAACAGCACGGCGAACGCGTAGTCGCGCGCGCCGATGGCTTCCATCAGCACCGAGAGGCCGAACAGCACGCCAACCCCGGTGACGAACCACAGCGCGCCGAACACGATGAACGCGGTTCGATTGCGCCAGCACGTGACGAAGCTGAAGAACATTGCCTTGATGGGCGGCACGTCGTGCCACACCGTCAGCACGGGTGCGAACCAGAACAGCATCGCCACCGGCAGGTAGCAGGCGAGCGCGACGAGCCCGGCGACCGCGAGCGGGCTCGCAACCAGCGTCTCGGGAGAGACGGCCTCGGTACTCATCATCAGTTTGAACAGCACACCGCCGTCCGCCAAAGCCGATCCGGCGAAAACCAGCGCGATCGAGACAATATAGATGCCGCCCAGCTCGAGCAGACGCATCGCGCCGGCCGCGCCGTAAGACCGAAATCCATCCAACAGCACCGTCGGGAACACGATTTTCCCGGCAATCGTTTCTCGGCACGCTGTCATGAAGCCGACGGCGACCGCCGGGATCAGGACGAGCGGCAGTATCGCACCCGCCAGCGGAATCCTCGCCATCGCCATCATCGCCAGCAAATACGTGAAGAAGATCGTCAGAAACCCGAGCGGGTTTCGACGAAACAGCCAAATGCCTTGCCGGTACCAGACGTAGCCGGTCTTTGCGGAAACTTCAGTTAGTTGCATGGACTTGACGCAGTCATCGGCGCGAGACCGGCAAGCCGGTCGCGCAAGATGCGTTCGAAATGGGTAGGATCGTGCGGCTTGAGCATCTCGGCCGCCCGAGGCATGTAAAAGTCGTACAGGCGCGACACCCAGAAGCGGTAGGCACCCGCTCGCAGCATATCGGCCCAATGTCGCTGCTCTTCGGCCGTGAACGGCCGCACCGTTTGATAGGCGCGCAGCAATGCGTTGGCGCGCGGGTGATCGAGCGAGCCGGTGGCGAGATCGACGCACCAGTCGTTGACCGTCACCGCCACGTCGAACAGCCATTTATCGCAGCCGGCGAAATAGAAATCGAAGAAACCGCCTAAGCGTACCGTATGGTTCGTGTCCGGCGTGGCCGGCGCGAACAGCACGTTGTCACGAAACAGATCGCAGTGGCACGGGCCGCCCGGCAGCGCCGCATAATCGTCCGACGCAAAAAAGGCGGCCTGGTGCGCCAGCTCGGACATTAGCAGCGCGCGCTGAGCGTCCGCCAGGTACGGCAGGACCTGCGGCACCGTCTCCTGCCACCACGGCAGGCTGCGCAAATTCGGCAAATAGGGTGCGAAATCGCGCCCGGCCAAATGCATACGCGCCAACATTTGGCCGACTTCCGCGCAATGCTCCGCCTCGGGCGTCAACTCGGCTTTTCCCGGCAATTTGGTGACGATGGCCGCAGGCTTGCCGTGCAACATGCCGAACAGCGCGCCGTCGTTGCGCGGCATGGGATCGGGCACGGGCACGCCATGATGCGCGAGGTGGCGCATCAGCTCGAGATAGAACGGCAGCTGCTCCGCCGTCAGTTTCTCGAAAATCGTCAGGACATAGGCACCCCGGGTAGTCGTCAAAAAGAAGTTGCTGTTTTCGATGCCGGAGGGAATGCCGCGGAAATCGACGACATCGCCGAGATCGTAGTGGCGCATCCAGTGCGCGAGATCGGTTTCGTTGACGACAGTAAAGACGGCCATGCGAAGAGGCTTCGAGTGCGATTGAACGGAAGGCGGCAGGCGGCGAGGACGGTGTGGCCGCCCGTCGCCGTCGAGCGAAGCGATTAGCCGTGCATGAATCAGTAGTGCAGGCCGATCGACGGCAGGCGCGTGCTGGGTTGCGCGCTGCTATGGACCTGGGGCGAGGTGTCCGGCGATGCGCTCATTTGGTAGTGCGTACCGAAGTTCGAGTGCACGTCGATTTCGACGGGTTTGCCGCGATCGCGATATTCGGTGATTTCGGTGCCGTTACGGCTTTTTTCGTGGAAGCTCGGCTTACGCGGTACGTCGTTGATGTCGACCTTCGACGAAACCTCGGCCGCGGGACGATTGATCTGGGTGAGATCGGGCAAGCCGGCTGCCTCGTTGGCGGCGCGCTGCGCTTGCGCGTCGTCGGCCGGCGCCGCGAGCACGAGGCGCGGTGCGGCCGCGAGACTGGCGGCGGCTAACGCTGCACAAACGGCGATGGAAAAGTACGGCTTCATGATGGGTCTCCGGAAGATCCCTGGATTCTAGCAAATGCGCCCCTCGCAGCGGCTCCTGCCCAGCGATCGGGCATGCTCGCAGGTGCCCGCGGCAACACCGGCAACGCGTGCGGCCCGAGGGCCGGATGGCGGCGCTTCGTGGTAATGTCGTTGCAACGAACGAGGCGAAGCGAACGATGAAAAACGATATGACACCACACGTGCCCCACGCGCGGGCCACGCATCCGACGGAGTTCCCCACCGAGGCGTTCACCGACGCCGCCGATGCCGTCACGTATCTATCCGAAATCTACGAAACGAACGCGGCGTTCTTGCGCGATGCATTCGCGCGTTATCGGCGCAACGAGCCGTTTCACGAGCGCGTGCGAGCGTGCTACCCATTCGTGCGCTTGCGCACGGATGTGAATACGCATGTCGATTCGCGCCGCTCGTACGGGTTCGTCGCCGGCCCGGGGGTATTCGAGACGACGGTGACGCGTCCCGACTTGTTCGGCAACTACTATCGCGAACAACTGCGTTTGTTGGCGAAGAACCATCATGTTGCCATCGAAGTCGGCGTGTCGCAGCAACCGATCCCGATTCACTTCGCCTACGCGGAAGGTATCCACCTCGAAGGCGATCTCGGCCGCGAGCGCTTGATGGCGATGCGCGATGTATTCGATACCCCGGATCTGGCCGCGCTCGACGATCGCATCGTCAACGGCACCTACGAACCGTTGCCCGGCGAACCGTCGCCGCTGGCTTTGTTCACGGCGCCGCGCGTCGATTTTTCGCTGCACCGCTTGAAGCACTACACCGCGACGTCGCCTACGCATTTCCAGAACTACGTGCTGTATACGAACTACCAGTTTTATATCGACGAATTCACGAAGCTCGGGCGCCAATTGATGGCCCATACGGACGACGAAGCGTTGCGCGCCTATCGAAGCGAGTACACGTCGTTTGTCGAGCCCGGCGACGTCGTTACCTACAACGCGAATCTCGGCGAGCAGCCCGACGAGGGTACGGTGCCGGCACGGCTGCCGCAAATGCCGGCTTATCACCTCAAACGCGCCGACGGCAGCGGCATTACGATGATCAACATCGGCGTGGGGCCGTCCAATGCGAAAACCATCACGGATCACATCGCCGTGTTGCGCCCGCATGCCTGGGTGATGCTCGGCCACTGCGCCGGCCTGCGCAATACGCAGCGGCTCGGCGATTATGTGCTGGCCCACGGCTATGTGCGCGAGGATCACGTGCTCGATGCCGACCTGCCGCTGTGGGTGCCGATTCCGGCGCTCGCCGAGGTTCAGGTGGCGCTCGAACGTGCCGTCGCGCAGGTGACGAAGCTCGAAGGAGTGGAACTCAAGCGCGTCATGCGCACGGGCACGGTGGCCAGCGTCGACAACCGCAACTGGGAATTGCGCGATCATCGAGAACCGGTTCAACGCCTATCGCAGAGCCGCGCGATTGCGCTCGACATGGAAAGCGCGACGATCGCCGCAAACGGTTTTCGGTTTCGCGTGCCGTACGGAACGCTGCTTTGCGTATCGGACAAGCCGCTGCACGGCGAACTGAAGCTGCCCGGGATGGCCGATCAGTTCTATCGCGCGCAAGTCGACCAGCATTTGCAGATCGGCGTGAAGGCAATGGAGCTGCTGCGAATGAACGGGCTCCACCGATTGCATAGCCGGAAGCTGCGTAGCTTCGCCGAGGTGGCGTTCCAATAGCGCGGCCGGAGCGAGCGCGGCCAGCGGAATATTTTTTATTTTTTTCGGAACCCTCCGTCTGTAAGCTTTTCGTAAATATCACGGGAATCATTCGAAAGGATGCTTCCCGCGTCCCTACGGATCTACAGCAGGAGGATATCGATGAATTACGCGAAGCGGCTGCTGCTCGCCAATCGCGCATGGTCGCAAGAGGCGACGGCACGGGATCCCGGCTTTTTCGAACGACTCGCACGGGGCCAGCAGCCCCGCGTGCTTTGGATCGGTTGTTCCGATAGCCGGGTTCCGGCCGAGCGCATCACCAATGCGCAGCCCGGCGAACTGTTCGTCCACCGCAACATCGCCAATCTGTACACGTCCGACGACGGCAATACCTCGAGCGTCGTCGAATACGCCGTTCATGCGCTTAGCGTCGAGCACATCGTTATCTGCGGCCACCATCATTGCGGCGGCGTGCGCGCCGCACTATCGAAGCCTTCCGAAGCGTTGCCCGTGGTGAATCGCCGCATCGCCGGCTTGCGCGAACTCGCGCATCGTCACGAGCAGGCGTTGAGCGCCATTGCCGATTTCGAAGCGCGGATCGACCGCTTGGCCGAGCTGAACGTCATCGAGCAAGTGCGGCTGCTGCGCGAATCGCCGATCGTCCGGAGCGCGCCGCGCCCGCCCACCGTGCATGGTTGGGTATTCGGGCTACGCGAAGGGCTGCTGACCCCGCTGACCGATGCGGAACCCATGCTGCATTCATCCGCCGCGGCAATCGCCGAAGGTTGACGCCGGCGCCAAGCCGCTCAGCGAGTTGACCTTTCCGATTCATAGGCCGCCGCCGATTCGCGGCGCGGCTCCATTCGTCTTCGCACGATCATGTCCCAATCTTCCGATTCGAGTTTGTCCCTGTCGTTCTCGACGTTGCGCAGCGATGTCTTCGCTGGCGTCGTCGTGTTCTTGGTGGCACTCCCGCTGTGTCTCGGCATCGCCACCGCGTCCGGCGTCGCGCCGTTCGCGGGCCTGGTGTCGGGCATCGTCGGCGGCCTCGTCGTTGCGCTGCTGAGCGGCTCTCATCTGAGCGTGAGCGGCCCGGCCGCCGGGCTCGTCGTTATCGTCGTGACGGCGATCGCTTCGCTCGGTAGCTTTTCTGCATTTCTGGCCGCCGTGTTGGTTGCGGGGGCGCTGCAAGTCGGCTTCGGGCTGCTGCGCGCGGGACGCGTCGCGAGCTATGTGCCCGCGGCCGTCATCAAAGGCATGTTGGCGTCGATCGGCCTCTTGTTGATCATCAAGCAGATACCGCTCGCGGTCGGGCTCGTCGCCGGCGCCGATGCGCAGATCCCGCACGGCGCAGCGATCTTGACCCCGTTCGGCCAGATCTTGCCGGTCTCGCTCGTGCTATGTGCGATATCGGTCACGATCTTGTTCGCGTGGGAAACGCCGCGCGCCAAGCGCTTCGGGCTCGTACGAGCCTTGCCGGGGCCGCTGGCCGTGGTCGCGCTCGGTATCGGCGTCACGCTGCTGCTAGATCGAATCGCGCCCTCGCTTGCGACGCCCGCCGAGCATCGAGTCGTGTTGAACGCGCTCGATTCTCCGGCGGCGCTACTGAGTTCTATTTCGTTGCCGGATCTGACGCAGTTGGCGAGCCCCGACGTCTGGCGGGTTGCCATGACGCTGGCCATCGTCGCGAGCCTCGAAACCCTGCTGAGCCTGGAAGCCCTCGAACGGATCGATCCGAAGCGCCGACGCGTGTCGCCGGATCGCGAATTGAAAGCCCAGGGCGCCGGCAACATCGTGGCGGCGTTGTTCGGCGGCCTGCCGTTGACGGCTGTCATCGTACGCAGCTCCGCGAATGTGCATGCCGGGGCGCAGACACGCTTGTCCGCCGTCGTGCACGGTGTACTACTGCTCGCGAGCGTGTTCGTGCTGACGGCCCTGCTCAATCTGATTCCGTTGGCGAGCCTGGCGGCGATCTTGATTCAGACGGGCTACAAGCTCGCCAAACCTCGGCTCTTTATCGAACTGGCGCGCGAGGGCGCGGGCCGCTTGGTGCCGTTTGCCGCGACCATCGTCGGCGTGCTGGCGACGGATCTGTTGATCGGGATTGCGATCGGTATCGCTACCAGTGCGCTCTTTGCGATGTACGTGAGCTATGCGCGCACGTTCGTGCTCACGCGGCACGATGATTACTTTCTACTTTCGGTGCGAAAGGACGCGACGTTCTTCGCCAAGCCGATGCTTGCGCGCTGCCTCGCTCAGATTCCCGAGCGCGCGACGGTGCTGATCGATGCGGAGCGAGCCGATTTCATCGATACGGACATTCGCGAAGCGATCGATGCATTCGTGCGGGAGGCGCCGAACCGGCAGGTGACGGTCGAGCGATTGCGTTGGCCGGAGGCTGCGCCGGCCTTGCTGCCGGTGTCTTCGTAGCGAGACGACGCTTATCTTCGGTCAGCCCGATCGGCGTGGACGTTTGCCGCGCAGCTTTCGGCGCGGCAAACATGGAACGGCAGGCGCTGCACACACGGCAAACGCGACAAACGACGCAAACGCGGCAAGCCACGGCCGCAACCGGCTATCATGTGCGCAATTTGAAATTCGAGAACCCTTGCGCCCGATCGCTGGAGAACATTATGGCTTCCCCCCAAGAGAGCGTCAGCATGGCGCTGTTCTGCGACTTCGAGAACGTGGCCCTCGGGGTTCGCGACGCGAAGTTCGAAAAATTCGATATCAAGCCCGTGCTCGAACGGTTGCTGCTGAAAGGCAGCATCGTCGTGAAGAAAGCGTATTGCGATTGGGATCGCTATAAGGGCTTCAAGGCATCCATGCACGAGGCCAGCTTCGAACTCATCGAGATTCCGCACGTGCGGCAGTCGGGCAAGAATTCGGCGGATATTCGGCTTGTCGTCGATGCGCTCGATCTTTGCTATACGAAGTCGCACGTCGATACGTTCGTCATCATCAGCGGCGATTCCGATTTCTCTCCGCTCGTCTCGAAGCTGCGTGAGAACGCGAAAAAAGTGATCGGCGTAGGCGTGAAGAATTCGACGTCCGATCTTTTGGTCGCCAATTGCGACGAATTCATTTTCTACGACGATCTCGTGCGCGAGCAGCAGCGTGCGAGCGCCAAGCGCGATGCGCGCGAGGCCAGCGTGGCCGCGAAACGGACGACCGACGAAGACAAGCAGCCGAAAGCGGAGATGGAATCGCGCAAAGCGAAAGCGATCGCGATCGCCGTCGAAACGTTCGATGCGCTCGCGTCTGAGCGCGGCGAGAGCGGCAAGATTTGGGCGTCCGTCCTCAAGAGCGCGATCAAGCGTCGCAAGCCCGATTTCAACGAGTCCTACTACGGTTTCCGCGCGTTCGGTAATTTGCTCGACGAGGCCCAAGCACGCGGTTTGCTCGAAGTCGGCCGCGACGACAAATCCGGCGCGTTCGTCTATCGGCCGAGCCAGACGGCCGCGCCCGAGATGACGAGGCACGCCGTCGCGGAGCCGGTCGTGCAAGAAAACGGCGTACCGGCGGAAGCGGCCAGCAACAAAGGCCGGCGCAAGAGTAAGAGCGCGCGTCAGCAGGGGCGCGAACAAGCGCCTGCGGCCCCGAATGCGGTGCCGCGGGAAACGGTGCACGACACGGCCGACGATGCGGCGACAGCGTCCGCCTTGACGATCGAAGAGACGTCGGCGCCCGTCGAGGCGGCGGAACAGGCACAGCCTAAACCGCGTCGTGCGCGAAAGACGCCAGCCAGGAAAGCTGCGCGCACCGATGCCGGCACTCCTGGTACTGCCGGAGCTGCCAGTACGCAGGTGTCGGAGGCCGAAGCACAGCCGCAGACGCATGCAAGCGCACCTGCGCCGGACGCGCCGGCCAAAGCCAAGTCTGCCCGGGCCCCACGCAAATCCACGCCGCGCGCCGGTCGTTCACGTAAGATCGCGGTCGACAACAACGGCGGCCAATAAATCCACCGACGAATAGGCCGATGAATCGGCAGGAGAATGACAGTGTTTACTTGTAGGAATCAGAGCTGCCAAGCGCAATGGGAGCTGGCGGACGTCGTGATCAAGAATGAGGGACAGGGCCTGCTATTCCGCTGCCCGATGTGCGGGGCCCGCAACTATGTCGAGAAATTCGAAGCGGACGATGGAACGGTCCTGTACGAGCAAATCGAAGGGAAGCCGTTCGTTTGACGTCCGGATCGGGGCGGGCGCCTATTCGATGTCCCTCCCGATCGCGCGCTGCCGCCCCGCCGCCCGTACGATGGCGGGCATCGTGGCCGTGGCAGGGCAGCGAGTCAACCAAATGTGCGCTAACGCGTTGTAATAGATCATAAGTTGCTATATCGATCGATCGGTCGGCGGGGTTTCCACCATACAGTCTTGATGAACGGCACGCCGATGCTGTCGTCGTGGCTCACCCGTCGTCGGTTCATACGATCGATTCACAGAAAATGCACGACGGAAGTCATCGAGATCGCAGTTCGAAGGTCGTAGCCACGCTGTATGCGAAGGCACGGCAGATCCATTTCAAGCCTCTCCTTTCACCGGCACTGGCGCTTGTCATCTGTGCCCTTTTGCTGCTTGCGCTGCAGAAGATCTCGCAAAGCATCGACTACCACTCCGTCAGCCGCCAGCTATTCTGCATCGCGCCTGGCCGGTGGGCCGCTGCGCTTGCCGCCACCGCGCTGAGCTTTGTCGCGCTCGTCGTCCGAGACGAAATCGGGCTGCGCCACGTCGACGCGAAAGTGCCTCGGCCTTTGCTCTGGATCGGCGCGACCGCCGCTTCCGCGCTCGGCAATATCGCGGGCTTTGGGGCGCTGACGGGCGGGGCGGTGCGCTGCCGGGTCTACGGCGCGGCGGGCGTGACACCGTCGCAAGTCGGCCGCCTCACGTTGTTCTCCAGCGGCTCGCTCGTGTTGGCCACGTTGCTGATCAGCGCATTGGGTGCGCTCTGGGATACGGGGCCGCTCGCGGCGATGACGCACCTCGCGCCGCGCGCCTTGTTGATCGGCAGCCTAGCCGTGCTGATTGCGTTAGGCGTCGCGATCGCATGGTGCGGATCGAAGACCAAACGGATCCAAACCCGGTGGCGCCGCGTGACGCTCGATATTCCCTCGCGCGCCGGCTTGATCTCGCAGATTATTTTCGGCGTGGTCGACGTCGCCGGTGCCGGTGCCGCGTTATGGGTCTTCTTGCCCACCGCACATGCCAGCTTCGTGACCTTTCTCGCGGTCTATTCGGCCTCGCTTCTGTTGGGCATCGTGGGCCACACGCCCGGGGGCGTGGGCATATTCGAATCGGTCATGGTGTTCGCGTTGAGCGGCGATATCGCAACGCCGTCGCTGCTGGCCGGCCTGCTCGCCTATCGCGCCGTTTATTTCGGCTTGCCGCTCGTCTTGTCCGCGGCCGTGCTCATCGCCTATGAGTGGCGGGCACTGCGCAAGCGCATCCCGCTCGGACAGGTTGCGCGCATCGCACGCCTTGCGCCGCTGTTCCTCTGCTTGATCACGTTCGTCGTCGGCTCGATGTTGGTCGTCTCGAGCGCGACGCCCGCATTGGCGCATCGTCTTGCACTGCTGCGCGAGTTGGTGCCGTTGTGGGCACTCGAAGGCTCGCAGTTGGTGAGCGGCGTCCTTGGCGTGCTGCTGCTGTTTGTCTCGCGCGGCTTGCTGCGCAGGCTCGATGCCGCCTGGTGGGTGACCGTCGCATTGACGGCGATCAGCCTCGTGCTATCGGTCGTCAAGGGGCTGGCTTTCGTCGAGGCGGGCGTGCTCGCGACGCTGCTCTTGCTGCTGCTCGCCACGCGCCGCAGTTTCAGCCGGCGTGCGGCGTTGTTCGCCGAGCCGTTCACGTCCGGATGGCTGATCTCGGTCGCGATCGTGCTGATCTGCGCGGCGTGGGTGATGTTCTTCGCTTATCGCAACGTGCCGTACCGTACCGATCTATGGTGGGAATTCGCTTTCCATCAGTCCGTTGCCCGATCGCTGCGCGCCATGCTCGCATCGAGCCTGTTCGCGATGGCCTTTGCCGTATGGCAACTGCTGCGTCCTGCAGCGGGGCGTTTCGTGCACCCGAGCGAGCAAGATTTGACGGATGCCGTCAAGATCATTCGCGCCCAAGAGCGTAGCGATGCCGGGCTCGCGATGATGGGCGACAAGAGCTTTCTGTTTTCCGATTCGCGCGAAGCCTTCTTGATGTACGCCAAGCACGGCCGCACGTGGGCGGCACTGCACGATCCGGTGGGACCGCGCGGCGAGTGGGCCGAGTTGATTCGAAAGTTCGTCGTGCTCGCGCACAAACACGGTGGACGTGCCGCGTTTTATCAGGTCAGAGCCGATTCGCTGCCGCTTTATCTGGATTCCGGATTAACGTTGATGAAGCTCGGCGAGGAGGCGCGGCTCGCGCTCGACAGCTTCGACCTCAACGGACCGAAGCGCGCCGCCTTGCGTTACTCGCTGCGCCGCGCCGAACGCGACGGCTGTACGGCGGAAGTCATCGATGCGGCGGCTGTGCCCCAGCATCTCGGCTTGTTGCGCGGCATTTCCGACAGTTGGCTCGATAGCCGCTCGGCGCGCGAAAAGAGTTTTTCCGTTGCGGCTTTCAGCGAGGCTTATCTTGCGGCGCAATCGGTCATGCTCGTTCGTCAGGACGGGGTGCCGGTTGCGTTCACCACGTTCATGACGACGGATTTGAACGTCGAGGCGACGGTAGGCGTAATGCGTCACGTATCGGATGCTTCACCGCTCGTCATGGATTATCTGTTCGTGCAGCTCGCATTGCATTTGAAGGGCGAGGGCTATCGGCATTTGAGCCTCGGGGTCGCGCCGTTCTCGGGTGTGCGGTCCATGCCGCTGGGCTCGCCGCTTCATCAACTCGGGTCGCTGGTTTGGCGATTCGGCGGACGTTTCTACAATTTCCAAGGTTTACGTGCGTTCAAGGGCAAGTTTCAACCGCTCTGGGAGCCGCGCTATCTCGCCGTATCAGGTTGGGCGAGCGCCGTGCTGACGCTGCTCGATCTTTCAATTTTGGCGGGGGGACGCCGTTCATGACACTGCGCGCAGCATTCAGAAAACTCCACTGGCTGGCCTGGTTGGCCGGCGCATCGTCGCTGTGCATCGGAGCCCATGCGGCCGAATCTAGCGTGTCGCAGGTGTCGCATGTATCCGGCGGACGCTATGGCGATGTGACCGTCGAATGGCCGCGCGGCGAGATGCGCGGCTTCGTCGTGCTCTTTTCGAAGGGCAAAGGCTGGACCGCGGCCGATTCGCAAGCGGCGCATGCGTTGGCCGAGCAAGGTGCGTTGACGGTGGGGGTCGACACGGGCCGTTACGCGGCGAATCTCGCAGCGACGGGGCCGGCCTGCCGTCATCTCGATGGCGATGCGGAGGCTGTCAGTCATCAACTCGAACGTCAGTTGAAGTCGGATCGCTATTTCGCGCCGATCATGGTGGGGACGGGGCAAGGGGCGACATTGGCGTTGCATGTCCTAGCGCAAGCGCCGGCGAACACGATCGCCGGGGCCGTAGCCGTCGATCCCGAAGCCAAGCTCGATCGTGATTTCACGCAGTGCCCGCCTGATCCGACGATCAGTCGCGGCAGCGCTTTACCTGGCTTCGTCGAGACGGGGGTGACGGCTCAAAGCGGGGTGGCCGCGGCCCAACAGGCCGAACGTTCCGCGGTGCGCGAAGGCGCCGATACACCGGGATTTCATTTCGATAAGGACGCGGACCGCTTGATGGCCCCTGTGTTGGCCAAGTCGCCCCGGGTGTTTGCCGCGAGCACGACGCCTGCCGATCAACTGAGTGCATTGATTAAACCGCATTTGCAGTCGTACGTAGCCGGCGAGCAAGACGTTTCCGATTTGCCGCTCGTCGAATTGCCGGCGGCCCACCCGCACGGCATGCTGGCCATTGTGATGTCCGGCGACGGCGGATGGCGCGATCTCGATAAGACGATCGGCGAGCAGTTGAGCAAGGACGGCGTATCGGTTGTGGGGTGGGATAGCTTGCGTTACTTCTGGAGCGAGAAGACGCCCGAGCAGGTGAGCCGCGACCTCGCACGCGTGTTGCAAGTCTATGGCGCGCGCTGGCATGCTAATTCGATTGCGTTGATCGGCTACTCGTTCGGTGCCGATGTCATGCCGTTCGCCTACGATCGGTTGCCGGCCGCGCTGCGCGATAAGGTGTCGATTGTCTCGCTGCTCGGCTTTGCCCCGTCGGCCGATTTTCAGATCCGAGTGACAGGGTGGTTGGGGATGCCGGCCAGCGATAAGGCGTTGGCCGCCAAGCCGGCGGTCGATCGCCTTCCCGCCGGCCTCGTGCAATGCTTCTATGGCGCAGAAGAAACCGACACGCTATGCCCCGCGCTGAGCGGCACCCAGGAAGTGATTCGCACCTCCGGCGGACATCATTTCGGCCGCGGCTATGATGAGTTGGAGAAGCGTATCTTGTCGGGCTGGGAAAAGCGGATGGGCGGCCAAGCCGGTGCGCAGGCGCATTAAAGCATGCCGGTCGGCATGACCGCCGTGGGACTGCCGAGGGAAAAGTGGCGCGAGGCGATTGAATGCCGGATCCGAGCGCGTTCTTGCCCGATTCCGCTCGAACGTCGTAACCCGCGCTCGCCACCGCCTTGTCTCGCAGGCGATGAGTGGGCCTATTGCGCGGGCGCAACGGATGCGCCGACGATCCCGTGTCGGTTCAGCGCGGCGGCGACGAACCCGGAAGCCTTCATTTCTTCGACGAACGCGCGAAGCGTTTCCGCTACCGCATGGCCGCGGGACTTCGGTGTGCCCATCGCTTGCCGAATGACCATGAACCGCTCGTCGAGCAACCGAAGCCCGGCGGCCTTGTGCGCGTCGGCTTCGAGTTGTTGTTTGACGCCGGCCGCCACCTCGAGATTCTGTTCGAGGAACGTATGCACGACGGTGGGCGACGACGGCGCGCGCACAATCTGCGCCGCTTTTAAGGTTCGAGTGAGAAACAGATCGTATGCGCTGCCTTTGCCGACGGCCACTCGGTTATGCGGTTGGTCGACGTCCTCGTTCGCGCGGATTGGCGACTCGTCGCGTACGAGGTAGAAGCCCTCGATCAAGACGTACGGCGGCGTGAATTCGATCTTTTCGCCGCGCTGGGGATCGACCGCGAAGAAGCCGAAATCCGCACGTTCGTCGCTGACTGCCTCGACGGACTGCCCCGCGGTATCGAAGACGACGAGTTCCAGCTCGACACCCAGCCGCATCGCAAGCACGCGTGCGAGGTCGAGCGATACGCCGAACGGCTCGCCGGTCTCGGGATGTCGGTTCGCAAGAATCGGGTTGCCTAGATTGATCGACGCGCGGAGCTTGCCGGTGGGCGTGAACGCGGAAACGATGGAGGGATCGACTTTCATGGGCGCTCGCGGTGTTGACCGCGCGTGCCGCGCAGCCGTGGGTTCGAGGAGGGGGCTTATCGTCGCTGTTATTCTCGCTCCTTCAGGGCGCTTCGTGCAGGCCGGCCGATGGTTCGTCCTCTCGATGCGCCGCCCGTTCGCGGGCCCGCATGCGTTTTTGCATCCGCCAAGTCCAAAGCATCAGTACGCCGTAAATCGTATAGCTGACAATCGGCAAGACAACGAGCGACCGCTCGACAGGCCAATGCCACGCGAGCCAGCATCGAAGCAGCATCTCCGCGGTTAATGCGGTGCCCCAGACGGCCGTCATCATTCGCAGATTCGCGCGCAGGAGCGGGCGTTCGTTCCAGACGCGGTTGAAGCGGCTGACGCCGTCCGCTTCCTGCCGAGCGATGGTGGCGCACGCAAGGTAATAGACGATCGGACGCTCGCGCAGAAGGGAGACTAGGAAGGCGACACCGATCAAACCGGAAACGAGCGATTCGCGTACAAGCAAGACTCGCGCGCTACCGCCGATGGCCATTGCCACGATCGATAACCCGATTCCGAGCAACACGATGACACTGAGCGCATCGACGCGCCGCACCTTGGCGAATTCGGCGAGGCTCCACAGAAGCGGTGGCGCCGCCGATGCGTACAGTGCGCCGAGCGAGCCGAGCGCCGGCAGTGTCAGCCGATAGACGAGCCAAGGCAAAAATAGATTGACGACGAGTTCGACGATCGTGCCGATTTTGATTTTCATAAAGCCAACGCCAAAACGTTACGTTCGAGGTAATGCGGCCTTGCGGCTGCGCTTCGGCTTCGGCTCCACGCCGATGCGGGTGTCGCGGGCGAGCACGAGCGCCACGACTCGCTCCACGACCGATTCGAATGCGGGGTCGTTTTGCGAAACGTAGAGCCATTTTCCGAGTACCGGATGCGGCTGCAAGGCGGGCAACTCGCCGATGAGCGAGGCGTGATGATCTTGCGACGTACACACGAGCATCCCGTTCCAAGGTTCGTCGCGCTCGCCGACGGTCATGCATAGGCGGCCGTCGATGTACGCAGCGTCGACGCTGAACATGCGTTTCCGAACATAGGTTGGATCGCGCTCGAATGCATCGAGGATCCAGGCGAGTGAGTTGCGAACGGTAGAAGGCATGGGTGGAATGCTCGGTGTGTCGGCAACGCGTCTTAAGTTGTTTTACGTGCCGCCTGACGTGCTTCCCATGCGGCGAGCGCCGCTTCGTACCGCTCAAGCGCTTCCTCGTAGAGATCGAAGACGCAAGGCGAGCAGCCGCTATGGCAGCAATCGTCTTGCGTCGGACGTTCAGGCGGTGTGGGGCGAGGATCCGGTTGCGACGGATCCCGCCGAGAAGCTTTGGGCACGGCGCGGTTTCGGTGATCTGAAACGCTTAGTATAAATCGAGGGCTGTCCGCGCCCATGCCCGTTCATTCGCGCGCTACGCAAGCAGATTCTCTGCGCGGACATAGGGTTGGCCCAAGGCTTTCGCCACCGCTTCATGCGTGACGTGTCCGTCGCAAACGTTCAGGCCCGCACGCAGATGCGGATCGTCGTTGATCGCGCGTTTCCATCCCTTGCTCGCTAGCGCAATCGCATGTCCGAGGGTCGCGTTGGTGAGGGCGAACGTCGATGTGCGGGCGACGGCGCCAGGCATGTTTGCGACGCAGTAATGAATGACGCCGTCGACAATGTAGGTTGGCTCCGCGTGCGTGGTGGCGTGAGACGTCTCGAAGCATCCGCCCTGATCGATGGCGACATCCACGACGACCGCGCCTTTCTTCATTGTCGAAATCATGCCGCGTGTCACGAGCCTAGGCGCCGTGGCGCCGGGAATCAATACGGCGCCGATGACGGCATCGGCGCTCGCGACACATCGCTCGATTGCGTGGGCGCTCGAAAACATGGTCAGAATGCGATTGCCGAAAATCAGATCCAACTGCCGTAAGCGATCGACGTTCGTATCGAGAATCGTAACGCGCGCCCCCATGCCGACCGCCATCTGGAGCGCGTTCGTTCCCACCATTCCGCCGCCGATGACGACGACGTGTGCCGGCGCGACGCCAGGCACGCCGCCGAGCAGCAAGCCCATGCCGCCGCGCGGCTTCTCGAGCTGTGCGGCCGCAACTTGAATCGACATCCGGCCCGCGACCTCGCTCATCGGTGCGAGTAACGGGAGGCCGCCGCTTGGGCCGGTAATCGTCTCGTAGGCGATGCATACGGCACCGGACGCGATGAGATCGGTGGCCTGTTCGCGGTCCGGCGCGAGGTGCAGGTAGGTATAGAGTATTTGCCCGCGCCGCAACATCGCGCGTTCCGCGGCCTGGGGCTCTTTGACCTTGATGATCATGTCGGCACGCGCGAAGACTTCTTGTGCATCGCCGCAGACTATCGCGCCCGCGGCGGCGTACGCGTCATCGGGTAGGCCGACCGCCGCGCCCGCGTCCTTTTGCACGAGGACTGGGTGGCCGCGGCTGACGAGCTCGCGTGTGCCCGCGGGCGTAAGACCGACGCGGTATTCCTGGTTCTTGATCTCTTTGGGAACGCCGACCAGCATGATGCACCTCCTCCGTGTACGGAATCGATCGATCGAATCTTCAGCCCAGGCTTATGGCATGGGTGATATCGGCCAAGCGTTTAGCTCGGTCGCATTTTGCAGGGGGAATGCGAAGACGATTCGATTGCACCTGTCGGCCGCACGTGCGAACTTGCGTGATTGCAGTGGCTAAGCGGCCTCGTAGTGCGGGACGTCTTACGCTCAAGGGCATGACCTGCTGAGCGACATACTACGCCGAACCAAGGGCGATCGAGAAGGCCGAGGCGCGGATTCGATGAATGCTCATCGTTCGCAAAACAGACGATCGGTGAGGGCGATCGCCCTCGGACAACCATTAGCTACCCGTTCACTCGATCGTCGGCACGCAGCGAACCGGAAAGTTGACCGAGTTGGCGATGTAGCACTTTTCGTGGGCGGATTGATGCAGCCTGGCAGCAAGTTCTGTGTCATCGCCCGTTTGAACGACCACGCGAGGACGCAGGACGACCTCGGTGAAACGCCCCCCGTCTGGACCGTCTAGCATCGTGCCGGATGCCTCGTCGAGATACGACAGCACGCGAACGCCGGCATCGGCGCATAGATGCAGATACCACAATTGATGGCAAGCGGAAACCGACGCCAAAAACAACTCTTCTGGGTTCCAGCGCGTTGCATCGCCACGAAACGCCGGGTCGGACGAGCCATCAAGCTGCGGCTTCGAATCCGCTCGAACGATATGGTCGCGGCTGTACTCCCGGTATCCGGACGTACCGGTCCCCTGATTTCCTGTCCACTCTATTGCAACGTGGTAGCGATGCTCGCCGTGTGCCATGGGTGCTCCTTACGGTTGGGAACGATGAATCTGCTAGGACGCGGATGATGGCGAACCGCAGCCCGCGCAGTCCATTAAATCGGACCGAAAAGGCTATTTTCGCATAGCTCGTGCAGATGGTATACCAATATGCCAAGGACGGCCCATCCATCGCCGAGGAATAGTGGTTAGGACGTGGATTTCTAAGCGGGTGGCAACGGCTTGAGCGACAAACGTTCAACCGGTGCCTGAGCGATAGCTAGCGAACGTTTTTGGCCTGGGTGATGCGCCCGTATGCGCATCACCTCGAGTTTTTTACAGATAGCTGCAGACGTAATCGAGCGTTTCGGTCACTTCGATATCGAAGCGGCTCTTGCCGGGCACCGAGAACGATTGGCCCGCGCCATAGGTGGCCCATTGATCGCTGCCGTCGAGGCGGATCCGGCATTGGCCGGCCTGCACCTCCATGAGTTCCGGCGCGTCGGTGCCGAAGTTCAATGTGCCGGGCAAGATGACGCCGAGGGTCTTACGCGAGCCATCGGGAAACAGCACAGTGTGCGAGACGCACTTGCCGTCGAAATAAACGTTGGCGCGTTTGATAACGGAAACTTGATCGAATTGCGTTGCGGCCGTCATGGCGGTCTTCCTCCTAGTGAGTGGTCGTAATGGATTTCGGCTGCCGCACGGCGGCGATAGCGGATGGTGATCGATACGGGCATGCGCCCCAGCATACAAACCCATCATCATACCGGCTCCAACGTCATAGAGCCGCGGGCCGTGCTCGCCGACATCGGGAAAATGGGGTGCGCCGCGCGATGGCCCGCTCGCCTCCAAATCGACGAACTCATGCCTTATCTTGGCGTGCCACGCGCGGGTATCATGCGCCTTTAAATCCCATCGATCCGGACATGCTCGCGCTTAAACTCACGCTTGTTCCGCTGTTCTTGCTGATCGTGTCGATGTCCGGTAAATGGTGGGGGCCGTCGGTTGCCGGTTGGCTGGCCGGGTTGCCCGTCGTGGCGGGGCCGATTCTTTACCTGCTAGTGGTTGCTCACGGCCCGGCGTTCGGGACGCATGCTGCCGAACGTGCTCTATCGGCCGTATTAGCGTCGGAGGCGTTCAATTTCGCGTATGCGTGGAGCTGCCGCTCGCGCGCGTGGCCCCTCGCATTGGGCGCTGCATTGCTGGCTTGGTTCGCAGCCGCATGTGGCCTTTCTTTGCTACCGACCTCGGCTATTTGGGCTGCGCTCGCCGCGCTCGCGGCGGTGTGCTTCGGTCAGTCGTTTCTGCCGCGCAGCGCCTCGATTGCTCCGGCTGCATCGCTTTCGCGAACCGACCTAATTGGCAGGATGGCGGCGGGCGCAGTGTTGACGCTGATCGTCACTTCGATCTCGGGCTGGGCAGGGGCTGCGTGGAGTGGATTGCTTGCCGTATTCCCTTTGCTGGGCATTATTCTTTCGGTGTCGTCTCACCGCGCGCACGGGCCGGCTTTTGTCATCTCGCTCTTTCGCGGCATGGTGCTGGGCAGATTCTCGTTTGCCGCGTTTTGTTTGGCGCTTATGTTTGTATTGCCGCGCGAGCGCCCCCTCGTCGCGTTTGCCGTGGCTGCGGCGTTGGCCATGCTGGTTCAGTGGAGCACGAAGCAATTGACGAGGAGCGCGAGCCGCACGCCACAAGCGCAGCGTATTGTGGTCGAAGAATGATCGTCAACGTTCTCGTTCTCTGCTCGAACCCATTGCCGCCAGCCCTTCACCAGACGCGTTCGCTTGTACATCGACGAACTCAATGCGGCGCTGGCACGCACAATGCTTTCGGCCGGTGTGTCCCACGCGTGATACAGCCATTACGATGTCCAACCCAACTGCGCAGCGGCCCGCGCCGATTGCGACCTTCGCCGCGCTGTCGGGCGTAGCGGGGTTTGTCGATGCCGCGTGCTTTCTCGCACTATCGAAAGTATTCACGGCACATGTGACGGGTAATTTCGCGGCGCTTGCGAGCGCGCTTTTAAAGCCTGACGGTACGGCGTGGCTGCGCGTGACAGTCATTGTGGCGTTCGCTTTCGGCATAGTGTCCGCGGTCGGCACGGCCCGTGTCGTCGCGCGGACGCGTCTTGCGGATGCGGCACCGGCCGCAACGCGGTATATCGTCGTCGGTGTCGAAGCGGCATGGCTCGTGGTTCTACTTGCTGTGCACGCGCTGCCTATCGGCGATCCGTGGGCGCGTTTGTCCATCGCGTGGTTTGCGGGCGGCGCGATGGGCTGCCAGAGCGCGCTGTCGAAACTCCCGGGGCGGCTTGGTATCGGTGGGCGCACCACGGTCATGACCACCAACTTTACAGAGTGGACTATCGCGGCCATCGAGCGCAATCCGCACGATCGCGCGCTCACGCAGCTATCGTGGCAGTTGTTGTTCTTCTTGGCGGGCGCGGCGGCCGGAGCGATCGGAGAGTCTCGGTTCGGCGTGGTCGCGCTGGTCGCTCCGCTCGCGGTCCTGGTTATATTGGCGTTCACACGCGCTTTCCGTTGACGCCATTTTCCCGGCGCAATAGTGTGATGTGCCGGCGCCGTACTTTATTATGCTTTCGCCGAAATCCGGCGGCCAACGCAGCCGGGCGCCCAGTTGCCGACGGGAATTGCCATTTACCGCCAAATCAAATATCGTCGCCGCTGGATTCCGGTCTGGGGGGGGCTATGAAACGGATAGTGACGATATTGCTTTGCCTGTTTGCCACGATCTCGCACGCGGCAGGAATCAAGTTCGCCGACATTCCGGCTAGCGCCGAAGGGCCCGCATTGAAGGCGGTGGTCTGGACGCCTTGCGCGCTGCCGGCGGAACCCATGGCGATCGGGCCTTTTGTATTGAGCGGCAAGCATAACTGTCCCACCGTCGGCGAAAACCTCCCCTTGGTGGTGATTTCGCACGGTCATGGTGGATCGCTGCTCAACCACTACGACCTTGCGGAACGACTAGCGGATTCCGGATTCATCGTCGCAGCCATCAGTCACCCTGGCGATACTCACGCCGATATGAGTCGCAGCGAGGACGAATCGGTATTCGTCGAGCGCCCGATGGATATCAAGCGTCTGATCGATTACATGCTTAGCGCCTCACTGGACGCACACCGGATCGATTCGGAAAAAATCGGCTTTTTCGGGTTTTCGCGAGGCGGCTACACGGGCCTCGTTTTGGCCGGCGGCAATCCAGACTTCCTGCGTGCCAATCTCCATTGCCCCGATCCGGCATTTCCGATTTGCAAGCAACTGCGGCGCAAGATCGTTCCGAAGGGACCGTTGACGCACGATCCGCGGATCAAAGCTTATGTTCTCGCCGATCCGTTCGATGTGTTTCCGACGGCAAAGAGCGTGCGAGATATCAAAGCGCCGATCCAACTCTGGGCATCGCAGTTCGGCGGGGAGGGGGTGCTGCCGGACGCCGTGCACCAACTTGCCACGTTGTTGCCGAATGCGCCCGATTTTCACGTCGTACCGGAAGCGGCGCATTTCGCGTTTCTTCCGCCTTGCACTGCACAATTGGCGAACTCCGCGCCTGCGCTGTGCGTCGATCGGACTGGGTTCGATCGCGTGACGTTCCATCATGCGTTCAACGAAGAAGTGCTCCGTTTCTTTCAAACGCACGTGCAGTAGCCCGCCGCCCTCGTCTCGCATGCGGCGCCTTCATGTCTTCTTGATAAACTCGCGATTCGAGAAAGACAGCGGGGAGGGCGCGTGAGCCTCGACGAATACTACAGGCGATTGGAGCTGCCGGGCACAGCGTCCCAGGCGGACGTCAAGCGCGCGTACCGGCGGCTCAGGGCGAAATACCATCCGGACCGAAATAAGGGGCACGAAGCCGCGGTCGAGCCGGTATTCAAACGCATTCAAGAAGCGTTCGAAATCATCATGGGCGAGCGCGAGGCGCCCGTATCGCAGCACCGGGCGCCTGCCTCGGCCGCCAATGCCCCAACATCCGGACGTAGCCCCGGACCCGGCCCAGGTCCAGGTCCAGGTCCAGGTCCAGGATCCAGGTCCAGGTTCGGGCCATGGCGCAGGGCCGAGACCGACGTGGGAGTGGGGCTGGGGGGAGACGGCAAACCCCGAAAAAGCGCCGCCGCGTCACCACCGCGGCGCTCATCCCGTGCGGGGTGCCAATTGCGCCACGGAACTGTTCGTCCCCGTCGAGGCAGCGATCCATGGCGGCGACGTCGAGGCGAGCTACGCCGTGAAAGGGGCCTGCGATCAGTGTCACGGACACGCGCGCGGCCGCTGCCCAACATGTTTCGGCAAAGGGATCGTAGCCGACAGCAAGTGCGAGACCGTGAAGCTTGCGCCGGGGGCCTGGGACGGGCAGCGCGTGGTGGTGGAAGGCGCCGGCCATCCGGGGCTCAACGGCGGCGCGCCGGGCGACGCGATTTTCTCGGTCGTGATCGTTTGCAATTCGGCCTATCGTCGCGATGGCTTGAATATCGCTTGCGATATCGACGTCGATTTCATCACGGCCACGCTAGGCGGCGCCTATGAGGCGCGGGTGCTGGGGCGCGCCTTGCCGATGACGATCGAGCCCAATTCCGGTCCCGGCACGTTGATCAGGCTGCGAGCGCAGGGGCTGTCCGATCGAAACGGCGCACGGGGCGATTTGACGCTGCGCGTCGTGTTGGCCACGCCGGCCGCAGCGGCGCATTTGACCGATGAAGACCGCGATCGGCTGCGCGAGATGTTCGCTTCGGCGCAACGACGCGCGAATGCGCCCGTCCCCTCAACTTAGACGGGCAGGCGCATGATGCGCGAATGGCGATGGTACGATGCCAAGACTCGGCCATCCATGAGGTTCGCCATGGCTTCGCCCAGCATGCTCTGCCCCACGTTTTCCGCAACCTCGCTATGAGCGCGCATCGCGCGGTAAGCGAGGGCATGCAGCACGTGTTCATCAGCGGCCCGTCGGACGTCGACTGGGCTCGCCACACCGTCCGCCAATTGGCCGCACGAGAAGGCTTCCAGGAGGCGAGGGCCGTGGCATTGACGACGGCCGTCAGTGAGGTCGCGCGCAACATCCTCGTGCATGCCGGGCGGGGGAAGCTATCGGTCGCTCCGGTAACGGATGGGCCGCGTCACGGAATCGTCGTCGTAGCGCGCGACGAAGGGCCCGGCATCGCCGACATCGCACGCGCGATGGAGGACGGATATTCCAGCAAGGGTACGCTCGGCCTGGGCCTCTCCGGAGCGAAGCGTCTCGTCGATGAGTTCGAGATCGAATCGATCGTCGGCGAAGGCGTGAGGATCGCGCTGACCCAATGGGCCGAAGATGCGAACGATGACTACGATGACCTCTAGTGCGCGCGAGTCTGCGCGAATCTGTGCGGCTCGTTTCAAGGTGCTTCCCTGGCTTCGACCGCGGTCAGCGGCAAAATCGCCGTCAGTGCAAATCCTGCGCCGGGCTCGGTGCTGATGCGAATCTCTCCGCCGAGCAGCGCGGCTCGTTCGCGCATACCGAGCAGGCCGAACGAGTGCCGTCCTTTCGCGCCGTTGATCGGTGCGCCGCGGCCGTTGTCGACGATGCGCACGATGCAATGCGGGTCGGCTCGCACGATATCCAAAATCACTTCGGAGGCACCCGAATGCCGAGCAACGTTCGTGAGCGCTTCCTGCACCATTCTGAACATATCGATCCGGCATTCGCGATTGAATTCGATCGCGTCGGGATCGATATGGCGAATGACGCGGATCCCATAACGCGCGGAAAACTCATCGGCCAGGTTATCGATCGCCGGGATCAGCCCCAGATCGTCTAGGATGACCGGATGCAGATCGGCCGCAATGTGCCGTACCGATTGGACGAGTTCGTCGATCATCGTGTATATCGGCGTCAGCGCGCCGTGAGACGGCCATCTTCGCCCGTCGCCGGTGCCGTGATCCAACAGCGACGTGGCCATCTTGAGCGCCGTCAATTGTTGCCCGAGGTCGTCGTGGAGCTCACGCGCAATGCGCGCTTTTTCTTCTTCCCGCACTTGCTGGATGTGCGCCGATAACCGACGCATTTCCTCGCGGGACGCGCGAAGCGCCTCTTCGTCGTGCTTGCGATCGGTAATGTCCAAGATCCAGCCCACCATCCGATGCGGCACGCTGGCCTCGTTCCACAGTGCTTGTGCGCGCGATTGCACCCAGCGCACCTCGCCCGATTTCGTGCGAATGCGATATTCGACGTCGTACGGACGACGATGTTCGAGATGCGCCGTCAACGCTTGCATCACGCGCTCGAAGTCTTGCGGATCGATGGCCCCGAAATGCGCTTGGCGCTCGTTGGGCAGTTCGCTGTCTTCATAGCCCATGATGCGCTTGAAGTGCGGCGAGAAATAAATCTCGTCGGTCTGCGGATTCCAATCCCATAGTCCGGCCATCGCGCCGCTGACGGCAAGCTGAAATCGTTCCTCGCTCGCCGCCAGCGCGGCGCGATAGCCTTCGATAGACAATTGGAAAGGCGCGAGCAGTTCGTTGAAGAAGGCCGTCGATCCCTCCATGAGCCGCGACTGGTCGCTGGGGGTGGCCGGCATCACGAACGTATCGAGCGCGGCGCGATGCAAGGCGGCGATGTCCAGCAAGCCGAGCCCCGCGATCATCGCGCGCCGGCCCATTTCGTACGCGCAGGCGAGGCCACCCTCGCTTTCGTCCTCGAGGTAGGCGCGAAGACCGGAAAGATACTCGGCGCGCAGCGCGCCGAGCCGCGTTGTCATGGTGGCGCTCCAAGATAGCGGGCGACGACGACATGCGCGTCGTCCGTTCCTTTCGCAAATTTCACCAAAATCGATTCGGCGATTTCCTGAACGCTGAACTGCATGACGATGCCCGCGCTGAACGCGCTGCGAATGCCGTCGGTCGCCATGACAAGCATGTCGCCTCGCGATACCGGGTGCTGTTCGGCGTGCAGCGGCGGCAGGCGATAACCGACGACACCGCCTCGTGTCGAGATTGCTTCGTTGCGCAATGGCCCATGTTTGGCGGCGCGAATGAGCACGCTGTCGACGTTGCCTACGCCGGTCCACGTCATCGACGCATTGCGCGCGTCGAACCACGCCGCGCTCATGACGGCGCCGCGCGTCTTGCGCAGCGCGTCGTGGCATTGCTGCACGAGCGCGACCACCGATGCACCGGCGTGTGCTTCGATTACCGGCATTGCCGCGCGCGCGGCTTCGGCCGCTTCGAACCCGTGCCCGAGGCCATCGAGCAGGGCGACGAGCGCACCGTCGTCGCGCTCGACGACGGCATGCATGTCGCCCGAACACTGCGCCAGTGCGCGGCCGGCCCAGCCCCATTCGATGACGGACGCGCGAGGCGCGGCCGGCGCATTCATCTCAGCCATTTCTTCATCCGCACAGTAGTGCCCGTTCCCACGATCGTGGTGAGTTCGAACTCGTCCATGATGCGTTTCGTGCCCGGGAGGCCGACGCCGAGGCTCTTTCCCGTCGAATAGCCGTCGCGCATCGCCAGCTCGATGTTCACGATGCCCGGGCCTTCGTCTTCCGCCACGATCTGAATGCCACGCTGTACGCCGTCGTTGATCTGGCACATCGTCAGCTCGCCCCGGCGCGCATAGCTGATGATGTTGCGCGTGATCTCGGAGATCGCGAGTGCGATGATCGTGCGGTCAGTATTGGAAAATCCGGTCTCGGCGGCCAGTTCGCGCCCCTTTTGACGCGCGACGACGATGTCTTCCTCGCGCTCGATCGGGACGCGGATCTCAGGCGACATGGTCCGAACTCCCGCTCGCCCGCCCGCGCAAGTAGTCGAGGCCCTCCTCGAGATCCAGCGCGGTGGCGACACCATCGAGCGCGAGCCCCAACTGCACCATGGCGAATGCCACTTCGGGTTGAATGCCCACGACGACCGTTGTCGCTCCGCGCAGCTTCGCCACGTAGGCGATGCCTCGCAAGGTGCGCGTGGCGAACGAGTCGAGCACGTCGAGCGCCGTGATGTCGATGACGACAGCCTTGCTGCGGTAGCGTCCGATTTTGTCGGCGATGTCGTCGCGCAGTTGGACGAGGTCTTGATCCGAGAGGGCCGATTCGATCGACGCGATCAGGGTGTCGCCTTGTTTGAGAATGGGAACGGACACGGTGTCAGCCTTCGTTCAGATGAGTCTCGACGCGATTCCCTTGCACAACGTGATAGCCCAGGTTGCGCTCGGCGAGTTCGATACCGCCTTGCAAGTCGCCCACGGTGTCGAGCCTGCCAAGTTCGATCCCGAGCGAAACGAGCGATTGGGCCACGGGCGCCGAGATGCCCGTCACGATGACTTGGGCGCCCATAAGCCGCGCGGCCGTCACTGTTTGGAGAATATGGTTGGCTACTCGCGAATCGATGGACGCCACCCCTGTGACATCCATGACGACCATTCTCGCGCGGTTCGTTCGAATCGCTTCCAACAAGCTTTCGGTAATCAGTCGGGCCCGGTGGGTATCGATGACGCCGATGATCGGCAGTAGCAGCAAACGGCTGCGCAATTGGAGCACGGGCGTGGACAGTTCGCGTATCGCCTCTTGCTGCTGGCGAATGATGCGTTCGCGTTCGAAGACCAGCACATCGACGATCAGCCCGAGATCGAAGAACGCGACCTTTTTGAGCGACATGAACGCGCCGAATGCGTCGAGCGCGGGCACATTGGCATGCGTCATGATTTGCGTGCCGATATGGCTGAGCAGATTCAAAAAGGCGCCGAGGAAGACCCGCGTGTCGAGCCCGGCGGCCGAGTACAGCAAGCCCAGTTCGATCCGCTGTTCGACGTATTCGTTGCCGTAATCGCCGGATACGAGGCCGCGCAGATGTTCTCGCTTGAGGTGTCGCGCTTTTTCGGCAAGGGCGCGATTGTCGAGTAGCGGGCGTGCTTCGTCGAGGCTCGCCAGGTGATCGAAGAACGCAGCCGCATAGTCGTCCAGATTACCTAGCACGACATCCTTGATCGTCTGAATTCTCGCCACGTCGGTCGGCGTGAGGCCGGCGATTTGCTTACGGCGTTCGATCGCTGTGCTGCTCAGCCCCATCTGGTGCATCAATGCCAGCGATTCGCGTTGTTCGAACTGATCCGTCATGCGCGCCTCCTCGGTTTTATCCGGGCCGAGTGAGGCCGACACCGGAGATCGAATTCGAAGATACGACACGGCAGCCCAGCGGCGGGCGTCATGTCGACGGTGCGGCGCCGCGTCACGCGGCCCGATCTGCATCGCATAGGCGTCTTGCTTTATCGCGACGATGACTATGACGTCTATCTTCGGCTAGAGCTTGCCTAACCGAACCCGTTAAATCATTCGGGTGCTGCGATTCGTACGAAGTATAGGCGTGGGCGCGCAACACGCAAGGTTGATGCCATTCGGGCACTGCGCCCGGGGGGGCTGGCGCGTTAGCGCCGCCGCGAGGGCGCGCGCCCTGTCGATTCGCGCACCACGAGCTCGGGCCCGCGCACAACGTACCGATCTTGAGCCGGCGCGCCGCCTTCCACCATTTCCAATGCGAGCGCGACCGAGCGCGCTGCAATGTCGGCCGTCGGCAAGCGCACGGTCGTCAATGCGGGTCGGAACTGGTGGGCGAGCGTAATGTCCGTCATGCCGATCACGGATAAATCGGCGGGTATGCGTTTGCCGAGATCCGCGGCTGCCTGCATCGCTCCGATCGCCATCAAGTCGTTGGTCGCGAAGATCGACGTGACGGCCGGTTTGGCGCGCAACAGTCCCATCGCCGCTTCGTATCCGCTTTCGATCGAATCGTGTGACTGGACGGTGACGAGCGATTTCTCCGAGTGGCCATGCGCGCTCAGTGCGGCAGCGAAACCGTCTAGCCGGATCGTTTGCGGGCCGCCGGAGCCGGCGCCGACAATCGCGCCGAACTTGCGATGCCCGAGGCCCGATAAATGCGCGGCGGCAATCGCGCCGGCGGCCGCGAAATCGATCGTCACGCAGGGCAGGGCGCGCGAGGCGTGAACGTGTTCCCACATGCACAATACGACCGCTACGCCCCGGCTTGCGATGTCCGTCAATTCGCTTTCGCCGAGATCGGTATTCATGACGATGACGCCCGATGCGAGCGAACCGGCGATCTCCTCCAAATACGCGCGCGTGATCGCCGGATCGTCGTCGGTATTGCAGACGAGCAGGAAGTACCCCCGCTTGCGTGCTTCGCGCTCGGCCGCGAGTACGAATTCGGGGTAGAACGGATTGGTCACGTTCGACAGCATCAGCGCAAGCGTCGAAGTGCGGCCTCGCGCAAGTGCGCGGGCGGTCAAGTTCGGCCGATAACCGAGTTCTCGGATAGCCGCCATGACGCGTTCGACGGTCTCCGGCTTCACCTTCTGCGGATTGCGCAGCACGTTCGATACGGTCGCCCCCGTGACCTTCGCACGGCGCGCGACTTCGGCAAGCGTTACCACAAACTCTTTCCCCCCGACTTCGTCGAGCGCCGCTCGATCGGCGCGTACGATGCTCGTTGTTCATATGCTGGGACGGGTTCCCAAAAGTTGCGCAACCCCGATCGATTGCGCTACGTTCCATTCCATCGCGACAGCATTCTTAAAAGACCGGAGACGACATGGTACGAGCATACGCCGTGTTTTGGCGACAAGAATTTAAGCGCTTAAATTCCGACGGGCAATGCGCGATCGGTAAAGCAGGGAGGGCATGATGGCCGCCATTTCACTCCATCATGTATCGAAGCAGTATGGGCACCATGCACCGGTGTTGCGCGACGTCAATCTGGACATCGCCGAACATGAGTTCTGCGTCTTCCTGGGGCCGTCGGGCTGCGGCAAATCCACGTTGCTGCGCATCATCGCGGGCCTCGAAGACACCACCACCGGCGAGGTTCGCATCGGTGGCCAGCGGATGAACGAGACGCCGCCGGCCGAGCGCGGTGTCGCGATGGTGTTCCAGAGCTATGCGTTGTTTCCGCACATGTCGGTGTTCGACAACATGGGCTTCGGGTTGCGCATCGCCGGCGTGCCGAAGGACGAAATCCGGCGCAGGGTGACCGACGCGGCGCGCGTGTTGCAACTCGATGCGCTGCTCGAGCGCAAGCCCAAGCAGCTTTCGGGCGGCCAACGACAACGCGTCGCAATCGGGCGCGCGATCGTGCGCGAACCGAAGGTTTTTCTATTCGACGAACCGCTCTCGAATCTCGATGCGGCATTGCGCGGACAAACGCGGATCGAGATCGCGCGGCTGCATAGCCGATATCGTGAGGCGAGTTCGGTCTACGTGACACACGATCAAGTCGAAGCGATGACGTTGGCGGACAAGATCGTCTTGCTGCGTTCCGGCGATGAAGTGGCGCGGATGGGCAGCATTGCACAGGTCGGCGCGCCGCTCGATCTCTACCATCGGCCTGCGAGCTTGTTCGTGGCGGGATTCATCGGCTCGCCCCGCATGAATTTTCTGCCGGCGGCGATCGAATCGATCGGCGACGCTGCAATCGCATTGCGTTTGAACGACAGCGGCGAACGCCTGACCCTATCGGGCCGTGCGTGGCGTCAACCGCTTGCCGTCGGCGAATCGGTGACGCTCGGCATTCGGCCGGAACATCTTTCCGTGACGCTGGACGCGCAAGCGATTGAACCGGAATGCTCGATTGTGCGGACGGTACAGGTCGTGGAGCAATTGGGCGAAACGGCTTACGTTCACCTCGATCAGCCGGGCGGTGCGCCGCTGCTGGCGAAGGCGCAGGGGACATCATCGTTGCGCCCCGGCGATCGTCACGCCTTCCATTTGTCGAACGGCGCATGGCATCTGTTCGACGAACGAGGCAATGCCATCGTGTTCGATCGAGATCGAGACCGAGAGGTGCTCGTCGCCGCGTGAGACAGCGGGCTATCGACAGCATGAAATGCGCAGTACGCAGTACGAGGTAACCGATTCGGCAGTAGACACACCGACACCTAGACCAACGAAAGGAGACAGACATGAAACAACCTGTACGCATGTTGGCGCTTGCTTGCATGGCTTGCGCGACGTTCGCCGCCATCGTGCCGGCGCAGGCGGGAACGTTGAACGTGACCGTATCGGCGCGTGGCAATCAGCGCGCCACCTGGCAAAACGCGTTCGACGAATTCAAGAAAGCCAATCCCGATGTCGACCTGAAAGTGAGTTATGTCGGCGAAGAAGCCTATAAGGTGCAGATGTCCGGTTGGCTCGCGACCGATCCGCCCGACGTATTGAGCTGGCACAACGGCGAACGGATGGCGTATTTCGCGAAGCGCGGGTTGCTCGCGGATCTTTCGAGCGACTGGCAGAAAAACGGTTGGAATCAGACATACGCCTCGGTGAAAACATCGTCGACTTACGCGGGCAAGCAGTACAGCGTGCCGCTCGGTACCGATGCCTACGGCTTTTTCTATCGTAAAGACCTATTCAAAAAGGCGGGCATTACGGCGGAGCCGACGAACTGGACTCAGTTTTTGGAAGACTGCAAGAAACTGAAGGCTGCCGGCATTGCGCCCATCGCGGTACCGGCTAGGGATGCCTGGACGCTCGCGGCTTGGTTCGACTATCTCGATTTGCGCGTCAACGGCTACGACTTCCATCAACAATTGATGGCAGGGGACATCGCCTATACCGACCCGCGCGTGAAGCATGTGTACGAAACCTGGAAGACGCTGATCGACGACAAATACTTCATCGACAATGCGCTCTCGTACGACGTCGATTCGACCAGCCCGCTGCTTGTAAACGGGCAGGCCGCCATGCTGTTGATGGGCACGTTCTTCTCGGCGGGGCTGCCGGCGGCCACGCGCGCGGACATGGGCTACTTCCGTTTCCCTATCATCGATGCGTCCGTGCCCGTTGCCGAGGATGGGCCCGTCAACGTGTTGATCATGCCGGCCAAGGCGAAGAACAAGGCTGACGCACGGCGCTTGCTCGCATTCATGGGTACGCCGCAGATCAACGGCGAACTTGCGAAGGGGTGGGGGCAATTGCCGTCGAACAATCAGGCCGCGGAGCCGCAGGATCCCATTTCGAAGGTCGGCTTCCACACGCTCTCGAGCACGACGGGTGGGATCGCTCAGTTCTACGATCGCGATATGACGAAGGAAATGGCCGACGAAGGCATGAAGGCGATGCAGCAGTTCTACTCGGATCCGACTCAGATCGATTCGATTCTGCAACACCTCGAAGCCACGCGTAAGCGCATTTACAAGCAGTAAGCGCGCTCGATGAGCGGGGGCGTGCCGGCCCCCGCCGAACTCAGTCGGAGTATCAAACCATGTCGATTTCCGTTACGCAGCGATCGTTGCGGCGAGCGTCGCGGCCGGCGGCCAAGAAACCGATACCGCTCAATCAACGGCGGACGCGAGCGGCATTGCTGTTTTTGCTGCCCGGTCTCGCGCTCTTCTCCGTCTTCGTGATCTATCCGATCGCGAGCAGCATCTGGCTCAGCTTTCATCATTGGGACGGCATGACGGCGAAAACGTTCGCCGGCCTCGACAACTATCGCGAGCTGTTCGCATCGGATACGTTCTACGTCGCGTTGAAGAACAACTTGATTTGGCTGGTGCTGTTCCTGCTCGCGCCGCCTGCCGGGCTGGGGCTCGCGTTGTATTTGAACCAGAACGTGTTCGGCATCCGGCTCGTGAAATCGCTGTTCTTCGCGCCTTTCGTATTGCCGGGCGTGGTCGTGGGATTGGTATTTTCGTGGTTTTACGATCCGACCTTCGGCTTGTTGAAGCTGGTCGTCGGGCACGGCATCCCGGTGCTGGGCGATCCGCGCTACGTGACTTACGGGATTATTTTTGCCGCGCTTTGGCCGCAGATTCCGTTCTGCATGATCCTGTATCTCACGGGGCTCACGGGTATCAATCCGGAAATCATCGAGGCGGCGCGCATGGAAGGCGCGCGCGGTGTCGCGCTCCTGTGGCATGTGATTTTGCCGCAGCTACGACCGGCGACGTTTATGGCCGTGGTGCTGACGGTCATCGGTGCATTACGCAGCTTCGATCTGATCTCGGTCATGAGCGGCGGCGGCCCGTTCGACAGTTCGACGGTGCTCGCTTATTTCATGTACGACCAAGCGATCAAGTACTACCGCGAGGGTTATTCGGCAGCGATTGCCGTGGTTTTGTTCGCGATCATGCTTGTGTACATCGCCTGGCAATTGCGCCGCTTGGTACGCACCGAGTCTTAGACCATTTGGGAGTCCTCCATGTATCCGATGCCCGTTGAACGGTGGCGGCCCATTCCGAGAGCCTTGTATCGGCTGTCTTTGCCCGTTGCGCTGTTGGTATGGCTCGTGCCCTTGCTGGCCGTACTGGTTACCTCGGTGCGTTCGAGCGAAGAGCTTTTGACCGGCGACTATTGGGGATGGCCGAAACATTTCGCGCTGCTCGAAAACTACGGCACTGCGCTGACGCAGACGCCGATGCTGCATTACTTCGGCAACAGCTGCCTAATCACGCTGCCGGCGGTGGCGATCTCGATGTTTCTCGCGTCGATGGCAGGGCATGCGTTGGCCAACTATCGGTTCCGCGGCAGTACCGTGCTGCTCGGGTTGTTCGTGGCGGGTAATTTCGTGCCCATTCAGATCCTGATGATTCCGGTTCGAGAACTGATGGCGAGCTTGAATCTGTACAACACCGTGTGGGCGCTCGTCATTTTTCATGCGGCGTTTCAAACCGGCTTCTGTACGTTGTTTTTGCGTAACTTTATCCGCGAGCTGCCCTATGAGCTGATCGAAGCGGCGCGGATCGAAGGGGCCAGCGAATGGGCAATCTATCTGCGCGTGGTGTTGCCGCTCGTGCGGCCGGCCTTGGCGGCACTGGCCGTGCTTGTGTTTACCTTCGTTTGGAACGACTACTTTTGGGCGCTGTGCCTCACGCAGGGAGATGACGCAGCACCGATCACGGTCGGCGTGGCGGCGCTCAGGGGACAGTGGACGACGGCATGGAATCTCGTCTCGGCAGGGTCGGTGCTGGCGGCGTTGCCTTCCGTGGCGATGTTTTTCGCGATGCAAAAGCATTTCGTGGCCGGGCTGACATTCGGCGCAACGAAGGGCTGATGCCGGCGCCGCCCGCAACGGGACACGCAGCCCCTCTCGCATACTTCTACGCGCAGCCATGAATCGCGCGATTTCATCTACGGAAACAAGGAATCCTTCAATGCAGCTCGGCGTGTGTTATTACCCGGAACATTGGCCGGAAAGCAAATGGGAAAGCGATGCGCGGCGCATGGCCGAAATGGGGATCGCGCGCGTGCGGATCGCGGAATTCGCTTGGTCGAGGATCGAGCCGGAGCCCGGACGCTACGATTGGGCGTGGCTCGATCGGGCACTGTCGGCCCTATCGAGCCACAAACTGGAGGTGGTGCTCGGCACGCCCACCGCTTCGCCGCCGAAATGGCTGGTGGACGCACATCCCGATATCCTTCCGATCGCGCGTGACGGCAGCGTGATGCAGTTCGGCTCGCGTCGTCACTACGACATCTCGAGCCCGGTCTATCGCGAACACTGCGCGCGCATCGTGGACGAGATGACGCGGCGATACGGTCGGCACCCCGCGGTCGTGGCCTGGCAGACCGACAATGAGTTCGGTTGCCACAACACCTTGCCGAGCTATACGCCTGCCGCGCTTCAGCGCTTCCGTCGGTGGCTCGCCACGCGTTACGAAACGATCGGCGCGCTCAACGCGGTTTGGGGCAACGTATTCTGGAGCATGGAATATCGTAGCTTCGACGAGATCGAATTACCGAACCGCACGCCGACCGATGCGAATCCCTCGCACGTGCTCGACTTTCGCCGCTTTCAATCCGATGAGGTGGCGAGCTTCCATGCGTTGCAAGCGGATTTGATTCGGAAGCACTCGCCGGGGCGCGACTTGCTGCATAACTTCATGGGCTTTTACGCCGCGTTCGATCACTATGCATTCGCGCGGCAGGGTCTCGATGTGGCCGCGTGGGACAGCTATCCCTTGCCGCGCACCGAGGTGTTGCCGTTGCCCGAAGCGGATAAGCACCGTTGGGCGCGCACCGGGCATCCGGATGTCTCGGCGTTCAGCCACGATCTTTATCGCGGTGTCGGCAATGGGCGTATGTGGGTGATGGAACAGCAAGCCGGGCCGGTCAATTGGGCACCGTGGAATCCGGTGCCGGAGCCTGGCATGGTTCGGCTCTGGACATGGGAGGCATTCGCCCACGGGGCTGAACTCGTTTCTTACTTTCGCTGGCGGCAATGTCCATTCGCGCAAGAGCAAATGCATTCCGGCCTCAATACGCCGAGCGATGAACTCTCGCCAGGGGGCCGGGAAGTCTCGCGTGTCGGCGAGGAATTGGCTGCGCTCGCGATGCCTGAGCATGGGCGGCAAACTCAATCGGCATCGGTCGCACTGTTGTTCGATTACGAAGCGGACTGGGTGATCGAAACGCAACGGCATGGTGCCGATTTCGACTATCAGCACGTCGTATTCGAGTGGTACAGCGCGTTGCGCGAGCTCGGGCTCGATGTCGACATCGTGTCGGCCCGTGCCGATGTCAGTGCCTATCCGCTTGTGGTGGCGCCCACGCTGCCGATCCTGCCGCAGAGCGTGGTGGAGCAGATTCGGCGCGGCACCGCCCGGTGGGTATTTGGCCCGCGGACTGGGTCGAAATCCGATTCGTTCGCGATTCTTCCGGAATTGCCGCCGGGGCCGCTTCAGGCGGTGTTGCCGGCGCGCGTGGTGCAAGTCGAATCGCTCCGGCCGTCGATCAGGCCGGCGCTGCGTTTTGGCAATATCGAGGGGGCTGCATTGCGCTGGCGCGAGCATGTTCAACCGGATGCCGACGTGGAGGTCATCGCGCGGTTCGACGACGGCCTGCCTGCCCTGCTTCAGCGAGAGCGCGTGACGTATATGACGGCTTGCTTCGATCGGGCGGTGTTGCTCGCTATGCTGGCGCGGTGCGCCCGCGATGCCGGCATCGACGCGGCGCCGTTGCCGGAAGGGTTGAGATTGCGCCGGCGCGGTTCCTGGCGTTTCGCCATCAACTACGGCGATCGATCGCAGCGCGTGCCGGCGCCGGCCGGCGCGCGGTTCGTATTGGGCGGCCCGATCGTCGGCGCGATCGACGTCGCGGGTTGGATCGAAGAAGACTGAGCAGTGCACACACGGTTCATCGATCTGGTGCGGACGCGGCACTTCGTGCCGCTCGCGATTACGACGCTGATGCTTGGCGTCGCTTTGTCGTTTACGGCGCCGTATTTGTCGCTGTTCGGCATCGAGCAGGCGTCGATGTCGCCGTTGCGGCTCGGCGTGTTCATGACGCTGGTTTCGGCCAGCGGCGTATGGGCGAGTACGGTCGTGGCGCGATGGTCGGATCGCAGCGGCCGCCATCGAGCATCGCTGATTGCGTCGCTGGTTGCGGCGGTGCTCGGCTACGCGAGCCTGGGCTTCGTGCGCAGCTACGTAGGGCTCGTCGTCGTGGGCGTGGCGTTGCTCGGGCCCGGTGCCGCGTCCCTGTCGCAGATCTTCGCTTTTGGCCGCGTGGCGTTGCGGATCGACGATTCGGCGCAGGCCGAATTTGCTTCGGCGACGCTGCGCACGCTCCTATCCGCGGCGTGGGTGTTCGGGCCGGCGATGGGCGCATTGGTATTGTCGCAAGCCGGCTTTAAAGGGTTGTTTGCGTTCGCGGCCGCGAGCTTCGCGGCCAGCGCCGCGATTGCGTTCTGCATAGCGGAAACGAAACACGCCGAGCATCGGTCGGTTCTCAACGAGCATCGAAGTTCGCGGGCAGTGGAAATGCCCGAACCTTCCAAAACGTCCGAAACGTCGGGTGTGCAGCACGCCGCGGAAGGCCGTTCCGTCGGCGCGGCGATCGGCACACACGTTAGCGCACCGAACGCCGCCGTAACGGCACGCAGACGCAAAGCTATTCCGCGCACTTTGCTGGCGTTGACGCTCATCGGCCTGGCGGCCAATGCGACGATGATCTTGTTGCCGCTCTATCTCGTCCATGCGTTGCACGGTACGCGCCTCATGGTATCGGCGGCGCTTGGCACCGGAGCGTTGCTGGAAATTCCGATGATGCTGTGGCTGGGCGCCAAGGCATCGAAGTTGAAAAAGCCGAATTGGCTCGCGGCATCCGCGGCCGTGCACGCTGTCTACTTCATCGCGTTGGCTGTGGTGGGTCAGCCGTTCGCGGTCGTGCCGCTTCAAATTTTGCCGGCGACGGTCGTTGCCATCACTTCATGCCTCGGCATGACTTATATCCAGGATCTAATGCCCGGCGAACTCGGCACCGCGACAGCGCTGTTTTTCAATGCGTCGCGCGTTGGGTCGATCTTGTCTGGCGTATTGGCGGGAACGATCGTCGGCGCGTTCGGCTACCGTGTGGCATTTTTGCTTTGCGCTGGGCTGGCCGCTTTTGCGTTCGTATTGCTTTTGCTCGACACGGTGCGGATCGATGGAAAACGGGAGCGCGCCGCGATAGGGCGCGCGTGAGTTCGGCATCGATTTGCTTAGGAATAGGTTCCTTTCTGCCGTATTCACGCGCGGCCAGGCCGGTTAGCGTTGCCGGAACGCGTCGAGCGACGACAGTGCGTTTCCGTGGAAATCGAATAGCGTGTTGTTGTCCCACTGATCGCCGGCACCGGTTTTCCAACCCACGCCGGCTACGGGCGTCCATTCGGGCTCCCACCAGAAGACGCCTTTGCCCCGATTGTCGGGAACGCTCTTGACGCGGCCGACCAAGGCGTCGATGAATTGCGCTTGGCCCTGCGGCGTGGGCGGATAGTTGACGGAACCGGTGTTCGTCATCGAGTTGGGTTCGGAATCGCCGTCGCTCGTCGTCCAAGGAAACGCCGTTTCGACCACCATGATGTCCTTGCCGTAGCGCGTGGCGAGATCGTTCATGTTCGCGCTGAGATCGTCGAGCGAGCCTTGCCATTGGGGATAGTAGGACAGACCGATAACGTCGAACGTGACGCCGCGCTGCGTGGCGTTATCGAACCACCAGCGGCTGGTTCCGTTGTTGCCGCCGCTATCGAGGTGCAGCATGACTTGCGTGCGTTCGTCCACCGATTTGACGGCGTCATGCCCCGCTTTGAGCAGCGCGGCGAGATTGTCCCACTGATCGTATTTGCCGAGCGGCCAGAGCATGCCGCCCGTGATCTCGTTGCCGATCTGCACCCACTCTGGATTGACGCCTTCAGCCCGCAACATTCGCAATACATCGGCCGTGTATGCGGACAGCAGGCTGCACGTTTGGTCCAAGCTTGCACCGGCCCAAGCATGAGGGGGATATTGCTTGCCGGGGTCGGCCCACCAATCGCTGTAGTGGAAATCGATCAGGATGCGCATGCCGAGGGCGGCCGCGCGTCGGGCGAGGGCGCAAACGTGCGCGGCATTGTTGTATCCGGCGGCCGGGCTTTGGTTTGCGGGAAAGAAGTTGGGATTGCCGGGATCGTTCCAGACCTTGAGGCGAATCGCGTCTACGCCGTGGCTGCGCAAAATATGCAGGCAATCGCGGGGGACGCCGTGCTCATAGTAGCGGGCGCCGTGGTCTTCGAGTTCGAGCAGCGTCGATACATCGGCGCCCATCGCGAACGGCCGTTGCCGATGGAGCGAGCGGATGGATTCGGCTGCGCGTGCCTGCGGCGCAATCGCGGCGCTCATCCCTGCGGCCGCCGCACTCGATGCCATCCATGCCAATACAGATCGTCTCTTCATTCGTGCTCCTCCTGGGTGGGTTTCGACATCGCCGGCCCGTCGTCTCTACGAATTTAAGCGCTTAAATTTCTGTCCGCCAGACGCCACATACTGACCTCTCGGAATGGAGGGCGCTTGTTTAACGGGAACCGGGCTGCCTGCGTCAAGGCAGGCGTACCAGGCTATCAAATGCGCCCGCGGGATGCAAAACCCGCGGCGCTTGCCCAATATGTGACGCCGTTTCGTGTGTGCGTGCGAACGATGACGGGTGCGTGGCCGCCGTACTAGATCGCGTGCGTGTGTTCGCGTCCCGAGAGCAGCGAGGCGATGACTTGGTGCAGCGTCGTTTTCCCAAAGCGGCGTTCGGTTTGTCCGGCCTCGATGTCGATCTTCCCGGCGTTGTGTGCGTCATAGAGTTCGGTAATCAAGCGCGCATGGTTCTCCGTCAGGCCTGCGTGGAGCAACGTTGCGTTCCATTCGTCGCGAGGAACCGCCAGGGCGGTTATGTGGTGTTTGGCGATGTCGCTCAGCGCTCGGGCGACGTCGACTGCACTGATGCGCTGCGGCCCTTCGATGCTGACGATTCGAGTTCGATTCGGTTGCGTTTCATCGATGTCGAGCAGCAATTGCGCCGCCATCGCGCCGACGTCTCGGGTCGCCACGGTGGCGAACGCTTGGGTTACCGGATGATGCAAGCTCGGCAAGACGCCTTTCGCGCGAGCCACGGGTATGACGCGTGCCCAGTTTTCCATATGCTCGGCTGAACGAAGCAGCGTGAGGTGCGTGGCAAGCGGCTTAAGACGGGTTTCCAAGTAATGATAGAGCAGCGTGATACCGGTGCCCTCGGGCACTTGCGCGCCATAGTCGGAAAGCGCCAATACCGCGGCCGGCGGAGACGCATAGAGTGCGTCGGCCGCAATATCGATCATTTCGCGCATTCTTGCTCCAGGATCGGTGTCGGTCGCGGGAATGGGGCATAAGATTTGGACCGCGTGGGCGCCCTTTATCGCCGATCGAACTGCCTGCGAGTCCGTTAGATCGGCGATCGCCGCTTCGCATCCCATCGCGATGAGAGGCTGTGCTTGTCGTTCGTCGCGCACCACGGCGCGCACGGGTCGCCCCGCTTTGCGCAAGGCTGCTGCCGTCACGCTACCTACTTTGCCTGATGCCCCGAATATGACGTACATGGATCGCTCCTGGTCGATACGTGGGAAATCATGGTACGTGCGTGACCCCGCGCGCGGCGATCAGGAATGGATCGAACGAGCACGGATGGATGATCCGATTGCGGCTTGGCTTCGTTGCACGGCGGGATCGGCGATCCAGTAGACTCATCGTTGCCATGCGAACCGCCGAGGATCGAACGCTATGAATGCTTCAACTTTACGTTCCGTTTTAGATGAGGGCACCCATGTCAGCTTGCGTTCGAGCAATGGACGAGGCTGGAAAGGGTTTGGCGCGGAACTGCTGCAAATTTCGGCGGGCGTGCATCGGATCCCCGGGGGAAAGCAACATCGCATCGGCGTCCATATGGGAAAGCCGGTGAGAGCGAACTGTATCTGTGACGGCAAGCGGCAGGCGCGGCTTCAGGCCCACGGCGATGCCGATGTCGTACCCGCCGGCATCGACGGCGAGTGGGTCGATCAATCCGATTGCACGGTCCTGCGGATCTGGTTCGACGATGGTTTCGTCAATTCATTCTATGAGCGGCTGGGATTGAGCCCGGTGGCTACGCCTTGCGCACCGCGGCTACAAATGCGCGATTCGCGACTTCAACATCTGGCTTGGGCATTGCATGCCGAACTGCAAGCCGAGGACTCGGGCGATTCGATGTTTGCGGAAAGCCTGTGCACGGCGATGCTCGTTCGTTTGCTGCGGGACGAGCCGTCGCCCGACGAAAGGCGAAAGACATTTGCGCCGAAAGCGGCTGCGCGGCTGGTCGAACATATCGAGAATAGCTTGGATCAACGCCTGACGTTGATGGAACTCGCTGCACTGCTCGACATCAGCATCCCGCATTTCAAGGTGCTCTTTCGGGAGACGTTCGGAATGCCGGTGCATCGATACGTTGTCCAGCGGCGCGTCGAGCGTGCGCAAGCGCTGCTTTGCACCGGGCGATTCACCATCGCGCAAGCCGCGCTTGAAGCGGGCTTCTCGCACCAAAGCCACATGGCGCAGTGGATGACGCGGATACTCGGTATCGGCCCGAGCGAGATCGTGAAGTCGAGGCCGAGACGAACGCGCCCGTGCGGCGAACGGGATTGAACGGTTTTGAACGGGAACGCACTGTGCGACGCCTCAGTAATATGACTGACACGGCCCACCGGCGATAATAGGCGGAAGTGCGACCGCCGATCGGAATGCGTCGGCGGCCCGCGCAGCACGTTTACTTTCAGGGAGCACACGATGGACAAGTCGGATCCAACGGCCGACGCCGAGTTTTTAGCGGAGCGGCAACGTCGCTTCGAGGCAGACCTTGTCGATGCATATGACGAAGAACTCGAAATGGAAGTGGACGACCGCATCCTCGACGGCTCCGACGCTTTCACGCCCGAAGCGCGTAGGCAACGCCGGGAATACTTCCGCGAGCTTTTCCGCCTGCAAGGCGAACTCGTCAAGCTACAAGACTGGATCGTGGCAACGGGCCACCGGCTTGTCGTGATCTTCGAAGGGCGCGATGCGGCCGGCAAAGGCGGTGCGATCAAGCGAATCACGCAGCGGTTGAATCCGCGCGCATGCCGGGTTGCTGCATTGCCCGCACCCAGCAACCGCGAGCGCACGCAGTGGTATTTCCAGCGCTACGTGGCGCACCTTCCCGCGGGCGGCGAAATGGTGCTTTTCGATCGCAGTTGGTACAACCGGGCGGGCGTCGAACGCGTGATGGATTTTTGTACTGACGACGAATACGAAGAGTTCTTCCGTTCGGTGCCTGAATTCGAAAAGATGCTGGTGAGAAGCGGTATCCAGATTGTCAAATATTGGTTTTCGATCACGGACGAACAGCAGGAAATTCGCTTTCAGTCTCGGATTCACGATCCCCTCAAGCAATGGAAGTTGAGCCCGATGGATCTGGAGAGCCGCCGCCGCTGGGAGGCTTATACGCAAGCGAAGGAAGTGATGCTGCAGCGCTCGCACCATCCGGACGCACCCTGGTGGGTGGTGCAGGCCGTCGATAAAAAGCGGGCGCGGCTAAATTGCATTCAGCATCTGCTGAATCAGGTCCCGTACCGGGAAGTCGAGCATCCGACGGTCGCGCTGCCCGCCCGCGTCCATAACGAGGACTACATTCGCCAGCCGGTGCCGGCAGAGATGATCGTGCCGGAAATTTACTGATTCTCCGGCGCGGCGCTATGTGCGGCCCTTGCCCTTGCCTTTGTTCTTGTTCTGCGCTGTGGGGGCGTCCGGATACGTAGCCGGGACCGGGCTGAACGCCACGAGCCCAGGCCACGGCAAACGGGCCCATCCGTCACGCCGCGAAGCCAGCCATGCGGCGAGCATGCGTTCGTCGAACGTCCTGCCGAACGGATCGGCGCGGAATGCGGCCACCCATTGGCGGCGCCCTTCGATGAACGCGCGCCCAAAGTCTTCCCAGCTCGCGAAGCAATCCTGTGCGCGCTGGGCATTGAGCAGCAGCACACGCCATGCGACCTGCGGCTCGATCCATTCCATCATCATGACCGCGCGTACCAAGAAGGCGGTGCGCGCACAGGCAAACGCGAGTGCCGCGTGCGGATCGTCCGTGGGCAGCAATTCGCGCAGATCGGCGCGAAACCACTGCGATTCAAGCGTACGCGCGAGATGGGCGCGTGCTTCGTCGCCGCTCGCGTCGGTACGCAAACCCATTTGATGGAGCAATTGCGGCCTGAATTGGGCGCGTTTTTCGTCCGTCAATTTCCAGTTGGCCGTGGCGTAGAAGGTTCTCAATCGAGTGGCCACGGCGAATGGATGCGCCAACGCGAGCGCCCAAAACTTGCGCGGCGACAGCGCCGGCGGCTGAGATTTCTTATACGTCCGATAAATCCATCGCAGAAAAATCAGCGCTAAAATTAGCTTGAACCACATCGACCGGTTGTCCTTTATTAGCCGCGTGCGAATCGCTTATCGTGCGGGTTCGGATGCGTCGAAGCCAGGCCATTCGACGTCGTCCGTGACGAACGTGGCGTTGCCTTGATCGATAGGCGAGGCGTCGCGTTTGTGCAAGGCATAGCGAATCGCCGCCGCGCGCGGCGGGCGGTTTTGCAGCGATTGCGGATGACGCGCCGCCACCAGCCATTCGACGGCCGGCGGCGGCGCGGCGAGCCTTTCGAACAACTGCGGATAGCGTACGACGAGACGCGCCTGCGACGCCTCGTCGTCTACCTCTTCGATTCTCACCCATCCCTTTGTTGTGCGGACGATCCCGATGGCAATGCAATCGGCCGGTACGATATCGTTCGTGCCGATGGCATTCAGGCACGCGACGACCTCATGCAAGTAACGCTCGACGGGCGGCCGGTTTTGCTTGCCTTTCACTTGCTCGACTTCGAAAGAACCGTCCGCTCGAGCCAGCAGGCTGATCGTGATATGCGGCTGTCCATTGGTGTCGCGCAAGCTGATCAGGCGCATGCGTTGGGCTTCGATCGCTTCCGCGTATTGTTGGCCATAACCGCCTTCGAGCGCTTGCGGATTCGCGAATTGGCCCAGGCAGTGCCGCATGATGAAGCTCTCATAGGCCATTTCCGAGCGAAGCAGTGCGCTGTCGTGCCGAAACTCCACGAATTGACCGCTCGGCATCGAGAGCAACGGGCGCAACGCATCGGGTCGACTTTCGCGCCATCCGCGTTCGATGCGCGCGGCCATTCGCGCGTGCTCCTTCTCCCACAGGTCTAACGCTTGCGGGCAATTGATGCGATCGAGCTTGCCGGCGAGCGATGTACCCGAGCGTGACTGCAGAAATTCGACTAAGCGTGCTTCAAGTGCAAGCAACTGCGGATGAGCGGGATCGACCCAAACGACGGGTGCCGGTGTCGCGGCCGATCGATCGCCGGTAGCGTCGGCCGGTGGGTTGAAGCGAGCGCTGACCCATGCGGGTAAGGCGGTCGGGGCCAGGGCGCCGCGTGCATCGTCGAGGGATTCGATCGGCCGAGCCGGATTGAAATTCGCGACGACATGGCGATAGAAGTGATTGAGCAGCCAAGCGCGGACTTCCAGGGCATCGCCGCGGGCGCGGCTGCGCGAATCGATGCCCGCTTTTAAATCGGCTGCGTTGAGTGCGTTGCGCGGCGCATAGCCGAGCTTTGGGGCGGGCGTATTCACAACCGGAACCTCCACCACGATTTGCGCGCGGGCACGCTTTGCGTCTGTGGCATGGCGCGCTGGCGATACGACGCCAGCCGTTCGTCGTAGAAGGCCGTATCGAAGCGTTCATGCTCGGGGCGTTGCGCGTTCATGTGCAGCAACCGTTCGTACATCGCCTGTGCTTCGTCGAAACGCTCCAAGCGATGCAAGGTCGCCCCGGCCTGTACCACCACGCGTGTATCGTTGCTGGCCGCGACTTGTCCTTTTAACGCCTCCCAAAGCGCGGTGGCTTCGGTCTTGCGCATGTGGGCCAGATTGGCGGCCACGATCATTCGAGCACAAAGCGAATCATCGGGGAGCGCAGCTTCGTCGACTCGCTGCTCTTGTCGCTGCCATTGCACGAGCCTTTCGAGCCAGATCAGCATTTCCTGGTCGCGTTCGAGTTCCCAAAGGGATCGGACAACCGTGCAAATGTAATCGTTCGGCGAGTAATTGCCGAAGCCGTGCTGGATCGTGAAATGCCACATCCGCTCGCCGGTTTCGACGATACCCTCATGATTGCCCATGCCTTTCAGCGCGTCGATCATCCATCCGAAGTGCTCGGAGAGCGGGCTGGCTTCGATGCCGCGGCGATGCAATTCGAGCGCGTCCGCATAGCGCTTTGCGTTGGTGTAGCAAATCGCGAGGCCGAAGCAGAGCAGCGAGTAAAGATGTGCGGAACCATCGAGGGGATCGCCTCGGCCCGTTTCGATGAACCGCTCCATGTAGGCCAAACCGCGCTCGTAGACGGCCGTCCGCAATCGTTCGAGGCGCGCTATCACGTCGGCGTGCGAATCCGGCGGTATATCGGCTAGCAATGCATCGTCGTCCTCGTCGAATTTGAAGGCGAACCGATAGCACCATCTGCCGTTGGGCGGTTGCGGCGGGGGCAAATCGAGTGCGCCCATGAGCCCCAATGTTTGCGTGCGCGCAGCGAATAAGACATGAAGCGAGCGGTGATCGCCGATGCCGCCGCGCTCCATGGCTTCGGTCAGGCGGGTGGCTTGCGTGGCGGCGTCGATGAGCTGTGCGGCACCATCGTGTTCTGCACTGAGGCGAGCGGCCCAGGGGTGGCCGGGTGCGCGTTCTTCCGCGAGCGCGTGGGCCGCTTGGTAGATGGCTTCGCGCAAACTGGCGCCCGTCAATTCGCCCAGCTTGCCGAACAACTGGGCGTGGACGGGGGAGTCCGGATTCAGTTGCCGTCGGTTCACTCGGCCCAGTGTCATCAAGCGATTGAGGACGGCTTCGTTGCCGCAGGCGAGCATCACGCACAAGGGCCACCATACCGAGCGGTCGCTCGTCTCGGCGAGCCGCTCGAGCAGGATGCGTGCCGTGCCCGGCCACATCTGCACTTCCCGTTCGTAGACATCGAAGAATGCGCGCCGGCCGGCCTCGTCGATTCGGTCGGCCTCGATCAGCCACGGCAATTCGTATTCAATGAAATCGTCCCCGCCCTCCGCTGCGAGCGTATAGCGTGCGAACTCGGCTGCCGCCAGCGCTGCGCTCGCGCCTTCTCGCGCATAGACGGCTCTGGCTGCGAGGCGCGCAATGCGAACTTCCGTCTCCCGGCGGCACGCCAGTGGGTGACCGGCAGTGAACTTGGTGATGGCGCATTCGACGTCGGAAAGACGCTCGGGAGCGATGGCGATCAATGCGTCGCCGATTTGCAGCCAACTGTTGACGGTGACGGACTGATCGGCACCGGCGTTTTGCAACGCGTCAAACGAGGCATGAGCGGCGGCTAGCGCGTTGGCATCGTCGTCGAGTCGTTCGTATGCCAACGCCCGATGCTTTTGGCGCTCCGCTTCGTCCCATGCGCGCAGCGTGGCGCGTTCGGGGGTGGCCAGGCGCAGTGCATGCTTTAGATCGATTGCGTCGAGCGCATGAGCGGGAAGGACGCGCTCGATGCTATCGAGGATATTCAGTCGGAGGTATCGGTCGGATTGGAGCCGAGGCTCTTCGTCGACGACCGCACGCATTTCGGCAAGGCCCTGGGCAACGGCCGCATCGTCGCGTAGGAAGTAGGCCATTTGCAGGCGGTAGAGCGCGAGGCGCATCCGAATGTCGGGGCGCGCGTCGGGCGTCGCGCCGATCAGTAGGCTGGCTCCGTCGGTATCGAGTACGGCACGCGCGGCTGCTGGATCGCCCGCATTCATCCACAGCGCGTGCAGGCGGGTGACTGCCTCGAGCGAATGCGCGCGCATCGTCTGTGCTTGCAGGCGTGCCCTTAAGGCATCGGAGCCGCCCGAATCGGATTCTTCATCTAGATCGGATTCGAGGCGATCTAGAAGTTGATCCAATGGGTGGCCCGTGACCACATCGACATCGGGTGTCATCGAACGCTCCCGCCGATTGTTTTTGGAGACGGGATAGCTTAACAGCGATTCATTTCGTTACGACAACACGGGGCGAAAGAAGCTGCATTCGTAACTGACGGCTCGGAATAGCGGACATCGCAAGCGGTTCCCGGATGATACGCGACCGAGGGAACGCGAAACTTCAGTGCGTATTCAATTGACGATTTTCCGCCACTTTGAGAATGTGCTGGACGGAGGGCGCGTTCAATCGGCTAAGCAGTGCCTTGATATCGGCTTGGCGATCATGTTCCTCGTCCCGCCAGGCTTCATTTAGTTCGAACACCATTCCATAAATCCTGTCCTTGTCCTCAGCGCTTTCGATCTCAGAATAGTACCGTGTGAACCGATCCGAGATCTGCCGGCTTTGCGCCCAATGATCCAGCATCTCGTAGCACTGGTGAACCAAATCTCGTGTTGCGCAATTTTCAAAAAACGGATCGTGTAACAGTTCTGCCGCGGATGGGCGCGCCGTTGGGTCGGCGTTCGTCATGCGCCGGATTAAATTGAGCATCGCAATTTTGTCGTCCGATGGGACCTCGTCCAACTCTTCCATGAACGGGAAGAGCTCTTGCGTCAGCTGCTCAGCAGCGAACCCGGTATACCCGGACACGGGCACCCCCCGGTGCTTGACGAAATGCGCCAGGAATTGGCCGGCTGCGTAAACGTCGTACGCTTCTCCTGCGGCGACGGTGCTCTGGTCCACGTACCCTTTGGTGGCCGTGGATCTTTCCGTCCCCGGTTCGCGCCCACCGCCCATGTCGATAAGCTTGAAAAGCTTCTCTTCCTTGTCATACATCACGTTGTTATGAGTGATGTCCGAATGGGCGACCCCCTCATCTGCACATCGTGCGATCCCTACGAGAACATCCATGAGAGCCTGCCTTGCCAGATCGAAGTACTCGGGACCCGTAATGATGCTGTCTGCTACAGCCAGCGCAGCTTTAGGCACCAGGCTCCGGACGGTTTCGCCGTCGATTTTCTCGCAAAGGATCCCAAATTCGTTGTCGATCTGAGCAATCTCGAACACTTGCATGACGCGCGAAACTTGCGTCAGCGCCGCCCCCATCTGGAATTCGTTGATAATGCTCCGTTTCAGCTCATTGACTTTGTTCTCGACTTCTATCGGATCCCGTAGTCTCTCCGTGGATAGTTCGTAATAAAGATCGGAGGGAATCGGACGGTCTTTGTCGATTCGCAGCAGCGCCTTGAACACGAATTCTCGGCCGTAGTTTCTTCCGTCTTTAGTCACAGGTTCTGCCAATGTCACCGCATAGACGGCAGCGACCCGGCTGCTTGTCATCAGTCTCTTGGCGGGGCGCGACGTGTTGGTGGGCGATAGCTGCACCGCCAGTGCCAGTGGGCGAAACCCGGTTTGGGTTTCTGGTGTGCCCCGCCTCAAGCCTGCGATTTTCGCAGCGAGATCTTCGTTGATCGGCTCCTGGTTGAGCCTTTTCACCATGGCCGGACTGAGGGTATCGACCTGCAGTTTCGTCCCTGTCCTTCGAAGCTTGCGCTCGTTCGTCAATAGCCGACGAGGATTTTCGCCCTCGCTCGGGCTTGCAGGCGAAATGCTTTTCGGCGAGCCGCTCGAAGGAGTGGGGAGCGTCGCCGATCGTTTATAGGACGAGCGCCTGGGCGGCGGGGAGCCGGTCTCGCTCGCTTCTGCGGAGGGCGTGTCACATTCCTCGGACGTCTGCTTTAATCGCTTCAATTCGGGGCTGACAGAGCGGCGCGGCGGTGCGGCTCGCTTCCCGGCGCGCGCTGCTGGGTCACTCGACGATGAGTCCGATAGCGCATCGGAATGGGTCTTATTGATTTTCATGTGTGCATCCCCGTTGCGTGCGTTTTTTCGTCGCCTGTCTAAAACGATGTAAGCCCCCAGCTGATTCGCCCGAACAGGCCGGGGCGGCAGGCCGTGCGATCGAGTCGAACCGCATCGGCGCGCACAGTTTATGTTGGAGAGGCGTCCGGATCGGGCCGATCGGTCGAATTATTGGGGATACGAGCGAAGCGATGTGTTGTAAAGCGTCGTAATGGCCGTGCCGTTCGTCGTGCCGGGAACATCGACGATTCCGGCGTCCGCCCGCCGCTGGATTGCGAGACGCTGCCGGCGCCCGCCGTTTCCTGCTTTTTTTCGCCGGTTCGTTTGTGGATAGGTCGTAACTTTTCCTAAGATGTGGGGAATACGCGGATTTTCACAGCGACGACTGAAGGGTCTACAAGTCATGAACGAATATCTTCGGCGGCACTCGTATCCTAGTCACGATCGCGCGCGCTTTTCCAAGCGCGGCGCTTGGCGGATCGGCGGTTTGACGGTAGCTGTACTCGCATTCGGCGGCTGCGCATCGTGGGCGCCACAGCCGCCCACCGCCGCTACGTCGCCTCCGCCTCAAACTCAATGCGTCGGCAAGCTTGAACCACCGTACGGCCTGACCGTCATCAGCGATCCGGCCTTGCTGGCCAAAACCGTCCAGCCGCCCGGAAAAGGCGGCTTATGCATGGGTGAGGTTTTTCAGGTTACCCAGCCGCTCACGGTTTACCGCGTTTGGGATTCGAGCAAACCGTGGAGCCAGTACGGGATGTGGTGGAGCTTCAGTCCGCCGGCCGGGCCGCGCGATGCGTACCGCGTCAAGAACGACATCTGCCCGACATGGAGCAAGCTCGATCAGGTGACGCAATGCCGCTTGAAGGTCGGCTCGGAGATCGTCATTGGCACGGGGCAAAGCGCGCAATGCGATCCGCCGGAGAGCGGCGTCATGTACCCGCCGTCGGCGGAAGTCCAAGTGTACGTTCCGAACGACAACTCGGATCCGAGCAAGGAGTTGGTGTCGGACTGCGTCGCGGCAACCGTTTGGCCCTGATCGAAGCTTAGCTTGCGTTTTCGTGATGGGCTAGCGGCAGCGGCAGCGCAGCCGCGGCGTGCACGCCCATCACGATGACGCAACCTAAACGCCGTCATTCACCCCTTCGTCGCGCCGAACGTCAACCCGGCGACGAAGTGCTTCTGCATGGCGAAGAACATGGCGACCGACGGCAGGGCCGCGAGAATGGACCCGGCCGAGACGAGGTTCCAAGCGGTCGTCCATTGCCCCTTGAGTGCGGCCACCCCGACGGTGATCGGCGCGGCATCGTCGCCTTGCGTCAGGCAGAGCGCCCAGAAGTAGTCGTTCCAGACGAAGGTGAATACAAGTATCGCCAGTGCGGCCAGTGCGGGCCGGATCAGCGGCAGAACGATCTTGAAGAACACAGTCCACTCGTTGGCGCCTTCGATCCGCGCGGCCTCGATCAGCTCGAACGGCAGCTGCTTGATGAAATTCCTCAAGAAAAGCGCGCAAAAGCCGGTCTGAAACGAGAGGTGAAAGAGAATGAGACCACCGACCGAGTTATACAGCCCCAACTTCAACGACAGGTCGCGTACCGGGATCATCAGCACTTGGATGGGCACGAAATTGCCGGCGACGAACGCGGCAAATAGCGTCGAATTGCCGGGAAAGCGATAGATCGCGAGCGCAAAGCCGGCCATGGCGGCTAGCGTAATTGCCCCTGCCACGGCGGGCAGCGTGATCTGCACGCTGTTCCAGAAGTAATGCAGCATGGGGGAGGTGGTCAGCGCTTCTCGGTAGTTGTCGATGAGCGCGAAGTGCTTAGGCCATCCCCAGTAGTTGCCTTCCATGAGTTCTTCCGACGATCGGACCGACGTCACTAGGACGGCGATCATCGGCAGCAGCCAAATCAGCAGCGCCAACGGCAGCGACAGCTTGTACGCCCGGCGTGCAACAGGCGTCCATTTCTCGACCGGCATGGGAAACATAATCGGGACTCCTTATCGCTCGTTCCGGAGCAACCGGCGTAGCTGATAGACGATGTAAAGCAGCATGATCGCGAACAGCACGACGGCGATGGCGGCGGAGTAACCGAGCCGGTAGTACTTGATCGCTTGGTCGTACATGTAATACGCGAGGACGGTCGAACTCTCGAACGGGCCGCCGCCCGTCATGACGGAAATCAAATCGAAGCTGCGTAGCGCGCCGATGACTGTCACGACAATCGCCATGAAGGTAGTCGGGCGCAGTTGCGGCAGGATCACATGCCATAGCAACGCCCAACCCTTGGCCCCTTCCATGCGCGCGGCTTCGATTTGCTCGCTGCTGAGCGTGGTCAGCCCCGTGAGATAGAGAATCATGCAATACGCGGTTTGCGGCCATAACGCCGCGAGAATGATGCCGGGCGTCGCGTAGTGAGGGTTGCCGAGCACCGGAATACCGTGTCCGACGATCACGGCGAGCAGGCCGAACGTTGGATCGTAGAACCAAGAAAAGATGAGGCCCACCACCACGCCCGAGAGGACGAACGGCGCAAAGAAGAGTGACTTGACGATGCGAATACCGGCGACGGCCTGGTTCAGATACAGCGCAATTGCGAGGCCCATCGGCGGGGCCAGCAAGAACATGACGAGCCAGATGACGTTGTTCTTGAGGGCCGTGTAAAACGTCTGCGCATGGAAGAGTTCGACGTAGTTCGCGAGGCCGACGAACGTCGCGTCCGACATGCCGTCCCAGCTATAGAAGCTGAGCCGGATCGTCGACAGCACGGGCCAGACGACGTAGATCGCAACCATGATGCATGCTGGCGCGAGAAACAAAAACGCGGCGCGACGCTGGCGACGCGCGGTCGGCGATACGCGGCTGCGCGCTTTTGCGCTTCTTTGAGTTTGAGCAGCCGGCGTTGCCGGGGTGCGGATACCGTCGCCCTCGGCCTGCTGCGTGATGAACTGAGACACGACCCACCTCCTGAACGAACTGCCTTGCCGCGCGCGGCAGCGTCGAGTGTCGCTGCCGCGCGCCGTCCCTTCGGTTACTTCTTGTAGATCCGTTGCCGCGCTTGTTCGAGATGCTCGAGGATCGAATCGAGCTGCGTCGGATCGGAGACGAATTGCTGCATGCCCTTCATGCCTTCGTCAGCCATTTCCTTCGTCATGTCGCGATCATAGAACTGCGCGATGCCGCCTTTCGTATTCGACAGAATCTGGAAGCCGATTTTCGAAATGGGATCGTCGGGTTCCGGCGATTGGCTGTTCGCCGACAACGAACCGAGGCCCACGCCAAGCTGCGCGCCGATCTTCGGTGTTTCCGTGAACGCGAGGAACGCGCGGGCATCGGCCTTGTTCTTTGCCTTCGCGGGAATATTGAGCGTTTCGACGGGGCCGTCTTCGGCCGTCGGTACGTTCGCATCGATGATCGGGAATTGGAAGTAACCCATCTCCGCCTTCACGGCCGGCGAGAATCCGCCCGTGATGAACGTGCCCATCAGCATCATCGCGGCCTTGCCTTGGAACAGGAACGGCTGAGCGGCGTCCAGGTCGTACGACAATGAGTTATCGATGAAGTAGCCGGCGTCGAGCAGTTGCTTCCAAGTCGTATAGACCTTCTTCACGCGTGCATCGGTGTACGGCACTTCACCGGCCATCAGCTTTTGATGGAATGCGTTGCCGTTCAAGCGCAGGTCGAGATAGTCGAACCAGCCGGCCAGCGTCCACGCATCGCGTCCGCCGACGGCGATCGGCGCAATGCCCGCGGCCTTGAGTTTCTTGCAATCGTCGAGAAACTCATTCCACGTCTTGGGCTCGCTTGCGATGCCGACCTTTTGAAAGAGGTCCTTGCGATAGAACATGCCCCACGAATAGTAGACCGTAGGCGCGGCGTATTGCTTACCGTTATAAGACGAAGCGCTTTTCGTCGACGCATAGGTCTTGTCCCAACCGTTCTTCGCCCAGTCGGCCGTCAAATCTTCGAACAAACCGCGCTTGGCGTAATACGCCATACGCTCGCCGTCGTGCCAGTTCACGATGTCGGGCGGTGCCGTCGTGAGCCAGCCCGGCAATTGCACTTTGTAGGCTTCCTCGTCGATGAACGCCACTTTGACGTCGGTGCCGGGATGCGTTTGCTTGAACTCGTCGACCACCTGAGTCCATACGGCACGCTGGCTCGCGCCCTTGAACGCGATGTCGATTTCGAGCGTGCCGGCTTGCGCCGTCGTGGCGAGCGAGCCCATCGCGAAGGCCGATGCGACTGCGGCGGCGGCGAGCATAGTGCGGGGTTTGTTCCTCATGCCTGTCTCCTAAGTACTACGTTGTTGTCGGTGCTGCATCGAATTCGATCTGCAATCTTCAACGCGCCTTCGTACGATAGGCGGCGACGCCTTGGGGCTCGACGTCGCGCGAGCCGATGACGAACGCATCGCTCGATATGTTGTCCGGTAGCGTATGCGTTTGGGCGCCATAGTTGAAGACCCACGTGAGGCCGCCGCGCCGGCTCACCCGGACGTTGTCGCCGAGTTGCGTCGGGGCGAGGCCGGCTTCGGCGGCAATGCGGGCGAACAATGCCTGCGTGGACGCTTCGTCGAACAAGCTCGCGAGGTAATGCACTGCGCCGTATTTGACGTAGGCGGGATGGCCATCGCCGAAGACCGCGCGAATCTGCATCGACTCGCGGCGTCCGTCGTGCGAGTCGACGTCGAGCAGGTCGCGCCAGTGGCGTGCATAGCCTTCAGGGGCACTGCCGCTGAACGTGACGCGCGGGTTGACGTTCGGCCGCATCGATTCGACGCGCCAGACACGCGCCGGCAACAGCGAGGCGAGCGGGCCGGGCGGCAGGTTCGGCGGGATTTGGAGGTCCGTTGTCTTCGATCCGGTCCGGGGCCCGACGACGACATGCGCCAGCGTGCTTTCGAGCCGCCGGACGAAATCGTCGGATACAACGGGCAACGGAGGGACGACGATGAGCTTATAGCCGTCGAGCGGCGCGTCGGTCGGCACGATGTCGACATCGAACCCGAGCGAGCGCAGCGCCGAGTAGTATTCGACGGCAAAGCGGGGGTAATGGAAATCGATCCCTTGCGGCTGGACTTCGAAAAGCCATTTCGCTTCGTAATCGAAGACGAGGGCGACGCGCGCTTCGACTTTACCCGCGGCGTTGGCGTCTCCTGCGGCATCGGCCAACAGACGCAACTCTTGGGCGACGCGTTCCGCCTCGCTGCCGCCGATATCGAGCCGGTTGTCGGGCGTGTTCAATCCCGCGTGCATCTGCTCTTGCGCGAATGGCGCTTGCCGCCAGCGGAAATACGATACGCAGCCGGCGCCGTGCGCGAACGCCTCCCAGCTCCAAAGCCGCACCATGCCGGGCAGGGGCGCGGGATTCCACTTCGCCCAATTGACGGGGCCGGGCTGCTGCTCCATGACCCAGAACGGCAGCTTCGACATGCCGCGGTAGAGATCGTGATTGAACGATGCGAAGTCGGGATGGCCCGTGCGCAGGTATTTCGCTTTGATGGCCGGTTCGTACCACTGCTCTTCGAGCGCACCGAGCGGATAGCTGTCCCAGCTCGCCACGTCGAGATCGCCGGCCACTTTGTAGTGATCGAAATCGGTGAACAGCTGCATGAAGTTGTGCGCGATCGGGCGGCCCGGCGAATGGCGGCGCAGGATCTCGACCTGCATCGCGTTGTAACGCTTGACTTCATCCGATGCGAAGCGACGGTAGTCCAGCCGATGCGAGGGATGCGCTTCCGTCACGGTACCGATGGGCGCATCGATCTCGTCGAAGCTGCGGTATTCCATGCTCCAGAACACCGTGCCCCAAGCGCGGTTGAGCGCGTCGATGTCGCCGTAACGGGCCTTCAACCATTCCCGAAAGCGTGCGAGCGCCGCGGGCGAATAGCTGACTACGGTTTGGTGGCAACCGTACTCGTTGTCGGTTTGCCAATAGGCGACGGCAGGGTGCTGGCCGTAGCGCGACGCCACGGCTTCGCAAATCGCCTTGGAGGCTTCGAAATACGACGGCGACGAAAAATCGTAGTGCCGGCGCGATCCGAATGCGCGCACGCTGCCGTCGGCGCCGACGGGCAAGATGTCGGGGTGGCGATCGATGAGCCACTTGGGCGGCGTGGCGGTGGGCGTGCACATGACCACTTCGAGCCCTTCGGCCGCGAGGGTATCGATGGCGCGATCGAGCCAGCCCCAGTTGAACTCACCGGGCGACGGTTCGATGCGGCTCCACGCGAATTCCGCGATGCGCACTTGACGAATGCCGAGCGCGCGCATCCTTGCCGCGTCGTCTTTCCACATGGCCTCGGGCCAGTGCTCGGGGTAGTAGCAAACTCCTAGACGCATTGCAGGGTCCTCTTGTCTTGTCATGATCGCTCAGGCGGGTTGTTCGTTGGTGCTCAGCGGTGCGACGGCGAAGCCGTCCGGTGCGAATAGATGGCAGGCGCCGGCCGGCGCGCGAAAGCGTGCGCGGTCGCCTTGCTTCAGGCGCGCATCGCCCGGGGCTTTGGCGGTGAGCACCGCACCGCCGGGTTGTTCGAGATGCACATAGCTGTGTTCGCCGAGCTCCTCGACGAGCGTAATCGTGCGAGCAAGCGTGATGCTCTCTTGCGCGTTGGCCGCCGAGGCATCGCCGTCGGCCGGTTCGAGATGTTCGGGGCGCACGCCGAAGGTCACGGGGGCGCCGACGCTGAGGCGTTCGCCCGAGCGCGGCAACCGAACCGATTCGCCGCTGTCTTCGAGCGTGACCGTCACACCCGTCGATTCGATCGACGTCACCTTCGCCGGCAAGAAATTCATGCGCGGCGAGCCGATGAAGCCGGCCACGAATTGGCTGTTCGGCCGGTGATAAAGATCGAGCGGGGCGCCGATCTGCGCGATGCTGCCGAATCGTTCGGTGTCTTTACCGGCGTGCAGCAGCACGATTTTGTCGGCGAGCGTCATGGCTTCGACTTGATCGTGCGTGACATAGACGACGCTCGCGTCGGCGAACTGGCGATGCAGCCGTGCGATTTCGATGCGTGTTTGCCCGCGCAGCGTGGCATCGAGGTTCGAGAGCGGTTCGTCGAACAAGAACACACCGGGCTGGCGCACGATCGCGCGGCCGATCGCCACGCGTTGCCGTTGGCCGCCCGATAGGGCTTTCGGATGTCGATCGAGCAGCGCGTCGAGCTGAAGGATGCGCGCCGCATCGCGTACTTTGCGGTCGATCTCGGGTTTGGGCGTCTTGGCGAGCTTCAGGCCGAAGGCCATGTTCTCGTAGACGGTCATATGCGGAAACAGCGCGTAGCTTTGGAACACCATGGCCACGCCGCGCTGCGCGGCCGGGACATCGTTGACGAGTTTGCCGCCAATCGAAACGTCTCCGTCGGTCACGTCTTCGAGGCCGGCGATCATCCGCAGCAAGGTGGACTTGCCGCAGCCCGACGGGCCGAGAAAGACACAGAACTCGTTCTTGCCGATCTCTAGATCGACATCTCGAATCACCGGTGGGCCGTCGCCGTAAGCCTTCTGCACACCGCGTAACGAAATGCTCGCCATCGTGCCGTCTCCATGTTCTAATCAGCGCTCGTTGATTAAGCGCTTAATCAGCGCGCCCTAAAAAATCGATCGTAAAACGACCGGGCGCTGCGTCTCCGATATTCGTACAGATTCGTACTCGTTGTGCTGCTCATGGTGCCGTGCTCTTGCTGAACGTGCAAATGTTGGATGGCCATCCCATTTATTGAGAACGTATGCCGACACTGAACGAAGTGGCTGCCCGGGCCGGCGTGACGCCCGCCACGGTTTCGAATGTCCTGCGCAACAAGGGGCGCGTGGGCGAGGCGACGCGCCTGCGCGTGCTCGATGCGATTTCGGCTTTGGGCTATCGGCCGCATTTGCCTGCACGGGCACTAGCCGAGGGGCGGGCGCCGACGATCGCGCTGATGGTCTCGAGTATCGCGAACCCGTTCTACCCCGAGTTTGCATTGGCGGTAGAGAACGCGTTGCGGCGCAAGGGGCAGTTTTTGATCATCTGCAACACGGCGGGCGATCCGCAGACGGGGCGGGCCTACGTCGATCAGATTGCCGGGACGCTATCCGAAGGCGTGCTGGTGATGAACGCGAATCTCGACTTCGAAGATTTGCGGATGACCGAACTGCGTGGTGCACCGGTGGTGCTGTGCATGTGGGAGCGGCCGCTCGATCCGCCGGGGTTGCCGTGCGTGGCGGTGGATTTTCGATTGGCGGGCGAATTGGCCGCGCGGCATCTACTCGAGCTTGGGCATCGACGCATTGGCGCGATCGTCGGCAGCAAGGTTTATGGGATCCATGCGGCGCGTTACGACGGATTCATCGATGCGATGCGGGCGGCGGGGCTGGACGGGAAGGGGGCGCCCGTGCGGTATGCGCCCGATACGACGCAGGGCGGCTATGCGGCGGCGCTCGATTTGCTGAAGGCGCACCCCGATCTGACGGCGCTGTTTGCGTCGAACGATTTGCCGGCGCTCGGCGCGATGCAGGCAGCGGCGGACCTGGGCTTGGATGTGCCGCGCGATTTATCTGTTATCGGAATCACCGATATCGAGCGGGCGAGCGAGTCGCGGCCCGCTTTATCAACGGTCGCCGTGCCGACGGTCGAAGCGGCGGAGCTTGCGGTGGAATTGCTGCTGGAGTTGATCGAAGCGCCAAGCTCGAGCGCAACCGCAACCGATGCGGGCGCGCGCGATGCACGCGTGTGCGTGACGTCGGCGCCGCATCTGGTCGTGCGGGCTTCGACGGCAGCGGCTCCGCAAGCGTAGCCGCTGCCCCATCCGGATCGCAAGGCGTGCGTTTCGGCCCGTCTTGCCTGGGCCCGCGAAAGGAGCCGGCTATCGCCCCGCGAGCGCCCTATCGAATGAGCCTTCGCTCAGAGATAGAACATCCGGTCTTCGTCCGACTTGGTCGCATGCGGCTCGGCTTCCCCGCGATCCTCGTAGAACGCGAGTACGGCTTCGAGCACTTGGTCGGGATCGTCGATCACCTGCATCAACTTCATGTCTTCGGGATTGATGAGGCCCATCGGCAACAACGCCGTTTCGAACCAGTGCAGCAACCCTTTCCAGAATTCGGCGCCGACGAGGATGATCGGCACGTGGCGCGACTTCTTCGTTTGAATCAGCGTGAGCACTTCGGCCAGTTCATCGAGCGTGCCGAAGCCGCCCGGCATGACGATCACCGCATCGGAGTTCTTGACGAACGTGACCTTGCGCGTGAAGAAATGGCGGAACCGCAGCGAGATGTCTTGCCACTGGTTGCCCGATTGCTCGTGCGGCAATTCGATGTTCAGCCCTACCGATGGGGCCTTGCCGGCGTGGGCGCCCTTGTTCGCGGCTTCCATGATGCCGGGGCCGCCGCCCGAGATGACGGCGAAGCCGGCATCCGACAGTTTGCGGGCGATTTGCGTGGCTAGCTTGTAGTGCGGCGAACTGGGCTTGAGGCGTGCCGAACCATAGATGCTGACGGCCGGGCGGATCTCCGAAAGGTACTCGGTCGCCTCGATGAACTCTGCCATAATCGTAAACATCTGCCACGACGCGCGGGCCTTCTTGGCCGTCGCACGTTCTTGATCTGCGAGCGATCGCAGACTCGGAATCACTTTTCTTTTGTTCATAATGCCTGCAGAACGGAACCTGAAAGGTAAGACCCTCGTTTTGGTCGACGGATCAAGCTATCTATATCGGGCCTACCATGCCATGCCTGATTTGCGTGGCCCGGACGGCGAGCCGACGGGGGCCATCTACGGATTCATCAACATGTTGCGGCGCATGCGCAAAGATGTCACGGCAGAGTATAGCGCGTGCGTCTTCGACGCAAAGGGCAAGACGTTCCGTGACGATTGGTACGCCGAGTACAAGGCCCATCGTCCGTCGATGCCCGAGGATCTTTCCAAACAGATCGAGCCGATCCATTTCGCCGTGCGTGCGCTCGGATGGCCGCTGCTGATGGTGGACGGCGTCGAAGCGGACGATGTGATCGGCACGCTCGCGGCCGCCGCGGAACGCGAGGGCATGAACGTCGTTGTTTCTACGGGCGATAAGGATCTGGCTCAACTCGTGAGCGACTACGTCAAGCTCGTCAACACGATGACGAACGAAACGCTCGACCGACAAGGCGTGATCGCCAAATTCGGCGTGCCGCCCGAACGCATCGTCGATTACCTTTCGCTGATCGGCGATACCGTCGATAACGTGCCCGGCGTTGAAAAGTGCGGGCCGAAGACGGCCGTCAAATGGCTAGCCCAATACGAAACGCTCGATGGCGTGGTCGAGCACGCAAGCGAGATCAAGGGCGTGGTGGGCGATAACCTGCGCCGCGCGCTCGATTTTCTGCCGCTCGCAAAAAAGCTGGTGACGGTGGAGCGCGCTTGCGATCTGACCGAGCATGTCGCCTCGATCGAGGAAACCTTGCCGGCGCGTCCCGAATCGCCGCTCGAGTTGCGCGATTTGTTCATGCGGCACGGCTTCAAAACGTGGCTGCGCGAGGTGGAAGCGTTGATCGAGGGCGCGCAGGATGCGCAGGCGCAAGCAGGCGAAACGGAGCCGTCCGGCGTGCTCGCCGCGGAACCCGCGCCGACGATCGTCCCCGAACGTTGCTATGAGACCGTGCAGACGTGGGAGCTGTTCGACGCATGGCTTGCGAAGATCGATGCGGCCGAGCTGACCTCGTTCGACACGGAAACCACTTCGCTCGATGCCATGGCGGCGCAAATCGTCGGCCTGTCGTTTTCGGTCGGTGCCGGTTGCGCGGCTTATATTCCGGTCGCGCACCGCGGGCCCGATGCGCCCGTGCAATTGCCGCGCGAGGAAGTCTTGGCGAAGCTCAAGCCATGGCTCGAAAGCAAAGACAAGAAGAAGATGGGCCAGCACCTGAAGTACGACGAGCAGGTACTCGCCAATCACGGCATCGAACTGAACGGCGTCGAGCACGACACGCTGCTCGCAATCGTACGTGCTCGAATCGCATCGCCCGCACGACATGGACAGCCTGGCGTCGCGTCATCTCGGCGTCAAGACGATCAAGTACGAAGACGTGCGCGGCAAGGGCGCGCAGCAGATCGGCTTCGACGAAGTCGCCGCTCGACAAGGCCGCCGAATACGCCGCCGAAGATGCCGACATCACGTTGCAATTGCACCAGGCGCTGTTCCCGCAGATCGCGCCGGAGGCGGGCTTGCTGCACGTGTATCGCGATATCGAACTGCCGACGGCCCGCGTGCTGCGCAAGATCGAGCGCAACGGCGTGCTGATCGACAGCGAACGGCTGCGCAAGCAAAGCAACGAAATCGCCGCGCGGCTCATCGAACTCGAGACCGAGGCGTATGCCTTGGCGGGCGGCGAATTCAACCTCGGTTCGCCGAAGCAGATCGGGCAGATCTTTTTCGAGCAGCTGCAATTGCCCGTCGTCAAGAAAACCCCGAGCGGCGCGCCTTCGACCGACGAAGAGGTGCTGCAAAAGCTCGCGGAGGATTATCCGCTGCCGAAGCTGCTGCTCGAGCATCGCGGCTTGTCGAAGCTGAAGTCCACCTATACCGACAAGCTGCCGCGCATGGTCAATCCGAACACGGGCCGCGTGCATACGAACTACGCGCAGGCGGTGGCGGTGACGGGGCGGCTCGCGTCGAACGATCCGAACCTGCAGAACATTCCGGTGCGCACCGGTGAAGGCCGGCGGATTCGCGAGGCGTTCATCGCGCCGCCGGGCAGCAAGATCGTCTCGGCCGATTACTCGCAGATCGAGCTGCGCATCATGGCGCATATCTCGGGCGACGAATCGCTGCTGCGCGCCTTTGCGAACGGCGAAGACATTCATCGCGCCACCGCGGCCGAGGTATTCGGCGTGACGCCGCTCGAAGTGTCGAGCGATCAGCGGCGCATCGCGAAGGTCATCAACTTCGGCTTGATCTACGGCATGAGTTCGTTCGGGCTGGCCGCCAATCTCGGCATCACGCGCGATGCGGCGCAAACTGTATATCGACCGCTACTTCGCACGCTATCCCGGCGTCGCGCGCTACATGGACGAAACGCGCTCGAGCGCGAAGGTCGAAAGGCTACGTCGAAACCGTCTTCGGCCGCCGGCTTTGGCTGCCCGAGATCAACGGCGGCAACGGCCCGCGCCGGCAAGCGGCCGAACGCGCGGCGATCAACGCGCCGATGCAGGGCACGGCGGCCGATCTGATCAAGCTGTCGATGATCGCGGTGCAGGCGTGGCTCGAACGCGAACAAGCCAAGAGCCGCGATGATCATGCAGGTTCATGACGAACTCGTACTCGAAGTGCCCGACGACGAACTGTCCGTCGTCCGCGAAAAGCTGCCGCAATTGATGTGCGGCGTCGCGGCGTTGAGGGTGCCGCTCGTGGCGGAGGTGGGTGCCGGCGCGAACTGGGAGGAGGCCCACTGATGCGCTGATTGCGCGTCATGCTCGCGCCGGTATGGCTTCAATAAGCCTGGCGGCGTCGCATGAGCGGGCTCCTTCGCGGACAATGGGCTGAGCTGTGCTCGCGCCGACCTGGCGAGCGCGACCGAACCGAATTATCAACGGCATAGGGAGTATCGGCATGCATCGTTTCATTGTCGTGGGAGGAGGGGCGGGCGGGCTCGAGTTGGCCACGCGCCTCGGGGATCGCTACGGCGCTCGAAAAAACGGCGGCGAGGCACGCGCACTCGTGACGCTCGTCGACCGTTATCCGACGCATATTTGGAAGCCGTTGTTGCACGAGGTGGCGGCAGGCAGCCTCGATCCGTTCACGCAGGAACTCGAGTATCCGGCGCAGGCGCGTTGGCATGGTTTCGAGTTTCAGCAAGGCGCGTTGGCGGGCCTGAACCGAGCGGCCAAGCGCATCACGATTGAACGGGTCGTCGACGCCGACGGCGCCGAGATCTTGCCGCAACGCGAACTCGAATACGACACGCTCGTCATCGCCATCGGCAGTACCACGCACTTTTTCGGCGTGGACGGCGCCGCGGAGCATTCGATCGCGCTCGATACCGTTGCGCAGGCCGATCGTTTCCGCAAGCGGCTCATCGCGGCGTGCATGCGGGCCGAGCACCAGCCGCACGAGACGGTCGAATCGGGACCGGGTACGTCGACGGAACCGGAGCCGCGCATCCAAGTGGCGATCGTCGGCGGTGGCGCGACGGGCGTCGAGTTATCGGCCGAGCTGCGCAATACGGCGCAGGTGTTGTCGGCATATGGCATGCACAAGCTCGATCCGCGGCACGATATCGGAATCGTCCTCATCGAAGCGGGGCCGCGCATTTTGCCGGCGCTGCAAGAGCGCGTTTCGAGCGCGACGGCCGACTTGCTGCGCAAGCTCGGGGTCAAGTTGATGATCGGAGAGGCGGTGGCGGAGGTCGCGCCGGGCATCGTGCGTACCGCCAGCGGCAAGATCGTGCGCGCCGATCTAACGGTGTGGGCCGCGGGCATCAAAGCGCCGCCCGTGCTGAGCCAGCTCGACGGGCTCACCGTCAATCGCATGGGCCAGTTGTGCGTGCGCCGAACCTTGCAAACCGAGATCGACGACGACATCTTCGCGCTCGGCGATTGTGCGGCATGTCCTTGGCCCGGCAATGAACGCAACGTTCCGCCACGCGCCCAAGCCGCGCATCAACAAGCGAGCTTTCTGCTGAATGCGCTCTCGAAGCGGCTCGACGGCAAACCGCTGCCGGAGTTCACGTATCGCGATTTCGGTTCGCTGGTGTCGCTCGGCCACTTCAGCGCCGTCGGCAATCTGATGGGCGGGCTCATTGGCGGGAGCATGCTGATCGAAGGGTTGTTCGCCCGTTTCATGTACATGTCGTTGTATCGGCTGCACGTGGCGGCGCTGCACGGCTATCCGCGGATGATGCTCGACACGGTCGCGCATTGGCTGCGGCGCACGACGCTGCCTCGCGTGAAGTTGCATTAGTGGTTAGGCGCGCGGCTTGGCGGTGCCGAATCGCCGAACTGCCGCGCCGCCGCGCCGCCGCGCCGCGTCTAGGGCATTCCGTCTGAATTCTTGCCGAGTCGATGATGCATCGTGCATTGCCCGGTACGCTCCGCGGTTTCCCTTTGAGCGTTGGGTGTTCGCCGTGCGGCGGCCGCCCGATTCACCGACACGATGAACCATCCCCCTCTCGCGACCCATATGGTGTCGTTGCCCGACGGCAAGACCGGGAACAACGCACTCGGTTATTGCACGGGCACGTCTCGAAATCCAGGTGCGATATTCACGCTGATTCCGCTCGGTAGCGGTTGGTCGAGATGGGCCCTCAAGGGAACGACGATCGTCGTCAAGTGGTTGAAGCTAGCGGGGCAGCCCGAGTTTCTGCACGTTCTGGACGGCGAGACCTCGACCACCACTAGGCTCCCGCGGCCCGTCCTGCAGCGCTCGACGGCGGATCTCGTCACGATCCGGACGCTGCGCTCGGATCACTCTCCGGCGGATACGTTGCTCCACTATGGACGCGCTTCGCCGTTCGTCGGCAATATGATTTCCATCACCCCGTTGGGACGATGGCTGCGCGCGATGCCGGCTGGCTCGGCGGTCGAAATCGCCAATTTGAGCGCCCCGCATGACGGCGTGAGAAATGGATGCTTCGCATCGCAGTCCGCGGTCGTCAAGGGCGGTTCCGCGAACGTGCGGTTTCTAAAAGATACGCCTGGCGGATAGGGGGCATCGTTGCCCCATCTGCCAGCGCGCCGTTACGGATTCGGCCCTGTGGCGACCGGCCGCGACGGGTCGGTGCACCATTCGCTCCACGAGCCGGCATACAGCGCCGAGCCATGCAGGCCGGCCACTTCCATCGCTAGCGCATTGTGGCAGGCGGTGACGCCGGAGCCGCATTGCAAGACGACTTGCTCGGGTTGCTTTTGCCCGATCACGGCCGCGAACTCGCCGCGCAACGTATGGGCAGACTTGAAGCGGCCGTCGGCGGTGAGATTGTCTTTGAAGAAACGGTTCAACGCGCCGGGAATGTGGCCGGCGACGGGGTCGATCGTTTCGTTTTCACCGCGGTACCGGTCGGGCGGCCGCGCGTCGACGACCACCTGTTCCCCGCCGTTGATGTTGGCTAGTACATGCTGCGCATCGACAGTGACGGCCAGCGGCGCGGCGGCTTTGAAGTCGCCGTGCGCGGGTGTGGCCGGCTGCGCCGCTTCGAGCTTTTGCCCGAAGGCTTGCCAGGCTTGCAGGCCGCCGTCGAGCACGGCCACGGAATCGTGCCCGAGCCAGCGCAGCAGCCACCAGAGCCTTGCTGCATAGCTGCCGCCTTGTCCGTCGTAGGCCACCACCTGCTGATTGCGCTTCAGGCCATGCTTGGCGAGGGTAGCAACGAGCACATCGCGCGCCGGCAACGGGTGACGCCCGTTCTTGCCGGTTTTGGCGCCCGAGAGGTCGCGATCGAGATGCAAGTAATGCGCGCCGGGGATATGGCCTGCCGCATAGGCCCCTTCTCCGGCGTCGGGATTGGCGAGATCGAAACTGCAGTCGAAGACGAGCACGCTGCCTGGCGCGTTAGATAGGCGCTCGGCCAGATTCTCGGCCGAGATCAGCGTGGTGTAGTGCGTGTGGGGCATGATGGGCTCCTCGTTGGCGCGCGCTCGCGCTCGCGCGTGGACGGCGAATGATTGCAGTCTAAACAAAAAGACGGGCAAGAGGCATGTTCGCCGTCTCGCCCGCCTTGTGTCTTGCGATCGTTAATTGATGTGCTCGGCCGGATATTCGCCGAAGCCGGTCGTTGTCAGCCGATACTGCCGAGTTCGCGCCGCAGAAACTCGTGGAAGTGCTGCATGCCGTCTTCCATCGGGCTTTGATACGGCCCGACCTGCGATTCCCCGCGCTGAAGCAATGCCAGGCGGCCGGCATCCATGCGCTCGGCGATCTCATCGTCCTCGCGTGCGGTTTCCATATACGCGGCCCGCTCGGCCTCGACGAACTCGCGCTCGAACAGCGCGATTTCCTCGGGGTAATAGAACTCGACGATGTTCGTCGTTTTCCGTGGGCCGCGCGGGATCAGCCAGGAGACCACCAGCACGTGCGGGTACCACTCGATCATGAGCCCCGGGTAGTACACCATCCAGATGGCGCCGTACTCGGGCGGCTCTCCGCCGCGCATGCGCAGCACCTCGTCGTGCCACTTGCGGTAGGTCGGGCTACCGGCCTTGGCCAGACCGTTGTGCACGCCGACTGTCTGCACGCTGTACCAATCGCCGAATTCCCAGGCCAGGTCGTCGCAATTGACGAAGCTGCCGAGGCCCGGATGGAACGGCACAACGTGGTAATCCTCGAGATAGACCTCGATGAACGTCTTCCAGTTGTAGTTGCACTCGTGCACTTCGACGTGATCGAACATGTAATCCGCGAAGTCGAAATGCTGCTGCGTGCCGAGCTTCGCCAGATCCTTGGCGACGTCGCGCCCCTGCGCTTCGAACAATAAGCCGTGCCAGTTCTGCAGCGCCGTGGCGCCAAGGTTCAGGCAGGGGTTATCGGCGAAGTGCGGCGCGCCGAGCAGCTCGCCGTCAAGGTCGTACGTCCAGCGGTGCAGCGGGCAGACGATGTTCTCGGCGTGGCCGCGCCCGTTGAGCATGATCGCCTGGCGGTGGCGGCAGACGTTCGACAGCAGCTCGACCTGCGAGCGTTGGTTACGCACGAGCACGCGCCCTTCGTGCTCGCTGGGCAGCGCGAAGTAATTCCCCGCCTCGGGCACCATCAATTCGTGCCCGACGTAGCGAGGACCCTTCTTGAACAGTGTTTCGATTTCTCGCGCGAGGAGCGCTTCGTCGAAGTAAGCCGTGACCGGCAGCTGGCTCGAGATGGCCTTGAGCTGCAATGCAGTGCTCAGATTGGACATTCCCACTCCCGATGAAAACGTGAAAGCAGCGAACAACCCAACCATCGAAGATTCGATTTAGGGAACCGGCGATTATACCCCTTCCCCTTTGCTTGGGGCGCATAAGTGCATGATTTGGGTCAAAAAAGCCTGTGCAAAGGCTGCGCAAGAAGCGATCCGTCCTACCTAGGCGACGGCGCCAGTGTTGTTTTTTGCTCGTGGCCCGGACGTTCGAGACGGGTCACCTATGGGTCGGGTTCTGCGCTTTTGCCGTAGAATGTCCGACTTGTTTTTAATTTCACCCGATCCCGATGGCGAAGACAGCACCCGAAAGCGCGGCCGCGCCCGCGCCTGGCGGCGAACCAGGGGACTCGGCGCTGCCCGAGAACTATGAAGCAGCGGTGGCCGAGTTGGAAGAGCTGGTTTCCCAGATGGAAAGCGGCGCCCTGAGCCTCGAGGAATCCCTGGCTGCCTATCGGCGCGGCGCGGCCCTTGTGGCGTTTTGTCAGCAACAGCTGGAAAAAGTGGAGCAGCAGGTGCGTGTCCTCGACGGCGAGACGCTGAAGCCGCTGCCTTCCGGTACGGCCCCCGCGGACGGCGGAGATGATCTATGACTTTTGAAGAATGGATGCGCGCGGTGCTCGCGCGCGTCGAAACGGCACTCGAACGTTACTTGCCAGAAGCGGCGATCGAACCGGCGCGTCTGCACGAAGCGATGCGCTATGCGGTGCTCGGCGGCGGCAAGCGCGTGCGGCCCCTGCTTGTGCATGCCGCGGGCGAGTTGACCGGCGCAAGGCCCGAGGCGCTCGAGGCGGCGTCGGCGGCGCTCGAAATGATTCACGTGTATTCGCTCGTGCACGACGACATGCCGTGCATGGACGACGACGCGCTGCGCCGCGGCAAGCCGACGGTGCACATTCAGTACGACGAGGCCACGGCCCTGCTCGTCGGCGATGCGCTGCAGTCGCAGGCATTCGTTGTGCTGACCGACGAAATGGCCCTCGATACGCGCGCGCAAGCGGCGCTCGTGCGTGAGTTGGCGATCGCGAGCGGTTCGCGCGGGATGGCCGGCGGGCAAGCGATCGATTTGGCGAGTGTGGGGCTGACACTGACGCGGCCGCAACTCGAAACGATGCACCGGATGAAGACGGGCGCCTTGCTGCGCGCGTCGGTCCGGATGGGAGCGCTGGCGGGGACAGCGCCCGATGCGGATTCGTTGCACGCGTTGGACGCTTATGCGGCGGCCGTGGGGCTGGCCTTTCAGGTGGTCGACGACATCCTGGATGTCACGACCGATTCCGCCACTCTCGGCAAGACTGCCGGCAAGGATGCGAAGGACGGCAAGCCGACCTACGTATCGATTATCGGGCTCGACGCCTCGCGTGCCTTGGCGACGCAATTGCGCCGCGATGCGCACGAAGCGCTTGCGCCTTTCGGTGAGCGTGCGCGGCGTCTGGCCGAGCTTGCCGACCTGGTGGTGAACCGGGTGAGTTGAACGCGAAGCCCGCTGACGCGCGCCATTGGCCTCGAGAAGCGAAAGAAAAAAGCGGGCGCGTAACTTTTCCTACAATGGAACGACGATGTACGACTTGTTGAAAACCATCGACGACCCGGCGGACTTACGCCGCCTCGACCGCCGTCAACTGAAGCCGCTCGCGGACGAGCTGCGCGCGTACGTGCTCGACAGCGTGTCGCAAACGGGCGGGCATTTGTCGTCGAATCTCGGCACCGTCGAGCTGACGATTGCCTTGCACTACGTGTTCGATACGCCGCACGATCGTATCGTTTGGGACGTCGGCCACCAAACCTATCCTCATAAGATTCTGACCGGGCGTCGCGATCGGATGTCGACGCTGCGTCAGCGCGGCGGCATCTCGGGCTTCCCGCGCCGCAGCGAATCGCAGTACGACACGTTCGGCACGGCCCATTCGAGCACGTCGATCTCGGCCGCGCTCGGCATGGCGATCGGGAGCAAGCTCGAGGGCACCGACCGCTTCGCCATTGCCGTGATCGGCGACGGCGCGATGACGGCCGGCATGGCGTTCGAAGCCATGAACAACGCGGGCGTATGCGACGATGTGCCGCTGCTCGTGATCCTGAACGACAACGATATGTCGATTTCGCCGCCCGTCGGCGCGCTCAATCGGCACCTGGCTCGGCTGATGTCGGGGCGTTTTTACGCAGCCGCCCGCGCGGGCGTCGAGCGCGTGTTGCGCGTCGCGCCGCCGATGCTCGAGTTGGCCCGCAAGCTGGAAGAGCACGCGAAGGGCATGGTCGTGCCGGCTACGCTGTTCGAGGAGTTCGGGTTCAACTACATCGGCCCGATCGACGGTCACGATCTCGATTCGCTGATCCCGACGCTGCAAAACATCCGCGAGCTGCGCGGCCCGCAGTTCCTGCACGTCGTGACGAAGAAGGGGCAGGGTTACAAGCTGGCCGAAGCCGATCCCGTGCTCTATCACGGCCCGGGCAAGTTCAACCCGGCCGAGGGCATCAAGCCCAGCACGGCGCCTTCGAAGAAGACGTACACGCAGGTGTTCGGCGAATGGCTGTGCGATGCGGCGGAACTCGATTCGACCGTCGTCGGCATCACGCCGGCCATGCGCGAGGGCTCGGGCATGGTCGAGTTCGAAAAGCGCTTCCCGGATCGCTACTACGACGTGGGTATCGCCGAGCAGCATGCGGTGACGTTCGCCGGCGGCCTGGCGACGGAAGGGCTCAAGCCCGTCGTCGCGATCTATTCGACGTTCTTGCAGCGCGCTTACGATCAACTGATCCACGACGTCGCATTGCAGAACCTGCCCGTGGTGTTCGCGATCGACCGCGCGGGCTTGGTGGGTGCCGACGGCGCCACGCACGCAGGCGCCTATGATCTCGCGTTCCTGCGGTGCATCCCGAATATGACGGTGATGGCGCCTGCCGATGAAAACGAGTGCCGTCAAATGTTGTACACGGCGCTGCAGCAGCCGAACCCGACGGCGGTGCGATATCCGCGCGGCGCGGGCACGGGCGTGGCGACGGTCAAGCAGATGACGGCGCTGCCGGTCGGCAAGGGCGAGATCCGTCGACAATCGACGGCGCCCAAGGGTAGCCGCATCGCGATCTTGGCGTTCGGGACAATGGTGGCACCGGCGTTGGCCGCGGCCGAGGCGCTCGACGCCACGGTGGCCAACATGCGGTTCGTGAAGCCGATCGATGCCGAACTCGTGCGCGAGTTGGCGCAAACGCACGATGCGATCGTGACGGTGGAGGAGGGCTGCATCATGGGCGGTGCGGGTTCGGCTTGCGTCGAATCCCTCCTTGCCAATGGGGTTGTTCGTCCCGTACTACAATTGGGCCTCCCCGATAGCTTCATCGACCACGGCGATCCCGCCAAGCTGTTGGCAGAATGCGGCCTTGACGGCGCGGGTATCGAAAAATCGATTCGCGCGCGCTTTTTGGAGCCGGCGGCCAAGTTGGCGGCGCAACGCGTCGCTTGATTCGGAGTGGCCGTATAAGCGGCACCGCATAGTTAGATGCATGCATGGGCCTTCGGGCCCATGTTTCGTTATTGGCGCACGACGCGCGCCGGCCTTCGTGCGCCGGCTCCTCATGCGCTTATTAGGACAAAACAACGATGAACCAAATGAATCCCGCCTTCGTGATGCCTGACGTGCAAAGCACCGTCGACACGCGGCAGATTCCGATTCAGCGCGTCGGGGTCAAGGGTGTGCGCCATCCGTTGACGGTGCGCACCGCGAGCGGCGAGGTACAGCCGACGGTGGGAACGTGGAATCTCGACGTCCACCTGCCCGCCGATCAAAAAGGCACGCACATGTCGCGCTTCGTGGCGCTGCTAGAGGGAAACAAGGCGCCGCTGGAGCCTTCGTCTTTTCGGAAGATGCTGGCCGACATGCTCGACAAGCTCGAAGCCAAGGGCGGCCGCATCGAAGTGACGTTCCCGTATTTTGTGCCGAAAACGGCGCCCGTGTCGGGCGTATCTAGCCTGCTCGATTACGAGGTGACGCTGGCGGGGCAAGCGCGCGACGGCGAGACTCGCACCTTCTTGCGCGTGCTCGTGCCGGTGACGAGCCTGTGCCCCTGCTCGAAGGAAATCTCGCAATACGGCGCTCACAATCAGCGTTCGCACGTCACGATCGAGGTCGAGTTGATCGCCGATGTGCCGGTCGAAGCGCTCATCCGCATGGCCGAGGAAGAAGCGTCGTGCGAATTGTGGGGATTGCTCAAGCGCCCCGACGAGAAGTTCGTGACGGAGCGCGCCTACGAGAACCCGAAGTTCGTCGAGGATCTGGTGCGCGACGTGGCACAGCGCCTCAACGCCGACGAGCGCATTGTCTCGTACGTGCTCGAAGCGGAGAACTTCGAATCGATCCATAACCACAGCGCGTATGCCGTCATCGAGCACGACAAGCGCTTGGCGCCTTCGGTGGCGCTGACGGCGGTACGCCGTTGGCCAGGCTTCGTTATAAGGTGCCGACCGCGTCGCGCTATCGCGCGAGCGACGACAAATCCCAGCGCGGCTTGACCGTAAACGCGTAATCCTTATTCGCCTGCTCGGGCCAGCGCTGCAGCCGCAGCGCGCCCGCCAGCGCGATCATCGCGCCGTTGTCGGTGCACAGCGCAAGATCGGGGTAATGCACCTCGTAGCCGCGTTTTTTCGCGGCGGCCGATAGAGCCTCGCGCAACTGCCGGTTCGCGCCCACGCCGCCCGCTACCACGAGCCGCTTGAGCCGCGTCTTCTTGAGCGCGGCCAGCGATTTCGCGACAAGCACTTCGACGGCCGCATCGACAAACCCTCGCGCCAGATCCGCTTTCGCCTGTTCGCAGACATTCGCGCCAAGGCGTTTCGTCTGCGTGAGGACGGCCGTTTTCAACCCGCTGAAGCTGAAATCGAGATCGCCCGAGTGAAGCATCGGGCGCGGCAGCGCCACGGCGCCCGGCGTGCCGTACTCGGCCAAACGCGATACTTCGGGGCCGCCGGGATAGCCGAGGCCCAGCAGCTTGGCCGTTTTGTCGAACGCTTCGCCGGCGGCGTCGTCGAGCGTTTCGCCGAGCGTTTCGTACTCCCCCACATCCGTTACGCGCATAAGCTGCGTATGACCGCCCGACACGAGCAGGGCGACGAACGGGAACGGCGGCGGTGCATCGACGAGCAACGGCGACAGCAAGTGGCCTTCGAGATGATGGATGCCGACGGTGGGTTTGTCCCACGCCATCGCCAGTGCATTCGCGATACTCGCGCCGACCAGCAGTGCGCCCGCGAGCCCCGGGCCCTGCGTGAATGCAATGGCGTCGATGTCGGCGCGCGACACGCGCGAACGTGCGAGCACATCTTCGAGTAATGGTAGGGCGCGGCGAATGTGATCGCGCGATGCAAGTTCGGGCACGACGCCGCCGTATTCGCGGTGCATTGCAATTTGCGAATGCAGGGCGTGTGCGAGCAGGCCGCGCTCGGTGTCGTAGAGCGCGAGCCCGGTTTCGTCGCACGAGCTTTCGATGCCGAGAACGAGCATGGTGGGTAGATGAGTGCAGCCGGCGTAAGGCCGTAACCGCAAGGCAGGCGTGAAAACGTGAAAGTATACCAGCGCGCCGTGAGACAGCGCCTGCGCAGGTAAAATGCGCGCCATGGAATCTTTCGATATCGCCGTCATCGGCGCGGGCGCCGCCGGCATGATGTGCGCGGCCGTTGCCGGCCAGCGCGGCGCACGCGTCGTGCTCATCGATCACGCGCCGCGTCTCGCGGAAAAAATCCGCATTTCGGGCGGTGGGCGCTGCAACTTCACGAACCTGCAAGCGGGTCCCGCCAATTACCTATCGGCGAACCCGCACTTTTGCCGTTCGGCCCTCGCGCGCTATACGCCACGCGACTTTCTCGCGCTGCTGAAGGCGCACCGCGTCACGTGGCACGAGAAGCATCGTGGGCAACTGTTTTGCGATCATTCGAGCGAATCGATCATCGACATGCTGAAGGCCGAGTGCGACACCGGCCGGATCGCGTGGCGGCGTCCCGTTGCCGTCGAAGCCGTGCGTCGCGGGCCGGACGGCCGGTTTGCGCTCGATACGCATGCCGGCGAGATCGAGGCACGCGCGCTGGTGCTTGCCACGGGCGGGTTGTCGATCCCGAAGATCGGCGCGACCGACTTTGCTTATCGCGTGGCGAAGCAGTTCGGGCACAAGCTCGTCGATATGCGGCCGGCCCTGGTGCCGCTGACGTTTTCATCCGACGATTGGGCGCCGTTCTCCACGCTGGCCGGGGTATCGGTCGAAGTCGAGGTGACGACGGGGCCGAAGGGGGCGCAAGGGTCGTTCGTCGAAGATTTGCTATTCACGCATCGGGGCCTGTCCGGCCCCGGCATCTTGCAAATCTCGAGCTATTGGCCGAGCGGCGATCCGATCGTCGTCGATTTGCTGCCGGGGCGCGATGCTGCGGCCGAACTGCTCGAAGCCAAATCGAACGGGACGAAACGGCACATCGGCAACTTGCTGGCGCAGTGGCTGCCGGCGCGTCTGGCGGACGCTTGGCTGGCGGCGCACGAGGTTTCAGCCGAGGCGCGACTGTCCGATTTGCCCGATAAAACGTTGCGCCGGCTCGGCGCAGCGTTTGCGGGATGGACGCTCACGCCGTCCGGCACCGAAGGGTACCGCAAGGCGGAAGTGACGAAGGGCGGCGTGGATACGAAGGAACTGTCGTCCTCGACCATGATGAGCGCGCGGGTGCCGGGGCTTTACTTCATCGGCGAGGCCGTGGACGTGACCGGTTGGCTGGGCGGCTATAACTTCCAATGGGCGTGGGCATCCGCCGTAGCGGCGGGCGAGGCGGCATTCGAATTTACACGTAGTGCTTGACAACGTTCGTGTAAGTGTGTGGAACGTCTGCTATACTCCGAGATCTTTGACGAATTTCCGTTTCGAAAGATGACGATCATTCGCGTAAAAGAAAACGAGCCCTTCGAAGTCGCGATGCGCCGCTTCAAGCGCACGATCGAGAAGGGCGGTTTGTTGACCGAACTTCGTGCGCGTGAGTTCTTCGAAAAGCCGACAGCCGAGCGCAAGCGCAAGAAGTCCGCGGCGGTGAAGCGCCACTTCAAGCGCCTTCGCAGCCAGATGCTCCCGAAAAAACTGTATTGATTTGCCGTGCGCCGGCATCCGTGACGAGCGTGCCCATGCGCGCCGGACCGGAACCGGCGCTTGGTTTCGTGGCGGTATGGGCTCGAGGGCCATCCTGAATTGCGACGCAATTCGGTCGATCGCACGGGGTCCGCGCTGGGGCCAGCGTTGGCTCCAGCGCTGGGTCCAGATTCCGCCGGCAGCGCAGCTTGCGCAAGACCCGCTTGAGGAAAGATCCCAAGCGGGTTTTTGCGCTCCGCTGGCTGCGATTAGGTTATCCCATTCCTCTCTTCTTGCATTCGGGTGACAGATGAGTCTGAAAGATCGCATCAACGACGACATGAAAGCCGCAATGCGTGCGCGCGAAACGGGCCGCCTGGCCGCGATTCGTCTGCTGCTGGCGGCTATCAAGCAACGCGAAGTCGACGAGCGGGTCACGCTCGACGATACCGCCATCGTCGCGATCATCGATAAGATGATCAAGCAACGCAAGGATTCGATCAGCCAATTCGAGGCGGCCGGTCGTACCGATCTCGTCGAACAGGAGGGCGCCGAGATCGCCGTGTTGACCGGCTACATGCCGGCGCAGCTGTCCGAAGCGGAAGTTGCCGAGCAAGTGCGCGCCGCCGTGGCCGAGACGGGTGCAGCCGGTCCGCAGGATATGGGCAAGGTCATGGCTGTGCTCAAGGGCAAGCTGGCGGGCCGCGCCGATATGACGGGCGTATCGGCGCTCGTGAAGGCAGCGCTGGCCAAGTAACCGAACCATGGATGCTTGGGCGGCCCTATGGGTGCGCCCAGTGTCCGCGTCCGTCTCTGCAGGAATTTTGCCTTTGCATCGCTTGTGATCCCGCACGCTTTTCTCCAAGACTTGCTGAACCGCGTCGATATCGTCGACGTGGTGGGCAAGTTCGTCCAGCTCAAGAAGGGCGGGGCGAATTTCATGGGCTTGTGCCCGTTTCATAACGAGAAAAGCCCTTCGTTTACGGTGAGTCCCACTAAGCAGTTCTATCACTGCTTCGGCTGCGGCGCGCATGGCACGGCGATCAACTTCTTGATGGAGCACGGCGGGCTGTCGTTCCCGGAAGCCGTCGGCGAGCTGGCTCAATCGGTCGGTTTGACGGTGCCGCGAGAGCCGTCGCCTGTGCGCGGCGGCTATGGTGCGGATAAGGGCGGCCCGGGCTTCGAGCGCAGTGCGCCCGTCGACGGCAAGGTAGTTGCGGCGTTGTCCGACCTCATGCAGACGGCCTGCGACTACTATCGCAAGGCCCTGCGAGGCGCACCGCAGGCGATCGAATACTTGAAAAAGCGTGGGCTGACCGGCGAAATCGCCGCGCGTTTCGGGCTAGGGTACGCGCCCGACGGGTGGCAAAACCTCGAAGCCGTATTCGACGATTACCGCGGCGATGGGCTGGTCGAAGCCGGGCTCGTGATTCTGAGCGACAAGCTCGATGCGCAGGGTCAACCGCGCCGTTACGACCGCTTTCGCGAGCGAATCATGTTTCCGATTCGCAATACGAAAGGGATGGTGATCGGCTTCGGTGGGCGCGTCCTCGACGGTGGCGAGCCGAAGTATTTGAATTCGCCGGAAACGCCTCTATTTAGTAAGGGCAGCGAACTGTATGGGCTGTTCGAGGCGCGCCTGGCCATACGCGAGGCGCACTCGGTGCTCGTCGTGGAGGGCTACATGGACGTCGTGGCGCTGGCTCAGCTCGGGTTTCCGAATGCCGTTGCGACCCTCGGCACGGCCTGTACGCCGATCCACGTGCAAAAGCTGTTGCGGCAGACCGATACGGTGATCTTCAGTTTCGACGGCGACGCGGCGGGCCGGCGCGCGGCGCGCCGGGCGTTGGATGCCTGTTTGCCCCACGCGGCGGATAACCGCACGATCCGTTTCTTGTTCTTGCCGTCGGAGCACGACCCCGACAGTTACGTTCGGGAGTTCGGCAAGGAGGCTTTTTCCGAGCAGATCCAACGCGCGGTGCCGTTGTCGCAGTTCATGCTGAACGAGGTGCTGGCCGGCAAGGAACTCGATACGCCCGAAGGGCGGGCGCGGGCGCTGTTCGACGCGAAGCCGCTGTTGCAGGCGCTGCCGGCCAACGCGTTGCGTGCACAGATCATGCATATGTTCGCCGATCGGCTAGATGTGCCGTTCGAAGAGGTTGCCGCATTATGCGAGGTCGATACCCGGATCGTCGCGGCGGCACGGCCGGCGCCCGCGCGCAAGGATCGACGGCGCGTGACCGGCATCGAGGAGCGCGCGTTGCGCAATTTGGTGATGCACCCGCGGATCGTGTCGGTGCTCGACGAAGCGAGCGAGGAGAGTTTGTTCAATCAGAGTCACCATGGCGAATTGTTCGCGGAAGTCGCGACGCATGCCCGTGCGCTGGGAGAGGCGGCCGAATTTCGGCTCGTATCGGATCTGCTCAGAAATGGGGCCAATGCGGCGACTTTCGAAGAAATCTTCGGCGAAATTCTGGACTATGATGAAAACGTGCGCGATTTGCTGCTCCTTGATACGCAAGACGCCGCAGCCGCCGAGCAGCAGCAAGAGCGCGAGCGCATCGCCGCCGAGGAATTCCAGGCGGCTATTCTGAAAATCCGCTATGACGCGTGCAGCGAACGGCTCGAGCGTTTGTCGCGACAGTCGAGGCTCACCCAGGACGAGATCGAACAATTCGCGGACCTGAACCGGCAGCGTGCCGACATGAAGCGGCAACTTGGGCTCTGAGTTCGGGGAGGGATTACGCCGTGTGTGATATAATAAAAGGTTTTCAGCGGTTAAGTTTGTCTTTTCAACGCAGGGGCGCTGGCGCAGAGGCGAAATAGCGATGGCAAAGACAGCGAGAGCAAAGACTACGGGCGGACGGGCAGTTGCGGGGCGTGCAGCGGGGACAAGCAAGGGCAACGCCCAGGGCTCCGAGCATCGCACGGCTGGGCCGACGCGCAAAGTAGTGGGTGCGGAATCGGCTGTTGCTTCTGTTGAAAAGAAATCGGCTGCAGGTACAGCCGGGCGGGCCGGAAAGCGATCGGCAAGCTCGGGGGCTGTACGAACTTCGGCGGCAGCTGCCGATATGACAAAGGCGGCAAAGACATCCGCCAAGCCGGAGACCAGGGCCGCCGCCGCGAGGCGGGCCGGTTCGAAAAGCGCAGGGGGCGCGACTGCCACGCCGGACGATTCGGCAGTGCGCGATACCCAAGTATCCACGGTGCAACCGGCTGAAGTCCAGCAGCCGCGAGTCGAGACTATAGCCGGTACGGCGAACTCCATGACGAAAAAGCTGAACGAAGTATCTGTCGATGACGACGCAACCCAAGCCGAAGAGCAGCAACCTGTGCCGGGCAAGGGCGAGAAGGCCAAGGCGCGCGATCGTCGCGCCAAGGAGAAAGCGCTGCTGAAAGACGCGTTCGCGTCCACTCAGCCCGGCACGGCGGAAGAGCTCGAAGAGCGCCGTTCGAAGCTGCGCGCGCTGATCAAGCTCGGCAAAGAGCGCGGCTTTCTGACGTATGCGGAAATCAACGATCACTTGCCCGACAATTTCGCCGAGACCGAGGCGATCGAAGGCATCATCAGCACGTTCAACGACATGGGTGTGGCTGTCTACGAGCAGGCGCCCGATGCCGAGACGCTGCTGTTGAACGACAACGCCCCGGCCGTTTCGTCGGATGACGAAGTGGAAGAGGAGGCGGAAGTCGCGCTGTCGACGGTCGATTCGGAGTTCGGTCGAACGACCGATCCGGTCCGTATGTACATGCGGGAAATGGGTACGGTCGAGCTGCTGACGCGCGAAGGCGAAATCGAGATCGCGAAGCGGATCGAAGACGGCCTCAAGCACATGGTCATGGCGATTTCCGCGTGCCCGACGACGATTGCGGACATCCTCGCGATGGCTGAGCGTGTCGCGAACGAGGAAATTCGGATCGACGAACTCGTCGACGGCTTGATCGACCCGAACGCGGAAGACACCGACGGCTTCTCGGCGCAGGAAGCCGAAGCGATCGAGAGCGAGACCGAAGAGGAAGAGGAAGAAGAGGCCGAAGAGGAAGAAGAGGACGACGGCACGGCGCAAGCCACGGCCAACGCCGCGCAACTCGAAGCGCTCAAGCGCACGGCGCTCGAGAAGTTCGCGATGATCAGCGAATGGTTCGACAAAATGCGTCGCGCGTTCGAGAAAGAAGGCTACAAGTCGAAGTCGTATCTGAAGGCGCAAGAGACGATTCAGAACGAACTGATGTCGATCCGCTTCACGGCGCGTACGGTCGAGCGTCTGTGCGACACGCTGCGTGCGCAGGTGGACGAAGTGCGTCAGGTCGAGCGTCAGATCTTGCATATCGTCGTCGATAAATGCGGTATGCCGCGTTCGGAATTCATCGCACGCTTCCCGGGCAGCGAGACCGATCTCGATTGGGCCGACAAGGTGGTGGCGGAGAGCCATTCGTACGGCGCGATCCTGTCGCGCAATATTCCGGCTATTCGGGAACAGCAACAGCGTTTGCTCGATTTGCAGGCGCGTGTCGTTCTGCCGTTGAAGGACTTGAAGGAAACGAACCGTCAGATGGCGGCGGGCGAATTGAAGGCGCGGCAGGCCAAGCGGGAAATGACCGAGGCGAACTTGCGTCTCGTGATTTCGATCGCGAAGAAGTATACGAACCGCGGCTTGCAGTTCCTCGATCTGATTCAGGAAGGCAACATCGGCTTGATGAAGGCCGTGGACAAGTTCGAATATCGCCGTGGCTACAAGTTCTCGACGTACGCCACATGGTGGATTCGCCAGGCCATTACGCGTTCGATTGCGGACCAGGCGCGCACGATTCGTATTCCGGTTCACATGATCGAAACGATCAACAAGATGAACCGTATTTCGCGGCAGATTTTGCAGGAGACGGGTCTCGAGCCCGATCCGGCAACGCTCGCGGAAAAGATGGAAATGCCCGAGGACAAGATCCGCAAGATCATGAAGATCGCGAAGGAGCCGATCTCCATGGAAACGCCGATCGGCGACGACGACGATTCGCATCTGGGCGATTTCATCGAGGATTCGAACACGGTAGCGCCGTCGGATGCCGCGTTGCACGCGAGCATGCGCGATGTCGTGAAGGACGTGCTCGATTCGTTGACGCCGCGCGAAGCGAAGGTGCTGCGCATGCGTTTCGGTATCGAGATGAGCACGGACCATACGCTGGAAGAAGTCGGCAAGCAGTTCGATGTGACGCGTGAGCGGATTCGCCAGATCGAGGCGAAGGCGCTGCGCAAGCTGCGTCACCCGAGCCGTTCGGACAAGCTGAAGTCGTTCCTCGAAGGGAATTGATCCGCTGGATCGGTGCCGTAGGGTGATGAGGCCCGGCTTGAACAGCCGGGCCTTTTCGTAGAGGCACCCCGATGTTCGCGATTATTGGGCTTTTGCTGTTTGCATGCCGTGGCATTAGCCGATAGACTCGCAATCTTTCCGCGAAGCCGTCGATCGCGGGCAGGTATCGCGCCGCAAGTATCAGAATTCCAAACTGCGGCGCACGACGGGCCGGACGCCGTGCTGGTTGCAGGCAGCGGACTCATAATCCGCCTCCGAAAGGACACCGTGGGTTCGACTCCCACCCGGCCCACCATTTTCGCAAAGCTAAGCCAAGCTCGAAGCCTGTGCCGTTAAGCATAAAGTGGCCACCTGGACACGTTATGCTTGATTTCCCGATGGGACACTGTAGCGTCGCGCGCGTTTTGGCACCGTTTTGCGACTTCTTTGTCATAACCTTCCCACACCGTCAGTGCGGACGTTTTGTCACCGCCAGCCCTAAAAAAGGCCGCCTGTCGGCGGCTCGGTTAGCGGCTCAATGTAGCGAGAACAACTCAGTCGGCGGACGGCTGCTCTTGAGTCACCGTGACATATTTCCTAAGTTCAGGTTGTGTCGTAGCGAGTAGCAGGAGAGCGGCGCCGCCGAGGCGTCGCGCGAACTCGTCGTCAAGTTTGAATGAGCGCGCCTCAAGCGGCCACGGCACGACGAGCGCCCGCTCCTTTAACGCCGATATCGCCCCCCGGTCGACCGTGCACGTCTCGATCTGTTGTTCGTCCTCGTCGTAGGTAATCAGCACGCAACGCGGGCCTCGTTTGTTCATCCCAATCCCCTCAAGCAGGTTGAATAGCGGCTCATCGCACGCTCTTTACACATACCCCACGATGATTTGTCCATCGCGGCGTAGGCACTGCACTCGGCCATATCAGCCTCGTATTGCATCTCGCACTCAGCTTCCTCGGCGGGTGTGAGAAACACCCCCGCATCCTGTTCAACGTCGCCGGTCGCCGTCGCGGGGGCTGCGTACGAAAACGGCTGGGCATCACTGAGCGACGTAGACAAACTGGTACCGTCGCTGGCTGTTTCCGCCGTTTCCGCCGTGTCGGCCACCTCGCTCGGGGAGCCACCGATCACGCTCTGGATGTAGTTGATTAAGTCGTCAGCGCTAACGTCGTCGTAGTTCGGCAGCCAGTCATAAGAGTACGATTTACGAGTCGGAGCCACCCAGGCGGCTTTCCGCCGCATTGCGAGCGGATACGGGGGGCGTCGTCGGTCCAGAGGCACAGACGCCGCCTCCCGTACTCGTTGCAGCGCGCTCGATCACAACCATGACCTTACCGCTTTTCACCGCCGCCCGAAGCTGCTCGCTGGTATCGCTCGGGTTCACGCCGGGTAGGGTGCGCCCTAGGTGCAGTCCGAGCTGCTGGAGATAACCGCTCTCCTGTTCGATAGATCGGGTCCGGGGCCAGCGCCGCAAGAATTCCTCAGCGTCCCGTTGGTGCTTGGCGGTCGAAATCCCCGAGCCGGCTCGCTCCGAAAGAATGGCTTGTTCACCAAAACCCAAGTCGATTTTGACCGAGGCCATCGATCAATTCCTCCATGTAGTGGGATGGGCCGCCATCGTAGCACCGACCCGCGAGACAACTCTGTATAGGCAGGCAGATCAAAACAGCCCACCAGTTTGCGTTCCTGGCTCCCAGTTCGTGATCACCAACTCGCGGCTCGTCGATGCTCCTCCGGCCACCGTATTGTTGACGCTGTACTTGATGGACAAGCCGAGCATGGGGAAGCCGGCAAACGCTCGCCGGATGTCCGGGTGGTCGTTGATACTGACCATCACTTTGCCTTTGCAGGCCCGCATCGTGGCCGCCATCCGTTCGTATTCTTCGAACGGGAACGGCACACCATATGCGCGGCCGACATTGATAAAGGCGCGAAAATAAGACGATTTTACCTCCGGCCGATAAAGGGAGCGGCCGCCGCTTGGCCCAGTGGTGCCGGCTCCTCATGAATCGCCGGACATGCACTTCCTGTCGCAGCGAAACAGCGCTTCCGGTGTGAACCCGGCTGACAGGGACGGAGGCTAAGCAATGGCCGCTAACGGCGCTGAAGGCAGCAGTTGATTGGAAACGCATCGCGCCGCTGGAAGGAGCGCATCGCCGTGCCGTGAGGCGACTGCATGGCTGCCCGGGTATCATCACGCCTGTGCGCAGCCCGCCGCGGTACTCTCCCGCTCCCACCACTCACCCGATGTCCCAGTCTGCAAAGCTCTCCGAGGTTCTCACTCTTGCCGAAGTCCAGTCGCTGGCCGACGCGAAGACCTTTGCGCGCGGCAAGGCCTATTTCCACGACGGCGCGGTCTCCAGCCTGGATGAGCGCGACGGCGCTGTTCACGCCAGCGTACGCGGCACGCATCGTTACCGGGTTGAACTCGCCGTCGATGACGATGGCGAACTCGCGTACGACTGCAACTGTCCGGTAGGGGACGACGGCGTTTTCTGCAAGCACGCTGTCGCTGTCGCGCTCTCCTGGCTCGAGAATTCCGGCGAAGAGGTGTTCCATGCCGAAGAGGCCGCTCCCGAGAAGCCGCGCAAGAAGAGGAAGACCTACGAGGAAGTGATTCGCGAACACCTAGCGACGCTCGACAAGGACGCGCTTCAGGAGTGGTTGCTTGAAGCCATCGAACGCGACCTGGCGTTGCGCGACAAGTTGCTGTTCGCCGCGCGTGCCGCGGGGGCATCCGATTTGCCTGGCATGAAGGCGGCGGTCAGGCAGGCGACACGCCTTTCCCGGCCACTGGATTGGCGGGAGGCTGGCGCATACGGCGATGGCCTGATGTCGCTGGCCGACATGCTGCGCCAGAGGCTTTCCGGACCACACGCCGCACAGGTGGTCGAGCTGTCCGAACTGGCAATTGCGGGCGCCGAAACGAGCCTCGAACAAATTGACGACTCCGGCGGGGGCGTGATGCCGGCGATTCTCGAGCTGGCGTCTGTGCACCTCGATGCCTGCAAGTTGACCGGACCCGACCCGGTGAAGCTTGCGGAGCGGCTCTTCTGCTTCCAGACAGAAGGCAAGTGGGACACCTTCTACAACGTTTTGCCGGCGTATGCGGAGCCACTGGGCAAGAACGGGTTGCGACGTTATCGCGAACTCGTCAACGAGGCCTGGGAGGGGCTGCCCCCGCTCGCGCCGGACAAAGAATCTCGCCGGTCATACGACTCGCCGCGCATGCAGCTCGAACACGCGATGGGGGCGCTGGCCGAACTCGACGGAGACGTTGATGCGTTGATTCGCATTCGCTCAAAGGACCTGTCGAGTCCGTACCGCTTTCTGCTGGTTGCGGAGCTTTGTGTGAAGCACGGTCGCTCGGATGAGGGGCTCACGTGGGCCGAGCGCGGCATCGAAGAGTCAGGCAAGAGCTTTGACCAGCGCCTGCTCGACTTCTGCATCGACGCGTATCTGCGTCGCAGTGAATTCGACAAGGCCGATGCGTTCGCGTGGCGCCGCTTCGAAATGCACCCCACAGCCGAGGCGTTTCCTGCCTTGATGAAGGTAGCTACGGCTACCGGCAGGCATGACGAGACACGGGAGCGGGCTCTCACGCATCTCTGGGCGCAGGTCAGGGAAGAGGAGGCGGTCGCAAAATCGAAGCGCAGTGTCTGGCAGCGGTCGACGCGGACCGAACTGGTCAGGATTTTTCTTGCCGAGAAAGACAACGACATCGCATGGGAAGCGTTTGCCGGCGGCCCGGTCGCAACTCAGCTATGGCCGGAAATGGCGGCTGTCCGCGGCAAGACGCATCCGCACGACGCCATCGTCCTCTATCACCGGCTGCTGCCGGTCGCTGCCGAGGGCGGTACGCGCAACGCGAGATATGACGAGGCGTTTGAAATCGTGCGGGCTATCGGCATGTTGCGGGCGAGGCTTGATGAACGTGCGGAGTTCACCCGCGAACTGGAGGAGATTCGGGCGGCGTATCGCGCGAAGCGCAACTTCATCAAGTTGCTGGTCAAATTGTCCTGAATTCGCTCTCAGCCGTGCCGGGTCGATAGCCGTTCAATGCCGTCGGCTGCGATATCCGCACCGTGATACGGCCGCCGATTAATATCGAGGCCCGGCAGCGCACCAGGGGCCGGTTGGTCGGCGAGCATCCGAGCGGACATAGAATCCCCTGGGGCGTGTAGTCCGCTTCTGGCCGTCGATGAGGGTGGGTTGCCGAGAAGAGCGATTCAGGTATATGGAGCGATACGCCTATCTGTCTGTAGCTGGACTCAGGTGCGGTCCTGCGCCGCCTTCCCTGGTCAGCCAGATGTAGATTGCGGATTTAGTCTCGTGCCGATAGCGGATTGCGTTCGCGATGGGCGCCAGGTTTCCGTTACCCGAGAAGGTGAGAGAAGAGCCGCGTGAGGCGCGCCTCGGCTGACCAGGGCCGGCGATTGTCGACAACATTTCTCTAAACAGAATCGCGGCGCGTTTTCCATCGCCGGTTCGTCGGCGCTTTTTGGGGTTCGGATAAAACCGGCAAGGTGGTGTTGTATGTGCGCGGGCGGACAGCCGAGGTCAGACTGCGGAAGTGTTCGCCAGCCGTGGGCTACCTGGTCCGGATATCTCGGTTACCAAGTCTACAGATACTATGGGACGCCGCTCGCTTCCAACAATCCCTCTGCCGCAGCCCGATTTTCGCCTTTTCGTCCCGGGGGCGATGTGGAGTACAAGCCGAGGCGATGCAGGGTACAAGTGCGCGCGATGCGCAGTACAAGTGGAGCCGATGCCGAGTACAAGCTGCGGAATCCCCGACCAGCGCTGAAATTCACACTTGTCGCAGGCGCTATTTTTCGATATGACGCCGCCGTCCGTTCCGCACGCTTCCGCGGCCATCGTTTCTGCTTATACACATGCATGTTCAACGCGCATGTATTCGTCATGAGTAACCCTGCTGCAATACCGATTCGCGCTGCCGGCGCAACCCAACTCGACGTGGGAGCCGTTCGTACCTTTCACCAGGGACGCAGCTCCAACTTCGTCTTCATTGGCGCCGCAGTATTTTGGACGGCGTCAGAAAGTGCTGGTTGGGACGGGGAGGGGCGGAATGGCTAGGAACCTCGCGCCCAGTAGACTCGAGCGCAAAGCCACAGAGCTTCGTAAGCTCGCCAGCCTTACCGCGAATGCAGCTCTCACTGTTGCAGCGGACCGACAAACTACGGTGCTCGACGCGGCCGAGCAAATCGACCGCTTTGCCGACAACCTTGAACGTCGAGCCGAGAACGCGCGCACGGAGCCGGCAATCGCCGAGCTTCCGTCCAATGCCACAGCAGAGGAAGTTCGAAACGTCAGGCGTCGGCAGGCCATTCGCAGAGGCTCGGATGTGTATCTGCCGAGCTGGTCTGCGATGGCCCGTGCCCTGCCGAATGCTTTCCTCCGTTCCGCCTTGTTTTCCACGGGCAGAAGCGTCCAGGCCGACAGCGCGAGGGTACTGTCTGGCGACTCGACCTTGCTCGTGGCCGGTAAGGAAATTGCCACGTTTCGAAACATGACGCTGACCTTCAGCGGGTACGAGCTTTGTCAGCTCGATAGACTCGTCTACGCGACCTGCCTCGACTATTACCGCGAAGCACCTCTTTGCCCCGAGGAGAGCCCGCGACACATACGAACAACGTTCTATGAGTTCGCGCGTCGCATGGGAAATGAATACAGCGTGAAAGCGCACAGGGCCATTCGGGCGAGCATTCTGCGCCTGAGCTTCGCACAGATGCGTCTGCGTCATAACCGCATGAACATCGAAGTCCCCAAGCTACTGTCCGTGACGTTCGAGGACGGCGGACTGGGTGAGGATTTCAAAGGAAGCGATACGCTACTTCTGCGGGTGACGACATCGGTAGCGGACCTCTTCGGACCGGGCGCCTGGACGGCCGTTGACAACGAAGCGGTTCGATACGACGGACTGAAGGGGTGGCTCGCTAGCTTCTATGCAGGGCACGCTGGCCCCATGTGGCTGCCCATCGAGCGTCTCTACCTCCTCTCCGGTTACACGTCGCATATGCGAAATTTCAAAGCGAGTCTCGTGCGTGCTCTGGAAAAGCTTACGGACACACGGACGCCGGCATGCAGCCGGGTCGCGCGCTTCGATTTCTCTGAAGACGGCGCGAAGATTCGCGTCGTTCGCGTCGAATGGAACACTCGCTGCGTCGATTGACTTCGGCGTCCACAAAGGCATCGTCGCACTGGGCAACGCCGACAATCTCGACGGCACGCTCATTGTCGCTCGACAGCTCACAGACGCGCTTCGTTCCGCGCACGACGCGGGCGTGATTCACCGTGACGTCAAGCCAAAGAACACCTGGATTCATCAACGCCGCGGCTCTCGCCGCCCTTCGTTACCGCGTCAATACGGCCGAATCCCGACGCGCGGGTTAAGGCACGCGTAAATGAGCGTCAGCGCGATGAAAACAAAGAGGATAGCTGCCGCGAGCTTGCTGTAACGGCGAACGCGGTCCACTTTCGTGAACAGCACGCTACCGACGAGAAGCAATGCGACGCCAATAAAGAAGTCACTGACCATGCCCCCCACCGTCTCGCCATCGACAAAGCTCATGTAGTCGTATGTCAGGAGACGATGAAGTGCATCACCACTTCTCAGTGTGGCGAGCGCTCCGACGGTCAGGACTAGGCCCACCAGTGACACGATGCCAGCGAAGGACGAAACGAAAATGCTCGCTCGCGGTTTCATAGTTATCCGACTGTGTAAAAGGCTTGCATCTGCGCATACGCGAGGAGAGCGAGCAGCACGATGGACCAGGAAAGCACGAAGGCGAAGCGGCGACCGGTTGCATCCACCCGGAACGCGGAGACACCGGCCGCCGCGCTGACAACTGCGAGTATCAGTACGTAAAAGCGACTCGCCAACAACTCCGCCTCTGGAATTGCGCGGTCAAAGCGATTCGCCCAGTGGTAAGTGATGGGTTTGAGCGCGAGGGCGTCACCAAGGACGGACGGTTTGAATAGCAAGCCAAGTGCAGGTGTCCCTGCCGCGATATAGCACGCGACAAGGAGCACGAGCACGACGATAATGGCCCCAAGCTTCATAGACTGTTGAACTCCGCAAAATTCCAACGCACGTGTTTGCTCATCGTCCCCCAGACATCGGCATCCCAATCCCTATAGTTTCCGTAGAGACGCTGATACATCCACTTTCCGGCACGTTGCTCATAAACAGCATCCTGAACAGGCGAGCCCAGGTAGTTTGAACTCTCCCGGTTTCCGTCGTTGGTCGCGCGCAGCCAGGGTCCAAGCTCCAGGTAGCTCGTCCACTTCCGACGCGGAGTTTCTCCCGGGCCAGGGAAATTGCCTTGCATGATTTCAATCTTTCCCTGCTCGACGCCCGTCACTAACTGGATGTGGCCACCGTTGAACTCAACGAAGAGGTCCCCCGGTAACAGGTCACTGTCAGCCACAGGAGACGAATTCTTTAGCACATCTGGGGCGCCGCTCGCGTTAGCGACGTCGAGCGCGAAGCCAGCCGGGGTCGGCGGAGCCGTTTTGTTTCCGGACTGGTAGTCCTTGTCGATATTCTTGAACACCGCCGAGTTCGTCTTGATTTTTAACGGGAGCTTGTTCCGCGAAGCGAATTCGATGAGGACTTCGAAGGCGAAGTCCTCACAGGTGAATCGATTTGCGTCGCTGCCGCCTGTAGGAGACCCGTCGATGGGTTCGTTCTCAAGCTTCGACATGTCGACCTTGCGTGCCTGAATTTCCTTCGCGAGCGCGGGCACTGCGGCGTGGTAGGTCGCAATCCACTGGGCGTTCCATTCATGACGATGAATCCAGTAGACCTTGCATTGAACGGTGACGGGTTTCCGGTCGCTCTTCGGTGTCATCAACGCATTGGCTAACTGCATTACTCGCTCCCCCGTGCTAGGTGAAGCAGGAAGTGCACTTCATGAGCATCGTGCGCCGAGAGAAGTTCGGTTTTTCCGTTTGCCAGCGTTGCGCCCTGCACGGCGGTCCCGTCGGCACTCTTGAGGGCATACGGCAAGCCTTCCACCGGTTCGCCGTCACTATTGATAATCCGGAAATGTTGGTCGTGGGTCTTGGTGGCGTGCTCAATCGACTCGCCGGTGGAGGTAAATCCCATTTTCGCCAAGTCGTGGCCTTCGTAGCTCTCGAACATGTCCGACTGCGATGCAAGCATGACGGGTGGCGGCTCGCACTTGCACGCGCAGATATCACCCTCGAGTGCTCGCTGCTTGCCCATCATCAATCCAGGCCAACGTGGACAGACGAGGGAGCACATTGCCTGGCACAGGTCAGAGTTGCTGTTCTCAACGAAGAATTCTCGGCTAAGAAACTTGCTGTGTTGACCAAGACTTCTGCAGATGCAAACTCGCCGAGTGTGCGCCGAGCGGCGTGAATTGACCTCCCACGGATTGGTTCACTCTCGTTCGACCTCGAGCCGCGAGCCCCTGTTCGAGCCGTTGCTTTACTAGTTCCACGAGCGCTCGCGATGCGACTTGTGTCCCCAGCATTGAACGAAGGCCGTAACACCCGACTCGTCGTGTTGCAGGAGTTGCCAGTTCTCGCTTCAGCGAGTCTCTCAGAGTTCTAGCGCGGCGATTCCGGCACGCGCGATTTCGGCGTCTTCTTCCGACTTCACACCCGATACACTGACCGAGCCGACTACCTCGCCGGCCACGACGATCGGCACGCCACCTTCGAGGAAGCCCGTCATCGGCGCGCTCAGGAAGGCGGTGCGCCCCTGCTTGATGAGATCCTCGTAAAACTTGCTCTCGCGACGGCCCAGCGCGGCCGTGCGGCCCTTCGCGAGCGCCATCTCGATCGAGCTGAGCGTGGCGCCGTCGAGGCGATTGAGGTGCAGCAGGTGGCCACCGTCGTCGAAGATCGCGATCGTCACGGGCCAGTTGCGGGCCAGTGCGTGCCGCTCGGCGGCGGCTGCGATTTTCTTCACATCGTCATTGGTCAATACGGTCTTGGTTCTCATCGCTATTGGGGTGTGGTCAGGAAATGGATGCACAGCCGACTGCGCGGTTTTACACGGCGGGCGTGGCTTCCTCGGCGGCGAGCGCGGCTTTGACCGTGGCGCGTGCGCTGATGCGGTCCATGAAGCGTGCAAGCGCCGGCCAGCCCTTGATGTCGATCGAGAAGTGCGGCAGCCACGTCAGCACAGTGTACAGATAGGCGTCCGCCACGCCGAATTCGCCGAGGAGGTAGTCCTTGCGCGAGAGCGTGGCGTCGAGGTTATCCAGGCGCTTGTAAAACTTCTCCTTGATGATGTCTTTCACGTTTTCGGGAATATCGCTGCTGAACAGCGGGCTGCACCCAGCGTGAATTTCCGAGGTGACGAAATTCAGCGTTTCCTGGAGCCGCACGCGTTCCCAGGTGCCGTTTGCCGGCGCGAGCTTCGCTTCGGGCTTCAGGTCGGCTAAGTACTGGAGGATGGCTGGGCCTTCGGTCAGCACCTCGCCGTTGTCGAGCACGAGCGCGGCGACATAACCCTTCGGGTTGACTTCGAGGAAGCTGCGGCCTTCGGAGGTCTGCTTGGTCTTGTTGTTGACGCGCACCAGTTCGAACGGCAGGCCGAGTTCGCGCAGGACGATATGCGGAGAGAGCGAACACGCATGGGGAGCGAAGTAGAGTTTCATGAGCTTGGATCCTTCGATGACGTCGAGACGGGCCGGCCGTGGCGGCGTGAGCTGCGCATCATGGCGCGGCCATCGGGTGACACGATCCTATGGCCTGCAGACGCGACACGTAAAGTTACCATTCGACCGGGGCAGCATTAGAGTTCCTTATGAAATCGGTGGCATGCCCCTCTCGGGCCACGGTGCGCACCGCAGGTCGCGCAGGGCAGCGCGGCGCGGTTCCGGCTGCGCATGACAGTGCGCAGCGCGCCGGGCCACGCTGCGTGTGCGTCGCAGTAGGTCGAAGAACGCGTGCGTGGCAGGCGCGAGCCGACCTGCCTCGGAGCAGACCAGCCCGAACTCGCGATACATCGGGGTAGCGAGGTTCAGCACGCGCAGCCCCTGCCGAGCGCTCGGCAGCATCGATTCCGGGACGAGCGACAGGCCGATGCCTTCGCGGATCAGCTCGAACGCGGTCGGCCAGTCGCGCACCGAGATGCGCAAATCGGACAGCGCGTGGCCCGCTTCTTCGAACAACCGCCGGCTGTTTAAGCGGCAGCCGCCGGTGGCGAGCACATACGGCTCGTCCGCCAGTTCCTCAAGCGCAACACCGATCTCGCTCGAGCGCCGCGCGAGCGGATGACTGGTCGGCGCTACCACAACCCACACATCGCGGCCGAGCACGAACGCCTCTCGCTCGGCTCCAGGGTTCATCACCACGCCGACATCCACCGCGCCGTCGGCGAGCCAGGCCTCGATTTCTTCGTCGGTGCCGTCGAGCGTAACGACGTTGATGCCGGGATACTGCTGCCCGAATGATTGCAGGAAGGTTGGCAGCAAGCTCGTGAAGACCGACGGAAACGTCGCGAGCTTGATGCGGCCTGCATGCAGGCCGCGCGAAGCATCGACCAGCGTCTTCATCGATTCCCACTCGACCAGCATGCGCCGCGCCTGCGCGATGACCTGTTCACCGATCGCTGTCACAGTGGTGCGGCGTCGATCGCGCAACAGCACCTTCACGCCGAGCATGTCCTCCAACTGGCTAATGGCCTGGCTCGCGCCTGATTGTGTGATGCCGACCTGCGAGGCGGCCTTCGAGACACAGCCGGCATCGGCCACGGCCACCAGCAAACGCCAATGCATCAAGTTCATCATGATCAGTAGTCCGACTTATGGTTGAAAGTTGAACAAGTAATTTCTCCGGCGGCCGGTCGGTGGGTAATGTGGTGATTCGTCCACCGAGTCCGCCGCCATGACAACAGGCCTTTCCCGCGATTCGCTCTCCGTTCGCGCTTCAGCCTCGCCTGCCGTTGCGCGCGCCGCGCTGATCGCCGTCGCGCTCGGCTCGCTGATGACCGCGCTCGACGTGACGGCGCTGAACGTCGCGCTGCCGGATATCGGGCACGCGTTCGCGGTTGGCATCGATCGGCTTCAGTGGATTGCAGGCGCCTACACGCTGGTGTTCGCGAGCCTGTTGCTCGCGGCCGGCTCGGCCAGCGACCGGCTCGGTGCGCGCAGCACCTTCGTGGCCGGCCTGGTCGTCTTCATGGGCGCGTCGATCGCCTGCGGCGGCGCGCCCGGCATCGGCGCGCTGATTGCGGCGCGCGCGGCGCAGGGCCTGGGCGCGGCGATCATGCTGCCGAGTTCGATGGCGCTGCTCGCCGCCGCCTATCCCGACCCGGCTCGGCGCGCCCGCGCGATCGCGCTGTGGGGCGGCATCTCGGCGGTCGGCCTGGTGGCCGGCCCGGTCGTCGGTGGCCTGCTCTGCGAGTTGACCAACTGGCGCGCGATCTTCTATCTGAACGCGCCGTTCTGCCTGGTTGCGATCGGCGCCACGCTGCGTTGCGGCGAGCGGCGCGCCGAGCATGCGCGCGCCTTCGATCCTTGTGGCGTGGCCCTGTCGGCGGTGGCGCTCGCCGCCATCACATTCGCGCTGATCGAGGCGCCCGTGCTCGGCTGGCGCGCACCGGCGATCGTCACGGCATTGGCCGTGGGCACCGCGGCCGCATGCTGGCTGGTTGCCTTCGAGCGGCGCGTCGCCGAGCCGATGCTGCCGCCGCAACTGTTCGCGTCGCCAGCCTTCGCGGCATCGGTCGGCGTCGCGTTCCTGCAGACCTTTGCCTATTTCGGCACGCTGTTCGTGCTGCCCGTTGCCTTGCAGGCGCATGGCGGCGAGCCACTGGCAGTGGGCCTGCGGCTCGCGCCGATGACGATCACTACCGGCGTGGCCGCCACCCTCTCGGGGCGCCTGGCCGAGGTGTTCGGCGCGCGCCGAGTGATGGCGCTTGGCATGCTGGCCGGCGCCGTCGGCGCGCTCGTGTCGTGTCTGTTCGGCGTGGCGCAGGGACCGTTCGTGCTGGCTGCCTTGCTGCTCGGCACGGGCGGCGCGACCCTGCCGCTGATCGTCGCCTCCGCGCTCGCCGAGGTGCCGTCGCAGCGGGCCGGCATCGCCTCGGGCGTGGTCAATGCCGCGCGGCAGAGCGGCGGTGTGCTCGGCATAGCCTGCCTCGGCGCACTGATAAACAACGGCCGCGTCGATGCGCGACTCGCGCTGCTGGTCATCGCGGCCGCTTTCTGCGGTGCGGCCGCGATGAGCTTCGCGCGCCTTGATCGTCCTGCGCGCGCCGCGGCCTCCGTCGAGGCCTGACGGGCCGCTCGAAGAAGGCGGGATCGCCATGCGCGGCGCGGGCCTCATCACGATCCCCAGCGCCGCACGCTGCCGCTGTCGAGCCCGAGCAGGTCGAGCATGCGGCCGACGCTGTGGCCGACGATGTCGTCGATCGACTCCGGCTTCGCGTAGAACGCCGGCACCGGCGGCATCACGATCGCCCCCATCTCGGTCACCTGCGTCATCGAACGCAGATGGCCGAGATGCAGCGGCGTCTCGCGCACCATCAGCACCAGCGGGCGCCGCTCCTTAAGCGTGACATCGGCGGCGCGCGACAGCAGGCCGCCGGTCACGCCCGTGGCGATCTCGGACAGGCTCTTGATCGAGCACGGCGCGACCATCATGCCCATGGTGCGGAACGAACCGCTGGCGATGGCCGCGCCGATCTCGGTCGAGGCGTAGTGAACGCTTGCCAGGTCCTTGACCTGCTCCGCCGTCCACGGCAGTTCATGGGCCAGCGTGACGTGCGCGGCGCGAGTCATGACGAGGTGCGTCTCGATCTCGAGGCGCCGCAGGCATTCGAGCGTGCGGATTCCATACAGGATACCGCTCGCCCCGGTGATGCCGACGACCACGCGCCGCACGGGTGCGTGCGCGCTCATGCTTCACCCTCGCCATCCACCGCGTCGAAGCGCTCGACACGGGCCGGCTCGCCTGGCAGCCCGAGTTCGCGCCAGCGTTCGGTAACCTGCTGGTAGACCGATTCGCGCAGCAGCGTGCGGCGCGGGAAGGTCTTGAGGTGACGGTAGTCCTTGCAGGCGTTGATGAGTGCTTTGGAACCGTACAGCCGCTTCTCGGGCGGGTTCTGCGAGGGGTCGAGCGGCGAGCCGCGTGTGTTGCGCAGGATGTCGATGTCGTCGGCCGGATTGGTCCGCGTGCCCATCGCCCACAGCACTTGATCCATGTCGGTCGGATCGACGTCGTCGTCCACGGCGATGATCCATTTCGTGACGTAGGCGCCGCCGGGCACCTGAGCCGCGAGCGACAGCGCCTGTGCGGCGTGGCCCGCGTAACGCTGTTCGAGACTGATGACGACCAGGGCGAACGCGCCGGCCGCAGCCGGATGCGCATAGACGCCCTTGATACCCTGAATGCCGAGCTTGTCGAGATCGGCCCAGATCTTCGCGGAACGGATGGTCGAGAAGAACGCGCTCTGTTCGTTCGACGGATAGTCGGCCATCAGAGCATTGGTCAGGATCGGCCGGTGACGGAAATGCAGCGCCGTCACCTCGATCAACGGGCAGTCGATGTCCTTGGTGCCGTAGTAGCCCGTGAATTCGCCGAACGGACCTTCCTCCTTCGTCGCGGCGGGATGGATCAGCCCTTCCATGACGATCTCGGCCGCAGCCGGCACCAGCAGGTCGGATTGCGTCGCGCGAACCACGTCGATGGCGCGACCCTTGATGCCGCCCGCAAAGCCATATTCCGACACGCCTGGCGGCAGCGATTGCGAGCCCGCCACCATCAGCAGCGGATCGATGCCCCAGGCCGCCGCGATCGGCAGCGCCTCGCCGCGCGCCCAAGCCTGGTGGATATGGCGCAGCGCGTCCTTGCCCGGCGCCAGCGAAAGGCCTACCTGGCGCGGCCCCTGGATCATCATCCGGTAGGTGCCGACGTTCAGGTAGCCCGATTCGAGATCGCGCGTGATGACGGCGTCGGCCGTACCCGCGTAGCGACCGCCGTCGCGCGGCCAATGCTGCGGGATCGTCAGCTTCGAGAGGTCGATGTCGGCGCCGTACAGGCTGTTCTGGTAGAGCGGCGCCTCGGCGGCCGGCCCTTCGCGCGGGTCGATCGCAACGCGCAGCTTGTCCTTGGTGCGGCGGATCAGTTCCAGCGTGGGCGTGGCCGGGTCTTCCTCGAGCGTGATCGCGGTGCGCGCGACGCTGGGTCCGAACAGGTTCCAGAGATGGCGAAAGCCGTAGGGCTTCGCGTCGGTGTCGAACAGCACGGCGGGCGAGGTTTCCGTCTTCGCGAGCAGATAGGTGATCGCGCTCATTTCCTCGCGCGCGTCGACAGCGGCGTCGATCCGTTGCAACTCGCCGATGCGCTCGACGCGGGCCAGCCAGTCGCGCAGGTCGGCGACCGGTCCGGTGTTGTCAGTCATGCGGAACTCCGTATTCTTTGGAAAAGGTGGACGAAAGGGCGATGCTTTCACATCGTCCTTTCGTACCCTGCAAGGCGGGTGGCCTCACTTGCCGTCGATCGAGTATTTGCCCGGCCCGAGCGCGCACAGGAACAGGAAGCCGGCCGAGATGCTGATGTTCTTGAAGAAGTGGACGAAGAAGGCGTGATGCTCGACCGGATTCGTCGAATTCCAGAAAGCGTGGCCGATGATGCCGGTGCCGATCGTGTAGACGGCGAACAGCGCAGCGAGCGGGCGCGTCCAGAAACCGAACAGCAGCACGAGGCCGCCGAAGAATTCGATGACGGTCGCGACGATCGCCGTGAATTCTGGCACCGGTGCATGCACCGAGCGCAGGTAGGCGAGCACCGTGGCGTGATCGGTCAGGTACGTCCAGCCGAAATAGAGGTAGATCGCGAGGATCATAATCCGCGCGAGCAGGATCATGGCGTCGCGCTGGTTCTCCAGGAAGTGGTAGCGAAGCGTTGTCATTGTTGTGCTCCTGTGCTTGGGTAAAGCGCCGGTCCGGCAGTCCGCCGGACCGGCACGTGTCAGGCTGTCGCCAGCGTGGCTACGGCGTTGCGATTGACGGCGTTGTCGATTTGCAGCTCGCCGTCGAATACGCTCAGCGCGTTGAGGACCGCGAGCTGCGCCATGCGTTCGACTGCCTCGCGCGTGACGCCCGCCAGATGCGGCGAGCAGATCACGTTCGACATCTCCAGCAATGGGTTGCCGGGCACGGGTGGCTCGGGCAGGAACACGTCGATGGCCGCGCCGGCGATATGTCCGTTTGACAGCTTCTCGGTCAGCGCGTTTTCGTCGACGATGCCGCCGCGCGCTGTGTTGATGAGGAACGCGCCATGCCGGAACCGGGCCAGGCGCGCCGCGTCGATCAGGCCGATCGTCTCGGGCGTCTTCGGGCAGTGCAGCGTGACAAACTCGGCGCCCGACAATGCCGCATCGAGATCGGCAACCGGATCGACACCGGCCGCGCGCAGCGCGTCGTGGGCCACGTACGGATCATAGACGCGCACGCGCATGCCGAAGGCCTGACACAGCCGCGCGACGCGCGAGCCGATCCGGCCGAATCCGACGATCAGCACCTCACGGCCGCGTATTTCACCCGGCAGATAGCGGTAGCGTTCGTGCCAGCGGTTCATCCGCACCAGCGCGTCGAGTTCGTGCACGCGCTTGGTGAGCGCGAGCATCGACGACAGCGTGTGCTCGGCGACTGTGTCGCAGTTCGCGCCGGCGCCGATCATGACCGGGATGCCGGCCTCGCTCATGGCCGGCACGTCCACCGCGTCGTAGCCAACGCCGATCCGCGACACCACCTGCAAGCCCTTGGCGGCTGCGAGTTCGGCGCGACCGAAGGCGGTCAGGCCGAGGATCACGCCATGCACGGCCGGCTGGGCCGCCAGCAGGGCGCGAAACGCGTCCTGGCCGATCGTGTTGGCGAACTCGATCACTTCGACATCCTCGCGAGCGACGAGGATGTCCTTGCCCGTCTGGCCGAGAATGTGCGCAACCAGCAGCCGTTTCTTGCCGCCGTCGGCGTCTACCTGGGAAGCCGTCATGCCGTCACCTCCTCTTCCTGCGTGGCGAAGAATCCGCCGTCGTTGATGCCGATCCGGTGCATGATGCGTTCCGTCTCGCGCGGCAGGTCTGTCGCGCAGTGGATCACCGAGCGGTTATCCCAGATCAGCAGATCGTTCGCCTCCCACTGGTAGGCGAAGATATGCTTGGGCTGCAGCACATGCGCGAAGATCTCGTCGAGCAAAGCGCGACTGTCTTCGTCCGAATACCCCTCGATATGCGTCGTGTAGCCGGGGCTCAAGTAGAGCGTTTCGAGGCCTGTGTGGCGGTGACGCATGATAGTCGGATGCGAGACGGACGGGAACGTCGTGGCGAGGCGCTGGAAGATCTCCTGCACCGATTCACCGAGATCGCTCGGCTTGACCTTGTAGGTCCAACGCACATCGTGCTTCGCCTGACGCCCCTCAATGCGCTCCCGCAGGCGCGCCGGAAGCGTGCGCAGCGCCTCCTGCATGTCCACGAACAGCGTGTCGCCCTGGCCCTTGCCGTCCGGCACGCGCTGCGCATGCAGGAAGGTCAGCGGCAGTGGTTCGGTCAGATACGAGGAATCGCTGTGCCACATGTTGCCGAGCTTGCGCGCGCCCACCGATTGCCCAGTGGCGCCGCCGTTCCGGTTGTCGATCACGAGGATGTTCGGGTAGTCGGGGTCGTGATAGTTCTTGAGCCGGAATTGTTCGGGTTCGCCGAAGTGCCGGCCGAAACGCAGATACGCGTCGCGATTCATCCGTTGGTTCTTCAACGCGACGACCTTGCGCGAATACGTCAGCTTGCGGATCGCGGCGATTTCGCGGTCCGTCGCCGCAGCGATGTCGAAATCCACGATCGCTGTCGCGAACGATTGACCCAGATCGATCTTTTTCATGTGAATGCTCCCGAAACGGACCGTGTCAGACGAGCGCCGGTGCGGCTTCGCCCGAACCTGCGATGGCCACGTCGTTGGTCTCCACCGTCTCCTCGCTTTCGGCCGCGCGTAGCAGGGCGGACAGCTCGCGGATGTCGTCCGGATCGTGTGCGGCTGTGACAGCCATGCGTAGCGCAGCCTCGCCGCGCGGTACGGTCGGGAAAAACACCACCGAGGCGTAGTGGCCGCGTTCGAGCAGATATTCGCCTGTTGCGATCGCGCGCTCCTCGTTGCCGATGCGGTAGATGCGGATCGGCAACTGGCTGCCGATCGTCTCGGTCGGGATCACATGGTCGAATAGCGCGAGATTCTGCTGCAGCGAACGTTGCAGCATGCCGAGTTCCTCGCTCATGTGGATCTCGGCCGAGGCCAGCGCTGCACCCACCGAAGCCATGCTCGGCGCGCACGAGAAACCGTAAGTTGGCGCATAACGGCGCACTGCGTTTTCGATGTCGCGCGAGCCGAGCATCAACATGCCACCCGCTGCGCCGTAGCCTTTGCCGAGCGACGCCGCGATGATCGTGCGGTGATCGAGTGCGCTTAGTTGCGAGCGAACGAAGCCTTCGCCGCGCTTGCCGACGACCGAGATGCCGTGTGCGTCGTCGAGATAGACGAACAAGCCGTACTTCTCCTGGAGCGCACGCAGTTCGCGCACAGGTGCCGCACCACCCATCGAGTAGGCGCCGTCGCCGACATAGGCGACCAGCGGATGGCTCTGGCACAGACGTTCGAGCTGTTCGAGATCGTTATGCTCGATCACGATCACATCGGTTTCCTCACGCAGCACGGGTATGTGATATTGCAGTGTGACGTGGGCGAAGCGGTCGAACACGATCAGTGGCTTGACGCCACCCGTGAACAGGCCCGCCGCTAGCAGCGGTAGCGCGCCCATGTTGGCGGCTGCAACAGTCGGGAACACCACCACGCCGTTGACCTGGAACAGGTTCGACAGCGTGCTTTCGAGACGTGCAAGCGGCTCCCCCGACAGGCGCGTGCGCGCCACCGAGAAGTGCACCGACTTGATCTCGTCGGCTGCGGCGCGGGCGGCGGCGAGCACGCGCGGATGGCTGTCGAGGTTCAGATAGCCGCAACGTGTGTAGTCGACCACCTGCTGCCCAGTGGTCGCGATTTCGATGCGGCGATAATCACCCACGCGGCACGATACGCCCATCAATCCTTTCTCATATGCTGCATTGAAATGAGGTCCGCTAATTTCTGCCATTCTCGCTGCATTACGTGCCCTCGGTTTAGCCAGCGCACCGATGTCAACGTTATTTAGATTATTCATTGGTATATCCGTCGGTTGAATATGCTGCTTACTGGTGGGATTTACGACAGGGATGCGGCACGAAGCATCGCAAGAAGCCGGGTTTTCGGCAAATGACATCTAGCGTGCTACCATATGAGAAATTGTCATGGGCATGGTTTCAGCGTGCCTATTCGAACGCCATTGATTGGCCGGGTGACATGTTTCCTGCCGGCAAACTTTGATATGCCCGCGGCCGGTTAATGGCGTGTGAATCGCCGGTGAACCCCTGTTTCTTTACCACTATCCAGTACACGGTGTGATCCAATGGCGGGAAAACTTCCATCACTGAACGGTCTGAAAGTATTTGAATGTGCGGCGCGTCATATGAGTTTCACGAAAGCGGCCTCCGAACTGAACGTCACGCAGACGGCGGTCAGCCATCAGGTACGGCGTCTCGAGGATGAATTGGGAGTCCGCCTGTTTCACCGCTTCAAGGAGCGGGTCGAACTGACTGCTTCGGGGCAGGCCTATCTGCAAGGTGTGAGCCTCGCGTTCGATCAACTGCGCTTTTCCACCGAGCAATTGCTCGAAGGCTGCAACAACAACACGCTCACCATTTCCACACTCGCCACTTTTGCGTCGAAATGGTTGCTGCCGCGTCTGGGCTCGTTTCGTCTCAAGCATCCCGAGATCGACATTCGGGTAAGTGCCTCCACCGACCTCGTCGATTTCGTGGTCGGCGGCGCCGACACGGCAATTCGTTACGGCGGCGGTGAATGGAAAGGGCTGCGCGCCGACTGGCTGATGGCCGACGAGATTTTCCCCGTATGCAGCCCGAAGCTGCTGACGGGCAATCATCCGCTCACAAGCGTCGACAATCTCGCCTATCACACGCTGCTGCAGGTGAGCGGCGTGACCAGCAACGACTGGAGCATCTGGCTCGAGGCGGCCGGGCTACCGGTCAACCTGACCGGTAGCGCGCGCCTCACCTTCGATCTCGCGCTGATGGCCGTGCAGATCGCCGTGGACGGCCAGGGCGTATGCATCGGCCGGCGCGCCTATGTGGAGGACGACCTGCGCGCCGGCCGGCTGGTCGCGCCATTCGGAAAGTCGGTCACGACCGATCGCGCCTTCTATCTCGTCACGCCACGCGATCTCTCCAACTGCGCGAAGGTCGTCGCGCTGCGCACCTGGCTCACCGACGTTATCGGTCATACGGAAAATCGGCTCACCACTAACGTTGCTGATTTTGACGTCGAAGTTTCGGCGGAAACGCAATTCGATTTCTCGGCGAATTATCTGTATTAATCGGCGTTCAGGCCAACGATTCTCGTGGCGTTGCCAATCTGCGAACCGGTCGATGAATCCGCTCGTGCGCGCGACGGTAGTCAAGATCAACCGTTTGCATCGAAATCCTGATCATTGAGAGGCATGGCGATGCGACTTGGCGCCCTGCAGGCGGCCTCGGCGGCGTCCGTCCAGATCGGTCGTGTTGAAGAATTTGGGCGTTGCGTGAGCGCGGGACTCGATGCGCTGCAGATGTCGAAGAACGAAAAAACTGCGAATCTGAGTAAGCGCCTCGCGAAGGCCGTTCGCAACACGACGCGCACGTGAGGCATGATTGGGTATCGGGCGCTCGGGTTGGCCCGCTGGCAATCAGCCCGTGGAGGCAGGCGGGCAAGGCTGCCCTGGCAGCTTACTTGCCACGTTCCAGGGTAGTAATTCGTCGATGCGGTTAATGGGGTGATCAGCGATATGGGTCAGCACGTATTCGAGGTAAGCGCGCGGGTTGATCGCGTTCAGCTTGCACGTGCCGATCAGGCTGTACATCGCCGCGGCCCGTTCGCCCCCGCTATCGGAGCCGGCGAACAGGAAGTTCTTCCGGCTACGCAAAATTCTGCGTAGCCGGAATAATGTGCAGCGGCGAATTACGCGGAGCTGTTTGTTGCCGAACAATGCTGCGCCGGTCGCCGAGCCGGTCCCCGAGGATTTCCGGTCCGGCGAACTACGCATAATTATAGAGACTCCAGGAACTGAAGAAGACGGTCTGGTGGCCGATATCGACGATTCTTCACGTGCGGCGGTTGGATGTTGTGCAGCGCACGCTCTTTCATGGTGAGATCGGCTTCCATGTAGCCGTGTGTCGTTGACGGACTTTCGTGTCCCAGCCACAACGCGATGACAGACAGGTCAACGCCCGATTGAAGTAGATGCATCGCTGTCGCGTGACGCACCAGGTGGGGAGATACGGATCTCTTCGCGAGTTGTGGGCATTGGCCCTTCGCCCGCGTTACGGCAATTCTCAGCCTGTCAGCGACATTGGAGCGCGTCATCGCGTTTCCTGACCGGCTCGGGAACAGTCGTTGCCCCGGCTCATCCTGGATACGTGGTAACCACCGCTTGATTAACGTAGCCGTGGAGCGCCATAGTGGAACGGTGCGCTGCTTCCGACCTTTGCCAAGAATATGGATAAAGGGGGCCGGGCCCAGGATGACATCGCCAACACGCAGAGCGAGAATCTCCGAGACCCGCGCCCCGGTGTTATACATCGTTGCCAGCATCACCCTGTCGCGTTGACCGAACCAGGTGTCTGGATCCGGCGCCGCTAATAGCTGCTGGATCTCATCGCGAGACAGGAATCCAACCATAGGTTTATCGCACCGCTTCATTGGCACAGCAAGCACGCGCTGGATAACATCCAGCGATGCTATGTCATGATATGCGGCGTACTTCATGAACGACCGCACCGCCGCGAGTCGGACATTGCGCGTGCGCGCGCAGTTATGCCGATCAACCTCAAGGTGTCGCAGAAAGGCCAGCACCGTCGGCGCGTCCATGTCGGCCAGCGTCAGATCGGATGGGTACTTGCCGATGCGCTCGGATGTAAATCTGAGAAACAGGCGAAACGTATCTCGATAGCTAGATATCGTCTCCGGGCTGACGGCGCGTTGATTGATCAATCGTTCGACGAAGAAGTCCTGTATGAGCGTGGCGAAACACGGTGTCAGGCAGACTTTACTCATGACTCGCTCCGTTAGCAAAGGACTCAAATTTCTGGCTCACCATTTCCATAA